>NZ_LT629755.1:2461538-3692308 GCF_900104685.1 Agromyces flavus
AATCCGGCCTCGTCCATGACGACCGGCTTCCCTGCGGCGTCCGTTCGGGACCGCGGCTGCCGCAAGCTCTTGAGTTGTTGATGGATCAGCTGGTGGGTGGGTCAGCTGGGGATGGGTCGACGGGCGTCCGAGGACTGTCCGTAGACGTTCTGGTACCGGTCGTACAACCGGTCGATCGCCTCCTGGGGGATCGGGATCAGGGGGCCCGCCTCGCGGGCGAAGTGCACCGTGCGCGCGACATCCTCGACCATGACGGCCGCCTTGACGGCGTCCTTCGCGTTGGCGCCGATGGTGAACGGGCCGTGGTTCTGCATGAGCACCGCCCGCGAGCGATGGCCGGTGAGCGTGTCCACGATGCCGCGGCCGATGGAGTCGTCGCCGATGATGGCGAACGGCCCGATCGGGATCGGGCCGCCGAACTCGTCGGCCATCGCCGTGATGACGCAGGGGATCTCCTCGCCGCGCGCCGCCCACGCGACCGCATAGGTCGAGTGCGTGTGCACGACGCCGCCGACCTCGGGCATGTTGCGGTAGACGTACGCGTGCGCCGCAGTGTCGGACGACGGCGACCGCTCGCTGCCCGGCGTGCCGGGGATCACGTTGCCGTCGAGGTCGCAGAGGATCATGTTCTCGGGCGCCAGGTCGTCGTAGCTCACGCCCGACGGCTTGATCACGAACAGGTCGGCGCCCGGGACCCGGCCCGACACGTTGCCGCCGGTCCAGACGACGAGGCCGTACCGGGTCAGTTCGCCGTGCAGCCGGGCCACGTCAGCCCGGACTCGGGCGATCGCGACCTCGATCTGCGGGCCGAAGCTGGTCACGCGGACTCCCTCGTCGAATGGTGCGGCCGCCTCGGCGGCGATGGATCCTGGCCGATGTGACGATCGATGTGACCGTTCACATGGCGAGTCACATGTTAGCCCTACGATCGGCGCGGCTGTCAACTGACCGATGATCACGGAACGGTAACGGGCCGTGACCGCCCCCGGATGACGGTCAGAACGCGGGCGCGCCGACCGACGACCGCACGATGAGCTCGGGCACGATCGTGCCGCGGTACTCGGGCGCCGAGGCGTCGATGTCGCCGAGCAGCAGCGCGACGCACCGCCGCCCGAGCTCGGCGAAGTCCTGGCGCACCGTCGTGAGCGGTGGCCAGAAGTGGGCCGCCTCTGGGATGTCGTCGAAGCCGATGACCGAGACGTCCCTCGGGATCTCGAGCCCGGCGTCGCGCACCGCGTGCATGACGCCGAGCGCCATCTGGTCGTTCGACGCGAAGATCGCCGTGAAGTCGCGCACGGTCAGCAGCTCGCGACCGGCGTAGTACCCGAAGTCGGCCGTCCAGTCGCCGAGGATCGGCGCGGTCGTGGGCACGTCCCGCGCGCTCATCTCGTCGAGGAACCCGCGCATGCGCGCCTCGGCCTCGATCCAGTCCTGCGGCCCGGCCAGGTGGTAGATCTGGCGGTGCCCGCGCTCGATGAGGTGGCGCGTGGCGATCCGGGCGCCCGCGATCTGGTCGACCGAGAGCGTGTGCTCGGGGTCGCGGCCGGTCGACTGCAGCGTGACGTACGGCACGTCGATCGACAACTGCGCGAGCGTGTCGAACACGCGCACCTGCGGCGCGATGACGACGAGGCCCTCGATGCCCTGCGCGGCGAGGTGGGCCAGCCCGTCGGCAATGGAGCCCGCGTCGCCCGACTCGATGTTGGCGGTGGTGACCCAGTAACCCGACGTGCGCGCGGCCGACTCGATGGCCGCGATGCTCGACGCCGGCCCGTAGTGCGTGCTCGACGCCGACAGGATGCCGATCGTGCGCGACCGGCTCGTCACGAGCGCGCGCGCCGCTCGGTTGGGCTTGTACTGCAGCTCGGCCATCACGTCGAGCACCCGCTGCTTGGTCTCCGGACGGATGCTCGGATGGTTGTTCAGCACGCGCGACACCGTCTGATGCGAGACGCCCGCGAGGCGCGCGACATCGCGGATGCTGGGCGCACGCCCACGCACGGACTCCTGCGTCGTCTCCGGCACGTGACCTCGGTTCGATTCCGGCATGTTCACGGTCACACATGCCGCCGCGACCATTATGCACGCGGATGGCGCGAATGTGACCGTCACAATGTGACCGTCACATCGGATCGGCGGCCCGTCAGCGCGGCGGATGGACGCGCGACGACAGCGCCACCCCGACGATCGCGATCGCGACCGTCACGAGGAACTCGGCCGTGAATGCATCGGGCCCGACGACGCTCGCGACGAGGGCGGTGATCGCCAAGGCGACCGCCGCGCCGAGCGACTCGCCGATCGTGAGCGCCGCGCTGTTGAAGCCCTGCGACTCCTGCGTCGACTGCTCGAGCACCGAGACCGAGAAGCGCGGATACATGAAGCCCATCGCGGCGCCGCACGCCGTCCAGGCGACGAACGCGACCGCCGGATGCAGCGTGAAGGCGGCGACCCCGAGCACGACCACGAGCGAGACGGCGAGCAGGCCCGCGCCGATCCGCACGACGTCGGCGTTCGAGATCCGGTCGCCGAGCCGGCCCTGCAACCACGAGGCGACGGCCCAGGAGATGCCGGCGCCCGTGAGCACCGCGCCAGCGAGGCTCGGCATCAACCCGTAGCGCTCGATGAGCAGGTACGGCAGGTAGATCTCGCTGGCGAAGAAGGCGCCGGCGACGATCGCGCGCATGAGCACGGTCGCGGGCATGCCCCGCGCCGCCCGCAGCGCGCCGGGCGGGAGCAGCGGCCGCACGGCGACGATCGCGACGAAGATGCCCACGACCGCGACGATCCAGCGCCACGGCTCGGGCAGCTCCTTCGCAAGGCTGACCCCGAGCGCGGCGAACGCGGCGAGGACCGACCACGCGAGCCGGGAGCCGCTCCACGGCACCGACGGGTCGCCCCGCACCTGGTCGTGGACGCGCAGCAGCGGCACGAGCATCATCGCGCCGGCCGGCAGCACGAGCGCGATGACGCCGAGGAACACCCACCGCCAGTCGAGCTGCTCGGCGACGAATCCGGCGACGGCCGGGCCGACGATCGACGGGATGACCCATGCCGCCGCGAAGCCCGCGAACACCCGAGAGCGCACCGACTCGGGGTACACCCGCGCGACGATCACGTAGAGCGGCACGATGACGGCCGCGCCGCCGATGCCGTGCACCAGCCGGCCGAGCACCAGCACCGGCATGCTCGGCGCGAGCCCCGCGATCACCAGGCCGATCACGAACAGCACGCCCGCCGCGATGAGCGGCGGCAGCGGCCCGGAACGGTCGCTCCAGTTGCCGGCGACGACCATGCCCACGACGCCCGCGGCGAGCGGGACCGAGAATGCGAGCGCGTAGAGGTGCTCGCCGTCGAGGTCGGCGACGACGAGCGGCATCACCGTGGTGACCGCGAGCACCTCGAACGCCGCGAGGAAGATGAGCGCGAACATGCCGAGCGACAGCCAGCGCCAGGGCCGTGCGAGCGGACCCCCGACCGGAACCTCGGTGGCCGCGGATGGTGCGGGGGTGGTGCGCTCGCTCACCCGATCGAGCCTACGACGGGGCGGCGACATCCGCCGCGCCGAACCGGTCGCCGACCCGCGACAACCGGACAGCGCTACAGCTCTTCGTGCACCTCGGGATCGGCACCCCACAGGCGGCCGCGCTCGAGGCCCGAGATCGCCTCGACCTCGGCCGGCTCGAGCCCGACGTCGAAGACGTCGAGGTTCTCGCGGCGACGTGCGGCATCGGCCGACTTGGGGATCGGCACGGAGCCGAGCTCGAGATGCCACGCGAGCACCGCCTGGGCCGGCGTCACGCCGTGCCGCGCCGCGATCTCGGCGATCACGGGTTCGGCGAACAGCTCGCTGCCCTTGGCGAGCGGCGTCCAGCTCTCGGTGCGGATCGCGTGCTCGGAGTGATACGCCCGCAGCTCGACCTGCGGATGGTACGGGTGCAGCTCGACCTGGTTCACGACCGGCATGAGGCCCGTCTCGGCGTTCAGCCGATCGAGCATCGCGGGCGTGAAGTTCGAGACGCCGATCGAGCGCACGACGCCGCGCTCCTTGAGCTTGATCATCGAGCGCCAGCTGTCGACGTAGCGGTCGCGCTTCGGGTTCGGCCAGTGGATGAGGTACAGGTCGACCCAGTCGAGGTCGAGGCGCTTGCGCGACTGCTCGAAGCTCGCGAGCGTCTCCTCGAGGCCGTGGTGGCGGCCGGGCAGCTTGGTGGTGACGAAGAGGTCGCTGCGGTCGACGTCGACGCGGCGGATGGCCTCGGCCACCACCTCCTCGTTGCCGTAGTTGTAGGCCGTATCGATGAGGCGATAGCCGTCCTGGATGGCGGAGACGATGGCCTCGACGCCCGACTGGTCGTTCAGCCCGTACGTGCCCAAGCCGATCGCAGGGATCGTGTTGCCGTCGGCGAGCGCGTACGCATGGGCGGTCATGGCATCCATCCTCACCCGGAACGGCCCCCGCGTGCCAGCCGCGACGCGCGGTCACCGGACATTCCCGGTTCCCACGCCGCCGCCGTCGGGCGCGAGACGATGGCCGTGAGCGATCCGCCGCCCGCGCAACTATCCGACGGGCAACTCGGCGAACGCCCGCACCGGGAAGGTGCCGAACCCCTCGACCTTCGGTGGCACGGCGGTGAACCGAGCCCCACGGACCGGAACGCGGTCGAGCCCCGTCAGGTGCTCGACGACGTGGATGCCCGCGGCGAGCAGCAGCGAATGGGCCGGCCGGGTGCCGCCGGACTCGGTGTCGTCGATGTTCAGCGCGTCGATGCCGACGATGGCGACGCCGGCGTCGACGAGGTGCTGCGCGCCTTCGTCGGTGAGGAACGGCGAGCCGTGCGCGTACGCGGGCGTGCCGAAATGCCGGCTCCAGCCGGTGTGCAGGAGCACCGCGGTGCCGGCCAGGTCGCGGTCGAGGAACGCCGCTGCGGGAATCCCGCGGGTGGCGGCATCCGTGAATCGGAACACCTCGGCCGGCACCCCCACCAGCGTCGAGAGATCGAGGCTCGCGAGATCGCCGCCGTCGGCGTAGCGGTGGTACGGGCTGTCGAGGTACGTGCCCGTGTTGCCGGCCATCGTGATGAGGTCGATCGCGAACTCGGTGCCCGGCGCGTAGTGCTCGCGCGACGCCTCGCGCGTGAGGTGCGGTGTGATGGTGGGCGCCGGGATGCCGGGGTACGTCACGAGTCCGGCTCGCACCGTGTGGCTCAGGTCGACGAGCTCGCCTCTGGTGGAGATCGGGCCGGATGCCGCGGCCGCACCGACCGCGGAATCGGACACGCCGCGCGACCCCTTGTGCGGCTCTTCGACGATCTCGAGGTTCGCGAGCTCGACGCGACCCACCATGGCGAGTCCGAGATGCCGCACCAGCAGCTCCCCGATCTGCGCCTCGGTGAGGTCGGCCGACGGGATGTCCAAGCGGAACGCCTCGGCCCGCAGTCCTCCGCCGTTGACGAACTCGATCTCGGCGTCGAAGCGGGCACGGTACTCGGTCAACTGGGCTCCTGACGAGGTGCGGTGAGCAGTGCGGCTCGAGTGCGGCGCCCGCCGGCGTCGTGGTGGTCGCCGGCGCGTGCGATCGCGCGGCCTCGACGAAGTCGGCGCACCACCGTGACGACCACCGCGGCCGCGGCGAGCACGAGCGGCACCACGAGGTTCTGCCAGGCCAGCACGAGGAGTCCCGCCGAGAGCACGGTCGCCACGACGGCGAGCCACCAGCCGACCGACCAGCGCCGGAGCAGCAGCGTGGCCGCGACCATTCCGGCCGCGTAGATCGCGACCATGTTGCTCGTGTGGATGAGGATGAAGCCGGTGAGGTCGAGGTCGTTGAGCAGCATGAGGCCGAAGTAGACGACGATCAGCGTGCCCGTCAGCGCGAGGGCGCGGCGCGGGACCTCACCGTCGGCGGCGCCTTTCGCGAAGAAGCGCGGCAGGTCGCCGTCTCGCCCGAGCGCGGCGCCGAGCTTGCCGAACGCGGGCAGGTACGCGTTGACCACGCCGACCGTGACGATGGCGGCGACGATCGCGACGAGCACCGAACCGATGCCGGGGGCCGTGGTCTCGACCAGGTCGAGCAGCGGCACCTGGCTCGCTCCCGCCCGCTCGCCCAGCGCGGCGACGGTCACGAACTGCAGCGCGAGGTAGCCGGCGCCCACGATGACGATCGCGATGGCCGTGGCGATCGGGATCGTGCGCTTCGGGTCGCGGAACTCGCCCGCGATGTGCGTGCCGACCTCCCACCCGGCGAAGGCCCAGACGAACAGGCTGATGGCGACGCCGACGCCCGCCCACCCGTTGGGCAGGAACGGCGTGAAGTTCGCGGGCTCGGCCGCGGGGAACGTGACGGCGACGACGCCGACGACCACCGAGAGCAGCAGCCCGGTGAGCACGAACTGCACCCAGCCCGCGACCCGCACCCCGAACCAGTTCGCGACGAACGGCGGCAGGAACACCGCGAAGCCGATGACGGGCACCGCCGCACGGTCGACGCCGAGCACCGCGACGACGTACTCGCCGCCGAGGATCGCGACGACCGGCGCGCCGACGCAGACGCCGAAGAAGAACCAGTACCCGGTCATGCGGGCGGCGGTGGGCCCGAGCGCGCGGCGCACGTAGCTGGCGACGCCGCCGGCGTCGGGGAAGCGCGAGGCGAGCGCGGCGAACGTCCCGGCGAGCGGGATGGAGAGGACGAGCACCGCGGCCACGGCGAGGATCGATGCCGGACCGGCCGCCTGGGCGGCGAGGCCGGGCAGCACGAGGATGCCGGTGCCGAGCACGCTCGCGATGTACAGCGCGGTGCCCTGCACGAGGCCCAGGCTGCCCCGGTGCCCGGTGCCGGTGGCGGTGGCGGTGGCGACGGGTGGCGCGGCATCCAGCGTTCTCGAACTCACCCGCTCATTCTGGGCCCTGCCACCGACGCGTCACGATGGCAGGGTAGACATCATTCGTTAAGATCCTGCCAGACCCGCCGCGGGCGACGGCGTCGAGCGCCGCACCTCCGCGATCGCCGACTCGCGGTCGAGGAAGTTCGCGAGCTCGCCGATCGAGCTCATCAGCGGCGCCGGCACCACGACCAGCGTGTTCTTGTCGACGCCCACCTCGACGAGAGTCTGCAGGGTGCGCAACTGCAGTGCGAGCGGATGCGACATCATCGTGTCGGACGCGACGCCGAGCTGTGTCGCTGCGAGCGCCTCGCCCTCGGCGGCGATGATCTTCGCGCGCTTCTCGCGCTCGGCCTCGGCCTGCTTGGCCATCGCTCGCTTCATCGAGTCGGGCAGCAGGATGTCCTTCAGTTCGACGAGGGTCACTTCGACGCCCCACTCCGTGGTCGTCACGTCGAGGATCTGGCGGATGTTGGCGTTGAGCATCGCGGTGTCGGACAGCGCCTCGTCGAGGTGGTGCTGGCCGATCACCTTGCGCAGCGTCGTCTGCGCGATCTGGTCGATCGCGGACTTCACGTTCTCGATCGCGATCACCGACTTCACCGCGTCGACGACCCGGTAGTAGGCGACCGCCGAGACGCCGACGCTCACGTTGTCCTTCGTGATGATGCCCTGCGACTGGATGGGCAGCGTCACGATGCGCAGCGACACCTTCGTCATGACGTCCACGATGGGGATGATGAAGCGGATGCCCGGCTCGCGCACGCCGTGCAGCCGCCCGAAGCGCAGGACCACGCCCCGCTCGTACTGCTTCACGATCTTGATCGACATGAACAGCAGCACGATCGCGACGATGCCGAGCACGATCAGGGTGATCCAGAGCCAGACCATGGCGCTCATCTCCTCGGCGCCGGTGACGTGCCGCGCGCCGTCGACCCCATTCTCCCACCGGCGGATGGCGCGCCGGCCGCGCGGCTGGCTAGAGCCGGCCGAGCGCCTGGTCGATGTCGGCGAGCAGGTCCGCGACATCCTCGATGCCGACCGACAGTCGCACGATCGACTCGGGCACCTCGGCCTCGGTCCCCTTGACCGACGCGTGGGTCATCTCGGACGGGTAGTTCACGAGCGACTCGACCCCGCCGAGGGACTCGGCCAGCGTGAACAGCTCGGTCGACTCCGCGAAGCGTCGCGCCGCCTCGCCGCCGCCGGCGAGGTCGATCGACACCATGCCGCCGAAGCCCGACATCTGCCGCGCCGCGAGCTCGTGGCCCGGGTGCGACTCGAGGCCCGGATAGAGCACGCGGGCGATGCCGGTGTGCTCGGAGAGCCGCTGCGCGATCGCCAACGCGTTCTCGCTGTGCCGCTGCATCCGGATGCCGAGCGTCTTGATGCCGCGCGTGGTGAGGAACGCGTCGAACGGGGACGACACCGCGCCCGCCGCGAACTGCGTGAAACCGACCCGCTCGGCCAGATCCTCCCGCCCGTCGGCGAAGACGAGCGCACCGCCCACGACGTCGGAGTGACCGCCGAGGTACTTCGTCGTCGAGTGCACGACGACGTGGCCGCCGAGGGCGATCGGCTGCTGCAGGGCGGGCGAGGCGAACGTGTTGTCGACCACGACGAGCACGCCGGCCTCGTCGCCGAGCTCGGCGAGCGCCGCGACATCCGAGATCTTCATCAGCGGGTTGGAGGGCGTCTCGACCCACAGCACCTTCGTGGTGCCCAGCTCGATCGCGTCGCGCACGGCGTCGAGGTCGCTCGTGTCGACCGTGCTGTGCCGCACGCCCCAGTCGCCGAAGATGCGGCGGATCAGGCGGTGCGTGCCGCCGTACACGTCGTTCCCGATGACGACGTGGTCGCCGGGCTGCAGCACCGTGCGCAGCAGCGCGTCCTCGGCCGCGAGACCCGAGGCGAACGACAGTCCCCGGATGCCGCCCTCGAGCGCCGCGAGCTGCGTCTCGAGCGCGGTGCGCGTCGGGTTGCCGCCGCGCGAGTACTCGTACCCGTTGCGTAACCCGCCGATGCCGTCCTGCGCATAGGTCGAGGTCACGTGGATGGGCGGGATGACATCGCCCGTGGTCGGGTCGGGGTCTTGTCCGGCGTGGACCGCGCGCGTGTCGAATCGAGCGTCGTGCTGCATGTCGGTGGTTCCAATCGCGATGTGGTTTCAGGAGAACGGAGGCTGATCAGGATCCGATCGGCGACATCGTCCTGAATTGCCTCCGTTCTCCTGAATCGAGTGGCTCGAGTGGGTCATCAGGAGGAGAGGTAGGCGAGCAGGTCGGCGCGCGTGATGACGCCGAGCGCCTTGCCGCCGTCGGTGACGAGCATCGCCGGCGCCTCGCCGAAGGCCTGGCGCGCCGCCACGACGGGCTCGTTCACGCCGATGAGGGGCAACGGCTCGCCGACCACGGTCGAGACCTCGTCGGTCAGCTTCGCGCGGCCCGAGAAGACCTGCTCGAGCAGTTCCTCTTCATGCAGTGCGCCGACGACCTCGCCGAGCACCACGGGCGGCTCGGCCGAGATGACGACCAGCTGCGACACGCCGCTCTCGGTCATCCGGTCGATCGCCTCGCGCACGGTGTCGTTCGGGTGCACGTAGACGAGCGGTGCCGTGCGATCGGCCTTGGCCGACAGGATGTCGCGGATCGTGTGGCCGGCCGGCGCATTGCCGAAGCCGTATGCCCGCAGCCACTTGTCGTTGAAGATCTTGCCGAGGTACCCGCGGCCCGAGTCGGGCAGCAGCACGACGAACACGTCGTCGGCCGTGACCTCGGGGCGGGATGCCGCGTCGAGCGCCGCGACGACCGCCATGCCGCTCGAGCCGCCCACGAGGATGCCCTCCTCGCGCGCGAGGCGGCGCGTCATCTCGATCGACTTCGCGTCGGACACGGCGATGATCTCGTGCGGCACGCTCGGGTCGTACGCGCTCGGCCAGAAGTCCTCGCCGACGCCCTCGACGAAGTAGGGCCGCCCGGTGCCGCCCGAGTACACCGATCCCTCGGGGTCGGCGCCGATGATTCGCACGCGGTCGTCGGAGACCTCGCGCAGGTACCGGCCGGTGCCCGTGATGGTGCCGCCCGTGCCGACGCCCGCGACGAAGTGCGTGATCGTGCCGTCGGTGTCGCGCCAGATCTCGGGGCCGGTGGTCTCGTAGTGCGACCGCGGCCCGTTCGGGTTCGAGTACTGGTCGGGCTTGAAGGCACCGGGGATCTCGCGCGCGAGCCGGTCGGACACGCCGTAGTACGACTCGGGGCTGTCGGGCGCGACGGCGGTCGGCGTCACGACGACCTCGGCGCCGTACGCCGTGAGCACGTTCCGCTTGTCTTCGCTCACCTTGTCGGGGCACACGAAGATGCACTTGTAGCCGCGCTGCTGCGCGACGAGCGCGAGGCCCACGCCCGTGTTGCCCGACGTGGGCTCGACGATCGTGCCGCCCGGCTTGAGCTTGCCCTCGCGCTCCGCCGCGTCGATGATGCGCGCGGCGATGCGGTCCTTCGCGGAGCCGCCGGGGTTGAAGTACTCGAGCTTGACCAGCACCGTGGCATCCGTCACCCCCTGCGTCACCCGGTTGAGCTTCACGAGCGGGGTGTCGCCGACGAGTTCGGTGATGTTCTGTGCGTACTTCATGCCGGTGTGTTCATCCTCTGGTGGAGTGCGTCTGAGCAGCGCCCGGAACGGCGCGCGACGCAGGGGTAGGGGTCGCCTGCCTAGCGACGACAACACCGAGGCGAGAAGCTCACGCGGCCAGCCTAGGGCATGACGGATGCCGCATGGCAGGCTGGTCGAGGTGGATGGCGCGGCGCTGCGTGGTCGGCGTTCTCCCAGCCCATGCATTCGTATACTCAGACGACTCCCCCGCACGAGGAAGGCCCACGCGTGAGCGCGACCCCGACCGGTAAGAAGCCCACCGTCAAGCAGCAGCGTGCCATCGAGCGCGAACGCAAGCTCGAGGAGTTCAAGAAGCGCGAGGCGCGCATGAAGCGCAACCGCCGCATCGCGATCTGGAGCTCGGTCGCGGTCGGCGTGGCGATCATCGCGCTCATCGTCACGTCGGTGGTGCTGACGCCGCGCCCCGCGACCTACAGCGCCGGCGGCTCCGGCGCCGAGGTCGAGGGCGTCGAAACCTTCGAGAACGCGGCCGGGCACGTCGAGGGTGCGGTCGACTACGCGCAGACCCCGCCCGCCGGTGGCGAGCACAACCCCGCGTGGCTGAACTGCGGCATCTACGAGGAGCCGGTGCCGAACGAGAACGCCGTGCACTCGATGGAGCACGGCGCCGTGTGGGTCACCTACGACGCCGATGCGCTGTCAGGCGACGAGGTCGCGAACCTCCGCTCGAAGCTGCCGTCGACCTACGTCATCCTCTCGCCGTACGACGGCCTGCCCTCGCCCATCGTGCTGAGCGGCTGGAACGCGCAGCTCCAGGTCGACGACGCCGACGACCCGCGCATCGGCGAGTTCCTCGAGGAGTACTGGCTGAGCCAGAGCGTGCCCGAGCCCGGCGCGTCGTGCGCCGGCGCGATCGACGGCGCCGGCAAGGTGTCGTGACCGACTCCTCCCCGTCGCCGGCCGAGGCCGCCGAGGCCCCGCGTCGCGGGGTCGGTCGCTGGACCGTCGTGCTCGCGGCGGCCGTCGCGCTCGTCGTGGTGGCCGCGATCGCCTTCTCGGTCGGGCGCCTCTCGACGCTCGGCGAACCCACGCCCTCGACCACGAGCGCCGAGGCCGGGTTCGCGCGCGACATGCAGGTGCACCACCAGCAGGGCGTCGAGCTCGCGATGATCATCCGCGACGCGACCGACGACGACGCGACGCGCCTGCTCGCCTACGACATCGCCACCACCCAGGCGCAGCAGTCGGGCCAGATGTACGCGTGGCTCGCCGAGTGGGGGCTCCCCCAGTTCGGCGCCGAGCCGGCGATGACGTGGATGACGCAGCCCGCCGACGACGGCGAGGCGCACGGCGGCCACGGCTCGGGCGCCGGCGATGGCACGTCGGCGCACGAACCCGGTGACCCCATGCCGGGCCTCGCGACTCCGGAGCAGATCGAGGAGCTGAAGTCGCTCGAGGGCGTCGAGGCCGAACGCATGTTCCTCGAGCTCATGATCGCCCACCACGCGGGCGCGGTCGAGATGGCCGACGCGGTGCTCGCGCGTTCGGACTACCCCGTGGTCGTCTCGCTCGCCGAGGCGATCGTGGCCAGCCAGCAGTCCGAGATCGCGCTCATGGAGGACATGCTCGCCGAGCGCTCGTAGCGGGCTGGGCGCTACGCCTGCGGCGCCGCGACCTCGGGCCGCTCCGCCTGCTGGCGGTAGAGCGACGCGTAGACGCCGCCGGCATCGATGAGCTCGGCGTGCGTCCCGCGCTCGGCGATCCGGCCGGCGACGATCACGAAGATGACGTCGGCGGCGACCACGGTCGAGAGCCGGTGCGCGATCGCGATCGTCGTGCGCCCGCGCGACGCGTCGTCGAGCGCCGCCTGCACGACCCGCTCGCTGATCGTGTCGAGTGCGCTCGTCGCCTCGTCGAGCACGAGGACCGCGGGGTCTTTCAGCAGTACGCGCGCGATGGCGATGCGCTGCTTCTCGCCGCCCGAGAGCCGGTAGCCGCGTTCGCCGACGACCGTCTCGTAGCCCTCGGGGAACGACGCGATGGTCTCGTGGATGTTCGCCGCACGCGCCGCCGCCTCGAGCTCGGCGTCCGTGGCATCCGGCCTCGCGTACCGCAGGTTCTCGGCGATCGTCGCGTGGAAGAGGTACGTCTCCTGGCTCACGATCCCGATGTGCGACATGAGCGACTCCTGCGACAGGTCGCGCACGTCGACGCCCGCGAAGCGGACGGCACCGCTCGACGCCTCGTACAGGCGCGGCACGAGGTACGACACGGTCGTCTTGCCTGCACCGCTGGGTCCGACGAACGCCGCGTACTGCCCCGGCTCGATCGTGAACGACACGTCGTCGAGCGTGGGCCGCTGGTCGTCGTCGGCGTCGGGGTACCGGAACGACACGTGGTCGAACTCGACGCGTCCGAGGCGAGGCTCGTCCGCGGCATCCGTGCCCATGGGCACCTCGCTCGCGCCGGGGCGATCGGTGATCGCCGGCGTCAGGTCGAGGTACTCGAAGATGCGGGCGAAGAGCGCGCTCGAGGTCTGCAGGTCGAGCGCGACGCGCATGAGTCCCATGAGGGGGAACAGCAGGCGCGCCTGCACGGTCGTGAACGCGACGATCGTGCCCGCGGTGATCCCCGAGACTCCGCCCGTGATGAGCCATCCGGAAACCAGGTAGACGATCGCCGGGATGGAGGACATGAAGATCGAGACCATCGCGAAGAACCACTGGCCCGACATCTGCTGGCGCACCTGCAGCTGGATCTGGTTGCGGTTCTCGTCGGCGTAGCGGTCGATCTCGCTCCGCTGCCGCGTGAAGCTCTTGGAGAGGAGGATGCCGCTGACCGACAGCGTCTCCTGCGTGATCGCCGTCATCTCGGACAGCGACTCCTGCGTCTTCGCCGCGATGCGCGCGCGCACCTGGCCGACGCGGCGCTGCGCGATCACCATGAACGGCATGAGCACGAGCGCGATGAGCGTCAGCTGCCAGTTGAGCAGCAGCATGGCGACGAACGCCGAGATCACCGTGACCGTGTTGCCGAGCACGCTCGAGACGGTGTTGGTGAGCACGGATGCCACGCCGCCGACGTCGTTCTGCAGGCGCGACTGGATGATGCCCGTCTTGGTGCGCGTGAAGAAGCTGAGCTCCATCGACTGGAGATGGCTGAACAGGCGCACGCGCATCGCGCCCATGACCTTGTTGCCGATCGTTGCGGTGAGGAACGTCTGCCAGACCCCGAGCAGGGCCGAGAACACGTAGACGCCGATCATGGCGCCCACGATCCACACGAGCGCGTCCAGGTTCGGTGCGCCGACGTCGCCCGACGCGTCGGTCGGGAAGAGGGCGTCGTCGAACGCGCGCTGCGTGAGCAGCGGCGGGATGACGCTGAGCGCCGCCCCGGTGAGGACCAGGACGACGACCACCGCGAGCGGCCCGCGATGCGGACGGAAGAGCTCGGCGATCCGTCGCAGGAGGTGCGGGATCTTCGGCGCCTCGGCATTCTCGGCGCGCTGGGCCGCTTCGTCGGCGCTCGAGATCCGGCGTCTGACCCCGCCGCCTCGACCGGCGCCGGTCGCGCCCACCCGGGCGCCGGGGGGCATCCCGCCACCGTGCATGCTCATGGATTCACCCTAAGCGCGGCCTCCGGCACGGCTCCCTGCGCGGGGACCCCGAACGAGGGATGTTCGCCCACGGCGTCTCGGGAGTACGGTGAGCGCGTCTCACGTCCGTCGCGAGGGAGCCCGCCCATGCCCCGCACCGCCCGCTCTGCCCGTCCCGCCCGCACTGCCCGCACCGGCGCTCGGTGGTGGCGGATGCTGTCCACCGGCGTCGTCGCATCCGGCCTGGCGATCGCCTCGCTCGTGATCGCAGCTCCGGCATCGGCCGAGGAGACGCCGGCGTCGAGTCTGGAGATCACGGCGACGACGGACTGCGTCACGTACGGCGGATCGGGATCGATCGAGGTCACGCTGACCGGCCTCGATCCGGAGGTCGACTACGTGGTCGAAGTGCTGACCGACGGTGGCGAACTCGCCCTGTCCGATGAGGTACTGGGGTCCACCGAGGCCTCACTGACCTACACGCTTGCGCCGGGAGGCTACCGACTCGGACTCCTCCTGGACGGGGTCGAACTCGACTCGGAGTCCGCCACGATCGGAGCGTGCCCCGACCTCGGCGTCACGGCGGCACCGGTGAGCTGCAGCCTGGGACGCGACGGCGTCACGATGGCCAGGTTCACCGGGCTCATTCCGGGCGAGTCGTACTCATTCGAGGTCGTCGGCCCGGACTTCCTGGTCGGCGGTCCGTTCGACGCGGACACCGAGACCGTGGATCGCGAGCTGGTCGGGATGCCGCCGGGCAACTACTACGTGTACGTGCAGTGGAGACCGTCCGAGGGTGAAACGGCACCCGTGCCCATGTACGACTGGATCGCCTTCGCGGTCGAACCCTGCCAGCCCTCCCTCGAGGTCGCGGCGACCCAGTGCACGACCGCCGGAGGCGACGGGACGCTGCATGTCCTGCTCGGTGACCTCCTGCCCGGCATCGAGTACCTCGTCGACATCATCGACGCCGACAGCGGAGCGCTCGTCGACACGGGACCCGTCGTCGCGGATGACGCGGGTGAAGCGGGCTTCGACGTCGACCTGCCGCCCGGAGCGACGTACACCGTGCTGGTGAGCGGCACGTGGACCGCCGATCCGTACGAGGAGCCGCCCTTCATCGGCGGCGGGAACTTCGTCCCGCTCGAGACCGTGGAGCTCGTCGCGACCGCGGACGTGACCCTCGCGCCGTGTCCGGTGGCTCCGGTGACGCCGCAGCATCCGTCGACGCCGGCCGCACTGCCCGCAACGGGCGCCGGCGACACGACGGGGCTCGCCGCCGCCGGTCTCCTGCTGCTGGCCATGGGCAGCGCCCTCCTGCTCTCGCGCCGCGGCGCCCGCCGTCCGAACTGATCGCGGCGGCATCCGGAGCCCTGCGACGACCCCCGGCGACACCCGGTCGACCCCTGCTCACCCGCGGATCACCCACGCGTAGACTGCAGCCAACGCTCGTCGGCCACGAAACGGGGGTGGCGATGGTCGAGGCGACGGATGCCGCGGGGGCGGTGACCTGGCAGGAGATCGTGCGCCTCGGCCCGGCCGAGTTGCGTGACCGCGTCGTCGGGCACGGCGCGGAGGACACCTGGACGCAGGACCCCGCAGCGCTGCTCGCCATCGCCGCCGCACATCGCGAACCCGGCTCGGCCAACCCGTACGCGGTCGAGCCCTACCTCGACGCCGCCGACCGCGCGCTCGACGGCGTCGAGGGCGTCGACGCCCTCCGCGTGCTCGCTCCGGTGATCCGGTCGACGTCGCTCCGGGCGCTCGGGCGTTTCACCGCTGCGCGCGAACAGCTCACCCTCGCGGATCGCCGGCTCGCCGACGGAGCCCTGCCGCTCTCGTGCCGCGTCGAGCTCGAATCGCTCGTCTCGCTCGAGACCGGCCTGTGCCAGCTGCTCACGGGACGACTCGATGAGGCGCATCGAGCCTTGCGCCGGGCCCTGAACGTGGCGGAGGACCGCACTCCGCCGGCGGTTCGGGCGGAAGCCCTCGCCGCCGTCGCACTCATCGAGCTGCGCAGCGGCGGGCTCCGCAGCGCCGACGCGCACCTCGCCGCCGCACGAATCGCCGCGACGCAGGCCGGCCCGGCACCACGTCTCGGCTCCGCCCTGATCGAACTCGCCGATGCGGCGGTCGCCATCGAACGCGGGGCGATCGACGGCATCGGCGACCGGCTCGTCGAGCTCATCGCCGAGACCGCCAGCACGGAATACGCGCCGCTCGTCGTTGCCGAATCGGCTGAAGCGTCCGAGGACGATGACCAGGCGGCCGATCTGCTGCAGGACGTCCAGTTCCTCGTCCGCGAATGGGAAGCGCCCAACCTCCCGCTCGCGCTTCACGACGAGCACCGTATCGCGATGCTCGTCCGTCGTCGCGAGGTGGTCGCCGCGCGCGCGGAGATCGGGCGGCTCGAGCCCGATTCCGCCCACTCGCAGTGCCCGCCGACGTGGTCGGCACGCGTCGCGCTCGACACCGGCGACCCGGCGCGCGCGATCGAGCTCGCCGCGGACTGTCTGGAGCTGGGCGATGCGCACGCTCCGCGCACGGCCGTCATGTCGATGCTCGTCACCGCCGCCGCCCACGCGGCGCTCGGCGACATCCGCACCGCCGACGACCTCTTCGACCGGTCGGTGGCACTCGCTGCGCCGAGCGCCGCCGTTCGACCGTTCGGGATCCTGGCGCCTCACGAGCTCGCAGGGTTGATCGATCGGAGCGCCCACGCCCGGAACGACGATGGAGGCGCCACCTCCTCCAGGGCACTGCTCGACGCGGTCGCGGCCCGGTATCCGACCCGGGATGCATACTCGCCCGAGAGCCTCAGCGCGCGAGAGCGCGTCGTGCTCTCGCGACTGAGCGGTGGCGCCACCCACCATGGCATCGCGTTCGACCTCTCCGTGTCACCCAACACCATCAAGACCCAGGTCCGCAGCATCTACCGCAAGCTCGGCGTCACCACGCGCGACGGCGCGGTCCAGCGTGCGCGACACCTCGGGCTGATCGACTGATCGGCCCCCGAATGGGGGCCTGACGAGGCATTTTCACGAGCCGCTCACCCGCTTCTCACCCCGTGATGACCTTCCCGCTCACCTGTGCACAGGTGCTTGCATCAGTCGTGTACGGCCACCCGGTGCCGTCCGCGTGCGGATCCCGACATCCGCATGCATTCACCGCTCGATGGGGGGACTTGTGAACACGAGGATCCGCGGCGCCACGCGCCGGACGGGACGGCCTGACCGGCCAGACCCCGAAACTGACATCACGACCGCACGACGAAGCTGGCGAACTGCCGCCGCCACGGCGGCGGTCGCCGCGCTCGCGCTCGGTGGCATGACCGCCTTCGCCGCGCCCGCGATGGCTGACGAACCGGCCGACCCGGCCGTCGTCGAGAGTGCACCCGCGGCCGAAGCGGAGGCCGCTGAGCCCGGGACGCCGCCTGCCGAGGAGCAGGCCGCCCCACCGGCCGAGGAACCGGTGGCCGAGGAACCGGTCGAAGAGCCGGCAGAGCCGGCAGAGCCGGCGGCCGAACCCGCACCGGTCGAGGAGCCCGCCGCGCCGGTCGCGGACGAGCCCACCACGGAGGATCCGGCGGCCGAGGAACCCGGCGCAACGCTCGCGGAGGCGCCGGCGGCTGAAGCACCGGCCGAGTCCGTCGCGGCCGGAGACGTCGCGGCCCTGATCGTCCCACCGGGCGAGGATCCGGTCGACAAGGTGACGATCTGCCATCGCACCGACTCGTACTCGAACCCGTATGTGGTGATCACGCCGGCAGCCAACGCCGAGGTCGGCGGTCAGCCATCCGCGATCGGACACGGCGAGGAGCACCTCGGCCCGATCTTCTACCCCGACATCCCCAAGCACACCGAGTGGGGCGACATCGTTCCGGCGTTCTACTACAACGACGGCGGCGAGTCCGATCCGGAGTTCTTCCCCGGCCTCAACTGGGATGCCGAGGGCCAGGCGATCTACGAGAACGACTGCGCGCTGCCGCAACCGCCTCCGCCGCCGACGATGAAGGTCGAGTACACGACGTGCGTCGGCTACGACGGCGACGACCCGAGCCTCACCGTGACGCTCGAGGGACTCCGAGCCAACCTGGACTACCGCGTGACGGTGAGCAACCAGGACGGCGTCGTGGACGTCTGGGTGATTCCCGCCGGAACCTCGGGCACCGTGTCCAACGTCTGGGATCCGATCCCGGGCGGGTCGTACACGGTGGTGTTCGAGCAATCGATCGTCGAGGGCGTGTGGGAGGTCGTGGACGAGGAGTCGTTCACGGTCGAGGAGTGCCTGGTGCTCGACGTCACCGTCGCCGCGATCGGCTGCAGCCTCGGCTACGACGGTGACGCCCTGGTGAGCCTGAGCGGACTCGTCGTCGATGAGGAGTACGACTGGGTGCTCATCGGCGACGACTACTTCGCCGAGGGCACGCTCGTCGCCGAAGCGGAGTCGATGGACGTTCCGTTCGGAGACCTCGCGCCGGGGAACTACCTCTTGGAGATCGGATGGCCGGCCGGTGAGGAGCCGATCGTGCTTGCGGACGCGACGTTCTTCGTCGAGCCCTGCCCGCCGGACGTCACGGTCACCGTGACGCAGTGCCCGGCATACGGGGGTACCGGCTCAGCGGTCGTGCACCTGACGAGCCTCGTCGAGGGCCTGACCTACGAGGTGTGGGTGATCGATGAGAACGATGTCGTGCAGGGCGGCGTCCAGGCCGTGGTCGGTGATGCGACGCACATGGCCGACGTCGAGTTCACCGACCTGCCCGCGGACATGTCCTATGACGTGTACGTGTACGCGCCGTGGGAGCCGCCGGGCGGCATGTCCGAGTGGGGCGAGGTCGACTACTGGGAGCTGAACGCGCACACGAGCTTCACGTTGGACCCGTGCCCGCCGAAGCCGCATGAACCCGGCAAGCCGGCGACCCCGGCAGGCCTGGCCGAGACCGGCGCCGGTGGAACCGGCGGCCTGCTGGCCGCGTCGATGGTCCTGCTCGGCCTCGGCGGAGCAGCGTTGATCGCGCAGCGCCACCGCGCAGCCGGAGCCCGAACGAAGGAGTGACCTGAATCACGCCGAGTGGCGGGCGGCCTCCGGGTCGCCCGCCATTCGCGTGCGCGCGCACGTGCGCCCGCCCGTCCGCTCCATATTCAACGCAGGTGCGGAGGTGTGTCGCGCCCGCGACACACCGCGCCGGCCGGCGACACGCCGAGGGCGGATGCCTCGCGACATCCGCCCTCGTCGATGCGGATGCCGCGGCATCCGCAGGTGGTCAGCCCTTCGTCGCGCCCGCCAGGAGACCGCGCACGAAGTAGCGCTGCAGCGCGAAGAACACGATCAGCGGGATGACGATCGAGATGAACGCCGAGGCCGTCAGGAGCTGCCAGTCCTGGCCTCTCGTTCCGACGAGCTCGGCCAATCGTTGGGTGAGTGGTGCGACGTCCTGTGTGCCGCCCGAGAAGATCAGCGCCACCAGCAGGTCGTTCCACACCCAGATGAACTGGAAGATCGCGAACGATGCGAGCGCAGGCGTCGCGAGCGGCAGCACGATCCGACCGAAGATCTGCCCGTGCGTCGCGCCGTCGACGCGCGCGGCCTCGATGACGTCGTTCGGGATCTCGGAGATGAAGTTGTGCAGCAGGAAGATCGCCAGCGGCAGGCCGAACATCGCGTGCGCGAGCCACACCGGGGCGTAGTTCTGCTCGGGGATGATCGGCACCACATCGTGCAGCCAGGCCTGCATCGGCCGGAGCCAGGTCGAGAACGTCTGCAGCAGCGGCACGAGCGCCATCTGCAGCGGCACGATCTGGAGCGCGAACACGAAGATGAAGAGCCAGTTGACCCACTTGAACTTGATCCACGCGAAGGCGTAGGCCGCCATCGAGGCGAACACGAGCGTGATGAGTGTGCCGAGCAGGGCGATCGCGATGGAGTTCACGATGTACGCGCCGAGCTGCGGCGACGATGACGACGTCGAGAGCAGGACGTCGCGGTAGTTGTCGAGCGTGAGCCCGGGGTTCGCGAAGAACGTCCACCAACCGGTCGTGCGGATCAGCTCGGCCGGCCGGAACGACGAGAGGAACAGGCCGAACGTCGGAATGGTCCAGAGTACGGCGATGATGAGCGAGGCGATCGTCGCGGTGCGCGACGTCAGGCGCTTCTTGACCCGCGCCGCCTTGGGCTCGCCGTACTCGGCCTGCTCGGCGGCCTCGATCGAGCCGAGGTCCTTGCCGACCGGAAGATCGGCGGGTGCGACGCTGCTCATCGGATCTCCCTCTGCTTCCTCAGGACGTTGACGTTGTAGACGACGATGGGCAGGACCAGGATGAACAGGATCAGCGCGAGCGCGGATCCGCGCCCGACCTCGCTCGCCCGGAACGCCTGCGTGTACATCTCGTTCGCGATCGTGCTCGTGTTGAAGTTTCCGGCGGTCATCGTGCGGACGATGTCGAAGACCTTCAGCGTGGCGATCGAGATCGTCGTGACCACGACCACGAGGGCCCCTCGGATGCCGGGGACGGTGACGTTCAGGAACCGCTGCCAGGCATTGGTGCCGTCGAGCTGGGCCGCCTCGATCTGCTCGGTCGGCACGCCCTTGATCGCCGCACTCAGGAGGACCATGGCGAATCCGGTCTGGATCCAGATCATGACGACGATGAGCAGGAACGTGTTGATCGGGTCGGTCTGCATCCACTGCACCGGCTCGCCGCCGAATGCGACGACGATGGCATTGAGCAGGCCGATCTGCTCGCGGTCGCCCGAGCGGTACTCGTACACGAAGCGCCAGATGACGCCGGCGCCCACGAACGAGATCGCGATCGGCATGAACAGCACGACCTTGTAGTACTTCTCACCACGCGAACGGTCGATGAAGACCGCGTAGGCGAGTCCGATGATCGTCGCGAACGTCGGGACGATCAGCACCCAGATGACGGTGTTGATGAGGGTGCGGATGGCGGTGGGCTGCGTGAACGTCCAGACGAAGTTGTCCCACGTCCAGTTGCCGCTGCCGTCCTGGAACGCGAGGAGGCTGGTCCGGATCGCCGGGATCACGAGCCCGATGACCACGAGCAGCATGGCGGGGAGGAGGAAGCCGGCGAGCTGCCAGTAGTCCCGGCCCTTCTTCGGCGCCTTGTCGATGAAGAAGATGAGGAGGCCGACGACCGCCGCGAGGATCGCGAGGCCCATCACCACCTGAAGGAGTTTGCCGAGCAGATCGGCCGTAGTCATGGGTGCCTCCCGGGATCGTCGTTGAAACTGGGGGTGCCGAGGGGCGGGGCTGTGAAACCCCGCCCCTCGATCATGCCGTGCGCTGGGCGAGCCTCGCGTACGGCGCGCGGGCGGCTAGCTCGCGGGCCAGCTCGCCTCGACGGTGTCGAGGACCTGCTCGGTGCTCTCGCCGCCGACCCAGGCCACGATGCCCTTCCAGAAGGAGTCGGCACCGACGGCGCCGGGCATCAGGTCGGATCCGTCGAACCGGAAGGTGGTCTCGGGATCCTGGAGGATCTCGACCGCCTGCACGAGCAGCTCGCTCGACGCGTTCTCAGGGTCGAGCCCCTTGTTCGCGCTGACGACGCCGCCCAGGCTCACCCGGTTGTTCGCCCAGAGGTCGCTCGACAGGTAGGTGCGGAACGCCTCGACC
This sequence comes from Agromyces flavus, assembly GCF_900104685.1. Taxonomy (NCBI): domain Bacteria; kingdom Bacillati; phylum Actinomycetota; class Actinomycetes; order Micrococcales; family Microbacteriaceae; genus Agromyces; species Agromyces flavus. The sequence goes on from NZ_LT629755.1 coordinate 2,483,260, forward strand.
TCTTCCGCGTCGCGGAAGGCGACGGGGAACTCGCCACCACCGGTGACCGAAAGCGGGTCGCCCGCGTTCGCCGGCGGCAGGAGGAAGCCGAACACGGTGCCTTCGGACGCCACGGTGTTCTCGTCGCCGCCCTCGGGGTTCCAGAAGGTCTCGTAGAAGGAGGCCTGGTGGTGCAGCGAGCACTCGCCCTCGAGGATGGGGAGGCCGGCCGTCTGGAACGCCTCGGTCACGAGGGTCGACACGTCGCCGATGCCGCCGTTGACCATGTCGTCGCTCTTCAGGTACTCGCCGACGGCGTCGAAGGCCTCGGCGACCTGCGGGTCGTTGAACGGGATCTCGTGCGTGACCCACTGGTCGTACACGTCGGCGCCGTGCAGCCGGATCATGTAGTCCTCGATCCAGTCGGTGCCGGGCCATCCGGTCGCGTCACCGGACTCGAGGCCGACGCACCACGGCTTGTGGTCCCCTTCGGCGGCGATGGTGTCGGACAGCTCCTTGAGCTCGTCGAGGGTCTGCGGGATCTCATAGCCCTTCTCCTCGAACTCGTCGGGCGAGTACCAGACCCAGCCCTTGACGCTCGCCATGAGGGGCGCGGCCCACACCGTGTCGTCGACGGTGGCGTACTCCTTCCAGATCGGGTCCCAGAATTCGTCGATGTTCGCGACGACCGGGTCGGACGCCGGGATCAGCCATCCGCCGTCGGCGAGCCGCTTGAGCAGGCCGGGCTGGGGGACGATGCCGACGTCGGGGGCGTTCCCGCCCTCGGCCAGGACCGCGATCTGCGCCTCGAACTCGCTCGAGCCCTGGTAGTCGACCGAGATGCCGGTGCAGGTCTCGAAGTCGGACCACGACTCGACGAGGCGATCGGCCTCGAGGTCGAGGATCGTGCCGGCGACCGTGACCTCGGCGCCGTCGAACGTTCCGTACTCCTCGTAGTCGCTGCAGTCGACGTCGCCCGCCTCCTCGTTCGCGATGTCGCCGGTGCACGCCGTGAGCGTCAGGCCGACCGCCGCGGCCGCCACGATGGGGACCGCCCAACGGCGATGCCGTGTGAGTCTCATGTCATCTCCTCGTTGAGTTGGTGCAGGGCGGAACCGGGAACCGGTTCCAGCGCCCACGCTAGGACACGGGGCCGATTCCTCACAAGGTCTCGCGGGTCACGGTTCGGCTTCCGTGTCCCTTCGGCGGCGGTGTGCTGCGAGAGCGCTCCCACGCGCGAACGCCGCCGAGGACGTCGGCTCCGGGCCCTCGAAGGGAACCGGTTCCACATCGCTCCTCCGAGCACTACACTCTGCAACGGAGCAGCCCGACGGAGGGAGGCGGCGATGGCGGCCATCGGCGACGTCGCCAGGCTCGCGGGGGTCTCGAAGGCAACGGCCTCGCGGGCCCTGTCGGGCGGAGGCTACGTCGCCGAGGAGACCCGGCGCAGGGTCGAGGCCGCCGCCAGCGAGATCGGCTACATTGCGTCACCCGATGCCGCGAGCCTCGTGACCGGTCGCACGAAGAACATCGGGGTGATCATCCCGTTCGTCAACCGCTGGTTCTTCGGCGAGGTGCTCGAGGGCGTCGAGCGAGCGCTCCTCGCCGCCGGGTACGACCTGACGCTCTACAACCTCTCCGAGCAGGGCCCGCAGCGCACGCGCGTGTTCGACTTCTTCCTGGCCCGCAAGCGCGTCGACGCCGTCATCGCGATCGGCGTCGACCTCGACGACCACGAGGTCGCCGCGCTCGAGCGGCGCGAGAAGCCGCTCGTTGCGCTGGGCGGCAGCGGGGGTGCCGATGCGCGGCTCTCGGTCGACGATCGCGCGGTCGGCCAGCTCGCGACGGAGCACCTGCTGCACCTCGGACACGCGCGCATCGCCCACCTCGCCGGTGTCGGAGCCTCCGCACGCCCGACGAGCGTGCAGGGCCAGCGCCGCCGGGGTCATCTCGATGCGCTCGCGGCCGCCGGAGTGCTCGACGACGAAGGCCCGCACCTCCTCGAGACCGAGATGAGCCTCCCCGGCGGGTACACGGGCGGGCTCCAGCTGCTCGGGCACCCGGGGGCGCGTCCGACGGCGGTCTTCGCGGCGTCCGACGAGATGGCGATCGGCACCATCCGCGCGGCCGAGAAGCTCGGCCTCGACGTGCCGGGCGACCTGTCGGTCATCGGCGTCGACGGACACGAGTACGCCGAGATGTTCGAGCTCACGACCGTCGAGCAGTACCCCGGCGAGCAGGGCCGTGCAGCGGTCGACGTGGTCATGGCCCTCCTGCTCGACGACGCGACGGCCGAACCGCTGCCCGATTCGGGCGCGCCGCTGCCGACCCGGCTGGTCGTCCGGGCGACCACCAGCGCGCCCCGCTGACCGCGTCCGGAGACGCCACGCGACTCCGGTGTCCCTCAGGGACAGCCCGGTGGCCGAGCCGATGACACCGTCGTAGCGTCCGCATCGGGCGGCCTGCGGAACCCTCAGACGCACGCGGTCCTTCATCCACCGAAGGAGGACACCATGACCACCGAATCCGCCGCCGCCACCACTGCGGCGATCACTCACGAGCAGGGACTCATCCTGCAACGGATCTCGCGCGCGGGCGGCTACCGGGGCCCGAACGACGGCGTCCCCGGCCCGAACACCTGGAAGGCGCTCCAGCAGACCGGCAAGGGCTACGGGTACGCGGGCCACGTCGACGGCTATCCGGGCCCGGCCACGTGGGATGCGCTCGAGCGGCTCGCCGCCAAGGGCGGCTACACCGGCCCCAATGACGGCGCGATGCGGCCGGAGGCGTGGAAGGGCGTGCAGACCGTGCTCGCCGGGTTCGGCTACGCCGGACCCGTCGACGGGTACCCCGGAGAGGACACGTACCGGGCACTCCAGGTGCTCGCCCGCATCGGCGGCTACTTCGGCCCGTACGACGGCCAGCTCGGGAACAACTCGTGGAAGGGCGTGCAGTTCGTGCTCACGGGCACCGGGTACGCCGGCCCCATCGACGGCGTCCCGGGACCCAACACGTGGAAGGCGCTGCAGCGCATCGCCCAACGCGGCGGCTACACCGGGCCGATCGATGGCATCCCCGGGCCGAACACGTATGCCGGGCTCGCCCACCTCCTCGTGAGGAGCGAGCACGACTGAGCGCAGACGACGGATGCCCCGTGCCGAGCGAATCGGCACGGGGCATCCGTGTGTTCAGGTGACGCGGGTCACCTCAAGCTGCGGCGCTCGAGTGAGCGCGCGACATTACTTGAGGGTGACGGTCGCGCCGGCCTCCTCGAGGGCGGCCTTCGCCTTGTCGGCGGTCTCCTTGTTCGCGCCCTCGAGCACGGCCTTGGGAGCACCGTCGACGACGGCCTTGGCCTCGCCGAGGCCGAGCGAGGTGAGCTCGCGGACGACCTTGATGACCTGGATCTTCTTGTCGCCGGCGGCCTCGAGGACGACGTCGAACGAGTCCTTCTCCTCGACCTCTTCGGCAGCGGCACCGGCGCCACCGGCGGCCGGGGCGGCAACGGCAACGGGGGCGGCCGCGGTGACCTCGAAGGTCTCCTCGAACGCCTTCACGAACTCCGAGAGCTCGATGAGGGTCAGGCCCTTGAACTGCTCGAGCAGCTCCTCAGTGGACAGCTTCGCCATGATGGTTTCTCCTTAGATTTCCTGGTTACTCACCGCTTGAGAGGCTCGCGCCTACGCAGCGGACTCCTGCTTCTCACGCAGCGCGTCGACCGTGCGGACGGCCTTCGACAGCGGTGCGTTGAACAGATATGCGGCTCCGAACAGCGAGGCCTTGAAGGCACCGGCGAGCTTCGCCAGGAGCACTTCGCGGGACTCGAGGTCGGCGAGCTTGCCTACCTCTTCGGCGGTCAGGGGCTTGCCATCGAAGAAGCCGCCCTTGACCACGAGGAGGGGGTTCGCCTTGGCGAAGTCACGCAGCGACTTCGCGACGGCGACCGGGTCGCCGTGCACGAACGCGATCGCCGACGGACCCTTGAGGTCCTCGTCGAACGCGGAGATCCCGGCGTTGTTCGCCGCGATCTTGGTCAGCGTGTTCTTCACCACGGCGTAGCTCGCGTCCCCACTGATGGACTTGCGCAGCTCCTTGAGCTTCGCAACAGTGAGGCCGCGGTATTCGGTCAGCAGAACGGCGGTCGAGCTCTCGAACTTCTCGGTGAGCTCGGCAACCGCGGCTTCCTTGTTCGCCATGGCCACTCCTTGTATCTCGACGTGCATCGCGGTGGCGATGCACGGCCTCGGAGCGCTGGCAACGTTCGGGAGAATGGAAAGAGCTCCGGCGCAGACGCGCGGAGCTCGGCCCGATTCGATCGGGAGGTCTTCGTCACACCTGCGCGGGCCCCTGCATTCGCAGAGCTTCGGTCGGCTCACCTCGCGGTGGGCGCGACGACCAGCGGTCTTCGGCTCCGACAAGGGTAGCGGATGGCGCGCACGCCGCCAAATCGGGTTCGCCACGACGTGCTCACCCGATGCGGCCCATCCGGGAATAGTTGACCAATGTCCATGAGTTACGTATAGTTGACGCTTGTCAACGATTTCAGGAGCTCAATGTCCAACCCTTCGCGCGACCGCGCAGCCACCGCCTCGGCATCATCCGCCGCGCTCTCCGACAACGGGATGACGCACCGCGAGGTGCTCACCGCCCTGTCGGGCCTGCTGCTCGGCATGTTCGTGTCGATGCTCGCCTCGACCGTCGTCGGCACCTCGCTGCCGCTCATCATCGCCGACCTCGAGGGCGACCAATCGGCGTTCACGTGGGTCGTCACCGCGACGCTGCTCGCGACGACCGTGTCGACCCCGATCTGGGGCAAGCTCGCCGACCTCTTCAACCGCAAGTTCCTGCTCCAGCTCGCGCTCGTGATCTTCGTGGTCGCGTCGGCCGTCGCCGGCTTCTCGCAGGACACCGGAACCCTGATCACGATGCGCGTCTTCCAGGGCCTCGGCGCCGGCGGCCTCGCCGCCCTCAGCCAGATCGTCATGGCCGACATCATCAGCCCGCGCGAGCGCGGCAAGTACGCCGGCCTCTTCGGCGCCGTCATGGCCGTCGCGACGGTCGGCGGCCCGCTGCTCGGCGGCGTCATCACCGACGGACTCGGCTGGCGCTGGAACTTCTTCGTGGGCCTTCCCATCGCGGTCGTCGCGCTCATCCTGCTGCAGCGCACGCTGCACCTGCCGAAGCGCCCGAAGACGAAGGTCTCGATCGACTACGCCGGCATCGTGCTGATCTCGGCGGGCGTCTCGCTCCTGCTGCTCTGGGTCACGTTCGCCGGCAAGGACTTCGAGTGGCTGTCGGTCCCGAGCCTGCTCATGGTCGGCGGCGCTGCGCTCCTCCTCGTGATCGCGATCGTCGTCGAGCTCCGCGTGAAGGAGCCGGTGATCCCCCTCGGCATGTTCCGCAACCGCACCTTCACGCTCGCCGTGATCGCGTCGATCTCGGTCGGCGTCGCCATGTTCGGCACGGCGGTCTTCCTGAGCCAGTACATGCAGCTCGCGCGCGGCGCCACGCCGACCGAGTCGGGCCTGCTCACCATCCCGATGATGGCCGGCGTGCTCATCTCCTCCACCGTGATCGGCGCGCTCGTCAGCCGCCGCGGCAAGTGGAAGGGATTCATGGTCACGGGCGGCGTGCTCATGATCGCCGGCAGCCTCCTGCTCTCGCGCCTGCACTACGACACGCCGTTCTGGTACGTCGGCATCTCGATGTTCGTGCTCGGCGCCGGCGTCGGCATGCTGATGCAGAACCTCGTGCTCGTCGTGCAGAACACGACCGAGGTGAAGAACCTCGGCGTTGCGACGAGCGCGGTGACGTTCTTCCGCAGCCTCGGCGGCACCGTCGGCGTCGCGGTCATGGGGTCGATCCTCGGCACGGTCGTGGCCGACTCGATCAGGGACGGCATCGGGGGGCTCGAGCCCGAGCAGCAGCTGGAGGCGGCCAAGGTCCTCGGCGGCGGCGCCATCCCGCAGATCAGCCAGCTGCCCGGCTTCCTGCGTGTCATCGTCGAGTCGGCCTACGGCACGGGCGTCGGCAGCGTGTTCCTCGCGGCCGTGCCGCTGGCGATCGTGACCCTCATCGCCGTGGCGTTCCTCCCGAACATCAGCCTGGGCACGCAGAACGCGATCCAGCGGGCGAAGAGCGAGACGCCGGATGCCGCCGAGCACGCCCGCGAGCTCGAGGACGCCGAGGATGCGGCGATCGACGCCGCCGCCGCATCCGTGGCCCTCCGACCCGTCGGCCTCGTGCGCGACCCCGAGACCGGCTCGGTCGGGGTGCCGGCCGAGGCCGGGAGCGGCGCTCGGAGCGCCCGATAGCATGAGCGCCATGACCGCCGATCCCGCCGTCGACGAGGCCATCGCCCTCGTCGAGGACCAGCTCGGCGTGGTGTTCACCCGGGCCCGGCTCGTCTGGAAGGAAGCCGCCGACCAGGTGCAGCCGGGCCTGCCGCCCGCGGCCTACAAGGTGCTCGCCACGATCGTGCGCCTCGAATCGACCAACGCGCACGTCCTGGCCGACCTGCTCGACATGGACAAGAGCGTCGTGAGCCGGCAGATCCGCGTGCTCGAGGAGGCCGGCCTCGTCGAGAGCCGTCCCGACGAGCGCGACGGGCGCCTGCGCGCGCTGAGTGCGACGCCCACCGCGGTCGAGCGGGTCCTGGCCGTGCGAGCGGCCAACCAGTCACGGGTTCGCGCGGCGCTCGAATCGCGCTCGGTGAGCGAGCTGCGCACGTTCGCCGAGATGCTCAAGGTGCTCGCCGAGGCGTAGCCGTCCGGGCGACCCGGCGACGAGCGAGCGCGCGGCTCAGGCGGGCAGCTCGACCGCGAACTCGGTGCGTCCGGGCTCGCTCTCGACCGAGACCTCGCCGTGGTGCGCCGCGACGACCGCGCGCACGATCGCGAGTCCGAGGCCGGTGCTGCCCGCACGACGCGACCGCGACGCGTCGCCGCGCGCGAACCGCTCGAAGAGCGTCGCGCGCACGGCGGGATCGATGCCGGGTCCGTCGTCGGTCACCGTGACGCGCACGCGGCGCCCGCGCCCCGTGCCATCCGGCGTCGGGTCGGCCCGTTGGAGGCGCACGATCACCTTGGTGCCCTCGGGGGTGTGCACGCGGGCGTTGGCGAGGAGGTTCGCGAGCACCTGGCGCAGGCGCGACTCGTCGCCCGTGATCTGGAGCGGACCGTCGGGCACCGCAACGCGCCAGTCGTGGTCGGGCGCCGCCACCTGCGCGTCGCCCACGGCGTCGACGACGAGCTGCCGCAGGTCGACCGGATCCCGCCGCAGCTCGCGGCCCTCGTCGAGCCGCGCGAGCAGCAGCAGGTCCTCGACGAGCTCGGTCATGCGCAGCGACTCCGACTCGATGCGGCCGACGGCATGCACCACGTCGGGCGGCAGTTCGCCGCCATGGAGGCGCGTGAGCTCGGCGTAGCCGCGGATCGACGCGAGCGGCGTGCGGAGCTCGTGGCTCGCGTCGGCCACGAACCGGCGCACCTTGCGCTCCGACTGCTCGCGAGCCGACAGGGCGGATGACACGTGCCCGAGCATGCGGTTGAACGCCGTGCCGAGGCGGCCCACCTCGGTGCGCTCGTCGTCGACGGGCACCTGGTCGGGCAGTTCGACATCGCCGCGGGCGAGCGGCAGCTCGGACACGAGCGTCGCCGTCTCCGTCACCTGGTCGAGCGGTTGCAGCGCGCGCCGCACGGTCACCGCCCCGAGCAGGAGCGCGCCGGCCAGTCCCGCGAGCGCGATGATGGCGACGGTGATCGCAAGCTGCGTCGTCACGGCGTTGACCTCGGCGAGCGGGAATGCGACCACGAACGAGTACCCGCCGTTCGTCGGCGCCGCGATGGCACGGTACTCCCCCAGCTCGTCGAGCTCGACCGTCACCGGCTGGCGGTCGGTCGGGATCGCGGCGATGGCTTCGCCCGCCTCGTCCGAGAGCTTCCCGATCTCGCCCTCGCGATCGATGGTACCTGAGTACAGCACCGCACGATCGGTGACGAACGCGGCGATCGCGCCGAGCGGCTGCCCGGGTATCCGGAGGAGCGCCTCGGCACCCTCGGGCGGGATGGGCAGCGGACCACCCGGGTCGTCGACGACTCGCGCGGCACGCTCGATCGCCTGCTCGAGCTGCGCGTCCAATCGGGCCACGAGCTGGTTGTGCAGGGCCGCGACGCTGATGAGTCCGACGACGGCGCTCACGAGGACCACGAGCCCCGCGATGATCATGAGCAGGCGCCGGCGAAGCGTCTTCGGCGCACCCCTGCGGCGTGCGGCGGCCGTGGTCGAGGTCCCCTCGGGCACGCGTGCGTCGGCGTTCGGCGTGCCGGCGGCATCGCCGGACACGGGTGCTCCGGAAGGGTGCGCGGGCGCGTCGACGGGTCGCGCGCCGGCAGCCCGCGGATCGGCGGCGCGCGCGTCGGCGACGGCCTGTCGCGTCGCGGCGGCGTGCCCCGGATCGCCCGGGCGCGTCATCCGGCCGCCTTGAGCATGTAGCCCGCCCCGCGCACGGTGTGGATCATGGGCTCGCGGCCCGCGTCGATCTTCTTGCGCAGGTAGGAGATGTAGAGCTCGACGACCGACTCCTTGCCCCCGAAGTCGTAGTTCCAGACGCGGTCGAGGATCTGCGCCTTCGAGAGCACGCGTCGCGGATTGCGCATGAGGAAGCGGAGCAGCTCGAACTCGGTCGCGGTGAGCTCGATCGGCGTGCCGTCGCGCTCGACCTCGTACGAGTCCTCGTCGAGGGAGAGATCGCCGACCCGCAGCACCGGGTCCTTCGCCTGTGCGAGCGTCAGGGTCGAGCGGCGGATGAGACCGCGCAGGCGCGCCACGACCTCCTCGAGGCTGAAGGGCTTGGTGACGTAGTCGTCGCCGCCGGCGGTGAGCCCGGCGATGCGGTCGTCGAGCGAGTCCTTCGCCGTCAGGAAGAGCACGGGCGTCTCGGTTCCGTCGGCCCGCACGCGCTGCAGCACCTCGAGCCCGTCGATGTCGGGCAGCATGATGTCGAGCACGATCGCGTCGGGCCGGAACTCGCGCGCCACGCGCACCGCGCCGAAGCCGTCCGATGCCGTCCGCACCTCCCAGCCCTCGTAGCGCAGGGCCATCTTGAGCAGGTCGGTGAGCGAATGCTCGTCGTCCACGACGAGCACGCGCACGGCGCTGCCGTCGGCCTTGGCGATCTGCGGTCGCTGCGCGGTTCCGGGTGCGGGAGGACTCGTCATGTCTTCCGAGTATGCGCGCCGCCCTGTGGGTTTCCTATGGGCAGGGCGGATGCCGCCTGTGATGAAGGTATGAGGACCGCACGCGGCGGAGTCTCTCATACCGGAGGCATAGGCCCGGCATCGGGCGGGCACAGTCGCGGTTCCTAGCGTCGCGTCGAGCCCATCGCCCGGTGGGCGCTCCGAGACCCCGAGGACCCCACATGTTCTTCACCTACCTCCGGCGCGAACTCGCCGGGCGCCGCAGGCAGACCGCCATCATCGCGATCGGGATGGCGCTCGCGATCGCGCTCGTCATGATCGTGAACGCCGTCTCGGCCGGTGTGCGCGACGCGCAGGCCGCCGTGCTCGAATCCGTCTACGGGGTCGGCACCGACCTGACCGTATCCCAGGCGCCCGCTGCACCGGGCGAAGGCGAGGGCCCCGGCGGCGGCGTGCGCTTCGAGTTCGGCCAGGACGACGGCGCCACCGGATCGGACGGCTCGACGACCGAGCTCAGCAACTCGCGCCTGACCGCAGGTCCGGGCTCGTCGACCTTCGACGCATCGGCGCTCGACACGGTGCAGGAGGTCGACGGAGTGGCCGCGGCATCCGCCACCCTCAGCCTCACGAACGTCACGTTCGACGGGGAACTGCCCGCGCCGCCGACGGACGGGGGCGACGGCACGGACGGCGACGCGACGATGCCGGCGCCGGGCGAGGGCGGCAGCCGCAGCTTCGGCGGCGGCGCGTTCGACGTCGCGAGCACGAGCGTGACCGGCATCGACCCGGCCGCCGACGCGGTCGGGCCCCTGAGCGCCGTCGAACTCGTCGACGGCCGCGGCCTCGACGCCGACGACGCCGGCGAGTACGTCGTCGTGCTCGACGAGGCCTACGCGACGACCGAGGGCCTCGCGGTGGGCGACACCATCGACCTCGGCGGCACCGAGTTCGAGGTCGTCGGCACGGTCGCCTCGACGTCGGCCGACGCCTCGACCGCGTCCGACGCGTACATCCCGCTCGACGTGGCGCAGGAGCTCTCGGGCCTCGACGGCCAAGTCTCCGACATCGCGGTGCAGGCCGAGTCGGCCGACGTCATCTCGAGCGTGAAGTCCGACCTCGAGGCGGCGCTGCCCGACCAGCAGGTCAGCACGCAGGAGGAGCTCGCCGCCTCGGTCTCGGGCTCGCTCGGCAGCGCGAGCCGGCTCATCTCGAGCCTCGGCCTGTGGCTCTCGGTCGCGGTGCTCGCGGCGGCGTTCCTGATCGCGATCCTGTTCACCATCCAGGGCGTGACCCGACGCACGCGCGAGTTCGGCACGCTCAAGGCGATCGGATGGTCCAACCGCCGCATCGTCGGGCAGGTGACCGGCGAGTCGCTCGTGCAGGGCCTCATCGGCGGCGCGGCGGGACTCGTGCTCGGCTTCACGGGCATCGCGATCGTGAACGCGATCGCCCCCACCCTGGCCACGACCGCGGCGCCGCAGGTCGCGGCCGAAGGCCCGATGGGCGGCGGCTTCGCGGGCGGGGCGAACCCCTTCGACGCCGCGCAGGCCTCGAGCGAGGTCGTGCTCACGGCCCCGGTGACGATCTCGGTGGTCGCGATCGCGGTCGGCCTCGCCCTGCTCGGCGGCCTGCTCGCCGGTGCGATCGGCGGATGGCGCGCCAGCCGGCTGCGGCCCGCCGAGGCGCTGCGCAGCGTCGCGTGACGGATGTCGCGGCATCCGCTCGCCCCCACCGCGACCGGCACGGCCGGCACGACCCGCACGACCCGCACGGAAGGAAGCACCCCATGTACACCCTCGAGAACGTCTCGAAGACCTACCGCCAGAAGGAGCGCACGATCACGGCGCTGAAGGACGTCAACCTCGAGATCCCGGCGGGCCAGCTCGTCGCGATCCAGGGACCGACGGGCGGCGGCAAGTCGACGCTGCTGCAGCTGCTCGGCGCGCTCGACCGGCCCACCGCAGGCCGCGTCTCGCTCGGCGAGGCCGACCTGTCGGGCATGCCCGACACGAAGCTCGGGGCCATCCGGGCGCGCGAGATCGGCTTCGTCTTCCAGGGGTTCAACCTCATCCCGACGCTGACCGCGCAGGAGAACGTCGAGACCGCGCTCGAACCGCTCGGAGTCGCGGCCGACGAGCGGCGGAGCCGCGCGACGGCGGCGCTGGAGTCGGTCGGCCTCGGCGACCGCGCGTACCACGTGCCGAGCGAGCTCTCGGGCGGGCAGCAGCAGCGCGTCGCCATCGCCCGGGCGCTCGTGAAGGAGCCCGAGGTGCTGCTCGCCGACGAACCCACGGGCAACCTCGACGAGCAGACCCGCGACGAGATCATGGACCTCCTCGAGGGACTCTGGCGCGATCGCGGGCTGACGCTCGTGATCGTGACGCACGACTCCGCCGTCGCGCGGCGGGCGGAGCGGCGGCTGCATCTCACGGACGGGTCGGTGACCGAGCGGGCGTAGTCGCCGAGCGGATGTCGCGGGCCCGCCCTCCGGCCCGCGGCATCCGCTCACCACGGCGCGGCGAATCCCGGGTTCGCGCGACGAAGACTCGCGCGAACCCGGGATCCGGCGCCGCCCTACTGGTTCGAGAAGGCGGCGTCGAACGACGCGGTCGGGCGCGGCCAGATGAGCGATCGCACGAACTCGAGCGCCTGCGGGCCGCCGTGCAGGCGGTCCATGCCGGCGTCCTCCCACTCGACCGAGATCGGGCCGGTGTAGCCGATCGCGTCGAGCGCGCGGAACGCGTCCTCCCACGGCACGTCGCCGTGCCCGGTCGAGACGAAGTCCCAGCCGCGGCGCGGGTCGCCCCACGGCAGGTGCGAGCCGAGGATGCCCGACCGGCTGTTCGCGGTGCGGATGCGCGTGTCCTTGCAGTCGACGTGGTAGATCCGGTCCTGGAAGTCCCAGATGAAGCCCACGGGGTCGACGCCCTGCCACATCATGTGGCTGGGGTCCCAGTTGAAGCCGAACGCCGGACGACGGTCGATGGCCTCGAGCGTGCGCACGCTGGTCCAGTGGTCGTACGCGATCTCGGACGGGTGCACCTCGTGCGCGAACCGCACGCCCTCGTCGTCGAACACGTCGAGGATGGGGTTCCACCGGTTCGCGAAGTCCTCGTAGCCCGCGTCGATGACCGAGGCGGGCACCGGTGGGAACATGGCCACGTACTGCCAGATCTTCGAGCCCGTGAAGCCGATGACGGTGTCGACGCCGAGCTTGCGGGCGACGCGCGCGGTGCGCTTGAGATCCTCGGCCGCACGCTGACGCACGCCCTCGGCGTCGCCGTCGCCCCACGTGTACGGCCGCACGATCGCCTGGTGGCGGAAGTCGATCGGGTCGTCGCACACGGCCTGGCCGGTGAGGTGATTGGAGATCGCATAGACCTTCAGGTCGTAGCGCTTGAGGAGCTCGAGCTTCTCCTTGAGGTAGCCGGGCTCCTCATCGGCGAGCTTCGTGTCGAGGTGGTCGCCGCCGATGCCGATCTCGAGGCCGTCGTAGCCCCACTCCGAGGCGAGGCGCGCGACCTCCTCGAACGGCAGGTCGGCCCACTGGCCGGTGAACAGCGTGACGGGATGCGTCGCGGCGGGAGTGTCGGTCATGCTCGGATCCTTTCGTGGGGGTCGGACATCGTGGAGATCTCGCCGAGGCCCTGCCATCGCAGCACGAGGTCGCGCAACTCGGTCGCGTGCACGCGCTCGCCGGCGCCGTCGAGGAAGCGGGGATCGGACGCCAGGAGCAGGGGCGTGTCGGCGCCGGAGTCGGGAAGCCGGCCGTGCGTGCCGCGCACGCACGACGGGTCGAGGGGCACGGTGCTCATCGCGTAGCGGAGCCCGAGCCTCTTGCGCAGGAGGTTGCCCGCGGCCTTCGCCTTGGCGAGCTTGTCGGCGGGATCGAAGAAGAGCTCGGCGGGGTCGTAGCCGGGCTTGCGGTGGATGTCGACGCCGCGCGCGTACTCGGGCGCGCGGTCGTCGTCGAGCCAGAAGTAGTAGGTGAACCAGGCGCCGGGCTCTGCCACGACGACGAGCTCGCCCGACCGCGAGTGGTCGAGGCCGTACCGTGCCTGCGCCTCGCGATCGAGCACCTCGTCGACCCCGTCCAGATCGCGCAGGATCGCCGCCACACGGGGCACGTCGGCCGGGTCGGCGACGTAGACGTGCGCGACCTGGTGGTCGGCGACGGCGAACGCGCGCGATGTCCACGGGTCGAGCTGCTCCCGACCGTCCTGCACGTACACCTCGAGAAGGCCCTCGCGACGCAGCGCGCGGTTGACGTCGACCGGGCGGCCGGCCGGCGCGATCCCGTACTCGGCGAGCGCGACGACCGTGACGTCCTGCGCCTCGGCCTGGTCGAGCAACGGGGTCATCGCGGCGTCGAGCTCGGCGGCGGCGCGCGCCGCCTCGGGGGCGTCGGGTCCGAACCGCTGCACGTCGTAGTCGAGGTGCGGCAGGTACGCCATCGTGAGGTCGGGCGTGCCGGGATCGGCGAGCACCCGTCGGGTGGCGTCGACGATCCACTGCGTCGAACGGATGCTCGCGGTCGGCCCCCAGTACTGGAACAGCGGGAACTCGCCGAGCTCCTCGCGCAGCTCGTCGTGCAGTCGCGGGGGTCGGGCGTAGAAGTCGGGCGACTTGCGGCCGTCGGCGTGGTAGATCGGACGCGGCGTCACGGTGAGGTCGGTCGTCGCGCCCATCGCGTACCACCAGCCGAGATTCGCGCTCGTGTAGTCGCCGCCGCGTCGGCGGCGGGCGGTCTCCCAGAGCTTCTCGCCGCGGACCAGCCGGTTGTGCTGGCGCCACAGCAGCACGTCGCCGAGGCCGCGGAAGTACCATCCGTTGCCCACGATGCCGTGGCTCGAGGGCATGGCACCCGTGAGCACCGACGACTGCACCGAGCACGTGACGGCGGGCAGCACGGTGCCGAGCTCGGCGCGGGCGCCGGCTCGCGCCATCCGGTTCAGGCGCGGCATGTGCTGCAGCGCGTCGGCGGTGAGGCCGACGACGTCGAGGAGGAGCACGCGGCCGCTCATGCCGGCTGCCCCTCGCGTTCGAGGAGCTCGGCCGCGGCCCAGCGCAGCTCGGCGGCGATGCCGTCGACGAGGTCGACCGGCGCGCCGGGCAGCACCGACCACGTGTACGTCTCGACGTCGACGTGGAGCTGGTCGACCGGCTGCACCTCGCGCACGACGGCGAGCGCGGTGCGCAGCACGTCGGTGGTCGACGAGAGCGGTGCCTCGGGCTCGAGGTGCAGCGGCACGTGGAAATGCACGCGCCACGGCGCCTCGGCGGGCAGCCGGTCGAGCGCCTCGGGCAGGTCGTCGACGCGGATGGCTCCGCCCGGCGCCTGCTCGCGGACCTGGTGCAGGTAGCGGTCCTCGGCGTAGGCCGCGACGGCCAGGCGCGCGCCGGCGTCGTCGGGCCGCTCGACGTGCAGCGCGGCCGACGCCTGCACCTTCACCACCCGGATCCCCGCGTCGGCGATACGGGCCACCGCACCGGCCGGATCGGCGAACGAGACCGCGAGGTGGCACGTGTCGAGGCACACGCCGAGGCGGTCGAGGTCGAGCCGGTCGCGGTGCGACGCGAGCCAGGCGACCACGTCGTCGACGTCGTCGAGCACGCAGCCCGGCTCGGGCTCGATGGCGAGGCGGATGACCCGCCCGGTCTCGGCACGGATGGCGCGGAGCTCGGCGCCGAGCGCGACGAGCGCGTCCGTCGCCGCGCGATCGGCCGCATCGTCCCATCCGACCCGCCAGCCGAGCGGCAGCGTCGAGATGCTGCCCTCGGCGCCGTGCGGCAGCAGTGCGGCGAGCACGCGCGCCGCGTCGATCGTGTAGTCGAGCCGAGCCGGATCGGTCCAGTCCGGCCGGTAGACGTCGAGCTTGACGACCTCGGCGTGGAACGCCTCGGAGGGGAACGCGTTGAGCGTGCGCACCTCGAGCCCGTTCCGGTCGAGCGCCGTACGGAGGCGGTCGAGCGCCGCGGGCTCGGCCGCGAGCCGGGCCGCCAGCGGGGCGGGCAGCCAGAGCCCGACGCCGAGGGTCTCGAATCCGGCTGCGGCCCTCGCCGGGCCTGCGTACGCGTCGAGCTGGCGGATGACGCCGTCGAGGTCCTCGGCGGGGTGCACGTTGGTGCAATAGGAGAGGTGCATCAGCGCGCCGCCCCTTCGGGGACCGGCGTCGCGACATCCGCCCCGCCCCGCAGGATCGAGTTGCCCGAGAAGGTCTCGGGCGCGGTCGCGAGGTCGAAGCCGGGCAGCGGTGAGAGGTCGAGCCGTCCGCTCTGCGCGAAGAAGTCGACCGGGTTCCTCCAGAGCACGGTGTCGACGTCGTCGGGCGCGAAGCCCGCGTCGAGCATCGCGGCACCGGTCTTCGCGGTGAGGAGCGGGTCGGAGCGCCCCCAGTCGGCTGCCGAGTTCACGAGCACGCGCTCGGTGCCGTACCCCTGGAGGAGGGCGACCATCCGGTGCGGGTCCATCTTGGTGTCGGGGTAGATCGAGAAGCCCATCCAGGCGCCGCTCTCCTTGACCATCTCGATGGTGACCTCGTTGAGGTGGTCGAGCACGACGAGCTCGGGCGCGATGCCGGAGTGCGCGATCACCTCGAGCGTGCGGCGCGTGCCGTGCTTCTTGTCGCGGTGCGGGGTGTGCACGATGACGGACAGGCCGTGCTCGATCGCGAGGGCGAGGTGGGCCTCGAGCACCTCGTCCTCCTCGGGCGTCATCGAGTCGTAGCCCGTCTCGCCGATCGCGACGACGGACTCGCGCCGGAGGAACCGCGGCAGCTCGGCCAGGACCTCGCGGCAGCGGGGGTCGTTCGCCTCCTTCGGGTTGAGCGCGAGCGCGCAGTGGTGGCGGATGCCGAACTGCGAGGCGCGGAAGCGTTCCCAGCCCGTGAGCGCGTCGAAGTAGTCGAGGTACGAGCCGACGTTCGTGCGCGGCTGGCCGAGCCAGAACGACGGCTCGACGAGGGCGCGCACGCCCGCCGCGTACATGGCCTCGTAGTCGTTGGTCGTGCGCGACGTCATGTGGATGTGCGGGTCGAAGATGCGCATCAGCGGGCTTCCTCTCGTCGGGCTCGGGCGGCGGGCAGCAGCGCCCGCAGGTCGTCGGGGATGGCGCGGCCGGCCGCCTCGCGCTCCTCGGCGAGGTCCTCGGCCATGCGTGCGAGCTCGGCGTCGGCACGGGAATCGAGGCCGGAGACGCCCGAGAGCGGCACGCCCATGAAGACGAGCTTGATCACGCCGTGCCGCCAGTCGTGGTCGGGCAGGTGCCGTTCGGCGAACGGGCCCAAGGCGCTGGCCACCAGGCGCGGGTCGTTGGCTCGCAGCGCGTCGCGGATGAGCGCGATGCCCATGTCGCGCGTGCCGGCATCGACGCCGTCCGAGGCGGCGAGCCGGTCGAGCTCGTCGAGCACGCGGACGCGCTCCTCGGTGTCGCCGTCGCGGTAGCGCTCCTCGATGGACTCCATGCGAATCACCCGATCCCCTCGATGATGTCGTTCAGCCGCGCGATGCTCTCCGCGGCGATCCGGGGCGCCGCGTGCGAGTGCCGGGGCAACTCGATGGCCGCGACGCCGTCGTAGCCGAGTTCGGCGAGCGTGCGGAAGGCCCGCTCGAGGTCGACGCTCCCCCCGCCGAGTTCGAGGTGCTCGTGCGCGTGCGGCCGCATGTCGTCGACCTGCACGTTGACGAGCAGGTCGCCGGCCGCCCGCAGCGCACCTTCGACGCCGTCGGGCTCGACGACGACGCAGTGCCCGAGGTCGACCGTGATCCCGAGTTCGCGCGGGTCGCCGAGCTCGGCGCGCAGGCGGAGTGCGTCGGCGACGGTCTCGACGAGCATCCCGGGCTCGGGCTCGAGGCCCAGCCGGACGTCGGCGGCTCGGGCCGCGGCGACGACCTCGCGGGCGCGGTCGACCAGGCGGCGCCACGCGACGTCCGGTTCGACGCCCTCGGGCCGGACCCCCGACCAGAAGGACACGCAGTCGGCGTCGAGCAGCGCCGCGATCTCGATCGCTCGCACCAGGAAGGCCACGCGCTCGGCCGCCTCGGCCTCGTCGTCGAGCAGGTTCGGCCGGTGCTTGCGCACCGGGTCGAGCACGTACCGGGCGCCGGTCTCGACCACGACGCGCAGGCCGCGTCGCTCGAGGTCGGCGCGCAGCGCGATCGCGCGGTCGAGCCATCCGGCGGAGAACGGGTCGAAGTGCGGGTGACCCAGCGTGAGGGCGACCGCGTCGTAGCCGTTCGACTGCAGCACGTCGAGGGCGTCGTCGAGCGGATGGTCGGCGAAGCCGTTCGTGCCGTAGCCGAGCCGCGGGCGCGGCTTCGTGGCGGGCATCGTCGCGCTCACGTCACATCCCTGCCCTTCGCGGCGCCCCGCCGTGCGAGCCGCGTCGCGACCGCGTCGATCGCGAGCAGGACGAGGGCGTCGACCGGGCGACCGGCCCGGGCCGTCAGTGCCGCCTGCAGGGGCACCATGCCGAGGATGCCGCGGCGCGTCGCCGTGCGGACCACGGACGCCGACGGCGAACGGACCGCGGCCGCCTGCGCGCGCACGGTCGGCACCGCGAACCGGGCGGCGGCCGCCGCCGACACCACGCCAGCGACGCTCGCCTCGGGGCGCACCGCCGCGACACCGGCGGCCACCGTGGTCGCCGACACGGCCGCCGCGATCGCGGGTCGCGTGCCGTGCACCTCGCCGCGCGCGAGCGCGGTGACGCTCGCGGTGTGCCCCGCCATGACGAGCGCCGGTCGCAGCGCATCGCCCGCGCGATCTCGGCCCGCGCCGAGCAGCACGTCGAGCCCGCGGCACGCCGCCATGACGATCGGACCGGTCCAGCCGCGCTTGGCCACGAGGTCGTAGGTCCAGATCGATGCGGCGAGCGGCACGGCCACGGCGAGCGAGCTGCGGCCGCCGGTCAGTCCCGCGACCGCGACGCCGGCGACCGTGAGCGCGCCGGCCACCCCGAGCGCGCCCCGCCGCGTGATCCGCCCGGATGGGATCGGGCGCTCGGGCCGCTCGACGCGATCGAGCTCGGCGTCGGCGGCGTCGTTGAGCGCCATCCCGCCCCAGTAGAGCAGCACGGACGCGATCGGCAGGCCGAGCCGCGGCACGAGGCCCGTGCGACCGACGGACGCCATGCCCGCGGTCGCGTCACCGAGGACCGTGAGTCCTGCGGGCGCGCGGACCAGTTGGAGGAAGGTGGACGCCGAGGCCATCACGCCACCTGCGCCGTGGTCCTCCGCACCGCCGTGCGCAGGGCCCACGAGACCAGCTCGTCGGCCTGGCGGGCGAACGCGTGCTCCTCGCTGCCCCACGGGTCCTTGAAGAAGTAGCCGAGCTCGGCGATGGGACCGGACAGCCCGGCCTGGTCGGCGAGGGTCAGCAGTCGCGCCAGGTCGATGACGAGCGGAGCGGCGAGCGTGGAGTCGTACGCGGTCCAGGTGGTCTGCAGCGTGATGCGCGTGTCGAGGAAGCCCTCGGCGTGCACGTGGTCCCACGCCGTCTTGACGTCGCCGAGGTCGGGCACGTTGTCGATGTGCAGCGGGGTGACCACGTCGTGCCCGAGCAGGTCGTGCAGGCCGCGGTTCTTCGAGGCCAGCTTGGACTCGACCGCGGCGGGATCGGCGAGGGTGGCGCCGTCGCCGCCGCCGAGCAGGTTCGCGCCCGCCCACGAGAGCACGCGCATGCCGCGCGAGGAGAACATCGGGGCGAGCACCGTGCGCAGCAGGGTCTCACCGGTCTTGCCGTCCTGGCCGGCGATCGGCACGCCCGCGTCGGCCGCGACGGCGTGCAGTGCGGGGATGCCGAGCGAGATCGACGGCGTGAAGCACGCGTAGGGCGCGCCCGCTCCCGTGACCGCGGCGAGCGCCGACAGGGTGCTCGAGGGAAGGAGCTCGACGCCGTCCTGCGCCAGGGCCGCGACGAGCGCATCGTGGTCGTGGAACTCGGGGCGGTCGGCCGGCAGCGGCTCGGTCGAGGCCACGTCGATCACCACGACGCGCCGGAGGCCGTGACGCTCGCGGAAGGAGCGGATGTCGTCGGCGCGAAGGCCGATCTCGCGGCGCTGGGAGCCGCGCGCCGTTCGCGGGACGAGCCGGATCTCGGCGTCGGCGGCGTCCAGGCGGTGGGCGACGGCCTCGACGGTCGCGGCCGGGATCATGCCGCCGGTCGCGAGGCGTCGAGCGCGCTCGACGAGCGGCGTCTCATCGACGTCGTGGCCGCCGACGACGAAGTCGTCGAAGTCGGGCAGCGGCACCCCGTCGAACGCTGAACCCGCGGTCACGAGGCCCACGGGCCGGGCGATCCCCTCAGCCAGCGCCGCCAGGCCGACCGTCGCCGTCGTCGCGACGCTGCCGCGCGCGCCCACGAACCAGACTCCCGTGCGTCCCTCGTTCATCGTCGAACCACTCCGTTCCGTGTGCATCGTTGCCCGGGCGCCTCCGCCCTCGGCCGGCTCGTTCCGAACGTATCGGAGCTTGCATCTTTGGTCAATCAGAAGTCGCGCTATCGGAGTTGAAAACCTGCGCAGTGATCGACTGAAGTCAGCGGTCTCGTCCGGGGACCCCGCGGGCGATCACCTGGAGGTAGGCGACCAGTGCATGCGGGAGGTCCCCCGCGTCGAGCGCGCCGACCGCCTCGGCAGCGTGGCCGACGACGAGCGCGCGATGGCGCTCGAGGGCGCCCGACCGCCGCATGATCGCGCGCACGCATTCGACGCTCTCCTCGGTGGCGTCGGCACGTCCGACCTCGCGCTCGAGCACGGCACGGTCGGCCGCTTCGGCGCCGTCGAGCGCGAGCTGCAGCAGCCTCGTGCGCTTGCCGCCGCGCACGTCGGAGCTCGTCGACTTGCCGGTGCGGCCCGCATCGCCGAACACGGCGAGCTCATCGTCCCTCAGCTGGTACGCGATGCCGAGGTGCCGCCCGTACTCGGCGAGCGCGGCGAGCGCGGCGGGATCGGCCGATCCGGAGGCCACCGCGCCCAGGCGCAGCGGCAGGATCACGCTGTACCCGGCGGTCTTCAGCTCGGCCATCCGGATCGGCCGCGCCGCCCCGGGGGCGAGCCGCTCGCTGCGGACGTCGAGGAGCTCGCCGGCGATCGCGGCGTCGAGCGCCGTGAGGACCTCCCGCATGAGCTCGAGGCGCAGTGCGGGAGGCACGGGTACCTCGGCGACCGCGCGCAGGCTCGCGCTGATCGCCAGGTCGCCGGCGAGCAACGCGGCGGAGTCGGCTTGGCGAGTCGCCACATCCGGAGCCGCCCCGGCCGCACGCCACGCGTTGAGTACGGTGCCGGCGACGTTGGGTCGCCCGTGCCTGCGGTCGTCGCCGTCGATGAGGTCGTCGTGCACGCAGAGGCCGGTGTGGAGGAGTTGCACGGCGGCGCCGAGCGCATCGCAGACTGCGGGATCACCGCCGCCCATCCCGAGGTAGGCCGCGACCGCGAGCCGGGCGCGCAGCTGCTTGCCGCCCTCGAGCTCGGCGAGGACCGCGATCAGCTCGCGCAGCTCGGGATCCGCCGCGGCGGCCGAGTCGGCGACCCGCTCCCAGGACGCGGCCACCGCGGCCGTCGTCCGGGTGACGGCTCGGCCCACCGCGTCGGCGAGCTCGGCGGCTCCGTCGATACGAGGCGCCGGCGCGATGCCGTGCGGCACCGCGAGCCGTGCCTGCTCCTGCAACGGCATGGCACACTCCTCCCCGCCCGGCGCGCCATCGCACTCGGGCCGAACGGCGCGGACGGGTCGGTCAGTCCGATCCGTCGGCGACGCCCACCCACGCGCCATCCGTGGCAGAGCTGTGCTCGACGGCGTCGAGCACGCGCTGCACGTGCAGCCCGTCGGCGAACGAGGGTCGCGGCGGCGAGCCGGCGGCGATCGCGTCCACGAAGTCCTTCGCCTGGTTGGCGAAGCCGTGCTCGTAGCCGAGCATGTGCCCGGCGGGCCACCACGCATCGACCCACGGGTGCTCGGGCTCGGTCACGATGATGGTCTTGAAGCCCTGCTCGACCGTGGGCTCGGTCGCGTCGTAGAACTCGAGCGCGTTCAGGTTCTCGAGGTCGAAGGCGATCGAGCCGAGCGAGCCGGAGATCTCGATGCGCAGGGAGTTCTTGCGCCCGGTGGCCATGCGCGAGGCCTCGAAGGTGCCGAGTGCGCCCGAGGCGAACCGGCCGCGGAAGAGCGCGAGGTCGTCGACCGTGACCTCGCCGAACTCGGTCGCGGGCTCGGACGACGACGATCCGGCGATCGCGCCCGAGCTCGAACCGGAGGGCAGGGGCCGACGACGGACGAACGTCTCGAGCACGCCCGAGACCTCGCTGAGCCGCAGCCCGGTCATGTACTGCGCGAGGTCCACCGCGTGGGCGCCGATGTCACCGAGCGCGCCCGATCCCGCGCGATCCTTCTCGAGGCGCCAGGTCATCGGCGCCGCCGGGTCGACCAGCCAGTCCTGGAGGTACGACGCGCGCAGGTGGCGGACCTCGCCGATGCGACCGTCGGCGATGAGCTGCCGCGCCAGGGCGGTGGCCGGCACGCGGCGATAGGTGAAGCCGAGCATCGAGCGGATGCCGCGAGCCGACGCGGCCTCGGCCGCCCGCGTCATCGCCTCGGCCTCGACCGTCGAGTTGGCCAGCGGCTTCTCGCAGAGCACGTGCTTGCCGGCCTCGAGCGCGGCGATCGCGATCTCGGCATGGCTGTCGCCCGGGGTGACGATGTCGACCACGTCGATGTCGTCGCGTTCGACGACCTCGCGCCAGTCGGTCGAGACCTCGCCCCAGCCCCACTTCGCGGCGGCCTCGCCCGCACGGCCCGGATCTCGCCCGACCAGCACGTCCATCGTCGGCTGCAGCGGGAGGTCGAAGAACCTCGGCGCCACGCGCCATCCCTGCGAATGGGCGGCCCCCATGAAGCCGTTGCCCACCATCGCGACGCGGAGTCGTTCAGCCATGCGGATCGAAGCCGCCTTCCTGTGTAGGGGAGGCCGGGCGCCCGTGGGCGCCCGGCCTCGAGGGTGTTCGGATCAGGACTCGAACGCGAACTCGATGTACTGGTCCACGTTGTCGGCCGTCACGACCGGCGCGTCGAGCACGATTCGGTTCGGGACGCTCGGCGTGTAGAGGTCGCTCATGGTCTTGCCCTGCGCGATGAGGCGCGCGAGTGCGATGCCGTCGGCCGCCTGGGTCGACGGGTAGATGACCGTCGCCTCGAGCACCGAGTCGCCCGACTCGATGGCGCGCATCGCGTTCGCGCTGCCGGCGCCGCCGACCATGAAGAACTCGTCGCGGCCGGCCGCCTCGATCGCGGCGAGCACGCCGACGCCCTGGTCGTCGTCGTGGTTCCAGATCGCGTCGATCTGGGGAGCCGCGGACAGCAGCTGCGAGGTCACGGCCTCACCGCCCTGGATGGTGAAGTCCGCGGCGACGCGGTTGCTCACCTCGAGGCCGCAGTCCGCGAGCGCGTCGGCGAAGCCGCGCGAGCGGTCCTGCGTGAGCGGGAGGGAGTCGATGCCGGCGATCTCGGCGACGACGGCGTCGTCCTGGCCCTCGAGTCGCTCGCAGATGTAGGAGCCGGCCGAGACGCCCATGCCGTAGTTGTCGCCGAGGATCGTCGCGCGGGCCGCGGCGGGGTCCGAGAACTCGCGGTCCACGTTGATGACGGGGATGCCGGCCTCCATGGCCTGGATCGCCGCCTCGGTCAGCGCAGCGCCGTCGGTCGGCAGCAGCACGATCGCGTCGACGCCCTCGTTGACGAAGGTCTCGACCTGGCTGATCTGGAGGTTGGCGTCGTTGGTGCCCTCGGCGACGCGCAGCTCGACGTCGTCGTAGGAGTCGGCCGCGGCCTGCGCTGCCGAGTTGATGGCGCCGAGCCAGCCGTGGTCAGCGGCGGGGCCGGAGAAGCCGATGACGACCGTGTCGCCCGAGGCGGCGTTCTCCTCGGCCGAGTTCTGGTTCTCGGTCACGCTCGATCCCGAGTCGCCCGCGGTGCAGCCCGCGAGCAGGCCGGCGACGGCGAGCGAAGCTCCCGCCATGACGAAGGCGCGAGCACGTGAAGTGCGCTTGACGCTCATTGTGGTTGTCCTCTCGTTGGATGTGACGCAGCGCCGCCAGGTGGACTTCATCCACCCGAGTGCGACCACACCCGACGGAGTCCACGTTGACGTTTCGTCACCGTAGCAGAAGACCACCCGCGTTGCGCAACTTATGCACGATGATTGTCGAAAGTGGGACGAGTGGCCGCGACGACCCCTCGAAGTCGGTACTCGCGCATGATCGCCAGGAGGGCCAAGATGAGACTTGCTTCTCGGCGAGATGGAGTTATGATTCCAGAGTGATCAAAGACGACCATTCTCCGGCATTACTCCGCATGAGCGGCATCTCGAAGAGCTTCGCCGGCGTGCAGGCGCTGAAGGGCGTCGACCTCGAGATCGTCGCCGGCGAGGTGCACTGCATCCTCGGGCAGAACGGCGCGGGCAAGTCGACGCTGATCAAGACGCTCGCGGGCGCGCACACTCCCGACGAGGGCAGCATCCTCTGGAACGGCGAGGAGGTGACGCTCTCCTCCCCCCAGGACGCCATCGCGCTCGGCATCGCCACGATGTACCAGGAGCTCGACGTGGTCGACGGGCTCTCGATCGCCGAGAACATCTTCCTCGGGCACGAGCTCGAGGTCGGCGGCTTCCTCCGCACGGGCGAGGCGAACACGCGCACGCGCCAACTGCTGAAGCGCCTCGGCCACGCGAACCTCTCCCCGTCCCGCGAGGTGGGATCGCTGAGTGCCGCGAACAAGCAGATCGTGAGCATGGCCCGCGCGCTGAGCCACGACACCAAGCTGATCATCATGGACGAGCCGTCGGCCGTGCTCGACAGTGAAGAGGTCAAGAACCTCTTCCGCGTGGTGCGCGAGCTCACGGCCGCGGGCATCGCCGTGGTCTACATCACCCACCGGCTCGAGGAGATCCGCGAGATCGGCGACCGCATCACGGTCCTGAAGGACGGCCGGAGCACCGCGAACGGGCTCCCCGTCGCCGACACGCCGACCTCCGAGCTCATCCGGCTGATGACCGGCCGCGAGGTCGCGAACGTCTTCCCGCCCGCGACCCCGGTCGAGCCATCCGCCCCGGTGAAGCTCGAGGTCGAGGGCCTCAGCCTCGACGGCGTGTTCCACGACATCAACTTCAGCGTGCGCGCGGGCGAGATCGTCGGACTGGCCGGCCTGGTCGGGTCGGGCCGCTCGGAGATCCTGGAGACCATCTACGGTGCCCGCCGCGCCACGGGGGGCTCGGTCCAGGTCGACGGCCGCGAGCTGCGCCGCGGCTCGGTCCGCCACGCCGTGCGCGCGGGCGTCGGGCTCTCGCCCGAGGAGCGCAAGAGCCAGGGCCTCCTGCTCGACGAGCCCATCTACCAGAACGTCACGCTCGCCTCCTTCACGCGGTACGCGCGGGGCGGCTTCGTCAACGAGCGGGCCGAGCGCCGCACGGCCCAGGAGCAGATCTCCGCGCTGCAGTTGCGGCCAGCCGACCCCGACCGTCCGGCACGCACGCTGTCGGGCGGCAACCAGCAGAAGATCCTCCTCGCGCGTTGGCTGGTGAACCGCACGTCGGTGCTCCTGCTCGACGAGCCCACGCGCGGTGTGGACGTCGGCGCACGCGCCGAGATCTACGCCCTCATCCGCAAGCTCGCGGCGAACGGGGACGCCGTCGTCATCGTCTCGAGCGAGATCGAAGAAGTCCTCGGACTGGCCGACACGGTCCTCGTCATCGCCGACGGCCGCGTGCTCAGCACCGTGAAGGCAGACCAGATCGACGAGCACCGCGTGCTCGACCTCATCATGGAAGGAACCGCCGCGTGAGCGAGCAGCAGTCGCAGACCATCACCTCTGCCCAGAACGATCCCGAACAGCTCCCCCCCACCGAGCGGCGCTTCTCGGCGAAGTCGCTCCTCAGCGGCTCGGTCGGGCGCAACCTCGGCCTGGTCCTCGCCCTCCTCGCACTCTTCGCGGTGGGCGCCATCACTGCGGGCGAGCGATTCACGAACGTCGACAACATCCTCGTGATCCTCCGCCTCGCCTCGATCATCGGCGTGATCTCGATCGGCATGACGTTCGTCATCATCGGCGGCGGCATCGACCTGTCGGTCGGCTCGGTCATGGGCTTGGCCTCGGTCGTCGCGACGCTGAGCGCCGTGCAGGTCGCGGCCGAGAACTCCACGTGGCTCGTGATGGTCTTCGTGGCGCTCGCGGTCGGCCTCGCCGCCGGCTTCATCAACGGCATCGTCATCGCCTACGGCAAGGTCGTCGCGTTCATGGCGACCCTCGCGATGCTCGTCGCGGCACGCGGTCTCGCCGAGATCCTCGCCAACCGCCAGACGCAGGTCGTCCGCATCCCCGAGTACATCGAGTTCATGAACCTCGACCTGCTCGGTGTCGACATGCTGATCTGGATCTTCATCCTCGTCGCCGTCGGCGGCTGGATCCTGCTGAACCGCACCACGTTCGGCCGCCGCACGATCGCGATCGGCGGCAACCGCGAGGCCGCCCGCCTCGCCGGCCTCGCCGTGCGCCGCCACACCATCTACCTCTACGCGCTCGCGGGCCTGACCGCCGGCATCGCCGCGGTCATGATCCTCGGTCGCACCACCGCGGGAACGTCGACCCACGGCATGCTCTACGAGCTCGACGCGATCGCCGCCGTGGTCGTGGGCGGCACGCTGCTCGCGGGTGGTCGAGGCACCATCACCGGCACGGTGTTCGGCGTGCTCATCTTCGCCACGCTCACGAACGTGTTCACCCAGAACAACCTCTCCACGTCGGTCCAGGCCGTCGCGAAGGGCGTCATCATCGTCATCGCCGTGCTGCTCCAGCAGCGCTTCTCCGGACAGGGATCGCGGACGCAATAGCGTCCCTCGATCTGGGGCGCGGCGAACGACGGGTGCATACGAAGCCATGCGAGTCATGACATGGGCTATGGGAGGATCGACAGATGGGTGATGTCAGTGCGGGGGGTCCCCGACCCCACGTGAACGCGCTCGGATCGACCGCGATGAGCGACCTGTTCCAGATCCTCCGCGACGGTCAACCGCGCACCCGCAGCGAGCTCGCGGCCATCACCGGGCTCGCCCGTACGACGGTGGCCATGCGCATCGACGCGCTCACCGACCTCGGCCTCGTGGGCCCGGTCGGCGAGGCGGCGTCGACGGGCGGGCGCCCGTCCTCGCTGTTCGCGATCACCGCGAGCGACCGGTACGTGATCGGCGTCGACATCGGGGCGTCGCACGTGCGGGTCGCGCTGAGCGACATCACCGGTCGCATGCTCGAGGAGACCAACTCGGTCATCGCGGTGTCCGAGGGGCCCAGGATCGTGCTCGACACGGCGATCGCCTCGGCCCGCGAGCTCATCGACCGGGCCGGCCGGCGTCTGGATGACCTGCTGGCGATCGGCGTTGGCGTGCCGGGTCCGGTCGAGTTCAGCTCGGGCCGGCCGATCAACCCGCCGATCATGCCCGGCTGGGACCGCTTCGACGTGGCCGGCTGGATCCGCCAGGAGATCGACGTCCCGGTGCTCGTCGACAACGACGTGAACATCATGGCGCTCGGCGAGCGCGAGCGCGCCTGGCCCGACGTCGATCACCTGCTGTTCGTCAAGATCGCGACCGGCATCGGCGCGGGCGTCATCTCCGGCGGCTTCCTGCAGCGCGGCGCACAGGGCACCGCGGGCGACATCGGCCACGTCTACGTGTCGCGCGGCGCCGAGATCGCGTGCAACTGCGGCAACTTCGGATGCCTCGAGGCCCTCGCCTCGGGCAGTGCCATCGCGCGCGCCCTCACGGCCGAGGGCATCCCCGCTACGAACTCGCGCGACGTGGTCGACCTCGTCAAGAACGGCAACGTCAAGGCGATCCAGGCGGTCCGCCAGGCCGGGCGCGACATCGGCGAGGTGCTCACCACCTGCCTGAGCCTCATGAACCCGTCGGTCATCGTGCTCGGCGGGGCGATGGCCGAGGCGGGCGAGCACCTGATCGCGGGCGTGCGCGAGGTCGTCTACCGGCGCTCGATGCCGCTCGCGACCGAGGCACTGCACATCACGCTCTCGCAGACGGGGGCCGACGCGGCGGTCCTGGGCGCCACGATGCTCGCGATCCACCACTCGCTCTCCCCCGCCAACATCGAGGCCATGATCGCCGCGTCGTCGACCGGGCTCATGCGCGCGGTCAAGTAGGCACGACCCCGGCAAATGGACTCGGCGCCGCGCGTCCGCCACGGCCGTCCGCGGGTGGCGGTCGGGGGTACCGTGGTCGGGTGACCGACACCCCGTTCGCGCTCTTCGACCTCGAGTCGGTCGCGCCGCGCGTCGCGTCGGCCCTCCGCGAGCCCGTGCACCCGCACGAGCGACGCGTCGTGGCCGACGCGGGCGATCGCGTCGCGTGGCTTCGTGCCCGATCGCGGGGCGTCACGGCGACGGATGCCGCGAAGCTCGCGTCCGCGGCATCCGTGAAGGCCGCGGCGAGCGAGAAGCTCTACGGCACGCCGGGCCGCGGCTTCGGCGGGAGCCGGTACACCGACCACGGCCGTTCGCGCGAGCCCGTGATCGCGGAGTGGGTGCGCCGCGAGCACGGCATCGCGCCGTCCAGCCTGCTGTTCCACGCCGAGCGCGATCGACGCCACTTGGCGACGCCCGACGGGCTGCGGGTCTCGGCGGCGGGCGCGGTCGAACTGTGCGAGATCAAGACCACGTCCAAGCCGTGGCGCGGCATCCCCCGCGGCTACCTGCGTCAGGTGTGGTGGCAGCAGTACGTGCTCGGCGCCGAGCGCACGCTCATCGTCTGGGAGCAGCACGACGGCTTCGTGCCCGTCGGCGACCCGCAGTGCCGCTGGGTCGATCGCGACGAGAACCAGGTCGCACAGCTCGTGCGCCTCGCCGACCTGCTGCTCGAGGCGATCCGGCCGCAGCCCGGGGCGCCCGAACCCGTCGGCTACCGGGAGTCGCCCGAGCGTGCGTTCTACCGCCCGGGGCCGCTCGCGTGACGACCGAGGTCGTGCTCCTGCACGGACTCGGTGCGGCGCGCAATCAGCCGCTCGGATTGTTCGGCCCGGTGCTCGACCAGCTCGGCGTGCCGCCCACCGCGATCGCGGCGCCCGACGTGCGGGCGCACGGCGCGTCCACTCTCGTCGGCGAACCCGGCGACTTCGCGCTCGACCGGCTCGCGCGCGAGGTCGGCGAGGCGGCCCGTGCGGCGCTCGACAGTGCGAGCGGCGACGCCGCGGCGTCCGCCCCGCCCGCCGATGGGCCGTCGAAACCCCTGACGATCATCGGCATCTCGATGGGCGCCGCGCTCGCACTGCGGATCTGCCTGCTCGGCCTGCTGCCCGTCGAGCGCGCGGTGTTCGTGCGTCCGGCGTTCGGCGAGCGGTCGCTCCCACCGAACCTGCGGGCCTTCCCCGTCATCGGCGAGCTGCTGCGTGAGCGGGGCCCTGTCGCCGGCGCCGAGCGGTTCCGGCACACCGAGCCGTACGCGCGCGTGGCGCACGAGTCCCCGGCCGGCGCGCGAGGACTCCTCACGCAGTTCACCGCGCCGGATGCCGCGCGGCGGGCGATGCGCCTCGTCGAGATCCCGCGCAACCGGGCGTTCGAGGCCGACGGCGATCTCGGCGCGCTCGCGAGCCGCGGCATCCGCTCGCTCGTGGTCGGAGCGCCGCGCGACCCCGTGCACCCGTTCTCGTTGGCCGAGCGCTGGGCCGGCGGCCTCGGCGCGCCGCTCGAGCGCGTGCCGCCGCGCGACGACGGGCAGCCCGCGCAGGATGCCGCGATGCGCGCGATCGTCGGCGGATGGCTCAGCCGGCCCTGACCCGCTGGTCGAGGTCGTCGGGCTCGCCCACGCCGGCGACCGAACCCGGCGCGGGCGCCGCGACCGCCTCGTGCGGCCACGGCGTTCGGCTCAGCGCGAGCACCCCCGCGCCGACGAGGAGGATGAACGCCGCGATCGCGATCACGTAGACCGCGACGCCGCCGTACCCCGCTTCCTGCGCGGGGTTGAGGAACGGATACGGGTACCAGCCGACGATCGGGCCGCGCACGAGCGAATACACCGCCCAAGCGAGCGGGAACACCGCGATCGTCCAGAGCCGCGCCCACGGGATCCGGTGCCGGCCCGGCGCCAGCACCCAGTCGGCGACGACGTAGAGCGGCGCCCAGACGTGCAGGATCTCGTTCGACCACGGCACGGTGGTGGCCTGGTCGAGCGAGATCTCGCGGAGCAGCAGGTTGTAGACCACGAAGGTCGTCGCCATGTACGTCACCGCGCAGGCACGGATGAGGTTGTACCAGCCGGGGTCGTCGGGCCGCGTGAAGGCGAACCACGCGCCGACGAGCAGGACCAGCGCGGTCAGCGCGTTCGAGAGGATCGTGAAGAAGCTGAAGAAGTTGACGATGAACGCCGCGCGATCGGGCACCATCGACCAGCTCACGATGAACTGGCCCACGATGGCGACGATCACCGCGCCCGCCGCCACGATGCGGAGCACCCCGAACAACGCGCGCATGCCGATCCCCCTCGACTCCCCGGTGCTCGCAGCCTAACCTGCCCCAGAATGGACCCACGGGA
Source organism: Agromyces flavus (assembly GCF_900104685.1). Classification (NCBI taxonomy): domain Bacteria; kingdom Bacillati; phylum Actinomycetota; class Actinomycetes; order Micrococcales; family Microbacteriaceae; genus Agromyces; species Agromyces flavus. The sequence goes on from NZ_LT629755.1 coordinate 2,513,015, forward strand.
GGCGAGCGGATGGCGGATGCGATGCGGGCACTGGTGATCGACGAGGCGGGCGAGGGGGCCGAACTGCGCGTCGGCGAGGTGCCGCGGCCGCTCCGCGTGTCCGACGAGGTGCTCGTGCGCGTGATCGCCGCGGGAGTGAACCCGATCGACCGCAAGACCAAGCTCGGCAAGGGGGTGGCGGCCGCCATCCCGTCGTTCCCCGCGGTGCTCGGGAACGACTTCGCCGGCGTCGTGGAGACGGTGCCGTATGCGGCGCATCCGCTGCAGCCCGGCGACCGGGTCTACGGCATGACGCGCGTGCCGCGCGGGTCGGGCAGTTACGCCGAATACGTGAGCGTGTCGTCGATGAGCGTCGCCCCCATGCCCGTCGCGACGGGCTTCGTCGAGGCGGCGGCGGTGCCGTGCGCGGCCCTCACGGCGTGGGGCGCGGTGGTCGACGTCGCGCGCGCGCACGACGGCCAGCGCATGCTGATCCACGCCGGGGCGGGCGGGGTGGGTCACTTCGCGGTGCAGCTCGCGAGCTACTTCGGCGCGCACGTCACGGCCACGGGCTCCTCCGAGAACGCGGAGTTCCTCGCCTCGCTCGGCGCGCGGCGCGTGATCGACTACACGTCCGAGCGGTTCGAGGAGGTCGCGGGGGAACAGGACGTCGTGATCGACCTGATCGGCAACGTCGTCGACGAGACGGGCACGCGGTCGCTGCGGGTGCTGCGCCGCGGCGGGCTCGTCGTCAACGTGCCGACCCGGTCGTGGCCGACCATGGCCGAGGAGGCCGAAGCCGCGGGCGTGCGCGCCACGGGCTACTCGGTCTCGCCCGACGCACGGACGCTCGCGGTGATCTCGCGGCTCATCGACGACGGATCGGTGCGGGTGCACGTCGACGGCGAGTACCCGCTCGACCTGGGCGAGGCCGCGCACCGGCGGCTCGGCGAGGGGCACGTGCGCGGCAAGCTCGTGCTCCGGGTCGCGCCCGACCCCGCCTGACGCGGACGCGCGGGAGGGCTTCGCACGCGCGGGGAGGACGGCTGCCGGCATCGCGACTTCCGCACCCGCTCCTCCCGGCGGGTCGGGTCACCCCGACGGCGTGCGGCCGCCGAGCAGCGCCGAGCCGAGCTCGCTGCGCAGGTAGAGCACGCTCCGGCCGTACCGGGTGCTGACGAGCAGCCCGGCGTCGCGCAACGCACGCAGGTGCTGGTTCACCGCGCTGGGCGTGACGTCGAACCGCACGCCGAGCTCGGTCGAGGAGGCCGGGTCGCCGAGCGCCGCGAGCAGCGAGGCGCGCGTCTCGCCGAGGATGCCCGCGACCGCCGCCGGATTCGCGATCCGCTCGGTCTCCCAGAGGGCGCCCTGTCCGCGAGCCGGGTACATGAGCATGGGCGGGCCCAGGCCGACGGGCGCCGACGCGCGCCGCGTGAACATGGTCGGCACGAGCGTGAGTCCGGTGCCGTCGATGCGATGCGTGCGATCGGTCGGGTCCTTGAGCCGCACCGACAGGATGTCGCCGTCGAAGTCGATCGTCGCCGAGAGCCCGTTGAGCATCGCGCCGAGCCCGTGCTGGGCGATCTGCCGTCCGCGGTGCACGACGTCGGCCTCGAGCACGGCGCGCATCCGGGGCCAGTACGGTTCGAAGCTCGCGTCCCAGAGCTCCTCGAGTGCGGCGACCACGCGACGCACGGCCGCGCGAGGCGGTCCGGCGAGCACGTCGGGCACCCGCCCGTGCACGGCCGTCAGGTCGCGGTGGAACACGTCGGCGGAGAGCTCGCGGAGCTCGGCGAGCTCCTCGTCGAGCCGGGTGAGCGGGGAGTGCGGTCGCGGGTTCAGGAAGTCGGGCGTCCACATCCGATCGTCGATGAGCGCATCGAGCACCTCATGGTCGAGGTCGGCACGCGCCTCCTCCGTGCGGCGCACCCATGGCAGCTGCAGCGGGAAGTACGCGGGCCCGCGGATGGCGCGGAGCGAGAGGCCGAGCTCGCACAGCGGCGAGATGCCGAAGCGCACCGACGCGACATCCTGTTCCTCGAGCACGTACCGCAACATGTAGCAGAACGCTACATCGATTCCGTCGCGGATGCAGGGCTGGCAGAACGGAGTCGTGACCGTCGCCCCCAGTCGTCCCCCGCTCGTCTCCCGCATCCTCGCGCCGCTCGCCGACCCGGTGCTCCGCGTCCTCGTCGTCGCGACCCTCATCAGCCGCATCGGCCGCGGCATCTTCCTGACCGTCACCGTGCTCTACTTCACCTTCGTGGTGGGCCTGCCCGCCAACGAGGTCGCGATCGTGCTGTCGCTCGCGAGCGCGGCGGGCGTGCTGTCGTCGCTCGCGGGCGGATGGCTCGCCGATCGCGTCAGCGCACGCGCGCTGCTGATCGGGCTCTCGGTCGCCGACGGCGTCGGTCTCATCGCATACGTCTTCGCCGGCGACTTCGTCACCGCGCTGGTCATCGCCGTCAGCGTCGGAGCGGTCGAGCAGGCGGCGAACGCGACGCGCACCGCGATCATCGCGCGTGCGTTCACCGGCGAGCGGCGCGTCGAGGCCCGCGCGGTACTGCGGACCGTCACGAACCTCTCGATCGCGGTGGGCTCCGGCATCGGCGCGATCGCGCTCGTCGTCGGCACGCCCGAGGCGTACCGCGCCATCATCGTCGGGGCGGGCGTGGCCTACCTGCTCGGCGTCACCCAGCTCGTGCGGCTGCCGCGCACTGGCGACGCACCGGCGCGGCTGCTCGCGACGCCGGTGACCACCGCGACCGGATCGACGGATGTCGCGGCATCCGCCCGCGCCGAGCGTGCCGCGTTGCGCGCCCACTCGCCCTGGCGCGACCCGCGGTACCTGCTCCTGACGCTGTGCAGCGCGGTCTTCGGCATGCAGTTCGGCGTCTCGGACGTCGGCGTCCCGCTGTGGATCGCGCACCACACCGCGGCGCCCGAGGTCCTGGTCGCGTTCGTGCTCGTGCTCAACACCGCGATCGTCGTGCTCTTCCAGGTGCCGCTCTCCCGCGGCACCCACGACCTCCGCGTGGCTGGACGCGTCTCGGCGATCGCCGCCTGGCTCATGGCCGGTGCGTGCGTGGTCTACGCGCTCGCGGCGGGGCTGCCCGCGTGGGCCGCCATCGCCGTGGTGCTCGTCGCGGCGCTCTCGCACGCGTTCGCCGAGGTGCTCTCGCAGGCCGGCGGCTGGGGCCTCAGCTTCGAGCTCGCCGACCCCGTGCGCGCGGGCACGTACCAGGGGGTCTTCTCGATGGGGTACTCGCTCGGCGCGATGTGCGCGCCGCTCGTCGTCGCATCGACCGCACTCGAGCACGGGCTCGCGGGGTGGACGGTGCTCGGCGCGATCTTCCTCGCGTCGGGGCTCGGCACCTGGGCGATCGCGCGCCGTGCGGCCCGCGCGGCCGATGAGCGCGTTTCAGGAGAAGGGAAGCTGCTCAGGACCGGATCCGCAGTTTCGTCCTGATCCGCCTCCGATCTCCTGAAACGGTGAGGAGCCGGCGGGGGGCGCGGGGCCGATCCGCAGCCAACCCACAGGCCGGGCGTCGGATGGCTCGACTAGCGTGACGGCATGAGCGCCGCGCCGTCCGTCGTCTGGTTCCGCGACGACCTGCGCGTCGCCGACCATCCGGCGCTGCATGCGGCGGTCGAGCGGGGCGAGCCCATCGTCGCCGTCTACGTGCTCGACGAGGAGTCGCGCGGCATCCGCCCGCTCGGCGGCGCCGCGAAGTGGTGGCTGCACCACTCGCTCGCCTCGCTCACGGCCGACCTGCACGATCTCGGCGTCAAGCTCGTGCTGCGCCGCGGGTCGGCGGGGCGCGCGATCCGCTCGCTCGTCGACGAGGTCGGCGCGGGCGCGGCGTACTGGAACCGGCGCTACGGCGGTGCCGAGCGCGCCGTCGACACCGACCTGAAGACCGGGCTGCGCGACGCCGGGCTCGAGGTGCAGAGCTTCGGCGCATCGCTGCTGTTCGAGCCCTGGACGATCCGCACGGGCTCGGGCACGCCGTTCTCGGTGTTCACGCCGTTCTGGAAGGCGTGCCTCGCGGCCGACGAGCCGCGGCATCCCCTGCCCGCCCCGTCCGAGCTCGACGGCTTCGGCGGCCCGAGCGGGCGCGACGGCCCGGCGAGCGACGAGCTCGACGACTGGGCGCTCCTCCCCACGACCCCCGACTGGGCGGGCGGCCTCCGCGACACGTGGGAGCCCGGCGAGGCGGCCGCGCATCATCGCCTGCGCGAGTTCCTGCGCCACGACCTCGCCGAGTACGCGACCGGCCGCGACCGCATGGACCAGCAGGTGACCAGCCACCTCTCGCCGAGGCTGCGCTGGGGCGAGCTGAGCCCGCACCAGGTATGGCACGCGACGCGTGAACACGCGGGCGGCACGGCCGGCGCGCGCAAGTTCCTCTCCGAGGTCGGATGGCGCGAGTTCGCGTGGCACGTGCTGTTCCACTTCCCCGACCTCGCGACGAAGAACTGGCGCGCCGAGTTCGACGCGTTCCCCTGGCCGCGGCTGCATCCCTCGGCGCTCACCGCGTGGGAGCGGGGGCGCACCGGCGTGCCGGTCGTCGACGCCGGCATGCGCGAGCTCTGGCACACGGGCGTGCTGCACAACCGGGTGCGCATGGTCACGGCGTCATTCCTCACGAAGAACCTGCTCGTGGACTGGCGGCGGGGCGAGCAGTGGTTCTGGGACACGCTCGTCGATGCCGACCACGCGTCGAACCCGTTCGGGTGGCAGTGGGTCGCAGGCTCGGGTGCCGATGCCGCTCCGTACTTCCGCGTGTTCAACCCCGAGCTGCAGCGCGAGAAGTTCGACCCCGACGGGGCGTATGTGCGGCGGTGGGTGCCCGAGATCGGCACCGACGAGTACCCCGAGCCGATCGTCGACCTGAAGGCGACGCGCGAGGCGGCGCTCGCGGCGTACGAGCACGTGAAGGCCGCTCGATAGGTCGCGCACGTCCGCCTCGCAGAGAGGACGCGGCCCTGAGGTCGGTCGCGACGCCCTGCCGGGCCCGGTCGGCAGACTCACCGGACCGCCGGAGCCTGGGCGTCCCCTCGGCCGCTCCGACGCGGGCAGGCGCGAGGGACTCTCGACTTCTTGCCCCCGGCTACGCGACTTACGTTACGACCAATGCAGATTCTGTTGACATCACGACACAAGTTCGCGAAGGTGGGCTGACGTGCTCGATGGCGAGTCGAGGGCGACACAGCTCTCACGAAGGGAAACCACACCGATGTGTTACGGATTCGACGGCGACCAGGCGATGCAGGCATCACGTGCTCAGCGCGGCATCAGCAGGCGTGGGGTGCTGATGGGGCTGCTCGGCGCGTCCGCCGCGGCGCTCTCGCTCGGCGGCGGGGCGATGCCGGCGGTCGCCGATGTCGCGACCAAGCCGTGGAAGCGAGTGCCGCCCGGCAAGATCAGCATCCAGCTCTGGACGGTTCGTGAGGCACTGGGTGCGCCGTGGGGCCCCGGCGACTACGACACGACGCTGCGCGCGATCGCCGAGCTGGGCTACCCTCGCGTCGAGCAGGCGCTCGGCTACTTCGGTCGGTCGGCGGCCGAGCTGCGCGCGTTCTACGACTCGATCGGCATCCGTGCCAGCTCGTCGCACGACGGCGTGTCGGCCGACGACGCGGCACTCGCGATCAAGCTCGAGAACGCGGCAACCCTGGGGCAGAAGTACCTCAACGTGCCCTACTTCGCCTCGAACTCGCTCGCCGACTGGCAGGGGCTCGCCGATCGCATGAACGTCGAGGCGCAGGCCGCGGCGTCGTACGGCATCGCGTACGGGTACCACAACCACGCCCACGAGTTCACGACCGACCTCGGCGGCGGGCGTACGCCTTGGCAGGTGCTCACCGAGCGGCTCGACCCGTCGCTCGTCCACCTCGAGGTCGACCTGTACTGGGCGGTCACCGGCGGCGCGAACCTCGGCGAGGCCGACCCGGTGCAGTTCGCCATCGACACGATCCACGAGGCCCCGCAGCGGGTGCGCCAGTTCCACGTGAAGGACCGGCACCTCGACGGCGACATGGCCGACCTGGGCACCGGCACGATCGCGTTCGACCGCATCTTCGCGGCACACGCGGTCGAGGAGTACATCGTCGAGAACGACACCCCCGATGTCACGCCGCTGCAGACGGCCGCGGTCGGCTACGACTACCTCCGTTCGCTGCGCTTCTGACGCGCCCACCCGGAGGGTGTCCGGTGTCCGTCGACCTCTGGTCGACGGCGCGGCGCCCTCCGGCTCGAGGCCGCGCGCTCGCCGTCAGGGCAGCGCGCGCTCGAGCACGAGGTCGTGCTCCAGCCGGTCCCCGAGCCTGAAGCGCTTCGTGCCGACGACGGCGAAGCCGTGCTTCTCGTAGAAGCGGATGGCGCGTGCGTTCTCCTCGTTCACGCCGAGCCACACGACGGGGGCGCCCTCGCGGCGAGCCTCGGCGAGCGTCGCACGCATGAGCTCGCCGGCGACGCCGCGTCCATGCGCGGCGGGATGCGCGTACATCTTGCTGAGCTCGACGGCGGGCCGCGCCGACACCGCGGCCGCGGCGTCCGCGTCGGCCGGCTCGCCGTCCTCGGTGCGCACGAGCATCGACCAGCCCACCAGGCCCGACGTTCCGTCGAGCTCGCGTCGCCACGACGGATCGCCGGCGTCGTCGGCGACCGCGACCAGCAACGTGCGATCGCGGTCGGCGAGGTACTCGGCGAACCGGTCGCGCGTGAGGTTCCGAGCGATGAAATCGGAGATCGCCTCGGCGGTGGTCGACGGCGGGCAGGCGAGCGGGAACGTCACGGCGGCGAGCGCGGCGAGCGCCGCGGCATCCGCCGGCCCTGCGGGTCGGATCTGCACGGTCACCACGGCACCCTACCCCCGGTGCGAACCCTCGACGCGCGAGGACACCGCGTGAGAAGGTGACGTCAGGCAGCGGGCGACGAGCGCCCGAGCTTCGGAAGGGGGATCCGGATGTCAGGAGTGCTCGCGGCCTCGGTCGACGGTCGGTCGTTCACGACGAGCGAAGGCGAGGGCGCCCCGACCGGCACGCTCGTCCGACTCGAGACGCCCGAGGGCGCCTGGCTGGGTCTCGTCGAGGCGGTCGCACCCGACGGGGCCGAGGTCGGCCGCGTCCTCGGGGTGCTCGACGCCGACGGCGGGCTCGACCAGCGCTCGGATGCGCCGTTCCGCAATGCGCACGTGCGTCCTGCCGACGCGGCATCCGTCGACGCCCTGCATCGGGCCTCGCGCGCGACCCTCGACATCGGCTCGATGCTCGCCTCGCCCGGCCCGGCGAAGCTCATCGGCACGCGCTTCAACCGGCACACGTTCTGGTGCGGACAGTCCGGGTCGGGCAAGACGTACGCACTCGGCGTCGTGCTCGAGCAGCTGATCGCCCACACGGCATTGCCGGTCGTCGTGTTCGACCCGAATTCCGACTTCGTGCGGCTCGGCGAGCGGCGCGAGGGCGTGACCGGGCCGGATGCCGCGGCGCTCGCCGAGCGGAACATCCGGGTGCTGCGCCCGAACGGGCCCGACCCGCTGCTCGTCCACTTCCGCTCCCTTCCCATCGAGGCGAAGGCCGCGATCCTGCGCCTCGACCCCGTCGCCGACGCGCGGGAGTTCAACACGCTGCTGCACTCCGACGCGGTCGCGACGGCGCTCGACAAGGACACCCTGCTCGGGCAGCTCCGGGCGTCCGACGACCCCGGCCGCCAGGCGCTCGCGACGCGCATCGACAACCTCGGCATGCTCGAGTGGGAGGTGTGGGCGGGCGAGCGCACGCCCGTGAACGAGGTCATCGCCGAGCGGCCGGATGCCACGGTGCTCGACCTCGGCGGGTTCTCGACGCCCGATCAGCACCTGTCGGTCGCGATCTCGGTGCTCGACGACCTGTGGGCGCGCCGCGCCGAGCGCCGGCCCGTCCTGCTCGTGATCGACGAGGCGCACAACCTGTGCTCGCCCGACCTCGTCACCCCGCTCGCGGTCGCGGTGCGCGAGCGGATCATCCAGATCGCGGCCGAAGGACGCAAATACGGCCTGTGGCTGCTGCTGTCGACGCAGCGGCCCTCGAAGATCCATGCGGGGATCATCTCGCAGTGCGACAACCTCGCGGTCATGAAGATGAGCTCGCCGGGCGACCTCGCGCAGCTCGGGTCGTACTTCGGGGTCGCGCCCGCCGGGCTGCTCGCCATGTCGCCGTGGTTCCGCCAGGGCGAGGCGCTGTTCGCGGGCGGGTTCGTGCCCGCCCCGACGCTCGTGAAGATGGGGTCACGGCTCACGCCCGAAGGCGGCAGCGACGTGGGCGTGCCGATGCGCTGAGCGTCTCAGACGAGGTCTTTGCGGAACCAGTGGTCGGCGTAGAACTCGTCGTTGAAGGCGGGCACCTCGGCGTAGCCCGAGGCGCGGTACATCGCGATCGCCTCGGTGAGGCTCGCGTTCGTCTCGAGCGTCGTGGCGACGCAGCCGCGCTCCCGCGCGGCCGCTTCGAGCGCCGCGAGCAGGCGCCCGCCGACGCCCATCCCCCGCACGTCGTCGGCGACCCACATCCGCTTGAGGTAGCCCGTGCCGTCGGGTTCGAACAGCACGCCGCCGCAGCCGATCGCCCGCCCGTGCAGCCGGGCGAGCAGGAACGCGCCGTGCGGCTCGGCGAACTCGTCGGTGCCGGGATGCAGGCTCCGCCCGACGTCGAACCCGTGCGGGAACCGGCGTGCGAGCTCGTCGTAGTACCGGTCGAGGCAGGTGCGCGCGTCGGCCGACGCGGCATCCGCCCGCTCGATCACCACCTGACCGGCGTCGAGCAGCCTGGCCACGGTCGCCATGGCCTCCACGAGCCGAGCGCGTCGCGCCGGCGGCAGGGGGTCGAGCACGGATGCGGCGAGCCGGTCGCTCGCGGCGTCGAGCCGCTCGAGCTCCGCGCGGCCGGCGTCGGTCAGCGTCGCACGGCGCACGCGCGCGTCGCCCCGAGCACCCGTGACGTCCACGAGTCCCTCGGACTCGAGCCCGCGCAGCAGGCGGCTCAGGTAGCCCGAGTCGAGGCCGAGCCGCGCGCGCAGCTCGCGCACGTCGGCGCCCGGGCGACCGATCTCCCACAGCAGGCGCGAGGCTCCGAGCGACCGGCCGCGAGCGAGGTAGGTCTCCTCGAGCGCGCCCACGCGCTCGGTCACCGTGCGGTTGAAGGCGCGCACGGTCGCGACGGGATCGAGGGCGACATCCGATGCCATTCTCTGACTCTAGTCAGTGATCTGACGGCGTCAAGGCGGGCGTGACGAAGCGGATGCCGCGGGGTGGAGCCCCGCGACATCCGCTCGCCTCATCGCTTCCCGGCGATGCCTAGAGGAACCGGGCGTACGCGCCGATCGTCAGGAACGTCGGGAACTCCGGCTCGAGCGCGACCGATCGGAACACCGAGATCGCGTCGTCGAAGCGGTCGCCCCCGAAGCGGGGCAGGTCGGCTACGGCCTGTGCCATGATCCGCACGATCGACGTCTGGTCGATGCGCGTGCCCTCGGCGGTGACGGTGTTGTCGTGCAGCCACTGCCACACCTGCGAACGCGAGATCTCCGCGGTCGCGGCGTCCTCCATGAGGTTGTCGATGGCCGCGGCGCCGGTCCCTCGGAGCCACGACTCGACGTACCGGATAGTGATCGAGATGTTGTCGTAGACGCCGGCCTCGGTCACCTCGCCACCGCCCGACGGGATGTCGAGCAGGTCGGCCGCGGTCACGTGCACGTCGTCGCGCAGGCGATCGACCTGATTCGGTCGGTCGCCCAGCACGGCGTCGAACTCGGCGCGGGCCGTGGCGATGAGGTCGGGGTGCGCGACCCAGGTGCCGTCGAAGCCGTCGGTCGCCTCGCGGCGCTTGTCGGCCGACACCGCGGCGAGCGCACGCTCGGTCACCTCGGGGTCGCGGCGGTTCGGGATGAACGCGCTCATGCCGCCGATCGCGTGCGCGCCGCGCTTGTGGCACGTCTGCACCAGCAGCTCGGTGTAGGCCCGCATGAACGGCACCGTCATCGTGATCGACTTGCGGTCGGGCATGACCCACCGGCGACCCCGCGAGCGGAACGTCTTCACGATCGAGAAGATGTAGTCCCACCGGCCGGCGTTCAGGCCCGCGCAGTGGTCGCGCAGTTCGTAGAGGATCTCGTCCATCTGGAACGCGGCCTGGATCGTCTCGATGAGCACGGTCGCGCGGACGGTGCCGTGCGGGATGCCGACGTACTCCTCCGCGAACGTGAAGATGTCGTTCCACAGCTTCGCCTCGCGGTGCGACTCGAGCTTCGGCAGGTAGAAGTACGGGCCGCGGCCGGCGGCGATGAGCGCCGTGGCGTTATGGAAGAAGTACAGGCCGAAGTCGACGAGCGAGCCCGACGCGTGCATCGCGCGCCCCGCGCGGTCGTGGAACCGCAGGTGCTTCTCGACGAGGTGCCAGCCACGCGGGCGGAAGACGATCGTCGGCGTCTCCGTCGCCGTGACGCGGTACTCCTTGCCCTCGGGACTCGTGTACTCGAGGTTGCCGCGCAGGAAGTCGAACAGGCTCAGCTGACCCTCGACCACGTTCGTCCAGGTCGGGCTCGTCGCGTCCTCGTGGTCGGCGAGCCAGACCTTCGCACCCGAGTTCAGCGCGTTGATCGCCATCTTCCGGTCGGTCGGCCCGGTGATCTCGACGCGGCGGTCCTCGAGTCCGGGGCCGGGGCCGGCGACGCGCCACGAGGCGTCGTCGCGGATCCACTCGGTCTCGGGCAGGAACTTCGGGTCGCGGCCGTTCGCGGCGTCGACGCGGGTCTGCAGGCGGATGGCGAGCAGCTCGTGGCGGGTGTGCGCGAAACGGTCGTGCAGCGCGGCGAGGAATTCGAGCGCCTCGGGCGTCAGGATCTCCTCGTACCGCTCGCCGTACGGCGCCGTGACCTCGAGGTGCGGCTGCACGGTCTCGAAGGCGGGGGCGGTGCGGGCGGGTCGCGGCTGGTGCGTGGTGGGTCGGTCGATCGTGATGGTCATGGTCTCGTCTCCTTGGTCTCGTGGGGGTCGAGAAGGGCCGGAGCGGCCTCCTCGACCCGCGAGATTGGTCAGTGCTGGAACTGCTCTTCCTCGGTCGATCCGACGAGGGCGAGGGTCGCGCTCGTGGGGTTCAGCGCCGTGGCGATCTGGTCGAAATAGCCGGTGCCGACCTCGCGCTGGTGGCGCGTGGCGGTGTACCCGGCCGCCTCCGAGGCGAATTCCGCCTCCTGGAGCTCGACGTAGGCCGACATGTGACGCTCGCTGTAGTCCTTGGCGAGCGTGAACATGCCGTGGTTCAGGGAGTGGAAGCCCGCGAGGGTGATGAACTGGAACGCGTAGCCCATCGACGCGAGCTCGCGCTGGAACTTCGCGATCTGGTCGTCGTCGAGGTGGCGCTTCCAGTTGAACGAGGGCGAGCAGTTGTAGCTCAGGCGCTTGCCCGGGAACTTCGCGTGCACGGCCTCGGCGAAGCGGCGGGCGAGGTCGAGGTCGGGCTCGGCCGACTCGACCCAGAGCAGGTCGGCGTACTCGGCGTACGCGAGGCCGCGCGCGATGACCGGCTCGATGCCGTTCTGCACGTTGTAGAAGCCCTCGGCGGTGCGCTCGCCGGTCACGAACGGGCGGTCGCGCTCGTCGTGGTCGCTCGTGAGCAGGGTCGCCGCGAGCGCGTCGGTGCGGGCGATGATGATCGAGGGCACGCCCGCGACATCCGCCGCCAACCGCGCCGCGTTGATCGTGCGGATGTGCTGGGAGGTCGGAACGAGCACCTTCCCGCCCATGTGGCCGCACTTCTTCTCGCTCGCGAGCTGGTCCTCCCAGTGCACACCCGCGGCGCCCGCCTCGATCATCTGGTGCATGAGCTCGTAGGCGTTGAGCGGGCCGCCGAAGCCGGCCTCGGCGTCGGCGACGATCGGCGCCATCCAGTCCCGGTCGTCGGTTCCCTGCTCGACCTGGCCGGCGCGCAGCAGGGCGTTGTTGATGCGGCGCACGACGGCCGGCACCGAGTTCGCGGGGTAGAGCGACTGGTCGGGGTAGGTCTGGCCGCTGAGGTTGGCGTCGGCGGCGACCTGCCAGCCCGAGAGGTAGATCGCCTTCAGGCCCGCGCGCACCTGCTGCACGGCCTGGTTGCCGGTGAGGGCGCCGAGCGCGGCCGACCACTCCGGGTCCTCCATGCGCTCGAAGGCCGTGCCGGTGTTCTTCCGGATGTCCTCCCACAGCTTCTCGGCGCCGCGACGCGCGAGCGTGCGCTCCTCGCGGACCGGGCCGCGCAGGGCGATCACGTCCTCGGCCGTGTAGTCGCGCTCGACGCCCTCCCAGCGCGGGTCGGCGTCCCACTCGAGCTGCAGTTCGGCAGCGGTCTGGGTCTGGTCGCCGGGGCGGTTCTCGGTGCTCATCGTCGTGCTCCTTCGGTGCGATGGATGTCTCGTGCGTCCCGTCGAGCGGGGTACGCCGTGGTCCGTGGCATCCATGCTGCGGGGCGCGCAACCACTTCCACCGGCCGATCCGGGGGTGAACTTTCCCGGTTCTTCCGCCTTGCGGAACTCCCCGGGCCGCTGCGGTGGAATCGGACGCGAACGAGCAGAATGGAGGGCGTGACCCACGACGAAGAGGTGGGCGGCACCCGGCGCGATCAGGCTCGCGCCCGCGCCCGAAGCACCCGCGCCCGGCGGCTCGGGACGGCCGGGCTCGCGCTCTTCGTCATCGGACCGGTGCTCGGGCTCGCCCTCGTCGTCCTCGGCGTCGTGCTCGCATTCGGGGACGTGCCGTGGTGGCCGCTCGCGATCATCGCCGCCGTCGTCATCGGGCTGGTGTTGCATCACATCGGGCTGCGGATGCTGCTCGTCGCGGAGGAGGCCAGGACGCCGGCGCCCCCGGACCCGGACCCGTCCGACGCGAAGCTCGACGGGCCGGCGACGGATCAGGCGTCGCCGGCGCGGACCAACCCCGATTCGTAGGTCCCCGGTTACCGGCGCGTGACGAACGGCCGGACGTTCTGCGCGTCCGCGGGTGCCGCCCGGATGGTTCGTCCGGTTCTCCGGCGGGGAATTGCACACGCGGCCAATACGTCGTTGAATGGCCGGACGCGACGTGGCGGCAGGAAAACCGGGAGGTGCCAGGAGTGACAGCGGCGACCGAGGCGATGACGGCCTCACCGACGGATGAGCGCCGAGGCGCAGCGGGCTCGGTGGACCTGGACCGCGTGATCAAGCGATACGGCGAGGCGACGGCCGTCGACGGCGTGACCCTCTCCATCGAGCCGGGCGAGTTCATCTCGCTGCTCGGTCCGTCGGGCTGCGGCAAGACGACGACCCTGCGCATGATCGCGGGCTTCGAGCAGCCGGATGGCGGCGACATCCGCATCTCCGGACAGTCCGTCCTGGGCGCGCCGCCGTATCGGCGCGACGTGAACACCGTGTTCCAGGCGTATGCGCTGTTCCCCCACATGTCGGTCGCCGAGAACGTCGCCTACGGACTGCAGCAGCGCCGCACACCCAAGGCGGAGCTGCGCGACCGCGTGTCGCAGGCGCTCGACCTCGTGCAGATGCGCCGCTTCGCCGATCGCAAGTCGACGCAGCTCTCGGGCGGTCAGCAGCAGCGCGTCGCCCTCGCGCGTGCGCTCGTGAACCGGCCCGCCGTGCTGCTGCTCGATGAGCCGCTCGGCGCCCTCGACCGCCAGCTGCGCGAGGAGATGCAGCTCGAGCTCAAGCTGCTGCAGTCGCGGCTCGGGATCACGTTCGTCTTCGTCACGCACGACCAGGGCGAGGCGCTCTCGATGAGCGACCGCATCGCCATCATGCGCGACGGACGCATCGAGCAGCTCGCCGACGCCGACACGATCTATGCGCGTCCCGCCTCGGCGTACGTCGCCGCGTTCGTCGGCCAGCAGAACTTCTTCCGCGGAACCGCCAGCGAGGGCGGGTCGGCGGTGTCCTCCGAGCACGCGCTCGTGCGCGGCATCCGCTCGGGATCGGACGCCGCGGACACGCTGGCCGAGGGCGCACCCGCGCAGGCCGCGGTGCGGCCGGAGTACGTGCGGATCGAGGCCGAGTCCGCCGGGGTGGCCGGAGCCGTCGACGGCGCGAACGTCGCTCGCGGCACGCTGCTCGGCGTCGCGCACCTCGGCGAGACCATGCAGTACCTGGTCCGCCTCGGCGACGACCAGAGCCTCATCGCGCGGCGACCCACGCCCGAGGCACCCGACCTCGCGGTCGGCGACGCCGTGCGATGCAGCTGGAGCGCCGAGAGCGTGCTCCTCTTCCCGGCCGACGGCGCGGCCGACGAGGGCGGATACGTCGCCCCGCCGACCCGCTGACCTTCGACCCCGCACGTCCGACGCACCCCCAACCCTGAGGAGACCCGAATGAGCCAGCCGCGCACCCCCGTCCGCATCCTCGCCTCGACCACGGCGGCGAGGGCCATCACCGCCGAGCTGAGCCGTCGGCGCTTCCTCGCCGCCGCTGCGGCCGCCGGCGCCACGAGCCTGCTCGCCGCCTGCTCGACCGGCGGCGGCACGTCGAGCGCACCGCAGGCCACGGGCGGCGAGCTCGAGGACAGCCTCTCGATCTACACGTGGGGCGACTACGACGCCCCCGACGTGCTCGAGGGGTTCACCGCCGACCTCGGGCCCACCATCCAGATGGACTCCTTCGGCTCGAACGAGGAGCTCATCTCCAAGCTCGTCGCGGCCAAGGGCAGCTCGGGCTACGACATCATCGTGCCGACCGGCGTCTTCATCCCGCAGATGATCGAGAACGGACTGCTCTCGAAGCTCAACAAGGATCTCATCCCGAACCTGCAGCACGTCGACGACGCCTACCTCGGCCGCGCGTGGGACCCCGACAACGACTACTCCATCTGCAAGGCGTGGGGCACGACGGGCTACGTCTACGACACCACGGTCATCACCCGCGAGCTCTCGACCTGGGCCGACTTCCTGGATGCCGCGCAGAACGAGGCGAGCGGCAAGACCAGCGTCCTGGACGACCCGGGCGACCTGACCGGCATGTACTTCTGGGCCAACGGCATCGACTGGAACACGACCGACGAGGCCGACCTCGCCGCGGCCGAGGAGTACCTCGTGAACTCGCTCGCCCCGCACGTCTCGGCGTTCGACTCGTACCCCGGCGGCGCCGCGATCCCGCAGGCCACGCACGTGCTCATGCAGGCGTGGAACGGCGACGCGCGCATCGGCATGCTCGAGGGCGGCGAGCCCGACCGCTGGAAGTGGGTCTTCCCCGGCCCCGAGACCGAGATCTGGATGGACAACTGGGCGATCGCCGCGGGCGCACCGCACCCCGAGGCCGCGCACGCGTTCATCGACTACGTCCTCAGCCCCGAGAACTCCCTCGCCGAGCTCGACTACATCGGGTACCACACGGGCGGCAAGGACATCGAGCAGGCCGCGGCCGACGCCGGGCTGCCCATGCTCGACCTCGTGTTCTTCACGCCCGAGCAGCTCGAGACCATGCGCGAGGGCGAGGTCAACGAGGCCCAGCAGGTGCGCGTCGACATCTGGAACAAGACGAAGGCCGCGGCGGGGGCATAGTGCGAGCGCTGCGCATGCCGCGCTTCGCCCTCGCGATCCCCGCGTGGGCGTGGCTGGTCGTCTTCTTCGTCGCCCCCGTGGCGATGGTCGTGTACTTCAGCTTCGGCTACAAGCCGGGCATCTTCGGGACGCACGCGACCGACGTGCTGTCGTTCGACCGGTACGCCGAGGCGCTGTCGCCGACCTTCTTCCAGACGTTCACCAACACGCTGTGGGTCGGCATCGCGGGCACGCTCCTGTGCCTCGTGATCGGCCTGCCGGTGGCGTACTGGATGGCGGTGAAGGTGCCGGCCTCGCGGCGCGGCCTGCTGCTCGCGCTCGTCATGGTGCCGTTCTGGACGAACTTCCTCGTCCGCACGATCGGCTGGCAGGTCATCCTCGCTCCCGAGGGCTGGGTGTCGACGCTGCTGCAGGCCGTCGGCGTCACGGATGGCCCGCTCGAGGTGCTGTACACGAGGACCGCGGTGCTCATCGGCGTGGTCTACAACTACCTGCCGCTCATGATCCTGCCGCTCTTCGTCGCGTTCGACCGGGTCGGCGGCCCGCTGCGCGAGGCCTCGAAGGACCTCGGCGCGGGCCGGGTGCGCACGTTCCTGCGGGTCACGCTGCCGCTCGCCCGGCCGGGCGTGATCGCGGGCGTGCTGCTGGTGTTCATCCCGCTCATGGGCGACTACATCACGGCGACCGTCCTGGGCGGCGCGCGCGGCAACATGGTCGGCCAACTCGTCGCGAGCCAGTTCCAGACCGCGCAGAACTGGGCGCTCGGTTCGGCGATGGCGGTGCTGCTCATCCTCGTGATCATGCTCACCGTCGCGGTGGGCGGCGTGATCGTGTGGCTCGTCTCGCTGCCGTTCCGGATGCGGAACCGGCTGGTGCTCGGCGATCCGCCGTCCGACCGCACCGCCGGTCCCAGCGGCCCGGATTCCACGGGGCACGTCGCCGAGACCGCCGGCCCGTCGTCCCGCACCCCTCAGGAGGTGACCGCATGAAGCAGCGGTCGTGGTCGGATGTCGCGCTCGCCGTCTGGGGCGTCGCGGTGTTCGCCTTCCTGTTCCTCCCCATCGCGGTGATCATCGCGTCGTCGTTCAACACCGGGCGGCTGCTCGTCGCCTGGGACGGCTTCGGGTTCGACGCGTTCACGGCGCTCGTCGCCAAGCCCGCCATCCGAGACGCGGTGCTCGTGTCCATCCAGACCGGCTTCATCGCCGCGGTGCTCGCGACGCTGCTCGGCACCCTCGCGGGCATCGCGATGGCGCGTCATCCGGGCCGCTGGGCCCTGTGGTTCATCGGGTTGCTGCTGCTCGTGTCGGTCACGCCCGAGATCGTCGACGCGGTGGCGCTGCTGCCGTGGCTCGTGTTCCTGGGGCAGGACCTCGGCCTCGGCGTCTTCAGCGACGGCATCGTGCGGCTCGTGATCGGGCACTCGCTGTTCTCGATCGCGGTCGTCTCGTACATCGTGCGCGCCCGGCTGGTCGGGCTCGAGGCGCAGCTCGAGGAGGCATCGGCCGACCTCTACGCGAGGCCGTTCACGACCTTCCGTCGCGTAACCCTTCCGCTCGCGATGCCCGCCGTGCTGGCCGGCTTCCTGCTGTCGTTCACGCTGAGCCTCGACAACACGGTGATCGCCGCGTTCGTGCAGGTCTCGGGTACCACGCCGTGGCCCGTGTACGTGCTGAGCGCGCTCCGATCGGGGCTTCGGCCCGAGATCGCCGCCGTCTCGACGATCATGCTCGTGCTCACGCTCGTGGCCCTCGCGCTCGTCGCGCTCGTGCTGCGGCGCGCGGGCGACTCGGCGACGCAGATCGCGCGCACCATGACCGGAAACTAGAGAGGACGCTCCCCCGCCATGACCCACGCCGATCTCGTCTTCACGAACGGCCCCGTCTTCACCGCCGACACCGTGCGCTCGCGCGCCGGCGCGGTCGCCGTCCGCGGCGGGCGCATCGTCGCCGTGGGCTCCGACCACGACGTCCGCGACCTCGTCGGCCCGTCGACCGAGGTGGTCGACCTGGCCGGCCGACTGCTCGTGCCCGGATTCCAGGACGCGCACGTGCACCCCGTCTGGGGCGGGCTCGACCTGATCCGCTGCGACCTCGCCGAGCTCGGCAGCGAAGCCGAGTACCTCGAGCGCATCGCCGCCTACTCGGCGGACCACCCCGAGGACGAGTGGGTACTCGGTGGCGGATGGTCCATGTCGGCGTTCCCCGGCGGCACGCCGACCGCCGCGGCGCTCGACCGCGTCGTGCCCGATCGCCCGGCGTTCCTGCCGAATCGCGACGGACACGGCGCCTGGGTCAACTCGGCGGCGCTGCGCCTGGCGGGCGTCGACCGCGACACGCCCGATCCCGCCGACGGGCGGATCGAACGCGACGCCGACGGCAACCCGACCGGCACGCTGCACGAGGGCGCGATGACCCTCGTCAACCGCCACCTGCCCGAGACGAGCCTCGAGACCCTGACCGAGGCGCTGCTCATCGGCCAGCGGTACCTGCACTCGTTCGGCGTCACCGCGTGGCAGGACGCCATCGTCGGTCCGTACGGCGACGCCGGCGACCCCGGCCCCGCCTACCTCGCCGCCGCGGCGGCGGGCACGCTCACCGCGCGGGTGGTCGGTGCGCTGTGGTGGGACCGCACCGCAGGGCTCGATCAGATCCCCTCGCTCGTCGAGCGCCGCGAGCGCTACCGCGGCGGACGCTTCGCCGCGACGAGCATCAAGATCATGCAGGACGGCGTCGCCGAGAACTTCACCGCATCCATGCTCGAGCCGTACTGCGATGGTCACGGCCACTTCACCGACAACTCGGGCATCTCGTTCGTCGACCCCGCGATCCTGAACCCGGCCGCCGTCGAGCTCGACCGGCTCGGGTTCCAGCTGCACTTCCACGCGATCGGCGACCGCGCCGTGCGGGAGTGCCTCGACGCCGTCGAGCACGCGATCGCCGCGAACGGCCGGAACGGCCACCGCCACCACATCGCGCACATCCAGGTCGTGCACCCCGAGGACATCCCGCGGTTCCGCGAACTCGGCGTCGCCGCGAACATGCAGTCGCTGTGGGCGGCGCTCGAGCCGCAGATGGTCGACCTGACCCTGCCGTTCCTCGGTGAGCCGCGCAGCGCCTGGCAGTACCCGTTCGGCGACCTGCTGCGGTCCGGCGCCGTACTCGCCGCCGGCAGCGACTGGTCGGTCTCGACCCCGGATCCGCTCGCAGCGATCCATGTCGCGGTGAACCGTCGATCCGCACCCGGCCACGAGGAGGGCGAGTACGACGCGTTCCTGCCCGAGCAGGCGATCGACCTGGCCACCTCGCTGAGCGCCTACACCGCGGGCTCGGCGTGGGTGAACCACCTCGACGACGTCACCGGCACCGTTGAGGTCGGCAAGTACGCCGACCTCGTGGTGCTGGACCGCGACCCGTTCGCCGGCCCCGCCGACGAGATCGGTGCGACCCGAGCACTCCAGACGTTCGTCGAGGGCGAGCGGGTCTACGCGGCATCCGACGCCTGACACATGGACCGGCGCCCGCCGTCGAGCCTCAGCTCGAACGACGGGCGCCGGTACGGTCCCGCTCTGCGCTCAGTACGTGGTGTACTGCGTGCCGGTGGGAGTGGTGGTGCCGGTGCTGGAGCCGCCCTGCTGGGCAGCGTCCTTCACGTCAGCCGCCGCCTCTTTGCCCTCGGACTTGACGTTCTCGACGCCTTCGGCGGCGCTGTCCTTGACGGCCCCCGCAGCGTCCTTCGCGTCGTACTTGAGGTTCTGCGCGGCATCCTGCGCCACGTTCTTGACCTCGTCGACCAGCGGCGCCGCGGCGTCCTTGGCCTTCTCGGCGATGTCGCGCTCGGGGCGCGAGGCCGGGATCAGCGACGAGACGAGCCACGCCGCACCGAGGACGATCAGGCCGGCCGCGATGGGGTTGCCCCGCGTCGCGGAGGCCACGCGCTGCGGCGCGGCGCCGACGGCCTCACCCGCCGAGTGCAGTGCGTCGCCCGTGCCGTCGGCCATGTCATGAGCGCTGCCCATCACTCGGTCCTTCGCGCGGCGGAAGACGCCCTTGACCTTCTCGGTCTGGCGGTGGACCGCCTTGCCGGGGTTGACCTTGTCGGCGAGGGCGTCGACGTCCTGGCCGAGCTCCACTCGCGTCCGCTCGATGTCGGAACGGATGGCATTCGGATCGGTAGTCATCGGTTCTCCTCATTCCTCTTCAACGTGTCCGGAATCTGCTTGAGGGTGTCGACCGTGCGGGGCAGGCCCTGGACCCGGTCGAACTCCTTCTTGCCCATGAAGTACAGGACGGCCGCCACGATGCCCCAGATGACGGCGACGATGATCGCCGACCAGGTGTAGTTCTCCATGGCGTCGCCGAGGCCCCACCAGAGGGCGATCGACAGGAACAGCAGCGTGAGCCATCCTGCGACCCCCGCCCCGCCGTAGAAGCCGGCACCCTTGCCCGCCCGCTTCGCGGACTGCGTGGCCTCGGCCTTGGCGAGTTCCACCTCCTGCCGCATGAGCGTCGACATGTCGCGCGTGACCTCGGCGACCAGGTCGCCCAGCGAGGTCGTCGCCGCCTTCTGCTCGGACGGTGTCGGCATGTCCACGGCGGGCGCGCCCATCGCCGGCGCACCCGCGACGTGCGCACCGCTCGATCGCGGATCGATGCCGCCCACGTGCGCGCCGCTCATCACGGGGCTCCGGTCACGTCGCCCCGGCGCGTGTCCTCACCGGGGAGCGGCTCGGTGTACGGGTTCTCGGTACCCGTCACACCGGTCGGCTCGGCCGTCCATGTGGTGTCGGTGTCGGCGACGTGCGCGCCGCCGGTGCCGGTGCCGTACGTCCCGTCGGCTCCCGTGTAGGTGCCGCCGGTGCCCGTGTAGGTCCCGGTCGTGCCGGGGTACTCGGTCGTGTACGGCGCGTCGACCGTGCCCGCGAGCTGTGCCCGCGCGCCGCTTGCGCTCGACGACGAGTCGCTCGGCGTCGCGAGCGAGCGCGTCAGCCGGCCGATCACCACGCCGACGCCTGCGGCGATCGCGAGGAAGACCCCCGGACGCCGACGCGCGAAGCCCTTGACCTCCTCGAGGAGGTCCTGCGGTTCGCGCTGCTCGAGCCACGATGCGACCGAGTCGGCGCGCGAGCCGACGTTCTCGACGACGTCCCGCGCGAACCCGGACTGGCTCGTCGCGGCCATCTCCGAGAACTGCGATCCGACGTTCCGCAGCCCGCCGGCGGCGCGCTGCTGCTGCGTCGAGGCCTGCGAGCGGACCTCGCTGCCGACGCGGTCCGCGAGCCTGCGGGCCTGGTACTTCGCCTCGGACCCGACGTTGCGGGCCTCCTGCTTGGCGGTGTCGGCGACCCGGTGGCCGGCCGCACCTGCTTCCTGCTTGAGATCGGACGTTCCGGTCCCTGCGGTGTTCACCATGTTCGCCCCTTCCTCTCCGAGACCGGGCGTGTGCTCCGGCCTCGACGGTGGATTTGCACTGGCCACGCTAGGTCGGCGGTTCTCACCCATGAAGGGTCTTGCGATCCCGGGAACCGGGGCGTATAACCCCGCGCGCGAACCCCGACATCGGGTGTCCGGGCGTCGCTACACGTCGCCTCCACCGGATGCAACCGGCTCCCGTGGCGCGGACGCGTCGGGTACCGTCGCCCTGCACGACCGCCGCTGCGCTCCTGCCGCGCTCGCGGCAGGAAGGAGTCCGGCATGCCCGTCCAATACGGTTACAAGCTCGCCGCTGAGGCGTTCGACCCGCGCGAGCTCGTGCGTCAGGCGAGGCTGGCCGAGGAGGCCGGCTTCGACTTCGTCGAGATCAGCGACCACTTCCATCCGTGGCTCGACTCGCAGGGGCACTCGCCGTTCGCGTGGTCGGTGCTCGGCGCGATCGCCGCGTCGACCGAGCGGATCGGGCTCGCCACGGGCGTCACGTGCCCGACGGTGCGCTACCACCCTGCGATCATCGCGCAGGCGGCGGCGACGCTCGCGATCCTGAGCGAGGGCCGGTTCACGCTGGGCCTCGGCTCAGGCGAGCGGCTCAACGAGCACATCGTCGCGGCCGGCTATCCGAGCGTGAGCGACCGGCAGGCCATGCTGCGCGAGGCGATCGAGATCATCCGCCTGCTCTGGTCGGGCGGCTACCACTCCTACGACGGCCAGTACCTCGCGCTCGAGGACGCCCGGGTGTTCGACCTGCCCGACGAGCTGCCGCTCATCGCGGTCGCGGCGGGCGGCCCGGATGCCGCGGGGCTGGCCGCAGAGCACGGCGACGCCATGTTCGGCACCGACCCCGACCGGGCGCTCGTGGAGGCGTACTGGGCGCGTTCCGGCGACGGCCCTCGCTACGGCGAGGCCGCGATCGCCTGGGCTCCAGACGCCGACGCCGCGGCAGCGGCCGCCCACGAGACTGCGCGGTGGTCCCTGCTCGGTTGGAAGGTCATGAGCGAGCTGCCCAACCCCGCGAACTTCGAGGAGGCGTCGGTATTCGTGCGCGTCGACGACGTGCGCGACAACGTCTCATGCGGGCCGGATGTCGCGGCGCACGTCGAATCGGTGCGCGCCTACGAGGATGCGGGCTACGACCGCATCGCCATCATGAACCTCGGCCCCGACGTCGACGGCTTCTTCGAGTTCTTCGCGAACGAGCTCCGGCCCGCGCTCACCGCCGGGTGAGCGCAGGCCGGCAGCGACGGTCAGCTCCCGGCGCAGGCTGTCTGGAGTTCTGCGAGAGCCGCCGCGAAGGCGCCGAGCTCGTCCTGCAGCGACTCGGGATCCGCGCTCGCGGGATTCTCGGCGGTTTCGCGAGCGGCGTCGAAGAATTCGCGCGTGGCCTCGGCGGCGCGATCGGCGTACGGGCGGATCTCGGCGTTCTCGACCGAGTCCGTTGCATCGACGACGGCGGCCTGCGCCTCCTCGAGCGTCGCCTCGGCCGCCTCGGGGTCGTTCGCGAGATCGTCCTGGAGCGTGGTCGCATCGATCTCGCCCAGGTCCTGCAGTCCGGCGAGGATCGCGTCGCACGCCTCCGCCACGCTCTGCTCACCGGCGGCGGCACCGTCCGTCTCGGCAGGTGAGCTGGCGGGAGCCGAGGCGTCGGTCGACTCGGGGGCGGGCGCGAAGCCTCCCGAGCAGCCGGAGAGCAGCGCTGCGGCGAGCAGCGAGGCAGCCAGTCCGGCGGTGGGTCGGATGGAGCGTCGTAGGGTCGTCACGTTCGGGGTCCTCCGTTCGGCAGTCCCGCGTCCCGCGGGCGCCGTCATGCTCGCAGACCTCCCGTGCCGCGGAAACGGCTTGCACGCCGCCCGCGGATCGGGTACCGGGATCGCGCTCCTGCCACCGAGCGCGCGACATTCCGGCGATTCTTCGCACGGGATCGGTCGTCGTGATCCACTGAATCGGTTCGATTTCCGCCAAGACGCGGAACTTCCGCAGTTCTTCCGTTTGCGACATCCGCTCCCTCATGTGAGCATGAGGCATGGTCACCGCCGATCGCGCTCGTTCCACGACCCTCGCCGCCGCCTACGGCGGAGTCGGCCTCGCCGCCGAGCCGGCGCCCGATGAGGTCGACGCCCTCACGCTCGGGCGCCGCATCCGCGATCGCCGCCTCGCCGCGGGCCTCACGCTCGGCGAGCTCGCCGCCGCCATCGACCGGGCCCCGAGCCAGGTCTCGGCCATCGAGAACGGCAAGCGCGAACCTCGGCTGTCGATGCTCCGCACGATCGCCCTCGCGCTCGGCACCAGTGCCGACGAGCTGCTCCGCCCCGACCCTCCCTCCGAGCGCGCAGCGCTCGAGATCGCGGTCGAGCGCGCCCAGCGCGGACCCGTCTTCGCCGCGCTCGGCCTCGAGCCGTTCCGCGTGGCGAAGACGATGTCCGATCAGACGCTGCAGACGATCCTCGCCCTCCACCACGAGATCGACCGCCTGCACCGCGAGCGCGCCGCGACACCCGAGGAGGCCCGTCGCGCCAACGCGCAGCTGCGCGCCGAGATGCGCGCGCGCGACAACTTCTATCCCGAGCTCGAGGCGAAGGCCGCGGAGCTGCTCGAGGCCGTGGGGCATTCGGGCGGCCCGGTCTCTCACCAGCTCGTCGCCGACATGGCGAGCCACCTCGGCTACTCGCTCCACTACGTCGGCGACCTGCCGCACTCGACGCGCTCGGTGACCGACAAGCGCAACGGCCGCATCTACCTGCCGACGCAGCAGTCCCCATCACGCGACTCGCGCTCGCCGATCCTGCAGGCGCTCGCCTCGCACCTCCTCGGGCACGAGGAACCGGCGAGCTACGGCGACTTCCTGCGCCAGCGCATCGAGACGAACTACCTCACGGCCGCCATCCTGCTGCCCGAGCAGGCCGCGGTGCGCTACCTCAGCGAGGCGAAGAACCTGCGGCGCATCTCGATGGAGGAGCTTCGCGACCACTTCGCGGTGTCGTACGAGACCGCCGCGCACCGCTTCACGAACCTCGCGACGGCGCGCCTCGACATCCCCGTGCACTTCATGAAGGTGCACGAGTCGGGCACGATCATCAAGGCGTACGAGAACGACGCGGTCCGCTTCCCGTCCGACGCGCTCGGCGCGGTCGAGGGCACGACGGTGTGCCGCAACTGGACCGCGCGCACGGTGTTCGACATCGAGGACCGCTTCAGCCCGTGGTACCAGTACACCGACACGTCGACGGGCACGTTCTGGTGCACCTCGCGCATCGAGAAGGCCAAGGAGGGCGAGTACTCGGTCTCGGTCGGCGTGCCCTTCGAGCACGTGAAGTGGTTCCGCGGGCGTGAGACGCCGCACCGCGCGGTGTCGACCTGCCCCGATGAATCGTGCTGCCGGCGCGCTCCGGCGACGCTGTCCGAGAAGTGGGCGGATGCCTCGTGGCCGGCCGCGCGCACGCCCACCTCGCTGCTGGCGGCGCTGCCGACCGGCACGTTCCCGGGCGTGGACCAGACCGAGGTGTACCAGTTCCTCGAGGCGCACGCGCCTCGCGGTTAGGCATCGGAGGCCGCGACGGCCTCACCCGAGCCGGTACCCGCGTACGGCGTACACCGCGAACGACTCGGGGTACGCCGCCGCAGCCGGAGGCGCGGGCGGGAACGCGAACACGTCGAGCATGAGCTGCATCGGATACTGCGGCGACTGCGCGACGCGCTTGGCGACGACACCGTCGATCGAGAACACAACCTCGTCGGGCCGCCAGTCGACGGCGTACCGGTGGGGCTCGCGCACGTCGCCCGCGAACGGCACGCGCTCGAACTCGTCGCTGATCGACGGGTCGCGGAAGGGATGCACGCCGATGCCGACGAGCGCACTGCCGTCGGGGCGGATGTCGCGACCGAACACCTCGAACACGCAGATCTCGGCCGACTGCGTCGGCTCCTCCTCGAGGCCGATCATCCAGAGCGCGGCCATCGCGTGCTCGTCGATGCCGTCGATCGCGACGGTCGCCTCGATGCGGCCGAAGTGCGGCGTGTACCGGCGCCGGTCGGCCTGCGCCTCGCGCACGACGAGCCCGTCCCGGAACGGGTGCTGCCCGACATCGGACCCGACGGGCCCCGACCGGACCGCCGTCTGCAGGTTCGACACCTGCGTCGTGCCGTCGAACTCGGGCGCCCAGGCGGGCTGGTCGGCGTCGACGCGGAGGCGGAGCACCCCGTCGCCTACGTCGTAGCGTGCGCGCGTGCGCTCGCGGCTCGACCACTGCGGGAGGTAGTAGGGCAGCCACTGGTCGAAGTCGAGTTCGGGACCCGAGAAGTCGGCGTCGAACTCGAGCAGGTCGGGGGCAGGCGGGGGCACGGGCGGGGCGGGCGGCATGCCGCGATCCTGCCGTCACCTGCCGACATCCCCCGCCACCCCACGGGTCCGGCCCGCGCCGCGGCCGGACGGATCGTGCGGCGAGGGGCGTACCGCCGGACGGCTCCACTATTGTCCACGCGTGCAATAAGTGCGATGATGGGAGCACCGACCGACTTGGAGTGATCCGCCGTGGGAACGACCGTCTACGAGCGCCGCCGCCCGGCGGCATCCGTCATCGAGCGCAGCCTGGCCGACACGCAGCAGTCCGTGTTCTGGCTCGACGACCTGCCCGGCGAGGCCAAGCGGACGCGTCCGCGCCTCGAGGGCAGCCGGGTCGTCGACCTCGCGATCGTCGGCGGCGGCTACACCGGCTTGTGGACGGCAGTCCTCGCCAAGCGCGCCGACCCCGACCGCCGCGTGGTGCTGCTCGAGGCCAGACAGGTCGGGTGGGCGGCGTCCGGCCGCAACGGCGGCTTCTGCGAGGCCAGCCTCACGCACGGGCGCGACAACGGCCTCTCGCGCTGGCCCGCCGAGATCGACGAGCTCGACCGGCTCGGACTGGCCAACCTCGACGCGATCGAGGCGAGCGAGGCCGATTTCGGCATGGACTTCGAGTTCGAGCGCAACGGCGCCCTCGACGTCGCGGTCGAGCCGCACCAGGTCGAGTGGCTGCACGAGGCCGCGGCCGAGGCGGCCTCCCGCGGCGACGGCAGCGTGCGGCTGCTCGATGAGCACCAGGTGCGCGCCGAGGTGAACTCGCCGGTGTACCTCGGCGCCGTCTGGAACACGCGCACGAGCGCCATCCTGCACCCGGCGAAGCTCGCGGCCGAACTCGCCCGCGTCGCCGAGGAGGCGGGCGTCGAGATCTTCGAACGCTCCCCCGTGACCCGCCTCGACACCCCGGGGTCGACGAGCCCTGTGCGGCTGAGCACCGAGCACGGACGCGTCGACGCGACCCGCGCGGTGCTCGCGACCAACGTCTTCCCGTCGCTGCTCAAGCGCAACCGCCTCATGACCGTCCCCGTCTACGACTACGTGCTCATGACCGAGCCGCTCTCGTCCGAGCAGCGCGCGTCGATCGGCTGGGCGAACCGCCAGGGCGTCGGCGACCTGGCGAACCAGTTCCACTACTCCCGGATGACGCGCGACGGCCGCATCCTCTTCGGCGGGTACGACGCGATCTACCACGCCGGCGCGCGCATCCGCGAGCAGTACGAGCGCCGCCCCGAGAGCTTCGCCAAGCTCGCGAGCCACTTCTTCACGACCTACCCGCAGCTCGAGGGCCTGCGGTTCACGCACCGGTGGGCCGGCGCGATCGACACGTCGACCCAGTTCACGGCGTTCACCGGGCTCGCCCGCGACGGTCGCGTCGCGTACGCGTCGGGCTTCACCGGCCTCGGCGTCGCCTCGACCCGGTTCATGGCCGAGACCATGCTCGACCTGCTCGCCGGCCGCGAGACCGAGCGCACCGCGCTCGAGATGGTGCGAACGCGCCCGCTGCCCTTCCCGCCCGAGCCCGCGGCATCCGTCGGCATCAACCTCACGCGCTGGTCGCTCGACCGCGCCGATCACCGGCAGGGTCGCCGCAACCTGCTGCTGCGCACGCTCGACGCCGTCGGCCTGGGGTTCGACTCGTGAG
This sequence comes from Agromyces flavus, assembly GCF_900104685.1. Taxonomy (NCBI): domain Bacteria; kingdom Bacillati; phylum Actinomycetota; class Actinomycetes; order Micrococcales; family Microbacteriaceae; genus Agromyces; species Agromyces flavus. The sequence continues at coordinate 2,539,947 of NZ_LT629755.1, forward strand.
CGGCGACGGCGGCGGGACCGACGAGACCGGCGCGGCGGGCGCGACCGGCGCGGCCGGCGCGGTGCGGCTCACGCCCGGCGAGGTGACGGATGCCGCGACGCGGCCGCTCGCCCACGAGCCCGTGCCCGATGACCAGGTCGTGGCCGGCGCGCCGACGACCGCGTACGGCGAGCTCGACGTCTCCGCCGACGGCGCGCGCGAACTCGGCGTCTGGGAGATGACGCCCGGCGCGATGCGCGACACCGAGTCCGACGAGGTGTTCCTCGTCATCGCGGGCCGGGCGACCGTCGAGTTCATCGATCCGGCGTTGCCCGCGATCGAGCTCGCGCCCGGCTCGCTCGTGCGCCTCGAGGCGGGCATGCGCACGGTGTGGACGGTGCACGAGACCCTGCGCAAGCTGTACGTCGCGCCGTAGCGGCGGACGCGCCATCCGCCCGGGGTCGAGGCTCAGGCAGTGATCTCGACGTCGCGATCCGCGGGCACCGTGACCGAGGCGACCTCCTTCAGGCGCGGATGCCGCTCGTCGCCGTGGTCGACCACGCCCGTGTGCCAGGTCAGCACCAGCCCATCGGGACCGTCTCGCAGGAGCGCGAGGTTGTTGTCGAACCACGGACCCTTCACCGTGTGCCACTCGAACGGCGCATCGGGCACCTTGGCCGAGCGGGCCGCGGCGGCGCCCACGGGCGTCGCGACGCCGTACGACATCACCACGGCGAACCAGCGCAGGAAGCGCGGCAGCGGGTTGCGCACCGGCGAGCACACGGCCTGAAGGATGCGCCCGCCGTGCCCGCGCTCGACCTCGGCGAGGTAGGAGTAGTGCACGTCGCCCGAGAGGAACAGCACGTTCTGGGGGGCGGGACCCCGAGCGCCGTCGGCGAGCTCGGACACCATGCGCGCCACCGCCTGGAACGTGTGCTCCCACGCGGCCCAGTGCTCGAGGTCGACGGCCTGCCGGAGCCGCTCGCCGATGCGCGCCGCAGGCCGACCCCAGGCGCCCTGCGAGATCGCCTCGTCCCATGCCTCGACGTGATGCAGCCCCATCGGCAGCAGGAATGGCAGTGACGTCGCGATGATCACCTGCCGGAAGCCGCCGCGCAGCTGCTCGTCGAACCAGGCGAGCTCGTCACGGTCGAGCAGGCCCCGCGCCGTCGGCGTGAGGTCGCGCGCCGCGCGCGAGTCGACCACGATGAGCCGCACGTCGTCGAGGTCGCGCGAGTAGCTCCAGCGCACGCTGGCCGGGTCCCGGTCGCTGCGCTCGGCGAACTCGTCGAGCGCCTCGGTCAGGTCGAGCTCGTCCGCCGCCCCCTCGCGGTCGTGCGCGACGACCCGCTGCCAGAGCTCGTCCTCGGCGCGCTCGCTCGGCGACAGGTTGCCGAGGTGCTGGTACACCCAGTACGAGCCGAGGCCGGCGACGATCCGGCCATGCCACCACGACGTCGCCTCCATCTCGCGCTTCCAGTCGAGCGAGGCGTTCCAGTCGTCGCGGACGTCGTGGTCGTCGAAGATCATCGCCGTCGGCACGGTCGAGAGCATCCAGCGGTTCGCGCCGTCCGACCAGGCCAGCTGGTAGAGGTGCGCGTACTCCTCGTAGTCCTTCAGCTCCTTGCCGGGCTCCTCATGGATGTCGCGCCGACTGCGGATGAAGTCCTGCATCTCCTTCGACGTCAGGTCGGCGTAGACCTGGTCGCCGAGGAACAGCAGCAGGTCGGGGCGCTCCTCGTCCCCGGCGGCCATCGCGAGGGCGAAGGTGCGCATCGCGTCGACACCGTGGGTGCGGTTGCCGTGCGAGTCGTGCGGCACGCTCGTGCGGCACGAGCCGTAGGCGAGCCGCAGCCGACGACCGGGCGTGCGCGTGGCGATCACGGAGGCCGGCGCGACGAAGTCGTCTCCGGGATCGGGCTCGGCTCGAGGCCACGCCGTGACGCCGTCGACGTCGACCTCGTAGGGCAGCACCGAGTCGGGCTCCAGCCCGTCGACCTCGACGAGCGCGTAGTGGTGGTCGTGCACGCGGAACGTGCGCGCGCTCCACGCGCGGCCGCCGGCGCGCACGCGCACGGTGCCGGACGAGTGCGTCTCGACCCAGATGCTGGCGGAGGTCTCGTCGACGTGCCGCAGCATCGGGCCGAGCACGAGCGGCGATTCGGCCATGCGATTGTTCTACCGCGTCCGGGCGCAGCGTGCCATGGGTTGCGGGTCGCGGGATTCCCCCGCAGCGGCCGGGTGACCGGGTGCCGATCAGGTGACGGATGCCGCCGAGCCGCCGGCCTCGGACGCGGACGCCGTGCCCGCGCCATCCGCCGCCGCCCCCGCCGCACCGGCGATCGGCTCGATGCGGAATGTCTGCACGAAGTGCCCGACCGACGTCGCCTCGCCCGCGAGGACCCGGACCGCGCCCGGCCCGAGCCGCCCCGCGAGCAGGTCGCGGAACTCCGTCGGCTCGAGCGCGAGCTCGACGCTCGCCTCGACAGCCGGCTCGGGCCGCTCGCGCCGCGGTTGCGGCAGGGCGCCCGGGCCGATCGGCACCACGTCGAGCGCGCCGCCCGCGACGACGGCGGAGACCGACGCCTCGGCCACGTGGAGCACGTACCGGGTGGGCGGCGTGCCGGCCGCGCCATCCGCTCGGAAGGCGGCGCGCAGCGCCGTGATGAGAGCCTCGCGCGTGACCGTCTCGCCCTCGGCCGGCTCGCCGAGGGACGACCAGCCCCAGCGCTCGAGCCCGGCCACGACCGGGGCCAGCTCGCGCCCGAGCGCGGTGAGCTCGTACCCGCCGCGCACGGTCGGGACCCTGCGGATGACGCCCGACTCCTGCAACTCCTTGAGGCGGTCGGCCAGGATGTTGGTCGGGATGCGCGGCAGGGCCGTCTTGAGATCGCCGTACCGGTGCGGGCCGGTGAGCAGGTCGCGCACGATGAGCAGCGCCCATCGCTCGCCGACCCGCTCGATCGCCCGGGCCACGCCGTCGTACTGGCCGAAGCCGCGCGCGGCGCGCGTCGCCACGGCTCGGCCCGTCAGGCCGTGCCGGAGTCGCCGGCGCCCTGCTGTGCCATGTAGGCCTCGGGCCCCATTTCGGCGGCGGCGGGCTCCATGAACAGGAAGGAGAGGTTGTTGCCGTCGGGGTCGTCGAGGTCGCGCGAGTACATGAACCCGTAGTCCTGCGCCTCGCGCGGTTCGCTGCCGCCCGCGGCGAGACCCTTGGCGAGCACGTCATCGACCGCCTCGCGTGAGTCGCGGGTGAGGGCGATGGACACCTGCGCCTGCGACTTCGGGTCGATGATCTGCTTGTCGGTGAACGTCTGGAGGTACTCGCGCGTCAGCACCATGAAGTAGATGGTGTCGCTGAGCACGACGCACGCGGCGTTCTCGTCGGTGAAGTTGGGGTTGATCGTGAAGCCCAGCGCCTCGTAGAAGGCCTTGGAGCGCTCGAGGTCGGTGCTCGGGATGTTCACGAAGATGCTCGTGGCGGTCATGGTGTCCTCCGATGGTGGATGTCTCGGCTGCTGCCTGATGCGCCCAGCTTGCTCTTTGCAAGTGAACTTGTCAATAGCAAGTAAACGGATCGGCGAGCCGGCGTGCTACCGCGTGGCGCTGCGCCGCACGAGCAGCGCGAGATGGAGCGCCGTGAGCGTCTCGCCGTCGTCGAGGTCGACGTCGAGCAGGTCCCCGATGAGCGCGAGGCGCTGATAGAAGACCGACCGCGACAGGTGGCTCGCCTGCGCCGCCGCCGTGCGGTTGCCGGGGTGGGCGAGCATCGCGCCGAGCACGTCGAGCAGGTCGCCGCCGCGCGCGAGGTCGTGCTCGATGAGCGGCGCGAGCATGTGCTCGCCGAGCTCCTGCAGGCGGTGGTCGTCGCGCAACGACGTGACGAGGCGCACGAGCGGGCGATCCTGCGACCGGCGGACGACCGGACCTCGCGCCTTCGCCGGGAGCGGCGTGCGGGCGAGGTCGAGCGCCTCCTGCACCGAGACCAGCAGCCCGTCGAGGTCGTGCGCCTGCCGGCCGATCGCGAGCGCCACGCCCGCGGCATCCGCACCGCCCGCATCGGACCCGGCGAGCGCCGCCGCGAACCCGCGTGCCGCGGCATCGTCGAAGCGCGTGCCGGCCGGCAGCGACAGCAGCAGCACCCGAGCGGATGCCGGTGCGCCGCCCGCCTGCGGACGGCCCTCGAGCGCGCGCCCTCCGAGCCGCCTCGCCGCCTCGTCGACCGTGCCGTCGGCGACCCGGCCCGACGCGACGACGCCGTACAGGTCGGCGCCCGTGAGCGCGAAGCCCGCCGACGCAAGCCGGGCCGAGGCTCCCCCGGCGGTGCCGAACCGCCCGGTGAGCAGGTGCTCGACGAGCCGCTGGCGGCCGATGCGAGCCCACGTGTCGTCGTCGGCGTCGGCGAGCCGGCCGAGCGCGAGCGCGATCGCCCCCTGCTCGAGCACGCTCGTGCGGCCGGCGGGGTGCGCCGGGCCGGGCATCGCGATGACGTGCCCCCAGCGGATGCCGCGGGCCTCGACGGGCACGATCAGCCAGGCGTCGGGCCGGGCCGCCGCCACCATTGCACCGCCGCCCAGGCTCGCGCGCCGATGCGCGTCGCGCGAGCGAAGCTGCCATCCGCCGAGCAGCTCCTCCTCGGCCTCGGGCGGCAGGTCGGCCGCGACGACCTCGTGCGCGAGGTTCTCGAGCACGACCGGCGCGCCGAGCGTGCGCGCGAGCTGCTGCACGATGTGGTCGGCCGGCGCACCGCGCAGCGCCAGCGCGGTGAAGCGCTCGCGCACCTCGTCGCGCGCGTGCAGCGCGGCCGTCTGCTCGGAGATGATCCGGCGGTGCACCGCCTCGGTGAGGGCGACGAACTTCACCTCGCGGTGCAGTGCTGCGAGGGCGAGGCCGTGCTCGGCCGCGGCGTCGACGACCACGGCGGGCACGTAGCGGTAGTGCGCGCCGAGCTCGAGGACCAGGCCCGCGATTCCCGCCTCGACCAGGCCGGCGAGGAGCGCACGGAGCTCGGCCGGTTCGGCCGGCCAGCCCGACCCCGTCGAGAGCAGCAGCTCACCGCCGTTGAGGAGCCGGGCGACGCCGGCACTGTCGGAGACATGCAACCACCGCACGCGCGCGTCGAGCGCCGGACCGCCCACGAGCACCTCGGGGACGCCGGCCGCCACGGCGTCGAGAGCGAGGATCTCTCCCACGGTGGGCAGGCTCTCGTCGGCGGCGGCAGTCGCCGCGCCGTAAGCCGCGCCGTATGCCGGACGATCCGTCCGGATGTCGGACGCTTCGCGACGATATGGCACCAGGCCCGCCTCGCTCTCTCTGTCAGACTGGGGAAACGCCAGCCTAGACGATGCCGGTCGATTTGTCCGGATTCCGCGTCTGCACGGCACCGCCACCCACCGAAGGACTGCAATGAGCCTCACCGAGACCGCCACCTCGCCCGCCGCGATCACCGACGTGCCGCACATCGGGCACTGGATCGACGGCGCGCTTCGTGCGTCGACGTCCGGACGCACCGCCCCCGTCTACAACCCCGCCACCGGTGCCGTCCGGGCCGAGGTCGCCCTCGCCGAACAGGCCGAGATCGACGAGGCGATCGCCTCCGCGCAGCGCGGGTACGAGGTCTGGAGCCGCTACTCGATCGCCAAGCGCCAGAGCGTGCTCTTCGCGTTCCGCGAGCTCCTGAACGCCAAGAAGGGCGAGCTCGCCGCGATCATCACCGCCGAGCACGGCAAGGTGCTCTCCGACGCGATTGGCGAGATCCTGCGCGGACAGGAGGTCGTCGAGCTCGCGACCGGGTTCCCCCACCTGATCAAGGGCGCGTTCTCCGAGAACGCCTCGACCGGCGTCGACGTCTACTCGCTCAAGCAGCCGCTCGGCGTGGTCGGCGTCATCAGCCCCTTCAACTTCCCCGCGATGGTCCCCATGTGGTTCTTCCCCATCGCGATCGCCGCGGGCAACGCCGTCGTGCTCAAGCCCAGCGAGAAGGACCCGTCGGCCGCGCTCTGGCTCGCCGAGCTCTGGAAGGAGGCCGGCCTGCCCGACGGCGTGTTCACGGTCCTGCAGGGCGACAAGCTCGCGGTCGACGGCCTGCTCACCTCGCCCGTCGTGCAGTCGATCTCGTTCGTCGGCTCGACGCCGATCGCGCAGTACATCTACGAGACGGCGTCGAAGCACGGCAAGCGCGTCCAGGCCTTGGGCGGCGCGAAGAACCACATGCTAGTGCTGCCCGACGCCGATCTCGACCTGGTCGCCGACTCGGCCGTCAACGCCGGCTACGGCGCCGCGGGCGAGCGCTGCATGGCGATCTCGGTCGTGCTCGCCGTCGAGCCCGTCGCCGACGACCTCATCGCGAAGATCTCCGAGCGCATCGCGAAGCTGAAGATCGGCAACGGCGCCGGCGTCGAGGCCGGTGACGGCACGCTCCGTGAGCCCGACATGGGTCCGCTCATCACCGACGTGCACCGCGACAAGGTGTCCTCGTACGTCGACATCGCCGAGGCCGACGGCGCGACGGTCGTCGTCGACGGCCGCGGCTTCACGGTCGACGGCCACGAGGACGGCTTCTTCTTCGGCCCCACCCTGCTCGACCGCGTGCCCACCACGTCGCGCGCCTACACCGAGGAGATCTTCGGGCCCGTGCTCTCGGTCGTGCGCGTCGCGTCGTACGACGAGGGCCTCGACCTCATCAACTCGGGCGAGTTCGGCAACGGCACCGCGATCTTCACCAACGACGGCGGCGCCGCGCGCCGTTTCCAGAACGAGGTCGAGGTCGGCATGATCGGCATCAACGTGCCGATCCCGGTGCCGGTCGCCTACCACTCGTTCGGCGGCTGGAAGAAGTCGCTCTTCGGCGACAGCAAGGCCTACGGCGTGCACGGCTTCGACTTCTTCACGCGCGAGAAGGCCGTCACGAGCCGCTGGCTCGACCCGGCCACCCACGGCGGCATCAACCTCGGCTTCCCCCAGAACCACTGACCCCACTGATTCCTCCGCCGACGTGACGCGAACGGTCGACGGTTCCCGATGGAACGACGGTTCACGTCACCTCACCGGTCGAAAGGACTTCGCATGACCGACACACTCATCCCCGAAGCGACGACGGATGCCGCGCCCGCGGCGTCGTACGTCGACCGGCGCGGGACGCGCCATCCGCTGCCCGACACCGCCGCCGAGGCGCGGGTGCGCGCCGACGACCGGGCCCACGTGTTCCACTCGTGGAGCGCGCAGGCGCTCATCGACCCGGTGCCCGTCGCCGCGGGCGAGGGCTCGACGTTCTGGGACTACCAGGGCAACGGCTACCTCGATTTCTCGTCGCAGCTGGTGAACCTGAACCTCGGACACCAGCACCCCGACCTCGTCGCGGCGATCCAGGAACAGGCCGGACGCCTCGCGACCATCCAGCCGGCCCTCGCCAACGACGTGCGCGGCGAGCTCGCGCGCCGCATCGCCGACGTGGCGCCGGGCGACCTCGACAAGGTGTTCTTCACGAACGGCGGGGCCGACGCGAACGAGCACGCGGTGCGGATGGCACGCGCCGTGACCGGCCGCCGCAAGGTGCTGTCGATGTACCGCAGCTACCACGGCGGCACCGCGACCGCGATCTCGCTCACGGGCGACCCGCGCCGCTGGGCGAACGAGCCGAGCGACGGCGGCGTCGTGCACTTCCTCGGGCCGTACCCGTACCGGTCGTCGTTCCACGCCGCGACCGAGGCCGAGGAGACCGAGCGCGCGCTCGCGCACCTCGAGCAGGTCATCACGCTCGAGGGCGCCAACACCATCGCCGCGATCATCATCGAGACGGTCGTGGGCACCAACGGCGTGCTCGTGCCGCCGCCTGGCTACCTCGAGGGCGTGCGCCGCATCTCCGACAAGTTCGGCATCGTCTACATCGCCGACGAGGTCATGGTCGGCTTCGGCCGCGTCGGCGAGTGGTTCGCCGTGAACCACTTCGGCGTGACGCCCGACCTCATCACCTTCGCGAAGGGCGTGAACTCGGGCTACGTGCCGCTGGGCGGCGTGGTCATCTCGCAGCGCATCGCGTCGCACTTCGACACCGTGTCGTTCCAGGGCGGCCTGACGTACTCGGGCCACCCGCTCGCGTGTGCGGCGGGAGTGGCGACGTTCGAGGTGTTCGAGCGCGACGGCATCCTCGAGCGCGTGCGCGACCTCGGCACGCGCGTCGTCGAGCCGCGCCTCCGGGCGATCGCCGAGCGGCATCCGTCGGTCGGCGAGGTTCGCGGGCTCGGCCTGTTCTGGGCGATCGAGCTCGTGCGCGACCGCGAGACGCGCGAGCCGCTCGTGCCGTTCAACGCGTCGGGGGCGGATGCCGCGCCGATGGCGCGGGTCGCGGCCGCCTGCAAGCAGGCCGGGCTCTGGCCGTTCATCCACTTCAACCGGATGCACGTCGCGCCGCCGCTCGTGATCACCGAGGAGGAGCTGATCCGCGGCCTCGACATCATCGACGAGGCGCTCGACCTCGCCGACGCCGAGCTCGCCTGATCGGAACGCAGGAGAATCCGGGTGACGGGCCGCCAGGGCGCCCGGATCCCGGATTCTCCTGCGTTTCCGCGCAGTGCGGGGCCGGACGCACGCAGGGGCAGGACGCCCGCCGAGCGGCGACGGGCCGAGCGGCTAGCCTGAGGCACATGGACGCACGGGGCCCGGCCGGGGGGATGCCGCGACGCGCGTTCCTCGCCGCGGCGCTCGGCGGCCTCGCCGCCGTGTCCCTGAGCTCGTGCACCGACGGTCGGCCCGAACCCACGTCCCCGCCGCCCATCCCGACACCCGACGGCAGCCCCTCGCCCACTCCCGGCGGCGTCCCACGGCCGCTCGCCTTCCGGCGCTCGCGCTGGAGCGCCGACCCGTTCGTGCGCGGCGCGGTGAGCTTCGACTCGGTCGGCGCGACGCCCGACCTGCGCCGCGAGCTCGGCCGACCGGTCGAGGACCGGCTCGTGATCGCCGGCGAAGCGACGTCCCCCGAGGCATCCGGCACGGTGCACGGCGCCTACGCCGAGGGCCTGCGGGCCGCACGCGGGATCGCCGCGCTGGCCGAGCCCGACGATCGCATCGCCGTGATCGGCGCGGGCATCACGGGGCTGGCGGCCGCGCGCACGCTCGTCGACGAGGGCTTCGAGGTCGTCGTCATCGAGGCGAGCGACCACCTCGGCGGTCGCCTGCTCACGGTCGAGGATCGGGGCTTCGACGACCCGGTCGTGCTCGGCAGCCCGTTCGTCGCCGACGGCGGGTCGATGCGGTCGGTGCTCGCCGACGCCGGCGTCGCCACGCGACCCTTCGCGCCGGTCGTCGGCCCGCGCACTCCCGATGGCGTCGCGGCTGCGCCATCCACCGCCGGCTGGGACGTCATCGCCTCCGCCCAGGCATGGGCCGTCGGCCAGTCCAGCGACGTCGCCCTCGCCACGGCGCTCGTCCGGTCCGGGGCCGTGCCGACCTCCGACGAAGCGGGCGCCGACGGGCTCAGCACGCAGGACTGGTTCGTCAACGCACTGACGAGCGGGGTGGAGCCGACGACCGGGGCGAGCGCGACCCGGGTCTCGGCGAAGCGGTTCGATCCCGACCTGGTCTGGCGGCCGACGTCGCAGGTGACGAGCGGATGGACCGGCCTCATCGAGCAGCTGGCCGACGGCCTCGACATCGCCGGCGCGAGCGCCGTGACCGGCATCGCCGTCGACGACGAGGGCGTGAGCCTGCGCCTCGACAGCGGGGAGTCGCTGCGCACGCACCGCCTCGTCGTCACCGCGTCGATCGGCGTGCTGCGCACCGACACGATCACGTTCGACCCGCCGCTTCCGCTGCTCCACCAGCGCGCGATCTCGACGATCGGCATGGGCGCGCTCGACGTGGTGTGGCTGGCGTTCGACGAGGCCTTCTGGCGGTCGACGCCGGATGGCTCGGCCGAGGGCGAGCCGAACGTGCTCACCCTCGTCGGCGCGACGCCGACGGTCGCCGCCTGGCTCGACCTCGGCGTGGACCCGCGGCGACCGGTGCTCGTCGGGCTCCTCGCGGCCGAGCACGCGCGACGCGTGGCGGAGCTCGACGATGAGGCGGCTCTCGAGGTCGTGCTCGAGGGACTCCAGCCGTTCGTGGTCGAGTTCGGGCCGGCTGCCGACTAGTACCGCGCCGGCCGTCGCAGCGCGCTCCGCGCGAGCCGCCGATGCACGGCCACGAGCAGCGCCGTGAGCGCCACGAAGATGAGCAGCACGAGCACGCAGTACGCCGCGACCCCCGGATAGCCGCCGACCTGCGTCGCGTCGAGGAAGAAGTAGGGATACCAGCCGACGTCCGCGCCGCGCACGAGTGTGTAGACGAGCCAGGCCGAGGGCAGCACGAGCACGATCCCGACCGTCGCCCATGGCACCGGCGGATTCACCGCCATGACGGCGTCGACGGTCCACGCGATGAGGGCGAGCAGTGGCACGACGAAGTGCAGCACGGTGTCCGACCACGGCACCTCGACCCGGTAGTCGCGCGTCGAGGCCTGCACGACGATGAGCGCGAACACGATGCCCGAGACGAGCAGGTACACGGTCACCATCGTCCGGAACGCGCCGAGCAGCGGCGGGTCCACGGGGCGCAGCAACGCGTACGCGGCGGCGACGAGCAGCGTGACGACCGCGAGCATCGCCGACTGGATGGTGAAGTAGCTGAAGAAGTTCACCGAGGCGAAGAGCGGGAACCGCAGCACGTACTGGAAGTTGCCGATGAGCGCGATGACCTGGACGATCGCGATGGCCAACCGGAAGACGCCCAGCGCCCGCCGGGCGTTCACGCTGCCGTGCGGCCCAGGCCCCGGCCCCGGCTCCCGCCCCGCGGCATCCGCGCTCGTCACCGCTGCGGCGGAGCCGGTGACGGTCGCGGGCATGTCCACCACGCTAGCGGCGCCGCCTCCGACGATCCTCAGTCCATGGGTCGCAGGATCCGGTCGAGGAACCTGCGGGTGCGCTCCTCGCGCGGGTTGGTGAAGATCTGGCCGGGCGCCCCGCGCTCGACGATCACGCCCCCGTCCATGAACAGCACCTCGTGCGCCGCCTGCCGCGCGAACGCGAGCTCGTGCGTGACCACGACCATCGTCCAGCCCTCGTCGGCGAGCTCCTTGATGACGTGCAGCACCTCGCCGACCAGCTCGGGATCGAGCGCGCTCGTCGGCTCGTCGAACAGCAGCAGGTCGGGCTTGAGCGCGAGCGCGCGCACGATGCCGACGCGCTGCTGCTGTCCGCCCGAGAGCTCGAACGGGTAGGCGTCGCGCTTTTCGGCGAGGCCCACGCGATCGAGCAGTGCGGATGCCTCGGCGAGCGCCTGCGCCTTCGGCACGCGCTGCACGCGGATCGGCCCCTCGACGACGTTCTCGATCACGGTCATGTGCGGGAAGAGGTTGTGCTGCTGGAACACCATCGCGGACCGGTCGCGCATCGCGATCCGGTCGGCCTTGGCGAGCGGACGCGAGAAGTCGATCGTCGGCCCGCCGTCGAACGCGAGCTCGCCGCCATCCGGGGTCTCGAGGCCGTTGAGCGAGCGCAGCACGGTCGTCTTGCCCGACCCGCTGGGACCGATGAGCGTCACGACCTCGCCGCGTCGCACCGAGAAGTCGATGCCGCGCAGCACCTCGTTGGTGCCGAACGACTTGCGGATGCCGCGTGCCGACAGCAGCACCGAGGCATCCGTCGACCCGGTCTGCGGTGGGGCGAGCGGGTCGCCGCCGGACGGCGGCACCGGCGGCTGGGGCGGTTCAGTGCGCGACATAGCGGTCCAACCTCTTCTCCAGCGCGGACTGCCCACCCGAGAGGGCCAGGCAGATGACCCAGTAGATCAGGGCGGCCTCGAGGTACACCAGCAGGAACTCGGTGCTGAACGCCGCGATCTCCTGCGCGACGCGGAACATCTCGGTCACGAGGATGAGCGACGCGAGCGACGTGTCCTTCACGAGTGAGATGAAGGTGTTCGAGAGCGGCGGCACCGACACCCGCGCGGCCTGCGGCAGGATGACGCGACGCAGCGTCGTCGCGCTGGACATGCCGATCGTGTACCCCGCCTCCCACTGCCCCTTCGGAACCGAGAGGATGGCGGCCCGGATGATCTCGGCCGCGTAGCCGCCGACGTTGAGCGAGAACGCGGCGATCGCGCTCGGCCATGGGTCGATCGTGATGCCGATCGAGGGCATGCCGTAGAAGATCACGAAGAGCTGCACGAGCAGCGGCGTCCCGCGGATGACCGACACGTAGAACCGGGCGATGTTCGACACGATCCGGTTCTTCGAGAGGCGCATGAGCGCGACGGCCAGGGCGAGCACGAGCCCGATGGCGAACGACGCGAGCGCGAGCGGGATGGTGCCCGTGACCGCGCCGAGGACCAGGGGCCCGACCGATTCGAGCAGGAGCTGCAGGTTCTCGTTCACGAGCTCACGTCCCTCCGGGCGCACGGATGCCGCGTCCGCGGACCCTGCGCCCCATGTTGCCATCCGCGGCGTGGCCGACGGTCATGGCGCGGCAACCGGTGCGAACGGACGACGGCGGTGCCGCACGCGATCACGCGGCACCGCCGGAACCGGTGCGGACTACTGCGAGACGTCGGCGCCGAAGTACTTCTCGCCGATCTCGGCGAGCACGCCCTCGTCGCGCAGCTCGGCGAGCGCCTCGTCGACGGCCTCGACGAGCGCCTCCTTGTCCTTCGTGAACGCGAATGCGCTCTCGGAGGTCTCGTCGGTCTCGGCGGCGACCTCGATCGGGGCGTCCGGCGTGGTGGTCAGGTAGTCGAGGAACGTCAGCTCGTCGTTGATGGTCGCGTCGACGCGGCCCTGCTCGAGCAGCGCGACGGCCTGGGCCCAGCCCTCGACCGCCTCGACCTTCGCCCCCGACTCGGTCGCGAGCTCGTACCAGTTGCTCGTGAGCGACTGCGCGGTGGTCTTGCCGTCGAGGTCGTCGAACGACGAGATCGACGAGTCGCCCTCGTTCACGACGATGACGCCGCGCGAGACGGTGTACGGCTCGCTGAAGAGGTACTGCTCCTCGCGCTCGGGCGTGATCGAGACCTGGTTGCCGATCACGTCGAAGCGGCCCGCGTCGAGGCCCGCGAAGATCGCGTCCCACTGGGTCTCCTGGAACTCGACCTCGAGGCCGAGCTTGTCGGCGACCGCCTCGGCGATCTCGACGTCGTAGCCCACCAGTTCGCCCGAGCCGTCCTCATGGAAGCTGAACGGCCGGTACGTGCCCTCGGTGGCGACGGTGAGCGTGCCGTCCGACACCAGCCCGTAGTCGTCGGCCGCGCCGCTCGCCTCGCCGGAACCGGAGCCGGAGTCACCGCTCGAGCACGCGGCGAGCGCGAGGACGGCGGCGGACGCGGCGGCGACGCCGAGGATGGTGCGGGTTCGTGACATGGGGGGTGCTCCGTTCGTGACGTTCGGGGAGTGCGCATCGGGCGCGAGGCGGTGGCTCGGTGGGCCTCCGGCATGACGAGTCCATCACGGCCGCGGCCACGGGGTGAAACCGGATGACGCCCCGTTTCCATTCCCGATCAGCCGGGATTCGGCCGGGATCCGTCGACATGCGCGGGCGGGCATACACGTTCGGCGCGTCGTTTCGCAACCGTCGACGGCGCGGATCGCGTCGCCGCTACGCTGGCGCCGTCGAGGGACCGGATCCCTCGTCGCGGTGACCCCACACCAACCCGAAGGAATCCCATGATCACTCTGACCTGGCTCCTCCTCATCGCTCTCGCGGCCGGCGTGCTCGGACTCGTCGACGGAATCTGGCGTCTGCGGGCGCGCGGCGGCTCGACCGTCGTCGGCATCATCGAGATCGTCGTCGCGGCCTTGTTCCTGCTCTCCCTGTTCCTGCCCGGCATCCCGTTCGGCTCGCTCGCGCTCGGCATCGCGCTGCTCATCGTGCTCGCCGTGGCGATGTTCGCCGGCGGCCGCACCGGCCGGACGCTGACGATCATCGCGCTCGTGCTGACGGCCATCTGGCTCGTGCTGACGCTCGGATGGGTCGTGATCCCCGGCGTCAACTGACGCGCCGCGCTCCGACCGAGAGGCCGGCACCCGTCGCGGGTGCCGGCCTCTCGCGTCCGTGCTCGGCGCTACTCGAGTCCGAGTTCGTCCCGCGCCGCACCGGCGCCGTCGACCTCGAGCGTCCAGTCAGGTCGCACGAGCCACCCGGGTTCGAGGCGGAATCGCACGTCGATCGAGACCTCACCGGGGCGGGTCTCCAATCGGCTCACGCCGTTCTCGCGGTACCCGAGCGACTTCGTCACGCCCAATGAGGCACCGTTCCAGTCGGCCGCGCTCGTCTCGGCGACCTCGGCGCCGAGGTGGTCGAACGCCCAGATCAGCACGGCGGCGCGCATCTCCTTCCCGAGCCCGAGTCCCTGCTTCGAGGCGGTCAGCCATGAGCCGGTGGAGATCGTCCGCCGTGCGGGGAACCGGTGGCCGCGCACGTCCTGCAGGCCGACGGGCACGCCGTCGTGCAGCACCGCGAAGAGCAGGGTCCACTCGTCGCGCTCGAGCGCCGCACGCTGCCGCCAGACGTGCTGCGCGAGACCGCGCCGTTGCACATCGGGCTCCGCATCGGTCCACGGCGCGGCGAACGGCATGACCGACGGGTCGTGGATGCCGGCGAGCGCCGCGTCGACGAGGGGTCCGAGGTCCTCGTCGCGCGCGAGCCGCAGTTCGAGCCGGGGCGTTCGCAGGCGGAGGCGGAACAGCGGCCAGACGTCCTCGAGATCCATCGCACGACCCTATCGGCCGCAGCATCCGCTCACGCGCCCGCCTCGCACCCCGCGGCGAGGGTATGCCGAACCACGCCGTACCGCGCCCGTTCCCGTCGTTCGGCATACTCTCGCGGAAGCAGGAATTCCTCCTAAAGCGAATGATTCTGCGGCGGGGCGCGGTTCGGCCCCGATCCGCTCGACTAGCCTGAGTCGCATGGAGACGAGGGTGGGTCCGGGGGCGCGCGAAGCCGTCTTCGCCCAGCTCGCCGACGCCGGCCGCGCCGAGCAGGTCGCCCAGCGCCTCACCGACGGCATCGTGCTCGGCGTGCTCCACGCCGGCGAGCGCCTGCCGAGCGAACCCGAGCTCGCCCGACGCTTCGGCGTCGCGCTCATCACCGTGCGCGAGGGGCTCGGCATCCTGCGGGAGTCCGGTCTCGTCGAGACGCGGCGCGGGCGGGACGGCGGCAGCTTCGTCGTCGAGGACGAGGGCGGACACCGCTCGCTCCTCACCGCACGCCTGCGAGGGCTCGCGCAGGTCGAGCTCAGCGACATGGCCGTGTACTTCGGCGCCATCCTCGCAGGGTCGGCCGAACGCGCCGCCGAGCGTGCGGCGGACGCCGACGGCGAGCGCCTGGGCGCCTGGCTCGCCGCCGCCGACTTCGGCACCGCGGCATCCGCCCGCACCAATCAGGGCGGGTTCTTCCTCGAGGTCGCCGTGCTCAGCCAGTCGGCGCGGCTCGTGCGCGAGCAGATCCGGCTGCAGGCCGAATTCGGTCCGCTCCTGCTCCTCGGCCTCGACGACGACGCGGCCCGGTCCGAGGTGGTCGCTCACGACCGCGCGATCGTCCGGGCCATCGCCGCGCGCCGTCCGGCGCGGGCCCGCGAGGCCGCGGGCGCGCTCGTGCGCGGCCTGTCCGAGCAGCTGCTCTCCGCCAAGGCGCGCATCGAGCGAGGGGGTGCACTCGATGAGCCGCTCGGCGCCTGAGGTCGCCGCGGCGGTGACGCGCGTGTTCACGACCGTCTTCGACCAGCTCGCCGCGTGGCGCACGCCCATCGAGCAGCTGATCGCGCACTCCCCCGAGATGCGCCCCGCCGAGCTCGACTCGGCCGTCGCCGACCTCGTGCTCCCGCACCTCGTCGAGGACGACCCGCTGCTCGTCGGCGCAGGCGTCATCGCCGACGGCGAGATCGTGCGCGGCCGCGACGTGCACTTCGCGTGGTGGCTCGGACCCCTCGAGGCCAACCCCGTGCTCGGCTCCACGACCGAGCCCACGCGCCTCGACCTCTCCACGCGGGGCTACACCGAGTACCTCCGCGACTTCCGCGCCCTCGAGTGGTACCGCATCCCCGCCACCACGCGGCACGCCCATGTGACCGGCCCCTACGTCGACCACCTCTGCACGTGCGACTACATCCTCACGCTGACGATGCCCGTGCACGCCCGCGGCGCCGGCGCCGCTGACGATGACGTCCGCATGGTGGGCGTCGTCGGGGCGGATGTCGCGGTGCGCCGCCTGGAGCACGAGCTGCTCTCCGCGTTCCTCGACGTTCCCGAGCCGCTCGCCCTCGTGAACGAGGACGGCCGAGTCGTGCTCTCGACCGAGCCGACGCTCCAGGTCGGACAGATCGCCGTCGAATGGGCGGCCGCCGAGCCGTGCTCCGGGACACCCTTCCGCGTGCTCACAGGCCCCGCAGCATCCGCCTCGAAATAAATCATGCGCTGATATATCTTTGAACGACGAGCGTATGCACCGCGGCAGACGACCCTTCGACCTGCCCGGGTGGCCAACGGCGCGGTGCACCGAGAAGGAGAAACCCCATGAGCTATGCCGTGACCAACCCTGCGACGGGCGAGGTCCTCACGACCTACCCGACGATCACCGACGACGAGCTGCAGGCGGCGATCGCCTCGGCCGCCGAGGCGCACCGCACCTGGGCGAAGTCGACCACCGTCGAGGAGCGCGCGGCGCTCATCCGGCGCGTCGGCGAGCTGCACGTCGAGCGGCGCCAGGAACTCGCCGAGATCATCGTGCGCGAGATGGGCAAGCCGATCGAGCAGGCCCTCGCCGAGGCCGATTTCGCGGGCGACATCTACACGTACTACGCCGACCACTCGGCCGACTTCCTCAAGGACGAGCCGGTCAGCCTCCTCGCGGGCGACGGTTCCGCCGTCATCCGCCGCAGCTCGCTCGGCGTGCTCCTCGGCGTCATGCCGTGGAACTTCCCGTACTACCAGGTGGCGCGCTTCGCCGGTCCCAACCTGATCATCGGCAACACCATCCTGCTCAAGCACGCCGAGCAGTGCCCCGAGTCGGCCGCGGCCATCGCGAAGATCTTCGCCGACGCCGGTTTCCCCGAGGGCGCGTACGTCAACATCTACGCCTCGCACGCGCAGATCGAGACCGTCATCGCCGACCCGCGCGTGCAGGGCGTCTCGCTCACCGGCTCGGAGCGTGCCGGCGCCGCGGTCGCCGAGATCGCGGGCCGTCACCTCAAGAAGGTCGTGCTCGAGCTCGGCGGATCCGACCCGTTCATCCTGCTCTCGACCGACGACCTCGACACCGCCGTGCAGAACGCGGTCGACGCGCGACTCGACAACAGCGGCCAGTCGTGCAACGCGGCCAAGCGCTTCATCGTCGTCGACGAGCTGTACGAGCCGTTCCTCGAGAAGTTCACGGCGAAGATCGCCGAGGTCGAGGCATCCGACCCGACCTCGTCCGACTCGGCGCTCGGGCCGCTGTCCTCGCTCAAGGCGGCCGAGGGCCTCGAGGAGCAGGTCAAGCGCGCGGTCGAGCACGGTGCCAAGCTCGTGCACGGCGGCACGCGCGACGGCGCGTTCTTCCAGACGACGGTGCTGACGGATGTCGCGTCCGACAACCCCGCGTCGAAGGAGGAGTTCTTCGGCCCGGTCGCGCAGGTCTACCGCGCCACCGACGAGGACGACGCGGTGCGCATCGCCAACGACATCCCGTTCGGCCTGGGCTCGTACGTCTACACGACCGACCCCGAGCAGGCCGACCGCGTCGCGAACGGCATCGAGGCCGGCATGGTGTTCGTCAACGTCGTGCTGGCGGATGGCGCGGAGCTGCCCTTCGGCGGCGTGAAGCGCTCGGGCTCGGGCCGCGAGCTCGGCCGGTTCGGCGCCGACGAGTTCGTGAACAAGAAGCTCATCCGCGTCGGCTGACGACTGCAGCGCACGAGCCCTCGGACCGTACGGTCCGGGGGCTCGTCGCATGCCAGGGGTGCGGGCGGAAATCAATCATCCGGTGCTATAGCTTTAGTGCCGAAGGTATGGCAAGCTGGCGACCGGCGCCCGGGGTGGGAGGGCGCGATCAACGACGATCACCCCCGAAAGGCAGACATGTCCGAACCCGCGAAGCCGGCCGAACTCGGCGACGGCGAACACCTCCAGGTCCTCGGCTACGAGGACTCGTTCAACCGCTCCATGAGCCTCTGGGCGAACTTCGCCCTCGGCTTCACCTACCTCTCCCCGCTCGTGGGGGTGTACTCGCTGTTCGCGCTCGCGCTCACCGTCGGCGGACCGCCGTCCATCTGGTGGATCGTCATCGTCGGGGCCGGACAGCTGCTGGTCTCGCTCGTGTTCGGCGAGGTGGTCTCGCAGTACCCGATCCACGGCGGCATCTACCCGTGGGCACGGCGCCTCTGGGGTCGCCGATACGCCTGGATTGCGGCCTGGGTCTACATCTGGGCCATGATCGTCACGATCACCGCGGTCGCCGAATACGGGTCCGGGTTCGCCGCGAGCCTGTTCGGCGTCGAGCACACCGCCGACACGACGCTGTGGATCACGCTCGGGCTCCTGCTGATCGCCCTCGTGATCAACCTGTCCGGCACGAAGTGGCTCGCCCGCGTCGCGCGCATCGGCCTGGCCGCCGAGCTCATCGGCGTCATCGGCCTCGGCCTCTACCTGCTGATCTTCCAGCGCAAGCAGGAGTTCAGCGTGTTCTTCGACACCATGGGCGTCGAGGGCGACGGGAGCTACCTGACGGCCTTCATGGGCGCGGCGCTCGCGGGCCTGTTCCTCTTCTACGGCTTCGAGGCGTGCGGCGACGTCGCCGAAGAGGTCGAGAACCCGGCCCGCCGCATCCCGCGGGCAATGATGCTGACGATCCTCGTCGGCGGTGTCTCGGCGCTGTTCTCGTTCGGCGGGTACGTGCTCGCCGCACCCGACCTGCAGTCCATCGTCGCGGGCGAGGACGCAGACCCGATCCCCGCCATCCTCGAGTCCACGCTCGGGCCGGTCGGCGCGAAGCTGTTCCTCGTCGTCGCCATCACGGCGTTCCTCTCCTGCGTGCTGAGCCTCCAGGCGGCCGCGAGCCGACTGCTCTTCTCGTTCGCGCGCGACGGCATGATCCCCGCCCACCGCTGGCTCTCCAAGGTCACCGAGGGCAGCAAGGTCCCCGCCAACGCGCTCATCGTCGCTTGCACGGTGCCCGCACTCATCGCGGTGCTGGTGTGGCTGAACGCCGACCTGCTGTACCCGGTGACCGCCTTCGCGGTGCTCGGCATCTACGTCGCGTTCCAGATGGTCGTGCTCGCCTCGCTCCGGCAGCGGTTCCGCGGGTGGAAGCCCGCCGGTCCGTTCTCGCTCGGCCGCTGGGGCATGGTCGTCAACATCGCCGCACTGGCGTACGGCGTGTTCGCGATGATCCTGCTCGCGACGCCGGGCACCTCGGGCGAGCCGGTCGCCGACTGGATCGTGCTCATCGGACTCGGCGTGGTGCTCGGCACCGGCCTGGTCTACCTGCTGGTCGCCCGGCCCGACCGGCTCTCCGATGCCCCGGCCGGAGACGCGATCGAGGTCGCCGATCGGCTGCGGGCGCACCATGGCCGGCGCGCGGAGGAGGCGGCGGTCCGCTAGGCGGAGACGCCGGTCGCGGCGACGCCCCGGTGCCCACGGGTGCCGGGGCGTCGCCGTGCGCGGCGGGGCGAGTCGTCGATCGGACGGTGCTCGGTCGCGCGGCGTGCGGCGGCCCGCCGCTGCGCCACGCAGAGGGCGAGCATGATCGCGCACGAGACGACGTAGAACGTGTGGAGCGCCCAGATCGGACCGACCGGCAGGGTGAAGACGTAGAGCGAGTACAGGCCGTTCGCGGCGTTGATCATCGCGAGGCTCGCGACGCTGTACGACGAGACATCCCGCGTGTGCAGCGCCTTGCGTACCATCGGCAGGTTGCTGACCGCGAACACGACGGTCGCGACCGTTCCTGCGATCATCGGGATGTCCATGACCCCAAGGTAGGAGCGCGGCCCGCGCGCCGCGTCGGGCGTACGCCCCATCTTCGGTCCGAGCGCGGCATGGGTAATCCTACGCAGACGGTCCCGAGGGGGCCCGACCTGGAGCCGTCACACGAGCCCGTTCTCGTACGCGTACGCCGTGGCGGCCGCGCGCGTCGACAGGCCGAGCTTGCCGAAGATGTTGCTGAGATGCCGGGCCACGGTCTTCTCGCTGAGCGAGAGCCGCTCGCCGATCGCCCGATTGGTGAGCCCGGTCGAGACGAGCCGCAGCACCTCGACCTCGCGGCCGGTGAGCAGGGATCCCCTCCGTTCGCCGGCGGCACTCGACAGCTCGGCGAGCGCGGGATCGGCGCCGAGCTCCAGGAAGACGGCTCGGGCCGCGTCGAACTCGGCGCGGGCTCGCGTCGGCTCTCCGAGCACGTGCAGCGCTCGGCCGGCGAGCACTCGGCTGCGCGCCGTCTCGTGCGGGGCGCCGATGCGGCGCCACGCGTCGGCGGCCGCCCGCGCCGCCTCGAGTGCTCCGGTTCCGTCGCCCTCTGCGAGCAGGACCTGCGCTTCGGCGTGGCTACGAACGGCGGCGAACATGGGCGTCGACGCCGAGGCGCCCAGTCGAAGCAGGTCGCGGAGGGCAGCTCGTGCCGCGCCGGTCTCACCCGCCGCCACCTCGATCTCGACGACCGCCGGGAGCAGGTGTCGACGGGCGAAGTCGCCGACCGCGGAGGCGGTGCGCCGGATCTCGTCGCGCGCACGCGACACCCTCCCCTCGGCGAGGTCGAGGAGGGCGGAGCCCGGTTGCGGGTCCCACGCCGTCGCGCCGGCTCGCCGATACGACTCCGCGGCCGAGTGGAACGCCCCGAGCAGGCGCTGGACCTCCCCGAACCAGTACGGCGCCCCGAACGCCGCACGGTAGTCGCCCGCTCGGAGGCGCGCCATCGCGAGCTCCGCGGCGGCGGCGGCCTCCGCCCACGCCCCCTGCAGGAGCAGGAGCGCCGCCCGGAGCGCGTGCCGTTGGCCGCTGTACGCCACGAGCTCGGGCTGGTCTCGGCACCAGTCGTCGAGCACCTTCGTCCACCCGATGGCTCGCGTCAGGTCGAATGCGGTGTGGGCGACCGAGACGACCGTGCTGAGGATGATGCCCGAGCCGACCGGCGAGACCTTCCCGTCGGAGACGGCCGCCGCCGCCGCGTCGAGGCAGGCCATTCCCTCCGCCTCGCCGTCGTCGATCTCGGTCAGGCACATGCCGCGACCGAAGAGCGCCAGGGCGGCGAGGGCGGGATCCTGCGTCCGATCGGCGATGTCGCCGATCTCGCGGAAGCGCGCCTCGGCCCCGACCGGATCGCCGCTGGCGAGCTGCGCGATCGCCGGCGGGAGCCGGACGAGGCCGATCACGGAGCTCGAATCGCGGACGGCTGCGGCGAGTCGGAGACCGCGAGGCACCCACTCGAAGTTGTGCGAGAGGTCGCCGAGCTCGATCTGGTAGAGGGCCAGCCAGGCGGCCGTGCGGGCGGCACCTTCGGCGTCGTCCGCGGAGGCGAAGGCGGCGTGGGCCCGCGTGAGCACCGAGACGCACTCCTCGCCCCGTCCGCGGAGGAACGCCGCCGTCGCGAGGAGCTCGAGGTCCGCGGGACTGATCCCGCCCGCCGAATCCGCCTCTGCGAGCCGTTCGTGCGCCTCCGCCCAACGTCGTTCGGCGAATGCGGCGCGGCCGGTGTCGAGCGCGTCGGATGCCGTCATCGCGGGCCGCCGCCGTCGCGCGAGCCTGGGCGACACCCTATGCGGCCGCTCACACGAGGCCGTTCTCGTAGGCGTAGGCCGTCGCTCCGGCGCGGCTCGACAAGCCGAGCTTGGCGAAGATGTTGCTGAGATGCCGTGCCACGGTCTTCTCGCTGAGCGAGAGGCGCTCGGCGATCGCCCGGTTGGTGAGACCGGTCGACACGAGGCGGAGCACCTCCAACTCCCGGTCGGTGAGGGCGCCGCTGCCCCGCCCGGAACCCATGATCCGGTCGAGTTCGACGAGCGCAGGCACGGCGCCGAGCTCGGTGAATCCCGCGCGCGCCGCTTCGAACTCGGCGCGCGCCCGTTCTGCCTCGCCGAGCGCCCGGAGGGCCCGCCCGAGGAGCACGCGACTCCGAGCCAGTTCGTAGGGCACGCCGAGTTCGCGCCATCCGCTGCCCGCCTCGCCCCCCGCGACGAGCGCCTCGGCGGCATCGCCCTCGGCGAGCCGCACTTGCGCCGTCGCGAACGCGATCACGGTCGCGAGCATCGGCGACGGGGTCGAGCCGGCCCGCACGCGCAGTTCGGCGAGCGCCCGACGCGACGCCTCGAGGTCTCCGGCCGCGATCTCGATCTCGACCATGGCGGGGAGCCGGTACCGCCGCATGAAGCGGTCCGCGTCGGCAGCGCTGCGCCGGATCTGCTCCTGCGCGCGCTCGACCTTCCCCTCGGTGAGCAGGAGCATGGCGGCACCCGGATGCGGATCCCAGGCGGCTTCACCCGCCCGCCGGAACGACTCCGCGGCCGAGTGCAATGCGCCGCGGAGCCGCTGGAGCTCGCCGTACCAGTACGGCGCCCCCCACATGGCGCGGTAGTCGCCCGCCCGGAAACGCGACATCCCGAGCTCCGCCTCGGTCGACGCCTCGTCCCACGCGCCCTGCAACCGGAGGAGCGCGGAACGCAGGGCATGCCGCTGCCCGTCGTACGCCACGAGCTCCGGCTGGCCCCGGCACCAGTCGTCGAGGACCGCGGTCCATGCGACGACTCGCGCGAGGTCGAACCCGATATGCGCCATGCCCACCGCGGTGCACAGGATGAAGCCGGAGAAGACCGGGGACGTCGCGCGGTGCTCGACCGCGGCGACCGCTCGGTCCATGTGCGCAAAGCCCGCGCCGTCGTCGCCGAGTTCGAGCACGCAGTAGCCGCGCAGGAAGGCTCCCATGGCCGCGAGGTCGAGGTCCCGGAACCGCTCGGCGATCTCCTCGATCTCGATGGCCTGACGCTCGGCGCCGAGGTGGTCTCCGCTCGCGATCGATGCGACCGTGGTGGGCACCATCGCGAGACCCACGACCGACGTCGACGGTTCGGCGAGCGAGGTCAGGAGCCGGCGAGCCCTCGGGATCCACTCGAAGCTGTGCGAGAACTCGCCGAGCTCGATCTGGTAGACGGCGATCCACGCCGCCGCTCGGGCTCCGCTCTCGACGTCGCCGTGCACGACGTACGCTTCGTGGGCCCTCGTCATCACGTCGAGCGCGGCGTGGCCCTCGCCGCGGAGCAGGGCCGCGGTCGCGAGCACCTCGAGGTCGGGCGGCGCGAGACCGCCGTCGGCGTCGGCGATGGACAGTCGCTCGTACGCCTCCGCCCAGCGCAGCTCCGTCGCGGCGGCGCGGCCCGACTCGATGGTGCTGGACTGGATCATCTCGCTCCGCCGGTCGGGCCTCTTCAGCGGGCGGATGCCGCGTCGATCTCGTCGCGGCGCAGGGCCACGATCCGATCGACGAGCCCATCGGGCAGGGGATGGTCGGCGGTGAAGCGGATGGTGCCCTTCGAGAAGGAGTACCCGCCGAGCTCGCCGGAGACGGCATCCACGACGGCGGGACTGAAGGGGTAGAGGCCGATGTGGCCCTTGGCCTGCATCACCGAGAGCAGCGGTCGATCGCGGTAGCGCAAGGCGGGCATCCCGTAGCTCACGCCCTCGACCGCCTCGGGCACGAGATCGAGCGCCGCACGCTGCACCTCGGCCATCGCCGAGCGGTCGGGCTCGTCGAGGCCCGCGATGTAGTCCGTCATCTCCCCCATGCGCGTCATGGTACGCGCGCGCGGCACGCCGCGGCATCCGTGCGCCGCCCCCGCATGCGGTCTACCCTCATCACGAGGGGGTCGCATGATCCGGCAGCGCGTCATCGTCCACGGCCGCGTGCAGGCGGTCGGATTCCGCTACAGCGCGCTCCTCGAGGCCAAGCGCCTCGGCGTGGCCGGGTGGATCCGCAACCGGTCCGACGGTGCGGTCGAGGCCGAGATCGAGGGCGACGAGTCCTCGGTCGACGCCATGCTGGGATGGCTCGACGACGGTCCGCCGGGGGCGGACGTCACGTCCATCAGCACGACCGATCTCGAGCCGACGGGCGAGCGTGGATTTCGCGTGACGGGATGACGGATGGCGCGGCGGCCCGAGCGCCGCGCGGCGGCTCGACCAACGGAAGGAGCACCCATGAGCGACGCCTGGGGCGACGACCCCGCCGGTGAGGACGAGGAGCTGTGGCGCGAGCAGGTGGTCAACGACGCGGTTGCGGGCGAGCACGTGCTCACCGACGAGGAGTTGGACCTCGACGCGCTCGAGCGCGAGGGGCTCTCCGAAGTCGACGAGGAGGACGAGGACACGGTCGACGAGGACGACTTCGGCGACGTCCTCGACGACGACCGCTGATCCTGACCGCCGAACGGCGTGCTGTCAACGACTGTCGCCGAGCCCCGCACCGGCGTTGACTGGCCTCTCGGGTCGCGCGCGATCGCTGCGGGCCCGAGGGAAGGACGGTGCGGACCGATGGCCGACGGCGATGTGGAGACCATTTCCAAGCGGGGACAGTGGGTGAACCGAGTGGTGGGCGAGCCGGAGCGCTCGCAGAGCTACCGGACGAAGGAGGAGGCGATCGACGCGGGCCGCGAGCTCGCAGCCCTGCACGGCACCGCCCACCGCGTCATCGACGCCGACGAGACCGGTGCCATCACCGACGAGGACGAGGCGGTCGAGATCGACCAGGACGCCGGGTCGCCGGTGGACCCGGCCGACCCGGGCGACGGCACCCGGCCGGAGCGTGCCGCCGGGGTACCCCAAGACGGCCCGATCGAGGCACGAGCGGAGGACGCGGGAGCATGAGCGACGCACGCGACGCATTCACGGGAGACGACGTCATCGAGGGTGACCTCGAGGCGAAGCAGACGGTGACCAACGACGCCGTGGCCGGCGAGACGGTGCTTCCGGGGCCCGGCGACGGCAACGACGGCCCGACGGGCGGCATGCCGCGGGAGCAGGAGCCGGTCTACGCCGAGAACGACCTCGCCGGCGAGGAAGTCGACCTCGACGACGAGCCCGAAGGGGAGGGCTGACGCTCACGAGCGCGAGCCCGTCGGCTCGAGCAGGACGACGAAGGGCCCGCCGGCGAACCGGCGGGCCCTTCAGGTCTCGGTGGACCGAGATCAGATGGAGTTGACGTCCAGCGGGATGCCCGGGCCGAACGTGGTCGACACGGCGCCCTTCTGAATGTAGCGGCCCTTGGCGCTCGACGGCTTGAGGCGCACGACCTCCTCGAGGGCGGTCTTGAGGTTCTCGTCGAGCTGCTCCTGCGAGAACGACGCCTTGCCGACGACGAAGTGCACGTTGGCGTGCTTGTCGACGCGGAACTCGATCTTGCCGCCCTTGATGTCTTCCACGGCCTTGGCCGGGTTGGGGGTCACGGTGCCGGTCTTGGGGTTCGGCATGAGGCCGCGCGGGCCGAGCACCTTGCCGAGACGACCGACCTGGCCCATCAGCTCGGGCGTGGCGACGGCCGCGTCGAACGCGGTGTAGCCGCCGGCGACCTTCTCGATGAGCTCGGCGCCGCCGACCTCGTCAGCGCCCGCGGCGATCGCGGCCTCGGCGGCCGGGCCGGTAGCGAACACGATGACGCGCGCGGTCTTGCCGGTGCCGTGCGGCAGGATGACGGTGCCGCGCACCATCTGGTCGGCCTTGCGGGGGTCGACGCCGAGCTTCAGCGCGACCTCGACGGTCGAGTCGAACTTCGCCGAGCCGGTCTGCTTCGCGAGGGCGACCGCGTCGGTGGGGGTGTAGTACTTGCCGGCCTCGATCTTCTCGGCCGCGGCCCGGTAGGCCTTGGACTTCTGTGCCATGTTGGTTCTCCTTGAGAGAGTGTGGTCATCGCGCCTGGCGGGCGCTGCCACGGATGAGAGTTCTGTGGTGACGGATGCCGCGGCATCCGCTCGGGCCTTATTCGACCGTGATGCCCATCGAGCGAGCGGTGCCGGCGATGATCTTCGACGCGGCGTCGATGTCGTTGGCGTTGAGGTCGACCATCTTGGACTCGGCGATCTCGCGGACCTGGGCCTGCGTGATCTTGCCCACCTTGGTGGTGTGCGGGACGCCCGAGCCCTTGGCGACGCCGGCGGCCTTCTTGATGAGCTCGGCGGCGGGCGGGGTCTTCAGGACGAACGTGAACGAGCGGTCCTCGTAGACGGTGATCTCGACCGGGATGACGTTGCCGCGCTGGGCCTCGGTCGCGGCGTTGTACGCCTTGCAGAACTCCATGATGTTGACGCCGTGCTGACCCAGCGCCGGACCGATCGGCGGGGCGGGGTTGGCGGCGCCGGCCTTGATCTGAAGCTTGATCAGACCAGTGACCTTCTTCTTCGGTGCCATGATTTCTCTCTTCCTGTGTCGAACGCCCGGTCGAATGGGCCGGGGCACTCTCCCGCAGTTCCGGCGGATCCGGGCTGCGGTGGTCTGTGTGCTGTTGATCCAGTACTGCCTGGACGCAGCACAACCCTCCGATGATACCGGAGGGTCGCTGCGCGCTGGCTGTATGCGGTTTAGAGCTTGGTGACCTGGTCGAAGCTGAGCTCGACCGGGGTCTCGCGCTCGAACAGCGAGACCAGCACGGTGAGCTTGCCGCTCTCGGGCTTGATCTCGTTGATCGTGCCGGGCAGGCCCGCGAACGAGCCGTCCTTGATCGTGATGGTCTCGCCGATCTCGAAGTCGACCTCGGCGGGGATCTGGCGGGCGGCCCCGCCGGCGGCGGCGCCCTTCGCACCCTTGGCGGGCGCGACGTCCTTGATGTCGACGAGGCTCTTCAGCATGTTGAAGGCCTCTTCGAAGCGCAGCGGCGTCGGGTTGTGGGCGTTGCCAACGAAGCCGGTGACGCCCGGAGTGTGGCGGATGACCGACCAGCTCTCCTCGTTGAGGTCCATGCGGACGAGCACGTAGCCGGGCACGCGCACGCGCGTGACCATCTTGCGCTGGCCGTTCTTGATCTCGACGACGTCCTCCATGGGGACCTCGACCTGGTGGATGAAGTCGGCCATCGCCATGGTCTCGCGACGCTGCTCGATGTTCGCCTTCACGCGGCGCTCGAATCCGGCGTAGGAGTGGACGACGTACCACTTGCCCGGGAGGAACCGCAGCTCGTTCCGGAACGCGTCGTACGGGTCGTGCTCCTCGTCTTCTTCGACGACCGCCTCGAAGGCGGCCTCGGCCTCTTCGGCGGAGTCGATCTCGAGGGCGTCGTCGACGACGGCGTCGGCCTCGGGGTCGGTCGCCTCAGCGAGCGAGTCGAGTACGGCGTCGAGGTCGATGTCGTTGCCCTCGTCGTCGACGACGTGCACCGCACGGTGCTCGGCCGGCTCGACCGAGTCCTCGTCGTGCTCCTGGGTGCCGCCCTCCTGGGCCTCTTCGACCTCGGACGACTGCTCAGCGGCGGTGGCCCAGTCGACGTCCTCGCGCTCGTTCCTGGTCACTGTTCCTCAATCCTTCTCTGCTGCCGTGCCGCGGGTTCGCGCGGCGGGTGCGGGCCGACGGCCCGATCAGACCCCCGGCGTACCGAAGACGTACACGACCAGGAGGCTGAACAGCTGGTCGAGGCCGTAGACGATCGCCATCATGATGACGACGAAGACCAGGACCACCGTGGTGAAACTGAACAGCTCCCGGCGGGTGGGCGTGACGACCTTCTTCAGCTCGCCGAAGACCTGCCGGATGAACAGGGCGATCCTGGCGAAGGGGTTGCGCCGTGCCGCGCGCTCGCGCTTGGCATTGGCGACGACGTCCTCGCTGGGCTCGTCGAGTACTTTCCGGGCCACCTCGTACACCTTTCATGGGCCGGCCATCGCCGGCCGACTCGCAGGGCGGACAGGACTCGAACCTGCAACCTGCGGTTTTGGAGACCGCTGCTCTACCAATTGAGCCACCGCCCTATGCGACCCGGCGGCGCCGGATCACAGGGTCGAAGCCACCTGCCGGACGCCCGTTCCGCGAGGTTCACCCCGCCGGAAGGCGCGATCGATCTTGGTCGACTTCAACAACCTCACCAAGTGTATGCGACGCCGTGGGGTGCGCCAAACCGGGCCGGCTCCCCCGCGCACGCCCGCGGAAGAGGAGCATCGCGAGGCCGCCGAGGGCGCCGATCGCGCCCGCCGCCGCGATCCACCACGGCGCATCCGCGGGAATGTCGAGGTACACCGTGATGCCGAGGATGCGCGACAGGCCCCAGGGCAGGAGCGCCATCTGGTCGTTCCACGCGGTCAGCGCGCGCTCGAGGCCGATGGCGCCGACGAGGGTCGCGATCGACGCGAGCGCGCTGCCGGCGGCGAGGGCGACCGCCCCGATGGCACGTCGCGTGCCGACCTGGGCGGCGAGCGCCCATGCACCGGCCACGAGCACCCACGCGAACAGGGCGAAGGCCACGGTCACGTAGGCCGACCGCGCCGCGGGATCGGTCCAGAAGCCGAACCAGTACCCGCCCGGACCGCTCGGCACGAGCACCGCCGAGAGGAGTGCGACGCGCAGCAGCGCCGCCCCGCCGACCGCAGCGGCGAGCGGCGTCCACGGCACTCGCGCGACCGCCGCCACGACCGCGAGCACCACGGCGAACACGACCCACGCCCCGAGCGTGGCCACCAGGTGCGCCGGTGCCGCGAACCAGGTCAGGATTGCACGGCTCAGCACGAGCGCGAGCGCAGGCACCGCGACGAGCAGCACCCGGTCGCTCGCCCGGAGCGACACGGCGACCTCCGCCGCCCGCCACGGACGCGTCCCGCCGATCCACAGCGCCCGCGCCGCGCGAGCCCCCGGCCAGCGGGCGATCCGCGGGGCGCGCGCCGTGGCGCCGAAGGCCAGCCATGCGACCACGACGGCGAGCAGCGCCCCGGAGGCCCACGCCATCCCGGGGTCCCGCTCGGCGCGGTCGAGCCCGAGCCGGGCGGCCGTCAGGTTGTAGGCGGGCAGGTAGGGGTCGTTCGCGTACGCCGCCTCGTGAGACTCGGCGCGCTCGAGGAACGCCGCGCGCGCGGCATCCCACGCGGCGAACGCCTCGGGCGAGCGAGTGTCGTGCCACTGCGCCTTCCGCAGCACCATCTCGCGGTACTCGGCGAGCATGCCGAGCGTCGATGCCTCGTAGTCGAGCGTGTCGAGCAAGGCCCGGTGCAGTGCGGGATCCCGCCAGGTCGCGGCATCCGTCGCGGCGATGCCCTCGCGCATGCGGCCGACCGCGTCGAGTGCGCGGTCGCCGCCCGCGATCGCCTCGTCGAGGTCGTCGCGCGAGATCTCGTAGATCACGTCGAGCGAGGCGCTGTCGCCCGTGAGGATGTCCCACTCGAAGATCCACATCATGGGCGGCGGCTCGAGGCCGATCGCGAACACGCGCCGGTCGGCGAACGGACCGATGTAGAGCCCGTCCGTGATCGCCTCGCGCGACGACGCCATGGCCGCCGAGATCGCGCGAACGGTGTCCGGGTCGTCCGAGAACCAGCGCCTGGCCCAGTCGGCGGTGATCGCCGCCGGGTCCAGTGAGGGATCGCGCGCGAGCCGGACCGCGAGCTCGGTGTTGAGCTCGGCGAGCTGCCAGAGGCCCGCCTTGAGCTCGAGCGAGAGCGGTCCGGCCCGCCACGGCCCGCCGTCCTGGGTCCAGGTCCAGATGCCTTCGATGTGTGGGTTGGCCGCGAGCAGGCGGTCGAACGCGTGCGCGTAGAGCGGGCCGAGGTCGTTCGGGAACGCGCCGAAGTTCTCGAACTCGCGACGGCTCTGGAACTCGATGATGCGGCGGTGGTCGCCGATCTCGAGCGTGTCGTTGATCGGCAGGTGGCTGTAGAAATCGCCGAGCGAGTACTTGGTCGACACGATGAGGCGGTCGGAGTCGATGCCGTCGAGCACCGCCCGGTAGGAGTCGGGGTTCGTGTGCATGTCGCCGACGGCGCCGACGCCCACGCTCCAGGTGCGGAAGATGAGCTCGCGATCGGCCCGTTCGGCCTGGGCGAGCAGCGTCGTGAGCATCGCACGCACGGCGTCGACGGTTGTGACGGCCAGTTCGCTGCGGTAGTCCCATTCGGGCAGGTCGTACACCTGCCCGGCTTCGCCGATCCGGATGAGCACGCCATCGAGGTAGGGCATCTCGCGGTAGAGCTCGTCGAGTCCGGCCGCGTAGACGCCCCAGAACTCCGGGTCGTCTGTGGCGAGACCGCCGAACCGCTCCTCGAGGTACTCCTCGAGCGGCGTGGTGACCACGAGCATGTCGGTGCGGAGGAAGACCTGCAGACCGGCGTCGTGCGCCGACTCCCACATCGGGCCGAACGCCTCGCGCATCGCGAGCGCCCGGGCGACGTGCTCGTCGTCGGACCCGTACACCTCGCTGCCGTCGCCGACGTCGGAGAACGTGAGGTACTCGAGCAGCCCCGGCACGGTGACCGCGGTGTAGCCCTCGGCGAGCAGGTGCGCGACGTACGCGTCGAACTCGTCGCGTGCGACCGCGAGCGCGCCCTCGTCGATGTAGGGCGCGTCCGGCAGGATGACGTCCTCGAACGCTTTCGAGTTGTGCGAGTAGTCGTCGCCCGCCGCCCAGGCCGCCTCGTCGACGGCGACCCCGACCGCGCCGAGGTCGGCCATGCGGAAGGGCAGTCGCGACTCGACGGTGTCGCCGAGTCGCTCGGCGACCGGGCGGCCGTCGCGCACCGCGGCCGCGAGGTCGTAGACGCCGCGCACGGCGCCCGCCTCGCTCGCGGCGAGGATCTCCAGCGCGTCGGGCGTTCCCCTTAGCACGTACGACTCGTCGGTCGGATCGGCCGGGTCGGAGGGCGTCGGCTCAGGAGCCAACCGGACTCGGAGCGTCGCACTGCCCGCGGTCCCGGACGCGGCGGCGACTGCCGCTTCCAGTTCGTCGACCGCTGCGTGCACGCGCGGGAGTTCGGGCGCATCGATTTCGGTGAACCGAGGCGGCAGGGCGGTCGGCGCCACCTCCGCGACGGACGCGGTCTCGGCCGGGACGTCGGCGGATTCGGACCGGATGCCGAGCGCATCGGTGAGCAGTACGGCGAGGCCCGCGCCGAGCGCGAGCAGGACCAGGATCGCGACCCCGACGCGCAGGGGCCGTCGCCGGGGGTGCGTCATCACGCGGCGCAGCGTAACACGAGTGGGACGATCGTCCCACTTCGGGCGGCACCGCGCGTCGGATGCACGGGACGTATGGCCCACCCCGCGCTCTCCGCCAGGCGTACCGTGTGCGCCATCGGCAGGGTCGTCGCGCCCCGCAGCGGCCGCCGCAGAGAGAGGAGCACCGCCACATGACGACTGAGACTCCCCGCGTGACCGGATGGGTCGGCTGGGGCTGGTTCGCCGGCACCATCCTGATCATCGCCGGCGCCATCGACGCGATCTACGGCCTCATCGCGATCCTGCAGCCGGGGAGCGCGTACTTCGTGGCGACGGAGGAGGGCCTGTTCCTCTTCGACGTCTCGGGCTGGGGATGGTGGCACCTGATCTTCGGCATCGTGCTGATCCTGGTCGCGCTCGCGTTGTTCACGGGTGCGACGTGGGCACGCGTGGTGGCGGTCATCCTCGCGGGCATCAATGCCGTCAGCCATCTCTTCCTCCTGACGGAGCAGCCCTGGTGGTCGCTCATCGTCATCACGCTCGACATCCTCGTCATCTATGCATTGACGGTGCACGGCAAGGAGCTCGCAGTCAGGGACGCCTGACGACGAGGGCGCGCCCGTGGGGGCGGGCGCCGGCGCCGCGGCCTGGGGAACCGCCGCGGCGCCCTTCCGTGCTTTCGAGCGCGCGCCGGGTGCCCGGCCACCGTCGGCTCCCTCGATCGCACCTCGGACGATCCGTACGATTCCGAGCGATGTCGCGAATCGCGCGACTGACACGCTGGGATGCCGCGTCCTAGGCTGGAGGCCGTGACCGATCAGCGCCGTCTCTCCGCCCGCATCTCCGCCATCGCCGAGTCCGCGACCCTGAAGGTCGATGCCAAGGCGAAGTCCCTCCAGGCCGGGGGCCGGCCGGTCATCTCGTACGCCGCGGGCGAGCCCGACTTCCCCACGCCGCAGCACATCGTCGAGGCAGCGCTCGAGGCGGTCCGCGACCCGAAGAACCACCGCTACACCCCGGCCGCCGGCCTGCCCGAGCTGCGCGAGGCGATCGCCGCGAAGACGCTGCGCGACTCCGGCCTCGAGGTCGGCGCCGGCCAGGTCGTCGTCACGAACGGCGGCAAGCAGGCCGTCTACCAGGCGTTCCAGGTGCTGCTCGACGACGGCGACGAGGTGCTCGTGCCCACGCCGTACTGGACCACCTACCCCGAGGCGATCAAGCTCGCGGGCGGTCGCCAGGTCGACGTGTTCGCGGGCAGCGACCAGGGCTACCTCGTCACCGTCGAGCAGCTCGAGGCCGCACGCACCGAGCGCACCCGGGCCCTGCTGTTCGTCTCGCCGTCCAACCCGACGGGCGCGGTCTATCCGCCCGAGCAGGTGAAGGCGATCGGAGAATGGGCGCTCGAGCACGGCATCTGGGTGATCTCCGACGAGATCTACCAGAACCTCACCTACGCCGACGACGAGTCGGCCGCCCCGCCGCGCGCACTGTCGATCGTCGAGGCGGTGCCCGGGCTGGCCGAGCAGGCGATCCTCGTCAACGGCGTCGCGAAGACCTACGCGATGACCGGATGGCGCCTCGGCTGGATGGTGGGCCCGGCCGACGTGATCAAGGGCGCCGCGAATCTGCAGTCGCACCTCTCGTCGAACGTGTCGAACATCTCGCAGCGCGCCGGCATCGCCGCGCTCACGGGACCGCAGGACGCCGTCGAGGAGATGCGCCGGGCGTTCGACCGCCGCCGTCGCACGATCGTCGCCGAGCTGTCGAAGATCGACGGCATGTCGGTTCCGGTTCCGCAGGGCGCCTTCTACGTGTACCCGGATGTCTCGGGGCTGCTCGGTCGCGAGTGGGGCGGCGTCACTCCGACCACCTCGCTCCAGCTCGCCGACCTCATGCTCGAGCAGGCCGAGGTCGCGGCGGTGCCCGGCGAGGCGTTCGGCCCGAGCGGGTTCCTGCGCTTCAGCTACGCGCTCGGCGACGCGCCCCTGCTCGAGGGTGTCCAGCGCCTGCAGCGCCTGTTCGCCTGATCGGGAGCCCGCGCATGGATCGCGCGTCCCGCGTGGTGCACGAGCCGCGCAGCAGCGCCGACGTCATCGGCGAGCACTCGCAGTTCCGCCTCGACCTCGAGCGCATCCGCTTCTCGCCGTACTTCTCGCGGTTGTCGGCCGTGACGCAGGTGATCGCGCAACCCGGCGCGGGGCCGCTCATCCACAATCGACTGACGCACTCGATCAAGGTCACGGCGGTCGCACGCGCGATCGCCGTGTCGCTCACCGATGCCGCGTCGCCGCACCGGGAGTTCGCCCTCCGGAACGGGTGCGATGCGGTGGTCGTGCAGGCGGCGGCGAGCGCGCACGACCTCGGCCACCCGCCGTTCGGGCATCTCGGCGAGCGCGTGCTCGACCGGCTCGCGCGCGACACCCTCGGCCTGAGCGACGGCTTCGAGGGCAATGCGCAGAGCTACCGGATCATCACCGCGCTCGACGTCAGCGAGGCCGCGCCGCGCGGGCTCAACCTCACGGCGGCGGTCCGCACGGCGGTGGCGAAGTACCCGTGGACGAGGTACCTCGACATCGACGCGCTCGGCGACGGGCCCCTTCCCCGCGGACTGCGCCGCACGGCCGAGGGCATCGAGGTGCCCAAGTACTCGGCCTACGGCATCGACGCGGCCGACCTCGAGGAGGCGCGCCGCGGTCACCCGCCGCTGCGGCAGTCGCTCGAGTGCTCGGTCATGGATATCGCGGACGACATCGCCTACTCGATCCACGACGTCGACGACTTCCACCGCGCGGGCCTGCTCAGCCAGGGCGCGGTCGCCCGCGAGTTCCGCGGATGGATCGAGTCGAGCCTGCAGCTCGGCGAGCTCGCGCCCGATGAGCTCATCGGGCGGTCGGCGCCACCCGGCAGTGCGCTCGAGACGCTCCGCCGCAAGCTCACGTCGAGCGACCCGTGGATGGCCGACGACGAGACGTTCCGTGCGGCCGTCGGCGTGGTCGCCGACGACCTGGTCGACGGCCTGCTCGCGAGCCCGTTCGACGGCTCGATCGCGTCCGAGCGCGCACTGTCGTCGTTCACGAACCGGTGGATCACGCACCTGCAGTCCTCGGTCGTCCCGACACCCGACGGGGTCGTCCGTGCCGGACTCGTGACGCTCGACGGGCTCGCCTGGCACGAGGTCGAGATCCTCAAGTTCGTGCACCGGCACTTCATCCTCGATCGCTCCGACATCGTGATGTACCAGCGCGGCCTGAGCCGCGTGCTGACGCGCGCCGTCAAGGGACTGACCGCCTGGATCCGCGACGAGGACGACCGCGACCGCGTGCCGCAGCGCCTCAAGGAGCTCGTCGAGATCGCGAGTGCCGGGTACGAGCAGCTGCGCGTAGAAGCTCCCGACGGCGTGCCGGTGCCGGGTCGGCACGAGGTGCGCGCGCTGGGCGTGGGTCGCGGCGTGATCGACTACGTCGCGTCGCTCTCCGACGACCAGGCGCTCGCCGTATCGGAGGCGATCGACGGCCGCCCCGACCGCCTCTGGGACATCGGGCAGAATCTCTAGGCCGCCGGCGCGAGCGCCGAGCGCGCGTCGCGCGTGATGCCGTCGGCGATCGCGTCGAGCAGTGGCGAGCCGAGGTTCCACTGCTGCCAGTAGAGCGGCACGTCGACCGGTGGCCCGCCGAGCGGCACCAGCTCGCCGCGCGCGAGCTCCGCGTCGGACTGGAACCCGGGAAGGAGTCCCCAGCCGAGCCCGAGCTTGACGGCGGTCGCGAAGTCGTTCGACGCCGGGACGTAGTGACGCGGCGGCTCCGCGCCATCCACGCCGAGACGCCGGAGGTATTCGGCCTGCAGGTCGTCGCGCCGGTCGAAGTCGACGCGCGGCGCGACCGCGAGCGCGTCCACGTCTACGCCGCCGGCACACCAGCGGGCGACCCAGCCCGGCGTCGCGACCGCCGTGTAGCGCATCACCCCGAGCGGGCGCACGAGGCAACCGGCGACCGGCGTCGCCTGCGAGGTGACGGCGCCCATGACCGAGCCCGACTCGAGCAGCTCGGCGGTGAAGTCCTGGTCGTGGCGGTGCAGGTCGAACACCACCGGGTGCCGCTCGGTGATCCGGGCGAGCGCGGGTAGGAACCACGTGCCGAGCGAATCCGCGTTGACGGCGAGCGGCACGGTCGTGGGGCGAGCGGATGTCGCGTCGCCGCCGCCGAACGCGGCGAGCGCGTCGTGCTCGAGCAGCGCGAGCTGGCGCGCCAGCCGGACTACCGCCGCGCCCGCCTCCGTGACCCGGACGGGCTTCGACCGCACCACGAGGACGCGGCCCAGTCGCTGCTCGAGCTGCTTGACGCGCTGCGACACCGCCGAGGGAGTCACGCTGAGGTCGGCGGCCGCCGCCTCGAACGTGCCGGCGTCGACGACCGCCGCAAGGGTGCGGGCGAGGTCGAGCGGGATCTTCATGAAGTGATGCTAATGCCGATGAAGAATCCTGAGCTGGAATTCATGATCCGCGCTGCCTAGCCTCGATCGCATGGACCTCACCGTGCTCGTCGCCGGCCTCGGCCTCGGCTTCTCGCTGATCGTCGCGATCGGCGCGCAGAACGTGTTCGTGCTGCGCCAGGGCATCCGGCGCGAGCATGTGCTCGTCGTCGCGGCGATCTGCGCGGTCTCCGACGCGGTGCTCATCGCCGCGGGTGTCGGCGGAATGGGCGCGGCGCTGCAGGCAGCGCCGTGGCTGGTCGGCGTCGCGCGCTGGGCCGGCGCGGCGTTCCTCGTGGGATACGGACTGCTCGCGGCGCGGCGTGCGGTTCGAGGGGGCGAGTCGGGCCTGCGAGTCGACGCCGACGAGCCTGGCGGTCGAGGAGCGCCGAAGGCGCGCCTCGAGACCCCGGTGCCGGTCGCTGCGGGTCGAGGTGAATCCGTGGCGCGGCTCGAGACGTCGACCGATGGGGTTTCGAGACGCCGCTTCGCGGCTCCTCGACCCGCACTTCTTCCCGTGGTGCTCACCTGCCTCGCGCTCACGTGGCTCAACCCGCACGTGTACCTCGACACGGTGATCCTGCTCGGGTCGGTCGGCGCCACGCACGGCGACCAGCGCTGGGTCTTCGCCGCGGGGGCGATGCTCGCGAGCGTCGCCTGGTTCTTCTCGCTGGCGTACGGCGCCCGGCTGCTCGGCGGCGTGCTGGCGAGCCCCCGCGCGTGGCGCGTCCTCGACGGCATCATCGCGGTCGTCATGGTGGCGATCGCCGTCTCGCTCGTACTGCCCGCCTGACCCGAGGGTGCCGCCCGAACTGGGGTTTCGGATGCCGCGCCCGCGCGTGCTAGCGTGTGCGTCATCGTGAGCACCATCACCTGTCGCTGCTGTCGCCGCTAGGCGATCGTCTCCCCGACGATCCCAGGGCGCGATTCCTCACGCGCCGCCGACCGCAGCCCCTGGCTCACGCCGCATCCGACGCGTCCGCGTCAGCTCCGCACCATCCGCATCGAGACATCTGTCGAATCGGATGGCACGCAGCCGACGTTCACGGATGCCGGGGCCGCCGCACCGTCGGCGCACCATCCCGGCACCCTCGAAAGGACCAGCACATGTCCGGCATCCCCGTCCTCGACCTCTCCCTCCTCAACGGCACCGCCGAACAGCAGGCGCAGTTCCGCGACGACCTGCGGCGCGCGACCCATGAGGTGGGCTTCTTCTCGCTGATCGGCCACGGCGTCCCGGCCGAGCTCGTCGAGCGCGCGTACGCGGCGGCCCGCGCCTTCTTCGCGCTGCCCGAGTCGCACAAGGTCGCGATCGAGAACGTGAAGAGCCCGCACTTCCGGGGCTACACGCGCATGGGCGGCGAGCGCACGCTCGGCCGCGTCGACATCCGCGAGCAGATCGACATCGGCGCCGAGCGCCCCGCCGTGCCGATGGGCGTCGGCACCCCCGACTACTGGGTCCTGCAGGGCCCGAACCTGTGGCCGGCGGCGCTGCCCGAGCTTCGCGAGGTCGCCGAGGAGTGGATCGCGCGCCTCGACGAGGTCGGCACGCGCCTGCTTCGCGCCTGGGCCGAGGCGCTCGGCGCGCCATCCGACACCTTCGACGCCGCGTTCGCGGAGCCGTCACCGTACATGAAGATCGTGCGATACCCGGGGGTCGCGTCGGAGCAGCCCGCACAGGGCGTCGGCGCGCACAAGGACCTCGGCGTGCTCACGCTGCTCTCGGTCGAAGACGGCAAGGCCGGCCTGCAGGTCGAGAAGGACGGCGAGTGGATCGACGTCGTCGCGCCCTCGGGCGCGTTCATCGTGAACATCGGCGAGCTGCTCGAGATCGCCACGAACGGGTACCTCAAGGCGACGCTGCACCGCGTCGTCTCCCCCGACCCCGGCACCGAGCGCATCTCGATCCCGTACTTCCATGGTCCGGCGCTCGACGCGACGGTCCCGACCATCGACCTGCCGCCGGCCCTCGCGGCCGAGGCACCGGGCGTCACCCAGGATCCGGCGAACCCGCTGCACGCCGTCTTCGGCGAGAACTGGCTGAAGAGCCGGCTGCGCGCGCACCCCAACGTCGTCGAGGCGCAGCACCCTCGCCTGCTCGTCGGCGCCTGAGCATCGGTGGTCGAGGAGCGCCGCAGACGCGTACTGAGACAAGGATGAGGTCTCGACGCGCCACCTCACGGACCCTCGACCGCCCGACTTTGCCTCGTGGCCACTCGACCGCCGCGGCATTCACCCGTCTCGACTCGGCATCCTGTCGCAGAACCGGTGGAAAGGTATCCGGCGGATTCCTTTCCACCCGATTCGCGAAGGAGATTCCGTCTCCCGATCACATGCGGGCTTCCGAGTGTCGAAATCGGGTTTCCCCGTTCGTCGTACCTGCGTAGCGTGACCGAGAGGAAGGATTCCCCATGGAATACGTGCTGTTCTACGCGCAGGGCGACGACGCACTCCCCTACGTGCCCGGCGACGACCACATCGGCGACTGGGTCGACGACGTCGAGGCTCGTGGCGTCTACGAATACGGCGAACGGCTGCGTCCCGAGCAGGACGCCACGACCGTCCGCGTCCGCGGCGGCGAGGTGCTCGTCGTCGACGGGCCCTTCTCCGAGGCGAAGGAGGCGATCGGCGGCTTCGACATCATCGACGCGCGCGACCTCGACGAGGCCATCGACATCGCGTCGAGGCATCCGGTGGCCTCGTTCGGACGCGTCGAGATCCGGCCGTTCGTGCAGTGGCCGGACGCCGAGCCCGGCGCGCGGGTCGTGCCGGCGGACTTCACCGAGCGACCGGTGCGCGCGCGGCGGTACCTCATGCTCGTCGTCGCCGAACCGGCGGGCGCGCGTCCCCCGGCCGCGGCCGAAGCGTCCGAGGACGACGATCCCGAGGCGTGGGTGCAGGAGATGGACGGTCGCGGCGTCCGGCAGTTCGGCGAGGTGCTGCGCCGCCCGGGCGACGCAACGTTCGTCCGCCGGCGCCACGGCGAGGTGCTCGTGACCGACGGCGGGTTCGCCGAGGCCAAGGAGTGGGTCGCCGGGTTCGACCTCATCGAGGTCGAGGACCTCGCGGAGGCGATCGAGGTCGCGGCGAAGCATCCGATGGCCCGTGGCGGGGCGATCGAACTGCGACCGCTCTGGCCGTTCGACGTGCACGAGGACCAGGTGGCACGAGCCGAGCGCGAGTCGGCCGACCGGGGCGTCCGCCTCGAGCCGGTGGCCGCCGAAGCACTGGCTGGGGCCGCCCTCTGACGATCGACGGGGATGGCGCGACGCCGGGTGCGGGCGGGTCGGCCCCGCTCGCGCCCGAGGTCGCCGCCGCGCTCCGGGAGTCGCACCGGTCCGAGTGGGCGCGCGTCGTCGCGACGCTCATCCGGGTCACGGGCGACTGGGACGTCGCCGAGGAGGCCGCCGCCGCCGCGTTCGAGCGAGCCGCGCACACGTGGCCGCGCGACGGCGTGCCGCGCAATCCGGGCGCCTGGCTCACGACGGCCGCGCGCAACCTCGCGCTCGATCGGCTGCGCCGCCGCGGCGTCGAGGCCGAGAAGGTCAGGGAGTGGATGGCGATGGAGGACGTCTCCGGCCGGGCGCACGGTCCCTCGGACCCGGCCGACGTGGTCGCCGAGGACGGTCTCGACCGCGATGATCGACTCCGGCTGATCTTCACATGCGCGCACCCGGCGCTGCCCCTGGAGTCGCGCGTGGCCCTGACGCTTCGCACGGTCGGTGGGCTGGACACCGGCGAGATCGCGCGCGCGTTCCTCGTGCCGGAAGCGACCATGGGGCAGCGCATCTCACGGGCCAAGCGGAAGATCCGGCACGCCGGCATCCCCTACCGGGTGCCGACCCCCGACCTGCTGCCCGAGCGTCTCGACGGCGTGCTCGCCGTGCTGTACCTCATCGCCAACGAGGGGTACCTCGCGTCGCGCGGCGACACGCTGCAGCGCCTCGACCTCGCCGCCGAGGCGATCCGGCTGACCCGCCTGGTCGTCGCGCTCCTCCCGGACGCCGACGAGGCGAGGGCGCTGCTCGCCATGCTGCTCCTGCAGCATGCGCGCTCAGCCGCCCGCGCCGACGCGTCGGGCGACCTCGTGCCGCTTCCGGAACAGGACCGCTCGCGGTGGGATGCCGCCGAGGTCGCCGAGGGGCTCGCCCTCCTCGACCGACGCGGCGGCGCTCAGCCCGGCGGCGAGCCGCCCGGCCCGTACCGCCTGCAGGCCGAGATCCAGGCCGTCCACGCCCGCGCCCGCACCGCCGACGACACCGACTGGCCCGCGATCGCCGCGCGGTACGACGCGCTCGCGATGCTCGCCGACTCGCCGTTCGTCGCCCTGAACCGCGCGATCGCGCACGGCATGGCCTTCGGCCCGCGACACGGCCTCGACGAGCTCGCGCTGGTCGAGGCATCCGGCCGGCTCGACGGCTACCACCTGCTGCCCGCCGCTCAGGCCGACCTGCACCGGCGGCTGGGCGAGACGGATGCCGCGGCCGCCCGCTACCGCAAGGCGATCGCGCTCGCGCCCACCACCCCCGAGCGCCGCTTCCTCGAGCGCCGTCTCGCCGAGCTCGCGCCCCCGCCCGGCCGGTAGCTGCACCGTCCGCGCCATCCACCGATCGGTGGAGGCGGAAATCGACCGGACCACGGCTGCCGCGAGCGCTCGCCGAGGGGCAGGCTGTGTGGCATGGACGACATCACTTCCGACGCGGCGCCGGCGGTCCGCATCCGCGGGCTCCGCAAGGACTACGGCGACACGGCCGCGGTCGACGACATCGACCTCGACATCGAGCGCGGCGAGACCTTCGCACTGCTCGGCCCGAACGGGGCGGGCAAGTCGACGGCGATCGAGATCCTAGAGGGCTACCGGATGCGAACCGGCGGCGAGGTCACGGTACTCGGCGTCGATCCCGCACGCGGCGGACTCGACTGGAAGGCGCGGCTCGGCATCGTGCTGCAGTCGGCGTCCGAGCCCGGGCAGTACACGGTTCGGGAGCAGCTCGCGCACTTCGCGCGGTTCTACCCGGATCCGCGCGGCGTCGACGAGGTGATCGCGGCCGTCGGCCTCGAGTCCAAGGCACGCACGCGCATCGCCAAGCTGTCGGGCGGCCAGCGCCGGCGGGTGGACGTCGCGCTCGGCATCATCGGCCGTCCGGAGCTGCTGTTCCTCGACGAGCCCACGACGGGCTTCGACCCGGAGGCGCGGCGCGAGTTCTGGCACCTGATCCGTTCGCTGAAGCACGAGGGCACCACCATCCTTCTCACGACCCACTACCTCGACGAGGCGGCGCAGCTCGGCGACCGCGCGGGCGTGATCGTCGGCGGACGCCTCGTCGACGTGGCGCCGATCGACGAGCTCGGCGGCGCCGACGCGCGCATCCCGCTCGTGCGCTGGCGCGACGCCGACGGCACCCCGCGCGAGGCGCGCACCGAACGGCCCGCGGGGTTCGTGGCATCCGTCGCCCGCGACCTCGGCGGCGAACCGGACGGGCTCGAGGTCATCCGCCCGAGCCTCGAGGACATCTACCTGGACCTGGTGGGCGCGGCCGGAGCCGTCGCCCCCGACGAGAAGGAGGCGCTCGCATGAGCACCACGACGACTACCGCCGCGAGCGCGCGACGCGACATCCGCTCGCCCCGCACCGGAGCGGGCGCCGCCCGGCCCGGCCGCCTCGCCGTGGGACTCGCCCGCATCGGACACGAGGTGCGCGGCTACTTCCGCTCGGCCGACACCGTGTTCTTCACGTTCCTCTTCCCGCTCATCATGCTGGGCATCTTCACCGCCGCGTTCAGCGCAGCCGGCGAGATCTCGGCCGGACCGGGAACGGAGTCGATCTCGGTCGGCGCCTACTACCTGCCGGGCATGCTCGCCGCGGGCATGCTGCTCTCGGGCGTGCAGAACCTCGCCGTCGACATCGCCGGCGAGAAGTCGGACGGCACGCTCAAGCGCCTGGGCGGCACGCCGCTCTCACCGGTGTCGTACTTCCTCGGCAAGATCGGGCAGGTGTTCGTCACGGGCACGTTCCAGGCGGCGCTCCTGCTGCTCGCGGCCGGCACCGTGTTCGGCATCGCCCTGCCGACCGAGCCCGAGGCCTGGATGACCTTCGCGTGGGTGTTCGTCCTCGGCATCGGCACCTCCGCGCTGCTCGGCATCGCGCTGTCGTCGGTGCCGCGCTCGGGCAAGTCGGCGAGCGCCGTGGTCGTGCCGATCATGCTCGTGCTGCAGTTCATCTCGGGCGTGTACCTGCAGTTCTACGCGCTGCCCGACTGGATGCAGAACATCGCGAGCCTCTTCCCCCTGAAATGGATGGCGCAGGGCATGCGCTCGGTGTTCCTGCCCGAGGACTTCGCGGTGCTCGAGCAGCACGAGGCGTGGAACCTCGGCTGGGTCGCGGTCGTGCTGATCGCGTGGCTCGTCATCGGGCTCGTCGTCAGCCGGCTCACGTTCCGCTGGATCCGGCGCGACGCGTGAGCGCCGTCGGGGCGGGCGCTGTGGGAGCCTGACACCATGCAGAACGTGCGGTGGTGGGATGCCGCGGCGATCACGGTCTCGGCCGTGATCGTCGCGCTCTCGCTCATCGAGCCCCCGTACGGGCCGCGCGACGTCGGCGCGTGGATCGTCGCCGGCGTGTTCCTGCTCGTGCACCTGCTCTGGGGCCGCCGGTGCGTGCCCGTGGTCCCCCCGGGGCAGCACCTGGCGATCTCGGTCGCGTACGCGGTGCTGCTCGCGGTCGGGACGTCGATCGATCCGACGTTCTCGATCCTCCAGGCATTCCTCTACCCGTTCGTGTGGTCGACCGCCCCGTCGGTGCGCAGCGCGATCGTCGCCAACGTGCTCGTCGCGGTCGCCATCGTGGTCGGCTACACCGTGCGCTTCGGCTGGGAGGGGCTCGCCACCGGCGCGGCCGTGGCCGCCCTGTCGGTCGTGTTCAGCATCGCGCTGGGCCTCTGGATCACGCGCATCGCCGAGTACGGCGAGGAACGCGCGAGGCTGCTCGCCGACCTCCAGGCCGCGCAGGGGCAGCTCGCGGCGATGCATCGCGACGCCGGCGTCGCCGCCGAGCGCGGCCGGCTCGCGCGCGAGATCCACGACACCATCGCGCAGAGCCTGACCGGGCTCGTGATGGTGGCCCAGCGCACGGGCCGGCGACTCGCCTCGGTCGAGGGCGAGGCTGCGGCATCCGCTCGGGGCGATGTCGAGCTCATGGAGCAGATGGCGCGCGAGGCGCTCACCGAGGCACGCGGCCTCGTGGCCTCGCTCGCGCCGGTCGACGCGTCGGCGGGACTCGCCGACGCGCTGCAGCGGCTTGCGACCGGGTTCGAACGCGAGACCGGCGTGCGCGTGTCGGTCGACGCCGACGCAGCAGGGCTCGACCGCGAGCTCGAGGTGGTGCTGCTGCGCTGCGCGCAGGAGGCGCTCGCGAACGTGCGCAAGCACGCGCGCGCCTCGGCGGCGACGGTCTCGGTGTCGGCGACCGGTGACGAGGTCGTGCTCGAGGTCCGCGACGACGGGGTCGGGCCGGGAGACGCCGCGCCCGGCGACGGCGGGTTCGGCTTGGCCGGAATGCGCGATCGCGTGGCGCTCGTCGGCGGACGGCTCGAGTTCGGCCCCGGCGAACCCGCCGGCGCCGCGCTGCGCGTGATCGTGCCGGCGACGCGAGCGGATGCCGCAGCCCGAGCGGATGCCGCAGCCCGAGCGGATGGCGGGACCAGCGCCACGACGGAGACGGAAGCGAGCGACGCATGAGTGGACCCATCCGCGTGGTGGTCGCCGACGACCACCCGATCGTGCGCGCCGGCATCGTCGGGCTGCTCGATGCGGAGCCCGGAATCGAGGTGGTCGGCGAGGCGGTCGACGGCGCCGAGGCCGTCGCGCTCGCCGCGGAGCTGCGGCCCGACCTCGTGCTCATGGACCTGCGCATGCCCGTGCTGGACGGCGCGGAGGCGACCGAGCGCATCCTGGCCGCCGGGGGTGGCTCGGCGGGCGGGGCGGGCGGCCCGCGCGTGCTCGTGCTCACGACCTACGAGACCGACGACCACATCCTCGCGGCGATCGAGGCGGGTGCGAGCGGCTACCTGCTGAAGGCCGCCCCGCAGGAGGAGATCCTCGCGGGCATCCGATCGGTCGCCGCAGGCGAGACGGTGCTCGCGCCGTCGATCGCCGCGAAACTCGTGCGCCGCGTGCGTGCCGAAGCGACGGCACCGGTCGCTCCGTCGCTTTCGCCACGCGAGCTCGAGGTGCTGCGCCTGGTCGCCGACGGCCGGTCCAACCCCGAGATCGCGCGCATGCTGCACATCGGCGAGGCGACCGTGAAGACGCACCTCATCCACGTGTTCGAGAAGCTCGAGGTCGGCGATCGCACGCGCGCCGTGACACGCGCGATGGAGCTCGGGCTCCTCTGACCCCAGGCGGCCGCCGCACCGTACGCTGGGCGGATGGGTGTCGTCGCCGGGGTACGCGTCGCGGCACGTCGCGCGCGCCTGCTCCCGCCGTGGGTCAAGCGAGCGGATGCCGCGGCCACGCGCCGGATCAACGGATGGCACTCGCATCCGCACGTCGACCAGTTCTGGTGGCGGTTCACGGGCTTCGCCGACAAGGGCGTGCTGTGGTTCACCGCGGCCGGCGTGCTCGCCGTCGTCGGGCACCGGCGCGCGGCGGCCCGGGGACTCCTGTCGCTCATCACGGCGAGCGCCGTCACGAACCTCATCGCGAAGCGCGTGTTCGGCGGCGATCGGCCCGCACTCGAGGACGTGCCCATCGGACGTCGGCTGCCGATCCAGCCGTCCAGTCGCACGTTCCCGTCGGGGCACTCGGCGAGCGCGGCGGCGTTCACCGCGGGCGTCGCGCTCGAGTCGCCGCGCGTCGGCGCCGCACTCGCGCCGGTCGCCCTGGGCGTCGCCTACTCGCGGCTGCACACGGGCGTGCACTGGTTGTCCGACGTGATCGGCGGCCTCGCGATCGGCGTCGGCGTCGCCGCCGCGGGTGCGGCGATCGTGCGTCCGCGGCCCGGCCCTCCCCCGCCGCCCGTGCCGCCCGGAGCCGACCGGACGCTGCCCGCCGCCCCCGACGGCGAGGGCGTGTTCATCGCCGTGAACCGCTCGGCGGGCACGAGCGTCGTGCGCGCCGACCCCATCGACGTGCTCGCCGAACGCCTCCCTCGCGCCGAGCTGCAGGTGCTCGAGTCCGACGAGGATCCCGGCCGGGCGATCGCCGCGGCGCTCGCACGCCCGGTGCCGCCCCGGATCGTCGGGATCTGCGGCGGCGACGGCTCGGTCGCGTGCGTCGCCGACGAGGCCCGGCGAGCCGGCGTGCCGCTGCTCATCATCCCGGC
The DNA here is from genome assembly GCF_900104685.1 of Agromyces flavus. NCBI lineage: Bacteria > Bacillati > Actinomycetota > Actinomycetes > Micrococcales > Microbacteriaceae > Agromyces > Agromyces flavus. Next base: position 2,584,811 of record NZ_LT629755.1, read on the forward strand.
CGGCACGTTCAACCACTTCGCGCGCACGGCCGGCCTCGCATCGGTGGACGCCGCCGTCGACGCGGTGCAGCGCGGCGAGGGCGTGCGCGTCGACCTCGCCGAGCTGACCTTCGGCGCGCACGAGCCGATCACCGTGACGAACGTCGCGTCGGTCGGCGTCTATCCCGACTTCGTCGCCGAGCGCGAACAGGTGCAGCGGCGCGTCGGGAACAAGTGGCTGGCGGCGGTGGTCGCCGCCGCTCGCGTGCTGCGCCGGTCGGATCCGGTCACGGTCGTGGTCGACGGGCGCCGCGCCGAGGTCTGGACGCTGTTCGTGGGCGTCGGGCGCAACGAGCGCGACCTGCCCGCGCCGCTGCAGCGACGCACGCTCGACGATGGACTGCTCGACGTCCGCGCGCTGCACGCCGGCTCGCGCGCGGGTGCGATCGCGTCACTCGCGTTCGGACGCCGGACCGCGGCGGTGGTGCGAGCGCTCCGACTCGTCCCCGAACGCGTCGAGGCGTTCACGACGACGAAACTCACGGTCGACGTGCGACCGCGTGGCGGTCAGCCGCCCGGTTTCGCCCACGACGGCGAGGTCGCGCTCGACGAACCGGCCGCGGCATCCGCTCACCTGTCGGCCCCCGGCTACCGCACGCGGATCCGGATCCTGCCCGGTGCGCTCGACGTGTACCGCCCGGCCACGACCGACGAGGGCCGACCCGCGTCGGACTAGAGTTCGACGCCCACGACCGTTGGCTCGGGATGCAGCACGATGCCGAACTCGGCCTGGACGCGCTGCTGCACGAAGCGCGCGAGCTGTGCCACCTCTTCAGCCGAGGCGCCGCCGCGGTTCGTGAGCGCGAGCGTGTGCTTCGTCGAGATCCCGGCGCGAGAGCCCGGCAGGGCGAACCCGCGGTGGATGCCGCTGCGCTCGATGAGCCAGGCCGCCGAGAGCTTCACGAGCGGCGGCGTCGACGCGCCATCCGACGCATGCTCCTCGACCTGCTCGAGCTCGGCCTGGTGGGCGAGGAACGCGTCGAGCGGCGACTCGGCGGCGAGCTCGGCGAGCGGCGTGACCTCGTCGGGCTCCTCGGGCTCGACGTACCAGCGCGGCGCGTCCCCGGGGAGCGTCCGCGCCACGCGCTCGGGCACGATCGGGTTGGTGAAGAACGACCCGGCGCTGACCGAGTCGACGTCGTCGGGATCGAGCACCATGCCCTTGCCGGCGCGCAGGGCGAGGACGGCCTCGCGGACGCGTGCGAGCGGCACCCGGTCGCCCAGCTGCACGCCGAGGGCGTTCGCCAGCTGTGCGTACGCGACCGGCGTGCCGAGCGCCTCGCCGAGCACCTCGCGCTCGGCGGTCGTGTCGTGCAGGACGAGGTCGACCGAGACGACGACACCGCGGAGCCCCTGTTTGAGCACCGAGGTGCGGTAGCCGAGCTCGAGCTCGTCGGCCGACATGACGCGGGGCTCGGACTCGCCCTCGCCGAGGAACTCGATGCCGAGCAGCGCGCTCGAGAGCTCCTGCCCGTAGGCGCCGATGTTCTGCACGGGCGACGCGCCGACCGAACCCGGGATGCCCGCGAGCGCCTCGAGGCCGGCGAACCCGCGCTCGACCGTGAAGGCCACGAGCTCGTCCCAGTTCTCGCCCGCCTGCACCCGCAGGTGCACCGTGCCGTCCTCGTCACCGGGTCGCACGTCGATGCCGCGCGTCGCGATGCGGATCACGGTGCCGTCGAAGCCGTCGTCGCCGACGAGCACGTTCGACCCGCCGCCGAGCACCATCCACGGCTCGCCCGACGCCTCGGCCTCGTGCACGAGCTCGACGAGCTCGTCGGGCGTCGTCGCGGTGACGAGGCGAGCGACAGGGCCGCCCACGCGCAATGTCGTGAGATCGGCGAAGCGGATGGCGCGTGCCTCGCGCTCCTCGGCCGCGTGCGTCGTCTCGGGCGTTCCGGACTCGGTCATCTCAGGCGAGCACCACCCGCACCTGCGCCTTGCCGAGCACGGTCGCGCCCTCGAAGGTGACGGTGAGGTCGATGCGGGCCGCACGCGCCTCGGCGTCGAGCTGGCCGACCTTCGCGGTGACCGAGACATCCGCCCCGGCCTCGGGGTCGACGACGACGGGTCGCGTGAACTTCGTCTGGTAGTCGACGACCCGGGCCGGGTCGCCCGCCCAGTCGACGACCGGCTGCACGGCGAGGCCCATCGTGAGCATGCCGTGCGCGAGCACGCCCGGCAGGCCGACCGACGCGGCGGCGTCGTCGCGGTAGTGGATCGGGTTGAAGTCGCCCGAGGCGCCGGCGTAGCGCACGAGCGAGTCGCGCGTGAGGTGGACGTCGCGCTCGGCGACGACGTCGCCCACGGCGAGCGAGTCGAAGTCGGGAGCGGCGGTGGCGGTCGTCTCGGGCATCAGTCGTCTCCTCGTACGACGAGCGTGGAGATGGCGGTCACGACGTGCTCGCCCGCGGCGTCGGTGACGACCGACTCGGCGGTGACCATCGCGTGCGCGCCGAGCGTCTTCACGCTCGAGACGGTCAGGGTCGCGGTGAGCTCGTCGCCCGCGACGATGGCGCGCGACGACGTGAAGCGCTGGTCGCCGTGCACGACCCGCGAGAAGTCGATTCCGGCATCGGGCTCGGCGAGGAGCTGCGCGAGCGTGCGCTCCTGGATGACGACCGCGAAGGTCGGCGGCGCGACGATGTCGGCGTGGCCGGCCGCGCGTGCGGCGTCGACGTCGAGGTTGATCGGGTCGGTCGCGAACACCGCGCGCGCGAACTCGCGCACCTTCTCACGACCCACGAGGTACGGCTCGGTGGGCGCGAACACGCGGCCCTGCAGCTCGGGGTTCACTGGCACCGTGCCAGTCTACGCAGCGGCCGGCGCGACGCCTCAGCGCTTGCCGCCGCCGAGCAGCCCGCCGAGCAGGTCGCCGAGGCCGCCGAGCATGCCGCCGGTTCCACCGCCGGTCGAGCCGCCGCCCCCGCCGCCGAGCAGGCCGCCGAGGATGTCGCCGATGCCGCCGCCTCCGCCGCTGCCGCCGCCCGAGGCATCCGCCTGCGCGGTGCCACCGCCCTGCTGCCGCTTCGAGAACTGGGCCGCGAGGAAGCTCAGCACGATCGGCGCGAGGATCGGGAGCAGCTTCTGGATGAGCCCTTGGCCGCCGCCGCCGGAGTCGCCGAGCTTCTGCACGACCTGGTCGGTGTTCGAGCCGAAGACGTTGTGGACGATCTTGTCGCCGTCGCCCTGGTCGACCTCGTCGAGGTTCACGCCGCCCTCGAACAACTGCGGCGAGTGGTGCTCGACCGCGCGCTCGAGCGAGGCGGCGCCCGCCGGGTCCTGCGCATTGGCGCCCATGCCGCCGAGCAGCGCGGGCAGCGCCTGGTCGACGGCCGACCGCGCGGTCGCCTCGTCGACCCCGAGCCGCGCGGCCAGGTCGGAGATCGGGATGTTGGCGATGATGTCGTCGTACGAGGTCATGCGGATGTTCCCCCTTCGCGCCGCCCGCCGTCGGGCGCCACGGATCACGCTACCGGCGCGATGGTCCGGCGGTCGAGGGCGTTGCGCGTGACCGTCGGAGGCGTCACTCGTCCTCGCGCAGGCGGCCGCCCCCACCCACGCACTCACCCGCCTCGCAGGTCGAGCGGTCGCGGATGGCGCGTTCCGCTCGCCATCCTCGACCTCTCGATTCGAGGATCCCCGTGCTCAGCCGCGCCTCCCGACGCGAAAGGTCGCGGATGGTGCGTCCCGGTCGCCATCAGCGACGTCTCGATTGTCGGAATCATGGATGGTCATAGATTTAGGCTTGACTTATATAAGTCTGAGATGAAGAATAGCCGCATGCACGCGCTCGACATCCTCGGCGACCCCGTCCGGCGGCGGATCGTGGAACTCCTCGCCGACGGCGAGCAGGCTGCGGGCGAGGTCGGTCGCGTCGTGCAGGCCGAGTTCGGCATCAGCCAGCCGGCCGTGTCGCAGCATCTCCGCGTGCTGCGCGAGTCCGGGTTCGCCACGGTGCGCGCCGCGGGCACGCGGCGGCTGTACGCGCTCGATCCCGAGCCCATCCACGCGGCCGCCGAATGGTTCACGCCGTTCGAGCGGTTCTGGCGCCCGCACCTCGACGCACTCGGCACCGAACTCGCGAGGTCGGCGCGCGCGCGCCGGCTCGCGACATCCGATTCACCCGCGAAGGAGCACTGACATGGACATCGAGGCACAGATCGACGCGGTCGACCGCACCCTCACCTCGGGTGAGCGCGACGGCGCCGGCACCCACGTGCAGACGATCGCCCAGACCTACCGCGCCCCGATCGACGACGTGTGGGACGCGTTCACGTCGGTCGAGCGCATCCCGCGCTGGTTCCTGCCCGTGAGCGGCGACCTGCGCCTGGGCGGCCGCTACGCGATCGAGGGCAACGCGAGCGGCACGGTCGAGTCGTGCGACGCGCCCCGGTCGTTCGGCGTGACCTGGGAGTACGGCGGCGGCGTGACATGGGTCACGGTGCGCCTCGACGAGGTCGACGCCGAGCACACGCGCGTCGAGCTCGAGCACGTGGCGCTCGCCGACGAGATCGGGGCCGAGATGTGGGAGCAGTTCGGGCCCGGCGCGACCGGCGTCGGCTGGGACGGCGCGATGCTCGGGCTCGCGCAGCACTTCACGACGGGCGAGGTCCGGCCCGACAACTCCGCCGAGTGGCTGCAGTCCGATGAGGGCGTGCGCTTCACGCGCCTCAGCGCCGATCGCTGGGCCGACGCGCACATCGAGAGTGGGGCGGATGCCGCGACCGCTCGCCGCGCGGCCGACACGACGTTCGCCGCCTACACGGGCGCCGAGCCGGCCGCGGCCGCCGACTGACCGCGCGTCTCGACCGCCCGGTGGCACACGACGAACCGCCCCGCCGGGTGTCGCCGGCGGGGCGGATCGGGGTGCGCGCTCGGTCCCGCCGTACGCGGCGAACCCGAGTGCGGTCTCAGTCGGCCGAGGCGCGCGAGAGCGTCTCGCCGCGGAAGAAGGCGGGCCGCTTGATGGCCTGCCAGATCATGATGACGATGCCGGTGAGCAGCACCACCATGCCGAGGATGAACACGAGTCCGAGCCCGAACAGGTGCGAGCCCGAGCCGTAGTCGGGGTCCATGCTGTCGATGAGCGTCGTGAAGAACAGCACGGCGAGGATGACGCCGCCGACGAGCGGGAACAGCAGCGTGAAGAAGAACTCGCGCACCGAGCGGAACCAGGTCTTCCGGAAGTACCACACCGCCGCGAAGGCGGTCAGTCCGTAGTAGAAGCAGATCATCATGCCGAGCGTGGTGATGGTGTCCCAGAGCACGTTCTCGCTGACGAAGCGCATGACGGTGTAGAAGACGGATGCCACGACCGCCGACACGATGGTCGCGTACCCGGGCGTGAAGAACCGGGGGCTCACCTTCGCGAACTTCTCGGGCAGCGCGCCGTAGTGCCCCATCGCGAGCAGGGTGCGCGCGGGCGAGACGAAGGTCGACTGCAGCGACGCTGCCGACGAGGACAGCACCGCGATCGAGACGAGCACGGCGAGCGGGCCGAGGACCGGGCCGGCGAGCGCGAAGAAGACGTTGTCCTGGATGTCGGGGTTGCCGAGCCCGAACTCGCCCGTCCCGACGCCGGCGAACGCGATGAGCGACACCGAGATGAGCAGGTAGAGCGCCACGATGATGACGACCGTGAGCGTCGCGGCGCGACCGGGCGTCGTCTCGGCGCCCTTCGTCTCCTCGTTCATCGTGAGCGTGACATCCCAGCCCCAGAAGATGAAGATCGACAGCGACAGGCCGGCCGCGAGCGCGCTGAAGTCGCTCACCGCGAACGGGTTGAACCAGCTGAGCTCGATCGGCGTCGCGTCGAACGCGGTGCCGTTGGCGACGCCCACCAGCGCCGCGACCGAGAACAGCACCAGCACGACGACCTGGAAGCCGACCAGCCAGTACTGCACCTTCTGCGTGGTCTGCATGTCGCGGTACGAGATCCACGTGGCGCCGAGCATGAAGAGGAGGCACACGACGACGTTGATGAACGGGTTCGCCGCGAGGTCGGCGATCTCGGGATTGGCGGCGACCTGCGAGATGAGCAGGAACAGGAAGTCCACCGCGATTCCGGCGAGGTTCGAGAGCACGAGGATGGTGGCCGCGATGAGCCCCCAGCCCGCGAGCCACCCGATCCACGGTCCGAACGCACGGCTCGCCCATGTGAACGACGTGCCCGAGTCGGGCATGCGGCGGTTGAGCTCGCGATAGCCGAACGCGACGAGCAGCATGGGGATGAAGCCGAGCAGGATGATCGCCGGCACCTGCGTGCCGACCTCGGACACGGTCGGGCCGAGGGCCGCCGTGAGCGTGTAGGCCGGTGCGATGCACGAGATGCCGATGACGATCGCGCCGATGAGGCCGACCGACCCGGCCGAGAGGCCTTTGCGGGTGATACCGCCCTGGGGCGCGTCGACCGCGCGCGTCGCCTCGGTGAGGGGCGCGCCGGACTGGGACTGCTGCGGTTCGTGCGTCATTGCGATGTCTTTCCGTGGGTGGTGCGCGGTACCACGATCATGGGTACCGGGAGCTCGCGCAGCACCTTCGCCGCGGTCGAGCCGAGGAAGAGTCGGCGGGGCGCCGCGAGCCGGCTCGAGCCGACGAGCACGAGCTCGCCGTCGTGCCAGTCGAGGGCGTGCACGGCGTCCTCGATGGTGGACCCGCGGGCGATCTCGACGGTCGCCTCGATGCCGTCGGGCAGCGCGCGGTGCGCGTCGTGCAGCACCTGTTCGGCGTGGGTGGAGCTCGTGAGCTCGGCGAGGTGGGTGTCGAGGCCGGCGGGCAGATCGATGGGCACGAGCGAGAGCAGGCGCAGAGGTGCGCGCGTCGCGCGGGCGAGCGCGGTCGCCGCCTCGAGCTGCTCGTCGGCACCCGGCCGCGTGCCGATGCACGCGGTGATGCGGGTGACGCCCAGGCCGGCCGTGATCTCGCGGGCACCCGGCGGAGCGAGCGCGACGGGAACGTCGGACGAGTGCAGCAGCTCGTTCGCGACCGAGCCGACGCGCGCGTGCGCGCGGCGTCCGCCGCCGGCCGCACCGACGACGATGAGGTTCGCGTCGAACTCGTGCGCGGCGTCGATCAGGCCCTCGGCGAACGACTCCGCGTAGCGGATGTGCAGCTTCGACGCGACATCCGCCCCCAGGTGCGTGGACGCCTCGGTGAGCCACTCGCGCGACTGCTCGCGCAGGTAGCGGAGGTAGCCCTGGTCGACGGGCACGCGCGCGTTGTGCGCCTCGGAGGGCAGCACCATGACGACCTCGAGGACGCCCTCGGCGGCGCTCGCCACGCGGTTCGCGAGGGCGAGGGCGTCGGCGCCGGACTCGTTGGCCGTGTAGCCGACGACGATCCGGAGGTCGCTCATCGCGCGGTCGCCTCGACCGGCTCGGCCTCGAGGATCTGCGCGGCGACGAGTCGACCCATCCGGATGGCGCCGTCGACGTGCTGGTAGCCCTTGCCGGCCATGTCGGAGCACGCGAATCGGATGGGACCGACCGGCGTGCGCAGGTCGGCGCCGTAGCGCGCGAGGCCGCCCATGTCGAAGCTCGCCGCGTACGCGCCGCGGGTCCACTCCTCGGAGCCCCAGTCGCTCTCGTAGTACACGACCGGGTGCTTGGCCTGCTCGCCGTAGTAGTGCGACATCGACTCGAGGATCGCGGCCTTGCGCTCCTCGGCCGAGAGCTGGAACACGCCGTCGGCGGCCTCGTCGGCGACGAAGCCCACGAGCGTGCCGCGCGGGTCGCCGTGGTTCGAGTTGTCGTACGCCTCGTGCACGAGCTCCCACGGGCTGAACGCGGTGCCCGACAGGCCCTGCTCGCGCCAGAACGGCGTGTCGTAGACGGCGTGCACCTTGATCACGAAGCCCATCGAGAGGTGCTGGTGCAGCTGGTGCTGGCGGCGCGGGAGCGGCGGCTCGTACGAGATGCGGTTGACGAGCACCGGCGGGATGGCGAGGATCGCCTGCCGCGCGTGGACCTCGAGCTCGTCGGTGACCGCGACGACCGCGGAAGCGCCGTCGGCGCCATCCGTCGGCTCGATCGACCAGCGGAGCGTGCGCACCGGCTGGCCGAGGCGGACCCGGTCGCCGAGGCGCTCGGCGAGTCCGAGCGGCACGAGCTGCAGGCCGCCGACCACGCGGCGGTCGAGGATGAAGTCGGCGTCGACGAGGTTCGAGAACGAACCCGCCGAGGCCGCCATGAGCAGCGCCTGCAGCGCCGAGAAGGCGTGCGCGGGCTTGGTGAGCATCGCGCCGGCGATGAACATGCCGACGTTCTCGCGCGCCTCGTCGTCGTCGGTCTGCGTCTCGAGCCAGCGTGCGAATGAGATCTCGTCGAGGTCCTTCGCCTGCGGGTGCGCCCACGGCTCCTCGGGGTCGATCTCGGCGACGAGCGCGTCGAGCTTCTCGATGAGCGTGACGATCTCCTGCTCGGTCGCCGGCGGCACCGGGAAGATGTCGCCCTCGAACTTCTTCAGCTCTCCGCCCGGTCCGATGTAGACGTTCACGCCGTCGCGGTAGCGAGGGTAGGTCTCGAGGCCGAGCTCGTCGAGGGTCTCGATGAGCGCGTCCTGGTCGGGAGAGACCCACTGGCCGCCGATCTCGAGCATCGCGCCGTCCACGTCGCCGGTCCAGAGGCGGCCGCCGACGCGGTCGCGCGCCTCGAGCACGACGACGTCGCGCCCGGCCTTGACGAGTTCGGTGGCCGCGGTCAGGCCCGCGGCGCCGGCGCCGACGATGACGACATCGGTGTCGATCCGTTGCATGGTGAATCAGGCTTTCGTGTGGTGATGCGTGTGATGGCGAGCGGATGTCGCGGCAAGCGACGCGGGGACGCGGTGCCGCGACATCCGCTCGACCCGGCCTACGCCGGGATCAGGGTGTACTTCGTGTCGAGGAACTCGTGGATGCCCTCGAAGCCGCCCTCGCGGCCGATGCCCGACTGCTTGACGCCGCCGAAGGGGGCGGCCGCGTTCGACACGAGGCCGGTGTTGAGGCCCATCATGCCGGTGTCGAGGCGGTCGATCATGCGGTGGCCGCGCGCGAGGTCCTGCGTGAACACGTAGGAGATGAGGCCGTACTCGGTGGCGTTCGCCAGCCGCACCGCCTCGTCCTCGTCGCCGAACGTCGTGATCCCGAGCACCGGTCCGAAGATCTCCTCGCGCAGCAGGCGCGCGTCGGCCGACACGTCGCCGAGCACGGTCGGCGCGTAGAACGAGCCGGTGCCGTCGATCGGCGAGCCGCCGGCGAGCACCGTGGCGCCCTTCGAGACCGCGTCCTGCACGAGCTCGTCGGTCGAGGCGACGGCGTCGTCGTCGATGAGCGGGCCGATCGCGACGCCGTCCTCGGTTCCGCGCCCGACGCGCATACCCGAGACGCGCTCGGTCACGCGGCGGGCGAACTCGCCGGCGACCGACTCGTGCACGATGAACCGGTTCGCGGCCGTGCACGCCTGGCCGATGTTGCGGAACTTCGCGACGAGCGCGCCCTCCACGGCCTTGTCGAGATCGGCGTCCTCGAAGACGACGAACGGCGCGTTGCCGCCGAGCTCCATCGAGGTGCGCAGGATGCCCTGGGCGGACTGCTCGATGAGCTTGCGGCCGACCTCGGTCGAACCGGTGAACGACAGCTTGCGGAGGCGCGGATCGGCGATGATCGGACCCGAGACCTTCGACGAGCTCGTGGTGGTGACCACGTTCACGACGCCCTTCGGCAGGCCGACCTCTTCGAGCAGCTGCACGAACGCGACGGTCGTGAGCGGCGTGAGCGCGGCGGGCTTGACGACCACCGTGCAGCCCGCGGCGAGCGCCGGCGCGATCTTGCGGGTGGCCATCGCGAGCGGGAAGTTCCACGGCGTGATGAAGTACGACGGGCCGACCGGGCGCTGCGCGACGACGATGCGGCCGGTGCCCTCGGGGTTCCAGCCGTAGCGGCCGGTGATGCGCACGGCCTCCTCGCTGAACCAGCGGAGGAACTCGCCGCCGTAGTTCACCTCGCCGCGCGCCTCGGCGAGCGGCTTGCCCATCTCGAGCGTCATGAGCAGCGCGAAGTCCTCGCGACGCTCCATGAGGAGATCGAACGCGCGCCGGAGGATCTCGCCGCGCTCGCGCGGAGCGGTCTTGGCCCACGCGTCCTGCGCGGCCACGGCCGCGTCGAGGGCGCGGATGCCGTCGGCCGCCGACGCGTCGGCGATCTCCTTGAGCACCTCGCCCGTGGACGGGTCGCGCACCTCGAAGGTCGTGCCGCCCTCGGCGGCGACCCACTCGCCGCCGATGAACAGGCCGTCGGCGACGCGGTCGAGGAGGGCGGATTCCTGCGTTGCAGTGGTCATGGGATGTCCGTTCCGTGTCGTGCGCGGGTCTCGCGCGATCAGGGGTAGAGGCCGCGGAGGCGGTGCGCCTCGGCGACGCGTTCGACGGCGAGCGCCGTGGCGGCGGTGCGGAGCGAGAGGTCGCGGGCCTCGGCGTAGCCGAGCACGTGACGCCACGCGTTCAGCATCCGCTCCTCCAGTCTGCTCTCGACCTCGTCGGCCCGCCACCAGTACGCCTGGTTGGCCTGGACCCATTCGAAGTACGAGACGATGACGCCGCCCGCGTTGGCGAGGATGTCGGGCACCACGAGCACGCCGCGCTCGCGCAGGATCGCGTCGGCCGCGGGCGTCGTCGGGCCGTTGGCGCCCTCGACCACGACGCTGGCCTTCACGGCCCCGGCGTTGGCCTGGTTGAGCACGCCTTCGACGGCGGCCGGCACGAGCAGGTCGACGTCCTGCGTGAGCAGTTCGTCGCGGTCGAGCTCGTCGGCACCGGCGAAGCCGACGACCGAGCCGGTCGCCCGCACGTGGTCGGAGAGCACCTCGATGTCGAGCCCGCGGTCGTTGCGGATGGCGCCGTACTGGTCGCTGACGGCCTTGACCTTAACTCCCGCCTCGGCGAGGAACCGTGCGGCATCCGCACCGACCTTGCCGAAGCCCTGCACGGCCGCGGACGAGCGGGCCGGCTCGAGGCCCGCGTGGCGCAGCGCCGCGAGCGCGATGTGCGTGACGCCGCGGCTGGTCGCCGACGCGCGGCCGAGCGAGCCGCCGAGCGAGATCGGCTTGCCGGTCACGATGCCGGGCACCGTGTAGCCGGAGTTCACCGAATAGGTGTCCATGATCCACGCCATGGTGCGCTCGTCGGTCCCGATGTCGGGCGCCGGGATGTCGCGCTCCGGGCCGATGATCGGCAGGATCTCGCTCGTGTACCGACGGGTCACGCGCTCGAGCTCGGCGACCGAGTGCTCGCGCGGATCGATCGCGAGCCCGCCCTTCGCGCCGCCGTACGGCACGTCGAGCAGGGCGCACTTCCACGTCATCCACATCGCGAGCGCGCGGACCTCGTCGAGGTTCACGTTGGGCGCGTAGCGGAGGCCGCCCTTGGCGGGACCGCGCGAGAAGTTGTGCTGCACGCGGTAGCCGAGGTAGAGCCGGCTCTCGCCGGAGTCGAGTCGGAGCGGCACGGCCACGGCCATCTCGCGGCGCGGGGTCGCGAGCATCTGGTGGAGTCCGTCGCCCAGGCCCAGCAGGTCGACCGCCTCGGCGAGCTGGGCGCGCGCGTCGGCGAGCGGGGTCGGTTCGAGCGTGACGGATGCCGCGGCATCCGTCGGCGACATCGTCGGCGCCGTCACGGGGTTCATGCCTGCTTCAGCCCCTCGGCGAGGACGTCGAGCGCCTCGACGAGCAGGTCGTCGCCGATGGTCAGCGGCGGGAGGAACCGGATGACGTTGCCGTACGTGCCGCACGTGAGCACCAGCACGCCGTGGTCGGCGGCGTACGCGGCGAGCTTGCCGGTGAGCGTCGCGTCGGGCGCGCCGGTCTCGGGGTCGACGAGTTCGATCGCGACCATGGCGCCGCGGCCGCGGACGTCGCCGATGCGCGCGTCGGCGGTGCGGAGCGCGTTGAGACGGCCGATGAGCACCGAGCCGATCTCGCGCGCGCGCTCGATGAGCCCGTCCTCTTCATACGACTCGATCGCGGCGAGGGCCGCGACGCACGCGATCGGGCTGCCGGCGTACGTGCCGCCGAGGCCGCCGGCCATGGCGGAGTCCATGATCTCGGCCCGTCCGGTGACGGCCGAGAGCGGCAGGCCGCCTGCGATCCCCTTGGCGGTGACGATGACGTCGGGCACGATGCCCTCGTGCTCGCTCGCGAACCAGGCGCCCGTGCGGCCGAAGCCGGTCTGGACCTCGTCGGCGATGAAGACCACGTCGTTCTCGTTCGCCCACTTCACGAGCGCGGGCAGGAAGCCCGGAGCCGGGACGATGAAGCCGCCCTCGCCCTGGATGGGCTCGATGATGATGGCGGCGAGGTTCTCGGCGCCGATCTGCTTCTCGATCTGCAGGATGGCGCGGGCCGCCGCCTCGGCGCCCGACAGGCCGCCGTCGCGGAAGGGGTAGCTGAGCGGCGCGCGGTACACCTCGGGCGCGAACGGACCGAAGCCGTGCTTGTACGGGATGTTCTTCGCCGTGAGCCCCATGGTGAGGTTGGTGCGACCGTGGTAGGCGTGGTCGAACGCGACGACCGCCTGCTTCCTGGTGTGGTGGCGCGCGATCTTGATCGCGTTCTCGACGGCCTCGGCGCCCGAGTTGAACAGCGCCGAGCGCTTCTCGTGGTCGCCGGGGGTGAGCTCGTTGAGCTTCTCGGCGACGGCGACGTACGACTCGTAGGGCGCGACCGTGAAGCACGTGTGCGTGAAGGCGTTCACCTGCGCGGTGACCGCGTCGACGACGCGCGGGTTCGCGTTGCCGACGCCGGTGACGGCGATGCCCGACCCCAGGTCGATGATCGAGTTGCCGTCGGCGTCGATGATGACGCCGCCCCCGGCCGCGACGACCGCGACGGGGATGGTGGTGCCGACGCCCTTGGCGACGGCCTGCGCCTTCCGAGCCATGAGCTCCTGTGAGCGCGGGCCGGGGATGCTGGTGACGAGGCGGCGCTCCTGCGGGAGGGCGGGGCCGCCGACGGCGGCGGTGGCCGGGGATTCGACGAGGGTCATGGGTTGCTCCGATGCAATGACGGCGGTGGCGGGGAGGCGTGACCTCCGAGGCGATGGTAGGCACGGTCGAGCGAATGCCACCCCCTCCCCGATGTACACTCGTGGCACCTCTGCTCGACGCCGCGTACATCTGGAGATCCCGTGAAGCCCACCGTGCGGACCCTGCTCGACCGGGACGACCTCGCACTCACCCTGCGGACGGACGCGGCGTCGCTGCCCGACGGAGCGCTCGACACCGCGGTGCCGTGGGTGCACAGCTCCGACCTCGACGATCCGGCGCCGTTCCTCGAGCGCGGGCAGGTGCTCCTCACTACGGGCACCCAGTTCGGCACCGATGCCGGCCGCGACGATCCCGCGGCGTTCGACGCGTACGTCGCCCGGCTCCGCGAGGCCGGCATCGCCGCGCTCGGCTTCGGCACCGAGGTCGTCCGGGCCACGCCCGAGCTCCTCGTCGAGGCGTGCGCGCGGCACGGACTCCCTCTGCTCGAGGTGCCGTATCGCGTGCCCTTCATCCGCGTCGCGCGCACGATCGCCGACCTCAACGCGGCCGACGCGAACGCGCGGCAGGCGTGGGCATTGCAGGCGCAGCGTGCGATCTCGCTCGCGGCGCTCCGGCCCGACGGGCTCGGTGCGACGCTCACCGAGCTGAGCCGACGGCTCGACACGTGGGTCGGGCTCGTCGACGCGGCGGGCGCGCTCGACCGCGAGGCCCCGGTGGGCGGCCTCGGGCAACCGGCCCTCGGCGAGGTGGTCGGCGAGGCGCGGTCCATGCTGCGACGCGGCCAGCGCGCGAGCCGCACGCTCGAGGCCGGCACGTCGGTCGGGCGGTCGCAGCGGATGACGCTGCAGACGCTCGGGGCGGGCGGCGCGCTGCGCGGCGTGCTGGTCATCGGCGACTCCGCCGAGCTCGACGCGGCGGGACGCGAGGTCGTCACGGCGGTGATCGCGCTCGCGGGCCTCGCGCTCGAGCAGAACCGCGACCTCGACCGGGCGCGCGGGCACCTGCGATCCGGACTGCTGCGCTCCATGCTCGCGGGCGACCTCGAACTGGCCGCCGGCGTCTCCGCCGAGATGTGGGGCCCGTTGCCGCAGGACCCGGTGCGCGTCGCGATCTCCGACCTGCCGGCCGAGCACGACGACCGGATGGCCGAGTTCCTCGAGCTCCGCGCCGACGAGAAGCAGGGCCGGCTGTTCTTCGGGCGCGCCGGCGAGCAGGTCGTCGTCATCGCCGAGGACGCCGACCAGGGCGTCGCCGGCGAGCTCGCGACCGAGTTCGACGTGCCGGTGGGCGTCTCGGACGCGGCATCCGTCGCCGACCTGGCGCGCCTGCACGAGCAGGCGACGCGGGCCCTCGAACGGTCGCGCGAGACCGGGACCGGCGTCACCTGGTTCGACGACATCAGCCGGCAGGGCGTGCTCGCGTTCCTCGCCCGCACCGACGCCCGTGCCGTCGCCCGTGCGACGCTCGAGCCGCTCATCGACTACGACCGCGCCAACGGTACCGGCCTGCTGGAGACCACGCGCACCTGGCTCGAGCACGGCGGCCAATTCGACGCGACCGCGCAGGAGCTCGGCGTGCACCGGCACACCGTGCGCAGCCGCATCGCGCTCGCCGAGAAGCTGCTCGGCCGCGACCTCTCGGGCTTCCACGCGCGCGCCGACCTGTGGGCGGCCCTGCTCGCCACGGAGTAGGGGCCTCCCCTTCGCGCGATCTCCTCCCTTCCCAGCGCGCCGATCGCGGGCGTACGGTGGGACGAGGGACGGTTCTCGCGACGAGGGGGTACCCGATGCAGGCGACGGTCGGCGATCGGCTGGTCATCCACGGCAAGGCCGTGGGCAATGCGGAACGGCACGGCGAGGTCCTCGAGGTGCGCGGTGCGGACGGCAGCCCGCCGTACCTCGTGCGCTTCGACGACGGGCACGAGGCGCTGCTGTACCCGGGCAGCGACTGCGAACTGGAGCACGCGGCGCACTGAGGCTCACCGAGAGGTCCGCCGCGGCACGACGAGCGCATGTCGGTCAAGGCGGGATGCCGCTCAGGCGCGCACGATAGCGTGGAACGCATGCTCTTCCACTCGTACGCGGCGATCGGCGACAGCTTCACCGAGGGCGTGGGCGACGAACTGCCCGACGGCAGTACCCGCGGGTGGGCCGACTTCGTGGCGCTCGGGCTGGCGCGGGCGGCCGCACCCGACCCGGTGCGCTACGCGAACCTCGCGATCCGGGGCCGCAAGCTCGGCCCCATCATCGACGAGCAGCTCGAGGCGGCGATCGCCCTCGGGCCCGAGGTCATCAGCTTCAACGGCGGCGGCAACGACATGCTCCGCCCCCGCATGCCCGAAGAGGTCGTGGCCGAGCGTTTCCGCCAGGCGATCCACCGCATCCGCGACGAGGGCATCCACGTGCTCATGCTGAGCGGCGCGAACCCGACCGACCACCTCCCGCTCGGCAGGGTGTTCGACGCGCGCGGTGGGCGGCTGACGCACCAGCTCCGCGACCTCGCGCAGCTCGACGGCGTGACGTTCGTCGACAACTTCGGCGACCGGACGCTCCGCGACATCCGCTACTGGTCGCCCGACAAGCTGCACCTCAACTCGCTCGGCCACGCCAAGGTCGCGTCGAACGTGCTCACCGCGCTCGGCGTGCCGGTGCCCGACGAATGGGGCGTCGCCGAGGTCGCGGCCGCTCCCGCGGGTCCGCGCAGCCGCAACACCGCCACCTACTACCGCGAGTACGTGCTGCCGTGGGTGGGTCGCCGCCTCACCGGCCGCTCGTCGGGGGACGGACGCACGGCGAAGCGCCCCGCGCTCGAGCCCGTCGCGCTCGACGCGCCGGTCGGCGAGTAGCGGCGCAGCCGCGCACTGGGGCGGATCGCGTCAGTCGGCGAGCACGCCCTCGACGAACGCACGCGTGCGTCGGGCGAGGCCGTCGATGCGCGACCACGCGTGCGAGCCGCTGCGCACCTCGGCGGGCGCGAGCGGTGCGTGCAGGCGCACGTTCTCCTGGCACGACAGGTCGCTGCAGAGATAGGTGCCGATGGTGTTGCCGTTGCGACCGGCCTCGCCCGCGCGGCGCGCAGAGAACATGGTGACCTGGTTCGCGGGCTGCTGCGTGTGGCAGAGGTTGCACATGCCGGCGCGGAACCGCGAGGCGGGAGGGTCGGCCGCGCGCAGCACCACGCCGACCGGCTCGTCGTCGATGAGCGTGACGAGGTAGCCCCGGCGACTCGCCTTGCGGTCGCGCCACGCGAGCGCGTCGACCCGATCCCACTCGACGAGCAGGTACTCCAGCGGCAGCTCGAGCTCCTCGAGCTCGCGATCGGTCGCATTCACGAACGACGACCGGAGCTCGTCTTCGCTGATGGGACGCATCCGACCCCCTTTCGACCCGAACCAGTGTAGGCGGGTCGACCGCGAGCGCCACCGCACGGGCCGCGGTCGGCGGCCGCCGTCCGTCGTCCCTCCTCCGCGCTCAGGCGAAGCTCGGACGCGGGCGGTCGTCGACGCGCGGACACCAGCCCGCGGGCGTGCGGTCGTACTCGTGCGACGGGCCGTTCGCGACCAGCCGCTTGAGCGCGTCGACGAAGCGCTCGACGTCGTCGGCGGAGGACCCGGCGCCGAGCGAGGCGCGCAGCCCGTTCGCCCGACTCGCGACACGGTCGAAGAAGGGGTGGGCGCAGAACCGTCCGGCTCGCACCGACACGCCGTGCTCGGCCGCCAGTGCCGCGGCCACGAGACCGACCGACCCGCGCTCGAGCTCGATGGTGGCGATGCCGAGGCGGTCGTCGGCGTCGTCGAAGCCGCGGATGACGCGCACGCCGGCGATTCGGGCCAGACCCGAATGCAGCTGCGACGTGAGGGCGTCCTCGTGGTCGCGGCGGGCCCGCTCCCCCAGGCGCTCCAGCTCGACGAGGGCCCGCGCGAGCGCCGCGATGCCGAGCACGTTGGGCGTGCCCGCCTCGTGCCGCTCGGCGCCGGTCTTCCACGTCGCGCCGTCCACGCGCACCGACTCGACGGCGCCGCCGCCCTGCAGGTGGGCGGGCCCGTCGTCGAGCCAGTCCGCCCGGCCGACGAGCGCTCCCGCCCCGTACGGCGCGTAGGCCTTGTGCCCCGAGAAGGCGAGGTAGTCGATGCCGGATGCCGCGATGTCGACGCGACGGTGCGGCAGCAGCTGCGCGGCATCCACCGCCAGGCGCGCGCCGTGCTCGTGCGCAAGGGCGGCGATCGCGGCGACGGGCAGCACCTCGCCGGTGACGTTGGACGCGCCGGTCACCGAGACCAGGGCAGCCGGCCTGCGACGCAACTCCGCGGCGAGCGCGCCGAGCGTCGCCGCGATGGTCGGCGAGGCCACGACGACGCGACGCCCGCGGCGCTCCCACGGCAGGAGATTGGCGTGGTGCTCCAGGTCGAGCACGACGGTCTCGCCGGGGACGACACCCGCCAGCAGGTTCAGCGCCTCGGTCGTGTTGCGCGTGAACACGACGACGTCGTCGAGGCGCGCCCCGACGTGGCGGGCGACCACCGCACGCGCGTCGTCGACCAGCGCGGTCGACGCCTGCGACGGATAGCCCGTGCCGCGATGCACGCTCGAGTAGTACGGCAGCACGCTCGCGACGTGCGCGCTCACCGCCGAGAGGGCCGGGGCGGATGCCGCGACGTCGAGGTTGACGTGCCGCACGCGCCGCCCGCCGAGCACGGGCACCTCGAGGCCGGCGTCGTCGAGCACCGCGAGCGGTCCGATGTCGCGGGTCGGGGCGCCGACCGACACGGCGGTCGCAGAACCGGACATGGCGCCTCCTCGGACGTGGTTCGCACGAGGCTACGGACGCCGCCTCGGCCGCCTCAACCATGGGCGTCACCGTGCGTCACGTCGGGAAACGGGGCGCAACATGCAACCCCGTTCGCGCCATCCGGACCGGCCGTACGATTGGAGCACCCGGCACCCGTCGCCGATTCCCCCTACCCCGGAGCACCCCACGACGTGACGACCCACGAGACCGACCAGTTCCCCGACGACCGCACGGCCGCGAACGGAGACGCCTTCCGCCGGCCCGTGCCCGATCCGGGTCGCGGGCTGCAGCTGAGCGACGTCCCCGAGCTGGTCCTCGTCTCCCCGAACACCCCGCACGCCCGGTTCGACCGTGACGACCTGGTCGTCCGCAAGGGGCAGTACGCGCTCGCGAACGGGCACGCGACGCCCGACGAGTCGATGGTCGAGGACCTGCTCGCCGTGGCATCCGCCCTCGACGACGCCGGCATCGAGTACCTGCTCGTGCGCCGCGATGGCGGCCGGCCCGTGATCGCCGTCGACCGCGCCGAGCGCAAGCGGGTCGTGCGCGCACTCACCCGCGCCTTCGCCGACGAGCCGTTCTACTCCGCGACGATCGTTCCCGAGAAAGCGGCCGACGTCCCGCACGTGCTCGTCGCCGACGGAATGCTGTCATCGCACCGCAAGCCGCGCGCCATCCGGCTGTACCGACCGCGCATCGAGCCGGTCGGCCGCCTGCGGTACGGCGCGGAGTCCGCGGTGCAACTGGAGTTCTGGCGGTTCGGCGAGGAGATCATCGAGGCGCCGTGCGAGAACGCCCTCATGCGGCGCACCCTCCCGCGCTCCGAGGCGATCGAGGACACCGTGCACCTGCACGGGCGCGACTGGCGCACGATCGAGCACATGTGGGCGCCGCTCGCCAGCGACATCGACTTCGAGATCGACATGGTGTTCTCATGGGTCGACGGCTCCGACACCGACTTCCTGCGCGAGCGGGCGCGCCGGATGCAGACCTACGTGGTCGGCGAGGGCGACGAGTCCGAGGCGCGCTACCGCCAGATCGACGAGTTGAAGTACGCGCTGCGATCGGTGCACCTCTTCGCACCGTGGGTGCGCCGAATCTTCATCTGCACCGACTCGCCCGCGCCGAAGTGGCTGGCCAAGCACCCGAAGGTCACCATCGTGCGCAGCGAGGAGATGTTCGCCGACCTCTCGGTGCTGCCGACCTACAACTCGCACGCGGTCGAGAGCCAGCTGCACCGCATCGAGGGGCTCGCCGAGCACTTCCTGTACTCCAACGACGACATGTTCTTCGGTCGCCCGGTCTCGCCCGACCTGTTCTTCTCGCCCGGCGGGGTCACGAAGTTCGTCGAGGCGACGACCCGCATCGGGCTCGGCGAGACCGATCCGAGCCGATCGGGCTTCGAGAACGCGGCCCGCGTGAACCGTGCCCTCCTCCGCGAGCGCTTCGGCAAGGTCACGACCCGCCACCTCGAGCACTGCGCGGCGCCGCTGCGCAAGAGCGTGATGGCCGAGCTCCAGGCCGCCTTCCCCGACGAGTTCCGCCGGACCGCGGCGAGCCGGTTCCGGTCGGCGACGGACATCTCGGTGACCAACTCGCTGTACCACTACTACGCGCTGCTCACGGGCCGCGCGGTCGTGCAGACCGATGCGAGGGTCAAGTACGTCGAAACCACGCTGCGGCGTGCCCTGCCCGCCATGAAGCGCCTGCTCAAACGTCGCGACATGGACATGTTCTGCCTCAACGACGGCAGCTTCCCCGAGATCTCGATCGAGGAGCGCACGAGCGCCGTCATCGACTTCCTCGACCGGTACTTCCCGTTCCCGGCGCCATGGGAGAAGGACGCGGCGGATGCCGCGCCCGCCGTGTCGGCGACGGGCGACGTGCCCTCGCTCGACGAGCTGCGTCGCGCCGCCGGCGACCTCTCGGCCTGACGCCGCGGCCCCGAGCCGCCGCTGCTCCAGGCGAGGCGCTAGGCGAGCACCGGGATCGGCTCGGTGAACGGCGGTTCGGCCGTCCGCAGGATCGCCGGTGCCGTGGCATCCGGGATCACCACACCGCCGGCGGAGAGCCGTCGCGCGGACTCGTCGGCGTCGATCCAGTCGAGCGCGGGGTGCTCGCCGAGCGGCACGACCGAATGCAGCACCGTGTCGGGGTAGACGTGCACGAGGTTGAACGCCCGGGCGCCGTCGCGTCCGCGCGTGCCGCCGACCGGCACAGTGAGGTCCTGCGTGTAGCAGCTCGCCGAGGCGACCGACACGGGCACGCCCGCGAACATCGCCGTCGACGAGTAGTGCAGGTGCCCGCCGATGATCGAGCGGATGTCGCTGCCCGCGACGACCTCGGCGAGTCCGGCCTGGTCGCGCAGCTCGACCGACACCGCGAGGTCGAGCACGCTCGGCACGGGCGGATGGTGCATCGCGAGGATCGTGCCGTCGGGCGCGGGGATCGACAGCTCCTCGGCCAGCCAGTCGAGCTGGTCGCCCGTGAGCTCGCCGTGGTGGTGACCCGGAACCGACGTGTCGATGGTGATCACGCGGAGACCGCCGACGTCGTAGACGCGGTCCACGGGCCGGTGTCCGCCCGCGACGTCGCCGAGCAGCCCGCGCCGGAACGCATCGCGATCGTCGTGGTTGCCCATGACCCAGACCACCTGCGCGCCGAGCCGGGCAGCGGCGGGCTCGACGATCTCGCGGAGCAGCTCGTACGCCTCGGGCTCGCCGCGATCGGCCAGGTCGCCCGTGAAGACGATCGCCTCGGGGCGGGCACCGGATGCCTCGAACTGCGCGAACAGGTCGCGGAGATGCGCATCGGAGGCGACCCGGTCGTAGAGTCGGCGTCCGCCTCCCAGCAGGTGCGTGTCGCTGATGTGCAGGAGGAAGTGCGACGGCCGCGGATACTCGGCCCTCCGGATATTCACGAAATGCTCCGTCTCGTCGACTCTGCGGGTCGTCCGGGTGTGACGAACCTAGCGCAGCAGTCGCAACCGAACGTGCAGTGAATGCGGGGTGTGACGAAGCTGAACGTGTCGACGTGACCCACGTTCGAGGGTCGCTGTCAAGGCCCTCCCGCGAGAAACACCGACCCCCGAGACTCACTTACGAGGTGTTCGTCACCTCGTGGCAGGCCGGTCGGGAGAGCCGAAGACCGTTCCCGTCCCCCGGGAGTCTTCTCCGGCCGGCCTGCCGTTCGCCCGCCGGATGAGTCCCCCTGGGCCGGGAACGTGCACCCGGTCCCCCGGCGGGCGGAACCGTTCGCCCGAGACCGGGCGGTGCCGGGTCGGATCGAGCGTCCTCAGCCCTTGGGCTTGTCGGGGCGGTTGGTCGCGCCGGGCGGATCCGGCCGTCCGTTGGTGTCGGTCGGAGGCTCGGTCGTCGGCTCCGGCTCGGTCGTGGGCTCGGGATCGACGATCGGCGCCTGCGGCTCCGTGGTCGGACCCGGCGCAGGCGTGGGCGTCGGCGTCGGCGTGGGCGTCGGCGTGGGGGCGGCCGACGACGGAACCGGCGAGGGCATCGTGAAGTCCGAACCGGGCTGGGGGCGAGCGGGTCCGTCACCGGCGACCTCGCCTCCGGCCGCCGGCCGAGGCACCTGGCCGATCATGGCGACGGCACCGCCGATCGCCAGCGCGGACACCACGAGGGCACCGCCGATGAGGACGAGCACGCGGTGCGCCGACACCCACGGCAGCACGGGTCCGGCCCGGAACGCGGCGAGCGCCTCGCCGCCTCGACGTCGGGCGGTCACGAGTCCGGCACGGCTGACGGTGAGGGCCGAGGCGACGGCCGCGGTCGCGGTCTCGAGCGGTCCGACGGGCCCGACGGGGTCCGCAGCGCGGCGGCCTCGCCGCTTGACCGTTCCCTCCGCTCCCGCGTTTACCATGTCGTTCACCATCTCGCTCGTCCGTTCGCCGGAGTAGCCTACCTGCCGCTTCCCGATTGCGCCTCCCGAACGGGGGACGGCGGCAGGGGCTTGACATCCGACGGCAGCGGACCCCTCGCCGAGCAGAGCCGGTCGGTGCGGTCAGTCGCGCGCCGCGGCGATGAGCCGGTCGAGCCACGCCGTCGACGTGACCTCGGGGCTGTCGTCCCCGAACTCGTGCGCGTGCACCCGCATGCGCTCGCGCGTCGCCGCGAGGTGGGCGACGGCGTGCGGATGCCGCAGCTCGGCGCCGGGCACGTGACGGAGCACCGCGAGCGCCAGCGTGTACCGGTCCAGTCCATTCATCCGCAGCATGTCGAACGGCGTCGTCGTGGTGCCGCGCTCGGCGAAGCCGTGCACGTGGAAGCCTCCGTGGTTCGGCTGGCGGTAGGCGAGCTGGTGGATGAGCGACGGATATCCGTGGAACGCGAACACGACGGGCGCGGCATCCGTGAACACCGCCGAGAACTCGGCGGCAGCGAGCCCGTGCGGGTGTTCGTCGAGCGCACGCAGCCGCATGAGGTCGACGACGTTGACGAACCGGAGGCGCAGGTCGGGCACCGCCTCGCGGAGCAGCTGCACGGCCGCGAGCGCCTCGAGCGTGGGCACGTCGCCGGCGGCCGCCACGACGGCATCGGGCTCACTGCCGTCGACCTCGGTGCCCGCCCAGTCCCACACGCCGAGGCCTCGCTCGCCGTGCGCGATCGCCGCCTCGTACGACAGGTAGGTCGGCTCAGGCTGCTTGCCCGCCACGATCACGTTGACGTGGTCGCGCGAGGCGAGGCAGTGCTCGGCGGTCACGAGCAGCGTGTTCGCGTCGGGCGGCAGGTAGACGCGCACCACGCCCGGCCCCTTGTTCACCACGAGGTTGAGGAAGCCGGGGTCCTGATGCGAGAAGCCGTTGTGGTCCTGCCTCCACACGTGCGAGCTCAGCAGGTAGTTCAGGGAGGCGACCGACCGCCGCCACGGCACCTCGTCGGCGACCTCGAGCCACTTCGCGTGCTGGTTGAACATCGAGTCGACGATGTGGATGAAGGCCTCGTAGGACGCGAGCAGTCCGTGGCGGCCCGTGAGCACGTACCCCTCGAGGAGCCCCTGCAGCAGGTTCTCGCTGAGCACCTCGATCACGCGCCCGCTGCGGGCGAGGTGGGCGTCGACCGGCAGCCGTCCCGCCATCCACTGCTTCGACGTCACCTCGAACACGGCGTCGAGGCGGTTCGACGCGGTCTCGTCGGGTCCGAACAACCGGAAGTCGTGGGGGTTGTCGCGGATCACCTCTGCGAGCCATCCGCCGAGTCGCCGCGTCGACTCGGCGGTGGTGCCGGGCGTGACGCGGTGCGCCGCGGCATCCGGCAGTAGCAGGTCGCGGAGCAGCTCGCCGCCGTTCGCCGCCGGCGTCGCGCTCATGCGGGCCTCGCCGCGTGGCCGGATCAGGTCGAGCTCGGGCATGGGAGCGCCCGCCTCGGTGAACAGCTCCTCGGGCCGGTACGAACGCAGCCACTCCTCGAGCGCGCGGAGGTGCGCCGGATCGTCACGGACGCCGGCGAGCGGCACCTGGTGCGAGCGCCACGTGCCCTCGACCGGCTCGCCGTCCACTTCGCGCGGCCCGGTCCACCCCTTGGGCGTCCGCAGCACGATCATGGGCCAGGCCGGTTGCGCGGCATCGGGATCGCCGGCATGTTCGGCCCGGATCCCCTCGATGCGGTCCAGCGCGTCGTCGAGCGCGCTCGCGAACGCCTCGTGCACCGTCATCGGATCGACCCCGACGTCGCCGCCGACGATCACCGGCGCGTAGCCGTATCCGCGGAACAGCTCGACCAGCTGCGACTCGGGCAGGCGCGCGAGCACGGTCGGGTTGGCGATCTTCCAGCCGTTGAGGTTGAGGATCGGCAGCACCGTGCCATCCGTCGCGGGGTTGAGGAAGGCGTTGAGGTGCCAGCTCGCTGCGAGCGTCCCGGTCTCGGCCTCGCCGTCGCCGACGACGCACGCGACGAGTCGGCCCGGCGCGTCGAGCGCAGCCCCGAACGCATGGGCGAGCGAGTAGCCGAGCTCGCCGCCTTCGTGGATCGACCCAGGGGTCTGCGGGGCGGCGTGCGAAGGCACGCCCCCGGGTGTCGAGAACTGCCGGAATAACTCGGTGACGCCGCGTTCGTCGAGCGACACGCGGGGGTAGCGCTCGCTGTAGCCGCCTTCGAGCCACGCGTTCGCGAGCATGGCCGGCCCGCCGTGCCCGGGCCCCGCGATGTAGAGCGCCTGCAGCGCGCGCTCGCAGATCACCCGGTTCAGGTGCGCCCACACGAGGTTCAGCGCCGGCGAGGTACCCCAGTGGCCCAGCAGGCGAGGCTTGATGTGCTCGGGGGCGAGCGGATGGCGCAGCAGCGCGTTGTCGCGCAGGTAGATCTGGCCGGCGCTGAGGTAGTTCGCCGCGCGCCACCACCGATCGACCGCGACGAGCTCGGGCATTACGCGGCGGTCCACCCCACGACCACTGCCTCGACCGAGGTGTGCGGCACCACGACGACGGGGCCGGCCAGGTTCATGAGCAGGTCGGTGTTGGTGCGGCCGAGCGGCAGGAACCCGCGGCTCGGCACGCGGCGGCCGGTGACGGTGAGGACGGCGCGCCGCGACACCCCGATGAGTGCGCCGGACGCGGGGTCGGCCGTCGAGCGCACCTCGATCTGGATGCCGGGATGCACGGCCGCCGCGAGCGAGGCGGCGCGGTCGCCCGCGCTCGAGGCGTCGGGTTCGCCCCCGGCCGCCCGGAGCAGGACGAGCGGTTCCCCCAGCCGCCTCGCCTCCTGGGCCGCGAAACGCACGGCGTCGTCGCTGTCGACCCCGTCGGCCACGCCGACGGCCACGCCGCTCCGGCCCCGCCACGACGTCACCGGCACCACGGCGCTCGGCACTCCGGAGACCGCCGCCAGCTGCAGGCTGCGCGAACCCAGCGCATGGCCGTGGAAGTAGCCGACCTTGTGCGTGCCGACCGCAATCAGGTCGGCGTCGCGGCCGGCCTCGGCCAGCGCGAGCATGGGGCTGCCGAGCGCGAGGGCTCCGCGGACGTCGACGCCGGCCGCGAGCTTGCGGGCGAACTCCAACTCGCGCCCGGCGCGCTCCTCGGTGGTGCGCTTGAGCTCCGCGAGCGCCGACTCGCCCACGGACCCCCATCCGTCGTCGACGACCGTGACCAGCGCGAGGTCATCGCCGACACTGCGCGCCCGATCGATCGCCCAGGTGAGGGCGGCACGGCTCGCGACGCTCCCGTCAGCCCCGACCACGATCGTCATGCAAGCAAGCATCCCGACCCCGACCTCACCGCGCGGGGCCTTTGGTCCCCCTACGTCGGCGACACGCCCAGTGCTACAGTTTCGACTGTCGGGGGACGGGAGGTGAGCGCTGGAATCGTCGCCACTTTCGCTGCCGGAGGGCCCGCGAGTCGAGCTCGATCGTGCCCTTCGCGAACTCGTCGAGCGCGCTGACGAGGTGATGCACACCCAGGGACGACTCCGCGCCCTGCTGCACGCCACGCAGGCCGTGGTCGAGCAGATCGAGCTGACCGAGGTGCTTCGGAGCATCGTCGAGGCCGCGGTCGAACTCGTCGACGCCGAGTACGGCGCGCTCGGTGTGCTCGCGCCTCAGGCGGGGCTCGAGGAGTTCATCCACGTCGGCATGCCCGACGACCTGGTTCGTCGCATCGGCCACCTGCCCGAAGGTCACGGCGTCCTCGGCGCGCTCATCGATCACCCCGCACCCATCCGATTGAAGGACCTCGGCGAGGACCCCCGGTCGGTCGGATTCCCCGAGGGACACCCGCCCATGCACAGCTTCCTCGGGGTGCCGGTGAGCGTCCGGGGCGAGGTCTTCGGCAACCTGTACCTCACCAACCAGCGCGGCGGGGAGTTCACCGACGAGGACATCGAGCTCATCTCGGCGCTCGCCGCCGCCGCCGGCGTCGCGATCGACAACGCGCGCCGGTTCGCCGAGGCTCGAATGCGCGAGGCGTGGGCCGCGGCGTCCGCCCAGGTCGTCGCCGCACTGCTCACCGATCCCGATACCGAAGGAACGGCGGCCCTCCTCGTCGACGAACTCGCGACGCGCGGCGCCGCCGACCGGATCGCACTCCTCGTCGCGGACGACGAAGGCCACGCCCTCCGCGTCGTCGAGGCGCGCGGCATCGAGGCGGCGGCGATCGACGGTGCGGTGATCGCGGCCGAGCGCACGCTCGGCGCCGTCGTGCTCGAGGGCGGCGAGTCCCGCGCGACCCCCGGAGGACGCATCAACGGCGTCGCCGACGCGCTGGCGCTCGAACGCGACGGCCACGTCGGGCCCGTGCTGTTCGTCGTCATCCGCAAGGATGGGGCGCCGACCGCCTTGCTGGTCGCGGGGCGGAGGCCGGGCAACCCGCACTTCACCGCCGCCGAGATGCGCATCGCCGAGGACTTCGCCGAGCGCGTCTCGCTGGCCAACGAGCTGGCACGCGCACGCGAGGCCCAGCAGCGCTCGGTGCTGCTCGAGGACCGCGCACGCATCGCCCGGGATCTCCACGACCACGTCGTGCAGCAGTTGTACGGCGCCGGACTCGACCTGCACGCCGTCGCCACGATCTCCGACGACCCGGCGAGCGCACGCATCGACGCGGCGGTCGCGGCCATCGACGAGGCCATCGCGCAGGTGCGGACGATCGTGTTCGCGCTCACGCCGCGCACCGACGGCGTCTCCTCGCTGCGCCACCGGGTGCTCGACCTCGTCGCGTACGCGTCGAGCCACCTGCCGAAGCCGGTCGCCGTCACCTTCACCGGACCCGTCGACCTCGTCGCCGAGGGCGCGCTGGCCGACGAGCTCACCGCGTCGGTGCGCGAACTGCTCTCGAACGCCGTACGGCATTCCGGAGCGAGATCGGTGCAGCTCACCGTGGTCGCGGTCGACGGCACGGTGACCGCAGAGGTCTCCGACGACGGCAGCGGCATCGACCCGTCCGTCGTCCGGCGCAGCGGGCTGGAGAACCTGCGCGTGCGCGCCGAGCGGCTCGGCGGCACGTTCCTGGTCGAGACCGCGCCCGATGGCACGCACGCGAGCTGGTCCGTCCCCACCGAGCCGACGCGGACGGAGGCGGTGTCGTGACCCGGGTGTTCCTCGTCGACGACCACGAGATCGTCCGCCGCGGAGTTGCCGAGCTGCTCGAGCGGGAGTCCGACCTCCAGGTCGTGGGCGAGGCGGGCACCGTCGCGCAGGCGCTCGCCCGCATCGAGGCGACCGCGCCCGATGTGGCGCTGCTCGACATGCGGCTGCCCGACGGCGACGGCATCGACCTCTGCCGCGAGCTGCGGTCGCGGCATCCCGAGCTCGCCTGCCTCATCCTCACCGCGTACGACGACGACGCCGCCGCGATGTCGGCCGTGCTCGCCGGCGCCGCCGGATACGTGCTCAAGAACGTGCGCGGCACCACGATCGTCGAGGACGTGCGGGCCGTCGCGAAGGGGCGCACGCTCATCGACCGATCACTGTCGGCGAAGGTCGTCGAGCAGGCCCAACGCGACGACCACGACGACCCGCGGTTCAGCGCCCTCAACCTCAGGGAGCGTCAGGTGCTCGCCCTCATCGCCGACGGGCTCACCAACCGCCAGATCGGCGAGAAGCTCGGCCTGGCCGAGAAGACCGTGAAGAACTACGTCTCGGGGCTGCTCTCGAAGCTCGGCTTCGAGCGGCGCACGCAGGCCGCGATCTACCAGCTCGAGCGCCGCAACCACGACGGCTGACCCTCACGCCCGCACGCACGAGAGCGGGGCTCCCGGCGTCCTGCCGGAAGCCCCGCTTCGTCGTTGCGTTGGGCGACTCCTAGAAGTCGAAGTCGCCGATGTTCTCGGCGTCGAAGACGAACGGGTCGCCGAGCAGGACCGTGGCGTCGGCGCCGACCTCGTAGTCGCCGAGCTTGCCGGCCTCGAACGTGTCGCCCTCTTCACCGGTGATCTCGCCCTCGATGAGTGCCTTCGCCGCGTACGCGGCGAGGTAGCCCAGGTCGGCCGGGTTCCACAGCGCGAACGAGGTGACGGTGCCGTCCTCGACGTACTCGCGCATCTGGTTCGGGGTGCCCAGGCCGGTCAGCGCGACCGTGCCCTTGTACTCCGACGTCGACAGGTAGCGCGCGGCGGCGGCGATGCCGACCGTGGTCGGCGAGATGATGCCCTTGAGGTCGGGGTAGGTCTGCAGCAGCGCCGCGGTCTTGTCGAACGAGGTCTGGTCGTCGTCGTCGCCGTAGACGGTCTCGACGAGCTCGATGTCGGGGTGGTTCGCCGCGAGCTCCTCCTCCATCAGCTCGATCCACGCGTTCTGGTTCGTCGCGTTGGCCGAGGCCGACAGGATCGCGATCTGGCCCGCGTCACCGATCTGCTCGGCGATCAGGTCGACCTGGACCTTCGCGATGCCCTCCGCGGTGGCCTGGTTGATGAACAGGTCGCGGCACTCCGGGTTGGTGTCGGAGTCGAACGTGACGACCTTTACGCCGGCGTCGCGGGCCTCGTCGAGCGCGTCGCAGATCGCCTCGGGGTCGTTGGCCGACACGACCAGTCCGCCCACGCCCTGCTGCGCCGCGGTCTGGATGAAGCTGACCTGCGAGGTCGGGCTGATCTCGGCCGGGCCGACCTCGGCGAACTCGCCGTCGAACTCCGTGACCGCCTCCTCGCCGCCCGCGTTCGAGGTGTCGAAGTAGGGGTTGCCCAGGGCCTTCGGCAGGAACGTGATCGAGAGGTTGGCGTCGCCGCCGCCCTCGCCACCGCCGTCGCCGCCGTCGCCGCCACCGGCACATCCGGTGAGGACGAGCGCGGCGGCCGCCGCCATCGCCGTGAACGCCACGCCGAGACGGCGCGAACGGTGCTGAGTGAACATCGTTGTTTCCTTCCGTGGTGCCGGGGACCGGACTGTGATGACAGGCGAAGGGTCAGGACGACGGCGGTGCCGCCGCGCTGCGCCCCTTCTTCTTCCCGATCGCCGAGATCCGCCGACGGCGGAGCCAGGCGAGGAGGCTCGAGGACACCACCGAGAGCACGAGCAGCACGCCGGTGATGATGTTGATGATGTCGCTGGTGACGCCGGCGAGCCGGAGTGCGCTGCCGAGGATGCCGATGAGCAGGACGCCGGCGATCACGCCGTGCAGCGCGCCGCGTCCGCCGAAGATCGACACGCCGCCCAGGAGCACCGCCGCGATGACGGCGAGCTCCATGCCGGTCGCATTGTCACCACGCGCGCTTCCGTAGAGCAGGGTGAAGTACACGCCCGCGAAGCCCGAGACGGTGCCGCTGAGCACGAAGAGCAGGAACTTCGCGCGACCCACGTCGACGCCCGAGAACGCCGCGGCCTCCTTGTTCAGGCCGATGGCGTAGAGCGAGCGGCCGAACGGCGTGAAGTGCAGCACGACCGCGAACGCGATCGCGAGCACCGCGAACGGGATCATGATGCCGGGGATCGGCGTGCCAGGGATGTTGTCCTTGGCGAGGTCGGTCCAGAATTCGGGGAAGTCCGTGACCGCGGTCGTGCCGAGCAGACCGACCGCGATGCCGCGGAACA
This sequence comes from Agromyces flavus, assembly GCF_900104685.1. Classification (NCBI taxonomy): domain Bacteria; kingdom Bacillati; phylum Actinomycetota; class Actinomycetes; order Micrococcales; family Microbacteriaceae; genus Agromyces; species Agromyces flavus. Next base: position 2,614,131 of record NZ_LT629755.1, read on the forward strand.
GCGCCAGCGTGCCGATCGTCACCGCGAGCGACGGCAGTCCGACGGCCGTCACGAGCGCGCCGTTGATCACCCCGGCGAGGGTGCCGACGAGGATCGCCGTGATCGCCGCGACGGGCAGCGGCCATCCGGCTTGGGTGAGGATGCCCGTGATCACGCTCGTGAGTCCGACGATGCTGGCGACCGAGAGGTCGATCTCCTCGGTGATGATGATGAGCGTCATCGGCAGCGCGATGAGCAGGATCGGCGCGACATCCCGCAGGAGGTAGGTCGTCGTGAGCGGGCTGTCGAAGTTCGGGACGACCGCCGTCGCGACGGCGATGACGATGAGCAGCAGCGCGATGACGGCGGCCTCGCGGTTGAGCAGCACGCGGCGCCAGAGCGGGCTCGCGTACGGCTTGTACGTGCGGGCGGTCCGGGTGTCGGGCGCGGGCGACGGGGCCGTGGCGGTCATCGGCCTTCCTCCCTGATCTCGAGCAGCTTGCGGGATTGTCGGAGCGCGAGGACGCGGTCGAGCACGATCGCGCCGATGATGAGGGCGCCGACGACCGCGCGCTGCCAGAAGTCGGGGATGCCGACGATCGGGAGGGCGCGGTTGATGGTCAGCAGCAGGTAGGCACCCACCGCCGCGCCCCACACCGTGCCGACGCCGCCGGAGATGGCCACGCCGCCGATCACGGCCGCGCCGATCGCCTGCAGCTCCCATCCGATGCCGGCCTGCGAGCTGACCGTGCCGTAGCGCGCGGCGTAGAGCACGCCCGCGAGGCCGGCGAGCGCACCGCTGACGAGGAAGGCGGTGAGGATGCGACGCGTGACGCGGAGCCCGTAGAGGTGCGCGGCGGCGGGATCGGACCCGATCGCGTAGAACTCCCGGCCGCTGCGCAGGTTCCGCAGCACCCAGGCGGCGACGACGAGCACGACCACGGCGATGATCGTGAGGATCGGGATGAAGAGGATCTGCCCCGTGCCCAGCCCTCGGAAGTCGGCCGGCAGGTCGGACGCGTTGATCCGGTCGCTGCCGGTCCACGCGACGTTGATGCCGCGGTAGATGTAGAGCGTGCCGAGCGTGATCACGAGCGCGGGCACCTTCGCGAACGCCACGAGCGCGCCGTTGACGAGGCCGAGGATGGCGCCGAACGCGACGCCCGCGATGAACACGACGATGATCGGGATGCCGGGCACGTCGATGAAGAGCCGACCCGTCAGGTACGCGGTCAGCCCGAGCACGGATCCGACCGAGAGGTCGACGTTGCGCGTGATGATCACGACGGCCTGGCCGACCGCGACGAGCAGCAGCAGCGACGGCGTGAGCAGGAGGTCGCGGAATCCGTCTGCCGAGAACAGGAAGTTCGGGTTGACGATCGTCGCGACGACGATGACCGCGAGCAGCGCGATGACGATGCCGGTCTCGCGCGCCTTGAACAGGTTCGAGACGACGCGGGTGGCCGGCGACGGAGCGGACGGCGTGGGCGGGGCGGCGGTCGCGGTCACTTCGCGTCCTCCTTCTCGGCGGTGGCCGCGAACATCACGGACTCGGGCGTGGCTTCGGAACGCGGGAACTCGCCGGTGAGCCATCCCTCGCGCATGACCAGCACGCGGTCGGCCATGCCGAGCACCTCGGGCAGTTCCGAGCTGATCATGAGGATCGCCAGGCCCTGCTGGGCGAGCTCGGAAAGCAACCGGTGCACCTCGGACTTCGTGCCCACGTCGATGCCGCGGGTCGGCTCGTCGACGATGAGCACCTTCGGCTCGGTTGCGAGCCACTTGCCGAGCACGACCTTCTGCTGGTTGCCGCCGGAGAGCGTGCCGGTCTCGGCATCGAGCGCGGCGGTCTTGACCTCGAGGCGGCTGGCCCACACCTCGGCGGCCGCGTTCTCGGCGCGGTTGGTGATGAGGCCCGCCTTGGCGATGGTGTTGCGGATGGCGAGCGTGACGTTGCGGGCGACGGACTCGTCGAGCACGAGACCCTGCTTGCGTCGGTCCTCGGGCACGAGCGCGAGTCCGCGCGCCATGGCGACGCGCGGGTTGCCCTTGGGCAGCGCGTGGCCACCGAGACGGACCGACCCCGACTCGTACGGGTCGACGCCGAAGATCGCGCGCGCCACCTCGCTGCGGCCCGCGCCGACGAGGCCCGCGAGCCCGACGATCTCGCCGGCGCGGACCGTGAAGCCGATGTCGTGGAACACGCCGGTCCGCGTGAGTCCCTCGACCACGAGCACGTCGTCGCCGATCTCGGCGGGCAGCTTCGGGAACAGCTCGGCGACATCGCGGCCGACCATCTGCCGGACGAGCTGGTCGACGCTCGTCTCGGCGACGGACTCGGTGGCGATGTAGCTGCCGTCGCGCATGACCGTCACGGTGTCGCAGAGTGCGAACACCTCGTCGAAGCGGTGCGAGATGAACATCAGCGCGCGGCCCTCGTCGCGGAGGCTGCGAGCCACGGCGAAGAGCCGCTCGACCTCGACGCCCGAGAGCGCGGCGGTCGGCTCATCCATGATGAGGACGCGCGCATCGAGGGAGATGGCCTTCGCGATCTCGATGATCTGCTGGTCGGCGATCGAGAGTCCCTCGGTGATGCGGTCGGGATCGATCGAGACGCCGAGGCGCGAGAAGATCTCCTTCGCCTCGGCGCGCATCGCCTTGCGGTCGATTCGGCCGAAGCGGTTGACGGGCTGGCGGCCCATGAAGATGTTCTCGGTGACCGACAGGTCGGGGAAGAGCGTGGGCTCCTGGTAGATCACCGCGATGCCGGCGGCCTTGGACTGCGCGGTGCTGTGGAAGTCGATCTCCTCGCCGCGCAGCAGGAACGTGCCCGCGTCGCGGCGGTACAGGCCCGCGATGATCTTGACCAGCGTCGACTTGCCCGCGCCGTTCTCGCCGATCAACGCGTGGATGGATCCCTGCTGCAGCGTGATGGTGCCGGAGCGGAGGGCGACGACGGCGCCGAACGACTTCACGACCTTGGACAGCTCGAGCGCCGGGGGTGCGGGCGTCGTGGGGCTCTGATCCACGGGCACGTCCTCCTCCTTGAGGTGAAAACTTCATGAATCGATTCAGGCTCGATTCAGGCATACTCTATGGAGGACATCCGCGCGGGTCAAGTCGAGCCCGGACGGATGACACAAGCCGATCGATTCGATGGAGAAGGAGCGCGATGGCCCCGGCGAGCATCCGCGACGTCGCCCAGCACGCCGGCGTGTCGGTGGGCACGGTGTCGAACGTGCTCAACCGCCCCGGCGAGGTGTCGGCCGAGTCGATCCGGCGCGTGCACGAGGCCATCGACGCGCTCGGCTACGTGCGCAACGACGCGGCCCGCAAGCTGCGCGCGGGCGTGAGCACGACCGTCGGCTTCGTCGTCCTCGACGGGCAGAACCCGTTCTTCGGCGACGTCGTGCGCGGCGCCGAAGATGAGGCGTCGAGCCACGGCATCGCGATCCTCTACGGCAACACCGACGAGGACCCCAAGCGCGAGCGCATGTACCTCGACCTGTTCGAGGAGCAGCAGGTGCGCGGCGTGCTCATCTCGCCCTACGGCGACATCAACCCGCGGCTCGAGCGGCTGCGTGCCCGCGGCATCCCGGCCGTGCTCGTCGACCGCTTCAGCGGCGACGGGCGGTTCAGCTCGGTGTCGGTCGACAGTGTGGTCGGGGGCCGCATGGCGGTCGAGCACCTCATCGGCACGGGTCGACGCCGCATCGCCTTCGTGGGCGGCCCGTTCGACATCCGCCAGGTCACCGACCGCCTCGCGGGCGCGCGGGCGGCCGCCGAGAACGCGGGCGAGCACGTCGACCTCGAGGTCGTCGCGACCGACGCGCTGACGGTCGCGGATGGCGCGGCCGCCGGCGCGCGCATCATCGCGCGACCCCGATCGGCGTGGCCCGACGCGATCTTCGCCGCCAACGACCTGCTCGCGCTCGGACTGCTGCAGGCGCTCGTCGTCGACGGACGGCTGCTGGTCCCGCACGACATCGCCCTCATCGGCTTCGACGACAACGCGTTCGCGGCGGCTGCGGCCGTGCCCCTCTCCTCGATGCGGCAGCCGAGTCGCATGATCGGCCGAACGGCCCTGCGGATCCTGCTCGAGGAGACCGCCGACCCCGAGCTCATCCCGCGGCAGACGGTGTTCCAGCCCGAGCTCATCGTGCGCGCGAGCACCGATCCGCGTCGCTGACCGGGAATGCGCACGAGGCTGCGCCCGTTCCATCCATCAGGTATAGTTGTTGCTACAAGTAATGTCTGGAGTTCCCGATGGACGAGCGAATCCTCAACCCCGAGACCTCGATGGGCGCGGTGACCCTTCGCGTCGGCGACCTCGAGGGCATGTCGAGCTACTACGCGAACGCGTTCGCGATGGAACCGCTCGAGGAGCAGAGCCGAGGCCGTGAGGTGCATCGCGTGCTGGGCCGCGGCGCCACGCCTCTCGTCCGCCTCATCCACACGCCCGATCTCCCCGGCGTCGACCCGCGCCAGTCGGGCCTGTTCCACACGGCGTTCCTCTTCGACGACAAGCCGAGCCTCGCTGCCACCGTCCTCCGCGCGGCGCAGGACCCGCGCAGCCGCTTCGTCGGCTCGAGCGACCACCTCGTGAGCGAGGCCTTCTACTTCACCGATCTCGAGGGCAACGGCGTCGAGCTCTACACCGACCGCGATCGCAGCACCTGGATCCACGACGGCGAGCACATCCGCATGGCCACGGAGTACCTGGATCCGAACGAGTACCTTCGCCGCAACCTCACCGAGGCGGCCATCGAGGCGGGTCCGTCGCTCGCCGGCAAGGTCGGGCACGTGCACCTGCAGGTCGGCGACCTCGCCGCCGCGAGCGCCTTCTACGTCGACGCCATCGGCTTCGAGACCACACAGGCCGGGTACCCGGGCGCGGTCTTCGCGTCGGCGGGCGGCTACCACCACCACATCGCGATGAACACCTGGAACAGCCGCGGATCGGGTCCGCGCGCCGCGAGCCTCGGCCTCGGCGACGTGTCGGTGACCGTGCCCGACCGCGACGACCTCGACGCCCTCGTGGCCCGCCTGCAGGGGCACAACCTGCCGTACGCCGACGACGGCCGCTCGGTGGTCGTGAACGACCCGTGGGGCACGCAGGTCACGGTCGCGCTGCCCGACCTCTCGACCGACGAGCTGCTCGCGCGATGAGCCTCGTCGACCTCCGCTCCGGCGACCTCCGTCCTGGCGCCGCCGCGTCGGCCCCGCCGACCGCGGCGCTGCTGCTGCACGGCTTCGGCTCGAACGAGCGCGACCTCGCGGGGCTCGTGCCCGCGCTCGGCCTCGACCTACCGTGGGCGTCGCTGCGCGCACCGCTTCCCGCGGGGCCCGGTTCCGCGTGGTTCCAGATCACGACGCCGGGCAGCCCCGACGCCGCGCCCGTCGAGGCCGCGACGGCGGCGATCTGGTCGTGGGTCGACGAGCACCTGGATGCCGCGACCCGTGTCGTGCCGATCGGCTTCTCGCAGGGCGGCCTCATGGCCACGCAGCTCCTCCGGACGCGCCCCGAGCGCGTGCTCGCACCCGTCGTGCTCGGCGGGTTCGTGCTCGGTGCGCCGCAGCCGGCCGACGAACAGCTGGCCACATCACGGCCACCGGCGTTCTGGGGCCGCGGCGCCGAGGACCGCGTGATCGCGGCGCACGCCGTCGCGCGCACGTCCGAGTGGCTCCCGCGCCATACCGACCTCGTGGAGCGCGTGTACCCGGGCCTCGCGCACGGCATCAGCACCGATGAACTCGCCGACGTGCGCGCCTTCCTCGCCGAGTCGGTCGTCGGTGGGCGCGCGTAACCTTCGTGCATGACGGATGTCGCGGCCTGCACCGCGGTCGATGAGCACGGCGCGTGCACGGCGCCCGCAGACCCGCGCGCGCCGCTGTCGCTCTGCACGACGCATCTGCTCGTCGCCTACGACTGGGTCGCCCGCGACGACGGCGTGACCGACGTGCTGCCCGGCGCGTGCCTCGTGTGCGGGTCCCGTGTCGGCGTGCGGTACCCGTCGGGGTGGGTGTGCGCGGTCTGCGAATGGCGTCTCGGCGACGTGCCCGACGTCGATGTGGTGCCGCCGCGCGTCGACGTCGTCTACTACGTGCGCTACCGCGAGCGGGTTAAGATCGGCACGTCCTCCCAGCCGCGGCAGCGGCTCGCGGTGATCCCGCACGACGAGGTGCTGGCGTTCGAGCGCGGCGGACACACGCTCGAGCAGCGTCGGCACGCCGAGTTCGCCGCGTCGCGGTGGCCCGGCTCCGAGTGGTTCCGGCTCGACGATCCGCTCGTCCGGCACATCGCCGAGCTCGCGGCGGGCGTCGAGGATCCGTGGGACCGCTACGACCGATGGCGCAGCGAGGAGCTCGCCCGCCGCGCCTGACGTCCGCCCCGACCGACCCGGCCGGCGAACGTCGCACGGCACCGCCGGATTCGCGGTACCGCTCACCCGTTCCCGCGAGAGTATGGCGAACGTCGCCGAGCGGGCCCGCTCAGCGTCGATCGGCATACTCTCGCCGAAGGAGCGAGGTGCGCCTCAGCGCTTGGAGTGCCGCGGCTTCCGGTACGGCGTCTCGTCGTCGCGCGGGCCGCGGTCGTCGTCGCGGCGGCGCGAGCCACGGTCGTCGCCGTACTCGCGCGGGCGGCGAGCCGGGCGGCGGTCGTCGTCGTCCCACGAGCGACGGCGCGGGCGGCCCGAGTCGGGCCGCAGCTCGATGAGCTGACCCGAGATCCGCGTACCCGAAAGCCGGTCGAAGACGTCGGCGGGCAGATCGGCGGGCAGCTCGACGAGCGAGAAGTCCGACTTGATCTGGATGGCGCCGAAGTCGTCGCGCTGCAGGCCGCCCTCGTTGGCCAGCGCACCGACGATCTGTCGCGGCTGGACGCGTTGCCGCTTGCCGACCGCGATCCGGTACTGCGCCATGGGCTTGTTCGGCCGTGGGCGCCGGTCGGGGCGCTCGCCGCGCTCCCCACGGTCGCCGCGATCCCCGCGCTCCGGACGGTCGCGGTCGAACCGCTCGCGCACCGGGCGCTCGGGCTCGGGCTCGAGCAGGAGCGGTGACTCGCCCTGCGCGACCACGGCGAGCGCGGCCGCGACATCCGTCTCGGGCACGTCGTGGTGGCGGACGTAATGGGCGATGATGTCGCGGAACCCGTCGATGCGCTCGGCCTGGCTGAGAGCTTCGGTGATGCGGTCGTCGAAGCGCGCGAGGCGCGTCACGTTGACCTCGTCGACGCTCGGCAGCTGCATCTGCGTCATGGGCTGCTTCGTCGCCTTCTCGATGCGGTTCAGCAGCCCGCGCTCGCGCGGCGTCACGAAGCTGATCGCGTCGCCCGAGCGACCGGCGCGTCCGGTGCGGCCGATGCGGTGCACGTACGGCTCGCTGTCGGTCGGGATGTCGAAGTTGACGACGTGGCTGATGCGCTCGACGTCGAGGCCGCGGGCCGCGACATCCGTCGCCACCAGGATGTCGAGCTTGCCCGACTTCAGCTGGTCGACCGTGCGCTCGCGCTGTGCCTGCGCGATGTCGCCGTTGATCGCCGCGGCCTCGTAGCCGCGTGCGCGGAGCTTCTCGGCGAGCTCCTCGGTCACGTTCTTCGTGCGGACGAAGATGATCATGCCCTCGAAGTTCTCGACCTCGAGGATGCGCGTGAGGGCATCGACCTTCTGCGCGTACGACACGACGAGGTAGCGCTGCGCGATGTTCGCCGAGGTCTGGGTTTTCGCCTTGACCGTGATCTCCTCCGGGTCGTGCAGGTACTGCTGCGACATCCGGCGGATCGACGCGGGCATGGTCGCCGAGAACAGCGCGACCTGCTTGTCGTCGGGGGTGTCGGCGAGGATCGTCTCGACGTCCTCGGCGAACCCCATCTTGAGCATCTCGTCGGCCTCGTCGAGCACGAGGTACTTGAGCTCCGAGAGGTCGAGCGTGCCCTTGTCGAGGTGGTCCATGATGCGGCCGGGCGTGCCGACGATGATGTGCACCCCGCGACGCAGCGCCGAGAGCTGCACGCCGTAGCCCTGCCCGCCGTAGACGGGCAGGATGTGCACGTTCTTCAGGTGCGCGGCGTACCGCTCGAACGCCTCGCAGACCTGCAGCGCGAGCTCGCGAGTGGGCGCGAGCACGAGCGCCTGCGGGGTCTTCTGCGACACGTCGAGTCGCGCGAGGATCGGCAGCGCGAAGGCGGCGGTCTTGCCCGTGCCGGTCTGCGCGAGGCCGACGACGTCGCGGCCGGCGAGGAGCGTCGGGATGGTCGCGGCCTGGATCGCGGACGGCGTCTCATAGCCGACGTCGTCGAGCGCCTTCAGGACCGGGCCGTCGAGCCCGAGGTCGGCGAACGTCGTCTGGGCGGGCTCGGCGGGAGCCTCGGCCTGGACGGGGGAATCGTCGGAAGTCACATTTCAGGGTAGACCCCGCGGCTGGGAGGCCGTCGGGCGGGACGCGGCCACGCCCCGGGGCCGCGGGTCGCGCACGCGTGTCGCCGCCGAGGGGCGCCAAGTGTGCGCCATCCGCTCGGATATCGCAACGGGGTGGAGGCGATCGGGATCGTGCCGAAAGGTGGATGGCTCGTGACCGCACTCGAACGAAGGAGGAAGCGACATGCTGACACTCACCGACGCGGCGAGCATGGCCGTCAAGGAGATCGTCGACCGCAGCGGCGCGCCTGCCGGGTCCGGCCTCCGCATCGACGCCGAAGGCGACACGGGGACGCAGTTCGCCGTGGACATCGCCCCGGCGCCGGAGGAGCGCGACGCGATCATCGAGCAGGCGGGGGCGCGCGTCTACCTCGCCGAGCAGGCCGCACAGGCGCTCGATGACAAGACGCTGGACGCCCGAGTGGGCGAGGACGGACGCGTCGCATTCGACGTGCTGCCCCAGCGCATCTGACCAGCCCGAGACGGCGGCCCGGTGATCCCCCTCCCGGACCGTCGCCTGCTGGACGGAGACGGCGGTGCCCCGGGCTGCGGCTCGGGGCACCGCCCTGTCCGGGACGGTTCGCCGATCGGAGTCGCGCCCTCGGCTCAGGTCCAGGGGCGCTCGCTGCGCGCCGACCAGTAGTCGGCCGGGTCCTCGGCGAGCCGGGCGAATGCGGCGCGATCGGCCTCCGACGGCGCGATCGACGCGAGGTTCGACTCGAGCTGGTCGGGCGTGACGGCTCCCGACAGCACCACATCGGCCCACGGCTGGGCGCGTGCCGCCCCGATCGCGAGGGCGTCGAGCGGTCGACCGGCGGCGGCGGCGAGGGCCGCGAGGGATGCCGCGCCTACGGCGTCGCCGCCCGGCGCGAGCCGGCCGTTGGCCACGGCCTCCTTGACCACGACGAGCCACCCCGCATCGTGCGCTCGGCCGAGCGCCGGCCCCGCCGACGGCTCGAGCAGGTTCCACGTGGCCTGCACGGCGCTGAAGGGCGAGTCGGGCAGGGTGCGCGCGGCGTCGAGCGCGGCTGCCTGCGCCGGTCCGCTCGTCGACACGCCGACTCGAACGCCGGATGCCACGAGCCCACGCAGCACTTCGAGCAGTGCCCCGTCGGCGAGCGCCGGGCTGTCGGGCGTCAGCGAGTGCACGAGGTACAGGTCGGGCGCGCCGCCCAGCGCCGCGAGCGTCTCGGGCCACTGCCGCTCGAACATCGCGAGGGTGTGCTCCTTGTGCTCGTGGACGTCGGCGTCCATGCGCCATCCGCCCACATAGGCGTAGCCCCACTTCGACTCGATCGTCAGGTCGGCGGGGCGCTCGGGGTGCGCGGCCAGCCACGACCCGAGGAACTCCTCGGCCAGACCGTACGATCGGGCGGCGTCGACGAAGCGGATGCCTCGGTCCCACGCCGCATCGAGCATCAGGTGCGCGCGCTCGCGCATGGCCTCGACGCTTCGGTCGCCGCCGAGCGCAGCGTCACGCCCCTCGGTGATGTAGGCCGGGCGGCCGACTGCGGCGAGGCCGAGCCCGAGCGGGGCCGGCGTCGTACCATCCGTCACCCTCGCGAGCCTACGCGGGCGGCCGATACGCTCGGCGACATCCCGCTGATGGAGGAGCATGTCCCGGATCGTCGTCGAGCGCGAGCTCACCGCCCCCGTCGCACTCTGCCTGCCCGACGGCACCCTGAATCCCGAGGCGGTCGGCTGGACGCGCACCCCGATGCACGATACGAGCGGCATCGACGGGAGGCGCAGCTGGGGACGGAACAAGCGCTGGGAGTACTGGGCCATCACCACGCCCACGCATCTCGTCGCGATCACGGTGTCGTCGCTCGATTACGCGGCGGTGCACGCACTGCTCGTGCACGACCGCGTCACGGGGGCGACCGTCGACCGCACCGCGATCGTGCCGTTCGGCCGGGGTGCGGTGCTGCCCGCATCCCTCGGCGGCGGACCGGCGCAGGCCCGCACGAAGCGCCTCTCCATCGACATCGAGGACGCCTCCGAGGGCACGCGGCTGCGCGCCGCGACGCCGGACGTACGCCTCGAGGTCACCGCGCACCGCACCGCGGGCCATGACTCGCTGGGCGTGGTCGTACCGTGGTCGCGGCGGCGATTCCAGTACACGGTGAAGGACGTCGCGCGGCCCGCCACCGGTTGGCTCGAGGTCGGCGGCGACCGCATCGAGCTGCCCCCGGGCGAGAGCTGGGCGGTGCTCGATCACGGCCGGGGCCGATGGCCCTACCGCATGACGTGGAACTGGGGCGCGGCGTCGGGCACCGTCGGCGGTCGCACGGTCGGCCTGCAGCTCGGGGGAAGTGGACCGATGGCACCGGATCCACCGAGAACGCGATCGTCGTCGACGGCCGGCTCCGGAAGGTCGGCGAGGAGCTCGACTGGGTGTACGACCGATCCGACTGGCTCTCGCCGTGGACGATCCGCGGCGCCTCGGCCGAGCTCCGGTTCGAGCCGTTCTGGGACCGCGTGAGCTCGACCGAGCTGCTCGTGTTCGGTTCGCACGGGCACCAGTGCTTCGGCCACTACTCCGGATGGGTCGAGGCCGGGGGCGAGCGGATCGGCGTGGACGGACTGCTCGGCTGGGCCGAGGAGATCCGCAACCGCTGGTGATCCTCTCCCGACGGACGGCAGCCGCACCCCGGGGGCGTCAGTAGAGCTCGAGCTCGCGGCCGGCCTGCTCGACCTCGCGCATGCGAGCGGATGCTGCGTCGCCGAGGCGATCCGAGCACTCGGCGATCACGGCCTCGACGAGCCCAAGCACGGGGGTCATCGCGTCGAAGGCCGAGGGCGACGCCGTCTCGCTCGGCAGGACGACGTCGGCCTCGCTCGAGATCGGCGAGAGCCATGCGTCGGTGAACAGCAGCACCGAGGCGCGGCGGGCCTTCGCGGCCGCGGCCAGTCGCCGCGTGGGCTCCTCGTAGCGCCGGTAGTCGAAGAGCACGAGCACGTCGCCGCGGCGGAGGCCCGCGACGGCCTCGACGCGACCGGCGTCGTGCTCGGGCAGCGACGAGACGCCCGGCCGGATGAGCTGGAGGTGCTGGGCCAGGAAGCGCGCCAGCAGTCCGGAGAACCGGCCGCCGGCGACGATCACACGGCTGCGGGGGGTGCAGAGCAACTCGACCGCCCGGTGGAACTCGTCAGGGGCAAGGGCCGCGAAGGTGCGGTCGAGGGTTTCGCGGGTGATCGCCGCGGCCCGCGCGAGCCCGGACGCCTCGCCCGCCTCGGATTCCACGTGCCGGCGGTCGTAGAGCTCGATGGGCGATGCGGATCGCTCGTCGAGGTCGTCTCGGAGCGCCTGCTGGAAGTCGGGGAACCCCCGGTAGCCGAGGCGGTTGGCGAACCGGAGCACGGTGGGGCCGCTCACGCCGGCGCGTGCCGCGAGCTTGGCGACGGTCTCGAAGCCGGCCGACGGATACGACGACAGGAGGACCCGCGCGACCTTCCGCTCGGCCGGACTGCACTCGGCCATGCCGCGACGGATCGCCTCCGCCACGGGAATGTGTGCCTCAGCCGCGCTCATGACCCCCTCCTCCGCACTCACCGTACCGACTCGCCCTCGGCCTCGGCGATCGCGACGACCAGTCCGGCCAGCAGCGCGACCCGATCGGGCACGCTCCCGAGGTCGAGCCACTCGTCAGTGCCGTGATCGCCGCCTCCGACAGGTCCCAGCCCATCGAGGGTCGGAACGCCGAGCGCCGCGACGAAGTTCGCGTCCGACGCGCCGCCCGTCGCCGCCACTTCGAAGCCGAGGCCCAGCCGAGCGCCGGTCTCACGCGCGAGCGAGGCGAGCCCGTCGGTCGCGTCCCGCTCCAGCGGCGGGCACACGTCGAGCCGCGTCACGGTGATCCCGGCGCCGTCGACGAACGGATGGCGCGCCCGCTCGTCGATCGCGTCGAGCGCACCGACGAGGTCGGCCAGGGCCTCGGCCCGCACCTCCAAGTGGAGTTCGGCCGACTCGGGCACGATGTTCGGGCGGGAGCCGGATGCCACGCGGCCCACGTTCACCGTGAGTCCGGGTCGCGAGCCCGAGAGGGCCTGCACGTCGAGCAGGAACCGCGCGGCCTCGACCGCGGCGTTGATGCCGCGCTCGGGCTCGACTCCCGAGTGCGCCGCACGTCCGCGGATCGTCACGAGCACGTCGGCGACGCCCTTGCGCGCTCCGACGAGGTCGCCGTTCTCTCGCGCGCACTCGAGGCAGAGCGCGGCATCGGCACCTCGGGCCGCAGCGGCGAGCAGCTCGCGACTCGCCGGGGACCCCACCTCCTCGTCGGGGGTGAGGACGAGCACGAGCTCCCCGTACCCGTCGTATGCGACGGCATCGAGCACGCGCGCCGCCGAGAGTCCGGCGGCGATGCCGGCCGCGTCATCGCAGACGCCGGGACCGGACGCCCGCTCGCCCTCGATCCGGAACGGGCGCGCGGCGGCGGTTCCCGCGGGGAACACCGTGTCCATGTGGGCGAACATGACGATGCGCGCCGCTCCCCTGCCTCGGCGGCGGCCGACCACGACCGGGCCGTATCGCCGTTCATCCCGAGGAGGCGTCGGCAGGGTCTCGACGTCGAAGCCGTCGCGGACGAGACTCGCGGCCGCCCATGCGGCGACGCGATCGACGCCGTCGGGGTCGTGCGAGCCGGAGTCGATTCCGACGAGCACCGCGAGGTCGTCGCGGAAGCGGGCATCGAGCGCGCACGCGGCCCGACGCAGCTCGTCGGCCGTCGGGGCGGCGCGCGCCGCGACATCCGCCCGGCCGAACGGTCGGGGTGCCGGTCGGCGCGTGAGGGCGTCCGCCACCTCAGAGCACCTTCGAGAGGAAGGCGCGCGTGCGCTTTTCGCGCGGCTCGACCAGCACCTGCGACGGCGCGCCCGACTCGACCACGACGCCGCCGTCCATGAACACCGCCACGTCGCCGACCTCGCGCGCGAAGCCGATCTCGTGCGTCACGACGATCATGGTCATGCCGGACTCGGCCAGCCCGCGCATGACGTCGAGCACGTCGCCCACGAGTTCGGGGTCGAGTGCGGAGGTGGGCTCGTCGAACAGCATGACCTCGGGCCGCATGGCGAGCGCGCGGGCGATGGCCACGCGCTGCTGCTGGCCCCCGGAGAGCTGCGCCGGGTAGGTCCCCGCCTTGTCGGCGAGGCCGACCCGGGCGAGCAGGCCCATGGCCTCCTCGCGCGCGGCGGACCGGGAACGCCCCGCCACCTGCGTCGGCGCCTCGATCACGTTCTCGAGCGCGGTCTTGTGGGGGAAGAGGTTGAAGCGCTGGAAGACCATTCCGACCTTGCGACGCTGGGCGGCCACTTCCTTCTCGCGAAGCTCGTACAGCCGGCCGTTGCACTCGCGATAGCCGACGGTCTCGCCGTCGACGCGGATCATGCCGGCGTCGATCTGCTCGAGATGGTTGATGCAGCGCAGGAACGTCGACTTGCCGGAGCCCGATGGGCCGAGCAGGCAGACGACCTGCCCGCGCTCGACCGACAGCGTGATGCCCTTCAGCACCTCGAGGCTGCCGAACCGCTTGTGCACCTCGACGGCCTCGACCATGGGGCGCTCGGAGGTCGCCGCCACGGGGGCCGCCTGCGGGATGGTGGCGGTCATTCGCCCGACTCCTTCTTCAACGCCCGCGAGGTGCGGGCCGGCAGGGCGATGCCCTGCGTGAACGTCGACACGCGCGCGCTGAGCGTGGGACGGGCTCCGGTGAAGCCGCGGCCGTAGCGTCGCTCGAGCCACATCTGGGGGATGGAGAGGATGGAGGTGAGCACCAGGTACCAGATCGCCGCGACGATGAGCAGCGGGATGATCTTGTAGTTCTGCGTGTAGGCCTCGCGGATGTTCGACATGAGGTCGTCGCCGGCCACGATCGCGACGAGCGAGGTGCTCTTCAGCATGGTGATGGTCTCGTTGCCCATCGGCGGGATGATGACGCGCATCGCCTGGGGCAGGACGATCCGCCGGAGGGTCTTCGTCGGCGACATCCCGAGCGAGTGGGCGGCCTCGGTCTGCCCGTGGTCGACCGACTGGATGCCGGCGCGCACGATCTCGGCGGCGTAGGCCATCTCGTTGAGGCCGAGGGCAAGCAGGGCCGCGACCGTCGCCGGGATGAGGTCGCTCGTCGTGAACACCCAGAACTCGACCGACGTGAAGGGGACGCCGATGACGATCTTCGGGATGAACGCGCCGATGAAGCCCCAGAAGATGAGCTGCAGCAGCAGCGGCGTCCCCCGGAACACCCAGATGAAGAGCATCGCCGAGAGCGAGAGCACGGGGTTCGGCGAGAGGCGCATGACCGCCACCAGGATGCCGCCGAGCACGCCCATGACCATGGCGGCGACGGTGAGCCAGATGGTGATCAGCACGCCGTCGATGGTGAGCGGCTTGAAGAGGTACTCGCCGACGGTGGCGAGGTCGAGATTCGGGTTCTGCAGGATCGACGCGATGGATCCGATCCCGATGAGCAGGACGAGGATCGCGGCGATCCAGCGGCCCGGGTGGCGGACGGGCACGGCCTGGATGGGTGCCGGGGGGCGGCGCCCGCGGAGCCGTGGGGCCCCGTGGGCGCCGCCGTGCCGGACGGCTGCGTTGCGGTCATGGGTGGTGCTTCCGTTCGGTCGTGCCGGGTGTCGATCACTGCTCGGCGGCGCCGTTGATGGTGGCCTCGTCGATGCCGATGCCGGTGACGCCGTACTGGTCGAGGATGGCCTCGTAGGTGCCGTCGTCCATGAGCGACTGGAGCGCCGCCTGGATGGCCTTCGCGAAGTCCTCGTTCTGCTTCAGGACGCCGATGCCGTTGAGCGTCGCGTCGTACCCGTTCGGGGCCTCCGAGTCCTCGACGACCTCGAAGGTCTCGCCGTCGTTCGTGGTCTTCGCCACGTAGCCCGCGCTCGGCTTGGTGAGCAGCGATGCGACGACCTTGCCGCTCGTGATGGCGAGCTGCGCATCGGCGTCGGAGGGGAACTCCGAGAGCGCGATCGGGTCGAGTCCCTCGGCCTCGCACTCGCCCTGCCAGACGTCCTTCACGAGGTCGACCTGGCTGGTCGCCGCCTGCACCGCGACCTCCTGGCCGCAGAGGTCGAGATAGCTCTCGATGCCCTCGGGGTTGCCGGCCTTCGTCAGGATGCCCGTGCCCGACGCCGAGTAGTCCACGAAGGTGAGCACCTCCATGCGCTCGACGCTCGAGGTCATCGCCGTGATGGTCGCGTCGAACTTGCCCGCCTGCAGCGCGGGGATGATGCCGTCGAAGGCCTGCTGCTCGAACTCGACGTCGATGCCGAGCTTCGCGCCGATCGCGTGGCCGAGGTCGACGTCGACGCCCGTGAGCTCCTCCGAGCCCTCCTCGACGAACATCTCGAACGGGGCGTAGGGCGCGTCGGTCGCGACCTTGACGACACCGGCCTCCGCCAGGTCTGCGGGCAGCAGCTCGGCCGCGGCGTCGTCGACCGAGATCTCGATACCGGCGACCTCGACGGCGTCTGCGGCGGACGCGGAGTCGTCGCCTGATGCGGTGGCCGTGCTGCAGCCGGCGAGGAGCACGGCCCCGGACAGCGCGGCGGCGGCGAGCGCCGCACGGGTGAACGTGGTGGGAGTGGTCATGTCTGGGTCCTTCGGATCGCATCGGTGGGATCGGGGCTGCACCGAGTATGTAACATCCGTTCCGAAATGGCCAGCGATTTACGTATTTGTAATGAATTGCGAGTGCGGGCGGATGTCGCGCAGGCATCTTCGCACAGATCGCCTCCGCCTCTTTCGCCGCGTCGTACCGTGCGTTAGCATCACGCTCATTGCATCACATTCTGTAACGCACATTCCAAGGAGGCGATCGTGCGAGCACTGCCCGCGGCCATCACGGCCTGCACCGCGGCAACCCTCATCCTGACCACGACCCCGGCCATCGCGGCCCCCGCACCCGACCGGCCTGCGCCGCACGCGGTGCTCATCGGCGGCAACCTCGCCGAGAACGACGAGATCGTGCAGTCCATCGTCGACCTCGCCGACCCGGATGGCGCAGGGCCGGCGAAGGCCCGCATCGCCATCGTGACCGCGGCGGCGCGCTCGGCGCGCACGGCTGCCGAGGCGTCCGACCCCGACCTCAACAACGCGGCAGCGAACGGCCTGTACTACTCGGATCTCTTCGAGCAGTACGGGGCTGAGACGTACGCCGTGCCCATCGACGACCGCGTGGACTACGCGGGCGACGCCTACCGCCCCGACCGGGCCGACGACCCGGCGGTCGTGGCCGAGCTGGCCGATGCGACCGGAGTCTTCTTCGGCGGCGGCGACCAGATGCGCTACGTCCGCACGCTCCTCGACTGCGAGCCGGTGCCCGACGAGGCCTTCACCTCGTGCACCGACACGCCGGTGCTCGTCGCGCTCCGGGCGGCCGCCGACCGAGGCGTGGTCTCCGGCGTGAGCGCCGGCCTCACCATCCAGCAGGGTGCCGACATGGTCACGGGCGGCGAGTCGTACGAGGCGTGGCGCGACGGCGCGACGCCGGGCTACCTCGACGACCCGGCCGAGCTCGGCTACCTGCCGTACGGCGGGTTCGGCTTCGTTGACGGCGTGCAGATCGACAGCCACTTCACGACCTGGGGCCGGCAGGGCCGCGCCGTGAAGCTGGGGCTCGAGACCGGGCACGACCTGGTCCTCGGCGTCGACGAGACGACCGCCGTCGTGCTCGACCGCACCACGGGCGTCGGACGCGTCATCGGCGAGCACGGTGCATCGCTGCTCGACCTGAGCGGCGCGCGGGAGGCCGACGGCGGCGTGACCGGCGTGCGCTGGACCTACCTCACGGCGGGCGACGGCGTGAACCTGCGCCGCGGGCTGGGCACGGCGGCCGGCGGGTCGACCGCCGTGCGCCCGACCGGCGGCCCCGTCGCCGAGCGCGCCGACATCTGGGACTCGCTCGCGGGCGAGGGCGGCGAGTACTCGCTGCGAGACCTCGCCCGTGACGCCGTGGCGTCGAGCGGGCGCACCGCCGCGGGCACGAGCTTCGAGACGGACCCGCAGTTCCGCACGACGCTCGTGCGCCAGTCGTCGACTCGCGCCTGGACGACCCCGTCGGGCGGCGTCTCCTTCACCGGGCTCGAGATGCGGATCGAGCCGATCGACTGATTCACGCCGCGTCGAGCGCGAACGCCTCCGGCCGCCCGGTCGGAGGCGTTCGCGTTCCGCCGTCCCACAAGTGGGGCTTGACCTCCGATTCCCGGCGGGTGGAGCCTGAGCATCGGCCCGTACCTGAACGCGACGCCTGATGAGTCAGGTCGCACGGCGCTCGTCGAGCGCCGGGGAAGCGGGCGAACATGGACCGACGGACCTTCCGCACGCTGGTGGGAGCCGGCACCGCCCTCGGCGCGACCGATCTCGCGGCCGGCCGACCGGCCGCCGCCGCGCGCGCTCGTGCGGCCGGGCTGAACGCGCAAGAGACGGCGACCGTGCCCCTCCACGTCCTGGACATCCCGGACGTCGGGCGAAAGATCGGCATCGAGATCCGCCTCGGCGGCGGCGAGCCGCGCCTCTACACGTTCGACACGGGATCCTCGGGGTTCTATGCGGCGAACAACCGGGACTGGTGGCCGTCATCCAAGCGGATCGGCGGTCCGCAGATCTCGCAGACGTACGGCAGCAAGGAGACGTTCCAGTCCAAGCGCGTCCGCACGTCGGTCGGGATCCCCACGACCACCGGTGAGATCGAGATCGAGTCCGACGTCGGGCAGATCCTCGACGGATACGGGGGATCGCTCGGCCCTCGCAGCCGGTCGCACTGGCGCAAGGATGTGGCCGCGGGGAGGCCGCCGCTCTTCGGTCACTTCTTCGGCGACTTCGGCTCAGGTTTGAGGGAGGTGAACGGCCTGTTCGCCATCCTGCCGCAGCTCCCCGGAAACCTGTCGAGCGGATTCGCGGTGCGGCTCGGATGCGACGGCAGCCCGAGTTCATCGCCGACGCTCGAGATCGGACTGACCGACGCGATCCGCGCCGAGGTCACGTCGTGGATCCCCATGGCCGGAGGCCCGAAGTCCCCGCCGTTCCCGGGTAGCGGTCTCCCCACCTACGCGCAGGAGCTCCTCGCAGGCCACTACTCGTTGAACGGCGGAGACACGGTCTACCCGTTCGATACCGACGCGATCCTCGACACCGGTTGCCCGACGACCTTCATCCACGAGCACGGGGACCTGCTGGTCCCGGATGCGCTGCTCGACGCCCACCGTGCGCAGCTGCTCGACGACGTCCTGTTCTGGGTCACCGCCGAGGGGACCGAGTTCGGCAACGGGTTCCACCTCGAATTCCCCGCCGGTGACCTCCCCGGGAACAACCAGGTGCTCGTCGCTCCCACGAACGAGCGGGCGTACGTGAACCTCGGGTTGATCCCGTACTTCCGCTACGGGGTCGTGTTCGACGTCGAGCGGGGTCTCGTGGGATTCGCTCCGTGCAGCTAGCCGAGTACCGCACGCGGCCGGCGCCGCTCAGACCGCGCCGATCTGCTCCGGAGACGTGCGGGGCCGCGGCCGCGGCACGGATGCGAGCAGCAGCCTCGTGTACTCGTGCGCCGGCGAGCGCAGGAGCCGGGCGGTCGGGCCTCGCTCGACGATCTCGCCCTGCCGCATGACCACGGTCTCGTCGCACACGCGCCGCACGACCGCGAGGTCGTGACTGATGAAGAGCACGGTCAGTCCCCGCTCCTGGCGGACGCGGCCGACGAGGTCGAGCACCTGCGCCTGGACCGACACGTCGAGTGCGCTGGTGGCCTCGTCGAGCACGAGCAGGTCGGGCTCGACCGCGAGCGCACGTGCGATCGCGACCCGCTGGCGCTGCCCGCCCGAGAGCGTGCGGGGCCGAGCCTGCGCGTGACGCTCCTCGAGCCCGACGCGGTCGAGCAGGTCGACCACGGCGTCGCGCGCGTCGCGCGCGCTGAGGCGGCGGTGGAGTCGGAGCGCGTCCTCGATCGCGCGGCCCGCCGGGATCCGCGGATCGAGCGACAGGTACGGGTCCTGGAACACCATCTGCACCGAGCGCGCATGTGCCAGCCGGTCCGAGCGGCTGCGCGCGAGCGCCCGGCGATCGCGTCCGTCGACGCGGATGCCACCCGAGTCGGGCTGCTCGAGGCCGACGATCATGCGGGCGAGCGTGGACTTGCCGGAACCCGACTCCCCGACCACTCCGAGCGATCCACCTCGGGGGATCGTGAGGGACGCCTCCGCCACCGCCCGGACCGGCGACCGGCCCTTCGGGTGGTAGGTCTTCGACAGCGAGTCGGCCACGAGCATGGGTTCCGACTCGGCAGCCGGTCCCGGACCGGCCGGACCGGCCCCCGCGGGTTCTCCCAGCTCGATCGTCGGCGTCGCCGCCACGAGCCGTCGGGTGTACGGATGCCTCGGATCACCGAGCACGGCGTTCGCCGCCCCCTGCTCGAGGATGCGGCCACCTTGCATCACGACGATGCGGTCGCAGAACGACGCCGCGAGGTTCAGGTCGTGCGTGATGAACAGCATGCCCATGCCCCGCGTCGCGCGCTGCTCGGCGAGCACGGCGATGATCTCGGCCTGCGTGGTCACGTCGAGGGCCGTGGTCGGCTCGTCGCAGATGAGCAGCGGGGGCGAGCCCATGAGAGCGCCCGCGATCATGATCCGCTGCAGCATGCCGCCCGAGAGCTCGTGCGGGTGCTGGCCGAGGTGCTCCGCGGCTCGTGGCATCCGCACGGCACCGAGCAGCTCGACCGCGCGCGAACGCGCCTCGGCCGTCGGGCGGCGTTCGCCCAGCCGCATGGCCTCGGTCAGGTGATCGCCGATGGTGCGGCTCGGATTGATGCCGGCCCTCGGATCCTGGAACACCATGGCGGCGGAGCGACGACGCAGCTCGAGCAGGTCGCGCTGGGCGGCGCCGAGCACCTCGAGGCCCTGCAACCGGACCGATCCCCCGGTCGCGGCACGGTCGGGCAGCAGGCCGAGCACCGAACGTGCGGTGAGCGACTTGCCCGAGCCGGATTCGCCGACGAGGCCGACGGTCTCGCCGGCGGCGACGCTGAGCGAGATGCCGTCGAGCAGCCGGGTTCCGTGGGGCAGGTCGAGCGTGAGTCGATCGATGTCGAGGAGCGTCATGCGGGGATCTCGCCTCCGATGCGGTCGGACAGTTCCTCGCCGATCACGTTCACCGCGACCACCGCGACGACGACGGCGAGGGCCGGAACGAGGGCGGGCAGGAAGTAGCCGCCGATGAGGCCGGCCTGGGCCTCGTTGATCATCGCGCCCCAGTCGGCCGTCGGCGCCTGCACGCCGAGTCCGAGGAACGAGAGGGCGGCGAGCTCGGCGAGCACGTAGCCGAAGTTGAGCGTGGACTGCGCGCCGACGATCGGCGTGACGTTGGGCAGCACCCGCCGAAAGGCGATCCACGGGGCGCCGAACCCCTGCACGCGGTAGGCGGCGACGTACGGGCGGCTGCGTTCCGCGGCCACGAGCGACCGGGTGAGCCGCGCGACGAACGGCGCGTAGGCGATGCTCATCGCGATCACTGGGGCGACGAGCCCCTTGCCGAACAGGGCGACGGCCATGATCGCGATGAGCAGCGACGGGAACGCGAACACGACGTCGAAGATGCGCGCGAGCACGGCGTCGAGCCATCCGCCGCGCCATCCGGCCACGAGCCCGAGCAGGATGCCGAGCACGGTCGAGCTCACGACGACCAGGAGCGGCCCGAGCAGGGCGGTACGGGCGCCGTAGATCAGGCGGCTGAGCAGGTCGCGGCCGAGCGCGTCGGTACCGAGCCAGTGCGCGGCGCTCGGTGCGGCGTGGACGGCCCCGAGGTCGACCTGCTCGGGCGGGTACGGCGCCACGAACGGGGCGAGGATCGCGGCGAGCGTCATCACCCCGACGACCGCCATGCTGACGACGAACGTCGTGTTCGCGCGGCGGACGCGAGGTGCGCGGAGCACCTCGACGGCGAGGGTCGGCGTGGCGGTCATCGGGCACCCGCTCCCGCGGCCGACCGCGGGTCGACCCACGGTTCGAGGAGGTCGACGATCGCGTTCACCACGACGAAGGCGAACACCACGAGCAGCACGATCGCCTGCACGACCGGGAAGTCGAGCCGGTCGACCGACTGCACGAGCAGCGATCCGATGCCCGCGAGCCCGAACGCCGCCTCGACGATCGAGCTGGCGACGAGCAGTCCCGCGACGAGCAGGCCGGTCACGGTGAGGATCGGCCCGAGCGCGTTGCGGAACACGTGGCGTCGCACGACGGTCGCGCGGGTGAGGCCCCGGCTCGTGGCGACCTCGACGTGCTCGCGATCGAGCTGGTCGACCATCGACGATCGCGTGACCTTGCCGACGAGCACCACGAACACGATCGCGAGCGCGATCGACGGCAGCACCAGGTGGTACACGGTGTCGAGCCCTCCATCGCCCGAGCCGAACGATGGGAACCAGCCGAGCTGCACCGCGAACACCGCGATGAGCACGATCGCACCCACGAACGACGGGATGGCGCCGAGCGTCGTGAGGCCGATGAGCACCAGCCGGTCGGCGACGCGCCCCCGGTTGAGCGCGGCGACGATCCCGCCGGCGAGGCCGACCACCGCGATCATCGCACCGGCCATGACCACGAGCCCGAGCGTGACGGGCAGCCGCTCCCCGATGACGGTCGCGACCTCCTGCCGGTACTGCAGCGAGCGGCCGAAGTCGCCCTGCAGCATCCCGATGACCCAGTTCAGGTACTGCTGCCACGGCGGCAGGTCGAGCCCGTACTGCGCCGTGACCTGGGCGACGGCCTCGGCGCTGGGCTTGCGGCCGCGGAGGAGGAACGACACGGGGTCGCCGGGTACGAGGAACCGTGAGAAGAACACGAGCAGCGACGCGAGGAACAGCGTGAGGAGCAGGCCGCCGAGCTTGCCGGCCACCCGGCGGAGCGTGGCCGCGCCGGGCCATGCTCCGCCGGACCGCGCCGCAGCGGGCGCCGGAGGACTAGCGAGCGCCAACGGTCGCCGCCCACGGGTAGTACAGGAAGGCGATCGACGGCGCGACGCCGGTGATCCGCTCGCCGACGAACACCGTCGTGGGGCTCGTGAACAGCGGCAGCCAGGGCAGCTGCTCGTTCGCGATGCGCTGCGCCTCGGCCGTCTTCTCGGACCGCGCGGCCGGGTCCTCGATCGCGATGGCCTCGTTCACGATCCGGTCGAAGTCGGGATCGCTCCATCCGCCGTAGTTGCTGAACTCCCCCGTGCGCAGCACGCTGTACATCTCGAGCGGATCGGGGCTCGAGAGATACCAGACCGTGTAGAAGAGGTCGATGCCCTCGCGCGCGCTCGGGTCGGCGAACAGCGCCGTGTAGGCGTTCGGCGTCACCGTCTCGATCGTCGCCTTCAGGCCGATCGACTCGGCCGCGGCCGCGGTGGCCTGCGCGATGATGCCGAAGTCGCTGCTGATCGGCGCGGTCGCGTAGGTGATCTCCTCGCCGACGGCGCCGGCCTCCTCGACGAGGCGCTTGGCCTCCTCGAGGTCGTACGGGTACTCGGTCAGCTGGCCGAACGCCGACTCGAGCGCGGTGTCGCTCGCGCCGACCCACACCGATTCGGTGGTGAGCACGTTCGTCACGTCGCCGTAGCCCTTCGCCGCGGCATCCACGATGCCCTGCCGATCGAGCGCCATGAGCAGCGCCGTGCGGACGCGGGGGTCGCCGAGCGGTCCGTCGAGGTTCGACACAATGAGGCTCGACACCGCGGTGCTGAGCCCGAAGTGCAGGTCGCCGACGCCGGATGTCTCGAGCTGCCCGATCGCGTCGTAGGGGATCATCCAGCCACCGTCGACCTCGCCCGACTTCAGCGCGTTCACGCGCGCGGTCGCGTCGTTCATGAAGAGGAACTCCACCTCGCCCGACTTGGCGCGCAACGAGTCATCCCAGTAGTCGGCGTAGCGGGCCAGCGTGATGGACTCGCCCGACTTCCACTCCTCGAGCGAGAACGGGCCCGTGCAGTTCACGCCGCCCGTCGAGTTGCCGTAGTCGGCTCCCGCGGCCTCGAGGGTCGCGGCCGACTCGACCACGCCCGCCGAGCCGCCCATCGCGAGGTTGAACTGGGAGTCGGGGATCGCCTCGGTGACCGTGACCTCACGCTCCCCGGTCTGCTCGATCGACACCACGTTCTGGTAGACGGAGTACCACGACGAGCCCACCGCAGGGTCGAGGTGGCGGTTCATCGAGGCGACGACATCGGCCGCCGTCAACGCCGTTCCGTCGTGGAAGGTCACGCCGTCGCGGATCGTGTACACCCAGGTCTCGGGCGTCGGGTGCTCGAACGACTCGGCGAGACCCGGCGACAGGGTGTAGTCGGGGTTCAGCCGCAGCAGCGACTCGCAGACGTTGGCGAGCACCTGGTTGTCGGAGTAGTCGAACGCGTAGGCGTAGTCGAGCGAGAACGGTTCGGCGTAGCTCACCCACGAGTACGAGTCGATGTCGCCGGATGGCGCGTCGGTCGTGGTCGTGAGCTCCCACTCGACGTTCGCGTCGTCGGGTGCGGGGCCGGTGCACGCGGCGAGCGCGAGTGCCGCCGAGAGGCCGCCGGCGACGACGGCTGCGGTGCGCGGGAGACGACGGGCACGCCGCGATGGGCGTCCGTCGATGCGGGGTGCGGACATTCGGAGTGCTCCTCGGGGGTTCAGCTGGTGCGGGAGTAGACGAGCTCGCCCTCGATCCACGTGGACGTCACGGTGGATCGGTGGATCTCGTCGGCGGGAAGGGTGAACGGGTCGGGGTCGAGCACGACGAGGTTGGCGAGGTACCCCTCCCGGATGTGTCCCGTGTCGTGGTCTCGGTGGTTCACATAGGCGCTGCCGGAGGTGTAGGCGGCCATCGCCGTGGCCAGGTCGATGCGCTGGTGGGGACCGCCGAGGGGCTCGGCCTCGCGGTCGGGTGCGACGCGCGTGACGGCGATGTGGATCGCATCCATCGGATCGGCGCTCGAGACGGGCCAGTCGCTGCCGGCCGCGAGCCGGGCGCCGTGCCGCACGAGGTCACCGAACGGGTACTGGCGGGCCTCCGCGCCATCCTGCAGGAAGGGCAGCGTCAGCTCGTCGAGCTGGTCCTCGTGCGTGGCCCAGAGCGCCTGGATGTTGGCGACCGCGTCGAGCTCGGCGAAGCGCGCCGCCTCGGCCTCCTCCACGATCTGGAGGTGGGCGAGGTGGTGGCGGCCGTCCGTCGCTCCGTTCGTCGCTCGGGCGGCTTCGACCGCGTCGAGCGCCTCGCGCACGGCACGGTCGCCGAGCGCGTGGAAGTGCACCTGGAAGCCGGCCGCGTCGAGCTTCGTGACGATCTCGCGCAGCCGTTCGGGGTCGATGAACGACAGCCCGCGGTTCGTCGTGTCGTGGCCATGCAGGTCGCGGTACGGGGTGAGCATGGCGGCGGTCTGGTTCTCGGCGACGCCGTCGACCATGAGCTTGACCGTGCCGAGCGTCGCGCGTCCGCCGTCGAGCGCCGCGAACTCGGCGCGACGGGAGATCATCTCGTCGACCTGGTCGAGGCCACCGCTCCGCTCCCACCACTGGGCGCCGACGACGTGCGCGCGGAGCGTCCCGTCCCGCAGGGCGCGGCGATAGACGGACGCCACGTCCTGCACGCCGCCGAGGCCGGTGCCGACCCAGGCGTCCTGCCATCCCGTGATGCCGAGGGCGATGAGCTCGTCCTGCGCGCGGAGCAGGCCCGCGTACGCGAGGTCCGCTCCGATCTTGGGGCGGACGTGGTCGAAGAGGTCGCTCGCGCCCTCGTGGAAGGTGCCGGCCGGCGTGCCATCCGCCTCGCGCTCGATGCGACCGTCGACCGGATCGGGTGTCGACGCATCGATGCCGGCGGCGCGGATGGCCGCGGTGTTGGCCCACGTCGAGTGGTGGTCGCGGCTCATGAGCACGACCGGGCGGTCGGGCACGACGGCGTCGAGCAGCGTGCGAAGCGGCGCACCGCCAGGGAAATGGTCCATCGACCAGCCGCCGCCCTGGATCCACGCCTCGTCGGGGTTCGCGTCGGCGTACGCCTGCACCCGGGCGACCGCGTCCGCGGCATCCGTCGCGTCGCTGAGGTTGCACATGAGCAGCTCGACGCCCGCGCTCACCGGGTGCACGTGGGCGTCCTGGAAGCCCGGGCTGAGCAGCGAACCGTCGAGGTCGACCACCCGCGTGTCCGGTCCGATCCAGACGGATGCCTCGGTCTCGGGCACCACCGCGGAGATCGCCCCACCCGTCACGGCGACCGCGTGCCCCTGCAGGGGCTCGTCGCGGCCGGTGAATACGGCGCCTCCGGTGAACAGGACGTCAGCAGGCACGAGCACCCTCGCTTTCCTCATCGAATCAGCGTGCTGCGGCGAGGCTAGGCGATCTGCCCAACTGTTGTCAACAGTGTTGACATCACCGTTGGCTTCGATGACGATGAGGATGCCGCGCCCGCGGAGCGAGCTCATGACGCCCGCAGTGGCCGCGGGCGTGGCACCATGACTTCCGGAGCGAGGCGAAGCGAGGACGATGACGACAGCGGACGACGGACTGGGGGCCGCCGGGGCACGCGGCCGGCCGGCGAAGCGACGGCGCCTCGACCGCGACCGCATCGTCGCGGCCGGACTCGAGCTCGCCGCGACGCCCGGCACCTCGACGATCTCGGTGCGCGAGCTCGGCGTGCGGCTCGGTGCCGACCCCACCGCGATCTATCGCCACTTCCGGAGCAAGGAGCAGCTCATGCAGGCGCTCCTCGACGACCTCGCCGCCCGCAGCGTGGCCGAGGTGACCGCCGACCCCGACGACTGGCGCGAGCGCCTCCGCCAGCTCGCCCAGGCCACCCTGCGTCTGTTCACGCAGTACCCCGCGGTCGGGGTCGAGGCCACCGTGCTGACGACGCACGGTCCCGGCGAGTTGGCGGCGGTCGAGTTCATGCTCGACGCGTTCTCGCGCGCGGGCCTCGAGGGCGACGACCTCGTTCGGCACTACGCACTGCTGGCATCGCACGTGCTCTCGAGTGCGGCCGGCATCGCCCGGGCCAGGGCCGAGCGGCCCGACGCGGATGCCTCGGCAGCCAGTCCATGGATCGAGGGACCGCTCCTCGTTGATCCGCGGACCCACCCGCAGATCGCCGCCGTCAGCCAGCGGCTCGCCGAGCTCGAGGATCGCGACCTGTTCATGCTCGGCGTGGAGGCCGTCATCCAGTCGGCAGAGCGTGCCGCGAACGCCTGAATTCTACGTATTGTAGAAGTCATGCACCGCACGACGATCGCGCTTCGACTGCTGCTGCCGGCGTTCCTGGTCGGCGCCATCGTGGCGATCTCGTTGCTCGAGGCCCCGCTGAAGTTC
The DNA here is from genome assembly GCF_900104685.1 of Agromyces flavus. Classification (NCBI taxonomy): domain Bacteria; kingdom Bacillati; phylum Actinomycetota; class Actinomycetes; order Micrococcales; family Microbacteriaceae; genus Agromyces; species Agromyces flavus. The sequence continues at coordinate 2,640,853 of NZ_LT629755.1, forward strand.
CAAGCGCCGGGAATCACGATCCCGCTCGGCCTCGGCATCGGCCGCCTCGTCTTCACGGCGCTGAACATCCTGACGGGCGTAGCGCTCGCGGTGCTCACCCTCGCGAGCCTGCGGAGACCGCGCGCCGGCCGCACCTCGCTCGTGCTGCTCGGCGCCGTCTGGGTCGTCTACCTCTTCGAGGTCGCCCTCATCCGCCCGGTGCTCAACCGTCGCAGCGACCTCGTGATCGCGGGCGCCGAGGCGCCGGGCACCGACTGGGCTCACTACGCCTACATCGCCGCGGATGTCGCGGTGCTCTCGCTGCTCATCGCGCTCGTCGTCGTCACGGCGCGCGAGTTGCTGCCCGCGGCATCCGCCCCGGCTCAGGCGCCGGTGGTCGCCGGACGCTCGGCGCCCCAGGATGCGAGGAGTGCGAGCCGCTCGGCCGACGGCGATCCCGGCTCCACGGTGTAGAGCAGCATCACGAGACCCGGCTCGGCGGTGAGCAGCAGTTCCTCGTACGCGAAGGTGAGCTCGCCGACGACCGGATGGCGGAATCGCTTGGTGCCCGTCCCGTGGGTGCGCACGTCGTGTGCACCCCAGAGGCGGCGGAAGGTCTCGCTCTGCGTCGACAGCTCGCCGACGAGATCCTGCATGGCGCGATCGTGCGGGTTGCGGCCCGCCTCGGCGCGCATGATCGCGACGCACATCTCAGCGAAGCGCTCCCAGTCGGGGTAGAAATCGCGCGACGCGGGGTCGAGGAATTGGAAGCGGGCGAGGTTGGGCGTGCGGCCGCCGTCGCCGATGAGCGGCGAGTAGAACGCACGGCCGAGTGCGTTGGTCGCGAGCAGGTCCTGGTACTGGTTGCGCACGAACGCGACGCCGCCGGTGATGGACTCGAGCGCCCACTGCAGGCTCGGCCGCGCGAGCGGCTGGCGGGGCGTGCGCCCACGCGCCCGGCCCGACGCGGGGATTCCGTCGGCCGCGCGGGCCAGGTCGAAGAGGTGCGCCCGCTCGGTGTCATCCAGTCGCAACGCGCTCGCGATGGCGTCGAGCACGGACGAGGAGGCGCCCGCGATCGCGCCGCGTTCGAGCTTCGAGTAGTACTCGACGCTGACGCCCGCGAGCACGGCCACCTCGGTGCGACGAAGCCCGGCGACGCGACGGTTCGGACCGCCGGGCAGCCCCGCCTGCTCGGGCGTGAGCTTGGCGCGGCGCGACATGAGGAACTCGCGCACCTCCGCTCGGTTGTCCATGCCGACAGGTTAGGTCGGATGCCGCCGCACAGGGATGCCCTCGCAGTACACCTCTCATCAGGGACTCCTCGATGCCTCCGCGCGAGGGTTCACTCGAGGCATGCCATCCGTCACCACACCAGCCCCCGCCCCGGTGCGGAGCGCCGCCCGCCTGCTGCCGGCCGTGCTGCTCCTGCTCACGGTGTTCGGCCCGATCTCGATGGACCTCTACCTCCCGCTGCTGCCCGCACTCACGCTCGAGCTCGACGCCGCCACCTCGCTCGCACAGCTCACCGTGACCTCGTGCCTCTTCGGCCTCGCGCTCGGCCAGCTCATCGCCGGACCGCTCTCGGACCGCTTCGGCCGCCGCGTGCCGCTGCTCATCGGCGTCGCCGCCTACATCGTCGCCTCGATCTGGTGCGCCGTCTCGCCGAGCGTGGAGGCGCTGGTCGTCGCGCGCCTCGTGCAGGGCCTCGCCGGCGGTGTCGGCCTCGTGATCGCCCAGGCCGCCGGGCGCGACCTCTACTCGGGCGGCGCGCTGATCCGCTTCTTCGGCCGTTTGACGGTGCTGAGCGGGCTCGCCGCGATCGTCGGCCCACTGCTCGGCGGACTGCTCGCGACCGTCGCCGACTGGCGCGGACTCTTCCTCTTCCTCGCGGCGATCGGCGGCGCCATCCTGCTCGCCGTCGCGCTGCAGTTCACCGAGACCCTCCCGTCCGATCACCGGACGCGGGGCGGTCTGCCGCAGACCGTCCGCGACTACCGCACCCTGCTGTCCGACCGCCGCTTCGTCGGCGCCGTGCTCGTGAGCGGGTTCGCCTACGCCGCGGTGTTCGCCTACCTCGCCGGCGCGACCTACGTCCTGCAGGGCATCTACGGGCTCAGCCCGCAGCTGTACGCCGTGGCATTCGGGCTGAACTCGGCCGGTTTCATGATCTTCGGATGGCTCGCCGCGCGTGCCACGGAACGCTGGAGCCTGCACGGCACCCTCGCCATCGGCCTCGTCATGTGCGCCGCGGGCGCGCTCGGCCTGCTCGTCGGCGGCCTGTTCGCCGTGCCCGTGGGCGTCGTGATCGCCTCGCTGTTCACCATGGTCGGCGGCGTCGCCGCGACCACCCCGCCGACCACCACCCTCGCGCTCGCCGGATACCCCCGCATGGCCGGCACGGCGTCGTCACTGCTCGGGATGTCGCGCTTCGCGATCGGCGGGCTCGTGGCGCCGGCCGTCGGGATCGCCGGCGCCGCGACCATGCTGCCGCTCGGCATCGTGACGGCGTCCGTCGTCGTGGTGGCCGCGGCATCCGTCGCCCTGCTCGTGCCGCTCGCCCCACGGGATCGTGACGCGGCCGAACCCGACGTCCCCACCGACCCCGACCCGACTCCGGCCGCCGTGCTCGCCACGGCGACCGATCGATAACCCCCTCAGAGAGTAAGGAGCACCCCCATGCGTGGTGTCATCATGTACGGCCCCGGCGACGTCCGCGTCGAGGAGCGAGAGAACCCGACCATCGTCGAGCCCACCGACGCGATCATCCGCGTCACGTCCGCCTGCATCTGCGGATCCGACCTGTGGCCCTATCGCGGTCAGGACGGCAACGACTGGCCCGCCCCGATGGGGCACGAGTACGTCGGCGTCGTCGAGGAGGTCGGCTCGGACGTGTCGACCGTGAAGGTCGGCGACTTCGTCGTCGGATCGTTCTTCGCGTCCGACGACACGTGCGAGATCTGCCGCGCCGGCTACCAGTCGCGCTGCGTCCACGCCGTGCCCATGGGCGGCTTCGGCACGCAGGCCGAGTACCTGCGCGTCCCGCTCGCGGACGGCACCCTCGTGGCCACCTCGACCCGACCGACGCCGAAGCAGGAGCGCGGCCTGCTCGCGGCCTCCGACGTGCTCGGCACCGGCTGGTTCGCGGCCGTGGCCGCCGAGGTCGGCCCGGGCAAGACGGTGGCGGTCGTCGGCGACGGTGCGGTCGGTCTGCTCGGCATCCTCGCTGCGAAGCGTCTCGGCGCCGAGCGCATCATCGCGTTCAGCCGGCACGCCGACCGGCAGGCACTCGCCCGGAGGTTCGGCGCGACCGACATCGTCGAGGAGCGCGGCGATGCCGGTGCCGAGAAGGTCAAGGCGCTCACCGGGGGGCTCGGCGCCCATTCGGTGATCGAGGCCGTCGGCACGCACGAGTCGATGATGCAGGCCGTCCGTTCGACGCGCGCCGGCGGTCACGTCGGCTACGTGGGCGTCTCGCACGACGTCAGCCTTCCGGGCCTCGAGCTCTTCTTCTCGGGTGCCCACCTGCACGGCGGACCTGCACCCGTCCGGCGATTCCTGCCCGAACTCGTGGACCTCATCATGCGCGACGAGATCGACCCGGGTGAGGTCTTCGACCTGACGCTGCCACTGGAGCAGGCGGCTGAAGGCTACCGGGCGATGGACGAGCGGCGTGCGGTGAAGGTGCTGCTGACCACCGACTGACGAGTGCTGTTCGTAGGGGTGCCCGGTACCGTTCGGCGATGCGGGGCACCCCTCGCCGCCCGCCCGGAAACGGGTGAGACTGGGGCCATGAGCACGAACACTCCGACCGCCGCGCTGTCGTTGGCCGGCGTCAGCATCTGGCTCGACGACCTGTCGCGCACGCGGATCACGACGGGCGAGCTCGAGCGACTCATCGCGGAACGCGACGTCGTCGGCGTCACAACGAATCCGACGATCTTCGCGACGGCCGTCGCCGATGGCGAGTCCTATCGCGACGCCCTGCACGACCTGGCTGCCGCCGGCGCCGACGTCGAGCGCGCCGTGTTCGAGATCACGACGCACGACGTCCGTGAGGCGGCCGACCACCTTCGCGAGGTCTACGACCGAACGAACGGGGTGGACGGCCGCGTCTCGATCGAGGTGCAGCCCGGGGTCGCCCACGACACCGACGGCACCATCGCCGAGGCGCACGCGCTGTGGGAGAAGGTGGACCGTCCGAACGCCATGATCAAGATCCCGGCGACCGCCGAGGGCCTCGCCGCGATCACGGCGGCGACCGCCGCCGGCATCAGCGTGAACGTCACGCTCATCTTCAGCCTCGAGCGATACCGCGAGGTGATCCAGGCGTACCTGAACGGCCTCGAGCAGGCGAAGGCCGCGGGCCTCGACCTGGGGACGATCCAGTCGGTCGCTTCGTTCTTCGTCTCGCGGGTCGACACCGAGATCGACGCGCGTCTCGCCGCGATCGGCACCGACGAGGCGCTCGAGCTGCGCGGCAAGTCCGGCATCGCCAATGCCCGGCTCGCGTACGAGGCGTACGAGCAGGTCTTCGCCGGCGAGCGTGCGACCGCGCTGCTGGATGCCGGAGCCAACCGCCAGCGCCCGCTGTGGGCATCGACGGGCGTGAAGGATCCTTCGCTGCCCGACACGCAGTACGTGACCGAGCTCGTCGCGCCCGGCGTCGTGAACACCATGCCCGAGAAGACCCTCGAGGCGATGTTCGATCACGGCGAGGTGCACGGCGACACGGTCACCGGCTCATACGACACGGCACACGCGGTGATCGAGGCGCTCGCGCGGGTCGGCGTCGACTACGACGACGTGACCGCGGTGCTCGAGCGCGAGGGCGTCGAGAAGTTCACGGTGTCGTGGAACCAGCTGCTCGACACCGTCCGCGCCGCTCTGGAGGCGGCGCGCTGAGCGCGACCCGGCGGGCGACCCGGCGTCAGAATCCCTCGGACACCTGCGTCGCTTCATCCGCGACGCGGATGCCGTACCGGTAGGCGAGCTTGCCGCCGAGGTAGCCCGACACCATGAGGATGAGCAGTCCGATCACGCTCAGCACGAAGCCCGTGACGCTCACCTCCTCGTCCGACGCGTTCAACCGCACGATCAGGCTGATCGCGAACAACGCCGTGACGAGCAGGTTCAGCGACATGTGGATCAGCGCCGTGCGCCGGGCCCGGGTCCCCGACTGGATCTGCGAGAGATCCATGAGGCCCAGCACCGCGGCGATGATCGCACCCACGAGGCCGATGAGGATGAGGAGGCGCGCGCCGTAGACCCACGGCTCGGCCTCGTCCGCGGCGAAGCCGACCAGGTCGAACACGAAGCTCGCGATCCAAGCGCCGATCGGGATCGTCACCATGATCGGGTGGAACGGATGCCCGTACGGCCCGGCGAGGAAGTTCCGGGGCCGCTTCGCGCGGTGGAGTGGCGTGTCGTGCTGCTGCATGCCTCTACGGTGCGTGCGTCGGCGCTGCCTCGTCCATGGCGTTGCCGAATGCGAGCGGCGGTGCTAGATGCGCCGAACGGCACCGAGAGTGCTCTGGTGCGAGCGCCGGCGCGCGCCATCCGCCCGCTCGATTGCCGGATGCCACAAGCGCGCCCCTGCTCGCGCACGCCCGCCTCGTCGATCGCGACGAATGTCGGCACAGGCGCCCGAACTCGGGATTAGCCTCCGATCATGACTGATTACCGTCCGCCCGTCGCCGACCTCGCGTTCGCGCTCAAGCACGTCGTGGGCTACGACCAGGTCGCGCAGCTTCCCGGTTACGAGCACGCCGACTTCGACACGGTCACCGAGATCCTCGACGAGTTCGGCGACTTCACCGCAGAGGTCGTCGCCCCCACCAACCGCGCCGGCGATGTCGAGGGCGCTCGCCTGAACGCCGACGGCACGGTCACGACACCCTCCGGATTCAAGGAGGCGTACGCGGCCTTCGTCGACGCCGGCTGGGGCTCGGTGCCGCTGCCCGAGGGGTACGGCGGTGGAAATTTCCCCCGATCGGTCGGTCTCGCCATCCAGGAGCTCACCACCACCGCGAACATGGCGTTCGCGCTCGCGCCGCTGCTCACGCAGGGCGCGATCGAGGCGCTGCTGCACTACGGAAGCGAGGAGCAGAAGCAGGCGTGGCTGCCCAAGATGGTCAGCGGCGAGTGGGCCGGGACCATGAATCTCACCGAGCCGCACGCCGGCTCCGACGTGGGCGCGCTGACTACGAAGGCCGTGAAGCGCGCCGACGGCACCTACGGCATCACCGGACAGAAGATCTTCATCACCTTCGGCGACCACGACCTGAGTGACCAGATCGTGCATCTCGTGCTCGCCCGCACGCCCGACGCGCCCGCGGGCACCAAGGGCATCTCGATCTTCATCGTGCCCAAGTTCCTGGTCAACGACGACGGAACGCTCGGCGAGCGCAACGGCGTGCACACCCTCGGAGTCGAGCACAAGATGGGCATCCACGGATCCCCCACCTGCGTGCTGTCGTACGAGGACGCCACCGGCTACCTCGTGGGCGAGGAGAACCTCGGCATGCGCATCATGTTCGTCATGATGAACAGCGCCCGCCTGTCGGTCGGCATGCAGGGCCTCGCCGTCGCCGAGCGCGCGTACCAGCAGTCGCTCGGCTACGCGAAGGAGCGCATCCAAGGCCGCCCGATCATCGACTTCCCCGACGTGCGCCGCATGCTCATGACGCAGAAGTCCTACATCGCCGCGCTCCGCCGCATGATGCTCCTGAACGCCGTCTACGTCGACATCTCAACCCGCCACCCGGATGCCGCGACCCGCGCCCGCGCCGACGAGATCGTCGGCCTGCTCACCCCCATCTGCAAGGCGTTCGGCACCGACCTCGGCAACGAGCTGACATCGCTCGCGCTGCAGATCCACGGCGGCATGGGCTTCATCGAGGAGACCGGCGCCGCACAGCACTACCGCGACGTGCGCATCGCCGCGATCTACGAGGGCACGAACGGCATCCAGGCCGCCGACCTCGTCGGCCGCAAGCTCGGCGTGCGGGGCGGCGCCTCGTTCCTCGAGTTCATCGCGACCATGCGCGAGCTCGACGGCGAGCTGGCGGCCGCCGGCGAGGACTTCGCATCCATCCGCGCGCAATTGACCACCGGCCTCGACGTGCTCGAGCAGACGACGGGGTGGATGCTGCGCACCGGCGTCTCCGACCCCAACTCGGTGCTCGCGGGCTCCAGCCCGTACCTGCGCATCTGGGGACTCGTGGTCGGCGGCTGGCTGCTCGCGAAGTCCGCGCTCGCCGCGCGCGATCTCAACGGCGACACCGTCGCGGCGGCGCAGTTGCCGCTCGCCAGGTTCTACGCCGAGCAGCTGCTGCCCGCGGCATCCGGGCTCGTCGGTGCCGCCACCGCCGGGACGCGCGACCTGTTCGCGCTGGACGCCGACGCGTTGGGCGACGTGGTGCGTCGAACCGCCCGCGTCTGATCCACCGCCAACGACACCGCGGGGGTGGCGCCGATCGGCGCCACCCCCGCTTGTCCCCCCGGCATTGAACTACTCGTGACGTTCGAGACGCCTCAGTGATGCCCGTGTTCGGTGCCGTGCTGTTCGCCGTGCGGCACGGCGAGGTCGCCCGCCGCCGTGCCCGCCAGGGCGGGGGTCACGAGGGCGGAGACGAGCGCAGCACCGACGATGAGGCCGAACACGGAACCGCGGGCCGGTGCAGCGACGGCGGCGGCTCCGCCTGGCCGCCCACGAGCCATCCGAAGCTCGAGTGCGGCGCCGCCCGCGACGACCAGGACGAGGAGGTCGGCGGCAAGGAGAGGAAGCGGCGCCACGCCGAGCGATGGCGCCGCGCCCGAGGCCAGCAGCCCGGCTGAGGCCGCGAACACGGTCAGCGCGACGGCGAGCGTCGCGCGAGGCCACGGCAGCCGACCCGCGTGGAGTGCGAGGACGGCCCAACCGAGTGCGGCGACGCCGCACCCGGCCAGGATGGCAGCCGCCGCGGGACGGCCGAGACCGGTCGACTCGGCGGTCCCGACCGCCGGCCCCAGCGCTCCCGCTGCAGTGGCGGTGAAGACCAGTCCGACGCCGATGGCCGACAGCATGGGCCACTCGCGCGTCCGGCCCGACACCGTCCCCCGCGTTCGCATGATGACGTTCCTACGACGTCACCGGCTGCCGGTTGACGGTCGCGGCGCGTTCGACGCCGAGGCCCACCCCGAGCTGGACGAGCGCGCTGGCGAGGTGCAGGAAGTGGTCGGCCGTGTTGAGCGCCAGGATGTTCGCCGCGGTCCCGGCGAGGAAGAACCCGACGATTCCGAGCAGCAGGTACGCCGCGCCGACCACCGTATTGGTGATCTTCGCCGCACGGGCGCTGACCAGCCCGGCGATGAGCAGCGCGCCGCCGATCAGCAGATGGGCGACGTTGTGCAGCGGGTTCACGGCGAAGACGCCGAGCAGCAGCCCACCTTCGGTCGCGATGAAGCCGACGCCGCCGGTGACGGCGAAGCCGAGCAGGCCGACGAGCAGGTAGACCGCACCGAATACCGTGGCGACGATGCGATTCGGGGAGTTGCGCATGATTCCTCCTTGGAACAGGCAGCGGATGCCGCTTCACACGGTCGTTCGGAGAGGGCAGCGCCACGGATTGGAACTGCTCGGACCAATCGGCTCCGCGGTCGGCTCCGAACCACCAGCAGCCAGGAATCGAGGAACCCATGCTCGCTGTCGCACTGATCGGGCTCGCCGGCGGACCGATCACGTTCACCTTCCGATGACCGGTGTGCTGGCGCCATCCGTCTCGTCCCCTCTGGGGCGTCCGGCATCGAGCCGCTCTGGCATGCTGGATGCCGTGGACGACGCCGAGGTGCACCCGGGGGTGCACATCGCGCCCCTCGGTGAGCTGCTCGTCGCGACCGCCGGGGGCGACCGCGACGCCTTCAGCCGCTTCTACGACCACACGGCCGCCCGCGTTCACGGACTCGTACGTCGAGTGCTCGTCGATCCCGCCCAGGCCGAGGAGGTGACACAGGACGTGTTCCTCGAGGTTTGGCAGACGGCCGCGCGATTCGACCCCGCGCGCGGTACCGCCGTCTCGTGGGTTCTGACGCTTGCCCATCGTCGCGCCGTCGACCGGGTGCGTTCGTCCCAGGCATCGCGCGAACGCGACCTGAGGATCGGCATTCGCGATGTCGCGGTGCCGGTCGACGACGTGGCCGAGGCGGCCGAGATCGCGATCGAGCACGACCGCGCGAGCGAGGCGTTCGCCCGGCTCAGCGACGCCCAGCGGGAGTGCCTCGCCCTGGCCTACTACGGCGGGTGCACCCAGTCGGAGATCGCCGAACGCCTGGGGATCCCGCTCGGCACGGTCAAGACCCGGCTGCGCGATGGCATGATCCGATTGCGCGAACTGCTGGGGGTGACCACGTGAACGGCACCGACGACCTGGCTGATCGAACGCCCTCGCCCGAGGAACTCCGCGCGCTCGCGCCGGCCTACGCGCTGGGAGCGCTCGACGAGGCCGATCGCGTCCGCTTCGAGGAGGCGCTCGCGGTCTCTCCCGAGCTGCAGCGCGACGTCGAGGCCTTCCGCGTCACGGCCTCGACGCTCGGCGACTCGCTGCCCCCGGTGGCGCCGCCGCCGAACCTCAAGGGCGAGCTCTTCGCTCGGCTCGACACGGTGGAGCAGGAGCGTGGGCGGGATGGCGCGGCATCCGCCCCCGGCACGTCGGGAGCCCCGGCCCCGGAACCCACCTCGCGCTCGGAACGCGACTCGCACCCGATCGCCGACCTCGACGCCCGGCGCAGGCGCCGCCGTCTGGTCACCGTGCTGTCGGCGGCAGCCGCGCTCGTGCTCCTCGCCGTCGGGGTCGTGGTCGGAGTGAACTGGCAAGGCCCGAACGGCTGGGGCGCACAGCGTGAGTTGGCCGCCCTCACCGAGGCCCCCGACGCCGAGCGGGCCACCGTGCGGGCCACAGGCGGCGGCGAAGTCACGCTCATCTGGTCTGTCGAGCAGGAACGCAGCGCTCTCGTCGCGGAGGGCCTGCCCGACGTGGGAGCCGAGTCCAGTTACCAGCTCTGGTACATCGATGAGAGTGGGGCCGCCTCGGCAGGGACCTTCGACATGCGCGGCGACGAGTCCTGGCGTCTTCTCGAGGGCGAGTTGCCGCCGGGCGCTGCGGTCGGCATCACCGTCGAACCGGCCGGCGGTTCGACGCAACCGACCACCGAACCCATTGCGGTCATCCCGACGTGACCGAGCGGCGATCGCGACCAATCCGGTCGGGCATCGCGTGCCGAATACTTTGCAGTAGGCGGCGACGACGCCGCCTCGGAGGATCGGAGGAACCCATGCATGTCCGCTCTCTCGCCATCGCCGGGGCCCTGGCTCTGACGGCCACGTTCGCCACCGCCGCGCCCGCGATGGCTGCGCCCACGGCCGCCCCGGACGGCACGAACTGCTGGGGCGTGGTCTCGTCGCAGGCTGCCCGCTCGGACGGCGGTCTCGGTGCGCACAGCAGTGCGCAGGAGGAGCCGCGGCTCGGACTCGGCAACGTCGCCCGCTTGTTCGGCGTCGACGGCCTCGGCGGGCTCGGATCGCTGCTCGCCTCGATCGACGGCAACGACGCGACGCACTGCTGACCGTTCGCAGCGACAGGGCACGCTCGATGGGCGTGCCCTGTCGCCGTTCAGCGCGCCGTCGCCGGCATCCACTCAATCCAGCTCGTCGCAGAGGTCTCTCGTGCGACCGGACGAGCCCACGATCGTGAAGACGTTCTCGGCGTCGACCTCGTGGGTCACTCGGCCGACGTAGAGCGTGGTGGAAGGGCCGGCCGGCACATCCGTCGGGAACAGGATCAGCACGTTGTGTCCCGTGCTCCTGACGGTCCAGGATCCATCGGGATTGAGCGTGCTGCTGCTCACGGACCCGTTTCCCTTCAGTGAGACGGTCGCACCAGTGTCCACGTTGGTGAACGTGAGATCGGTGCCACGCCCGGCGGTGAGCGTCCGGACGAGGTTCCCATCGGAGTCGGTGAATTCCCTCGTGATCAACTTCCCGCCAGAAATGTCAACGCCCACTTCGAAGTCGCACGCCGTGCCGGCCGGAAAGACGGCGTCGAAATCGGCGGCGGACGCGGGGCCCGCTGCCGTCACCGAAAGAAGTCCCGCCGCGACCGCCGCCACTGCCCATTGACGTTGATGATGTCCTGCCATGATCGGCCTCCCCCCATGAGCGCGCGACTTCGGCTCCGAAGAAGGGTCGATCGCGGAAGTTGCGCCGACGTTCCGATTTGGGAGCAGGATGGCAGTCCGAGCACACCGCCGCAAGAGGCCGGATCATGGCATTGGAGGCTGAGTGCCGTCTCCGGCGGATAGAGGTGCAGTGCGGCGTCGACGGAGGAAAGGAGTTGCCGGATGAAAGCGATCGTGGTGACCGATCAGGCCGCGGGGTTGGCCGGCATGACGTTGGTGGAGCGAGCCGCGCCTCAGGCGGCCATCAACGATGTCGTCGTCCAGGTCCATGCCTCGGGATTCGTCCCGACCGAGTTGACCTGGCCCTCGACCTGGACGGATCGCCTCGATCGTGACCGGACGCCATCGGTTCCAGGCCACGAGCTCGCCGGAATCGTCACCGCCATCGGTTACGGCACGACCGGACTCTCACTCGGGCAGCGGGTGTTCGGCCTCACGGACTGGTATCGCGACGGCACCCTCGCTGAGTACGTCGCCGTCGAGGCACGCAACCTCGCGCCCCTGCCGGGCGATGTCGACTTCACGGTGGGCGCGAGCCTCCCGGTCTCGGGGCTCACCGCGTGGCAGGGCCTGTTCCAGCACGGCCGTCTGCAGGCGGGGCAGTCCGTCCTCGTGCACGGCGCGGCCGGCGCGGTCGGATCGATGGTGGCGCAGCTCGCACGAGAGACCGGCGCCTACGTCGTCGGCACCGGACGGGCCGCCGACCGCCAGACGGCACTCGACTTCGGCGCCCACGAGTTCGTCGACCTCGAGGAGGACACCCTCGAGGACGTCGGCGGAGTCGACCTCGTCTTCGACGTCATCGGCGGCGAGATACAGCGGCGCTCCGCCGGCCTCCTCCGGGAGGGAGGAACATTGGTCACCATCGTCGGGCCACCGGAGACCCGGCCCGCCGAGGGCCTGGCCATCGACTTCGTCGTCGAGGCCGATCGGGCCCAGCTCGGTGAGATCGTCCAGCGTGTGCGGGACGGCCGATTGCGCACGAACATCGGCACCGTCGCAGCCCTCGACGATGCCGTCGCCACGCTCAACCCGACGGAGCGGCGGACCGGGAAGACCATCATCCGCGTTCACCGGTAGACATTACGCACCCCGAGTCACGTCGCTCGTTCCGTCCGACGACCACGGCCACGACTGCTGCGGCCCGGAGAAGTTCGGCTGGATGGACATCGTCGAGCAGAGGTTCGAAGATCGAGATCAGACGGTCGCACCTTGGAGGTGTCGCGCAATGGAGTACGAACAGGTCCGGAATCTGCTCCTGCAACAGTGGAAATACACGGCAGGACCCAACGAGTCCAAGGCGTCAGAGCTCTACCATGACGACGTCGTGCTCGAGTTCCCGCAATCGGACGAGTGGTTCGAAGGCAAGCTCAATCAGCAGGGATGGCGCGAGCGCTATCCCGCGAAGCTCGATTTCCAGCCGCAAGAGATCAGAGGCTCCGGCGACCTCTGGATTGCGGAAGGGCTACTCAGCTATGACGGCGGCGAACCGCTGCACTACGTCAAGATCATGCAGTTCCGCGGCGACAAGGTAGCGCGTGAAACGCTCTACTTCGCCGACCCCTTCCCGGCGCCGGAATGGCGCCGGCCCTGGGCGTCGAAGGGACCGCGACCCAAGCGGCACGATGACCTCCCCGAGCACGTGATCGGCGGGAACTGAGCTGGTCTGCGGGGCCTGCTCCGCACTGATGCACGGGGTTGTTGCGTCCTCGGATTCAGGAGCTGGACGACGGCGAAGAAGCCGGCAGACGCCCGTCCGAGACGGCGTCGGCGTGCCGGATCATGCCACCGCCGCTGCGCGCCGGTCCAGGCCGGGCACAGAGCACACCGGTGAACCGAAAGGATTCGGTAGCGAGGGCGGGACTCGAACCCGCGACACCACGATTATGAGCCGTGTGCTCTAACCACCTGAGCTACCCCGCCGCGAGGCTTCTCCGGCGTGCCGGAGGAACCAGAGCCCCGAGTCAGGATTGAACTGACGACCCCTTCCTTACCATGGAAGTGCTCTACCACTGAGCTATCGGGGCAGTGTCGCCGCTCACGGCAACCACACGAGGATATCACCGCTGAGCGCGCGCATGAAATCGTGGGTCAGATGCCGGATCCGACGCCAGACGACGCCGCCGCGGCGCCGATCATCACCACGATGAACAGGATGTAGGCGCCGATCCCGAGCACCCACAGGGCCGTGATCACGTACCCCGAGATGAGTCCCGTCAAAGCCGCCCAGTCGCCCTGCTCGCCGCTCGCGCGCAGCTGCCGCCGGGCGATGTGGCCGGTGACGATCGCGGCGATCGAGCTGAGCAGGCCGAAGAACAGGCTGCCGAGTCCGAGCCCGAAGCTCACCCACGCGAGGATGTTCTGCCGCGGCGCGGCGGGAGCGCTCCAAGCGCCCGGACCCACCGGCACAACCGGTGACGCCGCGTACGGGTCGGCCGCCCCGTAGGCATTCGCCGACCAGGCGCCGGGCGCGGGCAGGACGGCGGTCGCCGGAGGCGCCGGAGGGGCGGGCGGAACCGGCGGGAACGGTGCAGTGGCGGTGACGGGGGCGGGCGGGGGTACGGGGGCGGCGTCGTTCACGGGGCTCCAGGGGACCGGGTGCGGGGAAGGGTCGAGCGTCATGCTATCGGGCGCGGATGTCGCGTGGGAGGCGCGCTCACCAGACCGGCGCGTCGACACCCGGCAGACGCCAGGCGACGAAGGCGGCGCCATCCGTGCTCAGTGACACGACAGCGTCGGATGCCGCGAGCCGGCCGCCGCCGTAGACGCGTGTCGCGACATCCGCATCGGGCAGTGCCGCCGCATCGAACGAGACCGTCGTCGCCGCACGCGCGGCGAAGACGAGCACGCGCTCGGACGCGGACTCGCGTACGAACGCGACCGCGTCGTCCGCGACCGCGAGCCACCGGATGCCGCCCGTCGCGAGCACGGGGTGCGACCGACGCAGCGCCACGAGCAAACGGTAGGCGTCGAGCACGGGCGCGACCGCGGCATCCGCCTCGCTGTCCCACGGCATGGGCGTGCGCGACGCCTCGCCGTCGACGCCGGTGAGCCCGAACTCGTCGCCGGCCCAGATCACGGGGATGCCGGGCAGGGACACCGCGAGTCCGAACGCGACCTCGGCGGCGCCGGGCCGGGCGTTCGTCGCGAAGCGCGGGGTGTCGTGCGTGTCGAGCGCGTTCATCGTGGCCAGGCGCGTGCGCCACGGGAAACCGGCGGTGAAGCGGGTGTGCGCCGCGTGGAACTCGGGCCCGGAGTACGAGGGCACGCGCCCCAGCGCAAAGCCGATGCCGCCGCCGGCCGGGCTGCCCGGCTCCTGCAGCCAGCTCCACACCGGGCGCGTGAACGGCGTGTAGGTCATCGCGCCGTGCCACGCGTCGCCCTGGAAGTCGCCCGCCGCGTCGTTCGTCGACTCCCCCAGCAGGATGGTGTCGGGGTTCACGTCGAGCATCGTGCGGCGGATCGTCTGCCGCACCTCGGCGTTGAGGTCCTCGCCGCCGAGACGCCCGGTCATGTTCGCGACGTCGATGCGCCACCCGTCGAGGTGGAACGGCGCCTGCAGGTAGCGCGCGACGACCGAGTCGGGTCCTTCGATGAAGCGGCGGCGGAGCTCGAGCGAGCGCCAGTTGAACTTCGGCAGGCTCGGCACGCCGAGCCATGACTCGTAGCCGTGGCCGCGCTCGAGCCCGGGCTCGTGGAAGAAGTAGAAGTCGCGCTCGGGTGCGGCCGGGTCGGCGGATGCCGCACGGAACCAGTCGTGCGCGTGCCCCGAGTGGTTCGACGTCAGGTCGCCGATGACACGGATGCCGCGGGCGTGCGCCGCCTCGACGAGCCGCACGAGCGCGCGGTCGCCGCCGAGCAGGTCGTCGACCGCGTCGAAGTTCGCGGCGTCGTAGCGGTGGTTCGACCGGCCCGCGAACACGGGCGTGAGGTAGAGGAGGTCGACGCCGAGGTCGACGAGGTGATCGAGCCGCTCGCGCACGCCGTCGAGGTCGCCGCCGTACACCTGGTGCGAACGGCCGGGCGGAAGCGGGTCGACCGGGTCGTTCCATCCGGCCGGGATGGCCCACTCGGGCAGCTCGCGCTCATCGGCCCGCGTCGACCGGGCGAACCGGTCGGGGAACACCTGGTACATCACGCTCGACGCCGCCCACGCGGGCGCCGGATCGTGGGCGACGAGCCGGAAGTCGTCGTCGTCGCGCGGCTCGATCTGCGACAGGCCGAGCTGGCTCAGCCAGTGCTGCCGCCCGTCGGTGCCGACGAGCAGCCAGCGGTAGTGATGCACGGGGTTCTCGACCTCGACCGGCGCCTCCCACCACACCCAGCCGTCGGCCTCGCCGAGCAGGGTCGCGCGGCTGAAGTGCGGCTCGCGGTTCGGGTTCGAGCGCGTGCCGACCCATTCGAGGCATCCGAACGCAGCCGGCACCCGAAGGCGCACGCGTACGGTGTCGCCGAGCGCGGGCGCCGGATCGGAGACGTGCAGCGGCGAGCCGTCGTGATGGGGAGCGAGCATGGTGCGGGGGCCTTCCATGACGGATGCCGCGACGCGGGGCCTCCGCGCGCGGCATCCGTTTCGTGCTGATCTGGGGTTACTTCACCGCGCCCGCGGAGAGGCCGCCGACGATGTACTTCTGCAGGTAAAGGAACAGGAGCACGACCGGGAGCGCCGCGATCACTGCGCCCGCCGAGAACGCCGCCCAGTCCGCGTAGCGCGGGTTGGAGACGAGCTTCGTCAGGCCGACCGCGAGCGTCTGGCTGTCGGTGTCGATGAGGATGGCGGACGCCACGACGTACTCGTTCACCGTGAAGATGAACGAGAGCAGGGCGACCACCGCGAGGATCGGTGCGACCAGGCGCAGGATGATCGTGAAGAAGATGCGGGCGTGGCCCGCGCCGTCGATCTTCGCGGCCTCGTCGATCGACGTCGGGATGGTGTTGAAGTACCCGTACATGAGGTACGTGTTCACGCCGAGCGCGCCGCCGAGGTAGACCATGATCAGGCCGATGTGCGTGCTCAACCCGATCGCCGGGAACCAGTCGGTGATCTGCGTGACCACGAGGAAGATCGCGACGACGGCGAGCATCTGCGGGAACATCTGCACCACGACGATCGTGATGAGTCCGAACCGCCGCCCTGTGAACCGCATGCGGGAGAACGAGTACGCCGCGAGCGACCCGAGGAACACGGTCAGGAGCGCGGTGACCCCCGCGATGATCAGCGTGTTCCCGAACCAGGTCGTGAACGGCACGTCGGGATTGGTCAGGATCCGGGCGTACGCGTCGAAGCCGATCTTCGAGAACAGCGCATTCGAGCCCGTCAGCGTGCCGTTCGGGTTGAGCGACGACGACACGACGAACACGATCGGGAAGAGCGCGAACACGACGACGACGAGGCCGACGAGGTGGCGCCATCCGGTGGCCTTGAACCAGCGCCCGAACGAGAACGGACGCTTCGGCGCGGCCGGACGGCCGTGGTCGACGGGCTCGGCGCCCTTCGGACCGGGGACGATCAGGGTCTCACCTGCGAGCAGCCCGGTCTGCGTGCCGGGAACCGCCTCCTGCTCAGCCATCAGTTGATCTCCTCGAGCGACTTGGTGCGGCGGAAGGCGATGATCGAGATCACCGCGACCACGATGAAGATGATGATCGAGTAGGCCGCCGCGAGCCCGTAGTCGCGGTTCTGGCCGGTGAACGCGACCTTGTAGACCATCGAGATCAGGATGTCGGTGAAGCCGACCGGGATCGGCGCGGCGGTGTCGCGCGGCCCGCCGTTGGTCAGCATGTAGATCACGTTGAAGTTGTTGAAGTTGAACGCGAACGACGCGATGAGCAGCGGCGCGACGCTCACGAGCAGCAGCGGCAGCTTGATGTGGCGGAACGTCTGCCACGGCGAGGCGCCGTCGACGGTCGCGGCCTCGTTCACGTCGTCGGGGATCGACTGGAGGGCACCCGTGCAGATCAGGAACATGTACGGGAAGCCGAGCCAGAGGTTCACGATCAGTACCGAGACCTTGGCCAGGAACGGGTCGGTGAGCCATGGGATCGAGGCGCCGCCGAAGATCACCTGGTTGATGAACCCGAAGCTCTCGTTCATCATGCCGGCCCAGACGAGCGCCGACAGGAACGATGGGATCGCGTACGGCAGGATCATCGCGACGCGGTAGAACTTGCGCCCGCGCATGCGCAGGTCGTTGAACACGAGCGCCAGGAACAGGCCGAGGAAGAACGTGCTCGCGACCGAGATGATCGCGAACGCGAAGGTCCAGAGCGTCACGTAGACGAGCGGCTGCGCGAGCCGGGTGTCGGTGACCGCGCGCACGAAGTTGTCGAACCCGACGGTGATCTGCCAGCCGGGGAGGAGCTCCTCGCCGTCCTCGGACGTGAAGGCGCCGGTGCCGATGTCGGAGTAGACCGTGCCGGTCGTCAGGTCGGTCATGGTGCCGGCCGCCTCGTCGTACTCGAGCGTCGACGTGTAGAGGTAGCCGTTGGAGCCATCCGGGGTGCGGATGGCGCCCTCGTTCGGGTCATCTGAGAAGGGGACCGCGAGCTCGGTGATCTCGTCGGTGCGCGCGATAACGTCCTGGAAGCTCAGCGTCGTCCAGCCGTCGATCGCGACCGCCTTGCCGTTCTCGAGCTCGGCGTTGTCGACCTCCTGCAGGGGCTGCTCGGTCGTGCCGACGCTCACCTCGCCGTCGGGATCGGTGACGAGCAGGCCGAGCGTGCCGAGCTGGTCGACCACGGTGACGCCGTAGGTGGGCGAATCGGGCACGCGCTCGAGCGAGGAGGCCATGAGCGAGCTGACCGCCTGCTCCTTCGAGCCGTTGTGCCCGGTGCCGTAGTTGGTGAAGGCGATGTAGCCCGTGTAGACGAGCACGAACACCTGGAACAGCACGAGGAAGATCACGCCCGGTGTGAGGTACTTCGCCGGGAGCTTCGTACGTGAGAAGTAGATCCAGTTGACGATCGCGGTGACCGCCACCACGACGCCGAGCACGATCCACTCCTCCTGCAGCGCGAGCACGAAGACCGCGTAGACCGCGATCGCGTCGACGATGCCGAGCAGCAGCAGCTTGATCAGGATGGTGCGGACGCCGCCGGATGCGGCATCGGCGATGGATGCCGCCCGTCGCTGGCGCTTGGTGGGCGGCGGCGTCGGCTCGGCCGAGACGTCCTCGTCGGTCGTGATGGTCATTCGCTTGCTCTTCTCGTGAACGCTGTCAGGAGCGCGCACCCGGACGGTGGCCCGTGGTACGCGAGTGCTCCGGGCCGGATGCGTCGCGGCATCCGGCCCGGAGCCTCAGGCGCTACTAGCCGTCGATCGCCGACTGGACGTCGGTGGCGAGCTTGTTCCAGGTCGCGACCGGGTCCTCGCCGTTGATGATCGAGGCCTCGGCGATGCCCCAGTACTGCCACACCGAGCCCATGGCCGGGATGGCCGGCATCGGAACGGCGTCGGCGCCGACCTTGGCGAAGCCCTCGATGATCGGGTCGCTCGAGGCGGACTCGGCCGCGGCCGAGAGGGCGGGCAGGATGTTGCCGGCCTCGAACAGGTCGAGCTGCACGTCCTCGGTGCCGATGTAGTTCACGAGGAAGTCGTTCGCGGCGACCTTGTTGTCGGACTCGGAGCTCACGAAGAAGCCCTTGACGCCCGCGAACGGCGAGGCGACGTCACCGGTGGGCGACGGGACCGGGTCGATCGCGACGTTGACGCCGCCGTCGATCGCGGCACCGACGTTCCACGGGCCGGTCAGCCAGTAGGCGGCCGTGCCGTCGAGGAAGGCCTGCTTGGCGATGTCACCGTCGATGTCGGTGTTGAAGTTGCCCGAGCCCGTCTTGCCCTGGGTGCCGAGCCACTGGGCGAACGCGACGCCGCCCTCGTTGCCGAGCTGCAGGTCGGTGGGGTCGTAGCCCTCGTCGTTGGTGCCGAACACCGGGGCGCCGAACGCCGTCTGGAACGGGTAGAGGTGGTAGGGGTTGCCCTCGGCACCCTGCTCGACCACGAAGGGCTTGTCGAGGCCTGCGGCCTGGCCCTTGGCGATCATGTCGTCCCAGCTGGTGGGCGCCTCGGTGACGAGGTCGGCGTTGCGGAGCAGCGCGATGTTCTCGACCGCGTAGGGGAGCATGTAGACGGTGCCCTCGTACGTCGCGGCGTTGATCGCGACGTCGAGGTAGTCGTCGGCCGAGTCGCCGAGCTCGAGCGGAGCGACGACGCCGTTGGTCGAGAGCTCGCCCAGCCAGTCGTGCGCGCCCATCGTGATGTCGGGGCCCTCGCCGGTCGGAACCTGCTGGATGAAGTCGTCCTTGATGGTGGCGTTGTCCTTGCCGACGATGTCGACCTCGACGCCGGTCTCCTCGGTGTAGGCCTCGGCCGCGCCCTTCAGCGCGTCGACGCGCTCGGCGTCGACCCAGACCGTCAGCGTGCCGCCCTCGGCAGCCGCGCCGTTGTCGCCCTCGTCGTTGCTGCCCGCGCAGCTCGCGAGGCCGAGCGTCGCGACCACGGCGACAGCGCCGGCCGCGAGGATGCTCTTGGTGTTCACCCGCATTGGTGTGTGCCCTTCTCAGTGTGCGTGAGTTCGGCGCCTTCGCCTGGTGTGGGGCACTGCCCCGTTCCGCTCTGGGAACGCGCACCGTGCTCGAAAGGCCGTTCTTCCGTATTGGATCGCTCGCGATGTGATTGCAAGCGGTTTCAGGTATACCGTGTTCGAGCCGAGTTGACAACTCGGCGTTACCCGATCGAGACCCGCATGCCGGGGCGCGCGTATGGGTATCATGTTGCAAACGTTTCCAGATTCACCGAGGGCTGCATGACGACCGAATGGTGGCGCACCGCCGCGATCTACCAGATCTATCCCCGCTCCTTCGCCGACGCGAACGGCGACGGCATGGGCGATCTCGCGGGCATCCGCTCGCGCCTGCCCGAGCTCGCCGACCTCGGCATCGACGCGATCTGGCTCTCGCCGTTCTTCACGTCGCCGCAGAAGGACGCCGGCTACGACGTCGCCGACTACTGCGACGTCGACCCGCGCTTCGGCACGCTCGACGACTTCGACGACATGCTCGCCGAGGCGCACCGGCTCGGGCTGCGCGTCATCGTCGACCTCGTCCCGAACCACTCGTCCGACCGGCATCCGTGGTTCCAGGAGGCGCTCGCTGCCGGGCCCGGAAGTCGTGAGCGAGCCCGCTACCTCTTCCGCGACGGCAAGGGCGACACCGGCGACATCCCGCCGAACAACTGGGAGTCGGTCTTCGGCGGCTCAGCCTGGACGCGCGTGACCGAGGCCGACGGCGAACCCGGCCAGTGGTACCTGCACCTCTTCGACAGTTCGCAGCCCGACTTCGACTGGACGAACGAGGACGTGCGCGAGGAGTTCCGCCGCATCCTGCGGTTCTGGCTCGACCGCGGCGTCGACGGGTTCCGCGTCGACGTGGCGCACGGCATGGTCAAGGCCGAGGGCCTACCCGATTGGACCCCCGCGGCCGACGGCGGCAGCATGGGCGGCGCGAGCCATGCGCTGGTCGAAGAGGGCGTTCCCCTCGAGCCCGAGATCCACGACGCCGGCGACGGCGCCCCCTATTGGGGCCAGGACGGCGTGCACGAGATCTACCGCGACTGGCGCGCGCTGCTCGACGAGTACCCCGGCGAGCGCATCCTCGCCGCGGAGGCCTGGGTGGATCCGCTCCCTCGCGTCGCGAAGTGGGTCCGCTCCGACGAGATGCACCAGGCCTTCAACTTCGCCTACCTCGAGACGCCGTGGGATGCCGCGGCCCTGCGCGGCGTGATCGACGCGTCGCTCTCGGCGTTCGGCGCGGTGGGCGCGCCATCCACCTGGGTGCTCTCGAACCACGACGTCGTGCGGCACGCCTCACGGCTCGCGCTCACGGTCGAGAACCTGCAGGGCCACGGCATCGGACCCCGCACGCCCGGCCTGCCCGACCCCGTCGTCGGCCTGCGCCGCGCCCGCGCCGCCACCGCGCTCATGCTCGCGCTGCCCGGCTCGGCCTACGTCTACCAGGGCGAGGAACTCGGCCTGCCCGAGGCGATCGACCTGCCCGACGACGCCCGCCAGGACCCGACCTGGTTCCGCACACATGGCGAGCGCTACGGCCGTGACGGATGCCGCGTGCCGCTGCCGTGGGAGGCCGACCGCCCCTCGTTCGGCTTCGGGCCGACGGATGCCGCATGGCTGCCCCAGCCCGCATCGTGGGCCGACTTCGCGCGCGACCGGCAGCGCGGGGTCGAAGGGTCGACGCTCGAGCTGTACCGGGCCGCCCTGGGCGGACGCCGTTCGCACGCGCTGGCGATGGGATCGGTCGACTGGGTCGAGCCGTCGGGAGCCGACGGCGTGCTGGCGTTCCGCAACGGCGACGTGCTCGTCGTCGCGAACACCGGCTCCGCCGACGTGCCGCTGCCCGCCGGCGAGGTGCTCCTCGCGAGCGCGGAGGTCGCCGACGGCGTCCTCCCGGCCGACACGACGGTCTGGCTGCGCGCGTAGTCCCGCCGGCCGGGGTCGCTGCGACCGGCCGCCTCACGGAATGCATGAGAATCCGCGCTTCGGCGCCCTCCACCGACCCGAGAGGCGGATTCTCATGCATCCGGTCGGGCGCGCCATCCATCGGCCGGGCGCGCCATCGCTCACGAATGCATGAGAATCCGCGCTTCGGGGCCTTCGACCGACCCGAGACGCGGATTCTCATGCATCCGGTCAGGCGCGCCATCCGTCGCCGGGGTGCGCCCATTCGCGAAACGCATGAGAATCCGCGCCTGAGGCCCGCCCGCCGAGCCGAGACGCGGATTCTCATGCCTCCGTATCGCTGACCGCCTTGCCGAAGGTGGAGCGGGGAAGCACCGGCGCGTACGGTCCTCGACCGGCCCACCGATGATCGCCGCGAGCGACGAGCTCGACGATGGCGGCCCGCGTGCGCTCCCAGTCGTGGATGACCTGCCGGTAGCTGAGGCGCAGCACCAGGTACCCGCGGAGGAGGAGCTCGAGGTCCCGACGCCGGTCGGTCTCGAACTCGAGCCCGGTGTGGAACGCCCGCCCGTCGACCTCGATCACGAGCCGGTCACCGACGAGGAAGTCCACCCTGCCGACCTCCTCGATGAACGCCTGGGCGCGGAACCCGATGCGCCTCGACCGGAGGAACAGCCGAACCTTGGTCTCGAGCCCGGACTGGCTCTCCGGGTCGACCATGTCGATGAGGGCGCGACGCGTCCGCGGCATCGCCTGTCGGATCTCGTCGAGGTGTTCTGCCTCCAAGGCGCGTCCTTCGAGCCCGGAGTCGATCGCCGCGAGCACGGCCACCTCGTCGGAGCACGCGAACATCTCCGCGAGGGCGAGGGTCAGTGGATCGCGCGCCCGGTCCAGTCCACTGCGCGTGCTGTAGTGCACGCACACCCGATGCGCCGTGCGATCGAGGGCGACTGCACGGTTCTCGGGAGACGACAGCCGTCCGGTCGAGTGGCGGACGCGCACATGCAGTCGATCGTCATCGGCAACCCACAGGCGGTGGAGCTTGGCGACGGTGGTCGCCGTCGCAGTGCCGCCGACTCGTACGGCGGCGATGACCTCGGGATGCGCGTCGGGAACGGCGAACCACCCATTGCGAACCCGGACGATGAGGTCGTCCTGGACCGCCGATCGCACGGCGCCTCGACTGAAGCCGGCGCCCTCCAAAGCGGAATACGGGAGGACGCCGTCGTTCGACCGGAGATGGGCGGCGACGGAGGACACGTCCCGAGTGTGGCGCGAGGCGCACAGCCGTTCGGTTCGCGGGGGCGATCTGTGGAGAACGCCGATCACGACTGCATGAGAATCCCGTCTCCGGCCCCGTATCAGCAGCCGAATGTCGGATTCTCATGCATCCTGGGACGCAAGCGACGGCGACGCGGTGGCGACGTGCGCGCGGTGGGTCGGGCGGCGGTCAGTTGGTGTTGGCGTAGAGCCACTCGAGCGGGTCGACCCAGACGCCGTCGATGCCGCCGATGCGGATCTCGAAGTGCAGGTGCGGGCCGGTCGACATGCCCGTGTTGCCGGTCGTGCCGACGATGTCGCCGACCTTCACGGTGTCGCCCACCTCCATGCGGCGCGAGCCGTACTCCATGTGCGCGTAGACGCTCGTCACGACCTCGCCGTCGATCACGTGGTCGATCATCGTGACGACGCCGAGCGAGCCGCCCGCATCCGTCGAGTTCGACACGACGCCGTCGGCGATCGCCTGGATCTGGGCACCGAGGCCCGGGTTGAAGTCCTGGCCGTGGTGGTCGGACGAGCAGCCCGCGCAGTCGCGATAGCCGAACCGGTCGCCGATGTGCACTCCGACCGCGAAGGGCCACTGGATGGTGCCGAGCGGGTTGTTCGTGAACGTCGCCTCGGGGCGGATGCCGGCGGCCCGGGCGTACTCCTCGATGGTCTGGTGCTCGTAGCCGCCCTTGTCGACGGCCGCGGCGAGCGCACCGCTCGCGATCTCGACCCGCTGGCCGTCGATCGTCGTCACGGTGTTGTTGCTGAGCGCCATCGCCTGCACGTCTTCGGGCGTGAGCAGCGAGAGCGAGGGCACGGATGTCGCGATCGCCAGCATCGCGACGAAGCCCATCGCGACCGTGCTGACGACTCGCGTCGTCACTGCGCGGCGGAGCGTGCGCTTCGACGTGGGCTTCGAGGCGGAGCTCGCGGCGCCGGCGAAGGCGGCCGTCGAGGACGCGCGACGCATGGCGCGATCGTTGCCCGTCGTGCCGCGGCGAGGCGCGAACGTGCGGGTCGAGGTGGGCGCCGCGTCGATCGAACGGAACTCAAGTCCGGCCGGGGCGCCGGCGTCGACGCCGGCAGCGGCGGCCAGCATCGCCGCGACGTCGTCGGCCGACTCGGCGCGGAGGTCGCGCTCGGCGCGCGAAGTGGCGGTCGGTGCCGTCGAGCGAGAAGTGGGCGCTGCCACCGGGCGCTCGCGCTGGGCTCGGTGCGGAGCGGCGGGACGGTCGGCCGGACGGTCGGCCGACCCCTCGCGGTCGGATGCGACGGCGCGACCGGATTCGAAGCCACCTGCCGTGCGGTCGACGCGCGGGTCGAAGCGGTCGGCGCGAGGATCCGGACGGCCGGCGGCGGGTGCTCCGGCGGTGCGGTCGGCGCGAAGGTCCGGACGACCGGCGGACGCTGCTCCGGCGGTGAGGTCCAGCCGCGGATCGGGGCGGCCAGCGGTCGGCGTGCCCGGCACGCGGTCGGTTCGCGGATCGAGGCGACCGGCGGCGACTCCCGAGGGGCGCTCGAGGCGAGGATCCGGGCGAGGGCCGGCCGGGGCACCGCCGGTGCGGTCGAGCCGCGGATCGGGGTGGCCAGCGCTGGACATGCCCGGCGCGCGATCGAGCCGCGGATCGGGACGCCCGGCGGCGGCTCCCGAGGGACGCTCGAGGCGCGGATCGGGGCGAGGGCCGCCGGCTGGTGCTCCGGCGGAGCGGTCGTACCGCGGGTCGAAGCGGTCGGTGGTCGAGGCCCCGGCGCCGCCTTCACGGCGCGGGTCGAAGCGGTCGGTGCCGGGTGCCGAACCGCGAGTCGCACGCGGGTCGAGCTGGTCGGCGCGGGAGCCGGCGCGACCGGCTTCGGGCTGCATCGGACGGCCGCGGCCGGCGGGAGCGGCCGAATGACCGGGACGCGGGCCGGCCATCGGCTGCTGCGGAGCGTCGGGGCGCCGCTGGGGCGTCCACTCGGGCGATGGCGCGCTTCCCGTTCCAAGAGCACGGCCGATGCGCGGGTCCCAACCCGGCTGGGCCGGCGGCGCGGCCGGCCCGCCGACAGCGGGCCCGGACACGGTGCGCGGCGGAATGCCGGCAGACGAGGCGTTCCCGGCGCCGTTCGCCGGCGCTGGGGCCGGTGCCGCGGAAGCCGCGGCCCGGCGACCGGTGCGCGCGACATCCGCCGCGGTGGGTCGCTCCGAGGCATGGGGCGCCGGAGTGCTCGCGCCGGGACGGGCGCCGTCGGGCGCGGGCAGCGGATCGCGGCGCAGGCGGCGAGGAACGGACGGCGGCGTCGCCGCATCCAACCCCGGCCGTGCAGACGGCGAAACCGGCGAGGAGACCTGGCCCGAAGCGGTGGGTCGGTGAGTCGAGGGCGCGGGCGCCGCCTCGCGGCGATCACGCGGACGCAGCGGCCCCGTGCCATCCGCCCGGCTCATCGACCCACCCGCCGCGCCGACACCCGACGCACCGCGCGACGGCAGGTACGCGTCGAACGACCCCGGCCCGGAAACGGCGACGGCCGAACCCTGGCCGGCCCGGGGGCCGACCGGCTCGGCCGGTGACGGTGAGGGTGAAGCAGTTGGGGCGGTGCCGCGGTCCCGCAATTCGCGACGCGTCAGCGGACGTTCGGACCGCAAGTGGTCACGGGTGCCTGGCGCTGAATGGTCGGGCACGAGGGGGGACTCGGGCACGTGGGGAACTTTCGCTCGGGTATGGGCGGACACGGGGGATGTTCGCTCAGCTCGTGGCCGAGGTCACGGATCGATAAAGCGTAACTGGTCGATCGCGTCTTCGCCACGTTCAGGGCGGGCGTTCGGATAGGTTCATCCGGTCGCCCCGCCCGCGTCGACCACGAGGGAGAGCAGTTCGTCGAAGATCGACGGCGCGGCCGCCACGAGCAGTTCGCTGCTCTCGGGCGCCCCGCCCACGCCTCCGACGCGCCCGCCCGCTTCGCGCAGGACGAGCGCGCCTGCGGCGTGGTCCCACGGGTTCAGTCCCCGTTCGTAGAACCCGTCGAGACGACCGAGCGCAATGGCGCTGAGATCGAGGGCGGCCGACCCGATGCGGCGGATGTCGCGGATGCGCGGCACCACCTGCAGCAGCGTCGTCGCTTGAGCGCGCCGTCGCTCGGCCGAGTACGAGAATCCGGTCGCGATCAGCGCCTTCGACAGCTCGACATCCTCGTTCACGTGCAGCTCCTGGTCGCCGAGCCGCGCGCCGCCCCCGCGCGACGCCTCGAACACATCGCCCGTCACGGGATTCACCACCACTCCCGCGAGCGCGTGCCAATGCAGCGGGTCGGGCGGCCCGTCGACCACCGCGATGCTGACGCACCACGCCGGGATGTCGTACAGCAGGTTCACCGTGCCGTCGATCGGGTCGACGACCCAGTTGAGGCCCGAGGTGCCGACGTGCGTGTCCTCCTCCTCGCCGAAGATGCCGTCGTCGGGTCGCGCGTCGAGGATGAGCGAGCGGATGCGCGCCTCGGTCTCGCGGTCGACGGCGGTGACGACATCCACCGGCGACGACTTCGTGGACTCGACCGCGATGCCGCGACGTCGTTCCTCGAGCGCGGTCGCGGCGACGGTCGTCGCGATCCGGCGCGCGAGATCGAGCAGGTCGGATGTCGCGTGGCCGGCGTGATCGCTCATGACCCCACGCTAGCCCCGCCCGGCCCGCCGACGCAGGCTCCCTGGCGAATGCGACAGCGACTCGCGGCACCCTGTGGAGAACGTGGAGAACGACGGAAGCCCCGGTCGGACCAGGGCTTCACCGTGGTGGCGAGTGAGGGATTCGAACCCCCGAAGTCGTAGACAGCTGATTTACAGTCAGATCCCTTTGGCCGCTTGGGTAACTCGCCGTACACCCGACCACGTTCCTCACGCGACCGGGGGCCACACAAGGATACCTACGCTGGCGCGTGGCGAGAAATCGAGCCGAACGGATGGCGCGACCCGCTCAGATCCGCGGGATCGGTTGCGTATCGTTCGGGCCCGGCCGCTCGGGAACGGTCTCGCCCGTGCCGTCGTCGTCGAACGGGTCGCCCACCGCGACGACGATCGGTCGCGCCTCGGCCGCCGGAGGTGTTGCCGGCGTCGCGGGCGGCGGAGCGGGCAGCAGGGGCTGCGTGTTGAACGGTCCCTGGTTCCCCATGCGCACGGGCCCGCGGAGACCGGCCCGTGCGATGACGCGCTGGATCGTGAGGTCGCGCTCGTTCGGGTCGCCGACGTACCGGATCTCCTTGAGCCCCTGCGTCTGCGCGGCGGACTCGAAGATGAAGTGCCCGAAGTTGAAGATGCGGCCCACGAACGGGCGGTGCACCGAGATGTCGAGGATTCGCGCGAGCGGCATGGTCGCGATGTTCTGGGTGAGGATGCCGTGCACGCGGAACACGCGCATGTTCGTGATCACGAAGCGGTCCATCTGCATCTGCAGGATGCGCCACAGCGCGTGGACGGTGAGGGCGGCGGCCGCGAGCGCCGGCAGCCACCATGCCTGCGACGGCACGTAGAACGCGAGCACGAATACCGGGATGGCGAGGATGAGCTCGAGCAGCGGCTTCACGATGGCCGCCCAGTGCTTGGCGACCTCGTCGACGATGACCTCGCCCTCGTCGGCGATGAGGTGCCGCTCGACGCGCGGATCGAACATGCTGCCGCGGCGCGGGGTGAACAGCCCTCGGCGAGGGCGCCGGGGAGTCCCGGCCGCGGTCATGCGGTGGCCAGCGACGTGAAGAAGCGGCCCACCGCCTCGACGCCGCCCCAGACGGCGGCGACCGCGCCCTGCACGGCGTTGGCGGCATCCTCGGGGCGCGTGATCATGTAGAACAGGGCGAACACCACCACGAGGCCGATGGCGATGCGCTTGACCCACTTCACGTGCTCGGTCCTCTCGTCTTCACGTTCCGCGGGCAAGCCAAGCCCCCGGAAGGCCCGCCCTTGACTGCTTCTTCTTACCCCACAACGTGGGCCACGACAATCCGCCACTCCGTGCGGCGATAGGATCGAACGTCGCGCGGGCGCTCCCCGCGCGGCCTCACGACGGCGAGGGAACATGGTCGGCATCGAAGAGGTGGCCAAGCTCGCGGGGGTCTCCACCGCGACGGTCTCGCGCGCGCTCAGCGGTCGCGGCCACGTCTCGCCGGCGTCCAAGGCCAAGGTCGAAGAGGCCGCGGCGCACCTCGGCTATGTGGTCTCGTCGAACGCCTCGAGCCTCGCGTCGGGACGCACGCGCAACATCGGCGTCGTCATCCCGTTCCTGAACCGCTGGTTCTTCTCGTCGGTGCTCGAGGGCGCGCAGCAGGCGCTGCTCCGCAACGGCTACGACCTGACGCTCTACAACCTGTCGGGCCACGGCGGCGAGCGCTCGAGCGTCTTCGAGCACTTCCTGCTGCGCCAGAGGGTCGACGCGGTCATCGCGGTCTCGCTCGAGCTCACCGAGCCCGAGGTCGAGCGGCTGCACGACCTCGGCAAGCCGCTCGTCGGCGTCGGCGGGCCGATCCCGGGCGTGCGCACCCTGACCATCGACGACGTCGCGGTCGCCCGCCTCGCAACCGAGCACCTCATCGGGCTCGGACACCGGCGCATCGCGCACATCGGCGGCGATCTCGAGTTCGACCTCGACTTCCACCTGCCCACGAACCGGCGCCTCGGCTACGAGGCGGCGCTGCGCGACGTCGGCGTCGAGCCCGACTCGCGCCTGTTCGCACCCGCCGACTTCACGATCGCCGGCGGGTACCACGCCGCCAAGCAGCTGCTGGGCGCCCCGCACGACCGCCCGACCGCGATCTTCGCGGCCTCCGACGAGATGGCGATCGGGTCGATCCTCGCCGCGCGCGACCTCGGCATGGTCGTGCCGCGCGACGTGTCGATCATCGGCGTCGACGACTACGACCTGTCCGACTTCTTCGGCCTCTCGACGGTCGCGCAGTTCCCGCGCGGCCAGGGCGAGAAGGCGGTCGAGATCCTCATGGAGCAGCTCGAACCGGGGCCGGATGCCGCGCCCCCCGCGTCGACGCCCCTGCCGTTCGAGCTGCGCGTGCGGTCCAGCACGGCGACGCCGCCCGAGCGGTAGCCCGGCGCTCCCCCTCCATCTCCGCGGGAACGTCGGCGACCGCGATGGCGGCGGCGCCTCACGCCCGCGGGTAGAAAGGACACCATGCCTGAACGATCAGCGCCGATCCACCTCCGCAACGGCGGCACGAGCGTCGTGCTCGACATCGAACACGCCGCGCTCCCGGTCATCGTGCACTGGGGCGAGGACCTCGGCGAGGTCGCCGGCCCCGAACTCGAAGCGCTCGCGCTCGCCGCGATCCCCCAGGCCGTGTCGGGCGGCATCGACCAGCCGACGCTCCTCACGCTCATCCCGCAGGAGTCGGGCGGATGGCTCGCCACGCCGGGTCTCGTGGGTCACCGCGACGGCCGCGACTTCTCGACGAAGCTCGAGACGGTCGACATCCGGTCGGATGTCGCGTCGGCGACCTTCACGGCACGCGACGACGCCGCCGGCCTCGAGTGCACCCTCGAGCTCGAGGTCACTCCCGCAGGGCTGTTCCGCCAGCGCCTGACGCTGCGCAACCTCGCGGACGAGCCGTACACGCTCGTCTCGCTGCAGCCGACCTTCCCCGTGCCGACCACGGCCGACGAACTCCTCGACACCACCGGGCGGCACCCGCGCGAGCGCTCACCGCAACGGCACGACTTCACGATCGGCACGTACGCGCGCGAAAGCCGCCGCGGCCGTCCGGGCTCCGACGCGAGCCTGCTCCTCATCGCCGGTCGTCGCGGGTTCGGGTTCGAGCGCGGCCTGGCGCACGCCGTGCACACCGCCTGGAGCGGCAACCACCGGCTGCTGGCCGAGCGCACCCCCATGGGCGATGCGTTCCTGCAGGCGGGCGAGCTGCTCGCGCCGGGCGAGATCCGCCTCGCGCGAGGCGAGGAGTACGCGACGCCGTGGGCGATCGGGTCGTGGGGCGACGGCCTCGACGAGCTGGCGCAGCGGTTCCACGACGAGCTCCGCGCGCGGCCGCAGCATCCGCGTCGCCCGCGCCCGGTCACGCTCAACACGTGGGAGGCGGTCTACTTCAACCACGATCGCGGTGTCCTCGAGGAGCTCGCCCGGCGCGCGGCATCCGTCGGCGTCGAACGCTTCGTGCTCGATGACGGATGGTTCCACGGCCGTCGCGACGACACCGCGGGCCTCGGCGACTGGTGGGTCGACGAGTCGGTCTGGCCAGACGGCCTCGGACCCCTCATCAAGACGGTGACCTCGCTCGGCATGGAGTTCGGGCTCTGGGTCGAGCCCGAGATGGTCAACCTCGATTCCGACCTCGCCCGGGCCCACCCCGACTGGATCCTGCGCGGCCGGGACGAGCTCCCGCTCGCCGCCCGCCAGCAGCACGTGCTCGATCTCGCGAACCCCGAGGTGTGGGAGTACCTGCTCCACCTGCTCGACACGCTGCTCGGCGAGTACGACATCGCGTACCTCAAGTGGGACCACAACCGCGACCTGCTCGAGGCGGGCT
Source organism: Agromyces flavus (assembly GCF_900104685.1). Lineage (NCBI taxonomy): Bacteria > Bacillati > Actinomycetota > Actinomycetes > Micrococcales > Microbacteriaceae > Agromyces > Agromyces flavus. The sequence continues at coordinate 2,671,296 of NZ_LT629755.1, forward strand.
CCCCCGAGACCGGCCGCGCGCGGGTGCACGAGAACGTGCTCGCGCTGTACCGGCTGCTCGCCGAGCTCAAGCGCCGTCACCCGGGCCTCGAGATCGAGTCGTGTGCGGCCGGTGGCGCGCGCGTCGACCTCGGGATCCTCGAGTACACCGACCGCATCTGGACGTCCGACACGCTCGATCCGATCGAGCGGCTGCAGATCCAGAAGTACACGGGCCTGCTCGTGCCGCCCGAGCTCATGGGCGCGCACCTCACGAGTCCGCGCGTGCACTCGACGCGGCGCACGGTCGGGCTCGACTTCAGTGGCGGGGTCGCGATGTTCGGCCACTTCGGCATCGAGTGGAACCTCACGAAGCTCAACGACGACTGGATGCGCCGCGTCCGCGAGTGGGTCGAGCTGCACAAGCGGCACCGCGAGCTCATCCACTCGGGCAGGCTCGTGCACGGCGACACGGCGGATGCCGCGACCGATGTCCGCGGCGTGGTGGCGCGCGACGCGACATCCGCTCTCTTCAGCTACACGCAGGTGACGAGCAGCGTGACGCACCCGCCGGGGCGGTTCACCCTGCCGGGACTCGACCCCGACCGCCGCTACACCGTGCGCATCGTCGCCGGCAGCGTCGCGAAGCCGGGCCAGTCGCCACTGCTCTGGGCCGAGGAGCCGATCGCGCTGACCGGTCGCCAGCTCGGCACGGTGGGACTGCGGTCTCCCGTGCTCTACCCCGGGTCGCTCGTGTTGCTCGAGCTGACGTCCGCCTGATCGTCACGGTGACGTCCATCGAGTAGCCTGCACGGATGCCCGACCCGAAGAACGCGCTCGAGACCGAGACCGTGCTCGCCGCCGATCCCGACTGGTGGCGGCAGGCCGCCGTCTACCAGATCTACCCGCGCAGCTTCGCCGACTCCAACGGCGACGGCATCGGCGACCTGCCCGGCATCACGTCGCGAGTGCCGTACCTCGTCGAGCTCGGCGTCGACGCGGTGTGGCTCTCGCCGTTCTACCCGTCGGCGCTGGCCGACGGCGGGTACGACGTCGACGACTACCGGAACGTCGACCCGAGGCTCGGCACGCTCGACGACTTCGACGAGATGGTCGCGGCGCTGCACGCCGCCGGAATCCGCATCATCGCCGACATCGTGCCGAACCACTCGTCGAACCTGCACGAGTGGTTCCGCGAGGCGCTCGCCGCGCCGAAGGGCTCGGCGGCGCGCGACCGGTACATCTTCCGCGACGGCGAGGGGCCGGATGGCTCGGAGCCGCCGAGCGACTGGCTGTCGATCTTCGGCGGCCCGGCGTGGCATCCGGTGGGCGACGGCCAGTGGTACCTGCACCTCTTCGCACCCGAGCAGCCCGACCTCAACTGGGCGAACCGCGAGGTGCGCGACGACTTCCTGCGCACCATCCGCTTCTGGTCGGACCGCGGGGTCGACGGGTTCCGCGTCGACGTCGCGCACGGGCTCGCGAAGGACTTGACGGCCCCGTTGCGCTCGCACGCCGAGCTCGAGGCCACGAAGCTCGCCGCCGACGGCTCGCACCCGCTGTGGGATCGCGAGGAGCTCGACGAGATCTACGCCGAGTGGCGCGAGGTGTTCGACGAGTACGACCCGCCGCGCATCGCGGTCGCCGAGGCGTGGGTCGCGCCGACGCGCCGGCACCGGTACGCCGCCGAGACGAGCCTCGGGCAGGCGTTCAACTTCGACCTGCTGCGGGCGAACTTCTCGTCGGAGGAGTTCCACGAGATCGTCGACCGCAACATGGAGTTCGCGGCCGAGACGGGCTCGTCGAACACGTGGGTGTTCTCGAACCACGACGTGGTGCGGCACGCGACCCGGTACGGGCTGCCCGCCGACCTGTCGGGCGAGGGCGAGGTCGGCAAGGACTGGCTGCTGCGCGGCGGGCCGGCGTCCGAGGTCGATGCGGCGCTCGGGCTGCGGCGAGCGCGGGCCGCGACGCTGTTCCTGCTCGGCCTGCCCGGCAGCGCGTACCTCTACCAGGGCGAGGAGCTCGGGCTGCCCGAGGTCGCCGAGATCCCCGACGCTTCGCGCCAGGATCCGACGTTCTTCCGCAGTCCCGGCGTCGAGGTCGGGCGTGACGGATGTCGCGTGCCGCTGCCCTGGGTCGCGGACGCGCCGTCCTTCGGGTTCGGACCCTCCGCGGCATCCCACCTGCCGCAGCCGGCGTGGTTCTCGTCGTTCGCGGTCGATGTGCAGTCGGCCGACCCGTCGTCAACGCTGTCGATGTACCGGCGCGCGCTCGCGCTGCGGCATGAGCTGCAGGGCCTCGAGCAGCTGGCGTGGATCTCGGTCGAGCTCCCGTCGGTGCTCGCCTTCCAGCGGCCGGGCGGATGGACCGTGGTGACGAACTTCGGCTCCTCGTCGGTCACGCTGCCCGACGGGATGCGCGAGCTCGAGGTGCTCCTGTCGAGCGCGCCGCTCGACCCGGCGGATGCCGCGGCCGGCGTCGTGCCGCCGGCCGCCACGGTCTGGCTCCGCTGACCCAGTCGCTGGTCGAGCTCGGCCGCTGCGGCGTATCGAGTCCCACCGTCCGAAGCAGATCCCGCGGCACAAGGCCCGGTACTTCGGTACCACCTCGCCGACGGTCGACTCGGCGCCCAGAGGTGCACCGAGATGGGGCCACTTGCCGATCGCGTAGGTCAACGCCGGGGACTCACCGACGCGCGTCGAGGTCGCGAAGCACCGCTCGCGCCACGCGGTCTCCCGAGACGAGGGCTCCCTGGATCGACGCGGTGTCGCGGTGGTCGCCGGCGACGTAGCGTGCCTCGCCGACTCGAGCCGGGCTGGTCGTCCGCAGGGGCGGCGGCTGCGCGGGCAGGGCGTGCGGAAGGTCGTCGCGTCGCAGCAGCTCCCAGGCGGTCGCGTCGGCGCCCCAGATCTCGGTGAGCTGACGGCGCACCTCCCGCTCGGACGGTGCGCCCGCGCCATCCGCCCCGCCCGGAAGCACGCAGGTCGCCTCGATGAGGTGCCGGCCGGCGGCGGCGTAGGCGCGCGCGGTGTGCGACATGACGACCGTGTTGACCACGGGTCCGCGGCGTCGGCCGTCGACCCTGAGCAGGGCGGATGTCGCGGGCGCCGCATCGGCCGCGAACCACCAGGTCTGCAGGCCCTTCGTCGTCGGCGCGGGGATCTCGAGCAGTTCGGCGACGGCTTCGGGCCCGACTGCGACGACGACCGCCCGCGCGGTGAGTGGATCGCCGCCGGCGACATCGGCTTCGATGCCGATGCCGTCCGTTCGCGTTCGGAGACCTCGGACGGGGACCCCCAGTCGGATGTCGGCGCCAGCGGCTCGCGCCCCGGCGGCGAGCTGCGCCGGGAGCGCGGCGATCCCGCGCTCGGGCACGCCGGGCGACCCGAGCACGAACATGCGGACGAGCAGCCGCGCGAAGCTGTCGGACGTCGAACCGTCGCCGTCGGCGAGCACGCCGGCGAGGAACGGTTCGAGGACCTCGCTGCGGAGCGGGCCGCGCAGGCCGACGCGGTCCCAGCCCTCGCGCAGCGGGCGGTCGGGCCCGGCGATCACACGGCGCGGCCGGGCCAGCACCGGCAGCACCCACCGTGCGAGCGCGACGAGGTCGCGCGGCCTGGCGAGTCCGCTGCCGAGCATGGCCGGGATGCGCTCCGGGTGACGCCGCGGGTCGACGAGTTCGGCGAGCCCGTCGTCGCGTCGCACGCGGACGCCGACCGGGAACGACCGCAGATGGAGGGCCGCGACATCCACCCACCGCTGCACGGCCGGGTAGGCGGGATTGAGCACCTGGAAGCCGCGATCGAGCAGGAAGCCGTCGACCTCGTCGGTGCGCTGCCGGCCGCCGACGACCTCTGCCGCCTCGAGCACGACCACGTGACGTCCGGCCTGTGCGAGCCGGGTCGCGCAGCGCAGTCCCGCGAGTCCCGCGCCGACGACGATCACATCGGCGTCGAGATCACGCGGCACGGGAGCCTCCTCGCGGGTCGGTTCCATGATGCCCGAGGCAGTCGATTCGACGGGGCTGCGCACGGGCACGCCCGCCCCGTGGCATCCGCTCACCCCCTCGCTAGACTGGCGCGCATGGCAGATTCGACGTTCGACATCGTCAGCAAGGTCGACAAGATGGAGGCCGAGAACGCCGTGAACCAGGCGCGCAAGGAGGTCGACCAGCGGTACGACTTCAAGGGCGTCGGCGCGTCGGTCGAGTGGTCGGGCGAGAAGATCCTGCTGAAGGCGAGCTCCGAGGAGCGCGTCAAGGCGGTGCTCGATGTGGTGCAGTCGAAGTTCATCAAGCGCGGCATCTCGCTGAAGGCGCTCGACTCGGGCGAGCCGTACGCGTCGGGGAAGGAGTTCCGCCTCGAGATCGCGCTGAAGAACGGCATCGACCAGGAGCACGCCAAGAAGATCAACAAGCTCATCCGCGACGAGGCGCCCAAGTCGGTCAAGTCGCAGATCCAGGGCGACGAGCTGCGCGTCTCGTCGAAGAGCCGCGACGACCTGCAGGAGACCATCCGCCTGCTCAAGGCCGCCGACCTCGACCTCGACCTGCAGTTCGTCAACTTCCGCTAAGCCGCGGCGGGCTGTCGGGGCGAGCGGATGGCGCGGCCGCGCGCCCGCACAGCTCTGTCGCCGCCTACGCCGATGCGACCAGCGGCGTGATCGCGTCGAGCTCGCGCCAGTGCGCGTCGAGTTCGACGTCGAGGTCGTAGCGGTTCTGCAGGTTCAGCCAGAACCGCTCGCTCGTGCCGAGTGCGCGCGAGAGTCGGAGCGCAGTGTCGGGAGTGATGCCCCGCTTGCCGTGCACGATCTCGTTGATCCGTCGCGGTGGAACTCCGATGGTCAGGGCGAGCCGGTACTGGCTGATGCCGAGCGGCTCGAGGAACTCCTCGAGCAGGATCTCTCCCGGATGAATCGGGTCATGTGCCTTCGTCATGTCGTACACCTCCTCAGTGGTAATCGACGATCTCGACGTCGTCGGCTCCCGATGGAGTCCATCGGAAGCAGATTCGGTATTGGTCATTGATTCGGATACTAACCTCGACCTCGACCTGCAGTTCGTCAACTTCCGCTGAGTTCAGGCGAGCGGATGGCGCGGCCGTCCGCGATGATGGCGGCGTGGAGTATGTGTCCAGGGTGCCCGGTCCACCGCTGGACGGGCTGATCAACGACCTCTACTACCTGGAGGGCGCCCCGCCGTACGCTCGATTCACGTTGCCGGCGGCGCCGGCGCCACTGCTCATCGTCAACCTCGGGGCGCCCTTCCTGATCCGCGCCGACACCGACGGCGAAGCCGTGGATTTCGCCGACGGCTGCGCGGTCGCCACGCCCACACGTGCGTGGGAGTTCGGCTACCCGACCCCGACCCGGTCGGTGGGTGTCCATTTCAGGCCGTGGGGGCTGGCGCCATTCCTTCCGATATCCGCGGCGAAGTTGTGCGACCGGCCGGCGACGGTGGAGCAGATCTGGGGCGGGCCCGCTGTCGCTGCGTTGCGAGACCGTCTGACCTCGGCGGGAACACCGGACGAGATGCTGCGGTTGCTCGAGCAGGAACTGGTGCGACGGCTGCGCGCGATCGACGGCCTGGACATCGTCCGCCAGCTGGGCGCCGCCATCCTGGAGACCGGCGGAGCCGGGCCGATCAGCGACCTCGGCGTGGCATCCCGGGCCAGCAGCACGTACCTGGCGAAGCGGTTCAAGGAAGTCATCGGCGTCACGCCGAAGCGGCTGGCGCGCAGTTGCCGATTCACCGCCACCGTGCTGGCGCTCGATGTCGCCCGGCCGATCGATTGGGGCGACATCGCCGCTCGCGCAGGCTATTTCGACCAATCCCACTTCGTTCACGAGTTCCGGGAGTTCACCGGGCTCACGCCGACCCGGTATGTCGAAGTTCGGCAACGCTTCCTCCGTGAGCACCCCGACCACGCGCTGGAAGGCTGGCCACTGCCGGCCGATTGATTTCTTACAAGAGCGGCCGCTCACGACACAGGAGACTTGGACTCCGAGGAGAGGAGGAATCCATGAGGAAAGTGGTCATGAATGCGTCGGTCTCGGTCGATGGCTTCATTGCGGCGGAGGACGACGATCCCGGTCCGCTGTTCGAATGGTTGGTCAGCGGTGACGTGCCGTTGGACGACAGCGGGGTGCTGAACGTGTCGCAAGCGTCCTACGACCACATCCGCCCGTACTGGGACGAGATCAGTGTGACGATCGCCGGCCGCCACAGCTTCGACCTCACCGACGGCTGGGACGCGACCCCTCCGAGCGGGGTCGATCACGTCGTCGTCGTGACGCACCGGCCGCCGCCCGAGGGCTGGGACCTCAACGCGCCCTTCCACTTCGTCGACGGCATCGCGGAGGCCATGGTCACGGCGCGGGCGCTCGCGGGTGACCGCACGGTCGAGGTCGCCGCCGGCGATGTCGGCGGCCAGATGCTCGCCGCGGGTCTCGTCGACGAGGTACGCATGGATGTCGCGCCCGTCGTGCTCGGGTCGGGCAAGCGCTACTTCGGCTCCGTCGACTCGCAGCATCTGCTGGAAGACCCGGACGTGATCATTCAGGGAGACCGGGTGCTTCATCTCCGCTACCGGGTGCGCCGTTGACCTCTCCGACGCGCGCCGGGCCGGCGAGGCGCGGATCCATGCCGTCGCCGATGGCCGCGCCTGACCGACTCGCCTCGCTCACGGCGTCGTTGGCGGCGCGTACCCCTCGAGCCAACGCGTGATCGCCGCGTAGGCGGCGGACCGCGCCGGCTGCCGCGAGAGGAACACGTCGTGCAGCGCCCCGTCGATCCGCACGACCGTGACCGCCGGTCCGAGCTCGAGCGCATGCCTGGCGATGTCGTCGACGACGAGCACGATGTCGGACGCGAGCATCGCGTCATCCCACCGCCCCTGCAGCGTCGACCTCGCCGAGAGCAGCGTCAGCACCGGCGCGCCCACGTCGATGCCAGCGTCGACGGTCGCGTGCCCTGCGAGGATGGCGGTGAGCCAGGCCGGATGCGTCGTGAAGCCGCGGTCGGGCCGCCAGCGGTGGTCGTACTCCCACTCGCCGTCGAGCTCCTTCGCGATCGAGCGCGCGTAGAACCCGAGGTCGACGTTGGGCAGCGGACGCATGGGGTTGACCCGCGCCCCGAACTCGATGACGGGCGAGATCGCCTGCCGCCCGATGCTCCGCAGCTGGAACTCCAGCCACGGGCTGTTGAGGATGAGCGCCGCGGCGCGCCCCGGGTTGCGGGCCGACCAGAGGCTGAACACGAGCCCGCCGGTCGAGTGCCCGAGCAGGATCAGCGGTCGCGTGTGGGGGGTGAAGAGGCCGCTCTGCGGCCGTCTCGAAACCCGCTCCGCCGCACCGTCCCCCGCGTCACCTCCGTCCTCGGCATCACTCTGATCGATCGCCGCTAACGCCGCCTCGATCTCCTCGTCATACGTCGCCAGCTTCGTGACGTACCCCGGCGTCTGCCAGTCGCGCAGGCTGCGCCCGTACTTCCGAAGCTCGAGCGCGAAGAACCGCGCACCGGCATCCGTCCAGTACCGCGCGAGCTGGGGGTTGAAGAAGTAGTCGCTCCAGCCGTGCACGTAAAGCACGTCGCACCCGGATGCCGCGGGCGGCGGCACCGCGATCGGCTCCGGTTCCCACGGCCAGCGCCACCTCCGGCGCGCCCGCGCCTCCTCGGGCGCGGCCGACCGGTACCGCACGAGCGTCGCGACGACCTCACCCTCGTCGTCGGGCTCGAGCGGCAGCGTCAGCTGCTCGAACCCCTCGCCGAGCACGTCCGGTCGCCACTCGTCCAAGCCGCCTCCCCTTTGGGTCAGCTTAGGCAAGGACGATGGCTCGGCGCTCTCCACCACTACTTCACACCCTCAAGGCGCGCGATGCGGAGGCAGCCGAACGAAGATCAGAACGTATTGATTCCGGCAAAGGTGTTGATCATGTTGAGCGCTGCCGGTGTGAGCAAGACGATGAACAACACCGGAAGCAAGCAGAACACGAGCGGGAAGATGATTTTCACGGTAACTTTCATGGCCTGCTCCTCGGCACGCTGACGCCTCTTGAGGCGCATCTCGCCGGCCTGCACGCGGAGGACTTCACCAATGGAGATGCCGTACTGGTCCGCTTGGACAACCGCCCGCACAAACCGCCGCAGGTCTTCCTGGCTCGTGCGCTTCTCCAGTTCCATGAAGGCGTCGCGTCGGCTGCGACCGATGCTCATGTCTTGCAGCACTCGGATGAGTTCTTCCGCCAAGGGCCCCTTGCCGTTGCGGGCGGCCTTCGCCATCGCGGCGTCGAAGCCAAGTCCCGCTTCCACCGCAATCGTCATCTGATCAAGAGTGTCCGGCAGAGAGTACTTAATGGCCTCCTGACGGTCGTGCGCCCTGCTGTGGATTAGCACATCGGGTAGGAAGAACAGCATCGTCGTGCCGCCAAGGACAAGAAGGACTTTCAGGGCGTTAGGTCCGCCGCTGAAGATGAAGATCAGACCGAGCGCTACGCCGAACAGCGCGAGAGCGATCTTCCAGGTGACGATGCGCTGCAGCGTCCATCCCGCCGGGCGCCCCGCATGGACTACTTGCTTCTCGATCCAGCCCACATAGCCACGCGGAGCGGCCGCGATGAGGGAGGCGCCGAAGCTTGATTGCTGTACACGGCCCAGCGTCGGATGCACCTCTCCGGGCGGCTCGACCGCAGGTCGCCGCCTCGGGAAAAGCATGAAGACGAACAGCCCGATCGCGAGCGCCGTAACTGCGATCGCGATGTACGCGACCAACTCTGGCGCCATCAGAATTTCACCTTCACCGCGAAGGAGACCCAGATCGCGCCGAGAATAAGAAGAATGACGGCGACCCCGAGCGCAATCATCCCGAAGATCGAGGTGAAGAAGACACTCATGTAAGTGGGCTGGACCAGCGAGAGGAACAAGAACACGCCGACCGGCAAGCACACCAACACGATCGCCGAGAGCCTACCTTCCGCGCTGAGCGCCTTCACATGCCGGCGGATCTCGTTGCGCTGGCGGATGGTCTTGCCGACCTGATCCAGCACCTCCGCAAGATTGCCGCCCGTCTCCTGGTTGACCGCCACCGCCTGCGCGAGCCACTCGAAGTCATCGCTGCGCATCCGCTGCGCCGTTACCGCGAGCGAGTCAGCCAAGTTCCTGCCCAGCCGCGTCTCATTGACCACTCGCGAGAGTTCCTCGCTCGTGGGCGAAGCCGAATCACTCGCAACGGCCCCCACCGTGCGTGATAGTCCGTGTCCGGCCCGAAGGCCGCCCGCCATGAGCTGAACCGTGCTATCTACCTGATCGGCGAACCGGTCACGTCGACGCGCCGTGCGCATACTCAGCATCACCTTGGCCCCGATCGGAGTGAGGACGGCGAAAAGGAAGCCCCAAAGAAGCGAAGTACCGCTCGCGAACCCGAGGAGGACCCCGACCAAGGCCATTACGCTGGCCGCAGAAGCGACCATTACGACGAATGCGCTCGGTTCGGATCTGATCCCGGCGAGTTCGAGCTCCTCCGGTCCGAAGAAGCGGCGGGACTGTTTTGAAACGACGCCGTCGACCGCCGCGGTGGTGCGTTGGGTGATCCTGGACAGCATCGACACGTGGTCCACCCCGGGTGCGCGACGGCGCTCCGCGGAAACCCGAGGTGCGGGCGGCGCGATCACGAGAAAGACGAGGACAAGTCCAGCGAGCAGCGCGATGCTGATGCCGGCGACGAGTATGCCGGGATTCATCGAATCTCGCCCAACATGCCCCGAAAATCGCGCTGGAAGAGCGAGACAGGAAGCTTGATTCCGTGGTCCGCGATCCGCTCGGCGAATCGCGGCCGCACACCAGTCGGCTCGATCCGACCCTTGAGCTTTCCTTCCTCGTCATAGCCAGCCGAGTAGTCGAACGAGAAGGCATCTTGGAGGGTGATGATGTCACCCTCCATCCCATGCACCTCCGTTACCTGGGTGACGCGGCGCACACCATCCTTGTGACGGGTGATCTGCACGATGAGGTCGATCGCCGAGGAGATCTGCTCACGGATAGCGCGAAGCGGGAGGTCCATGCCCGCCATGAGCACGAGCGTCTCCATTCGGCTGATCGCGTCGCGCGGCGAGTTGGCATGCAGCGTCGAGATCGATCCCTCGTGACCGGTGTTCATCGCCTGGAGCATGTCGAGGCTTTCGGCGCCTCGGACCTCACCGACGACGATCCGGTCGGGTCGCATGCGAAGGGAGTTCCTGACCAGGTCGCGGATGGTGATTTCACCGCGTCCCTCGATGTTCGGAGGCCGGGATTCGAGGCGCACCACGTGTTCCTGCTGGAGCTGCAACTCGACGGCATCCTCGATCGTGATGATCCGCTCATCGGTGGGAATGAAGGCAGACAGCACGTTGAGCAACGTCGTCTTTCCTGTACCCGTACCGCCGGAAACGAGGATGTTCAGCTTTGCACGCACTGCCGCGTCCAGCACCGTGGCGACTTCGCGTGTCAGAGTGCCGAATTGGACCAGGTCCTCGACGGTGTACGGCGTTCCGGCGAACTTTCGAATGGTGAGCGACGACCCGTTCACGGCCAAGGGCGGGATGATCGCATTTACTCGCGAACCGTCCTCGAGCCGTGCATCGACAAGTGGAGAAGATTCGTCGATCCGGCGACCGACCCGCGACACGATTCTCTCGATAACTCGACGAAGCTGCGGCTCCCCCGTGAACCTGTGCGGCGTCTCCATGAGCCGGCCCTGCCGCTCCACGTACAGCTGGTCGAATCGGTTGACCATGATCTCGCTCACCGTTGGGTCCTCGAGCAACGACTCGAGCGGACCATAGCCGAGAACGTCCGCACCGATGTCGTCGATAAGGCGATTGCGCTCCGCCGTCGTAAGCGCAATCTGCTCTGCGGCAACGATGTCCGCAAGTTCTGCCTTCGCAAGCGCATGCAACTGCTCTTCAGTCAGCGAGGCATCACTCATACGCGATCCGATGCGCACGAAGAGCTCCTGCGCGGCCTTCTCCTTGATCGGTGCCAGCGGATCCAGGATGGGTACAGGACGCATCGCCGTGGGCAACGAAGCGGGAGGCTTGAAGAGGGCTGGCGTCGGTTCCTCGACGGACGCGTCGGCGACCTCCGGGAGGACCTCGGTGAATGTGTCGTCGGGACTCTGCGTGTCTTCAGACGCGTAGGTTCGCAGTCCCGTGGGATCTACGACGACCTGCGGGCTACGGAGTGCATTCAGCCGATCATTCAGTCCCATGTGATCGCCGCCTTCTCTGGATCTTGGTGCGCTTCGGGAACGCTTCGGGCGCTATGCGCATGACCACCGAACGCACAGCGCGCGCGGCTGGATCACGAACATCATCGTGAATCAGGGGAATTCCGCGATTACTGGCGAGCAGTACTGCGGACGACTTCGGAACCGCGACGTCGATGGGTGCACCGATGACCGCCTCGGAGTCCTTCACGGTGAGGCCGCTCATCTTGTCGACCTGATTGAGAACGATGTGTCGGTTGCTGGGCATGAGCCCGAGTGTCGTCAGCATCTGAAACTCCGTTCGCAAGGCCCGAAGACTCGCCACGCTCATGTTCGAGACGAAGACGGCATCCGTGACGTGTTCGATGGTGACGAGCGTGTGCTCACTGAGTCCGGGTGTGGTATCGACGACGACGTAGCGGAAGAATTCACGAAGGCGCTCGATCAGTCGGCCGAGTGACGCGGATTGCACCTGGTCGCCGAGCTCGGGTGAGGGTGCGCTCGCTACTACGAAGAACCCGTCCGCATGATGAACGAGGACGGTCTTCAACACGAGTTCGTCTTGGGCGGCATCCGCCACGGCGTCCACGATCGTTCGCTCGGGCTGCAGATTCAATACTGCGGTGATATCACCGAATTGGAGGTCGGCGTCGATGAGGACCACCGAGTTTGGCGCGACTTCAGCGAGTCCGGTTGCCAGATTGACCGCAATCGTGGTCTTGCCCTGACCGCCCTTCGGCGCGACGACAGCGATGGCCTCGGACGGAACCCCGTCCTCGAGCGGTGGGAATTCCCATTCGATCTCCTGAGGCTGCTCATCGACCGGCTCGCCGCTCGCCTCCTCATGTACTTCCTCTGCGATCTCGCTCTCGGTCGTGGATTGGATCGCGAGCATTTCGGCGACCAGATCGCCGACTTCGGGTTCAGGGTCTGCTTCGAAATCCTCGAGTTCGGCGCGACCGTTGGAGATGAGCCAGTTGGACAACCGGTCTAGAAGTTCCTCGGTCGTCGCGTCCGCGGCATGCGGACTGAGCACCGCGTGGAGAGGTAGGTCGTCAACCCAGTCTTCGAGGTCGGTCCGCTGTTCGCGCACGACGATGAGCCCGATATCTGGGTAACGGTCGTTCAGCCCTCTGACGAGACCTCGGGTTTCCTCATAATTCAGAACCGGGCCGAGCAGCGCGATACGCGGCGTCGCTTCGACGCGATCGATCACCGAGTCTGCGCCCAGAAGAAGGAACTCTCCCGGGACGACGGCAAGCCGATTGCCGAGCAGAGACCGGAGTCGGGTCTCGTACTCGGCAGAACGGCTGATCAGCAGAAAAGGTGTCACTGCCAGGCGTTGCTTCCGTTGACAGGGCGGGTGCCACTGTTGTCGGTGTTGTCGTTCTCGAGCGTCAGCCACATTTGGGCGTACTGCGCCGCTTCTCCTTCAGAGAACCATACCCAGCGCTCAACGTCTGGTGCGGACAAGGCGATAGTCACCATGATGCTGTCACCTGCACCTTGACTCTGCTCTTCGCCGGTCTCAGGGTCGACGCCCGCCACCCCCTGGACCTTCGTGACGAGGACGCCGTGGAATGCGAACCGCGAGACGGGATTGACCACGTCCTCCTCGTCGCCGATCTCGTCGGGATCCGCAGTGCCGACCAGCCCGATCTTGTCGCCAGCCCGCACTTGACCACCGACAACGCGATCGGCCGGCAGAGTGAAGGAGACAAGTTGCATCCCCTCCGGAATCGGGACATCTCCTCGCGCCGCCAAATCAGCGGGATCGACGAAGCGAGCTGTGAGTAGCTGTTCGCCGGGCAGGATATCCGTGGCCGCAACCAGTCCCGCGAGCTCTTCCAGGTCGGTTACGTATCCTTCGGCCAGGTTGCGCTGAGGGATGGTGTCGACTCGCACCAACTCCTCAATTGATTCCCCCGCAGTGCCTTCGGCAATGGGCTCTTGGACGATGTACACCTCAGCAAGTTCCGCTCCTTCAGCAGCTCGCGCGTCGGCGCCTCGCACGTAAGTCACAAGCACGAAGGCGCCAGCGACGGCCAAGATGAGCGCGACGATCGCGCCGATGATTCGGGTCTTCATTCGGGTCCTTGCTGGAAGTGGTAAATCTCCGGTAGTGAGGCGACTCAGTCGATCAAGCGCGCAACCGTCAGTCCTCCGTCGGGCGAGCCATCACCAAGGTCGAAGTCCTCGCCGATCGCGACGTACCTCACGAAGTAGCCTTGAAGCCCAAACTCGCCGCCCTTGAAGCCGGGTGACTTGGATTCTCCGGGGAGATAGCAATCGCTACCGCTCTTCACGCCGGGCAGTTCGCACTTGCCGCTGGCGACGTGGTAGCCAGTCACCTTGAATGCCGCGAACCGGCTGATCATGTAGCTGCCGCCGCTGCCACCGCTACCCGCGGTGTACGAATCGTACAGCGGAATCAGAACGGTCTTTCCAAGCAGCTTCGAGATGTAATCGTCGGGGCATCCGCCTGCCTTGGTGTCCGAGCTCCCGGGCACACCATCTTCTGGAACGTCCACTTCCACGATGACTTCGCAATCGGGCACGCCATCACCCGTGACGTCGTCGCCCTCCAGCCACCCAAAGCCACCTGGGTAACCAGCTGGGCAGTTCGCGGGCTTCTTGTCACCATTGCCCGGACCGATCAGCAGCAGAATGAACGGATCACCCGAGGGTTCACTTCCCGGATCGAACCGATTCGTCAACTCGCATTCCGCTACCGCGAGGGGGATCGTCGAACCCTTTTCAGGCGATCCCCACTCCGCGGTCGCGCGAGCTCGAACGGTGGTGTGGTTCGGGTCCTCATCGGAGTCGACCAACGAGGCAAACAAGTGGGGAAATTCCGCTGCAGCAGCGACGGTGATCAAGTTGTTCGCGAGATCAAGGGACTCGATCTCAGCTGAACCGGGTACTGGTGTACCCGCGTTCTGACCGATGAGCACATTGCTCGCGTCCGCACTTGACGCCGCAGTGCAGAGGGCCTCGTCCTCTGCGCACATCTTCGCGGCCGCGAGCACGGCGGCGTCCGCTCCCTGCTGCAACTGAGTTCGCTCGGCGTGCTGGGCCCCCAGGTCGACGGCGAGGGCTGCGAAACCCATCATCGGTACAAGGAGCATTGCGATGAGGACGGCATTGGCACCTCGTTCGTCCCTGCGAAGCCTTGCGATGACAGACTTCAACCGTTGCATGGCATTGCCCCTGTCGCTTTGAGATCAAAATCGGCGCTGAGAAGCGTCCCGAACCACTGGGTGATGGAGCCCGGGGCGACCGTGATCTCCGACGTCGCAACTCCGGATGTCGCACAAGTCGCCTTGACGTCTACGGTTGCCGCGGTCCAGTCCACGAAGCCCGGAATCTTCTTAGACTCCGCTTCGGACTTCGTCTCGAGGGTGCCGATCCCTGCAACGTCCAGGTCTGGCTCGTAATGAACTGCTGCATACCGCGCACCGACCGCGGCACCGCTCGTGATTGTCGCCTGAATGTTCCAAAGGCGCGAGAATTCGAAGATCGTGATCAGGAGCATGATCACCAACGGGAACATTAACGCGAACTCGACGGCCGCGGCGCCCCGCTCGTTCTCGCTCGAACGCATAGGTCAACTCCCAATCGACGAGGGGGTTCGGGATGCGAACATCCCGAACCCCGCCCAAGTCTTGCTTAAGACTATCCGGCGCCGCCGGCCGGTGCCGCCGGCGTGCCGACCTTGTCGCCCTGCAGACCCATCCAAGTGCCAACGTCCTTGACGAAGTCGTTGAGGATCGGAGTGAGCGCGACGGCCGCGACGACGAGCGCAATCGCAACGAGACCGAGAACGAGAGCGTACTCGGTTGCGGTGGCGCCGTCCTCCGCACGGAGGGAGTTGAGGCGGGCCTGGGCCCGCGTGTACAGCTTGAGCATGGTGACACCCTTCGGGTCGAACAAATACTTGGGGTGCCGCCCACCTGTGCAAGCGGCTTGATGAAGTTATCGGCGAAGCCAAACGGGGGGCCACGCCCCATTTCGGGGTTCCCTCGCATTGGGGGTCACGGTGGGGTACAGACGTGACCGAAACGTGATCTATGCGCTGCTATAGTCCGCGATTCGGGGTACACCGGTCCGCCAAGAGGGGGACATGGCCGATTTCGGTACTTGAACCCGGAACCTTGGCCCGCGGAATGGGGGTCAGGCTCCGAAGAGGAGCAAGGCCCCGATCGCGCCCGCGAGCATCGATGGACCGAACGGGATTGACTCCCGAAGGGTGGCCTGACGCAATAGCAGGGCGACCAACCCGACCACGCCGCCGATGAGGAATCCCGCGAACACTCCGGCGATCCACACCGCCCACCCGAACCACCCGAGCGCAAGGCCGAGGGGGATCGCGAATTTCACGTCGCCCATGCCCATGCCGCTGGGTGAGATCAGCGCGAGCACGAAGTAGAGCAGAAACATCCCCGCAGCACCTCCGAACGCCCAGAGCAGACACCCCCACTCCCCCGTTAGCGCCGAAGCGAGCACGAGCAGCACGGCGACGAGGCCGAGAGTCGGGAGCAGCACCGCGTTCGGGAGGCGGTGCTCGGTGAGGTCCACGATCGAGAGCACGACTCCGGTGGCCATGAGCGCGAGGAGCGCCGGCAGCACGGGGTGGGCGCCGAAGCGCCAGGTGAGGAGCGCGAAGCCGACGGCGGTCGCGATCGCCGACGAGACGCGGAGGGTGCGAAGCGACATCCGCTTGTCTGAGGGGGTGTGGATGTTGCGGTCGGCCCAGATGGCCAGAGGCCACCAGCCGAGGATGGCGCCGAGGAGTGCCGCGCCCGCGACGAGGAGGGCGGGGGCGAGGGGCATGGAACGGAGCGTAGCGCGTGCGCCGGGTTTCGAGACGCGGCTTCGCCGCTCCTCAACCCTCACACCCGCTCCGCGCTTCAACCCTCACACATCGCCCTCGATGCGGAGGTACTCGTCGTAGAGCGAGAGCGCGTGCTCAGCGCCCTCGGCCTCGAGGCCGGCGCGCATCGTCTCGCGCGCCTCACGGGCCTGCGGCAGGGGCGGCAGAAGCGGGACGTCGCGGTCGCTGAGAAGCTGGATCACCGTCGGGCGGTCGGCCGCGAACGCGCGCCGCCACGCGCCGCCCACGTCCGAAGGCGAGTCGACGATCTCGCCGCGCAGGCCGAGCAACTCGGCGTAGCGCGCGTACGGGAAGCCGGGAAGCGCCTGGCTGGTCTCGAAGCGCGGCTCGCCCTCGACCTCGCGCTGCTCCCACGACACCTCGGCGAGGTCGCCGTTGTCGAGCACCAGTACCACGAAGCGGGGGTCGTCCCACGACTCCCATCGATCGGCGACGGTGACGAGCTCGGCGATGCCGGTCATCTGCATGCCGCCGTCGCCCGC
The DNA here is from genome assembly GCF_900104685.1 of Agromyces flavus. NCBI lineage: Bacteria > Bacillati > Actinomycetota > Actinomycetes > Micrococcales > Microbacteriaceae > Agromyces > Agromyces flavus. Next base: position 2,687,893 of record NZ_LT629755.1, read on the forward strand.
GAGCACCACGGCGGGGCGGCCGGGGAAGGCGAGCTTCGCCGCGATGCCGTACGGGATGCCGCAGCCCATGCTCGCGAGCGTGCTGCAGAGGTGCGCGTCCGCGTTCTGCGGCAGGCGCAGCTGCCGCGCGTACCAGTAGACGACGCTGCCGACGTCGAGCGCGACGAGCGCGTCATCCGGCAGGTGGTCGTTCAGCGCGCGCACCGCGAACTCGGGGTTCACCGGGTCGGCGGATGTCTCGGCCCGCGCATCGGCGATGCGCCGCCACTCGCGCACGTGCTCGGCGACGCGGTCGCGCCATCCGTCGGTCTTCGTCAGCGGCAGTCGCACCGCCAGCTGGCGCACGGTCTCGCGCGCGTCGCCCACGAGCCCGACCTCGACGGGGTACCGGCGACCGATCGCGCGGCCGTCGAGGTCGACCTGCACCGCGCGCGCCTGCCCCGGCGCGGGGTAGAACTCGGTCCACGGGTCGCTCGAGCCGACGATGAGCAGCGTGTCGCACTCGGCCATCACCCGCGCGCTCGCGGTCGTGCCGAGGTGGCCCATCGTGCCCGCGGCGAAGGGCAGCGACTCGTCGACGAGCGGCTTGCCGAGCAGGCTCGTGACGACCGCGGCGCCGATGCGCTCGGCCAGCGCGATGAGGTCGTCGATCGCGCGCTGCGCGCCCTGGCCGATGAGCATCACCGGCCGCTCCGCTTCGGCGAGCACGGCGGCCGCGCGCTCGAGCTCCCCCGGGTCGGGCAGCACGCGCGGCGAGCGATACCCGACGGCCGTCGTGATGTGTCCGTGCTCGGACGCGGGCTCCGCCGCCGGCTCGTTCTGTACGTCATGCGGCACGATCACGACCGTCGGCGAGCGGGTCGCGAGCGCGGTGCGCACCGCCTGGTCGATCGCGGCCGGCACCTGCTCGGGCGCGACGACCGTCGTCGAGTACTGGGCCGCGACATCCGCGAACAGCCGATGCAGGTCGACCTCCTGCTGGTACTCGGTGCCGAGCACCGAACGAACCTGCTGGCCGACGATGGCGACCACCGGCGCCCCGTCGAGCTTGGCGTCGTACAGGCCGTTGAGCAGGTGGATGGCGCCGGGCCCCTGGGTCGCAGCAACGACGCCGACCCGCCCGGTGTACTTCGCGTGGGCGACCGCCATGAACGCGGCGGTCTCCTCATGCCGGGCCTGCACGAACTCGGGCGCGTCGTCGGAGCGGCGCAGCGCCTGCATCACGCCGTTGATGCCGTCACCGCTGTAGCCGAAGATGCGGTCGACGCCCCACTCGACCAGCCGGGCGACGATGGCGTCGGCGACGGTGGGATCTTGGCTATCCTGCTCGTTGGGATCGTTCGTCGCTGGAGTCATCGGGCCACGCTAGGCCGAGCGCCGAGCGGATGGCGCGGGGGTTGACACGTCGCGATCGCGGCGTGGCGGGCGGCATGACCATCGTTGCGCCCGCTCGCTGCCATGCTTGAGGCATGGCGCAGCCCACTGACCTCCTGGCGGTCCTTGTCGACGCTGACAATGTGCCGCCTTCGAAGATCGGTGCAGTGCTGGCCGAAGTCGCACGCTTCGGCACCGCCTCCGTGAAGAGGGTCTACGGCGACTGGACCAAGCCGAACTTGAGCAGTTGGAAGCCCGTCGCGAGTGAGCACGTGATCCAGCCGATGCAGCAGTTCGCCAACACGGTAGGCAAGAACGCCACTGACAGTGCTTTGATCATCGATTCGATGGACCTGCTGTACACGCGACGATTCCACGGGTTCTGCATCGTGTCGTCCGACAGCGACTTCACCCGCCTCGCGTCCCGTATTCGCGAAGAGGGTGTCACGGTCTTCGGCTTCGGGGAGCGGAATACGCCTGAAGCATTCCGCAACGCGTGCGACCGGTTCACGTATCTCGACGTGATCGATGAACCCGCGGCGGAGAGCGCGGCTGTCGTGCCGACGCGCGTTCCGGGTCCGAAGCTGCGCAGCGATACGAAGCTCGTGCATGGGCTGCGGACGAGCGTCAGAACCGCATCGGGAGAGGACGGTTGGGCGAACCTCTCCCCGGTGGGTCTCTTGATGCGGAAGCAGCATCCCGACTTCGACTCACGAAATTGGGGCTACGCGAAGCTTTCCGACCTTATTCGAGCGACGGAACTATTCATCATCGAGGCTCGAAGCGGCGGGCTGCAGGTACGAGACAAGAGGAAGAACGGCGACTGAGCCTGGTCTCCACCGCCGCAGGAGGGGTCAGACCTCGCCGCGCGAGATACCGACCATCTCGTCGCGGGGCACGACCTTGATGCGGCGACGCTTCTCGGCCGCGCCGAGGGCCTGCTCGTGCTCGTCGAGGCGGTGCCATCCGTCGAGGTCGGTCCAGCGGATGCCGCGGGACTCGAGCATCTCGATCACCGACTCCTCGGACGGCGACTCGGGCCGCCACCAGTTGCCGAGGTCGTTGATGACGTGCTTGATCGTCTCCATCGCGTCGGACTTGGTGTGGCCGATGAGGCCGACCGGGCCGCGCTTGATCCAGCCGGTCGCGTAGACGCCGTACATCTGGCGCGACTGTCCGGTCTCCTTGTCGCGGATCAGCACCTGGCCCTCGTGGTTCGGGATGACGCCGAACTTCTTGTCGAACGGGATGCCAGGCAGCGGCGAACCGAAGTAGCCCACCGCGCGATACAGCGCCTGGATCGGGATCTCGCGGATCTCGCCGGTGCCGACGACCCCGCCCTCACCGTCGGGCGCGGTGCGCTCGTACCGCAATGCGCCAACTCGGCCGGTGCCGTCGTCGACGACCTCGAGCGGCTTCGCGAAGAAGTGCAGGTGCAGCCGGCGCGACGCTTGTCCGGTTTCGCGCTTGCGCCATTGCTGCAGCACCTTGTCGATCACGAAGACCTGCTTGTTGCCGGCGACCGCAGCGCGCGCGGCGTCGTCGTAATCGAAGTCCTCGTCGTACACGATCATGTCGACGTCGCGCAGCTCGCCGAGCTCGCGCAGCTCGAGCGGCGTGAACTTCACGGAGGTCGGGCCGCGCCGCCCGAACACGTGCACGTCGGTCACGGGCGACTGCTGCAGCCCCGCGTAGACGTTCGCCGGGATCTCGGTCGGCAGGAGGTCTTCGGGGTGCTTCGAGAGGATCCGCGCGACGTCGAGCGCGACGTTGCCGTTGCCGATCACGCCGACCGACTGCGCCTCGAGCGGCCACTCGCGCGGGTAGTCGGGGTGGCCGTCGTACCAGCTCACGAAGTCGGCCGCGCCGTACGACCCCTTCAGGTGGGCGCCGGGGACGTGCAGCGACGCGTCGCGCACCGCGCCCGTCGCGAAGATCACCGCGTTGTAGTGCCGCTTGAGGTCGTCGAGCGTGATGTCGGTGCCGAAGCGCACGTTGCCGAAGATGCGGATGTCGCCCCTGTCCAGCACCTCGCGAAGGGCCGTGATGATGCCCTTGATGCGCGGGTGGTCGGGTGCGACGCCGTAGCGGACCAGGCCGTACGGGGCGGGCAGGTGATCGAACAGGTCGATCGAGACGTCGAAGTTCCGCTCGGCCTTCAGCAGGATGTCGGCGGCGTAGATGCCCGCCGGGCCTGCGCCCACGATCGCCAGGCGAAGCTTGTTCCTCGTCACCAGTCCAGTCCTCCGGTCCTGTTCCGACGCTCGCGTTCGAACGTCCTAGCTCGAGCGCTCGACGATCGTGTCGGCGAAGCGCGTCAGCGCCTTCTTCACGCTGCCCTCGGGCACCGGCGCCAGCGCCGCGACGGCCTCGCGCGCCCAGCCGTGGGCCTCAGCGAGCGTAGCGCGCGTGGCCTCGTGCTCCCTCAGCTCGGCGACGAGTCCGTCGACCGTCGCGCGCGACGGCACGATGCGAGCCGCGAGCGTGTTCGTGTCGAGCGGGTCGCCGTCGTCGGCGGCAGGTCGCGGCAACACGTCGCGACGGATGCGCTCGAGCAGGTCGGCGGACGCGACATCCGTCTTCGCGAGCTCTTCGAGCCGCAGCAGCGGCAGGGTGACGACGCCCGCCCGCAGGTCGGTGCCGGGCACCTTGCCCGTCTCCTGCGGCTGCGGCGACAGGTCGATCACGTCGTCGATGAGCTGGAAGGCGACGCCGATCTTCTCGCCGAACTCGATGATGGGCGCCTCGAGCGCGGGGTCGGCGTTCGAGAACACGATGCCCGACTGCGCGGCCGCCGCGATGAGCGAGCCGGTCTTGTCGGCGAGCACCTGGATGTAGTGCGCGATCGGGTCCTCGTCGGGGTCGGGTCCGACGGTCTCGTTGAGCTGGCCGAGCACGAGCCGCTCGAAGGTGTCGGCCTGCATGCGGATGGCGCGCTCCCCCAGCTTGGCCATGAGCTGGCTCGCGCGGGCGAACAGCAGGTCGCCCGTGAGGATCGCGACCGAGTTGCCCCACACCGTCTGCGCGCTCGGCACGCCGCGGCGGCGCTCGGACTCGTCCATGACGTCGTCGTGGTACAGCGAGCCGAGGTGCGTGATCTCGATCGCCATCGCGGCGGTCACCACGTCGTCGACGACACCGTCGCCGAGCTGCGCCGTGAGCAGGGTGAGCATCGGGCGCACGCGCTTGCCGCCCGCCTCGAGCAGGTAGCGCCCCGCGACATCCGCCACCTTGTCGGCGAAGCGCACCTCGTCGACGAGGCCCGTCTCGACGCGCTCGAGCCCGTCGTCGATCGCGCGAGCCATGGCCCGGTCGGCCGAGGATGCGAACACCCGCTCGCTGAGACCCAGGTTGGCCGCGAGGGTGGACCCGCGACGGACGACCGGATGGCTCGGATTCACGACGCCCAGCCTACCGAGAGCGAGCCGAGCGGATGCTGCGAGCCTGTCGAACGCGGAGGGCCGTGCGCTACACCGTGGCGAGTGGCTTGCGCGCCCGGTGGAGCGCGACGACGCCCGCCGTGAGGTTGCGCCACGCGACATCCGCCCAGCCCGCCTCGCGGATCCATCCGGCGAGCGCCGCCTGGTCGGGCCACGCGTTGATCGACTCGTTGAGGTACTCGTACGCGTCGTCGTTCGAGCTCGACATTCGTACGAGCGGCGGCATGACGACCTTCTGGTAGAAGTCGTAGCCGGCACGGATGACTCGGACCGGCGGGTGCGAGAACTCGCACACCACGAGGCGGCCGCCGGGCTTCGTGACGCGGAGGAACTCGCGCAGCGCCTGCTTCGGATCCTTCACGTTGCGCAGGCCGAACGAGATCGTGACCGCGTCGAACTCGTCGTCGCCGAACGGCAGGTTCATGGCGTCGGCCTCGACGAACACGAGGTTCGAGACGTGCGCCTGCCGGCGTCGGCCGACGTCGATCATGCCCGGCGAGAAATCGGCCGCGACCACGCTGGCGCCCGACTTCGCGAGGCTCGCGCTCGACGTGCCCGTGCCGGCCGCGACATCAAGGATCTTCTCGCCCCGCTTCGGGGCGACCGCCTTGGTGGTCGCCGCGCGCCACAGCGTCGCGTTGCCCACCGAGAGCACGGTGTTGGTGCGGTCGTAGCGCGCGGCCACGCGGTCGAACATCGCCGAGACGTCGCGGGGGTCCTTGCCGAGGTCTGCGCGCATGGTGCGAGTCTACGGTCGCCTGCTGGACGCCGGCTCGGGGGCCGTCGCCTGCCGGCCGTCGGCCGCCGCAGATGCATGAGAATCCCGACTTGGGCGCGCAGCATGACCGTCAGAGGCGGATTCTCATGCATTCCTGCGTCTGCGGGCGGATGCCACCTGCGCGGAGCCTGTGAGAATCCATGCAGAGGGATGGAAACGATGGCCGAGCGGGTTGAACCGGGGTGAAGCTGGTACGAGAACCCGAAGGGAATGCAGCGGCATGGGCATGAAGGCGATCTGGAACGGCACGGTCATCGCGGAGTCCGACGACACGGTCGTGGTCGAGGGCAACCACTACTTCCCGCGCGAGTCGATCCGCCCCGAGTACTTCGCCGACAGCGACAACCGCAGCGTGTGCCACTGGAAGGGCACCGCGAGCTACTTCCACGTCGAGGTCGAGGGTGAGCGCAACCCGAACGCCGCCTGGTACTACCCGCAGCCGTCGGCCGCCGCCGAGGAGATCCGCGACCGCGTCGCGTTCTGGCGCGGGGTCGACGTCATCCCGGCGTGAGTCTCCTCCGCGCCCCGGCGTAGGCTGGTGCGGTGACGCGAACGGATGCCGCGGCGCCTCCCGCCGCCGATACGCGGTTGCGCGTCCGCACCGTTCCGGTCGATGAGACGGCGCCGCTCGTGCCGCGGCTCGACCCGCGCCATCCGCTGCTCTGGATGCGACGCGGCGAGGGCATGATCGGCCTCGGCGAGGTGCTGCGCATCGAGACCGCCGGGCCCGACCGCGTCGCGCGCGCGGCCGACGGATGGCGCCGCCTCGCCGCCGCGGCCGACGTCGACGACCGCGTGGGGCTGCCCGGCAGCGGGCTCGTCGCGTTCGGAGCGATCGCGTTCGCCGACGAGTCGGCCGCGACGAGCGTGCTGGTCGTGCCCGAGATCGTCATCGGACGCCGCGACGGGCGCGCGTGGGTCACCCGGATCGAGCTGCTCGACGCGACATCCGGCGCCTCGGGGGCGGCGCTCGCGGCCGCTCCCGTCGAGCTGCCCGAGCCCGCGCCCAAGCGCGATGTCCCGCGCGTGCGCTTCTCCTCCGGCACCATGCCCCCCGAGGCATACATGTCGGCGGTCGCCGACGCCGTCGGCCGCATCGACGACGGACGCTTCGAGAAGGTCGTGCTCGCGCGCGAGATCGTCGGGCAGCTCCAGGAGGATGCCGGCCTGCGGGCCGCCCTCGCGAAACTCGCCGACGACTACCCCGACACCTGGGTGTTCGCGGTCGACGGGCTCATCGGCGCGAGTCCCGAAACGCTCGTGCGCGTCGACCATGGCACGGTCTCGGCGCGCGTGCTGGCCGGCACCGCGTCACGCGGCCGCGACGCGACCTCCGACCGGGCCCAGGCCGCGCGTCTCGCCGACTCGCCGAAGGACCGCGCCGAGCACGCGCTCGCGGTCGAGAGCGCCGTCGCGACGCTCGCGCCCCATACCGCGCGGCTCGATGCGAGTCCCGAGCCGTTCACGCTGCAGCTGCCGAACCTCTGGCACCTCGCGACCGACCTCAAGGGCACCCTCGGCGACGGCTCGAGCTCGCTCGACCTCGTCGAGGCCGTGCACCCGACCGCCGCGGTCGCCGGCACGCCGCGCGAGGTCGCACTGCGCGCGATCGCCGAGCTCGAGGGGTTCGACCGCGGGCGCTACGCCGGCCCGGTCGGCTGGATCGACGCCGACGGCGACGGCGAATGGGCCATCGCGCTGCGGTGCGCGCAGGTCTCGCCCGACGGCACGGTGCGAGCGTATGCCGGTTGCGGCATCGTCCACGATTCGGTGCCCGCCGACGAGCTCGCCGAGACCGACATGAAGTTCCGGCCGATCGTCGAGGCGTTCGGCGCCCCGCCGCCGTCGCCGCCGATCCCCTGACCCGCGCGCGGCGGCCGGGCGGTCAGCTCACCATCAGGCGCTGTCGCTGCTCCTCGACGTCGAAGTCGGCGACGGGCCAGTCGAGCCGCATGGCCTCGAGTGCCTCGATCAGCAGGTGCTGGACCGCGAGCCGCGCGTACCACTTGCGGTCGGCGGGCACGACGTACCAGGGCGCGTGCGGCGTCGTCGTGCGGTCGAACACCATCTGGTACGCCTCACGGTAGCGCGGCGCGAGCATGCGCTCGTCGATGTCGCCGGGGCTGAACTTCCAGTGCTTGTCGCGCCGCTTGAGGCGCTTGAGCAGGCGGGCCTTCTGCTCCTCCATCGAGATGTGGAGCATGACCTTGATGATCGTCACGCCCGAGGCCGAGAGTTCGGCCTCGAACTCGTTGATCGCGTCGTAGCGGCTCTCGATCTCGTCGGCCGGCGCGAGCTCGCGCACCTTGGCGATCAGCACGTCCTCGTAGTGCGATCGGTCGAACACGCCGATCATGCCGCCGTCGGGCAGCTTCTTGCGGATCCGCCAGAGGAAGTCGTGCTCGAGCTCCTCGTCGGTGGGCTGCTTGAACGCCGCGTACTGCACGCCCTGCGGGTCGACCGCGCTCATCACGTGCTTGACGATGCCGCCCTTACCCGCGGTGTCCATCGCCTGCAGCACGAGCAGGATGCGACGCGGATCGTCGCCCATCTGGTTGCCCGCGAACAGCATCTCCTGCTGCTCCGCGAAGATCGCGGCGCCCTCGGCCAGCGAGGTCTCGGCTTCCTTCCTGCCGCCCGCGAACCCGGGTGTGCCGCGCGGCTCGACCTCCTCGAGCCGGAACCCCTGCCGCACCCGCAGCACCTCCGACGGATCGGTCGCCCAGTACGTTTCGAGACCCACGTCGCTCCCCTCATCGCGGCGCCCGTGGCCGCTGGTGCTTCATCTTGGGGCCCCGACGGATGCCGCGGCAAGGGGTGGCGCGCCGCCGCCGCACCACTTGCCTTTCCGCCCCGCCGCAACGCAGGTGCGGAGCGCGTGTCGGGTTGCCGGGTGCAGCGTGTCGCCCGACACGCCGGACGCGCACCTGCGTTGCGCGCGGGCGCGGGTCGTGCGAGCTGACGGCATGGGTCAGCGGGCGAGCGGGACCTCGAGCAGGGTCGGCCCCGTGACGGCGGTGCCGAGTGCCTCGTCGAGTTCACCGCGGGTGGTGGCACGGCGGTACTCCCAGCCGTAGGCGGCGGCCAGCCCTGCGAGATCGACCTGCTGCGGGGTGTACTGCACGCGATCGAAGGCATCGGATGGCGCGGACGCCGCCACCTCGAGCGCGTCGAAGATCGTTCCGCCGCCGTCGTTGCCGACGACGAGGAGCACGCGCGGGCGGGCCTCGCCCGCGCCGATGAGCAGGGACCCGACGTCGTGCAGGAGCGTGAGGTCGCCGATGATCGCGCGGGTCGTGCCGCCGGCCGCGCGCGCAGACGCGGCGGGCGCGCCATCCGCCCCTGGCACTGCGGCTTGGCTCGCGATCGCGACGCCGAGCGTGGTCGCGACCGTGCCGTCGATACCGGCGAGCCCGCGATTGGCGTGCACGGTGATGCGGCGGCCCGGCACGGTGCGGTCGGCGTCGCGGATCAGCCGCGATGCGCCGAACACGAGCCGGTCGTGCGGCCAGGTCGCGCCCCACACCGCCTCGACGAGCATGCGCCGGTCGATCGGCGTGCGGATGCGCGCGAGCTGGTCGCGCAGGTACGCGCGCTGGGCCGCGAAGTCGGACACGTGCCCGGTCTCGTCGACACCGCTGCGCAGCGGTGCGGTCGATCCGGCCATTCCGGCCGGGGCGCCGTCGCCGTCGACCACGACCCGCCTCGATCCCCCGTGCGCCGCCGCGGCCGCGGCCTCGTCGACGAGCATGCGGCTCGACCGCACCCAGCGCCCGGTCCACGCCCGCTCGTCGGCGGTCGGCTCGTGCGGCTCGACCGCGACCGCGCGCTCGAATCGATCGGCCGCGTGCCCCGGGTTGAACCACTCGATGCCGGATGGCGCGACCACGACGACCTCGACGCCCTTGCGCTGCACGAGCGCGGGCACCTCGCGCGAGAGCGTCGGATGCCCGAACACGACCACCCGCTCGACCTCGTCGCCGAACCCCGGTTCGCGCAGCAGCTCGCGGTACGCGACGACCAGGTTCGGCCCGAAGCGCGCGCCGCTCGTGACCTCGGCGATGAGCGGCCAGCCCGCCGCGCGGGCGAGCTCCTCGGCGGCGGGGCCGGCTCCGGCGCCCGCGACGACGATGGTGCGCGGGCCGTGCGCGAGTCGCGCGGCGGGCACGTCGGTCGAGTCGGCAGCGGCCGGGTTCGAGGCGGATGTCGCGACATCCGCCCCCGCCGTGGGCACCGAGGCGTCGTCGAGGGTCACCGCCGACGACAGCGGTTCGCGCAGCTGCAAGTTGAGGTGCACGGGTCCGGGGCCGGGGTGCGGCACGATCCGGCCGTCGGCGTCGCGGCCGAGCGCGGCCCGGACGGCCTCGCGAGCGAGGGAGGTCGCGGCATCCGCCTCGCCGGCCCGCCCCTCGGGTGGCGTGACGTCGCGCTCGAGGCGCACGGCGCCCGCGAAGATCCCGGGCTGCATCGTGGTCTGGTTCGAGCGGATGCCGCGCAGCTCGGCGGGCCGGTCGGCTGTCGCGAGGATGAGCGGGACGCCGCCGTGGTGCGCCTCGAGCACCGCCGGATGCAGGTTCGCGACCGCGGTGCCGGACGTCGTGACGACCACCGAAGGCCGACCCGACTCGACCGCGAGCCCGAGCGCGAGGAAGCCCGCGCCACGCTCGTCGATGCGGACGTGCAGGCGGATGGCTCCGGCCCGCTCGAGCTCGGCGGCGGCGAGCGCGAGCGCCTGCGAGCGCGATCCGGGCGCGACCACGACATCGGTCACGCCAGCGCGGACGAGCGCGGACAGCAGTGCAAGCGCGGACGCGGTCGCCGGACTCGCGACCGCGCGCGCGTCAGGCATCCGGTCGGCCCGACGTGCCCGGCTCTCCCGGCGTCTCGGTTCCGCCGTCGTTGCGGCGGTGGTCGCTGCCGAGCGCGTCGTCGGGTCGCGGTCGGTTCGATGGGGTGTCGTCGTCGAGCTCGGCGAGCTCCTGCTCGAGGCGGCGGATGCGCTCCTCGTGCTCGGCGTCGGCACGGAGCCGGCGCAGGAACTCGGGGTCGTCATCGGGCGCCGACGCGTGCGGGAACACCCGGCCGACGCGGATGGCACGACCGCGGCCCACGAGGAACCACAGCAGCCCGCCGATGATCGGCACGAGCAGGATGACCACGATCCACCAGCCGCGCGGCAGACCGCGGATGCGGGAGCGGTCGAACAGCGCGCAGTCGACCGCCGCGTAGATCGTGAAGACCACGGCGGCGACACCGAGGATCACCCAGAGGCGGACCATGCTCCGATCCTACGCGCGCTGCGTCACAGTGGGCTGGGAGCGCTCATCCAGATTCCGTTGCCTACACTGATCGCGTGAAGGCCGTCCCCGTCTGGCTCCGCTACACGCTTCTGCGCGTGGTGCTGTTCGCTGCGCCGCTCGTCGTGCTGCTCATCGCCGGCGTCTCCCCGTGGATCGCGGTGCTCGTCGCCGCCCTGTTCGGCTTCAGCGCGTCGCTGCTGTTCCTGCGCCGCCAGCGCGAGGAGTTCGCGACCGACCTCTACGCGGCCCGCCGTCGCGAGACGCCCACGGCGCGCGACGACGCCGAGGCCGAGGATGGTGCGGTCGACGCGTCGGAGCAGCGCCCCTCGGAGTAGGGCGCGCGTCGCGCCATCCGCTCTCGGCCGTGCGTCGACCGCCGCGCACTTGACGCCGGGTCGCCGGCTGGACCGCGTCGCCAACGAGATGACGCGAAACGCGGTTCGCCGCCGCGCCAAGGACAGTTCGCGTCATCTGGATGCGGAGGCCGGCGCCGGGTCGGCGAGAGCTGCCGAGCGAGATGACGCGAAACGCGGTTCGCCGCCGCGCCAGCGACAGTTCGCGTCATCTGGAGGCACGCCCAAGGCGAGGCGCGCGTCGCGCCATCCGCTCGACCGCCCGGTCAGAACGCGAAGACGAGGCCCAGGCCGACGCCGTACGCGAGCGACGTGAGGCTCGCGAGCTGCAGTGCGGTGATCAGCTCGCGCGGAGTGCGCGACCAGCCGACGATGATGCACGCCGGAACCGCGGCGAGCAGCGCGAACAGCACGAGCCACGCCGGCGGGTAGAGGAACGCCCAGAACACGACCACCGCGAACGGCAGCAGCATGAACACCGCGAACAGGATGCGCGACCACAGCGCGCCGACGAGCACCGAGAGCGTGCGCTTGCCGGCGGCGCGGTCCTGGTCGATGTCGCGCAGGTTGTTGGCCATGAGCACGGCGCACGCGAGGAGGCCGACGCCCGCGCCGCCGGTCCACGCCTCGAGGTTCACGGTGAGCGCCTGCACATACGCGGAGCCGGCCGTCGCGACGATGCCGAAGAACACGAACACGAACAGCTCGCCGAGGCCGTAGTACCCGTACGGGCGCTTGCCGCCCGTGTAGAACCACGCCGCGACGATCGCCAAGGCGCCGACGGCGAGCAGCCACCACTGCTGCGTGATGACCACGAGCGCGAGGCCGGCGACCGCCGCGATGGCGAAGAACGTGAGCGCGACCGCGAGCACGCGCTTCGGCGGCACGAGCCCCGACCCCGTGAGGCGGGCCGGACCGACCCGGTGCGCGTCGGTGCCGCGGATGCCGTCGGAGTAGTCGTTGGCGTAGTTCACGCCGATCTGCAGCGCGAGCGCGACCACCAGGGCGAGCACGAACCGCCACGGATGGAACGGCTCGTCGAGGAAGTCGGCGGCGACGACTCCGGCTCCGGTGCCCAGCGCGACCGGCGACATCGCGAGTGGCAGCGTCCGCAGGCGGGCGCCCGCGACCCAGTCGCGCCACGTGACGGGACCCTGATGCGCGACGGGTGTCGCCGCCGCCCTCGCCGGATTGCCCGAGCGGCCGTTCGTGCGGCGCGGGGATGCGACGGGCTTGGCGGGCGGGGTCATGCGTCGGGGGTTCGGGCGGGCCACGGGAGCCATCGTATTCGGGGAGCGCTCCGCGGCGCCTCGGCATCGGCTATGGATGCGCCATGCATGCGAGCGTCGCGGGGGCCGGGGCCGCGTGGCTCAGCGCACGTCCTTCACGGCATCGAGGTACCGCGCGACGACCTCGAGCTCCGCGACCGTGAAGCCCTCGTGCACCCGCTCCATTCCGGCGACGATGCCGGCGTATGGATCGTCGCCGCCGCCGCGGCCGGCGCCCGGGAGCGCGTCCGGCCGGAGCTGCACGACGACCCGGCGGCGGTCGGAAGGGTCGGCCGCTCGCTCGATGAGGCCGCGCTGCTCGAGGCGGTCGAGCACGCGCGTCGTGGTGCTCGTCGGCAGCTCGGTCTGGCGACTGATCTCACCGGTCGACATCGGCGCGCCGTTTCGGGCGATGAAGCCGAGCGCCTGGAGGTCGACGACGTTGAGTCCCATCGACCGCGCGATGCGCTCGTTCGTCATGACCGACGACGCGATGACGAGCTGCAGCGAGTCGAGGATGCGCGCGGTGACGTCCGCCTTGGTTGACATCCGCTCGTCGACCTCCTATCGTTCCCACTACGGGATTATCCCAGTTCGGAACTATTCCACCTCGGAACTTTCATTCAGACTACGAAAGGACGACGAGCATGGCCACCACCCCACGCCGAGGGCTCGCCATCGGCATCCTCCTCTTCGCCTCGTTCATGGACCTCCTCGACGTCACGATCGTGCAGGTCGCCCTGCCGTCGATCGGCGCCGACCTCGGAGCATCCGAGGCGCAGCTCGAATGGATCGTGAGCGGCTACATGCTCGCGTTCGCCGTCGCCCTCATCACGGGCGGCCGCCTGGGCGACCTGTTCGGCCGGCGGCGCATCTTCCTCGTCGGCGTCGCCGGATTCACCCTCGCCTCGGCGGCCGCCGCGTTCGCGTGGTCGGGCGATGCGCTGGTCGTCACGCGCATCGCACAGGGGCTCTTCGCCGCGCTCATGGTGCCGCAGCTGCTCGCGTCGGTGCAGGCGCTGTTCTCGCCGCGCGAGCGGGCGCCCATGTACGGCCTCATCGGCGGCGTCAGCGGCCTCGCGGCGGTGCTCGGTCCGGTGCTCGGCGGCTGGCTCATCGACGCCGACCTGTGGGGCCTCGGCTGGCGCACGGTGTTCCTGATCAACATCCCGGTCGGCATCGTGATCTTCGTGCTCGCCGCTCGGTTCGTGCCCGAGACGCGCTCCCCGCGGCCGATGCGCCTCGACCTCGTGGGCGTGGCGCTGCTGAGCGCGGTCGTGCTCGCGTTCATGGTTCCGCTCGTCGAAGGGCAGTCGCTCGATTGGCCGGCATGGCTGTGGTGGCCCGTCGCCGCGGGCGTCGTGCTGCTCGGCGTCTTCGTGACGCACGAGCGCCGTCGCATGCGCCGGGACGGCTCCGCGCTGCTGCCGATGCCGCTCTTCGCCGACCGCGGATTCTCGGCGGGCATCGTCACGCAGGCCGCGTTCCAGGGGTCGCTCAATGCGTTCACGCTGCCCTTCATCATCTACCTGCAGGTCGGGCTCGGCTTCGACGCCCTCACGGCGGGCCTCAACCTGCTGGCGTTCAGCCTCGGCGCGCTCGTGGGAACGGGCGTCGTGATCCCGCTCGTCGGCCGCGTCGGCAAGTACCTCGTGACCGCGGGCGCGCTCGTCCTCGCCGCGGGCGTGCTCTGGGTGTTCGGGGTGGTCGCCGACACCGGCGCCGACTTCACCGGATGGGCCGCCGTCTGGCCCATGCTCCTGTCGGGCCTCGGGCTCGCGCTGCTCATCATCCCGCTCGTCGACGTGGCCCTCGCGACCGTGCCGGTCGCCGACGCCGGGGCGGCATCGGGTATCTACAGCACGTTCCAGCAACTCGGCGCGGCCGCGGGCGTCGCGGTGTCGACGACCGTCTTCTTCTCGGTGATCGGCGATGACTGGAGCCGGGAGCACGTGCTCGCCGCGCTGCAGGCGTCGGTGTGGGTGTCGGTCGCGGGCTTCGCGATCGCGTCGCTCGCGAGCCTGCTCCTGCCGAGCCGGAGCAAGGTCCAGGCGCACCTCGAGGAGGCGCGGCGCCTCGCGGAGGCCGACGTCGAGGCCGTGGCCGTGGAGCCGACGCCCGTCGCCTGAGCTATTCGACCCGGCCGCCGCGCAACCTCGTCTCGAGGGCGCGGCGGTCGGGCTTGCCCGACGCGAGCAGCGGCATCGCGTCGATGACCTCGAGGCGCACGGGTCGAGCCGCCGGACCGAGGCCGGCCGCGTCGGTCGCCGCGGCCAGGGCGCTGAGCGAACCGGATGTCGCCGCGCCGTCCGTGCGCGTCGCAACGACCGCGGCTCGCTCACCCCACTCCGCATCGGGCACGCGCACGACGACCGCGTCGGCGAAGCCCGCGACCGACCGCACCGCGCGCTCGACCTCGCCGAGCGCGACCTTCACCCCGCCCGAGATGATCACGTCATCGGCCCGACCGCGGATGCGCAGGCGCCCGTCGTCGCCGACCGAACCGAGATCGCCGGTGCGATACCAACGACGCCCGTCGGTGTCGATCACGAAGGCGCGGGCCGTGCGCTCGGGATCGTCGAGGTAGCCTTCGGCGAGCATCCGTCCGGCGAGCTGCACCTCGTCATCGACGATGCGCACGTCGACACCCGGGAGCGGCATGCCGTCGTAGACGCAGCCGCCCGCGGTCTCGCTCGACCCGTACGTGCGGTGCACCCGGGCGCCGAGTTCGGCGGCCCGCTCCACGAGTCCGGGCGGTGCGGCCTGGCCGCCGAGGAGGATCCGCTCGAACGAGCCGAGCGCGGCGCGCACGAGGCGGTCGCCGCCCTCGGCGGCCTCGACGAGGCGGGCGAGCTGGACTGGTACGAGCGAGGTGAGCCACGGTCGGTCGGGGTCGAGCGTGCGGGCCGCCTCGGCGAACGCGGCCGCGGTGAACCCGCCCGGCGGAAGCGCCGCCGGCTCGGTTCCCCCCACGAGCGACCGCACGAGCACCTGCACCCCGGCGATGTACGTCGCCGGGAGCGCGAGCAGCCACTGTCCGTGCAGGCTGCCGAGGAACCTCGAGGTGGCGCCGGCGCTCGCCCGGAGCGCGGCGCCCGACAGCATGACGCGCTTCGGCGCATCCGTCGAGCCGCTCGTCTCGACGACGAGCGCGACGTCGTCGGGCACGAGCCCGGCGATGGGGTCGGCGGGCTCCTCAGCGCCAGGGACCGGCAGCACCGCGAGGCCGTCGAGCAGCACGGCCTCGCGCAGCTGGGCGAGCAGGGCGGATGTGTCATCAGCCGCAACCCGGATGAGCGGTTTCATCGCCCGCACCGTAACCGGTTCATCCAGCGTGGTCGCCCGCGGGCGGCGACCGTCGCCATCAGTAGTGCCACGGGTACGGGCCCCAGTCGGGGTCGCGCTTCTCGAGGAACGAGTCGCGACCCTCGACGGCCTCGTCGGTACCGTACGCGAGCCGGGTCGCCTCGCCGGCGAACACCTGCTGGCCGACGAGCCCGTCGTCGACGGCGTTGAACGCGAACTTCAGCATGCGGATCGCGGTGGGCGACTTCGTCAGGATGGTGCGGGCCATCGCGAGGGCCTCGCGCTCGAGGTCGGCGTGCGCCACGACCCGGTTCACCGCGCCCATCTCGTACGCGCGCTCGGCCGAGTACTCCTCGGCGAGGAAGAAGACCTCGCGCGCGAGCTTCTGTCCCACTTGGCGCGCCATGTAGGCCGAGCCGTAGCCGGCGTCGAAGCTGCCGACGTCGGCATCCGTCTGCTTGAACCGACCATGCTCGCGGCTGGCGATCGTGAGGTCGCACACGACGTGCAGCGAGTGCCCGCCGCCGGCCGCCCACCCGGGAACGACCGCGATGACGACCTTCGGCATGAACCGGATGAGCCGCTGCACCTCGAGGATGTGCAGGCGTCCGACCGCGGCATGCCCGCCGTGCGGCTGCTTCGACCCCTCGACCAGGCCCGTTTCGGCATCGGAGTACTTGTAGCCGTCGCGACCGCGGATGCGCTGGTCGCCGCCCGAGCAGAACGCCCAGCCGCCGTCCTTCGGGCTCGGGCCGTTGCCCGTGAGCAGCACGACGCCGATGCGCGGGTTCGTGCGAGCGTCCTCGAGGGCCCGGTAGAGCTCGTCGACCGAGTGCGGGCGGAAGGCGTTGCGCACCTCGGGGCGGTCGAAGGCGATGCGTGCGATGCGCCCGTCGGTCGAGTGGTGATACGTGATGTCGGTGAAACCGCCTGAGCCGGTGACGGATGCCGCGGCATCCACCCACTCGCTCGGATCGAACAGCTCGGACACCTCGACGGCCATGCACACCAGCCTATTCCCGGGTCCCTCGGCTCAACGGCCCCGCCGAGGTGACGCGATCTGCGCGTCCGGCAGCGACGAGACGCAGTTCCCGTCATCTCGCGCACTCGTTACCGTTGACGGGACGAGGACGACACGGAGGAGCACCATGACCGAGGTCGCGACACGAGAGCTGGGCCGCACCGGCCTCACCATCACCGAGCTGTGCCTGGGCACGAGCCCGCTCGCGAGCATGCCGTACCTGTACGGGCACGAGGTCGACGAGGACCGCGCGGTCGACACCGTGCTCGCGGCGCTCGAGAGCCCCATCCGCTTCATCGATACCTCGAACAACTACGGCGAGCACGGCGACGCCGAGCGCCGCATCGGCGAAGCGCTGCGACGGGTGGGCGGCCTGCCCGCCGACGTGGTGCTCGCGACGAAGGTCGACCCCCTGCACGGCAGCGACGACTTCTCCGGCCGTCGCGTGCGCGAGTCGCTCGCCGAGAGCCTGGAGCGGCTCGGCGTCGACCGCGTGCCCCTGCTGCACCTCCACGACGCCGAACGGATCGGGGTGGATGCCGCACTCGCGCCGGACGGCCCGATCGCGGCGCTCCGGGAACTCAGGGAGGAGGGCGCCGTCGACTGGATCGGACTCGCGGGCGGCACGCTCGCGGTCGCCCGCCCGCTCATGGAGACCGGAGTGTTCGACGTGGTGCTGACGCACAACCGGTACACGCTGCTCGACCGATCCGCCGACGAGCTCATCGACCGCGCGACCGAGATGGGACTCGGCGTGCTCAACGCCGCGCCGTACGGCGGCGGCCTGCTCGCCAAGGGCCCGGGCGCCACGTCGAAGTACGCGTACGGCGAGCGCCCCGATCTGCAGTCCGCCGCCGCCGCGATGGCGTCCGCGTGCGAGGAGTTCGGCGTGCCGCTGTCCGCCGCGGCACTGCAGTTCTCGACGCGCGATCGGCGTATCCACTCGACGATCGTCGGCGTCTCGGCGCCCGAGCGCATCGCGCAGACGCTCGAGTCGTACGCGACACCGATCCCCGCCGAGCTGTGGGTACGGCTCGACGAGCTCGTGCCGCCGCGCGCGAGTTGGATCGGCGACCGCTGAGCCGGCAGGCTCCCTAGACTCGGGGCATGAGCGACGTCGCGCCGAGCCTCCCGCCACTGCACGACCTGCTCGCCACCGCCCGCGTCGTCGCGCTGCCGCTGGTCACCCGGTTCCGCGGCATCGACGTGCGCGAGGCCGTGCTGTTCGAGGGCCCGCAGGGGTGGACCGAGTTCGCGCCGTTCGCCGAGTACCCCGACGACGAGGCCGCGACCTGGCTCGCCGCCGCGATCGACTTCGGATGGCGGGTCCCGCCGCCCGCCGTCCGCGACCGCGTGCTCGTGAACGCGACGGTGCCGTCCGTCGACCCCGACGCCGTCCGGTCGGTGCTCGAGCGCTTCCCGGGCTGCCGCACCGCGAAGGTGAAGGTCGCCGCATCCGACCAGACCCTGGCGCAGGATGTCGCCCGCGTCCGCGCCGTGCGCGAGGCGATGGGGCCCGAGGGGCGCATCCGGGTCGATGCGAACGCCGGATGGAACATCGACGAGGCCGAGCACGCCATCCACGCGCTCGCGCCGTTCGACCTCGAGTACGTCGAGCAGCCGTGCGCGACGGTCGACGAGCTCACCGAGATCCGCGCGCGCACCAAGTACATGGGCATTCCGATCGCGGCCGACGAGAGCGTGCGGCGCGCCGACGACCCGCTCGCGGTTGCCGAGGCGGGCGCCGCCGACCTGCTCGTGATCAAGGCGGCGCCGCTCGGCGGAATCCGCCGCGCCCTCGAGATCGTGAGGCGCGCGGGCCTGCCGGTGGTGGTCTCGAGCGCGCTCGACACGAGCGTGGGCCTCGCGATGGGCGCCCACCTCGCGGCATCCGTGCCCGAGCTCGATTACGACTGCGGGCTGGGCACCGCATCGCTGCTGGGCGCGGATGTCACGCGCGACCCGCTGACGCCGAGCGACGGCGGCATCGACGTGCGTCGCGTCGTGCCCGACCCGGCCCTGCTCGACCGGTTCGCCGCCGACCAGGAGCGCACCGCGTGGTGGATCGCGCGGCTCGAGCGCTGCCACGCCCGTCTCACCGACGCCGCCGGCGCTCCGGCGCTCGCGACGCGGCCCGAAACTCCATAGCGCCATCGCTGAGCGCCTTCGCCGGCTCGCCGGCTGCGCGACAGCTTCCAGCTGGCTCGTGTCAACGCTGCCTCATGTGAGGCCGCGTTGACTTGTCCCGACACGAACGGGCCAGGCACCGGGGGTCGAATCACCCTCAGGTGAGGCCGCGCTCACATGAGCCCACACCAACGGGACCCGGCAGGCACCCGGGGTCGAATCACCCTCATGTGAGGCCGCGCTCACATGACCCAGCCGGAAACCGCATCCGGCGTGGATGCGCCTCGCAAGGAGCGCTGGCCGAGGATGCGACACCGCCTCTACCGGTGTCAACCCCCAGCACTGGGTGTACCGGAACGGGGAGGACTCTCCGCTAATCAGGGAGTGCACGGATGTCTCGCGCCGACGAAGACGCGACCGTGGAGATCGTGCGTGGTCGAATCCCCGCACGCTCACACCTGACAGAGGAGACCACATGTTCTCACGGACCCTGACCAACATCGGCGCGGGCGTCGCGCTCGCCGCCATCGGCGTGCTCGGCACCGGCGCTGCCGCGTACGCGCACGAGTGTTACAACGCGAGCCGCTCGGACAAGGGCAACGCCGGCGCATCCCATTCGCAAGTTTGGTTCACGCTCAACATCACGGACGCCCTCGCCGGCGACATCGAGAGCGGCTTCATCACGCAGGAACAGGCGGACTGCATCTTCGACGCCTACACGGCGGGCGGCGGCCCCGCGTCGTTCACCATCATGATCAAGGGTGCCAATGGGCAGGACGGCGTCATCGCCGCGAACAACCCGAACGACTGGCACGCGACCGACAATAAGGGCATCGACCACTTCTTCGAGGCGTATGGTGGCCTCATCTTCAGCAGCTACGAGGGCTGCGGAGTGTCGTTCCCCGTGTGATGTTCCGGTGGAACCGGTCGGGGCGGAGGGGCGCACACCCCCTCCGCCCGGACCTGTTTCAGGCGGCGCCCCGCAGGGCGCGCCTCACCACAGCACCACGAGCGCCGGCACCGACTGCGAGCCGGCGAACCCGTCGCCGCCGCCGAACACCGTCTGGATCCAGTGCGGTCCGGCCGGCAGCTTCGGCAGCTTGACGCTGAATCGGCCCTGGTCGGACGACGAGATCGCCTCGGTCGCGACGACCTCGCCGTCGACGACGATCGACACCGTGCCCACCGGCCGCGAGCCGTCGAGCGCCGTAACCTGGCCCGACACCTTGAGGGTGCTGCCGGCCTTCGCGATCGCCTTGCTCGGCGCCGCGAGGGTGACCGTCGCCACGCCGGCCGGCTCCTGCTCGTCGACCAGCACCGCCGCGGTGCGTGCCGGGAGGGTGAGCGTGCCGGACGCGGCATCCCACCCGGTGCCCTTCACGACCTCGTCGGCACCCGCCGCCTGCACCTCGTTGAGCGCGAAGTCGCGGCCCGCGAGCCCGTCGACCTGCTCGGTGATCGCCTCGGGCGAGGCGTTGAACACCACCATGGCGCCCTCGAGCTCGGGGTCGACGTCCTCGCCGACGAGGTCGTCGATGAGCATCACGATGAGCCCGTCCGTGGCATCCGTGCCGCTGTTGGGGAACGACACCTTCTGCTCGATGAGCTCGGCCGTGCCCAGCTGCAGCAGGTCGACCGACGAGCGCACGCGCAGCAAGTCGAGAGCGGATGCCTCGGCCGCGGCGATGTCGGACGCGCCGGGCTTCAGCGCCGGGTCGGCCAGCAACGGACGCATGAACTCCCAGTGGTCCTGGTTGTCGGCCTTGGGCGGCAGGCCCGACCCGAAGGTTGATTCCTGGCCCGTCCAGTCGATCCGGTTGAACCAGTCGCCCGAGTTGTAGCTGTTGCGGTCGAGGGACTTCGAACGCAGCAGCTCGGTGCCGGCGTGCCAGAACGACGGCGTCTGCGCGAACGTCACGGTCGCGAGCGACAGCGTGTTCATGCGGATGCGGTCGGCCATCGACGTGTCGGTCGGCAGCTTGAACACGCCGAGGTCGTACAGCGTCTCGTTGTCGTGCGCGTCGACGTAGTTGATGACCTCGTCGGGCTGGTCGGCATAGCCGGCCGGGGCGCCGTTGTAGTCGACCTCTGCTCCCGACTTCGTCACGCCGTCGTATCCGGTGAACTCGAAGTCGCGGAGGTTGCCCGCGAGGCCGAGCTTCACGAGGTCGGTCTGCTGGCCGAGGTTCCGGATCCCGTCGCGCGTGGGCAGGCCGTTCGGCTCACCCGCAAGCCCCGTGCCGAAGCCCTGCTCGAACTTCGACTTGCCGTCCACCGGGCTGCCGCCGTGCACGCCGTCGCGCAGCCGGTCGTTGAACGTGCCGATGCCCGTGCCGCCGAGCTGGCCCTGGGTGGCCTGCACGAACCTCGCGTTGTCCTTGACCTCGCCGAAGTTCCATCCCTCGCCGTACAGGTACACCTTCGACCCGTCGACGCCGTCCTCGGCGAGCGTGAGCTCATCGAGCGCAGCGCGCACCGCCTCCATGTTGTCCCGCGAGTGGTGCCCCATGAGATCGAAGCGGAAGCCGTCGACCTTGTACTCCTTCGCCCACAGCACGACCGAGTCGACCATGAGCTTCTGGGCGAGGGCGTGCTCAGTCGCCACGTTCTGGCAGCACGTCGAGGTCTCGACGCCGCCGGTCGCGTTCAGCCGCTGGTAGTAGCCGGGCACGAGCCGGTCGAGCACTGACTTCTGTCCCTGGCCGGACGCCGCCGTGTGGTTGTAGACCTCGTCGAGGACGACCTGCAGGCCGGTGGCGTGCAGCGCGCCGACCATCTCGCGGAACTCCTCGACCCGCGCACCGCCGTCAGGGTCGACGGCGTAGGAGCCCTCGGGCGCCTGGAAGTGGAACGGGTCGTAGCCCCAGTTGAAGCCGTCGAGGTCGCGGATCTTCTCGAGGCACGCCTGCTGCTCCTCGGAGGCCGGACCGTACGACGCGAGGTCGCAGTCGGGCGTGGCCTGGAGGGAGCGCTGCTCCTCGATGGTCGCGATGTCGAACGTGGGCAGCAGGTGCACGGTGTTGATGCCGGCGTCGGCGAGCTCGCGCAGCTGCGCGGTGCCCGCACCGTCACGCGTGAACGCGCGGTACGTGCCGCGCTCCGCCTCGGGCACCGTCTCATCCGTGATCGAGAAGTCGCGCACGTGCAGCTCGTAGATCGCGCGGTCGACCGGACGCTCCACGACGGGCGCCGGCGTCGACGTCCACTGCTCGGGCGCGAGCGCCGGGTCGTCGAGGTCGACGACCACGGTGCGTGCCGAGTTCACGGTGAGCGCAGCCGAGTACGGGTCGGTGACCGAGTTGGCCTCGATCTCGCCCGTGCTCGGAGCGAACACCTCGACGAGCCAGCGGTACTCGCTCCCCTGCTCGATCGCGCCGTCCGTCACCGACCAGGCACCGGATGCCGCGTCGAACGTCGCCGGCAGGACCTGCGGGTCGCCGGCGGCACCGGCATCCCAGAGCTGCAGCGACACCGACTGCGCGGTCGGCGCCCACACCGTGAGCGTCGGGTGGTCGCCGCCGAACGAGGCGCCGAGCGTCGCGGATGCCGCACCCTCCGCGTAGAGGTCGTCGAGCACGCCCGGCAGCTGGACGCCCGTGAGGGCGGTCAGCGTGTCACCGTCGCGCTGGGCGACCTGGAGCTCCTCGGTGAGGAGGCCGGCGATCGCGTCGCGGTCGAGACCGGTCGGCCGCAGGGCCACGTACCCGGCGAGATGCGGGAACGCCGCGGCGAGCTCCTCGCCGATGCCGGCGGGGTCGTGCTCGAGCGCGATCGGCTCGGCGCCGCCCGTCACGACGCCGTCGGCGACCGCCAGGCCGGCGTCGGCGGAGTGCTCGATCGCGAACGAAAGGTCGCCGGCCGAGGCCCCGCCGAGCAGCGACGGCGGCCATGCCAGGGTGTTGGCGTCGAGCCAGTACGCGCGCTGCGTGCCCGTGCCCGCGAGCGGCGGGTCCGCGACGATCACCTCGAGCACGTGCGTCGCGAGCGTGTACCGGAAGGTCACGAGCTTGCCGGCGGTGGCGCTGAACGAGATGTTCGCGCCGTCGCGCACGCCACCGTCACCGTAGTTCTCGGCCCACGACAGGCCGTGCGCGACCTTGAGCTCGTAGTTGCCGGTCGGCAGCTGGTCGGTCGCGAACTCGTACACGCCGTCCTTGTCGCCGTCCTGCGCGAACGTGATCATGCAGTCCGGCGCCCAGTCGCCGGGGCAGCCGAGCCCGGACTGGAGGCTGCCGGGCAGTGTCACGATCGGGCCCTCGGCGGTCGACGAGAACACCTTGGTGCGCGGGTCCCAGTAGAACGTGACGGGCGTGGTGCCATCCGTCGTGTACGAGACGTTCGACCCGTCGGGCACGCCGTTCGCGCCGTAGTTCACCGCCCAGTCGCCGTTGATCGCGACCTTGTACTGGTAGGTCCCGGCCGGGATCTGGAACGTGCCGGCGTAGATGCCGTCGGCGCGCTTGGTCAGCTTCGCCGCCTCGCAGCCCGGGGTCCAGTCGCCCGCGCAGCCCATCTCGGAGTTGTGCTCGCCCGGCACGGTCACGAGGCCGATCTCGGGCTCGGGCTCCTCCTCGACGACGAGGTTCACGGGGTTGCCGACCGATGCGTAGGTCGACGCGGCGGCGCGCTGCCCCGCGGCATCCGTCGAGATCGCGCGGTACTCGACGAGCGTGCCCGCCGCGAGACCGGCGGTGTCGTGGAAGACCCGGGGCGTGGTGTCCTCGGCGGTGCCGAGCGCGTGCCACTCGTCGGAGCCGGCGACGCGCCACGCGAAACTCGTCTCCTGCCACGTCGAGTCCGAGACATCCGCCGAGACCGGGGTCACGCCCGTCACGCCGG
Organism: Agromyces flavus; assembly: GCF_900104685.1. Lineage (NCBI taxonomy): Bacteria > Bacillati > Actinomycetota > Actinomycetes > Micrococcales > Microbacteriaceae > Agromyces > Agromyces flavus. The sequence continues at coordinate 2,711,699 of NZ_LT629755.1, forward strand.
CGCCCGCGGCCGGCACGTCGACGGCGATGGCGGCGGCCGCCTCGGGCGCCGTCACCTGGCGGTCGGCCTGCAGCACGACGGTGCCGAGCGCCGGCACGCTGACGGATGCCACGCCCTCCGCGTTCGCGGTGACGCCGGGTCCGTCGGTGCCGTACAGCGGCGTGAACACGCCGCCCGCGGTGAGCGTCGGCACCTCGACGGTCTTCGCCGAGGTCGCGTTGTTGACGGCGACCAGGTACTCGACCTTCTCGTCGCGGTCCACCCGGCTGAAGGCGTACACGCCCGCGCCATCCGTCACGTACCGCTCGATCTGGGCGCCCTGGTCGAGCGCGGGGTGCGCGTCGCGCAGCTCGGCGAGTGCCGCGATGTGCCCGTACAGCGGCGCATCGGTGTCGTACCGGTCGACGCTGCCGGCGTCCTCACCGGTCACGAGCTTCTGGTTCACGTACTCGGCGGTCTGGCTCGCGAACAGCGTCTGCCGCGCGTCCTTGTCGCCGCCCGGGCCCGCGAAGCCCTGCTCGTCGCCGTAGTAGACCACGGGCTGGCCGCGCGTGAGGTACATGAGCTCGTGCGCGAGCTCGTCGCGCTGGAGCACGTCGCCGGTGCTCGCGAGCATGTAGCCGACGCGTCCCATGTCGTGGTTGCCGAGGAAGGTCGGCAGCGCCGTCGCCGACGAGTCGGGCGTCGTGTAGTAGTCGTCGCCGGCGAAGAGCGACTGCAGGTTCTTCGCGGAGTTGCCCGACGCGTACGAGACCGCCTGGGACTGGAACGTGAAGTCGAGCACCGAGTTCATGTCGGACTTGCGGACGTACGGCGAGAGCTTGACCGGGTCGGCGTCGTAGACCTCGCCGAACATGAAGAAGTCGTCCTTGCCCTGGTCGTGCGCGTAGGCGAGCACCTCGCTCGACCACTGCTCCCAGAACTCGAAGTTCACGTGCTTGGCCGTGTCGATGCGGAAGCCGTCGATGCCGAGGTCGATCCAGCCCTGGTAGACGTCGATGAAGCCGTCGACCACGGTCGGGTGCTCGGTCATGAGGTCGTCGAGTCCGACGAAGTCGCCGTACGTGACCGACTCGCCCGACCAGGTCGAGTCGCCGCGGTTGTGGTAGAGCGTCGGGTCGTTGAGCCAGGCCGGAACCTTGAGGTCGGCGACCTCGGGGCCGACGACGGGCGTGTACGGGAAGCTCGTCGCCGGGTCGAGCGCCGGGAACGCCGGGTCGCCGTCGGCGTAGTCGGCCGGATCGAACGCGTTGCCCGCGGCATCCGTGTACGGGCTCGTCGCCTGGTCGATGTACGAGTACTGCTGCTCCTCGTAGTCGATCACGTCGGCGGTGTGGTTGGTGATGATGTCGAAGTAGATCTTGATGCCCTTGGCGTGCGCCTCGGCGATGAGCGCCTCGAGCTCGGCGTTCGTGCCGAGGTGCGGGTCGATCTGCGTGAAGTCCGTGATCCAGTAGCCGTGGTAGCCGGCGCTCGCGTTCGCGCCATCGCCCTGCACGGGACGGTTCTTGAAGCTCGGCGTCAGCCAGATCGCGGTCGTGCCGAGCCCGTCGATGTAGTCGAGCTTGTCGCGAAGGCCCTGGATGTCGCCGCCCTGGTAGAAGCCCTTGTCGGTCGGGTCGAACCCGGTCGTCATCCGGTCGCCCTCGAGCCCGCCCTGGTCGTTCGAGGCGTCGCCGTTCGCGAAGCGGTCGGTCATGACGAAGTAGAAGTTCTCGCCGCTGCCCGGCTGGCGCACGGGCGCGCTCACGAGCGCGCCATCCGTCGCCTCGTCGTATGCGCCCCGGGTGCCGAGCAGCTCGAGGCCGACCCGCTTCTGGGCGTCGTCGAAGACCACGCGCACGTCGGTGTCGCCGGCGACGGTCAGCGGGATGTTCTTGTCGCCGCCGTCCAGGCCCCACGAGTTCGCCCACGTGTCGTTGGCGGCGACCTTGTACTCCCACGAACCGGCCGGCACCGTGAACTCGGCGGCGTAGACGCCCGGGCCGTCGGTGGGCAGCAGGTGCGTGGCCTCGCACTCGGGCTGCCAGTCCGCCGAGCAGCCGAGCTCGCTCTGCAGCGAGCCGACGAGTGCGAACGTGTCGTCCGCCGCGACGGCCGCGCCGGCGACCGGAACGATCGCGATGACGGATGCCGCGACGGCGCCCGTGAGTCCTGTTGCCAACCACCTTCGAGCGCGCGCTCGCTGCGTCATCCTTGACTCCTGATTCCCGGCACGACGACGTGCCACCGACATTGGGAGCGACGCTATCGCGAGCGGGATCGTTAATGCAAGCGTTTACAACGCGCCGCCTCCCGGTACGCAACGAATCGCCCGCCGAGTGGATCGGCGGGCGATTCGTGCGCGAGCAAGCGTTTGCGTGGTCGGTGGGCGATTCCGCGCGCGCGGCCCCTGTCCAGGGGTCACAGCAGGCGACCCACCGCGACCGTGCGGAAGTTCTCCGTCCGGAGCCGGTCCGCGTCCCGTTGGAGCTCGTGGATGGCGTGGGCGTCGAGCTCGTCGAGCGCGGTCGAGTGCAGGCGCGACCGCATGAGGGCGACCCGCTCGAGGATGCGACGGGGCAGCGTCCAGCGCCGGATCGGGCTGGTCGTCGCGGCCGGGGTGGTGATGATGGCGGTGTTCATGATGACGTCTTCCGTCGATGGGTGGATATGGGTGCGGGTGCTGCGAGTGGGAGCGCCGAGGCGCCCGAGGTCAGCGGGGAAGGGTCGGCGTCCGGCGGTAGCCGTCGCGGCGGAACTGCACGGATGCGCCGGCGACCGCCGTCGCCGCGAGCAGTCCCAGCGCGATCATCGTTGCGAGCATTTCGCCCCTCCTCTCTCCGTCTCGATCTGCACCCTGATCGGGCACATCTCTGTTCTACGGCGGAGGGGCAGGGGGATTCGTCGGGGACGACTACTGAGATCACGACGGCCGACTACCGAGATCGAGTCGGACGGTCGCTGAATACCGGCGTACGGGCACTGAGGCCGCCGGCGGGTCAGCCGGCCTGTTCGAGCACCTCGGGCGCGAGTCGCGCCGCCTCGCCTCGGGTCGCCGCGCCGAGCTTCGCGAGCACGGCCGCGACATGCGTGTCGACCGTGCGGACCGACAGCACCAGGCGGTCGGCGATCTCGGCGTTCGTGAGCCCGTCGGCCACGAGGCGGAGCACCTCGACCTGACGTGCCGTGAGACCTGCCGGGTTGCCGCGGGTCAGCGTCGAGGGTCCGCGCGGGATGCTGCGGACTCCGCGCTCGCGCAGCACTGCGCGGACGTTCCGGGCCAGCGGAGCCGCCTCGATCCGGTCGAGGATGGCGAGCGCGGCGACGAGGTCGTCGTCGTCGGGGCTCTCGGCGAGGGCGGCGGCCTCATGGTAGGGAGCTCCCGCGGCGCGCCACAGTTCCGCGGCGAGCCGCCAGTCGCCCCTGGCCTGCACCGCGAAGGGATGCGCATCGTCGTCGGCGATCTCGACCTCGTCGCCCGCTCGTCGCAGCAGGTAGGCGAGCTCGGCCCGCAGCGACCTCGCGTCGAGCTGATCCGCCTCCTCGAACTCCGGACGCGCGATCGCGCGCGCCGACGCTCGATCCCCGCGCAGCAGTGCGGCCTCGGCTCGGGCCGCCGCCACGGGGCCGCGCCGCTGCAGCTCGCCCAGCCGGACCGCGAGCCGCCAGGCCTCCTCGAGCAGCTGCTCGCCGTCGCCGTCGCCACGTCGGATCCCGACCGTCCCGGCCACCGTGAGGGCGACGCAGCGGGCGTGCGGGGCCTCGATCTCGCGGTCGAGCGTCTGCAACGCGTCATCCCAGCGGGCGCGGGCGAGCTCGAGGCGCGCCTGTTCCATCTGCTGGTAGGTGACGAAGCCGATGAACTCCGCGCGCTCCGAGATCTCGAGCGCGCGATCGAGATAGTGCTCCGCGAGGTCCAGCCGGTACTGGTCGAGCAGTCCCCACACCAGGTTGACCGACGCCCGCGCCGCGTCCTCGATGTCGTCGACCGCGAGCGCGACCTCGGCGGCCTCGACCAGTTCCTCCAAGCCCGCGTCGTCGGCGAGGAACATCAGCGCGGTGCCATGGTTGTTGAGCGCGTGCGAGAGCACGCCGGGATCGCCCGTCTCGCGCGCGATGTCGATCGCGAGCGCCGAGAGCTCGAGCGCCCGCGGCGTGTGGTGGGCGAGCAGGGCGAGCTGGGATTCGTTGCTCAGGGCCATCGCATACAGGGTGGGGTCGTCGACGTCGACGAGCACCGCGGATGCCTCCTGAGCCGCAGCTTCGGCGTCGGCGCGCCGTCCGCCGAACCACTGGAACCGCGACAGCCACCGCAAGGCCGCCCCGAGCCGCTTGGGGTCGCCGAGGCGGCGGCGCAGCTCGACCGCCTCCTGCCCGGCATCGACGGCCTCGAGGGCCGCGCCGATGGTGTACGCCTCGATCGCGTATTCCTCGAGCAGGTCGGCGCGTTCATCGGGCGGATACCGGTCGGCGTGGACGCGCGCGGCTCGGTAGTGCGCCGCAGCCTGTCGGTGCGCTCCGGATGCGGCCGCGTCGCGGGCCGCGCGCGGCGCCCATTCGACGATCGCGTCGATGTCCCCGGCGGCGAGGGCATGGTGCACGACCCTCGCCGGATCGGCGCCGCCGAGCTCGAGGAGGGCGGCCAGCACCCGGCGGTCCAGTTCGATGCGGCGCGACGCGGGCAGTCCGTCGACCACGGCACGACGCGTGAGCTCGTGCCGGAACCGGACGCCGTCGGGCTGGACCACGAGGAGGCCGCCCTCCTCGGCCGCGCGCAGCGCACCGGCGCCGTCCGGCACTAGCCGGACCAGCAGGTCGGTGTCGACGGCCGACGGCACGACCGCCAGCTGCTCGACGTGCTCCTGCGTCGACGCATCCAGCCGCCGGAGACGACCGGTCACGGCGTCGACGACGGTCGGCGGCACGCGGACCTCGTCGGCCGACGCGACGATCTCGCTGACGAAGTACGGGTTGCCCGCCGTGAGCGTGAGGACGCGGTCGACGTCGAGGCCGCTGCCCGCGGTGAGTTCGCCGACCGCAGCGGCCGACAGGCGCCGCGGCGCGATGCGGTCGACCCGATCACCGTGCCCCAGGTCGCCGAGCAGTCGGCTCAGCGGATGGTCGCGGTCGAGCTCGTCGCGATACGTGAGCACGAGGGCCGCGGGAATGCCGTCGATCCGGCGGGCGAGGAAGCGGAGCGCATCGAGCGTCGCCTCGTCGGCCCACTGCGCATCCTCGACGACGAGCACGGTCGCCGGCCTGGTCGACAGTTCGTCGCGGAGGGCGTCGAACACCTCCTCCCGGTCGCCCGAACGGAGGGCGTCCGCGAGCCGGGGTCCCACCGCCGACGTGAGGTCGCGAAGCGGCCCGAGCGGTCTGGGCGTCGACATCGCGTCGCATGAGCCGAGGAGTACGCGCACGCCGTCGGGCGGGTCGGCGCGCAGCGCGCGCACCAGCGTGGACTTGCCGATCCCCGCCTCGCCGTGGAGGAGGACCACGCGTCCCTGCGACGCGGCGGCAGCACGCGCCGCGGATCGCAGCGCGTCGAGTTCCGCGTCGCGTTCGAGCAGGGCCCGCCCCATGCAGCGATCGTGCCTGCCGGACGCGTCGATCGCAACCGCACGGCGCCGTGAGTCGGCGTCAGTCTCGGATCAGAGGTCGGCTCCCGACGCACGGCGGGCGTCCCATCGCCGCTGTTCGCGCACGAACAGCAGGGCGAAGATGCCCCACAGGCCGAGATCGTCGGCGATCCCCAGCGGGCCGAGCACGAGTTCGGGAATCAGGTCGATCGGTGCGACCGTGTAGACGACGGCGGCGACGGCGGCAGCCCACGTCGTCGGCGCGACGCGATGCTCGCCGTCCTTGATCGCCCTCAGGAACCTCCACATGCATCAAGTGTGCGCCACGTCGGCTGGGAGGTCGAGTACCACCTGCTCGGCGGAGCGTCGGATCAGAGTCCCGAGTAGGCGTGCAGTCCCTTGAAGAACAGGTTCACGACGGTGAAGTTGAACAGCACCGCCGAGAAGCCGATGATCGCGAGCCAGGCGGAACGCGATCCGCGCCAGCCGCGCGTCGCGCGCGCGTGGATGTACCCGGCGTAGACCACCCAGATGATGAAGGTCCACACCTCCTTGGTGTCCCAGCCCCAGTATCGGCCCCAGGCCTTCTCGGCCCAGATCGCGCCGGCCATGAGCGTGAAGGTCCAGAGGATGAAGCCCACGATGTTCACGCGATAGGCGAGGTTCTCGAGTGACACCGAGTCGGGCAGCGTCGCGAGGAACGACTTCTTCACCGCATCGGCCGTGGCGGCGACCGCCTCGCGGCGGGCCTGCATGAGCTGCACGACCGAGAGCGCGAACCCGAGCGCGAAGAATCCGACGGCCGAGGTCGCCACGAAGACGTGGATGACGAGCCACACCGACTGCAGCGCCGGCGGCAGCGGAACGACGCTCACGTAGAAGTTGACGGTCGCGATGCCGAGCAGCACGAGCACGAGCCCGGTCACGAAGGTGCCGAGGAAGCGCAGGTCGGTCTTGACGACCACGAGCACGAGCAGGAAGACCGTCGTGATGACGAGCGTGCCCGTCAGCGCGAACTCGTACATGTTCGCCCACGGCACGCGTTCGGCGGCGATGCCGCGCAGCACGGTCGCCGAGAGGTGCAGCAGCCACGCGATGACGGTCATCGCGACCGCGACGCGCAGCACGGGCGATCGCCCGTAGGCGACCGGGCCGGATGTCGCGGCGCCGGCCTTGGCGGATCGGCCGCGCGGACCCGATCGGACCGCGGTCGACGACGCGGGTGCGCTCGTGCCTGCGCCCGCCGCGGCGAGGACCTCGACCCGCTCGGACGCGGGCTCGGTCGTGGTGCCCGCGGACGCGGCATCCGTCACCGCCACCGACGCGGCCGAGCGCTTCGCGAGGTCGATCGAGTACGCGATGAACGCGATCGCGTACACGGCCATGGCCGAGTAGACCGCGATGATGGAGATCTCGTCGAGCGTCACCGTTCTACCTTACGTCGAAGAAGTTTCCGGCCCGGTCGCCGAGGGTTTCGCGTGCTGGTCGGCGAACTCGTCGACCGCGCGCTCGAGGCCCGGATCGTCGCCGCGCGCGAGGCCCGCGTACTCGAGCACGGTCGTGCCATCGGCTCGCTGCACGGCCTTCACCCACATGCGCCGACGCGGCACGAAGAGCGACAGCAGCAGCCCGCCGATGATGAGCACCGCGAACACGAGCACCCAGCCCTGCGACGGGTCGTGGTGCACGTCGAACGAGGCGAAGCGCGGCACGCTCTGCGAGAAGTCGTCGGACGCGGCGTCCGGGGTCGCGGTCTCGAACTCGACCGTGCCGAGCCCGTTCGGCAGCTCGGTGGTCTCGCCCGGCATGAGCTCGACCGAGTCGACGCCGGTGTCGCCGCCCGTGAGCTGCTCCATGCCGGTCGTGTCGAGCTGGTACACCGAGCGCGGCGTCCCCTCGTCGAGGCCGAGGTCGCCCGAGTAGACGTTGAGCGTGAGCACGGGGTACACGAGGTCGGGGTAACTCGAGGTGTACGCGCCCGACGGCAGGGTGGTCTGCGTCGGGTAGAAGAAGCCGACCATGCCGAGCTGCTCGTCGAGCCCGTCGGGCACCTTCACGACGCCGATCGAGGTCAGGTTCGCGTCCTGCGGGAGGAACGGGATCGAGTCGGTGAACACGACGTTCCCGTCGGGGTCGCGCACCGTGATGGTGGGCGCGTAGCCGTTGCCGAGCAGGTAGACGTCGGTGCCGTACTCGTACAGCGGCTCGTTGACCTTGACCTCGCGCTCGGCCGAGCCGCCTTCGCCGTCGATCGTGACGCGCGCCGTGAAGTCGATGGGCTGGCCGAGCGCATCGCGGTTCTCGGTCTCGTAGACCGCGTCCAGCTCGTCGAGCGTCAGCCGGTACGGCGTGAGGCGGCTGTCGTCGAAGAAGCGGCCCGGGTTGAACGAGTCGTACGCCGCGAGGGTGTTCACGAACGACTGGCCCTCGACGATGACGCGCTGGCCCGAGAAGCCGAACCCGCCGCCGATCGCCACCGTCACGAGCACCCCGACGAGGGCGGTGTGGAAGACGAGGTTGCCGGTCTCGCGCAGGTAGCCGCGCTCGGCCGAGACGGATGCCGCGCCGCGAAGGTCGAAGCGCTCGACCCGGTAGCCCGCCTTCTTCAGTGCGGCCGCAGCTCGTGCGATCGCATCCTCGGCGGTCTCGTCGTCGGCCAGCGGCCGCTCGGTGTACGCGGAGAGCCGCGAGAGCCGCGCCGGCGTCCTCGGCGGGCGCGCCCGCAGCGCCTCGAAGTGGTGCTTCGTGCGCGGGATGATGCAGCCGATGAGCGACACGAACAGCAGCAGGTAGATCGCCGAGAACCAGACCGACGTGTACACGTCGAACATCTGGAATCCGTCGAGCACCGGCGCGAGGTCGGGGTTGTCGGCGAAGTACTGCACGACGCCGTTCGGGTCGCTCGACCGCTGCGGCACGAGCGAGCCGGGCACGGCGGCGATGGCGAGCAGCAGCAGGAGCAGCAACGCGGTGCGCATGCTCGTGAGCTGGCGCCACACGAAGCGCAGCCACCCGACGGGGCCGAGCTTGGGCGCGGTGAGGGGACCCGCGGAACCGCCGGCGCCGGCGACCGCGCCCTCGGTCCCCACGTCGGTCGCGGCGGCCGCGTCGGACGTGCCGTCGTCGTAGTCGGCGGGGCGAAGCGGGTCGACGCCCGTGCCGCGCGCGGATGCGCCATCCGCTCGCCCGCGCCCGGGTCGCGTCTCAGATCGCGGGGACGAAGCCACTGATCACCGCCTGCAACTCGTACATCCAGATGGTCCACAGACCCGACACCATGAGCAGGCCGATGACGATGAGCAACCCGCCGCCGATGAGGTTCACCGCGCGGATGTGCCGGCGCACGAACGCGAGCGCGTTCGCCGCCCAGCCGAACCCGAGCGCGACGAGCACGAACGGGATGCCGAGGCCGATGCAGTACGCCAGGCCGAGCAGCGCGCCGCGGCCGGCCGACCCGGCGTCGGCACTCAGCGTGAGCACGACCGCGAGCGTCGGGCCGATGCAGGGCGTCCACCCCAGCCCGAAGACGACCCCGAGCAGGGGTGCGCCCGCGAGCCCGGTCGCCGGTCGCCACGACGGCTTGAAGGTGCGCTGCAGGAACGTGAACTGGCCGATGAAGACCAGACCCAGCCCGATGAGCAGCACGCCGGCCACGCGGATGATGACGTCGGCATAGCGTGCGAGCCAGGCGCCGAGCGCGCCGAACGTCGTCGTGAAGATGAGGAACACGAGCGAGAAGCCCGCGATGAAGAGGAGCACGCCCAGCAGCAGCCGGCGGCGCGCTCGACGCTGCTCGGTCTCCTCGGCGCTCGCGTCGGCGAAGCCACCGAGGTAGCCGAGGTACCCGGGCACGAGCGGGAGCACGCACGGCGACAGGAACGACACGAGGCCCGCGGCGATCGCGATGGGCACGGCCGCGAGCAGCTGCCCGCTGACGATGATCTCGTTGAGGTCCATGCGCCGGGGTGCCCGCCTACGCCTGCTCGGCGATGACGTCGCGCACGATGGTCTCGAGGATCGACGCGTCCTTCAGCTGGCCGAGGATACGCGCGGCGACGCGTCCCTCGGCGTCGAGCACGAGCGTCGTCGGCACGGCTGCCGGCGGCACGTCGCCGGCGAAGGCGTACTGCACGGCGCCATCGTTCGCGTCGACGATCGACGGGTAGGTGATGCCGTAGTTCTCCTCGAAGGATGCCGCGGTGGCGGCCTGGTCGCGGACGTTCACCCCGACGAACGCGGCGCCGTCACCATCGACCTCCTCGAAGACCTGCTGCAGCATCGGCGCCTCGGCGCGGCACGGCGCGCAGCCCGCGTACCAGAAGTTGACGACCGTGACCTCGCCGGCCAGGTCGGCGGAGTCGAGGGTGTCGCCCTCGATGGTCTCGCCCTCGAACGCGATCGGCTCGCCGCGCTCGTCAGCCGGGAACTCGGCGATCGTGCCGTCGCCGGCGATGTAGCCCTTGTTGCTGCCCGCGCGGTACTGCTCGGCGAGCGGGTCGCTCGAGCACCCCGCCAGCACGAGCACGGATGCCGCGGCGAGCGCGACCAACCCGGCGAACCTGCGCGCGCCCATCACACCGCCCCCACGTCGGTCGCCTGCTCCTGCAGCCCGGCGGCCGGGTCGCGGTAGCCGACCTCGACGAAGCGGCGACCGCGCCGCTCGAACGTCGTGATGCTCGAGAGCGCGCAGCGACGCCGCCGCGGATCATGCGCGAGCGACTTGCCGGCGACGCGGCGGTGCGCCATCCAGATCGGCAGTTGGTGGCTGACCATCACCACGTCGCCGTCGTCGACCGCGTCTGCGGCGTCGTGCATGGCGTGAAGCATCCGGTCGGCGATCTTGCCGAACGGCTCGCCCCAGCTCGGCTCCCACGGGTTCACGAGGAAGACCCAGTTGCGCACGTCGCGCAACGCGGAGTCGGGTCCCGCCATCCGCTTGCCCTCGAACCGGTTCGTCGGCTCGATGATGCGGTCGTCGAGCGCCGGCTCGAGCGAGAAGGCCTTCGCGATCGGCTCGGCCGACTGCTGGGTGCGCTGCAGGGGCGACGAGATGAGCGAGGCGACGTGGCGCTTGCGCATCACGAGGTCGACCGCGGCGGCCTCGGCCATGGCACGGCCGAGATCGCTCAGGCCGTATCCGGGGAGACGACCGTAGAGCACGCCCTGGGGGTTGAAGACCTCGCCGTGGCGCACGAGATGGATCTGCTCGGCCGGCACGCCCTCCAGTCTACGAAGCAGTTCCCTTTGAAAGCGCCGAGCGCCCGCGCCATCCGCCCCGCCCGCTCGTTTCAGGAAGACGGAGGCTGCTCAGGACGGAATCGCCGATCGAGTCCTGATTCGCGCACGTTCTCCTGAATCGGATGCCGCGCGGGCACCGTATACCCGCCCGGTAGGATGATCCGTCGTGAACACGCGCACCCTCGTCAAGGACCTCGCCGCACTTCCCGACGGCCCCGTCACCGTCGCCGGATGGGTCGAGACCGTCCGCGATCAGAAGAAGGTGCAGTTCATCATCCTCCGCGACGAGTCGGGTGCGGTGCAGCTCGTGAATCCCGCCGTGCGCGAGCTCGACCCCGAGGGCGTCAGCGTCGGCGCCGCCGAGGCGCTCGCGCTGACCGAGCAGATCTCGGCGCTCGGGCACGGCACGTTCATCAGCGTGTCCGGCGACCTCAAGCACGACGAGCGCGTCAAGCTCGGTGGGCTCGAGGTCAAGATCGGCTCGCTCGACGTCGTGTCGGAGGCGCTCGAGACGCCGATCGCGGCCGACTCGAGCCTCGACAAGCGGCAGGACTGGCGCTTCCTCGACCTGCGCCACCCCAGGCAGAATCTCATCTTCCGCATCCAGACCACGTTCCTGCACGCGCTGCGGACGTACTGGGTCGAGCGCGGCTGGATCGAGATCCAGACGCCGAAGCTCATGGCGTCGGCATCCGAGTCGCGCGCCGAGCTGTTCGAGCTCGGTTACTTCGAGGGCACCGCGTACCTCTCGCAGAGCCCGCAGTTCTTCAAGCAGATGGCGCAGCCGGCCGGGTTCGGCCGTGTCTTCGAGGTCGGCCCGGCGTTCCGCGCCGACCCGTCCTTCACGTCGCGCCACGCGACCGAGTTCACCTCGATCGACGCCGAGATGAGCTGGGTCGACTCGCACGAGGACGTCATGACGATGCACGAGGAGGTCCTCGTCGCGGCCTTCACGGCCGTCAAGGATCGGCACGGCGCAGAGATTCAGGAGCTGTTCGGCGTCGAGATCACGGTGCCGAGCACGCCGTTCCCGCGCATCCCGCTCGCCGAGGCGAAGGAGATCGTCGCGTCGCGCGGCTACGTCGTGCCGCGCACCGACGCCGACATGGACCCCGAGGGCGAGCGGCAGATCTCGCAGTACGTCAGGGAGGAGCTCGGCCACGAGTTCGTGTTCCTCACCGACTACGCGTCGAGCATCCGGCCGTTCTACCACATGCGCCACGCGGATGACGCGGGCCTGACGAACTCGTACGACCTCATCTTCAACGGGGTCGAGATCTCCACCGGCGCGCAGCGCGAGCACCGCGTCGACGTGCTGATCGAGCAGGCGAAGGAGAAGGGCCTCGAGCCCGAGGAGCTCGACTTCTACCTCGACTTCTTCCGCTACGGCGTGCCGCCCCACGGCGGGTTCGGCATGGGCCTCGCGCGCGTGCTCATGCTCATGCTGCACGAGCACTCGATCCGCGAGACGACCTACCTCTTCCGCGGCCCGACGCGCCTGCTGCCGTAGGCGGCCCGCCCGCCCGCTTGCCCGTCGCGTCGAGATGACGCGATCCGCTGTTTCACGCGCGCCCAGACCGCACTTCGCGTCACCTCGCGGGAGGCCCGGTCGCCCAGCCGGTCACCTCCGCGCCGAGATGACGCGAACGGCTCTTCCCGCGCGTCAAAACCGCATTTCCCGTCACCTCGCCGGGGCGCGGTCTCCGACTCGAGCCCGCTACGCGCCGAGATGACGCAAACGACGGCTCCCGCGCGGCCAGACCGCACTTCGCGTCACCTCGCCGGGGGCCGGTCTCCGACGCGAGCCCCCACGCACCGAGACGACGCAAACGGCTCTTCCCGCGCGCCAAGAACGCACCTCGCGTCACTTCACCCGGAGAGCCCTCGGTCGGCCGCGTCGCCCGCACGCGCGGAGGTGCCGCGAATCGCTGTTCTCAGACCAGGGAGCAGCCGTTCGCGTCAACTCAGTGGCCCGCCCAGCCGGCGGCGAGGAGCGCCTCGCGAACGCGTGCGATCGCGAGGATCCGGCGCGGGCCGGTGTGGGTGGCATTGAAGCGGATGACGCGCCATCCGGCCCGCGCGAGATCGTCGAGTCGTTCGACGTCTCGTGCATACTGCGCGCGGTCCTCGCGGTGCTGCTCGCCGTCGTACTCGACCAGGACGCGCCATTCCAAATAGACGAGGTCGCCGATCGCGATCTGCTTGCCCGTCGCATCGTGGATGGTCACGTTGACGGCCGGCTCGGGCAGCCCGGCATCGACGAGGTCGAGGCGGAGCCAAGTCTCCTGCGGCGAGTCGGTGTTCGCCCGCACCCGGGCGAACGCCCTGGCCAACCGACGCGCGCCGCGTCGCCCGGCCATCCCCTCGACAGCCCGACGCAATGCCTCGATGGTCGCAATCGGACCCTGCCGGCGAACCAGCGCGTCACCCAGGACGACGAGCGTACGTTCGGTCAGCTCGGCAGCGAGTTGACACCAGGCGTCGATCGCCGAGATCACGCGCAGACCGTCGACCTCCTCGATGCTGACGAGGTCGGCCTTCACACGATGCCCGCGCACGCCGTGAGCACGCGGCAGTCCCTTCGGTGCGATGGCTGCGACGTCGATCTCGCCGTCGGGACGCATCCCCCTGACCGGCAGCCCGTGCAGCGCCGCCGCCGTTCGATGCGTGAAGACTTCGCACGGTCGCATCCGCTCGGCGTACGCGCGACAGACCGCGATCAGGTCGAGGTCGACGGTGGCGATGACCCGGACACCGTGGAACGGGCGGACCAGGTCGGGTCCGCGCAGGCGGCCGGTGCTCAGGCCGGCCTTGCGCCCGCGGCGCACCGAGAACGCCGCACTCGAGAGTTCTTCCGGCAATTGCACGCGCGCACCCACCCCGCCACTCTTCTGGCGGGCGACCGCCCTGACGTGCGGCGCGGCGGTCTCGTGGGAACGCGCCTCGCTGCCGAAGCTGTGGAGGACCGGCCGTCGCCCGCGGCGACGACGGCGAGCGAGCGCTTGGCTGGCGAATCGTCCCGGCGAGGTGACGCGAAGCGCGGTTCGCCGGCCCGAGAAGGGCAGCTCGCGTCACCTCAGCGAGATGTGGCGAGCAGTTGGCGTGGCGTCAGCGAGGTGACGCGAAGCGCGGTTCAGCGCGATGAGAAGGGCAGTTCGCGTCACCTCGGCGAGAAGGCGGGCGAGCCTGGCCACGCGAGGTGACGGGAAACGCGGTTCGCCAGCGCGGGAAGAGCAGTTCGCGTCACCTCGGCGGGAGGGGCGGCGGGCGGGCGGCGGGCGGCGGGCGAACGAGCGGCGCGCGCGGTCAGCCGCCAGGGGCGTCGGCGGCGCCGCCCGAGGCGGGCCGGCCCGCACCCGCGGCGGCGCGTTCGGCGGCGCCCGCGCGCAGCACCTCGTCGAGCGGCGTCGCATCGACGCGCGCGAGGTCGCGCAGCGCGGGACCCTCGATGCGGTTGCCGCGGTGGTCGAAGCGCGACGCGTGCAGCGGGCAGTCCCACGTGCACTCGGCGTCGTTCCACTGCAGCACGCCTCCGAGGTGGGTGCACACCGCCGAGACCTCGCAGGTCTCGCCGCCGACCGTGGAGACGCCGACCGGACGCGTGCCGCGGCGCAGCACGACGCCCACGCCCTCGGGCGGCGGCGGCGCGGCCTCCGCGACGGGTGCCCGCAGCGCGTGCACCCACCTGCGCGCGAGGAACGCACCGACCCGAGCACCGTCGACGGCGCCGCGCGCGAAATCGCCCGGGGTCGTCAACCGCGAGCCGATCACGCGGCCCCAATCGGGTCGGCGCGCGCCCAGCATCTCGTGGGCGATGCGGATGCCGGCCGCCGAGCCGTTGGTGAGGCCCCACTTGGCGTACCCCGTCGCGAACCAGATCCGACCCCGGCCCCGCGGCATCCGGCCGACGAACGGGATGAGGTTGTGCGACTGGTAGTCCTGCGCCGCCCAGTGCACCGGGTCGGTCGCGTCGGGCCACCAGGTCTGCGCCCAGCCGACGAGCTCGTCGAGCAGCTCGCGAGTGCTCGGCACGCGACCCGTGCGGTGGTTCGCCCCGCCGACGATCAGGCGCGTCGCATCCCCGTGGTCGTCGCGGCGGATGCTGCGCGTCGGCTGGTCCACCGACAGGTACAGCCCATCGGGCAGCGCCGCACCCGCGGGCATCTCGAACGACGCGAGCATCGAGCGCGATCCACCGGTCTTCGCCCAGTACAGGCCGCGGTTGAGCATCGGAGCGCCGGTCGCGATGACGACCTGCTCGGCGGTGAAGGTCCCCGCGCTCGTGCGCACCTGCGCCGGCGAGGACGCGGTCACCCCGAGCGCGCGGGCACCCGTGACGATGCGCCCGCCGCCCGCCGTCGCGAGCTCGGCGAGCCCGCGCATGAGCTCGGCCGGATCGAGCGCGAGCTGGCCGTCGAGCGCCGCTGCGCCGGCGACCGGGAACGGCACGTCGTCGGGGATCTCGGTGACGCGCCGGACCGGCAGCCCCGCCTCGCGCCCGGCCCGCACCTCGGCGTCGACCGCCTCGATGCCGTCGACGGTCTGGGCGTAGCTGTACGCGGTCGCCTCGCGCACCTCGACGCCGGCCCGTTCGCACGCGCGCCGCAGCCACTGCTGCCCGGCGCGGTTGGCGTCGACGTAGGCGCGCACCAGTCGCGCCGGATGACCTCGGCGGATGACGGCGAGCCGGTTGCCCTGGAGCAGGGTCGCCTTGCCGGTGTTGCGTCCGCTCGCGAGCGCGCCCGGCACGTCCTGCTCGATCACGGTCACCCGGCGGCCGGCGGCGAGCAGCATGATCGCGGTCGACAGGCCGGTGATGCCGGCTCCGACGACGATCACGTCGGAATGCCGGTCGGGGTCGATGGGAACAGAGCGCTCGCGTCGGATGCTCGTCATGGCACCAGTCAACGCCCGCGCGCCATCCGTCGT
This sequence comes from Agromyces flavus, assembly GCF_900104685.1. Lineage (NCBI taxonomy): Bacteria > Bacillati > Actinomycetota > Actinomycetes > Micrococcales > Microbacteriaceae > Agromyces > Agromyces flavus. The sequence continues at coordinate 2,727,427 of NZ_LT629755.1, forward strand.
CACCCCCTTGAGGGAACGGATGGCGCGGACTAGAGGCGCAGCGTCAGGCCGCGGCCAGCAGTGCCGTCTTCAGCCGCACCGGGTCGATGCGCCAGTACCCGTGCACCTCGCCGTCGACGAGCAGCACCGGGATCTCCTCGGCGTAGCGCGCGCGGAGCGCGTCGTCGTCGAGGATCGACAGCTCGTCGAGCGTGGTGCCCGGTGCCCCCGGCGTCGCCGCGAGTTCCTCGCGCACGCACGTGACGACCTCCCGCGCGTCGTCGCACAGGTGGCATCCGGGCTTGCCGATGAGGGTGAGGCGGATGTCTCGGGGGCTCACCCGATCAGGATACGCGCGCCAGGGCAGCGAAAAGCGCCAGGCCGGACGGCCTGACGCTCTGCCAGTGGTCGGAATGCGACTACTTCTTGTTGCGACGCTGGTGGCGCGTCTTGCGAAGCAGCTTGCGGTGCTTCTTCTTCGCCATGCGCTTGCGACGCTTCTTGATGACGGAACCCACGAAAACCTCACAAAGATCCGGGTCGGCCGCGCGTGCCGCAGCCGTGGGGCGAGGAGCCCCGCGGTAGTCTAGCCCATTCACCGGCGAGGCGCCCGCGCCATCCGCTAGCGTCGAGGGATGCCACGACCCGGACTGGTGATCCGAACGACCCGCGAGGACGACTGGCGGGCGATGCGAGAGCTGCGCCTCGAGATGCTCCGCGACACTCCCATCGCCTTCGGCGACACGCTCGAACGCGCGCTCGGCTACGGCGAGACCGAGTGGCGGATCCGCGCCCGCCGCGGCGAGGCGAACGAGCAGACGCTCATCGTCGCGATCGACGGCGACCGGTGGGTCGGCACGATGGGCTGCTACGTGCCCGACCTCAGCACGGGCCCGTTGCTGGTCGGCGTCTACGTCTCGCCCGATCGCCGTGGCGAGCAGGCCGGCGTCACTCGGGCCCTGCTCACCGAGATCGAGCGCTGGGCGGGCGAGCGCAGCGACCGGCTGCGCCTCGAGGTGCACGAGGACAATCCCCGTGCACGGCGGTTCTACGAGAAGCTCGGGTTCGCGTACACCGGCCACAGCCGGCCGTACGAACTCGAGCCGGGCGGGTTGGAGCTCGAGATGGAGAAGCGGCTCCGATAGCGGCGCTGCGGGGCTAACGGCGCTTGCGCTGCGCCACGACCGCGGTGACCTGGTGCGCGGTCTCGGCGAACGCCTTGCCGAGCGCCGAGGCGAACGCGCGCTGGTCGGCGTTGAGGTCGACCTCGGCATCGGCGCCGGCCAGCGTGACCGCGTCGGTCGCGGCATCCGTCGACACGAAGGGGATCAGCCAGTCTTCGAGGCGCTCGAGCGGCGCGCGATCGAGCCGGTAATAGCGGTGCTGCCCCTCCTCGCGCACGGCGACCAGGCCCGACTCGCGGAGCACCTTGAGGTGCTTGGACACCGTGGGCTGGCTCACGCCGAGGGCCGTGACGATCTCGCCGACGCTGATCTCGCCGCCGGACTCGGGTACCGACGTCTCACGGTCGAGGAGGACGCCGAGGATGTCTCGCCTGGTCGGGTCCGCCACCACGTCGAAGATGTCCGCCATGGCTCAAGGGTAGTCAGTCCGCGCCTGACGCGGGGAGTACGATGACACAGCGTCGAGCGGAGGAGGGCGGATGGCCGCGCAACCCGTGGGCCGCCGGGGCGTGGTCCGGCGCTCATGGCTCGGCGGTGTCCGCGATGCGATCGACGCGCTCGTACGCAGCTCGCCGTCGCGCTTCGCGATCATCGTCTTCGCGAGCCTCATCCTCATCACGACGCTCCTGCTCTCGCTGCCGATCGCCCGTGCCGGCGCCGGGACGGGCGGCACGCCCCTGTACGACGCCTTCTTCACCGCGACCTCGGCGATCTGCGTCACGGGCTTGACCACCGTCGACATGGCCACGCACTGGTCGCCCTTCGGCAACGCCGTGATCTTCATCGGCATGAACGTCGGCGGCATGGGCGTGCTGACGCTCGCCTCGATCCTCGGCCTGGTGATCTCGCGCCGGCTCGGCCTGCGGGCCAAGCTCATCGCGGCGAGCGACACGAACCCGTCGCGCGTGCACGCCGGACCGGTGTCGGAACGACAGGCCGTGCGTCTCGGCGAGGTCGGCGGGCTGCTGGCGACGGTCGCGATCAGCACACTGTCGATCGAGGCGGTCATCATGCTCGGGATGATCCCGAGCGTGCTCGCGGCCGGGTACGACGTGGGCACGAGCGTCTGGTACTCGGCCTACTACTCGGTCAGCGCCTTCACGAACACGGGCTTCGCGCCGAACCCGCTCGGCCCCGTCGAGTTCTTCGACGACTACTGGTTCCAGTCGCTGCTCATGCTCGACGTGTTCCTCGGCAGCCTCGGCTTCCCCGTGATCTACGCGCTGCTGCGCACGTGGCGGATGCCGCGGCGCTGGAGCGTGCACGTCAAGCTGACGCTGACCACGACCGCGATCCTGTGGGTCGCGGGCGCCCTCACGTTCCTCGTGCTCGAGTACGACAACCCGAAGACCTACGGCGCGTTCGGATTCGGCAAGACGCTGTACGAGGCGTTCTTCATGTCGACCATGACCCGCTCGGGCGGCTTCGCCACGATCGACATGCACGACCTGTACGGATCGAGCCTGCTCGTGACCGACATGCTCATGTTCGTCGGCGGCGGATCGGCGTCGACCGCCGGCGGCATCAAGGTGACGACCCTCGCGGTGCTCTTCCTCGCCGCCTACGCCGAGGCCCGCGGCGCGCCCGCGATGGAGGCGTTCGGGCGACGGATCCCTCGCGACATCCTGCGCCTGGCCGTCAGCGTCGTGCTGTGGGGCGCGACGATCGTCGCGGTGTCGACCGTCGTGATCGTGCAGATGACGAAGGCGCCGCTCGACTTCGTGCTGTTCGACGTCATCTCCGCATTCGCGACGTGCGGTCTCTCGACGGGCCTGACCGAGTCGCTGCCGCCCGAGGGCAAGTACGTCATGGCGCTGACCATGTTCATGGGCCGCGTCGGCACCGTCACGCTGGCGGCGGCACTCGCGGCGGCCCAGAAACGCCAACTGTTCAGGAGACCGGAAGAGAGGCCCATCGTTGGTTGATCGCATCAAGCACGACGCCCCCGTGCTCGTCATCGGACTCGGCCGGTTCGGGGCGGCCACCGCCGGCCAGCTCGACCGCCTCGGCCGCGAGGTGCTCGCCGTCGACGACGACGAGGCGCTCGTTCAGAAGTGGGCGGAACGGGTCACGCACGCCGTCGTCGCCGACGCGCGCTCACTCGACGCGCTCAAGCAGATCGGCGCGCAGGAGTTCTCGATCGCGGTCTGCGCGGTCGGCTCGTCGATCGAGGCGTCGGTGCTCATCACCGCCAACCTCGTCGACCTCAAGATCCCGCAGATCTGGGCCAAGGCGATCTCGACGTCGCACGGCAAGATCCTCGAGCGCATCGGCGCCAACCACGTCATCTACCCCGAGGCCGAGGCCGGCGAGCGGGTCGCGCACCTGGTCAGCGGCCGCATGATCGACTTCATCGAGTTCGACGACGACTTCGCGCTCGTGAAGATGTACCCGCCGAAGCCGATCCGCGGCAAGACCCTCACCGAGTCGGGCGTGCGCTCGCGGCACAACGTGACCGTCGTCGGCGTGAAGAGCCCGGGCAAGCCGTTCACCTACGCGACCGAGAAGACCGTGGTGTCCAACCACGACCTCATCATCGTGTCGGGCACCGAGGGCGACATCGAGAAGTTCGCCGCGCTCGAGTGACCCGGATGCCGCAGGGCGGGCGGGCGTGCCATCCGTCGCCCCGGCCGTGGCGACCGGTGAGGCCGCAGCTCAGGCGGCGTCGCCCGCGAGGGTCGACACGATCGTCGCGATCACGCCGATCACGAGCAGGATGACCGCGAGCGTGCCGAGGAGGCGCGGCACGGGCGAGTCGGCCTCGAAGCGCAGCCGCTCGGGGGTGCGCCGACGATAGAACGCGGGCTGCGTCTCGGTGCCGACGACATGCGAGTGCTCGTCGGGTTCGAGCCCGCGTTCGTGGAATTCGCCCTCGGCGAACCAGCGCACGCGCGTGCCGTCATCGCCGCCCGCGTCGACGAGGACCGCGTCGGTGGGCTCCCACGTGCCGTCAGCCATCCGCGCGAACGCGAACGCGAGCAGGCAGAGCCCGCCGCCGACGAGCGTGATCCACGCGACCACCTCGCTCACGAGCGCGATGACGTCGAGCGAACCCATGACGCGAGCGTACCCGTCGCGCGAGCCCTCGAGGACACGGCAGTGAGTGCCGTTGGTCCCCTTTCGGCACGGCCACCCCGGCGTAGCATCCGGCGCATGGCCGACGTCATCCGCACCCGGGGCCTGGTGAAGCGCTTCGGGCCGGTCATCGCGCTCGACGGCCTGGACCTTTCGGTGGGCGAGGGTGAGATCCACGGCTTCCTCGGCCCGAACGGTGCGGGCAAGTCGACGACGATCCGGATCCTGCTCGGCCTCGCTCGGCCGAGCGGCGGCGTCGCCGAACTGTTCGGGCGGGACGCGTGGCGGCATGCCTCGGAGCTCCACCACCGCGTGGCGTACGTTCCCGGCGATGTCGGCCTCTGGCCGAACCTGTCGGGCTCCGAGTCGATCGACCTGCTGACGCGGCTGCGCGGCGGCCGGTCGGACCGCCGGGCCTACGGCGAGCGCCGGCAGCGCCTCCTCGACGCGTTCCAGCTCGACCCGCGCGCGAAGGGCCGCGCGTACTCGAAGGGCAACCGGCAGAAGGTCGCGCTCGTGGCCGCGTTCGCGACACCGGCCGACCTCTACCTGCTCGACGAGCCCACGAGCGGCCTCGACCCCCTCATGGAGCAGGTGTTCAACCGCGAGATCGCACGCGTGGCGGCGGATGGCGCGACGGTGCTCCTCTCGAGCCACATCCTCTCCGAGGTCGAGGTGCTGTGCGATCGGGTCAGCATCATCCGGGCCGGAAGGCTGGTGGAATCGGGAACGCTCGCCGACCTGCGTCACCTGACCCGATCGGAGATCGCGTTCATTCACGAGCCCGGACACGATGCGGCGCTCGCCGCCATCGCGGGAGCGCACGACCTCGTGGTCGACCACGGTCGCGTCCGCTTCTCGGTCGACAGCGACCGCGTCCCGCACCTGCTTCCCGAACTCGGTCGCCTGGGCGTGCGGGGCCTGACGGTCGCACCGCCCTCGCTCGAGGAGCTCTTCCTGCGTCACTACGCCGATGAGCCCGACTGGGTCACCGACGGGTCGGCGACGGGCGACCGTTAGGGTTTCGTTAGAAGGATTCACAACTTTGTGAATCGCGCGTAGCATCGCGACCATGACCACCGTGATCCGCACCCGAGGGCTCGAGAAGCGCTTCGGGCGCACCATCGCACTCGACGGGCTCGACTTCACCGTCGAGTCCGGCGAGATCCATGGCTTCCTCGGCCCGAACGGCGCGGGGAAGTCGACGACCATCCGCATCCTGCTCGGGCTGGCGCGCGCGTCCGCCGGCGAGGCGACGCTCTTCGGCCGCGACCCGTGGACCGACGCCGCCGAGCTGCATCGGCGGGTCGCCTACGTGCCCGGAGACGTCGCGCTCTGGCCGAACTTCACGGGCGGCGAGGCGATCGACCTGCTCACGAAGCTCCGCGGGGGGATGACCGACCGCGCCGCGTACGGGGAGCGCAAGGAGCGGCTGCTCGAGGAGTTCCAGCTCGACCCGCGCAAGAAGGGCCGCGCCTACTCGAAGGGCAACCGGCAGAAGGTGGCGCTCGTGGCGGCATTCGCGTCTCCGGCCGAGCTCTACGTACTCGACGAGCCCACGAGCGGCCTCGACCCGCTCATGGAGCAGGTCTTCAACCGCGAGATCGATCGCGTCGCCCGTGACGGCGCGACGGTGCTGCTCTCGAGCCACATCCTCTCCGAGGTCGAGGAGCTCTGCGACCGCGTGACGATCATCCGTGCCGGAAAGGTCGTCGAGAGCGGCACGCTCACCGAGCTGCGTCACCTGACCCGCACCGAGATCTCGTTCATCCACGACCCCTCCACGGAGGCCGACGTCGCCGCCATCCGTGATGCCCACGACCTCGTCATCGACGAGGGCCGCGTGCGGTTCACCGTCGACAGCGAACGTGTCGCCGAGGTCCTCCCCGACCTCGGCCGACTCGGGGTGCAGGGCCTCACGGTGGCCCCGCCATCGCTCGAGGACCTGTTCCTGCGCCACTACGGCGACGAGCTCGCCCCGGTCGAGGAGGAGGCGCGGGCGTGACCAGGCTCATGGTGCTGCTGCGGCAGCGCATCCGTCGAGACCGCCTGCAGCTCGCGCTCTGGATCCTCGGCACCGCGCTGCTCGCATACGGCTCGATCTCGGCGGTGTACTCCACGTACGGCGAGGAGAGCGACCGACGCGAGATCCTCGGCGTCGCGGTCGCGACCCGCACGATCCTCGTCTTCCGCGGCACGCCCAACGGCACGGATGATGGCGCGTTCGCCTTCTTCCTCCTCTTCGCGTGGCTCGCGCTCATGGGCGGGCTGATGAGCACGTTCCTCGCCGTGCGCCACACGCGCCAGGAGGAGGAGCAGGGTCGCGCCGAGGCGATCGCGGCGACGCCGGCGGGTCGCATCCTCCCGACGACCGCGACCGTCGTCCACGGCGTGCTCGCGAACATCGGCCTCGGCCTCTTCATCGCCGTGGCGCTCATCGCGAACGGCCTCGACACCACCGGCTCGTTCGTCTGGGGCGCGGCGATCGCGGCCTCGGGCGTCGCCTTCCTCGCGTTCGGCCTGTTCGCCGCCCAGCTGTTCCGGACCTCGCGTGCAGCCAACGGGCTGTCGGTCGCCTTCGTGCTCGCCGCCTACCTGCTGCGTGGCATCGGGGATGCCGCGGGGACGCCGTCCGAGGACCTGCTCCACGTCACCCCCGCGTGGCCGAGCTGGCTCTCCCCCATCGGGTACGGCCAGTTCACCGGCGCCTACGTCGAGAACGACCTGACGCCGTTGCTCGTCCCGCTCGGCTTCGCCGCGGCGCTCATCGCCGTCGTGTTCGGACTGCAGGCGGTGCGCGACCAGGGTGCGAGCCTGGTGGCCGGTCGCGCCGGCCGCGCGACCGCCGGGCCCGTGCTGGGCAGCTCGTTCGGCCTCGCGTGGCGGCTGAACACCGCCATCCTGCTCTCATGGACGGCGGGCGGCATCGCGACGGGATTGCTAGCGACCTCGCTGTCGTCGGTCATCAACCAGGCGGCGACCGACACGCCGCAGGTGCTCGAGACGCTCCGCTCGGCGATCGGCAGCGACGCGACGATCGAGGAGGCCTTCGTGGGGGTCTTCTACGGGCTCGTCGGCGTCCTCGCCGCGTGCTGCGCCATCCAGGTGGGCATCCGGGCACGGCAGGAGGAGGCCCACGGCACCGCCGAGCTCGTGCTCGGCACCCGCGTCCCTCGCGTCCGTTGGCTGCTCGAGTACTGGATCGTCGGCGTCATCGTCATCGTGATCGTGCTCGCCGCCGCCGCGCTCGCGGGCATCGTAGGGGCGAGCAGCGCAGCCGATCCCGAATCGCTCGTCCCGAACGTGCTCGAAGCGGCGGCCGCGCAACTGCCCGCGTGCCTGGTCTTCCTCGGCTTCACGTTGGTCGTGTTCGCCTTCCTGCCGCGCGCGACGATCCCGGTCGGATGGACCGCCATCGGCCTCGCCGCGATCCTCGGCACGTGGGGGCCGATCCTCCAGCTCCCCGAGTGGCTCATCAACCTGTCGCCGTTCGCCCATTCACCGGTCCCGTCCGGTGGTGAGACCGACTGGACCGGTGGCTTCTGGATGCTCGCCATCGCGCTGGCGGCCGCCGCGCTTGCCGTGTGGTCGATGCGTCGCCGCGAGCTGGCCTCGGGCGGATGAAAGACTGAGCGGATGCCACGCGACGAGCAGGGCCTGAGGTCCGCGGTGGAGCAGTCGGCCGCGGTCCTCACCAATGCCGGGTTCCCGAGGATGCCGGCACGCGTGCTCATGGCCCTGCTCGTCGCCGACGCGGGAGGGCTCACCGCGTCCGAGCTCGGCGAACAGCTCGGCGTGAGCGCCGCGGCCATCTCGGGTGCGGTGCGGTACCTGGCCCAGATCGGCATCCTCCACCGGGTGCCCCAGGCGGGCAGTCGTCGCGATCGGTGGGAGTTCCTCGACGACGCCTGGTACACCGCACTCATGGCGAAGAGTCCCGTCTACGGCGTGATCGCCGACCTGGGCGACCGGGCGGCCGACGCGATCGGCGACGAGAACGCGGCTGGGGCGACCCGCGCGCGGGAGATGGCGCGGTTCTACCGCTTCATCGATGCCCGGATGCCCGAGCTCATGCGCGAGTGGGAGGAGCTGCGGGCGGCGTCGACGGCGAGCCGGCCGTAGCCTTGATCGGTGCAGTGCCCGTACTTCGACGCGGGGCGATGCCGTTCGTGCTCGCTCATGGGTCGGCCGTACCCGCTGCAGCTCGACGACAAGCAGCGTCACGCCGAGGAGCTCCTCGCGCCGTTCGACGTGCCGGCCTGGCTTCCCGCCACCGCCAGCCGTGAGCGCGACTACCGGAACAAGGCCAAGATGGTGGTCGGCGGCACGGTCGACGCGCCGACCATCGGCATCCTCGACGCCGACGGGTTCGGAGTCGACCTGCAGGCGTGCGGCATCTGCTCGCCCGGGCATCGAGCCGCGTTCCCCGTGCTGACGAGGTTCATCACCCTCGCGAGGATCACGCCGTACGACGTGAACGCCCGCCGCGGTGAGCTCAAGCACGTCATCGTCACCGAGTCGCCCGATGGCGAGCTCATGGTGCGCTTCGTGCTGCGCTCGAGCGAGCCGCTCGGCCGCATGCGCAAGCACATGCCGACGCTGCTCGCCGAGCTGCCGCAGGCGCGCGTCGTCACCGCGAACCTCCTGCCCGAGCACAAGGCCGTGCTCGAGGGCGCCGAGGAGATCGTGCTCACCGACGCCGACACGCTGCCGATGCGCCTGAACGACGTGACGATGCACCTGCGTCCGCAGAGCTTCTTCCAGACGAACACGGCGATCGCCGAGGCGCTCTACGCCGAGGCGCGCGACTGGATCCGCGACCTCGCGCCCGAGGACGCGTGGGACCTCTACTCCGGCGTCGGCGGCTTCGCCCTCCACCTCGCCGGCGGCGGCACCGAGGTCACGGGCATCGAGACGAGCGTCGAGGCCGTCGCGAGCGCCGAGCTGAGCCGAACGGATGCCGCGCTCTCACGCGTGCGCTTCGCCGCGGGCGATGCCACCGCGTTCGCGCTCGCCGCGCCATCCGCCCCCGACCTGGTCGTCGTCAACCCACCGCGGCGTGGCATCGGGGCCGAGCTCGCCGGCTGGCTGGAGCGTTCGGACACGGCGCACGTGCTCTACTCGAGCTGCAACGCGGCCTCGCTGGCGAAGGACCTCGCCGCGATGCCGTCGCTACGGCCCGTCAAGGCGCGCGTCTTCGACATGTTCCCGCAGACCACGCACTTCGAGGTGATGGTGCTGCTCGAGCGCAACCCGCGCGGCTAAGCGCCGGCAGCGAGTTCCCTCGCGCGAGCGAGCGCGGCGTCGGTCGCGCGGTCGAAGAGGGCCGAGAGATCGGCCTCCTGCAGGACCGCGATCGCGCGCTCGGTGGTGCCCTTGGGGCTCGTGACGCGGCGGCGCAGCTCGGCGGGGTCGTCGCCGGATGCCGCGAGCAGCTCGCTCGCGCCGCGGAACGTGCCCTGCACCATCACGGCCGCTTCCTCGCGGGTGAAGCCCTTCGCGATCGCCGACTTCGTGAGCTCCTCGATGAGCAGGAAGACGTAGGCGGGACCCGACCCGGAGATCGTCGAGAGCGCGTCGAGCTGCGACTCGGGCACGACGAGCACCTCGCCGACGGTCTCGAACAGCGACACGACGAGCGCGAGGTCGGCCCCGGAGGAGCGCGTGCCCGCCGACACCCCGGTCACCGCACGGCCGACGACCGCGGGCGTGTTCGGCATCGTGCGGACCACCGAGACGTGCGACGGCAGGTGGGCTTCGAACGTCGCGACCGTCACGCCGGCCGCGACCGAGACGACCACGCTGCCCGGCTCCAGCGCGTCGGCGATCTCGTCGAGCAGGTCGGGCACCATCGCGGGCTTGACCGCGACGACCACGAGCTTCGCGCCGGCGACCGCACGCCGGTTGGCCGCGGCATCCGCCTCGGTCGCGTACGCGGTCACGCGCGGCTCGGCGTCGAACTCGGCGGCGCGCGCGGCACTGCGGTTGGTCGTGCGGATGCCGCCGGCCACCGTGACGTGCGGCTGCAGCAGCCCTGCCAGGATGGCCCGGGCCATCGAGCCGGCCCCGAGGAACGCGATGGACGGCAGCTCGATCGGCCGGTCAACCGGCTGGCGGGAGGTCATGGCGACCATCCTAGGATTGTCGCCATGAGCGCATCCGGTGGCACGAAGGCGATCCTGGCGGCATTCCTCGCCAACACAGGCATCGCCGTGACCAAGTTCATCGCATGGCTGGTGTCGGGGTCCGCCTCGATGCTCGCCGAGGCCGTGCACTCGGTCGCCGATGCCGGGAACCAGCTGCTGCTCTTCTTCGGCGGACGCCAGGCCAAGAAGCGCGCCGACCGCGCCCACCCGTTCGGCTACGGGCGCGAGCGGTACGTGTACGCGTTCGTCGTGTCGATCATCCTGTTCTCGGTCGGCGGCCTGTTCTCGATCTACGAGGGCGTCGAGAAGATCCAGCACCCGCACGCCCTCGAGAATGCGTGGGTGCCGATCGTCGTGCTGGTCATCGCGATCGTCCTCGAGTCGTTCTCGCTGAGCACCGCGGTCAAGGAGTCCAACGAGATCCGCGGCAAGCAGGGCTGGGTGCAGTTCGTGCGTCATGCCAAGGCGCCCGAGCTCCCCGTCGTGCTGCTCGAGGATGTCGCCGCGCTGCTCGGCCTCGTGTTCGCCCTGTTCGGCGTGGGGCTGACCATCATCACGGGCAACACGATCTTCGATGCGATCGGCACGCTCATGATCGGCACGCTCCTGATCGTCATCGCGATCATCCTCGGCATCGAGACGAAGAGCCTGCTCGTCGGCGAGGGGGCGAACGAGGCCGACCTCGACAAGATCCAGTCGGCGATCCTCTCCGGGCCCGAAGCCGAGCGCATCATCCACATGAAGACCCTCTACCTCGGCCCCGACGAGCTCCTCGTGGCCGCCAAGCTGGGCTTCCAGCCGCACGAGAGCCTCGCCGAGGTGTCGACCGCGATCAACGTGATCGAGCAGCGCGTGCGCGAGGCCGTGCCATCCGCGCGGGTCATCTACCTCGAACCCGACATCTACGTCGATCCGAACGAACAGGCGCCGCCGACCGACGCGATCGTCATCAAGGGGCTCGAATGACCGCGGTCGCGGGCACGGCCGGCCGCCCCGTCGCCCTGGTGCTGCGCCACGATTCCGCCATCGGGCTCGGCAACCTCGGCCCGGTGCTCGAGGAGCACGGGTACGAGGTGCGCGTCGTCGACGCGCCGCATGCGGATGTCACGGCCATCGACGCGCTCGCCCCCGACCTGCTCGTGGTGCTCGGCGGCGATGAGGCCGCGTACCAGGCCGACACCTATCCGTACGTCGGCCACGAGATCGAACTGCTGCGGCAGCGGATCGAGGCGGAGGCGCCCGTGTTCGGGGTCTGCCTCGGTGCGCAGATGCTCGCGTCCGCGCTCGGCGCGCGCGTGTACCAGGGCGCGCGCAAGGAGGTGGGCTGGCTCGGCGTCGACCCCACCGACGCCGGCGACGCCTCGCCCGTGCGCCATGCGCGCGGCGTCCGGTTCGTGCAGTGGCACGGCGACACCTTCGACCTGCCCGAGGGAGTGGAACGCCTGGCGTCGTCGCCCGCCTACCCGAACCAGGCCTTCCGACGCGGTGACTGGATGCTCGCGGTGCAGTTCCACCCCGAGGTCACGCCCGCGATCCACGAGGACTGGCTCGAGGCGTGGGGCGACGAGCTGCCCGAGTACGGACTCTCGGTCGAGCGCATGCGCGAGCTGCAGGCCGAGTGCGGGCCGGCCGCCGAGGCGGCGTCGCGCGCCATCCTCGGCGAGTTCCTCGACGGGCTCGCGGCAACGCGTCGCCCGGAGCGCCTCGCGAGCTGAGCCGCTGCCGTTCAGTCGACGGCCGGCCGACGGGCGGGGTCGGCGAAGAAGTCGAGAAGCAGGCGGGATGCCGCGTCCGCTTCGACGCCGGCGTAGACCTCGACCCGGTGATTGAGCCGGCGGTCGCGCAGCACGTCGTAGAGCGAGCCGGCGGCGCCGGCCTTCTCGTCCCACGCGCCGAACACGACCGTGGGGATGCGTGCGGCGACGATCGCGCCCGCGCACATGATGCACGGCTCGAGCGTGACGACGAGCGTGCAGTCGGTCAGGTGCCGATCGCCTGTCGCGCGGGCGGCCTCGCGGATGGCGAGCATCTCGGCGTGCGCGGTGGGGTCCTCGTGGAGCTCGCGCTCGTTGCGTCCGGTCGCGATCACCGCGCCGTCGCGCACGACCACGGCGCCCACCGGTACGTCGCCGGTCGCAAGGGCGGCGGATGCCTCGGCGAGCGCGAGTCGCATCCAGTCCGCGTGCTCGGGCAGCTGCACCGGCATCCCCTCGCCCTTCTCCATGGCGGAACCCCCGCAACTAGACTGCAGCCTATGCGAGTCCACGTGGCCGACCACCCGCTCATCACCCACAAGCTGACGGTGCTTCGCGACGAGAACACGCCGTCGCCCGTGTTCCGCTCGCTCGTCGAGGAGCTCATGACGCTCCTCGCCTACGAGGGCACCCGAGAAGTGCGTGTCGAGCCGGTCGACATCGTGACGCCCGTGGCACCGACCACGGGCGTTCGCATCGCCGAGCCGAAGCCGCTCATCGTGCCGATCCTGCGTGCGGGCCTCGGCATGCTCGAGGGCATGGTCAAGCTGCTGCCGAGCGCCGAGGTCGGCTTCCTCGGCATGGCACGCAACGAGGAGACGCTCGAACCGACCACGTACGCCGAGCGCCTGCCCGACGACCTCAGCGGCCGCCAGTGCTTCGTGCTCGACCCGATGCTCGCCACCGGCGGCTCGCTCACGGCGGCGATCGAGTTCCTGCTGCAGCGCGGCGCGACGGATGTCACGGCCATCTGCATCCTCGCCGCGCCAGAGGGGCTGAAGGCCGTCGAGGAGGCGCTGCACGGGCGCGAGGTGTCGATCGTGCTCGGCGCGGTCGACGAGCGACTCAACGAGGTCGGGTACATCGTGCCCGGCCTGGGCGACGCCGGCGACCGGCTCTACGGCACCGTCTGATTCGCCGCGGTCGCGGGCGGCCGGTCGTGTTTCCTCCGCGCGTCGGCCGCCTCACGTCGCAGGATCTGCGTCGTGAGACACGCCGACGCGGCATCCGAATCTCGGAATTCGATGAATCCGCGTTGCGTCGCAGGATCTTCGTGGGTCACTCCGGTTCGAACGGAACTGCCGCTTCCGCCGAACCTCTCGCGCACCGCGTGCGACGTCACGCGGCGTCACGCGACCGTCACGGTTTGACACATCCTCGAACCTCGGTTTGACTTTCGCCCATGACTGACACCGCACGCATCCTGACCACCCGCGAGGTGAACGGGTCTGCCGACATGATGATGTCGGCGCGTGCGTCCATGTGTTGTCGAATGTGCCGCTGACCAGCGAACCCACCGCCGAGTCTCGCGACTGATCACATCCCGATCGGCGCGGCTCCGTCGAACCCGATGCCAATCCGGGTTCTCCCGGCCACACCGGCCATTCGCTTCCGACCCCTCGAGTGGGTCGTCGACGCATCTTCAGCACAAGGATCCGCCATGTCTCTCGCACTTGCTCCCGCCGCCCGTCCGACCCACCCCGCCGTGCGCTCGACGCATCCGGCCGCCTACGCGCCGCAGCCGGCGCGCCCGGCGGCACCGGTGGCCACCGCGCCGGCCGTCCACGCCGGCGTCGCCACACCGGCCGCCGCCCCGTCCCCGGCTCCCGCCCAGGCCGCGCCGCGCGTCCGGGCCGTGCCCGAGGGCACCGAGGCCCGCGGCTTCGTGCTCTACGTCGGCCTCGACGAGGCCAAGGCCACCGCCGACGGCACGACCCTGCACCGCCTGGTCGAGGCCATCCGCAACCTGACCGCCGAGGTCGCACCCTCGGCCGAAACCTACGCCGCGGTCGCGCTGGCACCCGAGGGCGCCGGCGGCCGCGACGTCGACGTCGTGCGCCTCGCACTCCAGGACCCGACCGCGCTCGCCCGGCAGCGCGAGTCGCAGGGACTCAGCGACGACGCCGATCGGCACCCCGACGGCGTCATCATCGACATCTCGCGCAAGCGCGTCCTGCTCGACGGCGAGGCGGCCGGCCTCACCTACAAGGAGTTCGAGCTGCTGCAGTACCTCGTGCTGCGCGAGGGCCGCACGATCGACCGGCACGAGCTCATCGACGGCCTCTGGTCGGGCGAGGACGACGTGCCCAACGAGCGCACGATCGACGTGCACGTGCGCCGCCTGCGCTCGAAGCTCGCCCACTACCAGGACATCGTGCGCACCGTCCGGGGCGTGGGCTACCGCTTCGACCGCCACGCCGACGTGTCGATCCGCCAGGCCTCCACGCCGAGCCCCGACGTCTTCTGACGGGCGAGTCGGAGCGCTGGGCCCGCATGGAGCACGAGCGTTCCCACCGCCGCGGCGACGCTCGCCGCGACCGACACGGCCAGATCAGGCACGGCGACCCACCACCATGAATCGGTCGCTCGCGACCGGGTTCGACGCGGGACGACGACGAACGCCGTGACGAGGCCGGCCGTCGCGAGCGCGAGGGCGACCGCGGCGGCGACCGGACGACCGGCGGCTCGTGACGGTCTCGCCCGACGCGCGGAGGCGACCGTCCACGTCGATCCCGCGACCTGGAGCACCGGCAGGGCGAAGAACACCGGCACCGCGGCGAGGAACGGATCGTGGCGTCGAGGCGGGCTCGGGATGCCCAGCACGTCGTGCAGCAGTTCGGTGCTCAGCACGGTGAAGCGACGGCCGTCGGTGCCGAGGGCGGTGTTCGTGAGCATCGCGAGTCCGACGTCGAGCTCGGGGACGAGCGCGAGGTACGACATCGTGCGGAGGCTGTCGCCGTCGTGCTCCCACAGCTGCGGTGGGCGCCCGCCGCGGGCACCATCGACCACGCCCGCGCCCTCGGGGAGCGCTCGGACGATCCATCCGCTCGCGTACTCGGCCGGCGGCACCGCATCGCCCAAGGGTGCACGAGCCGCCTCGAGCACGGACGCATGCAGTCCCGTCGGGCCGCCGAGATGCGCTCGCAGCAGCACCGCCAGGTCGCGCGCCGTCGAGGCGAGGTACCCCGCCGGCGCGGTCGCCTCCGCCACGCTCGCCGGCGTGCGGGCGTTGGCCAGGCGGAACCACGTGTATTCGCCCTCGGCGAGCCCGGCCTCGCGTGCACGTTGCAGGTCGGCCGTCGTCGCGACGAGCCCGAGCGGCCCGGCCACGAGGTCCTGCAATGCCGACTCGTAGGTTCCTCCGGTGACGGCCTCGAGGATGGCGCCGAGGACGACGTAGTTCGCGTTCGAGTACGCGAACCGATCGCCCGGCCTCGCGATCGGCTGGGCCCGCAGCAGGTGACGCGCCTGATCGCGGATGGTCTGCGCCGCCGGACGCAGCCGGAAGACGTCCAGGCCCGACGCCCGAGACAGGCCGGAACGGTGGGCGAGCAACTGCTGGACGGTCACGTCGACGAAAGCACCCACGGCGCCGCCGAGGTGCGGCAGCAGTTCGGCGACGGTGTCGTCGAGGCGCAGCCGCCGGTGCGCGACGAGCGCTTGGATCGCGAGCCCCGCGAACTGCTTGCCGGTGGACCCGATGACCATGGGCGTGTCGAGGGTCATCGGGGCGCCGTCGCGGCGCGCGCGGCCGTACGCGCGCGCGAACCGCACGCCCTCGCGCCCCACCACCGCGACCGCGAGCCCCGCGAGACGGAGATGTGCCATGTGCGCTCGAAGCCGCGCGTCGATCTCGGCCGGTGCCGCGATCCGGCGCTCATCGGCGCGCACCGAGCGGTCGGCGGTGGTCGCCCTCGTTCGCACGCACCCAGTATCCGCCCGCCCGCACGGTGCCTGATGGCCGCGCGATCGTGCCGCCGTCCGAGCACGGCGCTGCTGCGCCATCCGCGCGGAATCGGGCAGCATGGGAGGCGCTGGCGAGGAGGACCGCGTGACGACGAACCCGATCGTGCTCGACCTGCCGTTCCGGGGCCGGTGGCTCGCGCGCAACAGTCCCGCGCGGCGTGTGCCGAGCCACGGCACGCACGCGCTCGGCACGACCTACGCGATCGATTTCATCGCGGTCGACGAGCACGGCCGGTCGGCGCCCTCGAACTGGAGGTCGTGGCTCGCGGTCGAGCCGCCCGAGGCGTTCCTCGGCTTCGGCCTGCCGATCCTGGCGCCCATCGCGGGCACGGTCGTCGCAGCGCATGACGGCGAGGCCGACCACGAGGCCCGGCGCTCCCAGCTCACGCTCGTGCCGTACGTGCTCGGGCAGGCAGGCCGCCTGCGCGCGGGGCCGAACGCGATCGCGGGGAATCACGTGATCCTCGCGCTCGGTCCGAGCGGACCGTACGTGGCGCTCGTGCACCTCCGCCGGGGCAGCGTTCGCGCCGAAGTCGGCGATGTCGTCGCCGCAGGCGACGTGCTCGGCGAGTGCGGCAATTCGGGCAACAGCACGCAGCCGCACGTCCACGTCCAGGCCACCGACTCGGTCGACTGGGCGGGTGCGACTGGACTGCCGATCGCCTTCCGTTTCCGAGGTGCGATGACGCAGAATGGGGAGACCGTCGGCGTGCCCCGCGAGTCCGAGATCGTCGAGCCGCCCGGAATCGCCGAGGGCCGGCGTGACGGACGGAGCGGGCCGCCGCTCCGGAAATTCCCCCGCATTCGAGGCACACAGATCTAGCGCCCGTTACCGATCCGTTATATATTCATCGTGCACCGGTTGTTTGCTGTGGCGGCCGGTGCGGAATGTGATTGCAGGACACTCTTGGTGCAAGGGCGAGGGCCGGTCGTCAGCCTCTACGACCGGCCCTCAACCGTTTCCGGCTGAGCGTCGTGCCCCGTCTTCGGGGCACACCTCTCGCCCCTTCGCCGAGGCTCCGCCCGCGCCGGGATCGTGTTGGCTATTGTCGGATCCGTCGGCGGACATCCCCGGTCGCCGCATCCGATGGAGGGAGCACGCGTGGCTGATCGCGCGACGGCCGTGGCGGCGTGGGAGGCCCTCTTCCGCGCACAGGTCTCGATCATGCGGGGCCTCTCGGCCGAGTTCCCGACCGACCTGATGTCGCTCAACGAGTACGACGTCCTCTTCAACATCTCGCGGGCGCCCGGCCGTCGGCTGCGCCTGAAGGACCTCAACCGGCACGTGCTCATCTCGCAGCCGAGCGTCAGCCGTCTCGTCGACCGCCTGGTGGCCCGCGGGTTCGTCGAGAAGACCGATGACCCGCTCGACGGTCGGGGCACGATCGTGCAGCTCACGCCCAAGGGCTTCGAGGAGTTCCGCCGCGCCGCGATGCACCATGTGCAGGCGATCACGGAACGGGTCGGCGGTGCGCTCGGCGACGACGACCTGCGAGAGCTCACCGATCTCTGCGACCGGCTGCGCCTCGCGCAGGACGCTCGGCACCGCGCAAGCTCGCCCGGCCCTCGCAACGGTCGAGCCTGAGCCCGCGTGGGGCGACGGCCCGCGCCCGGGCATGACGGTGGGGCGGGAACCCTACCTCCCGCCCCACCGCGGCCTCACAGGAGGCCCTCCCCGCCGAGCGACCCGAACTGAGCTCGGCGAGCCAACCTCCCGAGCGACCGTGCTGGGACATGGCGGTCGCGGCGTCGCGGTGCGACGACGTGTCGGGTCGGGTTCCCGACTCGGGGTATTGAGGAATCGTAACGCCGGGTGCGGTTCAGCGACCAGTGCCCCGAGCGGGGGTCAGGATCCGGAGCCACCGCCCCGGATCCCGACTCGCTCAGGTGCTCGGCGCCTCGGCGGGCCAGTCGACCGAAGCCTCCCAGCCGGAGTGCTCGCGCAGGTAGGCGGCGATGAACGGGCATCGCGGCACGATGCGCTCGCCGCGAGCGACCGCGTCGTCGAGCACGTAACGGGCGAGCCGGCTGCCGAGGCCCTGGCCCTTGAAGGTCGGATCGATCACCGTGTGGATGAAGACGATCCGGCCCGGCCGGAGTCGGTACTCGGCGAAGCCGGCGAACTCGCTCCCGAGGAACAGCTCGTAGCGACTCGCGTCGTCGTTGCGGGTGATCCGCACCCCGTCGTCGGTCACGACTCGACCGGCTGCACGCCGTCGCCGGAACCGCCCGAGCCCGACGAGGCGTTCGATCCGCCCGTGACCGCGTGCGACGCCTCGGGCACCTGCACGGTGCGGGCGCTGTCGGCGGTCTCGACCGAGATCTTGCGCGGCTTGGCCTTCTCGCTCACGGGGATGGTGACGCTGAGCACCCCATTGTTGTAGTTCGCCGAGATCCGCTCGGTGTCGACGCCCTGGCCTAGGCTCAGCTGACGCAGGAACGACGCGGCCTCGCGCTCGCGCGTGATCCACGTGACGCCCTCGCCCGACGGCAGCGTGCGCTCCGCGCGGATCGTGAGCAGCTGGCCGTCGACGTCGATGTCGACCGAGCCCGGGTCGATTCCCGGCAGGTCGGCCGTGAGCACGTAGTGGTCGCCGTCGCGGTACAGGTCCATCGGCATGCGGCGCGGTCCGCGGCGCGTCGTGTCGAAGAGCGCCGACGCGAGGCGGTCGAGGTCGCGGAACGGGTCGTTGGTGGCCATGATCTCTCCTTCCATCGCACGAAGTTGAGTCGGTTCGACTCACCTTCACTTCGATGATACGAGTTGAGTCCGCACGACTCAACTTCTGTCAGGATGAACGCGCGAGCGCCGAGACCATTCCACCGGTCGGTCCGCCGACGGCGAACGACGACGTCCGCACCATCGCTCGGGTCCGCGACGACCGCGCTGCCGGCTCGTGCAGCATGGCCGGGTGCGTCGTCACGACGAGGGCGATCAACCAGACGAACACCAGCGCGAAGGCGACGACCTCGAACACCGTCAGCGAGGCCAGCCCGAGCCGGTCGTAGATCACCCACACCCCCACCTCGGTCGCGAGGGAGAACCAGGACGTCGCGACGAGGCGGCGGGGCATCCGTCGCACCAGCCAGGGCGTGAGCGACGCGAGCAGGAAGAACGACGCACCGGCGGCGCTTGCGAAGACGTTGTGGATGAGCTCCTCGGTGTTGATCGGCACGAGTCCCACCCCCGCGAGCGACAGGCCGATCACGGCGACCAGGACGCGGACGGTGGCGACCGCGCCGCGCCGGGCGCCGTACTCGGGGCGAGCGAGTCCGCCGGCGAGCCGGCCGGCCATGGCGGCCATCGCGCCACCCGACAGGATGAGCGCGAGGTTGAAGCACGCCGCCGCGAAGTCGCCCGAGGTGCCGAGCGTACTGAAGTTGCGCACCCACCACTCGCCCGTCGACGTGAGGCTCATGCTCGCCAGGCATCCGGCGGCGAGGAGCATCGCCACCATGTTGAAGGAGCGGTACGCGGGCTGGTGATGCGCCCGGCGGTGCACGGTCCCCGTGACGGCGCCCAGCGATCCGGCGATCAGCGCGCACGCCGTGACATGCCCGCCCGGCAGCGGGGCGAACGCCTCGGCCGCCGCCCCCACGGCGAGCGCGCCCATCGTGGCCCACACCGACGCGTTCGCGAGCGCACCCCTGCCCGGGTCGGCCCACGCTGAGCGCTGCCGCGACCCCGGCCTGCGCCCCGGCGGCACGGATGCCACGGCGAGCGCCGCGAGCAGCAGGACCGCCACACCCACCGCGGCCGCGATGCACAGCGGGTCGAACACGAGGTGCACGCCCTCGTTGCGATGATGGGCCGGGTCGCTCTCGTGGACCACATGCACGGCGTGGATGAGCTCAACGGAGACCGCCACGGCGACCGCCGCCGCGATGGCGAGCATGGCCGTCACGAGCGCAGCGTGACGCACGATCGGCGCACGGCCGACGGCGACGGCTCGCACACCACTCATAGCCGAACCCTCGTCCTCGCGAATCAGACCCCTTCGAGCCTAACCCGGGGCTCCATGCCCGTCACGGCCGAACCGGGGTCCCCGAACGGGGTACGCGGCGGATTCACAGACGACAGCCCGGTCCCCTTGGAACGCCGAAGGCGGCCCGCTGTCGCGAACCGCCTTCTTCTGCGCGCCCGGAGGGACTCGAACCCCCAACCTTCTGATCCGTAGTCAGATGCTCTATCCATTGAGCTACGGGCGCATGGGATGTCGCCTGCGCGAGCTCCGCTGATCAGGCAACCCCGCTACTCTAACCCACCCGCCGCCGAGGCGCCAATCGAGTGCCGCGAAGCGGCTCGTCAACCCCCGGTGCTTCCCGCTCGAACGGCGATACGTTCCGGATATGAGGGTCGTGTTCACATCATGGCTGGTCGGAATCTTCGCCGGTCTCGCATACATGTTCGCCGTCATCATCACCGGGAGGTAGCCCATGCGCATCCGCCAGCACCTGCTCAGCATCTTCTTCGGCGTCATCTTCGTGCTCGCGCTCATCGGCCAGTCCTTCGCCGGCCTGGCGGTGGTCAACGAGGAGAACGCGCAGCACGGCCATCCGCTCGAGACCTGGGGGCAGTTCGTCACGTCGTCGGACTTCATCGTGGACGTCGCCGAGAACTGGCAGTCGGAGTACCTCCAGTTCTTCCTCTTCATCCTGCTCACCATCTGGCTCGTCCAGAAGGGCTCGCCCGAGTCCAAGCAGCCGGGCGAGGAGGGCGTCGGCACCGACAAGGAGCAGCTCGTGGGTCGGTACGCGCGGGAGGACTCCCCGGCCTGGGCCCGCGCCGGCGGCTGGAGGACGTGGGCCTACAGCAATTCGCTGCTCATCACGATGGGCGCGATCTTCCTGCTCTCGTGGCTCGCGCAGGCGCTCGCCGGCCAGGTCGTCTACAACGAGGAGCAGGCGATGCACGGCCAGCCCGCGATCAGCCTGGCCGAGTACGTCGTGAACCCCGACTTCTGGAACCGCACCCTGCAGAACTGGCAGTCCGAGTTCCTCGCGGTCGGCAGCATGGTCGCCCTCTCGATCGTGCTCCGCCAGCGCGGCTCGAGCGAGTCCAAGCCCGTGGGCACGCCGCACCACGTCACCTCGGTCGAGGGCTGAGCCGCCACCCCTTCAGGCAGCCGCTACCCCTTCAGGCCAGTCGAGGCTACGCCGTCGATGATGCGCTTCTGCGCAAGGAAGAACACGATGATGAGCGGGACGGTCGTGATGACGCTCGCGGTCACGATGATCTCCCAGTGCCACTCGCCGCCGAAGCCGTAGGCGTCGACGAGCGACTTCAGGCCCCTCGGGATGGTGAAGGTGCTGGAGTCGCGCAGGTAGATCAGGGCCTTCATCAGGTCGGTCCAGACCGCCTGCACCTCGAACACGAGCACGACGGCGAGCGCCGGACCGGTCAGCGGCAGCGCGATGCGCCAGAACACGCCCCACTGGCTCGCCCCGTCGATGCGGGCGGCCTCGAACAGGTCGCGCGGCAGGCCGAGGAAGAACTGGCGCAGCAGGAAGATGTAGAACGCGCTGCCGAACAGGTTGCCGGCCCACAGAGGGGTGAGCGTTCCCACTTGGCCGAGCGCGTTCCAGATCAGGAACGTGGGGATCATGGTGACCGCGCCGGGCAGCATCATCGTCGCGAGCACCAGCCCGAAGAGGAACCCGCGACCGCGGAATCGGAAGTACGCGAAGCCCCACGCGACCATGGCGCTCGAGATCGTGACGGTGACCGCGGCGAGCACGGTGACGATGGCGGTGTTCAGCAGCCAGAGTGCCAGCGGCGCCTCCTGCCAGACCTGGACGTAGTTGTCGAACGTGAAGGTCTGCGGGATGAGGCGATTGTCGAACACCTCGCTGCGCGGCTTGAACGACGCGCTCACCAGCCAGATGAACGGGTACACGAAGACGATGCCGATGAGGCAGAGCGCGATCCAGGTCAGGACCGTGCCGACCCGCCGGCGACCGCGGGTCTGACCCGCCCGGCCCGCGGGGATCTGACGCTGCGGCGGCTCGACGACGTCGGGCCGTGCGGCCTGCTTCTCAGCGGCCGCGACGCGGATGTCGGTGGTCATCGGTCCCCCTCGTAATAGACCAGGCGGCGCGACACGAGCAGCTGGATCCCCGTGATGATCATGATGACCAGGAAGAGCAGCCACGCCATCGCCGACGCGTACCCCATGTGCAGGAACTGGAACGCCTGCTGGAACAGGTAGATGACGTAGAACAGCGCGGCGTCGTTGCTGTAGGTCGTGTTGCCGGCGCCGAAGAACGCCGTGTAGGCCTCATCGAACGTCTGCAGGCCGGCGATGGTGTTCACCACGATGACGAAGAACAGCGCGGGGCTGATCATCGGCAGCGTCACGCTGAACGACTGCCGCCAGAAGCCCGCGCCATCGAGCTGCGCCGACTCGTAGAGCTCCTTCGGGACATTCCGCAGCGCCGCCAGCAGGATGATCACCGACGCGCCGACAGTCCACAGCGACATGAACACGAGACCGGGCTTCACCCAGTCGGGGTCCGTCGTCCATGATGGGCCGTCGATGCCGAACCAGCCGAGGACCGTGTTGACGAGCCCGCTCTGGCCGTTGAACAGCAGCAGGAACAGCACGCCGACCGCGACCGGCGGCGTCATCTTCGGCAGGAAGAAGACGGTGCGGAAGAAGCCGGAGGCTCGTCCGGCCCGGTCGAGCAGGAGGGCCAGCGCGAGCGACACGATCACGTACAGCGGCACCTGCAGGAGCGTGAAGAACGCGGTGTTGCCGAGGGCCAGCAGCAGCTTCTCGTCGGAGGCCAGCTGGACGTAGTTCTCGATCCCGACGAATTCGGGATTGTTGATCACGTCGTAGTCGGTCAGCGAGAGATATGCACTGTAGATCATCGGCCACGCCGTGAAGACCAGGAATCCGATGATCCAGGGGCTGAGGAACAAGAGCGCCGACAGCACGTTGCGCCGCCGCGCGCGGCGGCGTCCCGGCCGCCGGTCGACCGCGCCGGCCGGCGCCGCCCCCAAGGGCGGGCCGGCCGGGCCGCGGATCGACTCAGGCTCCGGGCTGATGCCCGGCCTGGTCGTGGTGGACATCACTCACCGCCCTCGAGCTCCGCCCAGCCGTCGTCGAGCGCCGCCTGCGCCGCCTCCTGCGCCTTCGCAAGCGCATCGGCCGGCTCGGCCTCACCGTTCAGGACGCTGTTGACCGCATCGAACATCGCGTCCTGGAACTCGGCGTCGGCGGGATTGGCGGGCAGCGAGAAGGTGTTCTCGTTCGCCTCGTACATCGCGGCGACCGCGGAGGCCCACGGCTCCTCATCGGCCGTCGTCATGCCCTGGATCTCCTCGTCGGCCACGGTGTTGCCGGTCAGGATGCCCGTGAAGGTGAGGCCCTCGGCTTCACGAGCGTCGAGTCGGGCCTGCGCGGCCGCGCGCCACGCATCGATCGAGGTCATCACCCGCGCCCAGCGGCACGCTGCTTCTGGGTTGTCACTGCCGGACGGGATGGCCCACGCCTGACCCGTCGCGTACGCGGTCGGCTCGCCGCCGGTCGTTCGCACGGTGTCGAAGGCCATGGGCGCATCGGCCGAGACCTCGTTGAGGACGTTGATGTACCACTGCTCCATCGGCATGGCGCCGAGCGTGTTCGTCGCGAACTGGTTGCCCGAACCGAAGAAGTCGGCCGAGTCGCGTGTCGCCTTGATCGCCGGCCATCCGCCCTGCTCGTCGTAGATCCCCGCCGCCCACTCGAGGGCTTCGACCGCCTCGTCGGAGTCGAGCTGTGCGGTCCGGCCGTCGTCGCTGAGGATCGAGCCGCCCGCTGCCTGGACCCAGAGCGGCAGGAACTCCGGCAGCTTGCTGTCGAAGCCGATGACGCTCACGTTGTCACCCTCGCTCTGCACGAGCTTGCCGGCAGCTTCGGTCATGGCTTCGCGATCGGAGCCGTTGACGTCCTCGATCGAGACGCCCGCGGCGTCGAGCAGGTCGGCGTTCGCCATGGTCACCTGCACGGTGTTGAACTCGGGGATGCCGTAGATCGTGCCGTCGAGCGTCACCTGGTCGAGCGCCGACTCGACGATGTCGCCGGTCTCGATGCCCTCGCCGTCGATGCAATCCTCGAGGGGGATGATGGCGCCACGCGCCGCGAGCGACCCGATCTGGTTGCGAGAGGCGTAGAGCAGGCTCGGCGGCTCACCCGACGCGACGGAGGAGAGGAACTGCTGGATGTCGAGTTCGCCCTCGATGAGCTCCAACTCGACGTCGCCGAGTTCGGCCTCGGCCATCTCCGCACGGGTCGAGGAGACCTCGTCGGTGTCCGCCGAGAAGCCCATGACCGACAGGGTGCCGGAGAGGTCGGCGTCCGGATCGTATTCCGCATCGGTCTCGCCGGCCTGTCCCCCGGTCCCCACGGCGCATCCGCCGAGCAGGAGCCCTGCCGACCCGACCAGTGCGGTCGCGGCAAGGGCGCGGTGTCCGAATCGCATGTGCAACCCCGTTCGTCTGTCCCATCCCCCGGACGCGCCCAACGTACGGTGGCAGGGATGCGGGCGAGAAGGGCCTTGACAGAAGCGGCTCTCCGGAGAAGCGCTTTTCCCCCGTGCGGGGGGTGAGCGGTGCTCATCAGGGGCGCAGGACCACCTTCACGCAGCCCTCCTCCTTCTTCTTGAACAGGTCGTACAGCTCAGCGGCGTCGGTGAGCGGTGCTCGATGCGTGGCGAAGTCCTCGAGCCCGAGCGGGTCGTCCTCGGCCTCCGCGAGCGGCAGGATGTCGTCGAACCAGCGCTGGACGTTCGCCTGCCCGAAGCGCAGCGTGAGCTGCTTGTCGAAGATCCGCAGCATCGGCATGGGGTCGGCGTTGCCGCCGTACACGCCCACGACCGACAGGGTTCCGCCGCGTCGGACGCCGTCGATGGCGAGCTGCAGCGCGCTCAACCGATCCACGCCGGCCTTCGTCATCATCGGCTTCCCCAGCCCCGACGGCATGCTGCCGACGATGTTCTGCACGAGCGCCGTCGCGGGATTGCCGTGCGCCTCGAGGCCGACGGCGTCGATGACCGCGTCGGGGCCCTGGCCGACGGTCGTGCTCGCGAGCGCATCGACGGCCTGCTCGTGCTCCTCGAAGTCGATCGGCTCGGCACCGTAGCGCTCGGCCATGAGCCGCCGTTCGGGCACCGGGTCGACCCCGACGACACGGATGCCGCGGTGCCGCGCGACGCGGACGGCCATCTGCCCGATCGGCCCGAGTCCGACGACGGCGAGCGTGTCGCCGGGCTGCGCGCCGGAGTACTCCACCGCCTGCCAGGCGGTCGGCAGCACGTCGGACAGGAACAGGTAGCGCTCGTCCGGCAGGTCGCGACCGACCACGCGTAGGTTCGCATCGGCGAGGACCACGCGCATCGCCTCCGCCTGTCCGCCGGGGACCTGGCCGTAGAGCTCGGTGTAGCCGTACAGGCTCGCGCCGGTGCCCTGGTCGTCGTTGCGGGTGGTCTCGCACTGCGTTGGAAGGCCGGCCCGGCACATCCGGCAGTGGCCGCACGCGATGACGAACGGCACCACGACGCGGTCTCCGACGGCGATGCGTTCGACGTCCGCACCGACCTCCTCGACGATGCCCATGGGCTCGTGGCCGAGGATGTCGCCGCGGTGCATCAGCGGACCGAAGACGTCGAGCAGGTGCAGGTCGGAGCCGCAGATCGCCGTCGACGTGATGCGGACGATCGCGTCGGTCGGCTCGACGATCCTCGGGTCGTCGACCTCGTCGACGCGGACGTCTCGGGCGGCATGCCAGGTCACAGCTCTCATGGCGTCATCCCAACAAGGACGCCTGAAGCGCCGCGAGGGGGTTGACACCCTTCACGCCCGCCATCGGAGCGGACTCAGCCCTCCGATCCCTCGGGCCCCTCGCCCGCGTCGAAGCGCTCCCGGTACCGACGCTCGGCTTCATCGAGCAGTGCCTCGTCGAGGAGACCGACATACTCGACGTCGGCGAGCAGCGGCTCGCAGTCCGGACCGCGTCCGACGACCTGCCCGCGCACGAGCCACGCCCGGCGCTCGCGGTTCGAGTCGCGCAGGTGCTTGTACTGGCAGAGCTGGCGCGCCAGCCAGTCGGCAACCGGCCTCGTCCACCAGTCCTCCGGGTCGAGCGGATTCACGGAGAGTCCCGGCAGCTCCAGACCGCTCTCGGTGTCGACCGAGCCGCCGTCGGCGTCGTGCGCCGGGCCCTCGGAGTAGCGGACGTAGGAACGTGCCTCGCCCAACCTGCCCTCGAGGTCCTCGAGCCGCCGGATCGCCGGAAGTCCTTCATCGTTCGTCATCCCTGACCCGCTCCTCACGCGAGAGTGCTCCGAAGGCCGTCCGTGTTCGTTAGCATTCCGCCATGGGCAAGCTCATCTACAACTCCTCCAACCGGGAGATCGAGATCGAGGATCGGACGCTCGCGCATCTGCGGGTGGCCATCATCAACAAGCTGCGTCGGTCCGAGAGCTTCGCCATGACGTGGGATCACGGCATCGAGCACGGCAGCGGACGCACGACCCTGTGGCTGCACGAGTCGATCCCGCTCCAGTTCATCTTCAGCGGGAACCGCCCGCCCAAGCTGAACCGCCTCTGGATCGAGCAGATGCTCCTCTCGGCCAACAGCACGGCCGGCCTGCAGTACGTGCCCGAGCCGCCTGAGGACGAGCCGTTCGAGATCGAGTGACGCAGCGGGGCACGGCCACGTCGGTCAGTCGACCGCTTCGACCTGGGTCCGGATGTAGTCGACGTCATCGGCGTCGAGCCGCTCGGGTGCCGGCCTGCCGGTCATCGCGCTGATCTCCTCGCGCACCACCTCGGCCAGCGGGCCCGCCGGGTCGGCGAGGACCGCGTGCTTGGCGTCGATGGAGAGATGAGGCCACCACCGCTCGATATCCGTTCGCTGCTCCGCCATCGCGCACCCCCGGATCGCTCGCTGGACTTCCCCTGAGTCTGTTCGTACCAGCCGCCCCGGAGCGCTGCAACCCCCTCGATTCCCGTTCCCGCCGCTGCCTACCGTGGCCGAGGGCGCGCACCCAGCGCGTCCGGAACGGAGGATCAACATGAGCACGACCGTCACCGCGGGTACCGAGGTCGACGTGCCGGTCCGCACGGCCTACGACCAGTGGACGCAGTTCGAGTCGTTCCCCCACTTCATGGGCGGCGTGGAGTCCGTGCGCCAGCTCGACGACACCACGACGCACTGGATCGTGTCGATCGCGGGCGTCAAGCGCGAGTTCGATGCGGACATCTCCGACCAGGTGCCTGACGACCACGTGGCGTGGCGCAGCACGACGGCCGAGGTGAGTCACCGCGGCCGCGTGAACTTCCGTCAGGTCTCGCCCGACCGCACCCGCATCGACCTCACGATCGAGTGGGAGCCGGAGGGCTTCGTGGAGAAGGCCGGCGCGGCGCTGCAGCTCGATGACGCCCAGGTGAAGCGCGACCTCCACCGCTTCAAGGAGTACATCGAGAAGCGGCAGACCGAGAGCGGCGCATGGCGCGGCGAGGTCCACGGCGGGCAGGAGACGTCGGCCGGCGCCGGCGGGCCCACTGCGGGCACGGCCGGCTATGGCTACGGCGGAACCGTGGCCCCCGGTTCGACGAATCCGCCGACGAGCGATGGCATCGTCGGTTCGGACCCCGACCTGAGGGCGTAGGACGCTCGGCCGCGTCAGGACGCGGCATTCTCGGCACCGGGTTCGGTCGCGAGCGGATCAACCGTCGCGATCGGCCCGGTGTCGAGCTGTTCGGGCACGAGCTGGATACCGCCGGTCGAGTTCGCGGATCGCATGAGCGTCTCGATCCAGGTTCGACTCAGGTCGGGCGGTTCGGGCTCCTCGAATACGAACCGGAGCGGGATGTTCGGGTGCAGCCAGAGCGTGCTGCGGCCTCGCGGCTGGTCATCGGGGTGCTGCCACGACAGTGTGAACGACTCGCCACGGCGCAGCTTGGTGATGATCGCGACCTTCAAGTGCGCTAGGGCGCGATCCTCGATGCCGATCGGCGTGGCGGCGTCGCCGTAGAACAGCGTGCCCATGCACTGACCATACCGCTCTGAGCGCGCGCCGAGCGGGGGCGGATCTCGCGCTGCCGCGACCGCGGCGCGACCGCATGGTGAGCGGACCCCGCTGCCCTGTCAATCCCGTCGACCCCGTCGATGCCCGCGCCTAGCGTGGATGCGGACAGGACGATCCGGACGATGCACGCGAGGGGGATCCCGTGACCGACCATCTGACCGACCCGACGACCAAGCACCACGCCGAGCCGTTCCCGCGCCAGGAGCAGCAACCCCCCGGGCTGACGCCGGCGATGAGCCCGCAGCCCGATCACGGCGAGCACAGCTACCGCGGGCACGAGCGGCTCGCCGGCCGCCGTGCGCTCATCACCGGCGGCGACTCCGGCATCGGACGCGCGGTCGCGATCGCGTTCGCGCGTGAAGGGGCCGACGTGGCGATCTCCTACCTGCCCGCCGAGCAGTCCGACGCCGAGGAGACCGCGCGGTGGGTCGAGGACGCCGGCCGGCGCGTCGAACTGCTGCCGGGCGACCTGCGCGAGGAGCAGCACTGCACCGACCTCGTCGACCGCACGTGCGATGCCCTCGGCGGCCTCGACCTCCTCGTGCTCAACGCCGCGCACCAGCGCGACCGGGGCGGCATCGACGAGATCCCGAGCGACGACTTCGACGCGGTCATGCGCACCAACCTGTACGCGACGGTGTTCCTCGCGCGAGCCGCCGTGCCTCGGATGCCGGCGGGATCCTCGATCATCACGACCTCGTCGATCCAGGGCTTCGACCCGTCGTCGCGCCTGGTCGACTACGCCATGACCAAGGCCGCGCTGGTCGCATTCACCCGGGCACTCGCCGAGGAGCTCGGGCCCCGCGGCATCCGCGTCAACTCGGTCGCACCGGGCCCGATCTGGACGCCGCTGATCCCGGCGACGGGGTGGCCCGACAAGCTGCCGAAGTTCGGCCAGGACACGCCGCTCGGCCGCGCCGGCCAGCCGGCCGAGCTCGCGGGCGCCTACGTCTACCTCGCGTCCGACGACGCGTCCTACACGTCGGGCGCGATCCTCCCGGTCACGGGGGGCAAGCCGCTGTAGGCGGCTGACACGAGTGGAAAGGAGCACATCATGCCGGCGAACCGACGAGGGCAATCGTCCCTGAAGGATCCGGAGCTCTACGAGAAGCTTCGCGACGAGGGCAATTCCAAGGAGAAGGCGGCCCGCATCTCGAACGCCGCCGCGGCGCGCGGTCGCAGCTCCGTCGGCCGGAAGGGCGGCAAGTCGGGCGACTACGACGACTGGACGGTCCCCGAACTGAAGAAGCGGGCGAAGGAACTGGGCCTGAGCGGCTACAGCAGCAAGCGCAAGGGCGAGCTCATCAGCGCCCTGCGCAACCACTGAGGGGCATCGGATGCCGCGACTGCGACGCGTCGAACCGTACGCGTCGCCCGGCATCAC
This sequence comes from Agromyces flavus, assembly GCF_900104685.1. Lineage (NCBI taxonomy): Bacteria > Bacillati > Actinomycetota > Actinomycetes > Micrococcales > Microbacteriaceae > Agromyces > Agromyces flavus. Next base: position 2,756,990 of record NZ_LT629755.1, read on the forward strand.
GCGCCGCCGCAGCGGCCGCGGCTTCACGTACCGTCACGCCGACGGCACGGCGGTCAGCCGTGCCGACCGGGAGCGGATCGCGGACCTCGCGATCCCGCCCGCCTGGCAGGACGTGTGGATCGCCGAGGCGCCGAACGCGCACATCCTCGCGGTCGGCGTCGACGCGGCCGGCCGCCGCCAGTACCTCTACCACCCGGTATGGCGCGAGAAGCAGGACATGGAGAAGTTCCTGCGCATGACCGACCTCGCCGAGGCGCTGCCCGGCGCGCGCCGCAGCGTGGGCCGCGACCTCGGCCTCGAGGGGCTCACGCGCGAGCGGGTGCTGGCGGCGGCGTTCCGCACACTGGATCTCGGCGCCATCCGCATCGGCTCGGAGGAGTCGCTGGCGACCGCGCGGAGCCGGGGCCTCACGACGCTGCTCGTGCGCAACGCGCGCCTGGAGGGGGCCGACGCCGTGCGCCTGCGGTTCCGCGCCAAGGGCGGCATCGCGCAGGACCTGATGCTCGTCGACCCGGCGCTCGCCGCCTTCGTGCGGGGCATGGAGGGCCGCTCGCCCGCGTCGCGCCTCTATGCGCACGAGCAGGGCAGGCGGATGCGCCCGCTCGGACCGGTCGACGTGAACGAGGACATCCGCGGACGCACGGGCGGCGACTTCACCGCGAAGGACTTCCGCACGCTGCGGGGCACCGTCGCCGCGGCGGACCGTCTCGCGCAGCTCGGTACGGCGTCGACCAAGCGCGCGCGCGACGCATCCGTTCGCGAGGCGATCGTGCACGCGAGCGAGGTGCTCGGCAACACGCCGACGATCGCCAAGGCGAGCTACGTCGACCCGCGCGTCATCGAGGCGTACGAACACGGGCGGCTGGTCAGCCTCCGTGGCGGGCGCGAGACGGCGCTGCTGCAGCTGCTCGTCGACGACGCGGGCGAGTGACCGGGGGGCATGGTACGTCCCGAGTCCGTCCGTGTGAACCCACACCCCACACGCAGGCACGGCCCGTAGGCTTGCGGCATCTGCAACGGGCGGTCGCCCGTGACACACCGGCTGGGAAGTCGACGACGACGGGCCGGATCATCACGACCATCTCTTCCGCCGTACCCGCGCGCCTCGGCGCGGTGCGCAGCACCACCCCCCGCGGCGATCGGCCGCATGTCACGCAGAGCTACTCGGCGCTCTCCCAGGTCATCAAGGAGAGCGGGCTGCTGCGGCGGACGCCCTGGTTCTACGGGCTGCTCGTGGGCGGGCTCGCGCTCGCGCTCGGCGGGGCCGTGACGGGGTTCGTGCTGCTCGGCGACTCCTGGTTCCAACTGCTCATCGCCGCGGCGCTCGGCATCATCTTCACGCAGTTCGCGTTCTTCGCGCACGAGGCGTCGCACCGCGCGGTCCTCGCCTCGGGCAAGGCGAACGACCGCGTGGGCCGGCTCGTCGCGACCGCGGTGGTCGGCATCAGCTACCAGTGGTGGATGACCAAGCACACCCGCCACCACGCGAACCCGAACCAGCGGGGCAAGGACCCCGACATCGAGTTCGACACGATCTCGTTCACGGAAGAATCCGCGGCCCGCCAACGTGGGCTGATGGGCTGGATCACGCGTCGGCAGGGATGGCTGTTCTTCCCGCTCCTCCTGCTCGAGGGCATCAACCTGCACGTGACCTCGATCCGCTCGCTGTTCGAGCGGCGCGCGATCCCGGGCCGCGCCCTCGAGCTCACGACCATCGGGCTGCGGATCGCGCTCTACGTCGCCGTCGTCTTCTGGGCGCTCCCGCTCGGCATGGCCTTCGCGTTCCTCGGGGTGCAGCTCGCGGTGTTCGGCGTGTACATGGGCGCCTCGTTCGCCCCCAACCACAAGGGCATGCCGCTCGTGCCCGCCGGCGCGAAGCTCGACTTCCTGTCCAAGCAGGTCCTCACCAGCCGGAACATCACCGGCCGGTGGACGAGCCCGCTGATGGGCGGGTTGAACCACCAGGTCGAGCATCACCTGTTCCCGAGCATGCCCCGTCCGCATCTCGCGAGGGCACGCGAGATCGTGCGCGAGCACTGCCGGTCGCTCGGCGTCCCGTACACCGAGACGAGCCTCATCGACTCCTACGGCATCGTGGTCCGATACCTCAATCGGGTCGGCCTCGCGGCCCGGGATCCGTTCGACTGTCCCGCGGCGGGCGAGCTCCGCCGGCGCTGATGGCGTCGACGACGCCTCGGCCGCCGCTCGGGACGCTAGGCGGCCTCGACCGGCTTCGGACCCGGGCGCTCGACCTCGAACTCGCGCAGGTCGATGACGATGCCGCCGCTCGCGTTGGCCGAGCGCATCAGTTCCTCGATCCAGTCGCGGCTGAGTTCGGGTGGCTCGACCGCCTCGAAGACGAAGCGGAGGGGGATGGCCGGGTGCAGCCAAAGCGAGCTGCGGCCGCGCGGCTCGCCGCCGCCGTGCCGCCACGAGAACATGAAGCTCTCGCCGCGACGGAGCTTGGTCGTGATCGCGATCTTGAGGTGCGCGAGGGCCCGGTCGTCGATGTCGACCGGGGTTCCTGAGTCGCCGTAGAAGAGAGTGCCCACGAATCGCACCTTACCCCCCAATGGGGGACGTGGGACCCCCAGGTCGATGATTCCTCGCGTTTTCCTTCGAAATACGAGATGTTCTGCCGAATTCGGATACGCGAGCGATCAGGTCTCGAGCACGACGTCATCCGGGCGCTTGTCGGGCCGCAGCCCGCGCCACCTCGGATGTCGCGCCACCCCGGTCCGCGTCCACTCGCCGAACTCGATCTCGCCCACCAGCTCGGGTCGCACCCACACCGCGTCGACCACGTCGGTCGCCGGGACGTCGTGGAACGGCGCCGCCGCCTCGTGGAGCTCGTCGAGCCGCGCCAGCAGCCGCTCGGCATCACGCTCGCGCAGCCCCGAGCCGACACGGCCGGCGTAGCGCAGCCCGCCCGAGTCGGGGATGCCGACGAGCAACGACCGGATGCGGCCCTCCCGTGCGCCGACGCCCTTGCGGTAGCCGCCGATCACCACCTCCTGGGTGCGGGTGAGCTTGAGCTTCACCCAGTCGTCGCTGCGGACGCCCGGCCGATACGTCGACCGGCGCCGTTTCGCCACGACCCCCTCGAGGCCGAGCCGCCGCGCCTCGTCGAGGGCCGCATCCGGGTCGCCGTCGACGACGGGCGGCACGTCGACGGGCACATCGTCACGCGCGCGGAACAGCCGCTCCAACCGTTCGCGACGACGCGTGTACGGCTCGTCGAGCGTCGGCGTCCCTGCGACCTCGAGCACGTCGAAGAGGTGCAGCACCACAGGCACGGCCTTCGCGGCCGCGGCGATCTCCCGCGGCTTGGTCAGGTTCATGCGCTGCTGCAGCAGCCCGAAGTCGGGCCGGCCGCGCTCGTCGAGCGCGACCACCTCGCCATCGACCACGGCGTCGGCCCGCAGCACGCGCGCGATGCCGGCCAGGTCGGGATACGTCGCGGTCTGGTCGATGCCCTTCCGACTGACCAGCCGGACCGCGCCGTCGTCCACGCGAGCGAGCAGCCGGATGCCGTCCCACTTCCACTCGAGCGCCCAGTCAGCGCCCGCGGCGAGCGCGGCCGTGCCGGGCACGGCGAGCATGGGCGACAACTCGATCGCCGCGGCAGGAGGGTGATCGTCGGAATCCGGCGACGAGATGTCGGAGGGCGTGGGGCCGCGGCGCGCGCGTGACCGCGACGGCCGGGACGCAGCCCACGGCGGTTCGTCCGAGCCCCCGCCCGCGGCATCCGCTCGGCCGTCGCCCGCCTCGGCGTGGTGCTGCTCCTTCATGCGGTGCAGCAGCCACTGGCTCTTCTCGCCCTGGCCCTGCGTGCGGATGAGGGCGAGTCGCACGCGACCGAGCGGCCCGCCGACGCGACCCGTGAGCGTGAAGATCACCTCGTCGTCGCGCCACTTCTCGGTCTCGTAGGTGCCGGTATCCCACACGGTCATGCCGCCCGCGCCGTACTGTCCCTCGGGGATCGTGCCCTCGAAGACGAGGTACTGCATGGGGTGGTCCTCGGTCTGCACGGCGAGGTTGTTGCGATCGGCGGTCTCGGGAACGCCCTTGGGCACGGCCCAGCTCTTCAGCACGCCGTCGCGCTCGAGCCGCAGGTCGTAGTGCAGTCGGCGAGCGTGGTGCTCCTGGATCACGAACCGCGGGTCGCCGTCGTTCGCCACCCCCCACGGCGACTCGGGCATGGGCTCGGGCGTCGAGCCGGCCGTGCGCATCGAGAGGTAGGTGCTGAGCGGGCCCTCGGCGGATGCCGCGGTGACCGCGAGCATCGGATCGCCGCGTTCGGCGACCAACGCGACCACCTCGTCGGCCTCGAGATGGCGGAGATCCGGGTCGTCGAGCTCGTCCCACGTGCGCGGGGCCGCCACGGTCGGACGGAATCGACCGCGCAGCGAGTACGGCGCGATGGTCGTCTTGTTCGCGTTGTTCTGGCTCCAGTCGATGAGGATCCGGCCCTCGCGCAGGCTCTTGCGCATGTTGGAGACGATGAGATCGGGATGATCGGCCTCGAGCGCTTTCGCGAGCTCGTGCGCGACCGCGCTCACCTGCTCAGAGGTCTGCGAGCCGTCGAGCGCGGCGTACAGCTGGAGGCCCTTGCTCCCGCTCGTGACCGGGACCGCCTCGAGTCCCATGTGCTGCAGGATGGCACGGACCAGCCGCGCGACCTCGGCACACTCGGCGAGGCCCATGCCCGGCCCCGGGTCGAGGTCGAACACCATGCGGTCGGGGTTCGCGGGCTCCCCCGACGGATCGAACCGCCACTGCGGCACGTGCAGCTCGATCGCGCCCATCTGCGCGAGCCACACGAGCGTGGCCCGGCTGTCGGCGATCGGGTACGACTTGTCGCCGTCGGAGTGGTGCTGCACACCGCGTCGGATCCACTCGGGCGCGTGCTCCTCGAGGTTCTTCTCGAAGAACGCCTGGGCGGGATGATCGGGTGTGCCGACCCCGTTGACCCAGCGCTTGCGCGTGATGGCGCGGCCCGCAACGTGCGGCAGCATGGTGGGCGCGATCTCGGCGTAGTACGCGATCATCTCGCCCTTGGTCATGCCCGTCTCGGGGTACATGACCTTGTCGAGGCTCGTCAGGCGCAGCCGGCGTCCATCGACGTCGACGAGCTGGTACGGGCCCTGCGCCATGTCCCCATCCTGCCGGATGGCGTCGGTTGGCGGCTCACCAGCCGCGGACGGCGCCCATGGTCGCATCCCGCGCGGCGGGATCGCTCACGCGCGCGATGGCATCGGCCGCCCGCACGAGCGAGAGGTGCGAGAGCGCCTGCGGCGTGTTGCCCATGTGCGCCCGGCGAGCCGGGTCGATCTCCTCGCTCAGCAGGCCGACGTCGTTGGCGAAACCCACGAGCCGGTCCATGAGGGCCGTCGCGTCGTCGAGCCGGCCGGAGGACGCGTACTGCTCGACGAGCCAGAACGAGCAGGCGAGGAACGGGTTCTCGTCGCCCGGCAGCCCATCGACGTCGGTCTCGGTGCGGTATCGCAGCAGCAATCCGTCGCGCAACAGCTCCCGCTCGATCGCCTCCACCGTGCCGAGCATGCGCGGATCGTCCGGCGCGATGAATCCGATCGGTGCAAGCAGCAGCAACGCGGCATCCGTGCCCCCGCCGCCGAAGTACTGCGTGAACGTGCCGCGATCGGCGTCGAACCCGTGCTGCAGGATGTCGTCGCGGATCTGGTCGCGCACCTGCCGCCACATTTCGACGTTCCCGCGCAGGTCGAACTTCTCGACCGAGAGGATGCCGCACTGCAGCGCCGCCCAGACCATCGCCTTCGAGTGCGTGAAGTGCCGCTCCGGTCCGCGGATCTCCCAGATGCCGCGGTCGGGCCGGTGCCAGTTCCGGACCAGGAAGTCGAGCAGCTCCCGCTGCAGCGGCCACGAGAACTCGGTCTCCTCGATCCCCGCGTTGCGGGCCGCGGCGAGCGCGAGCATGACCTCGCCGTACGCATCCCACTGCGCCTGCCGGTAGGCCGCGTTCCCGATGCGAACGGGAGCCGATCCCGCGTAGCCGGGCAGGTGGTCGAGCGTGGTCTCGGGCAGTCGGCGGCCGCCGTCGACGTCGTACATGATCTGCACGGCCGACGGATCGCCCGCGATGGCGCGCAGCAGCCAGGCGCGCCACTTCTGCGCCTCCTCCCGATAGCCGTGGGCGAGCAGGACCTCGATGGTGTGCGCCGCGTCCCGCAGCCACACGTACCGGTAGTCCCAGTTGCGCGACCCTCCGAGCTCCTCGGGCAGGCTCGTCGTCGCCGCCGCGACGATGCCGCCGGTCTCGTCGTTGGTCAGGGCGCGGAGCACCAACAGCGAGCGCTCGACTTCCCGGTGGTACGGCTCGGCGCGACGGCGCCGCCCGGTCCAGTCCTGCCACCAGTCGATCGTCCAGTCGAGCTCGGAGTCCACGTCGATGCCCGACGGAGGGTCGAGGTGCGACGGGAACCGGGTGAGCTTGAGGTCGACGACGTCGCCCGGCTCGACCGTGAACTCGGTGACGTGCGAACCGTCCTCGGCGTGATGCGGCGCCCCCCGGAGGATGACCGCCTCGGGTCCGGCGACCGCGAGCACGGCGCGTCCCTCGGGCTCCTCGATCTGGCGCACCCACGGGCGTTGGCTTCCGTAGTCGAATCGGAAGCGGATCGTGCCGCGGAAGCGCATCGTGCCGGTCACGCCGCGGACCCGACGGATCAGGTTGCGGCGGCCGTCGCGGAAGGGCATGAAGTCGAGCACCTCCACTTCCGCGCCATCCGGCGACCGCCACGTGGTTCGCAGCACGAGCGTGCCCTCGACGTACTCGCGCGTCGGCTCGGCGCTCGACTCGACCGGATGCAGCGACCAGTGGCCCGCCTCGGCGCCGCCGAGCAGGGCGCCGAACATCGATGGCGAGTCGTAGCGGGGCAGGCAGAGCCAGTCGATGTTCCCGTGTCGCGAGACGAGGGCGCCGGCGGCACCGTCGGCAACGAGTGCGTAGTCCTCGATCGGCGTCGGCTTCCCCACGATTCCGACCTGACCACCGCCGCGATCCCCTGTCAAGTCCATCGGCGCGGGTGCTCGGAGATCACTCGCCGCGGACCTCGGGCAGCGTGTCCGCACGCCCTTCGACAACGCGCCCGATCGCGTCGGCCGCACGCACGAGCGTGAGGTGCGAGAGCGCCTGCGGCGTGTTGCCCATCTGCCGCCGATGGATGGGGTCGTACTCCTCGCTCAGCATGCCGACGTCGTTGACGAACGACGTCAGGCGCTGCATCAAGGCCTTGGCGTCGGCGAGGCGACCGGATGCGGCGTACTGCTCGACCAGCCAGAACGAGCATGCGAGGAAGGGGTTCTCGTCGCCGGGCAGGCCGTCGACGTCGGTCTCGGTGCGGTACCGGAGCAGGAGCCCATCGCGCAGCAACTCGTCCTCGATCGCGCGCACCGTGCCCAGCATGCGGGGGTCGTCGGCCTCGATGAACCCGATGTGCGGAAGCTGGAGCAGCGCGGCATCCGTGCCTCGCCCGCCGTAGTACTGGGTGAACGTGCCGCGCTCGGCGTCGAAGCCGCGACGCAGGATGTCGTCGTGCACCTCGTCGCGCACGAGTCGCCACCGCTCGAGCGGGCCGTCCAGCCCGAACTCCTCGATCCCGCGGACGCCGCGGTCGAAGGCCGCCCAGATCATCGCCTTCGAGTGCGTGAAGTGCCGATCGGGTCCCCGGATCTCCCAGATCCCCCGATCGGGGCGCTGCCAGTTCGCGGCGAGGAACTCGAGCAGCGCGGTCTGGAGCGGCCACGAGAACTCGTCCTCGTGCACGCCGGCGATGCGCGCCGCATGCAGGGCCACCATGACCTCGCCATAGACGTCCCACTGCACCTGCGTGTATGCGGCATTGCCGATGCGGACGGGGGCCGAGCCGGCATACCCGGGCAGGTGGGCCAACTCGATCTCGGGGAGGAGGCGGGCGCCCTCCACGTCGTACATGATCTGGATGCGGGACGGGTCGCCGGCGATCGCCCGGAGCAGCCAACGCCGCCACTTCTCGGCCTCCTCGCGGTAGCCGTGGTCGAGCAGTACCTCGATCGTCAGGGCCGCATCGCGCAGCCACACGTACCGGTAGTCCCAATTGCGCGAGCCGCCGATCTCCTCGGGCAGGCTCGTCGTCGCCGCCGCGACCACGCCGCCCGTCTCATCATGCGTCAGTCCCCGCAGGATGAGGAGGGACCGCTGAACCTCGCGGTCGTACGGCGAGGGCGGCTTGCTCCGCGACGCCCAGTCCTGCCACCAGTCGATCGTCCACTCAAGGATTCCGGGCAGGTCGATCGGGACCGGCGGCTCGACGTGCGAGGCGTAGCGCGTGAGGCCGACATGCATGGCCTCACCCGCGGAGACGGTGAAGCGCGCGACGTGCGCCCCGTCCTCGGCGTGGTGCGGGACCCCGCGGATGACGACGGCGTCGGGACCGGCGATCGCCAGGATGGCCTCGCCGCCGTCCTCCGGCACCCGGCGAACCCACGGCCGCAGGTCGCCGTAGTCGAACCGGAGCCGGATCACGTCCTCGAACTCCATGGACCCCGAGATGCCGCGGACCACGCGGGCGAGGTTGCTGCGGCCGTCTCGGAACGGCATGAAGTCGACGACCTCCGCCTCCGCGTCCGCCGTGCGCCAGGTGGTGCGCAGCACGAACGTGCCGGGGACGTACTCGCGCTCGGCACGGGCATCGTCCGCCGTCGGACGCAGGGACCAGTGTCCGGCCTCGGGACCGCCGAGGAGCGCCGCGAACACCGACGGCGAGTCGAAGCGCGGGAGGCAGAGCCAGTCGATGCTCCCGTCTCGGGAGACGAGCGCCCCGGAGGCGCCGTCCGCGATGAGCGCATAGTCCTCGATCGGCGTGGGCTCGATCATGCTGCGACGATGGCCACTGGAAGCGGACGGTGTCAACCCCGTGCCCGATCGCAGCGCCCTGTGCGTCATCGGGCCTAGCGTGGGGTGCACGCGCATGCGCGCGGCCCGGCGGGTGGAGGGAGACCTCATGACGGCGACGGCGACGCTGCTCATCCTGGGCGCCGACGGTGATCTCACCAAGCGACTCCTGCTGCCGGGGCTCGGCACGCTGCTCGCGGCGCACGACCTCGACCTCGAGGTGATCGGGTCGGGGCTGCAGGACCGCACCGATGCCCAGTGGCGCGAGCTCGTCTCCGAGGCGTTCGGCGAGGTGCCGGCACCGCGGCGGGCGCGGCTGGTCGACACCGCTCGATACGTGCGAGCGGATGCGACCGACGCCGACGACCTCTCGCACCTGATCGCCGAGTGCGCGGCGGTGCCCGTGATCTACTTCGCGCTGCCGCCGTCCGTCACAGCACGCGTGTGCGCCGAACTGGAGCGGATCCCCACGCCCGACGGGATGCGACTCGCGCTCGAGAAGCCGTTCGGCACCGACCTCGAGAGCGCCCGGCGGCTGAACGAGCTGCTCACGCGGATCGTTCCCGAGCGTCAGATCTACCGCATCGACCACTTCCTGGGCAGGGCCACCGTGCTGAACATCCTCGGGACGCGGTTCGCCAATCGCCTGATCGAGCCGATCTGGAACCGGGACGTGATCGAGCGCGTCGAGATCGTCTACGACGAGACGCTCGCCCTCGAGGGCCGAGCCGGCTACTACGACCACGCGGGAGCGCTCGTCGACATGATCCAGAGCCACCTGCTCGCGGTCCTGGCGCTCATCGCCATGGAGCCCGTCGACCGGGTCGACGAGGTCGTGCTGCGCGACGCGATCGCGACGGTGCTGCGCGCGACGGCCGTCTGGGAGGACGACCCCGTGGCGTCGAGCCGTCGCGCCCGATACAGCGCGGGCGAGATCGACGGGCGCGCCCTGCCCGCGTACGCCGACGAGGAAGGCGTCGACCCCGACCTCGGGACCGAGACGCTGGCTCAGGTCGTCGTCGGAGTCGACACCGACCGGTGGCGCGGCGTGCCGTTCCTCCTGCGCTCGGGCAAGGCGCTCGGGCGGGGGCGCAAGATCGCACGGGCCGTGGTCCGCGCCGCGGCGCCCATCGAAGGGCTCGAAGGGCGACCGCACTCGGACTGGATCGAACTCGACCTGCGCTCGGGCGAGGTGCAGATCGGCCTGACGATGAACGGTGGCGGCGACCCCTTCGCGCTCGAGCAGACGACGCTCATCGCGCAGCAGGTCCCCGGCGCACTCCTGCCCTACGGCGAGGTCTTGAAGGGCATCCTCGGCGACGATCCGACGCTCTCCGTCCGCGGCGACGTGGCCGAGGAGTGCTGGCGCATCATCGAGCCGGTGCTCGCCGCCTGGCGCGAGGGGCGGGTTCCGCTCGACGAGTATCCCGCCGGATCCGACGGACCCGCGGACTGGTAGGCGGGCCGCAAGGGGTACCGCTCGCGGCATCCGCGGGTGTGTACTGGGGGCATGCGAGCCGTCTGGAAGGGGGCGGTCACATTCGGCCTGGTCAATGTGCCCGTCAAGTTGTACAGCGCCACGGAAGACCACGACGTGTCACTGCACCAGGTGCACGACAAGGACGGCGGGCGCATCAGGTACCAGCGCGTGTGCGAGATCGACGGCGAGGTCGTGCCGTACCAGCACATCGACAAGGCGTACGACGACGGCGAGCGCACGGTCATCATCACCGATCAGGACCTCAAGGCGCTGCCGGCCGAGCGCAGCCGTGAGATCGAGGTCGTCGAGTTCGTGCCGACCGAGCAGGTCGACCCCATCCGCTTCGACAAGAGCTACTATCTCGAACCCGACTCCGCCTCGAACAAGGCGTACGTGCTGCTGCGCGAGGCGCTCGAGTCGACCGAGCGCACCGCGATCGTGCGGATGGCGCTGCGACAGAAGACGCGACTCGCCGCGCTGCGCGTGTTCGGCGACGTGCTCATGGTGCAGACGCTGCTCTGGAACGACGAGGTCCGCGAGGCGAAGTTCCCGTCGCTCGACGAGAAGGCCCGGATCAGCGACAAGGAGCTCGAGCTCTCCAAGCAGCTCATCGAGAGCCTCTCGGGCGACTTCGATCCCGAGCAGTTCGTCGACGAGTACCAGCAGGAGCTCCGGACGCTCATCAAGGCCAAGCTCGAGCAGGGTGACGCGATCGACACCGCCGCCACGTTCGGGGAGCAGCCCGAGAAGGAGGAGGGCGGCGAGGTCATCGACCTCATGGAGGCGCTGCGGCAGTCGATCGCGGCCAAGCGGGGCGGCTCCGATGAGAAGCCCGCGAAGGCCTCGAAGTCGACCGCGAAGTCGGGTTCGGGGGCGGCCGCCAAGCCGGCGGCGAAGTCGACGGCGAAGTCGCCCGCGAAGAAGACGGCATCCGACGGCGCCGCCAAGCCGGCCGCGCGACGGAAGACCACGAAGAAGGCGGGCTGACCGCGCGTCAACCCCTGTGCGCGGGCCGAGCGCCGCCGTACCGTGACGGCATGAGCGACAACGACGACATCCTCTCGCGCTTCGCCGCGGGCGAGGGTGAGCACCTCCCGCCTGCTCCGGAGCGCGTCGACACCTCCGGGTCGAGCGACGACGTCCCCGGCGCGAACACCAACCCCGACGACGATCGCACGAGTCCGGCCAGCGAGGCCGAGACGGCGGCCAAGCAGGCCGACCCCGTGCCCGAGCAGGTCGTGGACGACGTGGATGCCCGCGACATCCGTGCCGTGCCGGGAACCGGCGGCCCCGACGACGCGGGCGACGTCGACGTCGACCCCGACGAGCTGAACCTGCCCGGTCACCCGAGCTGAGGCGCAGCCGCGCAGGCCGGGACTCAGCCGGCGAGGCCGGCCGCGATCTCCTCGGCGACGTCGACGGCCCACGCCTCCTCGGGCGCAGTCACTTGGATCCAGTCGGGACCGACGAGGAGGTCGACCCCGCACGTGCCGTACGCTGCATCGCACCGAAGGAGTGCGCGGTCGGCACCGGGGACCGAGATCTCGGATGCCGCCGGGACGAGCGCACCGGCGTCCTGGATGCGCTCGAACGCCCACAGTCCGCCGCGCACCCAATCGGCCGCCACCACGATCTCCTCGACGTCGGTGGGCATCCACCGGCAGCCCAGGTCGCCCGCGATGGCCCGGGCCTCGGCCCATTCGCTCCATCCGCCGCCGGTCGTGACCGCGACCAGTCCTGCCGTGCCGGTGATCGACTCCACGGTCGCGAGCGGAACCAGTGCGTCGCAGTCCGCCGGAATCGATGACTCGATCGCCGGCGCCGGTGCGGGCGGGCCCGCCGCGTCCACGGCCGCGAGGGCCGCGTCCGCGAACGCCGTCGCGCCGGCCGGGAGGATCGTGCCCGGGCCGGCCGAGCCGAAGATCTCGATCCAGGCGCCCGATGCGCCGACGCGCCGGATCGTGCAGAAGTCGGGCCCGCAGGACGTCGCGTCGGCCGGCAGGCCGGCGCTCGCGGCGCGCGAAGACCACCCGGTGTCCTGCTCGGGCACCACGGTCACGAGCACGCCCGCATACGCCGGATTGCCGCCGTACTGGCTGTTGTACGGCTCGCCGTTGCTCCATTCGCACGCCAGGCCGCCGATGCTGAGGATCGAGGTCATGCGCGGCACCGCGATGCCCGCCGACGCGGCGGTGACCAGCGGGTCGACCGGCTCGAGCGGCACGTCGAACATGTCCGAGACCGCCTGGGTCGGTACGAGTTCATCGCACGACAAGTCGTACCGGGACGCGGGCTGCGCACCCGGCCGGGAATCCGGCTCGGCCGTCGGCGTGCTCGTCTCAGGCGGCGGCGCGGGGTCCGTGGACGGTGCTGGCGCGGCCGGACTGGCACACCCGCTCGTGATGAGCGCGGCGAGCGCGAGGATCCCGGCGGCGAGCACGGGCTGCGGGCGGCGGATCGTGGCGCGGGCGCGTCGCCCGGCGTTCGGGGTCTCCATGGCCGGAGGCTAGTGAACCACTGCCGCGCGCGTCCTCAGTGGTCGCCCCGAGATCGCGCGACCGCGACGACCGCGGCGGACTCGCCGGGCAGCACGAGCATGCCGTCGGCCGCCACGACGTCGGCGATGGCCGGACCCGTGCTGAGGAGCACCTCGGCGGGGCCGTCGAAGCCGACCTCCCAGGGCATGAGACCGAGGTTCGCGAGCACGACCACGCGCTCGGCGGCGTCGGGTGCGCCGCGCTCCATGCGGAACCGCCTGGTCGCGTCATCCGCCCAGGCGCTGGTGTGCGCGAACGCGGGATCGGTGAGCTCGGGCCGGGCGCGGCGGAGGGCGAGCAGGCGACGGTGGAGGTCGAGCAGCCGCGCGTGCGCGCCATCCGGATCATCGGGTTCGGACCAGTCGAGCTTGGAGCGCTCGAAGGTCGACGGGTCCTGCGGGTCGGGCACGACGGACTCGTCCCATCCCATGCGCGCGAACTCGGCCATGCGGCCCTCGGCGGTCGCGCGGCCGAGCTCCGGTTCCGGATGCGACGTGAAGAACTGCCAGGGTGTCGAGGCGCCCCATTCCTCGCCCATGAACAGCATGGGCGTGAACGGGCTCGTCAGGTTCAGCACGGCCGCGACCGCGAGGCGGCGCTCTCCCAGCGCCGGCGAGAGCCGGTCGCCCGCCGCGCGGTTCCCCACTTGATCGTGGTCCTGCGTGAACGTCACGAGCCGCCACGTCGGAACGTCGGGATCGATCGGCCGGCCGTGATCGCGGCCCCGGAACGACGAGAACGTGCCGTCGTGGAAGAACCCGCCCGAGGTCGTCTTGACGAGCGCGTCGAGCGGTGCGAAGTCGGCGTAGTAGCCCGCGATCTCGCCCGTGAGGGCCACGTGCATCGCATGGTGGTGGTCGTCGCTCCACTGCGCGGTGAGGCCGTAACCCCCGGCCTCGCGGGGCATGATCAGGGTGGGGTCGTTGAGATCGGACTCGGCGATGAGCGACACGGGCCTGCCGAGGTGCGCCGAGAGCGCATCGGCATGCTCGGCGAGCTCGCGCAGGATGTGCCGCTCGGATGTGTCGCGCAGCGCGTGCACCGCGTCGAGCCGCAGCCCGTCGACGTGGAAGTCGCGGAGCCACATCATCGCGTTGTCGACGATGAACCGTCGCACCTCGGGCTCGTCGAGGTTCAGGGATTCACCCCACGTGTTGCGCTCGGCCGCGCGCAGGTACGGCCCGAACCGGGGCAGATAGTTGCCGCTCGGCCCGAGGTGGTTGTACACCACGTCCTGGATCACCGCGAGGCCGCGCGAATGGCAGGCATCGACGAACCGCTGGTACGCGGCGGGCCCGCCGTACGCCTCATGCACCGCGTACCAGAGCACGCCGTCGTAGCCCCAGTTGTGCGTGCCGTTGAACGCGTTGACCGGCAGCAGCTCGACGAAGTCGATGCCGAGCTCGACGAGGTGGTCGAGGCGGTCGATCGCCGAATCGAGCGTGCCCTCGGGCGTGTACGTGCCGACGTGCAGCTCGGAGATCACGCCGCCCGCGAGCTGGCGGCCCGTCCACGCGGCATCCGCCCACTCGTGCGCGCCGAGGTCGAATACGGCGCTCGCCTCGTGCACGCCGTTCGGCTGCCGCCGTGAGCGAGGATCGGGCAGCGCGCGATCGTCGTCGTCGAGCACGAAGCCGTACTCGTCGCCCGGGGCGAGCTCGACATCGGCGTGCCACCAGCCCCCGTCGCCGCGTTCCATGGAGAGGTCGGCTTGTGCCTCGCGGCGGAGGCCGACGCGAGCCGGGATCGGCGCCCAGACCTCGACGCTCATCGTGCCTCCTCGGAGTCGGCCGGAGCGAGCAGCGCCACGGGATACGTTGCCAGTACGTCCGCGAGCGGCAGCGCGCCGCCCTCGTATCGCCGACCGGTGAGGACGTCGACGAGCGGCTCGTGCCGCGTGATGACGACCGTGTCGCCCCACGCCCCGGGCGGGGCGCATGCCGCAGGTTCCGCGCCCACGCGCGCCGCCAGCCCGATCGGCAGGCGCGTCGCGACAGTCACGGCCCCGCCGCGGTCGAACGCGATGGCGTGCCGCGAGGCGAGGTCGACGACCTCCAGCCGGCGGTAGCGGGTGAACCACTCGGGCCGATCCCGGCGCAGTCGCAGGGCGCGCGACGTGACGAGCAGCTTCGCGGCCGCGCGCTCGTCGACGGGCGGCAGGTCACCGCGCGTGACCGCGTCGTCGAGGTCGGCGAGCATGCGCCGCCGAACCGCGAAGTCGACCGGCCGCCGGTTGTCGGGGTCGACCAGGCTCGTCTCCCACAGCTCGCTGCCCTGGTAGACGTCGGGCACGCCCGGCATGGTCAGCTGCAGCAGCTTGGCCGAGAGCGAGTTCGACCAGCCCGCGGGGGCGAGCCACGCGACGAACGCGTCGAGGCGCCCGCGCACCGCCGGGTCGTCGAACGCCCGGTCGATCACGTCGTGCATGCGCGCCTCGAACGCCTCATCGGGCCGGGTCCAGTGCGTCGAGACGGATGCCTCGCGTGAGGCCTTCTCGGCGTACGCATGCGCTCGCCCGCGCTCCAGCGGCCATGCGCCGACGAGCGCCTGCCACAGCAGGGCGTCGAACGGCCCGTCGCCGGTCGACCCTGCGCCATCCGACGATCGCAGCCATTCGAACTCGGCGGCCCAGCGCTCGGGCGCCTCGGCGAGCGCGTCGATGCGTGCCCGCACGTCCTCGCCGCGCTTGGTGTCGTGCGTCGACAGCGTGGTCATGGAATGCGGCCACTCGGCGAGGCGTCGTTCCTGCCGCGCGTGGAACCGGTCGACGGTGATCGCGAACTCCGACGGGTCGCCGCCGACCTCGGTCAGCGACCCGAGTCGCGTGTACCGGTAGAACGCCGTGTCCTCGACGCCCTTGGCCATGACCATGCCGCTCGTCTGCTGGAACCGGATCGCGACCGGATGCGCAGGGTCGGCGAGGACGGGCATGAGCGCGTCGATCGTGCCGCCGAGCTCGGGACGGTGCGCCCGCGCCATCCGCGCCGCCTCGTCGAGGTGCTGCCGGCCGGCCGGCAGGTACGAACGGTAGACGGGGAAGCACGCGAGCAGCTCGGCGAGCGCATCGGCGGCATCGGCCGGACGGGGCTCGGGCAGCAGGCGCTCGAGCCGGAGCACCTCGCTGCGGAGGATCCCGTCGGCGACGCCCCGCTTGGTGCCGTGGATGAGCTCGTGCCAGTCGGTCGCGCCCGCGATGCCCGTGGCCTCCCGGAGGCGCGCGTCGAGCGCGTCGAGCGCGTCCTCGCCGTCGGGGTCGATGAGCACGCGGTCCACGTCGGCGAGCGCGTCGTACCCGGTCGTGCCGTCGGTCCGCCAGTGCGGCGGCAGCGCCTCGTCGCCCTCGAGGATCTTCTCGACGAGCACGTACGCGTCGCCCGTCGCCGCCGCCAACCGGTCGAGGTAGGCCCCCGGCGCGGCGAGGCCGTCGGGATGGTCGACGCGCAACCCGTCGGCGAGGCCGTCGCGCACCCAGCGGACGATCTCGGCGTGCGTCGCGTCGAAGACCGCCGGGTCCTCGACTCGGATGCCGGCGAGCTCGTTCACGGCGAAGAACCGGCGGTAGTTCAGCTCGGCGTCGGCGCGTGTCCAGTGCACGAGCTCGTAGTGCTGGCGTGCGTGCACCGTCGCGGCGTCGACCCCGTCGGCCTCGTCAGCCGAGCCGGGAGCGAGCGGGAACCGATGGTCGAAGTAGCGGAGCTCGCCGTGCTCGACGCGCAGGTCGCCGGCGGCGGCCGCCTCCTCGACCGTGCCGCCCAGCAGCGGGATCCGCACTCGCCCGCCCGTGAGCGCCCAGTCGACGTCGAACGCCTCGGCGTACGGGGAGTCCGTGCCGTGCTGCAGGAGGCTCCACCACCACGGGTTCTGCGCGGCATCCGCCACGCCCACGTGGTTGGGCACGATGTCGACCAGGATGCCGCGGCCACGGCGGTGCGCGGCATCCGCCACCGCGTGCAGGCCAGCCGCCCCGCCGCGCGCCCGGTCCACCTCGCCATGCGCGATGACGTCGTAGCCGTGATCGGACCCGGCACGCGACGGCAGGATCGGCGAGAGGTAGATCCAGTCGGCGCCGAGCGCGTCGAGGTAGTCGACGACCGCTGCCGCATCGTGCAGGTCGAACGACGGACGAACCTGCAGCCGATACGTCGAGCGCGGTTCGCGGGCCGGGGTCACCTGCCCGCCTCGGCCTTCGGCGCCGGCGCCTCCTCCTTCGAGGCGGCCACCATCGCCGACAGCGACGCCGCGACGGAATGGTCGACCTCGTCGGGGGTGGGGTCGTGCTGGCAGAGCACCACGAGCGAACGCTGCTCGAGCGGGATCGTGCCGCCCGGCTGGATCGGGTCGCTGTCGGCGCGCTTGCCCGCCGTGTCGATCAGCACTTCCCATTCGGGCGAGAACTCGTGCATCGGCAGGGTGAACTCGACCGTGTCGTCGTGCGCGTTGAAGAGCACGATGAAGTGCCGGTCGACGATGCGTTCGCCGCGCCGGTCGCGCTCGCGGATGCCCTCGCCGTTCAGGAAGACGCCGATCGCCCTGCCGAAGCCCGCGTCCCAGTCCTCGGGCTCCATGGTCGAGCCGTCGGGGCGCAGCCACACGATGTCGGGAACCGGGTCGCCCTCGCCGCGGCGCACCGGACGCCCGTCGAAGAACCGGCTGCGCCGGAAGGTGGGGTGCTCGGCGCGCAGCTTCGCCACGGCTGCCGTGAACTCGATGAGCGGCTGGTCGGCGTGATCCCAGTCGACCCAGCTGAGTTCGTTGTCCTGGGCGTAGACGTTGTTGTTGCCCTGCTGGGTGCGGCCCAGCTCGTCGCCGTGGAGGAGCATCGGGACGCCCTGCGAGAGCAGCAGCGTGGCGATGAAGTTGCGCTGCTGGCGCGCGCGCAACGTGAGGATGTCGGGGTCGTCGGTGGGCCCCTCGACGCCGAGGTTGTAGGAGCGGTTGTGCGATTCGCCGTCGTTGTTGTCCTCGCCGTTGGCGTCGTTGTGCTTCTCGTTGTACGAGACGAGGTCGCGGATGGTGAAGCCGTCGTGCGCGGTCACGAAGTTGATGGATGCCACGGGGCGGCGGCCCGAGTGCTCGTACAGGTCGGCCGACCCGGTGAATCGCGACGCGAACTCACCGAGCGTCGCGGGTTCGCCGCGCCAGAAGTCGCGCACGGTGTCACGGTACTTGCCGTTCCACTCGGTCCACTGCGGAGGGAAGTTGCCCACCTGGTAGCCGCCCGGGCCGACGTCCCACGGCTCGGCGATGAGCTTGACCTGCGAGACCACGGGGTCCTGCTGCACGAGCTCGAAGAAGGCGGCGAGCCGGTCGACCTCGTAGAACTCGCGCGCGAGGGTGGACGCGAGGTCGAATCGGAAGCCGTCGACGTGCATGTCGAGCACCCAGTACCGCAGCGAGTCCATGATGAGCTGCAGCGCGTGCGGGTGGCCCACGTTCAGCGAGTTGCCGGTGCCCGTGTAGTCCATGTAGTACCGCTTGTCGTCGTCGACGAGCCGGTAGTAGGCGGCATTGTCGATGCCGCGCATGGAGAGCGTCGGCCCGAGGTGGTTGCCCTCGGCGGTGTGGTTGTAGACGACGTCGAGGATCACCTCGATGCCCGCGGCGTGCAGCGACTTGACCATCGCCTTGAATTCCTGCACCTGCTCGCCGCGCTGGCCGGTCGACGCGTAGGCGTTGTGCGGCGCGAAGAACGCGATGGTGTTGTACCCCCAGTAGTTCGACAGCCCCTTCTCCTGGAGCGTGCCGTCGTTGACGAACTGGTGCACGGGCATGAGCTCGATGGCGGTCACGCCGAGCTTGACGAGGTGGTCGATCACGACGGGATGCCCGATGCCCGCGTAGGTGCCGCGGATCTCGTCGGGGATGCCGGGAAGCGACTCGGTCAGTCCCTTCACATGCGCCTCGTAGATGAACGTCGAGGCGTACGGCGTCTTGGGCTGGCGGTCGCCCGACCAGTCGAAGAACGGGTTCGTCACGACCCCGAGCATCATGCTCGCGGCCGAGTCGTCGTCGTTGCGGCCGTCGGGCTTGCCGAACGGATAGCCGAACAGCGACTGGTTCCAGTCCAGCGCGCCGTCGACCGCCTTCGCGTAGGGGTCCAGCAGCAGCTTGCTCGGGTTGCACCGCAGCCCCTTCGCCGGGTCGTTCGGCCCGTGGACACGGTAGCCGTAGCGCTGGCCGGGCTGGACCTGCGGCAGGTAGGCGTGCCAGATGAAGGCGTCGACCTCGATGAGCTCGACCCGGGTCTCGACGCGGTCGTCGTCGAACAGGCAGAGCTCGACGCGCTCGGCCACCTCGCTGAACAACGCGAAGTTCGTGCCGTTGCCGTCGAACGTCGCACCCAGCGGGTAGGTCGATCCGGGCCAAGTGTGCAATTCGTCCCCCAACGGTCAGCCTCACGCCATCGTAGGCGGCGCACACCTCCGCCCGGGGCCGCTTGACAGCCGGCGCCGCTCGCACGAACGGCCGGAGTGCGGGCGTTCCGCACTCCGGCCGTTCAGGAGGTCGGGGGATCGGCGTCATGGACGCCGGGCCGGCTACTCCTCGTCGGACGTGCAGACGTCGGCCACGGCCACAGCCGCTTCCTGCACAGCGGTCTGCTGCTCGGCCTGGGCGTCGGGGTCCTGCTCGACGACGGTGGCCTCGGGGTCCTCCTCGGACGGGCCCTCGGTCAGGCCGTCGGCGTACTCCGACACGCCCTCGAGCGTCGCGGTGAAGTCGTCGACCGCGCTCTCGAGGTCGTCGCTCTCGGCCTCACCGGCAGCCTCTTCCGAACGGGACTTCGCCTCGTCGAGGTACTCCTCCAGGTCGTCGACCGATGCGGGATTGGCCAGGTTGTTCTGCACGCCGTTCGAGATGTCGCGGACCTCGGTGGCAACGGTGGTGCAGTTGTCTTCGGACGAACCAGCGCTGTCACCGCCTCCATCGGCCGCGCACCCCGACAAGGCGAGTGCACCGGCGAACATGAGTACGGCGGGCATGGCGAGACGTCGCATCGCAGACTCCTTCGTTCTCGTGAAACAGAGTGGAGTCTACGCTTCGCCACCGACTTCCCGCACGGGGCCGAGCCGCACCCCCAGATCGGGGCCTGTTCAGGTGTTTGAACGCCTGAAACGTTCTTCCGAGGCCGGGATGCCGCTTACCGTCGAGGATGGCCTGCCCGCCCGGGGCGCGCCGCGGACCCGAAAGCGGAACTCCCTCATGCAACGAACCCTGACCCGAACGGGAATGGCCGGCGCGTTCGCGGCGCTGACCGTGGCGTCGGTCCTCGGCGCCTCGCTCGTCGCCTACGCCGACAATATCCAGGGCACGATCACCGACAGCGTGTCCGGTGCACTCGTGCTCGAGGCCGGCACCGGTAAGGCCGGCGCTGGCGGAATCCGAGTGATCGGTACCGGCGGCGATGGCGACCCGATGTGCAATATCGACTCTGGCGACCCCCCGTTGGTGCTCGACATCGTCACGCCGCAGGGCATCACCGCCTCACCCGATCCCCTCACACTCACCGAATGCGATAACACGTTCACGCCGGTGTACTTCACGGCGTCCAGTACGGCGGTGAGCGGTGTCGTGACGGTCACCATCCAGTCGGCTCCCGCCGGTGGTTTCGACAATCAAGTGAAGATCCCGATCACGGTCACGTACCCCAACACGGCTCCGAAGGTTTCGGTGGAGGGAGTGACGTCGGACCTCTACGAGATCGGATCCGAGCCCACTCCGACCTGTTCGGTGATCGACGCGGAGGACGACCCGATCACCATCCCCTCACCGGTGATGACCGGCACGCTGACGAACGGCTTGGGCACGCTCACCGCGACCTGCGACTACACCGATAAGGGCGGCCTGAAGGCGACGACCGCGTCGGCGACATACAGGATCGTCGACACCGGGAAACCGACGATCTCACACGTCCTCTCGCCCGCTGACCCGAACGCGAACGGCTGGTTCAAAACCCCCGTCGGGATCGATTTCACGTGTGCAGACGGTGGCTCTGGCTTCCAGTCGTGCGGGCCCGACACCACACTCGGCGACGGCGCCGACCAGACCTACACCGGCACCGCTGTGGACTGGGCGGGCAACACCGCGACCGACGTCGTCTCGGGCATCAACATCGACTCGGTCGCTCCCGGCATCAGCGCAACGCTGAACCCGGCCGCACCCGACGGTTCCAACGGCTGGTACCGCACGGCGGTCCAGGTGGGCTTCGAGTGCGCCGACGCGCTCTCGAAGATCGACACCTGCCTCGGCAGCACGACGATCACCGACACGTCTGCCGGCAGCGCCACTGGAACGGCGACGGACCGAGCGGGCAACACCGCCACGACCTCGGTCTCGGGCCTGAAGGTCGACACGGTCGCCCCGACGATCGAGGGCAGCTACGCACCCGCGAAGCCGGAAAGCGGATGGTTCAAGACGCCGGTCACCGTCCACTTCGAGTGCGACGACGAGACGTCCAAGATCGCAGGCTGCACCGACGACACCGTTCTCGGCGAGGGTGAGGACCAGTCGGTTTCCGGCACGGCTACCGACGTCGCCGGGAACACGGGAAACGACACCGTCTCGGACATCGATGTCGACCTCACCAAGCCTACGTTGGCGTTCGTAGGGGACTTCGGCTCGAAGCACTACTTCGGAGCGGTGCCGTCCGCGCCGAACTGCATCGCCGAGGACGCGCTCTCCGGTCTCGTGACGCCGTGCAAGGTCACCGGCGGTGGGACTGAAGTCGGTACGCACAAGTTCACCGCGACGGCGATCGACCGTGCCGGCAACGTCGCGACGACGTCGCTGACCTACGAGGTACTCGCCTGGAACGTCAAGGGCTTCACCAGCCCCGTTGACATGGCCGGCGTACTGAACACCGTGAAGGGCGGCAGCACCGTGCCGATGAAGTTCGAGATCTTCGCGGGAACGACCGAACTGACGTCGCTGTCGGAGGTCACGAAGTTCGCCGCGGCGGAGGTCACGTGCGTCGGCTCGGACGTCATCACCGACGAGATCGAGTTCACCGTCACCGGCGGCACGCAGCTGCGGTATGACGCCACGGCGGGGCAATACATCCAGAACTGGGCGACTCCGAAGAAGCCGGGGTCGTGCTACAGGGTCACCATGACCGCTCGAGATGGCTCCTCCATCGCGGCAATCTTCAAGCTGAAGTAAGGCTCCCCAGACCGGAAGGCCCCGAGCACACTCACGCCGCTCGGGGCTTTCCGCTGTCAATCGCCGCTGAGCAGGCGGAGGGCGCTCTCGCGGTCGCGGACCGCGAGCTTCTTGAGCACGGACGACACGTGCACGCGCACCGTGGTCGGCGACAGGAAGAGCCGCGTCGCCACCTGCTCGGTGCTGAGCCCGCGGCTCAGTAACTCCATGACCTCCCACTCGCGGGCGCTGAGCTTGCCGGCCGCCGCCGACGACCGGCCGAAGCGGCGCCGGGTGGGAGCGCGGAACTCGTCGAGCACGCGAGCCACGAGGGCCGGCGGCATCGCCGCCTCGCCCGCGAGCACGCCGCGCAGCGAGGGGACGAGGGTGGTGGGGTCGGCGTCCTTGAGCAGGTAGCCGACGGCCCCGGCGCGCAGCGAATCGAACAGGTCGTCGTCGTCGCGCGACTGGGTGAGCATGACGATCGCGGTGTCGGGGGCGGTGCGGCGGATCTCCTGGGCGGCCCGGATGCCGTTGCCCGGCATGTGGATGTCCAGCAGCGCGACATCCGGTCGCTGCCGGACCGTGAGCTCGATCGCCTCGTCGGCGTTCTTCGCGACTCCGACCACGCGACATCCGCCGGTATCGAGGCCCCTGCGCACCGCATCGCGAAGCCGCGCGTCGTCGTCGGCGATGACCGCCCGGATGACCTCGGCTACCACGTCACCGTCACCACGCAGCCTTCTCCCGGCGATGACCGGATCTGCAACTCGCCCGGCAGCCCGCGGGCGCGGTCCTCCATGCTGACCAGCCCATACCCGCCGGATCCGTCCGGCGAGGCGGTCGCCGACGCGGACGCCCAATCGAAGCCGGACCCGTCGTCGGTGATCGTGAGCCGGCGCTGGCCGTTGTCGCGTTCGAGCTGGATGCGCACGTTGTTCGCTCCGCCGTGGCGCACGCCGTTGAGCACCGCCTCACGGGTGATCCTCATGAGGGCGTGGCGCTGATCGCGGTCGACCTGGATGGAATCGTCGAGGTCGACCTCGAGGTCGACGCGGTGACGCTCCGCGAGCTCGCGCGCCGTGCGGTGCAGGACGAACCCGAGCGATTCGTCGCCGACCTGCCCGAGTGCGTTCACCGCCGCACGCGCCTCGTCGAGCGCGCGCTCGGTCGCATCGGCGATGTGGCGCTTGGACGAACCCGGCGGGATGCCGTTCGTCTCGATCCGGATGTAGGCGAGCTCCTGCAGCAGGCCGTCGTGCAGCTCGCGCGCGAGTCGGCGACGGTCCTCGCGCACGGCCGATCGCGTCTGGTCGCTCCAGTAGTGCTGCAACTCGCGCAGCGCACCGATCATGAGCAGCAGGTAGCAGCCCGTGCGGAGCAGGTCGCCCGTGTACAGCCAATCGGTGTAGATCGAGGGGAAGAGCAGGTAGTTGATCCGCGCGAACGCGGCGAGCGTGAAGGCGGGTGCGAACCAGCGCAACAGCTCGTCGTCGCGGCGTGCGGCCTGGCGGGCGAAGCTCACCGACGCGACGAGGAAGCAGGCCGCGCCGGCGGCCTGGATGGCGAGGAGCACCGGGTGTCCGGTGATGAGCGGCGTGACCGTGTCGTCGGGCGGTGGATCGAGCGCCACCGGGAGCGCGTCGCGCACGCCCCACAGCACCACCCAGCACAGGGCGATGAGCAGCGCCGGCGCAGCCAGCGTCCACCGCCGAAGCACCCGTGGAGCGGTTCGCGCACCGACGAGTGCCGCGGCCAGCACGAGGACCGCACCACTGACTCGCACGATGAGGGGCAGCCAGACGTTGAGCCGTCCGTCCCGTACGCCGATCAGCTCCTCGAGGATGTAGCTGAGTCCGAGGCCCGCGACGGCGAGGAGCAGCATCGCCTCGGTCAGGAGCCAGTCCTGCAGGCGCCATCCGCGGAGGAACCGGTTATGCAGCAGGTACGCCACGAACAGGGCGATGCAGGCATCGACGGAGTCGAGCACGAGGTGCAGCGAACGGTTGGCGAAGCCGAACGGAACCGGGCTGAACAGCAGCAGCGCGGTGACGAGGAGGCAGAACAGCCAGACGGCGATGGTCAGCGGATACCAGGGTCCGTGACGCGGTCGGGATGGCTCGGCAGGGCGGACGCTCGGTGCCTGCGGGTCGGCATGCGTCGGCGACGCCCCCTCCCCCGAGGTCGTTCCGCCATCGACGCCCATCGATCAGCTCCGAAGGTCCATTCCCCCCGCCGGCTCGCCGCCGATCGGTGGCCCGAGTCTACCGGGGCGCTGCATGCGCAGCACTGGCTTGACGCGGCGGGGCGCCGCACGGCATGCTGCACCTCGCGACCGGCCGGCACGCCGCCGTCGCGTCGCGTTGCGCCTACCCGAACACCCCCTGGGTGAGCACGCGGTACACGTCCGCAGCGACCTGGCGATGATCGACACCGTGCGTCACGAGCTGGATGCCCGCGCCGAGCACACCCTGGACGAGCATGGCCGACCGTTCGGGCTCGGCTTCCCCGGCGTCGGCGAGGACCTGCACGAGCGGACGGAGCAGCGCGTCATGCATCACCATGAGGTCCTCGTACCGGCTGGGGTGCAGGTCGGCCTCGCGCAGCGCACCGGCGAGGTCGTGCCGGCCGTCGGCGGTCATCGCCATCGTCGCGTCGACCAGCGCGCGCAGCTTCGGGAGGCCGGCCTCGACCTCCGCCAGCGCCTGCTCGATCTCGGCGTCCCACGCGGCGAACACGTCGATCGCGATCGCCACGAGCAGGTCGTCCTTCGACGGGAAGTAGTCGTAGAAGCTCGAGCGCGCCAAGCCGGCACGCTCGGTCACCGTACGGGCGGTGATGCCCGCCATTCCGTCCTCGACCAGGATCCGCCCCCCGGCCTCGACGAGCGCAGCACGCTGCGCCGCCCGGTGCTCGGCGACCGTCGGGGCGGAGATCTTCGGCATCCGGCAATTATCCTCCGGCGGGCGTGCGCGAGGCCGACGCGCAACCGGGTCTGCTTCTCCGGCTCAGCCGCGGAAGGCCGCGAGCCCGGTGAGGTGCTGCCCGATCACGAGCGTGTGCACCTCGTCGGTGCCCTCGTAGGTGCGCACGGACTCGAGGTTGTTCGCGTGGCGGAGCGGAGAGTGGTCGAGCGTGATCCCGTTGCCCCCGAACACCGTGCGGGCGTCGCGGGCGATGTCGATGGCGATGCGCGTGTTGTTGAGCTTCGCGACCGAGATCATGTGGGGCTCGATCCTGCCGGTGTCCTTCAGGCGACCGAGCCGCAGTGCCAGCATCTGCGCCTTCTGGATCTCGAGCGCCCAGTTCACGAGCTTCTGCTGGGTGAGCTGGAATGCCGCGATGGGCTTGTCGAACTGCGTGCGTTCGAGCGCGTACGCGAGCGCCTGGTCGAAGCTGTCACGTGCCGCACCCACCGCACCCCAGGCGATGCCGTACCGCGCCTCGTTGAGGCAGGAGAACGGGCCCTTCAGGCCGACCACGCCGGGCAGCACGGCGTCCTCGGGCAGGCGCACGTCGACGAGCTCGATGTCGCACTGGATCGAGGCCCGCATGGAGAGCTTGGGCTGGATCGCGGTGGCCGTGAACCCGGGGCTGTCTGTCGGCACGACGAAGCCGCGAACGCCATCGTCGGTCTTCGCCCAGATCACCGCGAGGTCGGCGACCGACGCCAGTCCGATCCAGCGCTTCGAGCCGTTCAGGACCCACTCGCCGTCCTCGAGGCGCGCGTTCGTGGACATGCTCGACGGGTCGGAACCCGCCGTCGGCTCGGTGAGCCCGAAGCATCCGATGACCTCGCCGCGCGCCATCCGGGGCAGCCAGGCCGTCTTCTGCTCCTCGGAGCCGAACTTCCGGATCGCGGACATCGCCAGCGAGCCCTGCACCGACACGAACGTGCGGATGCCCGAATCGCCGGCCTCGAGCTCCTGCATCGCGAGCCCGTACTCGACGGCGGAGCGCCCGGCGCAGCCGTATCCCTCGAGATGCATGCCCAGCAGGCCGAGCTCGGCCATCTCGGGAACGAGCTCGAGGGGGAAGACGCCTCGGTCGAACCAATCCGCGATGTTCGGGCGGATGCGGCGGTCGACGAACTCGCGCACCGTGGCGCGCACGTCGAGCTCTGCCTCGCTGAACTCGTCGTCGAGGTTCATCAGGTCGCTGGCGGAACGCGGGCCGGCAGTCGTGGTGGTCACAGGTCACTCCTCTTCGAGACGCTGCTACGAGTGTGCGGCAGACGGTCCTCACTCGTGTCGTCCGATGTGCCATCCGGTCACGATCGATACCGGTTCGGTATCAATGGCGGATGGCGCATCCCGCATTGACCAAACTGGCCGAATGACCGACGACCTCGAGGCGCTGTTCGGACGGCCCGCGACCGGCCCGCTCGCGGGCATCGTCGTCGCCGACCTCAGCCGGGTCCTCGCCGGACCGTACGCGACGATGCTCCTCGCCGACATGGGCGCGCTCGTCATCAAGGTCGAGGGTCCGCGCGGCGACGACACCCGGACCTGGGTGCCGCCGGAGCGGGACGGCGAGGGCACGTACTACCTCTCCGTGAACCGCAACAAGTACTCGATCGCGCTCGACTTCGCCGAGCCGGAGCAGCTCGCGATCGTGCACCGCATCGTCGAGCGCGCCGACGTCCTCGTCGAGAACTTCAAGCCGGGCGGGCTGCAGCGCTTCGGGCTCGACTTCGAGACGCTGCGCGCGAGGCATCCGCGCCTCGTGTACGCATCGATCACCGGCTTCGGCACCGCCGGCGGGATCGACCTTCCCGGGTACGACCTCCTCGCCCAAGCGGTCTCGGGGCTCATGGACGTCACCGGCTCGCCCGACGGCGGGCCGACGAAGGCGGGCGTGGCGCTCGTCGACGTGATCACCGGGCTCCACGCGACCGCGGGCATCCTCGCGGCACTGAACGCCCGACACGCGACGAGGCGGGGCGACCGCATCGAGGTGAACCTCCTGTCCTCGATCCTCTCGGGCATGGTCAACCAGACCTCGGCGTTCGTCGCGGGCGACGTCGTGCCGCGCCGCATGGGCAATGCGCATCCCAGCCTCGCGCCGTACGAGCCGTTCCCGACCGCCGATCGCGACCTCGTGCTCGCCGTGGGCAACGACGCGCAGTTCGCGCGGCTGTGCGAGGTGCTCGGGATGCCGCAGCTCGCCGACGACGCGCAGTACGCGACGATGGGCGCGCGCAACCGGCATCGCGACGCGCTGCGCGACCTCCTCACGGACCGACTGCGCACTCGCGGTGCCGACGAATGGTTCGAGCTCCTCCGCGCCGCGGGCGTCCCGAGCGGGCCGATCCTCGGCGTCGACGGCGGCGTGCGGTTCGCCGAGAGCCTTGGCCTCGACCCGGTGGCCCCCGCCGGTCGCGGGGCACGCGTCATCCCGACGGTGCGCCATCCGATCGGGTACGCCAGCGGCGAGGTCGACTACTCGCAGGCGCCGCCGCACTTCGACGGCGACCGCGAGCGCGTCCTGGCCTGGCTGGATCGATAGGGCGACCTCACCGACCGTCGGGCAGCATGCGCCGGGATGCCTCGATCGCGACCCGGAGCGCCGGGCTGTCGTTCCCCGAACGCCAGGCCAGCCGGACCTCGACGACGCCGAGGTCGGGTTCGAGCTCGCGGAACACGACGCCGTTCGTCGGCAGGTTGTCGCGCACGCCCGAGAACGTCAGCGCGATCCCGACGCCGGCGTCGACGAGCAGCAGCTCGGTCGCCGAGTCCGCGACCGTCTGCACGATCCGCGGGACGAATCGGCCCTGCTGCCCGAGCACGTGCAGCCGGTTCGAGAGCGTCGCACCGCTTCCGCCCGGCAGCACGACCCACGGCTCGTCGGCGAGGTCCGCGGCGACGAGCTTCGCGCGGCGGGCGAGCCGGTGGGACTCGGGCAGCGCGACGAGCAACCGCTCGCGCGCGAGGATGCGGGAGTCGATGCCGGCGGGCAGGAAGTCCCATCGCCCGATGACAGCGTCGAGCGACCCGTCGAGGAGCCGGCCGAGGCCCGCATGCGAGAGTTGCGCGCTGTGCAGTTCCACCGACAGGCCGGGCCGCTCCCGACGCACGCCGCGCGCGAGCTCGGCGATGAGGTGATTCACGGACGCGCCTGAGAATCCCAGTCGCAGCCGGCCGATCTCGCCGGCGTCGGCGCGGCGCGCGATCTCGGTCATGCGCTGCGAGAGCATCACGAGCTCGCGGGCGGGCTCGACGAGCGCCTCGCCCTGGGGCGTGAGGCGCACGTTGCGCGTGCTGCGCTCGAACAGCGGGACGCCGAGGTCGGCTTCGAGGCCCCGGATGAGGCGACTCAGCGGTGGCTGGGCCATGTGCAGGCGTGCCGCCGCACGGCCGAAGTGCAGCTCCTCGGCGAGGGTGATGAAGGCCTGCGCCTGCTGGATGTCCACGGTCCCCACAGTAGGTCGGCGGGCGGACGCCGTCACTTCGCGGAAATCCTGCCCCGTTGCGACCTCGCATGCCAGCATGGGGATGGAGCGTCCGGGGGGACGGGAACGGGGACGGGGACCTCATGGGTGACTACCCGAGCATCGAGGATCATGGCCTGATCGGCGATCTGCAGACCGCCGCGTTGGTGGACACCAACGGAACGATCGACTGGTTCTGCGCTCCGCGGTTCGATTCGCCGAGCATCTTCGGAGCGCTGCTCGACGCGGAAGGCGGAGGGTTCTGCCGGATCCGGCCGGTCACCGACGACTTCGTGACCCGGCAGCTGTACCTGCCCGACACCGCCATCCTCGTCACGCGGTTCATGACCGAGGACGGCGTGGGAGAGGTCGTCGACTTCATGCCCGTGCTGGGATCGGAGGCGACCGACCAGCACCGACTCGTGCGCATGCTCCGCGTGGTGCGGGGGACGATGGCCTTCGAGGGCGAGATCCAGCCGCGCTTCGACTACGGTCGCACGGCGCACGAGATCCGGGCCGGCGAGGACGGGACGGGCGTCATCTTCACCGCCGGTGACCAGTCGCTCACGGTGCATCGGGTCGGCGACCCCGTCCTGCACGGCACGGAGCGCGCCGGCACGATCGAACGCGTCGGCCAGGGCATCCGGATCACCGGCTCCCTGAACGCGGGCGAGACCACGGGGATCGTGCTGGACACCGGTGGAGCGGCTCCCCAGCGGATCTCACCCGCCGAGGTCGAGGCGCTGCTGCTCGGGACGAGCCGGTACTGGAAGGACTGGACCAGCCGTTCCACCTACCGGGGGCGATGGCGGGAGATGGTCGAGCGTTCGGCGATCACCCTGAAGCTGATGACGTACGCGCCGACCGGTGCCCTGGTCGCCGCGCCGACGGCAGGGCTTCCGGAACAGGTCGGCGGCGAGCGGAACTGGGACTACCGGTACACGTGGGTCCGCGATGCGTCGTTCTCGGTCTATGCGTTGCTCGGTCTCGGCTACACCGAGGAGGCCGCGGCCTTCGGGGTCTGGTTGATGGACCGGATCCACGAGAGCGTGCGCGACCGCTCGGGGAGATTGGACATCATGTACCGGGTCGACGGGTCGTCGGACCTCGTCGAGGAGAGCCTCGAGCACTGGGACGGCTACAAGGGATCGAGGCCCGTGCGCATCGGCAACGGCGCGGCAGACCAACTGCAGCTCGACATCTTCGGCGAAGCCATGGACTCGATCTTCCTCGCCGACTCGAACGGCCTCGAGGTCGCGAACGTGGCGTGGCGGAACATGGCCGCGATGCTCGACTGGGTCTGCGACAACTGGAACCAGCCCGAGGAGGGGATCTGGGAGACCCGGGGCGGACAGAAGCCGTTCACGTACGGGCGGGTCATGTGCTGGATCGCGCTCGACCGCGGCATCCGCCTGGCGCAGTCGCGTGGTCGACCGGCGCCGATCGCGCGATGGCAGGAACAGCGCGACGCGATCTACGAGCAGATCATGGCGAAGAGCTGGGATGCGGATCGCGGCGCGTTCGTGCAGTACGAGGGCACGGACGTGCTGGATGCGTCGCTGCTGCGCATGCCCCTGATGGGGCTCATCGCGCCGATGGACCCGATGTGGTTGTCGACGCTGCGCGCGATGGACGCGGAACTGGTCTCCGACAGCCTCGTGTACCGATACAACCCGAGTGCGTCGCCCGATGGACTGCGTGGCTCCGAAGGCACGTTCACGATGTGCTCGTTCTGGTACGTTGACGCGCTCGCGCGATCGGGACGCCTCGAGGAGGCCGAGCTGACCTTCGAGAAGATGCTGACCTATGCGAATCACCTCGGCCTCTACTCCGAGGAGATCGGCCTCACGGGCGAGCAGCTCGGGAACTTCCCCCAGGCGTTCAGCCATCTCGCGCTGATCAGCGCGGCGATGAACCTCGACGCCCAGCTCGACCACGGTCCGGGGCTCGTCAGCCCGGTCCTCGACCTGGCTCGCCGCGCCGCGAAGGAACGCGACGGCGGGCCGTCGTGGCGCCTGGGCGGCACCTCCGGCTGAGGCCCGACGTCGACGCGAAGAAGGAGCAGATCCGTGGCAGAGGACGCGAGGGCCGACGTGCTGGTGATATTCGGGATCACCGGCGACCTGGCGAGGGTGATGACGTTCAGGTCGCTGTACCGCATGGAAGCGCGAGGGCTGCTCGACTGCCCGATCCTCGGCGTCGCATTCGACGACTGGACGCTCGACCGGCTCGTCGATCGCGCCCGGTCGTCGATCACGGGAACGGGCGAGCAGATCGACGAAGCGGTCTTCGCGCGCCTCGCGGCACGGCTCGCCTACGTGCACGGCGACTTCTCCGACGAGTCCACCTACGCTCGCGTCGCCGGCGCCCTCGGCAGCGCGACCACGCCGGTCTTCTACCTCGAGACCCCGCCGAGCCTCTTCGCGAAGGTCGTCTCGGGCCTCTCCGTCGCCGGCCTCACCGCGAACGCCCGGATCGTGATCGAGAAGCCGTTCGGCCACGACCTCGAGTCAGCGCGCGCGCTCGCCGATGAGCTGCACCGGTACGTCGACGAGTCGCAGATCTTCCGGATCGACCACTACCTCGGGAAGATGGGCCTCGAGGAGATCCTCTACCTGCGGTTCGCGAACACGATGCTCGAGCCGGTGTGGAACCGCAACTACGTCGAGTCCGTGCAGATCACGATGGCGGAGGACTTCGGCGTCTCGGATCGGGGTCACTTCTACGACCCGGTCGGCGCACTGCGCGATGTCGTCGTGAACCACCTGATGCAGGTGTTCTCCGCCGTCGCGATGGAGGCGCCCTCCCACGGCGACATCGAGACGATCACGGACATGCAGACGGCGCTGTTCCGGTCGACCGTCGACGCGGATCCGAGCCGGTACGTCCGCGGTCAGTTCGACGGGTACCGCGACATCGACGGTGTCGCCGCCGATTCCACCACCGAGACCTTCTGCGCGCTCAGGCTCGAGGTCGAGAACTGGCGCTGGTCGGGCGTGCCGTTCTTCATCCGCACCGGGAAGCTTCTGCCGACCACCCAGACGGAGGCTCGGCTCGTCTTCAAGCCGTCACCGAAGCTCGGCTTCGACCAGCTCGGCGAGCGCAGCGAGCCCGATCAACTCGTGATCCGGCTCGATCCGACGACCGGCGTTCGCATCAGGATCAACGCCCATCGCGCGGATGCACCGAAGCCCGGCGCGGTATCGCTCGACATGCTCTTCGCCGACGAGGGCGGCGAAGGGCCGACCCCGTACGAGGTGCTGCTGCACGCCGCGATGGAAGGCCGCCGGACCCGCTTCGCCCGCCAGGACTCCGTCGAGGCAGCCTGGCGGGTGATGCAGCCACTCCTCGACCACCCGTCGCCCATCCAGCCGTATGCGCCGGGGACGTGGGGGCCGGCAGCGGCCGACGATCTCGTCGCCGATGTGGGCGGATGGCGCGGGCCCTGGACCTGAGCGCCGGTCACCTTCCTTCCGGAGCCGCGTACGCGACGTGGACCCGGTCGATACGCCCATCGAACGCGAACGGCATGCGGTCGGCGTAGTGCCGTGAGACCGCACCGCCGTACGCGCGCCCGATGTCGAGGCAGTCGTTCGCCGAGAACAGCAGCGGAGCACTGACCGGCACGATCCCCGAGGCGGCCTCTGCGCCGTCGACCCGGAGCGTGACCCGGAGGGGGCCGCCGGGCCGCGGCTCGACGAAGTCGGTCTGCACCTCGATCGTGACGTCGCCGACCGGGACCGCCGATGCCGACGCGATGACCGTGCGCTGGATCAGGAACAGGTTGTACTCGTAGGTGAGCACCCCGTCGGCGAAGAAGCACGTCAACCCGCCGCCGGCCCCGCCGAGCTTGTAGAGCACGCCGTTCGCCCGGTCGCCGAGGTGCACCTGCATGGTCACCGTGTTCGGCCGGTTGCCGAGCGCCGGAGCGCAGAACTCCGGCACGCGCACGGTGTCGCCGCTGAGTTCCCACTCCGTGTACGGCGGACTGATCCGGTCCTCGGGGTGCAGCGCGGGCACCCAGAGTCCGCCGCCGATCGGGAGCGCGTCGTTGCGCGCCGCCTCGATCGCGAACAACTCCTTCAGCTCGGCGAGCTTCTCGGGATGCTCCGCGGCGAGGTCTCGCGCCTGGCTCCAGTCGTGGTCGAGGTCGTAGAGCTCCCAGGGGTCTTGGTCGGGGGTCCACGTCGCGATGCCCGGAGGTGCGCCGGGCACCCATGGCAGGCGCGGGCCGAGCGCCGAGGCCATCCATCCGTCGGAGTAGACGGCCCGGCTGCCCATGATCTCGAAGTACTGCGTGCGGCGGCGACCCGCGGCATCCGCATCGTCGATCGAGTACGCGAGGCTGATTCCGTCGATCGGGTCCTGCGGGATGCCGTTGACCGAGTCGGGGTGTGAGATGCCGATGATCTCGTAGATCGTGGGTACGACGTCGACGACGTGGTGGAACTGCGTCCTCGGTACGGGATCGGGCTCGATGCGGCCGTTCCACTGCACGAACATCGGGTTGCGCGTGCCGCCGAGGTGCGAGGCGAGCAGCTTCATCCCCTGGTACGGCGACGAGCCCGCCCAGGCCCAGGCCGCGTGGTACTGGTTGTCGGTGGCGGGCGTGCCGAGGGCGTCCAGTCCGCCCAGCTCCTCGAGCGCGGCGATGTGCTGGTCGACCGTCGACGGGATCATGTTCTGGGCGAGCAGCTCGCTGATCGTGCCGTTCTGGCCCTCGCCCGACGAGCCGTTGTCGCCCCAGATGTAGATGATGATCGTGTCGTCGCCGTAGCCGAGGCGCTCGAGTTCGTCGATGAGCCGGCCCGCCTGCACATCGGCGTGCTCGCCGAAGCCCGCCGCGACCTCCATCAGTCGGCGTTGGAACGGCTTCTGGTGCTCGGGGATGTCGTCCCACGCCGCGAGGCTCTCGGGCCGCGGGGTCAGCTCCGCATCGTCGGGGATCCAGCCCGTCGCTTTGGCCCCGGCGTGGGCGCGTTCACGGTATGCGTCCCAGCCGTCGTCGAAGGTCCCGGCGTACTTGTCGGCCCACTCCTTCATGATGTGGTGCGGGCCGTGCAGCGCCCCGGTCGCCCAGTACATGAAGAACGGCTGGTCGGGCTTGAGGGCCTTGTGGTTGCGCAGCCAGGCCATCGCGTCGTCGGCGATGTCCTCGCTGAGGTGATACCCCTCCTCGGGCGTCTTCGGCGGCAGCACCGACGTGGTGTTGCGCACGAGGTTGGGCTCGTACTGGGATGCCTCGCCGGCGAGGAACCCGTAGAAGTACTCGAACCCGTAGCCGGTCGGCCAGCGATCGAACGGTCCGGCGACGGTGGTCTCCTCGGCGGGCGTGTTGTGCCACTTGCCCCACGCGCCGGTGGCGTAGCCGTACTGCCGCAGCACCTCCGCCATGGTCGCGCTGCTCTTCGGGATGTGCCCGGAGTAGCCGTCCCAGTCGTTCGCGAGCTCCGCGATCTGGCCGTTCCCGACCCGGTGGTGGTTGCGACCGGTGAGGAGCGACGCCCGGGTGGGCGAGCACATGGCCGTCGTGTGGAACCGGTTGTAGCCGACACCGTTCGCCCGCACCCGATCGAGCGTCGGCGTGCGGACGTCGCCGCCCAGGGTGCTCGGCAGAGCCGGGCCCGCGTCGTCGATGAGGATGATGAGGACGTTCGGCGCGTCCGCCGGCAGGTGCGGCTCGGGCGGACTGGGGCTGTACGTGGATTCCTGCATCGTGCGGCCGGCGATGCTGCCCGATGCCGGCGGCGCGAACGGCAGCGTACGCTCCGGCGGAAGGGGCGGCCCGATCACGGGATCGCGGGTCTCGTCGGCCATGGTGAAGTCCCCCTCGTACTGCCTTGGCACGAGGAGTCCGGATCCATCCACGATGAACCGGAGACGGAGTTCCGAATCGCCTCGCTCGGTGGGCAGCCTAGGGGCGTGAACGGTGGACCATGAGGCTTTGGTCCCGCTCGCGTCGGTCGCAGCGTGCGGGCACGAGATCTGCGAACACACGAGGGTGCGGCGATTCGAGAGCGGAGACGGCGGGATTTGAACCCGCGGTCCCCTTACGGGGACTCCACCTTAGCAGGGTGGTGCACTCGACCGGACTATGCGACGTCTCCTCGTGAACGCCCGAAGGCGAACGCGACTGCCATCATAACCGGCATCCGTTCGAAAGACGATTCGAGCGGACCTCGGCGGTTTCAGGAGAACGGAGGCTGCTCAGGCTCGGATGCCGGATCGCGTCCTGAACAGCGTGCGTGTTCCTGAAACGGCGCCGCGATCGAGCGCCGAGGCGCCGGCGATCGGATGGCGCGGCGCCCGCGTGCCCGTGAAGCGGATGGCGCGGCGACGCGTGCCCGACCGGCGGATGGCGCGGCCAGCGCCTACTGGTCGGCGAGCGTGCGGCCCGCCGAGCAGCGGGTCTCGGCCGCGGTCTGGCCCGTGACGTCGCTCGGCAGTGCCTGCTCGGTCGGCGCAGGTGCCTCGGTCGCGGGCGTCTCGACGGGCACGTCGGCGGGCTCGTCGACGGGCTCCTCGGAGGGGGTCGGCTCTGCGGTCGCGGCGTTCGGATCGGCGACCGACGCGAAGCTGTTCTCGTCGAGCGCGGTGGGGTCGAGGGCCATCGGCAGGTCCTGCTGGAGCGCCAGGTTGACGGCCTCGGCCGAATCGGTCGGCACGACGGCGGCCCAGTCGTCGACCTCGGAGGTGGGGTACTGCACGAACGCGATCTTCGAGAGGTCGATGTCCTTCGCGGCCTTGGCGATCGAGACCATCTTGGCAGGGTCGGTGAGCGTCGATGAGAGCTGCATGTTGTCGAGCGCGGCCTTGGCGATCGAGTACAGCTTCACCGGGTCGGTGAGCGTGCCCTCGGACTGCAGCTCGCGCGCGAGCGCCGACATGAAGACCTGCTGGTTCGAGATCCGGCCGAGGTCGGACCCGTCGCCCACGCCGTAGCGCGTGCGGAGGAACTGCAGCGCCTGGAGGCCCTTGAGCTCGTGCGTGCCGGCCTCGAGGTAGAGGTCGGTGTGCTCGTCCTCGATCGGCTCGGCCACGCAGACCGACACGCCGCCGACCGCCTCGGAGATCGCCGCGGCGCCCATGAACTGGACGATGCCGGCGAACGGGATGCTGACGCCCGTCAGTTCCTCGACCGTCTTCACCACGCACGGCATGCCGCCGTATGCGAGCACCGAGTTGATCTTGACGTCGTACTGCTCCCAGAGTTCCTCGCCCGAACCGGGGTCGGTGCAGCCGGCGGGCACGTCGACGAGCATGTCGCGCGGGAAGCTCACGACCTCGGCGTGCGAGTGGTCCTCCGAGATGTGGAGGAGCAGGTTCACGTCGTTGAGCACGGCGGTCTCTTCATCCGGGTCGCCGAAGCCGTCGCCCTGGCCCGCTCGGCTGTCGCTGCCGATCACGAGCAGGTTCACGCCGCCTTCGATCGCGCCCACGTCGGGCACGCCGTCGAGGACCGACTCGTTGCCGAGCGAGACCGAGGGCTTCGCGGTGGCCGCGAGGTCGAATGCGGCGTACGCGGCGACCGCGGTGCCCGAGGCGAGCACGACCGCGAGCACGGATGCGGCGGCCTTGGCGACGGTGGTCCAGACGCCGTTGCTGCGGAGCCGCCCGTGGCGTGCGATCGCCGGGGAGTCGTCGGATCGGGGAGTCGGCTGGGGCGCTCGGCTCACTCGGTCGGCTCCTCTCTCGTCATCTCTCGGGCCGTGCGGAGGGCGTGGGATTCGAACCCACGAGGCATTGCTGCCCACTGGTTTTCAAGACCAGCTCCATCGGCCGCTCGGACAGCCCTCCTCGCCCGGCACGCGAGCGGTCCGCGGGTTCCGCGGCGCGCCGACGGGCTGGGCAGGCCCGATTCTAACCGAATCACAGCCCAGCCAGACTGGCACGCTCCGCCTGAGAAGCGCCTGAACCGGATGACGCGACCCGCGTCCCACGGCCGATCAGCCGGAGTTCGCCGCGGCGCACCGGACCTCGCCCGCCGTCTGCCCGGTGACGTCGCCCGGCAGCGCCTCGGCCGCCGGAGTGGGCGCGGTCGTGGGCGTGGGCAGTGGCGTCGCGCCGGCCGAGGGCGGCGTCGAGGGCGTCGGACTCGGGGTCGCGGTCGGCACCCCGGCCTCGACCGTGCCGAAGGACGCGCTGCCCGTGGCGGTGGGGTTGAACGCCACGGCGACGTCCCGCTGCAGCGCCGACGCCACGACCTGCGCGGACTCCGCGGGCTCGACGGCGCTGAAGTCCCACGTGTACGCCGTGGGGTACTGGATGAACGCGATCTTGTCGAGGTCGATGTCCTGCATCGCCCTCGCGACCGAGACCAGCCGGCCCGCATCCCGCAGGCCCTGCGAGAGCGTCATGTTGGCCAGCACCGCCTTGGCGATCGAGTACAGCTTGATCGGGTTGGCGAGGGTGCCGGTCGACTGGAGCGTGCGGGCGAGGGATGCGAGGAACGTCTGCTGGATCGAGATGCGCCCGAGGTCGCTGCCGTCGCCGACGGCGTGACGCGTGCGCAGGAACGCGAGCGCCTGGTACCCCGTGATCGAGTGCGTGCCGGCCGCGAGGTCGAGACCCGAGTACGGGTCGCTCACCGGGTCGACGAGGCAGACCGGGACGCCGCCGACCGCCTCGGCCAGCGCCGCGACGCCGTCGAACTCGACGATCCCGCCGACCGGGATCGTGATGCCGAGCATCCGCTCGAGCGTCGAGGCGATGCACGCGAACCCGCCGTCCTTCAGGATCGTGTTGAGCTTCACGTCGTACCGTTCGCCGTAGCCCTCCGCCGACCCGTCGACGCTCGGGCAGGCGGGCACGTCGACGAGCATGTCCCGCGGGAAGCTGACCACCTCGACGTGCGAGTGGTCCTCTGAGATGTGCAGGAGCATCGTGACGTCGTTGAGCGTCGCCGAATCGATCTCGGGATCGCCGAAGGCGCCGCTCGCCGGACGCTTGTCGCTTCCGACGAGCAGGAAGTTGAGCCCGCCCTCCATCGCCCCGATGTCGGGGACGTTCTCGAGGACCTCCTCGCTCTCGAGCTGCACGGGCGGCTTGATCTCCCGCACGACGTCGATCACCGCGAACCCGCCGATGGCCGCACCGCTGAGCGCGAGCACGGCGATGACGGCGCCCACGCCCTTCCCGACCGTGCGGCCGGTGCCGTGGCGCACGAGACGGCCGTGACGAGCCGGCGGCAGGGATGCCTCGGTGAGCACGGGCGCGGCGGTCGATCCGGTCGACGGCGCCGGCGGCACCAGCATCAGCGGCTCGGGAAGCGGACCTTCCGTCGTGTCGCCCTGCTCGACCGCATCCGCGAATGCATGGTCGTGCGACGCGCCGTGGTCCTCCGGCGCGTCTTCGTCCGGTTCCGATCCCGATCCGATCACGCCCTCCCCCGTGCGCGATCCTACTCGCGAAGCTCCCGATCAGATGGGAGGAACGTCCCGCGACGCGGGCGTGGCTCAGGGCAGCGAGTCGAGCACGGGCGCGAGGCCCGCCTCGTCGATGGTGCCGGTGCGCTCGGCGGCCGCCCCGACGACCTCGGCGGGCGCCTGCCCCATCGCGACGGCACGCCCGGCGGCGCGTGCCCAGTGGAACATCTCGATGTCGTTCCGCCCGTCGCCCACGGCGATCACGCGCTGGAGCGGGAGGCCCATCCAGCCGCGGACGCGCTCGAGCGCGGTCGCCTTGTTGACCCCGTCGGGCGCGATGTCGAGCCACGCCGTCCACCCGATCGCGTAGCTCACGTGGTTCAGCCCCATCTGCTCGACGACGCGGAAGAACTCGTCGAGCTCGTGGTCGACCGAGGTCGCGACGATCCGTATGGCGCGCTGCCCGAGCAGCTCGTCGAACTCGACCTGGCGGGCGCGCTCGAGGTTCCAGTCGGTCATGCCCTCGGTGTAGAGCCGGAAGCCGTCCTCGAGCTCGAGGAGGAAACGGCCGCCCGGAAGCTCCTCGCGGATCTGCTGGAGCACGGGCGAAGCGTCGAACGTCTCGACGTGCTCGCGAACCCACCCGTCGGGCGCCGTGGGATCGCGGCGCATGGTCATCGCGCCGTTCGCGCACACGACGTAGTCGGGCTCGAGTTCGAGGTGCTCGAGCACCGGCCGGGTCGTCGCCCACGAGCGCCCGGTCGCGAGCGTCACGAGGTGGCCTCGGGCGACGGCGGATGCCACGGCGTCGGCCACGCGCGGGTCGATCGACTCGTCCTCGTGCATGACCGTCCCGTCGACGTCGAGCGCGACGAACCAGCGGTCGGACTCGGACACGCGGGCGGGACGCGACCCTCCGCCCGTGGCGGCGTCGGCGCCGGCTCGATCGTCGCCCCGCGGCATCCGCTCGCTCATCGCTCGACCGGGCGGAGCACCTCGAGGCCGCCCAGGTAGCCGCGGAGGGCCTCGGGCACGACGACCGAACCGTCCTCCTGCTGGTGCGTCTCGAGGATGGCGACGATCCAGCGCGTGGTCGCGAGCGTGCCGTTCAACGTCGCGACGGGCGCCGTCTTCCCGCTCTCGGTGCGGTAGCGGATGTCGAGGCGGCGCGCCTGGAACGTCGTGCAGTTCGAGGTCGACGTGAGCTCGCGGTACGCCTGCTGCGTGGGGACCCACGCCTCGACGTCGTACTTGCGGGCCGCACTCGAGCCGAGATCGCCCGCGGCGACGTCGATCACGCGGTAGGTGAGGCCGAGCGCCTGCAGCATCTCCTCCTGCCAGGCGAGCAGCCGCTCGTGCTCGACCTCGGCGTCGGCGGGATCGACGTACGAGAACATCTCGAGCTTGTCGAACTGGTGCACTCGGATGATGCCGCGCGTGTCCTTGCCGTGGCTGCCGGCCTCGCGGCGGTAGCAGGTCGACCAGCCCGCGTAGCGGATGGGGCCGTCGGAGAGGTCGAGGATCTCGTCGGAGTGGTACCCGGCGAGTGCGACCTCGCTCGTGCCCACGAGGTACAGGTCGTCGGCGGGCAGGTGGTAGACCTCCTCGGCATGCGCGCCGAGGAACCCGGTGCCCTGCATGATCTCGGGCCGCACGAGCGTGGGGGTGATCAGCGGCGTGAAGCCGTTGCCGATGGCCTTGTCGAGGGCCATGTTCATGAGCGCGAGCTCGAGCCGGGCGCCCACGCCCTTGAGGAAGT
Source organism: Agromyces flavus (assembly GCF_900104685.1). Lineage (NCBI taxonomy): Bacteria > Bacillati > Actinomycetota > Actinomycetes > Micrococcales > Microbacteriaceae > Agromyces > Agromyces flavus. The sequence continues at coordinate 2,796,610 of NZ_LT629755.1, forward strand.
GGAACCGCGCGCCCGACACCTTGGCGCCGCGTGCCATGTCGATCGCGTCGAGCAGCTCGCCGATCTCGAGGTGGTCGCGCGGCTCGAAGCCGAACGCGGGGATCTCGCCCACCTCGCGCAGCACGTCGAAGTCGTCCTCGCCACCGGCGGGCACGCCGTCGATGACCACGTTGCCGAGTCGCTGCACCGCGGCCGTGAACGCCTCCTCGGCGGCCGTGACATCCGCGTTGGCCTGCTTGACCTTCGCCGCGAGCTCCTGCGCCTGCGCGACCAGGGCGGCCTTCTCGTCCTTCGCAGCCTTGGCGACCTGCTTGCCGAACGCGTTCTGCTCGGCGCGCAGCGTCTCGAACGATGAGATGGCGGCGCGACGCGCGGCATCGGCGGCGACCGCGTCGTCGACGAGTGCGGCGGACTCCCCGCGCACCTCCTGCGAGCGCTTCACCATGTCGGGGTTCTCGCGGAGCAGTACGGGGTCGATCATTCGAGCAAGTCTAGGGTGTGCGCTCCATGCCCGACCGAGCCCGGACGCGCAACCCACCTGCCTTCGAGGGTGCATGCCCTAGATTCGACGCATGAACGCGGGCAGCGAGGAGCGGACGGATGGCGACGGCGGGCGCAGGCGCGCCGCGGTCATCTTCAATCCGGTGAAGCAGGGCGTCGACGAGCTTCGCGCGGCGGTGTCCGAGGCCGAGTCCGAGCACGGCTTCGGGCCGAGCCTCTGGATCGAGACCACCGAGGAGGACCCCGGCACCGGCCAGGCCCGCACCGCGGTCGAGGAGAAGGTCGACCTCCTCATCTCGGCGGGCGGTGACGGCACAGTGCGGGCGGTCGCCGAGGGCCTCGAGGGCGCCGGGATCCCGGTCGGGCTGATCCCGCTCGGCACGGGCAACCTCTTCGCGCGCAATCTCGACATCCCGGTCAGCGACATCCCGGGCGCGGTGGCGCTCGCCTTCTCGGGCATCGACCGCAAGGTCGACGTGCTGCGCGCGCGTGTGCGGCGTCCCGACGGCGAGACCGAGACCGAGGTGTCGCTCGTGATGAGCGGCATCGGCTTCGACGCGGCCATGATCGCGAACACCGACCCCGACCTGAAGAAGCGGGTCGGATGGCTCGCCTACGTCGATGCCGGCATCCGGGCGATCCCGAACTCGGCGCCGTTCCGGGTCGCGCATCGCATGGATGACGGCCGCACGCACCGGTCGCGCGTGGCGAGCGTGCTCGTCGCGAACCTCGGATACCTGCCGGGCAACCTCGAGCTCATCCCCGACGCCGCCATCGACGACGGCCAGCTCGACGTCGTGCGGCTTCAGCCGAGGAACTTCTGGGGATGGCTCATGGTCTGGCGCAAGATCGCGTGGGAGAACCGCGTGCTGCGCAAGACCGCGCTCGGCCGGCAGCTCATCGACCTCACCGGCGGCAACAAGCGGCGCGAGGTCGTCTACTCGAGCGGCAAGTCGATCGACGTGGTCATCGACGGCGAGCCCCAGGAGTTCGAGATCGACGGTGAGGAGATGGGCGTGATCACCGCCGCACGATTCGTGGTCGACCCGAAGGCGCTCACGGTGCGGGTCTCGGAGCCGCCCGAGGACAAGCCCGCCGACAAGCCCGCTACGGGCGATCCGAAGGAGGTCGTCGAGGAGTAGCGTCCGCCGCGCCGGCCGCGGCGGGCGCGGCGGCCCGGGCGCGCCGCAGCGCCGCCGCGCGAGCCCCGATCACGAGCGGCAGGCCGACCAGTGCTCCGACGAATGCGGCGGTGGCGGCCGGGCTCACCAGGTACGTCATGAAGAACGCGACGTCGGCCGCGCGCTGCTCCTCGCTCGTCGGGACCGCGCCCTGGAACGCGGACGAGGCCTCCACGAATCCCGTCGTCAGGCGCCAGAGCACGAGTGCGGCCGCGATGGCGACGACCGCCAGCGCGATCACGGATCGATCGAGCACGGCCCGGCTCATGAGGCGCCGCCGGCCCTCTCGGCGATCGGCGCGCAAATCCTGCGAGCACGCCGCAGTCCGTCGACGACCAGCAGCGCGACCATCCCGAGCAGTCCGGTCGAGAGCAGGCTCGGGGCGACGAACTGGGCGAGCGTCCGGATCATCAGCTCGACCTCGCCACCGGCCGGGATCCCGAACGGGTCCTCGACCGCGATGAGCGACCAGATGAGCCCCGCACCGACCAGCGTGGCCGCGATCGCGATCGCCCACGAGACGCCGAGGGCGATCCGGATGATCCGAGCGGCATCGCGGCGGCCCTCCACGTCGGCAGGCGACGGTGACGGCGTGATGGACGGGACCGGCTCCGACGCGTCCACCGCGAGGGGCTCGGGCTCGGCCTCCGGTCCGGGGTGAGGATCGTTCCAGGGCGCGGGCGCCGCGACGGGCCCCGACGCGGCGAGATCGGGCACCGGGCTCGCCATGACCGGATCGGTCGGCGGATCGGCGCGATCGGCGAGCGCGGCGGGATCCTCGGGCGCAGCGGGATCGTCCGGCTCCGGGTCATCCGACTCGCCGGGCGCCCAGCCGCGCTGGTAGCGCGCGTCGTACCGCGGATCGAACTCCGGCCCCCTCGCCGCCCCCGCCATGGCTCAGTCCTCCTCGGGTTCTCCGCTCAGGATGCCGCGCAGCCAGTCGCGCGACTCGATGAAGATGTCGTCCTCGTACTTCGAGTGGTACTGCGCCTCGCGACGGTCGGCGCGCGCGTACGACCCCAGGAAGATCACCTTCGGGCTGAACCGGCGGAGGCCGAGCAGCGCGTCGGCGACGCGCTCGTCCTCGACGTGCCCCTCGAGGTCGACCACGAAGCGGTAGCGACCCATCTCGTCGCCGATCGGCCGGGACTGCAGCAGCGACAGGTTCACGCCGCGCGTCGAGAACTGCTCGAGCATCGCGAGCAGCGATCCGGGCTCGTCGTCGGACAGCTCGACGATGAGGCTCGTCTTGTCGGCGCCCGTGCGGCGCGCGATGCGGCGCGAGCGGCTCACGAGCACGAACCGGGTCATCGCGTTGGGGTTGTCGCCGATGCCGTCGGCGAGCACGTCGACGTCGAGGTGGTCGACGATGCCGGGCGGGGCGACCGCCGCGTCGGCCAGGCCGTTCTCGAAGAGGGATGCCGCGGCCTGCACGTTGCTCGTCGCGGGCAGGTGCGCGTGGTCGGGCAGCGTGCGCTCGAGCCATCCGCGCGACTGCGCGTACGCCACCGGGTGCGCATTCACGACCCGCACCTCGTCGAGCCGCGTGCCGGGCCGCGCGACGAGCACGAAGTTCACGGGCACGAGGTACTCGCCCACGATGCGCAGGCCCGGCACGGTCGCGAGTGCGTCCTGCGTGGCGGTCACGCCGCCGTCGACGGAGTTCTCGATCGCGATCATCGCCGCGACCGAGCGGCCCTCGACGACGTCGGCCAGCGCCTCGCCCACGTTGTTGACGCTCCGCCAGTGCTTGCCGGATGCCTCGGGCACCTGCTTCAGCGCGGCCTCGGTGAACGTGCCGGCCGGCCCGAGGTACGAGTAGGTCTCGTCGGGTCGTGGCGCCGCGGCATCCGTCATGCCGCAAGCCTACGTTGGGAGATCGCCGTGTTTCCCGCCCCGAACGCCCCCGGGCGGGGCAGAATCGCGCCAAGGGGGTGCGCGAGATGACCCGGACGATTGAGGTCGCGGCACCGCACCGATCGGTGCCCACCGACGAGGAGCGGCGCATCGCGCTGCGGCGCATGAAGCGGCTCGCACTGAGCCTGCTGATCGTGGCCGCGGGGGTGTTCGCGGTCGCCTTCCCGCTGCAGGACGACATCCCGTGGATGGGATTCGTGCGCGCCGCCGCCGAGGGCGCGATGGTCGGCGCGATCGCGGACTGGTTCGCGGTCACGGCGCTGTTCCGGCATCCGCTCGGCCTGCCGATCCCGCACACCGCGATCATCCCGCGGCGCAAGGACGAGATCGGCGCCGCGCTCGGCGCGTTCGTCGAGGACGAGTTCCTGTCCGACGCGGTGGTCGCGGGCAAGCTGCGCTCGATGGGCGTCGCGCATCGGCTCGGCGAGTGGCTGCGCGAGCCGGCCAACGCCTCGCGGGTCACGCAGGAGGTGTCGGTGGCCGGACGCGGCGTGCTCACGCTGCTCGCCGACGACGACGTGGCCGACGTGATCGAGCAGCTCGCGCGCCGGCACCTGCTCGAGCCGGAATGGGGTCCGGCGATCGGACGCGTCGGCGCGCGACTCGTCGCCGCCGACCAGCAGCGCGCGGCGGTCGACGCCGTGCTCGAGCGGGCCGAGTCGTGGCTCAGCGAGCATCCCGAGGCCTTCGGCAGCATGGTCTCGAGCCGGTTGCCGCGCTGGATGCCGGGCTTCGTGGGCGGGCTCGTCGACGACAAGGCCTACCGCGAGGTCCTCGCGTTCGCGCGGGCCGTGCGCGAGGATCCGCACCATCCGCTGCGACTCGCGATCGACCGATGGCTCGCCGAGCTCGCCGACGACCTGCAGCACGACCCGGCGATGATCGCGCGCGTCGAGCAGCTCAAGGCCGACCTCGTCGAGAGCCCGCGGCTGCGCGAGTTCGCCGGCGAGGTGTGGGGCTCGGTCAAGGTCTCGCTCGCGGCGTCCCTCGAGGACCCGTCGAGCGAGCTGCGCGCCGGGCTGCGCTCCGGCCTCATCGAGGTGGGGTCGCGGCTCGCGTCCGACGCCGAGCTGGCCGCCAAGGTCGACGTCTGGGTGACGGATGCCGCGGCCTACGTCCTGGGCAAGTACCGCCACGAGATCGCGGGCGTCATCACCGAGACCGTCGAGCGGTGGGACCCGACCGAGACCACGGAGAAGATCGAGCTCCAAGTCGGGCGCGACCTGCAGTACATCCGCATCAACGGCACGGTCGTGGGTGCGCTCGCGGGCCTGGCGATCCACGCGATCGCGACCGCGGTGCAGTCGCTCGCGTGACCGCGACGCCGCGCCGCGGGCAGCCTCGCAAGGGGTGTCGCCGATGGAACCGGAGGGGCAGACTGGGGGCATGCACGAGCGAGCGGGCACCCCGGCGACCGAATCCGACCTGATCGACGTGGAGGCCCTGCTCAGGGCGTACTACGACCTGCACCCGGATGTCTCGATCCCCGAGCAGCGCGTCGTGTTCGGCACTTCGGGGCACCGCGGTTCGAGTCTCAACACCGCGTTCAACGAGGACCACATCCTCGCCATCACGCAGGCGATCGTCGACTACCGCAACAGCCAGGGCATCACCGGACCCCTGTTCATCGGCGCCGACACGCACGCGCTGAGCGGTCCGGCGCAGACGACGGCGCTCGACGTGCTCGTGGCGAACGGCGTGCGCGTGCTCGCCGACGAGTACGACGACTACGTGCCGACGCCGGCGCTCAGCCACGCCATCCTCACATGGAACAACGATCCGGCTTCCCGCGCCGAGGGCGAGGCCGACGGCATCGTCATCACGCCGAGCCACAATCCCCCGCAGGACGGCGGCTTCAAGTACAACCCGCCGCACGGCGGCCCCGCCGACTCCGACGCGACGAGCTGGATCGCGAACCGCGCCAACGAGCTCATCGCCGACGGCCTGCGCGGCGTGAACCAGGCCGAGCCCTCCGCGGTCGAGACGTACGACTTCCGCGGCCGGTACGTCGACGACCTCGCGAGCATCATCGACTTCGACGCGATCAAGGCCAGCGGCATCCGCATCGGCGCCGACCCGCTCGGCGGCGCGTCGGTCGGCTACTGGGGCGCCATCCGCGACCGCTACGGCATCGACCTCGAGGTCGTGAACGAGAAGGTCGACACGCGCTGGGCGTTCATGACGCTCGACTGGGACGGCAAGATCCGGATGGATCCGTCGAGCCCGAACGCGATGGCCTCGGTGCTCGCCAACCGCGACCGGTTCGACATCCTCACGGGCAACGACGCCGACGCCGACCGGCACGGCATCGTGACGCCCGACGCCGGGCTCATGAACCCCAACCACTACCTCGCGGTGGCGATCGAGTACCTCTACACGCACCGGCCCGACTGGCCGGCCGATGCGGCGATCGGCAAGACGCTCGTGTCGAGCTCGATGATCGACCGCGTCGCCGAGTCGCTCGGCCGCACGCTCGTCGAGGTGCCGGTCGGCTTCAAGTGGTTCGTTCCCGGCCTCATCGACGGCTCGGTCGCCTTCGGCGGCGAGGAGAGCGCCGGCGCGTCCTTCCTCCGCAAGGACGGCACGGTGTGGACCACCGACAAGGACGGCATCCTGCTGTGCCTGCTCGCATCCGAGATCCGCGCGGTGACCGGCAAGAGCCCGTCGCAGCTGTACGCCGAGCTCGTCGAGCGGTTCGGCGACCCCGCCTACGAGCGCACGGATGCCGCGGCATCCGCTGCCCAGAAGGCCGCGCTCGGCAAGCTCGATGGCGACGCCATCTCGGCGACCGAGCTGGCGGGCGACCCCATCGTCGCGAAGCTCTCGTCGGCGCCCGGCAACGGCGCGTCGGTCGGAGGCGTCAAGGTGGCGACCGAGAACGCCTGGTTCGCGGCGCGTCCGAGCGGCACCGAGGACGTGTACAAGATCTACGCCGAGTCGTTCAAGGGTCCCCAGCACCTCGCCGAGGTGCAGGCCGAGGCCAAGCGGATCGTCGACGCGGCGCTCGCCTCGGGGTAGTCAGCTCGCGCGCTCGAGGCCGAGCGTGTCGTCGAGGGCATCGAGCGCGACGTCGGGCCCCGGGCGTACGGCCTGGGCCGCCGCCAGCTCCTCGAGCCGTGCGCGCGGTTCGGGGCCCAGGTCGAGTGCGTGCCGCAGCGCTCGTGCGAGCTCGTCGGCCGTGGCCGCGTTCGGGTCGAGCGCGGTACCGAACCCGCTCCGCTCGAGCGCGGCAGCGCCGGCGAACTGGTCCGTCGAGAACGGGAGCACCACGAGCGGGACCCCGCAGCCCAGCGCCTCGGTCACCGAGTTGTTGCCGCCGTGCGTCACGGCGACCGACGCGGCCCGCAGCAGTCGCACCTGCGGCAGGTACGGCCGTACGAGCCAATCGGCCGGGAGGTCGCCGAGCTCGCGCGGATCCGCCGAACCGGTCGCGACCGCGGCCCTGAGGCCGACCGACCGGAGCGCGTCGGCGACGCGACGGAGCACGTCGCCGCGCACGGAGAGGAAGCTGCCGAAGCTGACGTAGGCGAAGCGGCCCGCTTCCTCGACCCACTCGCCGACCTCGCGATCCTCGGATTCGTCGCGGAGCGCCGAGCCGAGGAAGCGGTGCGGCGGGAGCAGCGCACGCCGGGCATCGTCGACGAGTTCCGACGGCGAGTTGTAGAGCACGAGCGGCCCATGCTCCGCGAACGCGTCCTCGGTCGCCGGGAACGACGGATCCAGCTCGTGCGCCGCCCGGTTCCACTCCTCGGCGAAGCGCTCGGACACCCGCTCGCAGAGCGCCCGCAACGCCGCCAGGTCGTCGGGATCCGGACTGAACGCCGCCGGCCAATCCGGAGGGAACCCGTACACCTCGTCGCCGACCGGCAGCGCACTCGGATGTCCCAGCACCACGTCGCCGTACGGGACGCCGGCCGTCGCGAGCCCGAGCCGTGCGCTGAACGCGAGGTGGTCGACCAGCACCGCGTCCGGATCGACCTCCTCGACGATCCGCTGGGTGGCCCGCGCCGACTCGACCGGCTGCCACATGAGGTCGGTCAGCCGCTCGGACGCCTGGTACCGCAGCGTCGCGACGGCGCCCTCGCGCGTCGCCGCGAAGAACCCGCGGAGCGACGCACCCTCGTCGACAGGCTGCGCGTCGGCCGTGATCACGCCGGGGTTCGATCCGCGTCCGAGGCGCAGGTCGCGCCGCTCGAGGCCGAACGCGTCGGCGATCCCCGCGGTGGCGGGACCCGATGCGACCACCACGCGCTCGCCGCGGTCGCGCCATGCCGTCGCGAGCGTGGCCAGCGGCAGCAGGTGCGACGCGTAGTCGGGGCTGATGACGAGGAGCGTCATGACGCCGCCCTGTGGCCGGCCCGCAGCAGCTCGGCCTCGTCGCGCGCGACGCCCCGGTAGACCTCGGCGAGCGTGCGCGCCATCCGCTGGATCGTGAAGTGCTCGCGGACCATCGCGCGCGAACGCTCGGCCCGCTCCTCGTCGCGCTCGGCCGCGGCCGTGGCGACCGCGACCTCGAGCGCATCGGCCAGGCGGGCGGGATCCCAGGTCGCCGTGAGCAGGCCGGTGTCGCCGTCGGCGACGTAGGTCGCCGGTCCGCCGCCGTCGGGCGCGACCACGAACAGTCCGACGGCCATCGCCTCGAGCAGGGCCAGGCCGAACTCCTCCTTGAGGCTCGCGCACGCGTAGACGCCGCGCGGGGCGGCGAGCCCTGGCACGCCGACGCGAGCCGCGGCCAGCCAGCGCGCCGTCACGTCGTTCGGCCGATGGCCGGCGAGCACCAGGCCCGCCGCCGTCCGCTCGGCGGGTGGGACGATCGCGTCGATGCGATCGAGCTGCTCGCGTTCGTCGGCGGAGGGGCGCTCGAGATCGCCGCCGATGAGGAGCAGGTTCGCACGGTCGGCGAGCGGCCCCGTCGCCCACGCGTCGACGAGCGCCGCCATGCCCTTGACGCGGTGCAGGCGGCCGGCGGTCACGATGAGCGGCAGCCTGCGACGCTCGGGTGCAAGTGATTCGAGCAGGCCGCGGAGCTCGCCGAGGGCGGGGCCCGCCTCGGCGCCGGATGCGTGCGCGGACGCCTCGTCGAGCGCCGCGTCCCCGGTCACGAGGTCCACGCCCTCGGGCACGATGGTGTGCCGCTCGCGGTGCGCCTCGAGGTCGATGCCGATCAGGCGCTGCAGGTCCTCGCGGAGGCGCGGGCGCGGGAACACCACGGTGTGCGCGGAGTTCGCCGCGAGACGCTGGACGAGCCGGGCGCGGAACCAGAAGTGCTCGGCGGAATCCACGTCGCCGTAGTCCTCGCGCGTGAGCCGACCCGATCGGTCGAGTGAGTCGATGACGCCGTGCGGATCGGGCGCCACGCTGAAGACGACGGGGATGCCGAGCTCGCGAGCCACCTCCGACGCCGCGAGGCTGCCGACGTCGGCCATCCGCAGGTGCAGCAGGTCGACGCCGCCGGCAGCGCGCAGGGCCCGCCGGATGCCGCGCCGCGCCGCCACTCGCCACGGCCAGGCCTGGACCGCGGGCACCGGCTCGGTCGGCATCGGGACGCGGGCGTACACGTGCCCGGCCTCGCCGGCGTCCGCCTCGAGGGCGAGCGCGTCGGCCGCCGCATCGGCCGCCGATCCGCGCGACAGCGTGAGGACCCGGTCGATGCCCCCCGCCTCAGCGGTGAGGGCGTCGCCGAGGCGGACGAGCAGGGTCGCAATGCCGCCGTTGTCGCCCGCGCCGGCCGCGCTCAGGCCGGGATCGATGTCGGCATGCAGGAAGAGCTGGGCGATCGTGCACTCGCCGGCGTGACGCCGGAAGCGGCCGTCGGCCGCGGAGCGGTCGATGAGCGCGAGCCGGGCGACCTCGGCGAGCGATCCCTCGCAACCGGCCAGGTGGTGCAGGATGTCGCTCGCCGCCCCGTCGGCCGAGCGGTCGCCGAGGGCCGCGACCGCGGCACCCCGCACGATGTCGGGCTCGTGTTCCTCTGCAGCCAGCCGCACGAGGGACCCGTCGGCGAGGCGGTCGCGCACGAGGCCCAGGGTCTCGACCAGGCGCGCCCGTGCCTCGGGCTCCGCGATCCCGAGCAGCGCGCCCTCGAGGCCCGGCACGAGCGCCTCGGGAACCGCATCGGCCCACTGCTCCAGCGCGCGTTGCGCGAGCATGCCCGAGAAGCCGCCGGCCGCGACCATCCCGAGCAGTCGGCCGATCGCGTCGAACCGGGGCAGCCCCGATCCGAGCGCCCACGCGGTGTGCTCGCGCACGAAGGGCCGCGGGTCGGAGAGCAGGCTCGCGAGCTGACGCCCGGCATCGCGATCGATGACCCCGCCGAGTGCGTGCACCCCGGCGATCGCCACGAGTTGATCCTCGCCGTGGATGGCATCCGCGAGCACCCGGATGGTGCGGACCCCCGGGTCGCGTGCGGCCTCGAACGCGAGGTCGTCGGACAGGCGCATGGCGTCGATCAGCGACGGTGCGCGCCGTACGGCATCGAGCGCGGTCTGGACTCCCATGTCGACCCCCGGTTCCCAGCCTCGACCGGCGACCTCCGAAGGCGACCGCCGGCTCGGCGCTCAGGCTACTGGGGAAGGTTGGGCGTTTCTCCCGGCTCGGTGACAGTTCGCTGGGAGTCGCTCGTCAGGGGATCAGCCGAGCGCGAAGTAGGACACCGAGCCGCCGCCGTTGGCGAGGGCCTGGTCGACGTCCCAGTAGTCGGCGTCCTTCGTGTGGCCGCCGACCCAGACCTTGGTGCCGTTGTCGGTGTGCTCGACCCGGGTCACGATCGCGGTGTGGTCGCGGTCTCCCGAGCCGTCCCAGTCGAACTGGGCGATGTCGCCGACCTTGACCTGGTCGCGCTGCGCGTCGGTGAGCGCGGTCGCGCGACCCGGCTGCGTGAGCAGGTAGTCGCGGAGCGCCGTCGAGCTCGACCATGCCGGCGACATCTGGCGGGTGCCGGCGTCGTAGTACCACGCGCCGTCCATCGCCCAGCCGCGCGCCACGAGCGACTGGCTCGCGAAGTTGGCGCAGTCGACGCCGCTCAGCACGGGGTACTGGGCCGAGTTGTACGACGACCAGTGGGCGAGCACGTATGCGAGCTGCGCGTCGATGCCGGGGTCGTTCGTGTAGGTGATCGTGAGCGGCTCGCTCGTCGCGGTCGGTGCGGCATCGGCGTTCTCGGCGTCCGCATCGGCGACCGGGCCGATGAGGTCGGCGGCCGCGGCGGCCGGACTGGACGGAGCGGCCGGCGTCTCGACGTCGATCGGCGTGCCGGCGGCATCCGTCAGCTCGATCTCGGCCTCGCCGCGGAAGGCGTCGTCGACCGCGGGCACCGCGAAGGTGATCGCGACGGGGGTCTCGGCGACGATCCGGGCGGGTGCGCCCGCGACGGTGACGGCCGCGACCTCGTCGAGGTTGCGTCCCTCGACCGTGACCTGGGTGCCGCCGGTGAACGGCGCCTCCTCCGCCGAGAGGCCGCCGGTCACGACCGGGCGGGCCGCGTCGACCTGCGACACGAGCTCATCGGATGCTGCTGCGGCACCCGACGCCGCGGCGTCGATGGCCGCCTCGCGGTCGGCGCCGGCCGCGAGGGCAGGTCCCTGGTCGACGCCCGTGACCGCGATCGTCGTGACGAGCGCTCCGCCGAGGAGGGCGGACGCGCCGCCGAGCAGGAGCGCGCGCCGCACGCCGCTCGAGGGACGCCGGTTCCAGATCCGGTCGGCCCGGTGGCGGGGATGACCGGGTGCCGGGGCCGGCACCGTCGCGAGGGCCTGACGACGCGCCGTGGGGTCGGCGGTGTCGGGGGCCGCATCGGGCCGGGCGAGGTCGAACGCCTGTGCGGACGCGGGGTCGGGTGCGCGGTAGGTCGAACGTCGGAAAGCGGGCAGGAAGGAGTTCTTGGTGTTCTCGGGCACGATGAAGGAGGGGGGATCCGTTGTCGGCATTCAGGGGGACACGAGAGTCCAGCACGCGTCCTTGTGAGGATCCCTCGTGTGGGCTGGGAGGAACGTGGGCGCGCTCTCACCGGACGCCGGGAGCCGCCGCGAGCCTCGGCGGCCGATCGGACGCCGGGTGGTCAGGCGACCGGCTGGCGCGCTCCACGCGCGACCGCGACGCCGGCGAGCAGCAGCGGCACGAGCACGAGCATCGCGACGACGTTCACGCCCGCGAACCCCGCGATGCCGAGCACGAGCCCCGAGAACGCGGCGGAGGTCGCGGCGGCGATGTTCATCGCGGCATCCGTCGCGCCCTGCAGGGGCACGCGCGTCGCCGCCGACACGGTCGTCGTGAGGAGCGTCGACCCGCCGATGAGCCCCGCCGACCACCCGAGCCCGAGCAGGCCGAGCGCCACCGGGATGAGCGTCATCGAATCGCCCGCCACGACGCCGAGGAGCGTGGCCACGAGCAGGATGCCGCCGCCCATCGCGATCACGCGCGTCGCCCCGATGCGGTCGACGAGCCAGCCCATCACGGGGCTCGCGCCGAACATGCCGAAGATGTGGATGCTGAGGACGACGCCGACCAGGGCGATCGGCAGGCCGTGGTCGGTCATGTGCACCGGCGTCATGACCATCACCCCGACCATGACCGTGTGCGAGCACACGATGGCGAGGATCGCCAGGCGACCGCGCCGGTCCGCGAAGGCCGACCGGAACGCGGACCATGCGGTGATCCGCGCATCGGACCCCGCCGCGCCGGCGTCGGACTCGAGATGCCCCGCGCGCGGGAGTCGGAGGGCGAACGTCGCGATGAGTCCGGCGATCCCGAACACGACGGCCGAGAGCACGAACGGACCCACGAAGGGCGGGAGGCCGGCCTCGCGACCGACCTCGTCGCCGGTGGACGACAGCAGCGGGCCCGCGACCGAGCCGATCGTGGTCGCCCACAGCACGAACGACATCGACCGAGCCTCGAAGCCCGGCGACGCGACCTCCGTGGCCGCGAACCGCGCCTGCAAGCCGGCCGCCGTGCCCACGCCGAACGCCGCGAGCCCGAGGAACACGAGCGGAACGAAGCCCGTCGTCGCCGCCGCCACGACGAGCACCGCGCCCAGGACGGAGCAGCCGTAACCCGTCGCGAGTGCGACGTGGCGGCCCGATCGCACGGCCAGTCCGGCGAGCGGCACGGCCGCGATCGCGGCGCCGAGCACGCTCGACGACTGCGACAGCCCGCCCATCGCCTCGACGCCCGTGAGGTCGGTCACGAGGATCGCCGCGAGCGTCATGCCCGTCGCGACGCCGACGCCCGCGAGGAGCTGGTTCAGGATGAGGAGGCCGAGCTGCAGTCCGTTCCGTCCGCGCGGCGCGGCGGCACGCGCCATCCGCTCATCGCCCATCTCGCCATCGCCCACCGCGGCAGCCTACGCCCGCGCAGGGCCCGCCGCACGCTACTGGTACGCAGGCGCGGCGGGCAGCCCGAAGAACTCCTCGAGCGTGGTCACGCCGGTCTTGCGCATCTCGGCGGCGAGCTCGACGCCGATGTAGCGGAAGTGCCACGGCTCGAACTGGTACCCGGTGACGGGCTGCTTGTCGGCCGGGTATCGGAGCAGGAATCCGAAGCGGTACGCGTTGTCGCGGAGCCACGCGCCCTCGGGCGTGTCGGCGAAGCAGACCTCGAGGGAGCAGGTGCCGGACTCGGCCCCGACATCGATCGAGAGTCCGGTCTGGTGCTCGCTGAAGCCCGGCCGCGCGGTGAGCTCGTCATCCCCGACGTAGATGTTCTGCTGCGCCGCGTACGAGCGGTAGGCGCTGTTCGAGGCGAGCGAGAGGCCCGCCTCGGACTTCGCGGCGGCGAACATCGCGACGACGGCGTCGGACGCCTCGCGGCGGAGCAGGGGATCCCACGTGTGCGCGACGGGAACCGCCACGAGGTCGGCCGGCTCGTAGTCCATCGGCTGGAGCGGGCGGAGCTTGTCGACCACGACCCAGATGCTGTTCGGGTCGTCGATCGATCGCGCCGCGCGGTCGAACGTCGGCACCGGGGTGGCCGTGGGCGTGGCGACCGGCGACGGACGATCCGGCGTGGGGCTCGGCGTGGCCGTGGGGCTCGCCGACGCGGATGCCCCGGGCTCGGCGGCGCCGCCCGTGACGAGTACGGCCGTCGCGACGCCGGCCGCGGCGAGCACCGCCACCGCGACGCCGCCCGCGATCCATCGGTTCCGCCGCACGCGTGCGGACACCGGCGCGCCCGGCGCCATCAGGCGGCCAGGCGCCAGTAGTACACCGACGCTCCGGGGTGCTCCTTCGTGATCGCGACGTCGACATCGCGATAGTCGCTGTCGAGCGTGTGCCCCGCGAAGAAGACCTTCACGCCGTCGGCCGACCGCTCGATACGCGTCACGACGCCGGTGTGGTCGCGGTCGCCCGAGTTGTCCCAGTCGAACTGCACCAGGTCGCCGAGCTGCACCTGATCGCGCTCCTCGTCGCCGAGCGGCGTCGCCAGGTCGGGCCGATCCTCGAGCCAGTCGCGCATCGCGGTCGAGCTGCGCCAGGATGCCGACGAGGAGTACGGGTCCCCGCCGTGGTACCACGCGGAGTCCTGCTCCCAGCCGCGCACCACCAGCGATTGGCTTGCGAAGTTCACGCAGTCGTTGCGCTCGAGCACGCCCCACTCCTCGTCGTTGTAGTCCGACCAGTATTCGAGCACATACTCGACCTGTGCGACGACTCGGGGGTCGGTCGCCACGTCGAGCTGCACGTCGTCCGAGGCGTCGGCGGACGGCACCTCCGTCGAGGGCTCGACCGGATCGTCGTCGGGGGTCGCCGGTGCCGTCTCGGCACCGCGCTGCTCATCGGGCGTGACGGTGCCGATCGACGCCTGCGGCGGCAGCGGGGGGATGCCGGCGCAGCCGGTCGCGCCGACCGCGATGGCAGCGGCGAGCCCGGCGAGGAGGAGAGGTCGTGGCACGGCGGAAACGCTAACCGTCGCTCCTCCGAGGACGCCGGGAGCCGCCCCTCCGTTTCATCCACGCCGGCCGAGCGAGTCGTGGGCCCCACCCGAATGCTCGGGCTGCTCGTCGGCCGCGAAATGATGGGGATTCCGAAATTGTGAGAGCGCTCTCTTGACATGAGCGCGGGCGAATCCCTAGCATCGGGTACCGCATCGTGAGAGCGCTCTCACCCTCCGTGGGGCGCGCTCGCGGAGCGCCCCGCAATCCCACCAATCCACGCACACAAGGGAGTGACCGTGAATCTCTCACGACGCACCAAGGCGTTCGCGGCCGTCGCCGGCGCCGCATCGATCGCCCTCATCGCCACCGGCTGCGCCGCGGCCGATGACGCCGCCTCCGACGGCGGGCCGGTCGAGCTGACCATCGCCACCTTCAACGACTTCGGTTACACCGACGAGCTCCTCCAGGAGTACATGGACGAGCACCCCGACGTCACCATCGTCCACAACCGCGCCGCCACCTCGAACGACGCGCGCGCCAACTACTTCCAGAAGCTCGGCAAGGAGGGCCTCGCCGACATCGAGGCCGTCGAGGTCGACTGGTTCACCGAGGCCATGCAGTACTCCGACCTGCTCGCCGAGGTGCCCGACAGCGCGAAGGGCCGCTGGCTCGACTGGAAGGAGGCCGCCGCCACCGACGCCGACGGCCGCCTCGTGGGCTTCGGCACCGACATCGGCCCCCAGGGCGTCTGCTACCGCTCCGACCTGTTCGCCGCAGCCGGCCTCCCGACCGACCGCGCCGAGGTCGCCGCCCTCCTCGACGGTGACTGGGACAACTTCTTCGACGTCGCCGACCAGTACAAGGCCGCGACGGGCAAGCCCTTCATCGACTCGGCGAACTCGGTGCTCCAGGGCATCGTGAACCAGCTCGAGACCGCCTACGAGGAACCCGACGGCACGATCGTCGCGACCGAGAACGCCGACATCGAGGACGCGTACAACACCGTCGTCGAGCGCGCCGTGCCGATCTCGGCGTACGCCGGCCAGTGGAGCGACGACTGGTTCGCGTCGATGGCCAACGGCGAGTTCGCCGCCATGCTGTGCCCCGGCTGGATGCACGGCGTCATCTCGGGCAACGCCCCCGACGTCACCGGATGGGACATCGCCGACGTCTTCCCCGGCGGCGGCGGCAACTGGGGCGGCTCGTACCTGACCGTCCCGGCGAACGGCGAGAACGTCGAGGCGGCCCTCGAGCTCGCCGACTGGCTGACCGCACCCGAGCAGCAGGTGAAGGCGTTCGCCAACGCCGGCACCTTCCCGAGCCAGTCCGACGCCTACGAGGACGAGGACCTCACGGGCTTCACCAACGAGTACTTCAACGGCGCGCCGTCCGGTGAGATCGGCATCTCGCGTGCAGAGGCCGTCACGGTCGCGACGTTCAAGGGCCCGAAGTTCTTCCAGTACCACGACGCCCTGCAGAACGCGGTCACGCGCGTCTTCGACGGCGTCGAGGACCAGAAGACCTCGTGGGACACGTGGGTGACCGAGGTCAGCGCGTTCTGACCTGAGTACTCGGTGCGGGTCGCGCCCCTCCCCTGCGCGACCCGCACCGCGGCCCCGGCCGCACCATCCACCACCGCCGCATCCCCGAGGGAGCCCCCGTGACCGCCACTGCGACCCGTGCCGACGAGGCCGCGCCGCGCGCCGCCCGGCCCAGCCGGCCCGACCGGCCGCCGCGCGTCATCTCGTTCCGCCACCGCGTCAGCCGGTGGGACCTCAAGGTCTCGCCGTACCTCTACATCTCGCCGTTCTTCATCGTGTTCGCGATCGTGGGGCTCTTCCCGATCGCCTTCACCGCCGTCATCTCGTTCATGGACTGGGACCTGGTCCGCAACTCCGGCCAGTTCATCGGCTTCGACCAATACGCCTGGATCCTCGGGCAGCCGCAGTTCTGGACGGCGCTGCGCAACACGTTCAGCATCTTCCTGCTCTCGAGCGTCCCCCAGCTCATCGCCGCGGTGTTCATCGCGGCCATGCTCGACCGCAACATCCGGGCCAAGACCTTCTGGCGGATGGGCGTGCTCGTGCCCTTCGTCATGGCGCCGGTCGCCGTCGCGCTGATCTTCAGCAACATGTTCGGCGACAACCACGGCCTCGTGAACAACGTGCTCACGAGCATCGGGCTCGGCCCGATCCCGTGGCACAAGGACCCGTTCTGGAGCCACATCGCGATCGCGACGATGGTGAACTTCCGCTGGACCGGCTACAACACGCTGATCCTGCTGGCCGCCATGCAGGCGATCCCCCGCGACTTCTACGAGGCGGCCCGGGTCGACGGCGCCGGTCCGTTCCGTCAGTTCTGGAGCATCACCCTGCCGTCGCTGAAGCCCACGCTCATCTTCGTGATCATCACGGCGACGATCGGCGGCCTGCAGATCTTCGACGAGCCGCGCATGTACGACCAGTTCGGTCGCGGCGGGGCGGCGCAGCAGTGGCTCACCATCACGCTCTACCTCTACGACATCGGCTGGGGGCAGTGGAACTTCGGCCGGGCGGCCGCGCTCGCCTGGATCCTGTTCCTGATCATCCTGCTCATCGGCCTCATCAACCTGCTCGTCACGAGACGTCTCGTGCGCGACGAAGGGCGGCGATAGCCATGACCGCACTCGGCACTCCCCCGGCGAGCTTCGCCGAAGAGCAGGCCCTCGAGCGGATGTCACGCGGCGGCGTCGCCCGCTTCGGCCGCGACCAGGGACAGCGGACGGTCCGCATCCGCGGCAATCGCGCGGGCCTCTGGACCTACCTCGGCCTCGCGGCCGTGCTCGTCGGCAGCCTCTTCCCGTTCTACTGGTCGCTGCTCATCGGGTCGGGCGACGCGTCGACCATCAACGATCCCGACATGTCGTGGATCCCGGGCGGGAACTTCCTCTCGAACGCCACGACGGTCGTGAACGACCCGGCCGTGAACTTCTGGCCGGCCCTGTGGAACTCGATCGTGAGCTCGGCGCTGATCGCGGCATCCGTCGTCGTCACCTCGACGCTCGCCGGCTGGGCCTTCGCGAAGCTGCGCTTCCCCGGATCCAAGCCGCTGCTGGTGTTCGTCGTCGCGACGATGGCCGTGCCCCTGCAGCTCGGCGTCGTGCCGCTGTACATCCTGTTCGCCGATCTCGGCTGGACCGGGACGATCGGGGCGATCATCGTGCCGATGCTGACGAGCGCGTTCGGCGTGTTCTGGATGACGCAGTACCTGCAGCAGGCCGTGCCCGACGAGCTCATCGAGGCTGCGCGCGTCGACGGCGCGTCGATGATCCGCACGTTCTGGACCGTCGGGGTGGTCGCGGCCCGGCCGGCCGCCGCCATGCTCGGCCTGTTCACCTTCGTCACGGCCTGGAACAACTTCTTCTGGCCGTTCATCGTGCTCGACCGCAGCGACCCCACGCTGCCCGTCGCCCTCTCGCTCCTGCAGTCCAACCACTTCGTCGACTACTCGATCGTGCTCGCGGGCGTGCTGCTGTCGACCATTCCCCTCCTCCTGCTGTTCGTCGTCGCCGGCAAGCAGCTCGTCTCAGGAATCATGCAAGGAGCCGTCAAGGGATGACCATCCTCGACCCCGAACCCACCGCCACCGCCGTCCGCCGCTTCCCCGACGGGTTCCTCCTCGGCGCCGCCGCGGCGGCGTACCAGATCGAGGGCGCCGCCCACGAGGGCGGTCGCACCGACTCGATCTGGGACGCCTTCAGCCGCGTGCCCGGCGCGGTCATCAACGCCGACAACGGGGATGTCGCGTGCGACCACTACCACCGCTACCGCGACGACGTGGCGCTCATGAAAGAGCTGGGCCTCAACGCCTATCGGTTCTCGACGTCGTGGGCGCGCGTGCGGCCCGACGGCGGGCCCGTGAACCCCGAGGGCGTCGACTTCTACTCGCGGCTCGTCGACGAACTGCTCGGCGCCGGCATCGTGCCCTGGCTCACGCTGTATCACTGGGACCTGCCGCAGGCGCTCGAGGAGCGGGGCGGTTGGGCGAACCGCGACACCGCCTACCGATTCCGCGACTACGCGCTGTCGCTGCACGATGCGCTCGGCGATCGCGTGGACATCTGGACCACGCTCAACGAGCCCTGGTGCTCGTCGTTCCTCTCGTACACGGGTGGTGCGCACGCCCCGGGCCGGCAGGATGTCGCCGCCGGCCTCGCCGCGGCGCACCACCTGATGCTCGGCCACGGGCTGGCGGTCCAGGCTCTGCGCGAGCGCGACCCGTCGCTCGAGCTGGGCATCACGCTGAACCTCACGAATGCGAAGCCGGTCGACCCGACGTCGCCCGGAGACCTCGACGCCGCCCGCCGCATCGACGGGCAGTTCAACCGCGTGTTCCTCGACCCGATCTTCCGCGGGCACTACGCGGGCGACCTGCTCGCGGATGTCGGGCACCTCGGCCTCCGCGACGTGATCCGCCCCGGCGATCTCGAGATCATCTCCACGCCCATCGACGCGCTCGGCGTGAACTACTACCACGGCGAGTTCGTCAGCTCGCTCCCGCCCGAGGAGCGGCACGGCGGCGAGGCGCCGACCGAGCGCCCGACGCGCTCGCCGTTCCCGGCCGCCGAGGGCGTCCACTTCCACGCACGCGGACTCCCGCAGACGGTCATGGGCTGGGAGGTCGAGCCCGACGGGCTGCGCGAGCTGCTCGGCCGCGTGCACCGCGAGTACACGGGTCCGGCCGGCGTGCGCCTGCTCGTCACCGAGAACGGCGCCGCCTACGACGACGAGGTGTCGCCCGACGGCGCGATCCACGACGTGGAGCGGACCGAGTTCCTGCTCTCGCACCTCGGCGCCATCCTCGACGCCATCGACGAGGGCACGCCCGTGCACGGCTACTTCTACTGGTCCATCCTCGACAACTTCGAGTGGGCGTGGGGGTACGACAAGCGGTTCGGGATCGTGCGGGTCGACTACGACACCCAGGAGCGCACGATCAAGGACAGCGGACTGGCGTACCAGCGCGTCATCCGCCACCGCGCCCTTCCCGCGGCATCCGCTCGCTGACCGCCGCTCTGTGACGTCGCGCGCCCCGGACCCCGCCTCCCATGCCCCTCGCAAATAGACTGACGAGCATGCAGGGGGCGAGCGGGACGGGGGCGCGGCCGTCCGCGCCGACCCTCGAGATGGTCGCCCGCGAGGCGAACGTGTCTCGAGCGACCGTGAGCCGCGTCGTCAACGGCTCGCCGAAGGTGTCGGCCGAGGTCGAGCGTGCGGTGAACGCGGCGATCGCGAAGCTCAACTACGTGCCCAACCGCGCGGCGCGCTCGCTCGCCAGCCGCACCTCGGGCGCGATC
This sequence comes from Agromyces flavus, assembly GCF_900104685.1. Classification (NCBI taxonomy): domain Bacteria; kingdom Bacillati; phylum Actinomycetota; class Actinomycetes; order Micrococcales; family Microbacteriaceae; genus Agromyces; species Agromyces flavus. Next base: position 2,816,414 of record NZ_LT629755.1, read on the forward strand.
GCGCTCGTCGTGCCCGAGGACACCACGATGTTCTTCGGCGACCCGTACTTCGCGTCGATCGTCCAGGGCATCACGCGCCGGCTCGACACGAGCGAGTACCTGCTCAACCTGCTGCTCTCGACGAGCGACCCGACCCGCAAGACCGTGCGGTACCTGCGATCGGGCGTCGTCGACGGCGCGCTCGTCGTATCGCACCACGAGGGCGACCACTCGCTCGCCGACGCCGCGCGCGAGATGCCCATGGTCTTCGGCGGGCGGCCGCCGAACATCGCCGACGACGACATCTACGTCGACGTCGACAACGTCGAGGGCGGGATGACCGCGACCGAGCGCCTGCTCGCGATCGGCCGCCGCCGTGTCGGCACCATCACCGGCCCGCTCGACATGCCCGCCGCGGTCGACCGACTCGACGGCTTCCGCCGCGCGGTCGCGACCGCGGGACTGGCCGATGACGCGGTCGAGACGGCCGACTTCTCGGTCGCCGGTGCGGTCGCGGCGACCCGGCGCCTGCTCGACCGCGTTCCCGACCTCGACGGACTGTTCGTCGCGAGCGACCTCATGGCGACCGGCGCGCTGTCGGTCCTGCGCGAGCGCGGGCGCGAGGTGCCGTCCGACATCGCGGTCGTCGGCTACGACGACAGCCCCGCCGCGACGGCGTCGGCCATCCCGCTGACCACCGTGCACCAGCCGTCCGAGGACATGGGCTACATGATGGCCGACCTGCTGCTCCGCATCCTCGCAGGCGAGGACGTGCCGCACCGCAACATCATGCCCACGCGCCTCATCCGGCGCGCGTCGGCGTAGGTCGTCATGGTGCCCGTTTCAGGAGAACGGAGGCTGCTCAGGACGATCCCGCGCGACGGATCCTGAGCAGCCTCCGTTCTCCTGAAACGGGGTGTGGCGAGGGGCGCAGCGGATGACGCGGCCCGCGTCAGGGCTCGAAGCGCACGTCCGCGGCGTCCGCGAACCGGCGCCGCATGACCTCGATCGCCTCGGCATGCTCGTCGACGAGCACGAAGCGGCGCCCGAGCGCGCGCGCGACCGCGCCCGTCGTGCCCGACCCTGCGAACGCGTCGAGCACCCAGTCGCCCGGCCGGCTCGACGCCTGCACGATGCGCCGCAGCACGCCCTCGGGCTTCTGCGTCGGGTAGCCCGTCTTCTCGCGGCCCGTCGGCGACACGATCGTGTGCCACCAGACGTCGGTCGGCAGCTTGCCGCGCTCGGCCTTCTCGGGCGTCACGAGGCCGGGAGCCATGTACGGCTCGCGGTCGATGGCCTCGGAGTCGAACCAGTACGCGCCGGGGTCCTTCACGTACACGAGGATCGTGTCGTGCTTGGTCGGCCAGCGACGCTTGGACTTGCCGCCGTAGTCGTAGGCCCAGATCAGCTCGTTGAGGAAGCACTCGCGGCCGAACAGCGCGTCGAGCAGCACCTTGGCGTAGTGCGCCTCGCGGTAGTCGAGGTGCAGGTAGAGCGTGCCGTCATCGGCGAGCAGCCGCCACGCCTCGGCCAGCCGCGGCTCGAGGAAGGCCCAGTAGTCGTCGAAGCGGTCGTCGTAGCGCATGAGATCGCCGCGGATGCGCTCGTACCGCTTGCCCGCGAACCCGGTGATGGTTCCGGATGGTGCGGGGGCCGCGTCATCCGCCCCGCCCTGCCGCACGTGCTTCGTCGACCGACGCGCCTGACTGCGCCCCGTGTTGAACGGCGGGTCGAGGTAGACGAGCGTGAACCGGCCGTCGGGGAACGCGCTCAGCACGTCGAGGTTGTCGGCGTGGATGATGCGGTCGGGTTCGTCGGCGGCCACCGGTCAAGTCTGCCAGCGGATGTCGCGACCACCCGCCTGCGGGCGGCGGATCGGCCCAAGGTCCCGGTGGCCGCGGCATCCGTCGACCTAACCTGAACGGAACGGACCCGACGCACGGAAGGGACGGACTCATGCGCGCACTCGTGGTGTACGAGACGATCTGGGGCAACACGGGCGAGCTCGCGAACGCCATCGCCGACGGGTTGCGATCGGGTGCGGGCGTCGAGGGCGTCGACGTGGTCGAGGCGGTCGACGCGCCCGCGGCGGTCGACCCCGAGGTCGACCTCGTGGTGGTCGGCGGGCCGACGCACGCGTTCTCGATGTCGACGGGATCCACTCGGGACTCGGCCCGTCAGCAGGGCGCGACCCGCATCCCGGCGCGCGGCATCCGCGAGTGGCTCGAGCAGCTCGCCTCGCCGGCGTCGCCGATCGCCGTCGCGACGTTCGACACGCGCACGGTGCACCCGCGCCTGCCGGGCTCGGCCGCGAAGAAGGCGCTCAAGCAGCTGGTCGCGAAGGGGTTCCGGCCCGTCGACAAACCGCACACGTTCGGCGTGCACGGCTACTCGGGCCCGATCGCGGACGGCGAGCTGGACCAGGCGCGCCAGTGGGGCGCGACACTCGTCGACACGTAGGACACACTCCGTCGCGCGCAACGGCGCGCACGTCATCGGTCGCCGCGTTCGGCAGGTTCAGCGGTCGACGTCGAGGCGGATACGACCGCGGAAACGGTCGGGATCGTCGTCGTCAGCGTCGGCCGCCGCGAACGCGATGCCCTTGTCGCCGTCGCCGGGCACGGGCGCGGGTACGGGCAGGCGCGCTTGGCGGTCGACCTCGACCTGCGCCTCGTACTTGCGCGGGGCGAAGACCTCGTCGCCGATCATCATGACCGCTGCGCCCGACGGCTTGCCGCGCTTGGTCTTGTCGGACAGGTCGATCCACCCGAGGCGCACCGCGATCACGCCGAGCGCGATCACGCCGCCTCCGATGAGGAGGATCATCCACCAGTCCACCCCGCGATTCTAGACGGAGTGACGACCGCTCACATTCAGGGGTTCCACAGGCCGCTTCGGCGCCGCGCCCTCACGGCACGCGCTGCAGCCACTCCTCGGTCGCGAACTTCGAGGCGACGAGCGCCTCGGCCTCGGCGAGCTCGTCGGGGGTCACCGACCCGGGCGTCGCGCCGTACAGGTTCGTGAAGGTGTCCTTCAGCCGCTCGATGACCTCGGCGCGCGGCAGGCCCGTCTGCGAGCGCAGCGGGTCGACGCGCTTGGCCGCCGACGCGATGCCCTTGTCGCTGATCTTCTCGCGGCCGATGCGCAGCACCTCGAGCATCTTGGCGTTGTCGAGGTCGTAGGCCATGGTCACGTGGTGGAGCACGCCGCCCGAGCCGAGACGCTTCTGCGCCGCGCCGCCGATCTTGCCGGCGGGGCTCGCGATGTCGTTGAGCGGCTGGTAGGTCGCCTCGATGCCGAGCGAGCGCAGGCCCTGCAGCACCCAGTCGTCGAGGAACGCGTACGAGTCGGCGAAGCTCATGCCCTGCACGAGCTCGGCCGGCACGTACAGCGAGTACGTGACGACGTTGCCTTTCTCCATCATCATCGCGCCGCCGCCCGAGATGCGGCGCACGACGTCGAAGCCGTAGCGGGCCGCGCCATCCGGGTCGACCTCGTTCTTGACCGACTGGAACGAGCCGATCACGACCGCCGACTCCTCCCACTCCCAGAAGCGCAGCGTGGGCTTGCGGCGACCCTCGCCGACCCGCGTCGCGAGCACCTCGTCGAGCGCGAGGTGCAGGCGCGGAGGCACGGCGGGGTCGTGCACGATCTCCCACTCGTAATCGGCCCAGGTCGTGGCATCCGTCAACGCCCGGCGCACCGCGACCGCGACCGCCTCGGCCGAGAAGCCGAGCATGACGGCGTCGGCCCGAAGCCCCTTGGTGATCGCCGCGGCGATCTGCTTGGCGTCGGATGCCGCGGGCAGGCCCTCGATCGCGGCGTTGATGTCGTCGAGCGCCTCGTCGGGTTCGAGGAAGAAGTCGCCCGCGACGCGCGCGTTGCGGATCGCGCCGCCCTCGACGTCGAAGTCGACGACCACGAGCTTGCCCCCGGGGACCTTGTACTCACCGTGCATGGGCTCCAGCCTACGGATGCCGCGGCGGCCCCGGCGGCCGGGTCGGCCGCCGCTCGTCGGACAGGATCCGGCGGACGGCACGGGTCACGGCCGCCGGAATTCGTCCAACCTGCGGGCTGGGCGCTTACGATCGCAGAAGACGAGGAACCGGGGGTGCGCCATGACCACGCTGTTCCTGGCGCGGCACGGCGAGACCGTGTGGCACGCCGAGCACCGGTACGCGGGTTCCTCCGACGTCGAGCTCACCGACCACGGGCTGGTGCAGGCGGACGAGCTGGGCGAGTGGGCGGCCCGTGCGCGACTGTCGGCGATCGTCGCGTCACCGCTGCAGCGCGCACGGCTGACCGCGAAGCCGGCGGCGGATGCCTCGGGGCTCGACACGCGCATCGATCCGCGTCTCGTCGAGATCGACTTCGGGTCGGGCGAGGGGCTCACGCCCGGCGAGCTCGACGAGCGGATGCCGGCCGAGTGGAAGGCGTTCGAGCGCCATCCGGCCCGTCAGCCCATGCCGGCGGGCGAGTCGGGCGTCGAGGGCATCGCCCGCGCGCTGCCCGCGCTGCTCGAGCTCGTCGACGAGTTCCCGCACGGGCGCGTGCTCGTCGTCACGCATGCGACGCTCATGCGGCTCGTGCTCTGCGAGCTGCTCGGCCTCGACCCCGACCGCTACCGCGAGCTGTTCCCGGTCGTCGAGAACTGCGCGCTCACCGACCTGCGCTTGGAGGAGCTCGACGGGCGGCGACGCGCGCGCCTCCTGGGATTCAACGTGCCGCCTCGCGCGTACTGACGCGCGGCTCCGCGGACCGATCGGTGGCTCAGTCGACCGCGAAACGCTCGTCGAGCCAGCGAATGAGGTCGGCGCGGACCTCCTCGCGGTTGATCTCGTTGAAGACCTCGTGCCGCGCCTCGTCGTAGACGATGAGGGTGGCGTCGGCGAGATGGGCACGACGTCGGTAGTCCTTGAGGAGCGCCCGCGCACTCCGCTCGCCTGCCACAGGGTCGTCGGAGCCCACCAGGATGAGGAGCGGGAGCTCGCTCGGGATGCGCTTCGACGGCCGCGTGATGAGCGTGAACGACTGGGGCCACCCGAACAGCTGCTGCAGCGTGCGCTCGGTCGTGTACGGATCGGCCATGAAGTCGCGCGCGACCTGCGGGTCGCGGCTGAGCCACTCGACGGGCGTGCCATCCGGTCTCGCGAATCGCTTGTTGAGATCGCCGATGTTCGTGTACCCGAGCTGCAGCCACGCCGTTCCGCTCAGCACGACCCCGTCGTACCGGTCGGGGTGGCGGTTGACCACGTGCTGGGTCATGAACGAGCCCCAGGAATGACCGAGGATCACGAGCGGGACGTCGTCGCCCTCGGTCTCGCGGATGACCTCGCCGAACCGCGCGACACCCGCGATGGCGGCGCGCATCCCGCCGGGCCCCGGCCGGCCCATCCGATCGCGGCCGCCGCCGTGCTGCGCGAATCCCGTGCGGCCGTGCCCGCGGTGGTCGTCGGCCCAGACCGAGTACCCCGCCGCGTTCAGTGCGCCGATCAGCTCGGCGTACCGCCCGGAGTGCTCCCCGATGCCGTGCGCGAGCTGGATCACGGCGACCGGATCGGGCACGCGCCAGTTCTCGTAGTGGATCTCCACGCCCCAGGCGTCGGTGAACGTCGGCATGCGCTCATCCTGTCATCGACCGGGGCGGCCGGCGGCCGGCGGATGCCGCGGGTCCGCCGCGTGCACGGTGGGTCCGCGAGGAATCATTAGCCACACTAATTTGTTATGCTAAATACATGACCGCAACCGTCGCCCCTGCTCCCGCGCGCCCCAAGCGCGCAACGCTCGCCGAGCAGAGCACCGAGTTGCGCCTCTCGGTCATGCGCCTCGCCCGCCGCATGCGGCAGGAGCGCGCCGACACCGAGCTCAGCGCGACCCAGTACGCCGCCCTGGCGTGGACGGCCAGCGAGGGCCCGCTCACTCCGGGCCGGCTCGCCGAGCTCGAGCGGGTCACGCCGCCCTCGATGAACCGCACCGTGAACTGCCTCGTCGAATCGGGCCTCCTCGTGCGCGAGGGCTCCCCCGACGACGGGCGCAAGATCCTGCTGCACGCCACCGAGGCCGGTCACGAGATCGTGCGCGAGACCCGCCGCCGTCGCGACGCCTGGCTCGCGAAGCGCCTGGCCGCCCTCACCCCCGACGAACGCAACACCATCGCCGCCGCAACCGACATCCTCAGGAGGCTCACCGACCAGTGAAGTCCATGTTCCGCTCCCTCGCGTCGGTCGACTACCGCATCTGGTTCGTCGGCGCGCTCATTTCCAACATCGGCGCCTGGATGCAGGCCACCGCCCAGAGCTGGGTCGTGCTCACCGAGCTGACCGACAACGACGCACTCGCCGTCGGCATCACGATGGCGCTGCAGTTCGCGCCCCAGCTGCTGCTCGTGCCCGTGACCGGGCTCATCGCCGACCGCTTCGAGCGCCGCAAGATCCTCATGGTGACCCAGAGCGCCCTCATGGTGCTCGGCTTCGCGCTCGGCGCGCTGCTCATCCTCGGCCACGCCGAGCTCTGGCACCTCTACGTCTTCGCCGGCCTGCTCGGCATCGTGAACGCGATCGACACGCCCGCGCGCCAGACGTTCGTCGCCGACCTCGTCTCGTCGTCCAACATGTCGAACGCGGTCGCCCTCAACTCGGCGTCCTTCAACGCAGCGCGCATGATCGGCCCGGCCGCCGCTGGCCTGCTCATCGTGCTCGTCGGCACCGGCTGGGTCTTCGTTATCAACGCCGTCACGTTCATCGCGGTGCTCGTCGCGCTCGCCAAGCTGAGCGGTGCCAAGGTGCGACGGATGCCGCGGGCCCCCCAGGAGCGCGGCGCCTTCGTCGCCGGCTTCCGCTACGTGGCGGGCCGACCCGACCTCGCCGTCGTGTTCGTCATGGTGTTCCTCATCGGCGCGTTCGGCATGAACTTCCCGATCTTCTCGTCGACCATGGCAGTCGAGTTCGGGCGCGGCGCCGGCGAGTACGGGCTGCTCTCGTCGATCCTCGCGATCGGCTCGCTGACGGGCGCGCTGCTCGCCGCCAAGCGCGAGCGCGCCCGCATCCGCGTGATCATCGCCGCCGTCGCGTTCTTCGGCGTGGCCGCGACGGTCGCCGCCGTCATGCCGACGTACTGGCTGTTCGCCGCGTCGACCGTGTTCATCGGCTTCACGATCGTCACGATGCTGACGACCGCGAACGGGTACGTGCAGACCACGACCGACCCGCTGCTGCGCGGTCGCGTCATGGCGATCTACATGGCGATCCTCTCGGGCGGCACGCCGATCGGCGCGCCCATCGTGGGTGCCGTGGCCAACGCCTGGGGTCCTCGCTGGGCGCTCGGCGTCGCGGCCGCCGCGGCGGCGGTCGCCGCACTCATCGGCCTCGGCTGGCTCATCGTCGCCCGCGGCCTGCGCGTCGTGCGCCATCCGGCAGCGGGCTGGATGCCCCGACTCGCGCTCGACTACGCCGAGGCGCCGACCGCGGCCATCGCGGTGCCCCTCACGCGTCCGGTCGACGTGGTGAAGCGGCAGCCCGCCCCGCACGCGGGCGCCGCCGAGCGCCCGCCGGTGGCACCCGAACGCCCGGCCGCATCGACGCGTCCGACGCCGTCTCCCACCGCCCCCGCGGCATCCGGCACCTGACGCCGCGCGCGGTCTCGGTCGGGCCATGCCATGGCCGCGCTCGCGATGACACCCCTTGACCGATCGCCCCATCTGTGGAAAGAGTGGTCGAGTCCGGTGAACCGCCCCAGGCTCGCCGGCACCCCCCTTCCGGACGATCGACGCCCGGTCCACCACTGCAGAGTCGCAGGGAGAAACCGTGAAGAACATCACCAGAGCAGGCGTGGGAGTCGTGGCCGTCGCGGCCGTCGTCACCATGGCTGCGACCACCGCGAACGCCGCCGTACCGACGGATACGAGCGCGCTGCGCGAGGCCGTCACATCCGACGCGATCATGGACCACCTCGCTGAGCTCCAGGAGATCGCCGATGACAACGACGGCACGCGGGCCAGCGGCACCGAGGGATATGCCGACTCCATCGACTACATCAAGGAACTGCTCACCGACGCGGGCTACGTGGTGAGCGAGCAGAAGTTCCTATTCAACTCCTTCCGCGAGCTGTCGGAGCCCGTGTTCGACGTCGTCGTGCCAGACCTGCCGGCGTACGTCCCGGGCGAGGACTTCTTCACCGCCGAATACTCGGGCAGCGGCGACGTGACTGCCCCGCTCGAGGCCGTCGACCTCGTGCTGCCGCCCGGTGCGACGGCCAGCACGTCCAACAGCGGCTGCGAGCCCGAGGACTTCGCGGACTTCACCGCGGGCAACATCGCGCTCGTCCAGCGCGGCACGTGCGACTTCTCGGTCAAGGCCGCGAACGCCTATGACGCCGGAGCCGTCGGTGTCATCATCTTCAACGAGGGCCAGGAAGGCCGCCAGGAGACGCTGAACGCGACGCTCGGCGACCAGTTCAGCGACGAGATCCCGGTCGTGGGCACGTCGTTCGCGATCGGTGACGAGCTGGCCGCGCTGCTCGAGGAGGGCGAGGTCGTCGTCCACCTCAAGACCGACACGCTCATCGAGCTCGACGTGCCGACGTCGAACCTCATCGCCGAGACGCCGACCGGTCGCGACGACCGCGTCGTGATGGCCGGTGCGCACCTCGACTCCGTGCCCGACGGGCCCGGCATCGAGGACAACGGCACGGGTTCGGCCGCGCTGCTCGAGATCGCGCTGCAGATGGCCGACCTCGGCATCGAACCGCGCAACACCGTGCGATTCGCGTGGTGGGGCGCCGAGGAGGCCGGACTCGTCGGGTCGCAGTACTACGTCGACCAGCTGAGCAAGCGGGAGCAGAAGAACATCCAGCTCTACCTCAACTTCGACATGATCGGCTCGCCGAACTACGCCCGCTTCATCTACGACGGCAGCGGTGACGCGTTCGGCATCAAGGGCCCGACCGGCAGCGGAAACATCGAGGGCGTCTTCGAGTCGTACTTCGACTCGCAGGGCCTCGCGTCGGAGCCGACCGCCTTCGACGGGCGCTCGGACTACGACGCGTTCATCAGCGCGGGCATCCCGGCGGGCGGCCTGTTCACCGGAGCCGAGGACAACAAGACTCCTGAGCAGGTGGCGCTCTACGGCGGCCTCGCGACCTTCGATGGCCAGCCGGTGTCGTACGACCCGTGCTATCACCAGCCCTGCGACAGCATGGACCCGATCGACGACGGCGCTGACGCCGACCTGTACGAGGCGATCAACGACGCGTATGACGGTGCGCTCGAGTACGACAACGTGATCACGAACGTGAACACGCTCGCACTCGAGGAGATGTCGGATGCCGCGGCGCACGCCATCCTCACCTTCGCGATGTCGACGGGGTCGGTGAGCGGCACGGCGAAGGCCTCGCCGAACGCGACCCTGCACGCGGGAGAGCACCTGGGCTCCCACTTCCGTCGCTGACGCAACCTGACGATCGGCCCCTCGCACCTCTCGGTGCGGGGGGCCGATCCGCGCGTCCGGGCCTCGACGTCGGGGCGCGGCGATACGGTACCCGTACGCCCTGCCGTGCTGCCGACCGAGACGAGACGCCGTGGAACCATCCGAGACCGACCCCGCCGCCGCGCCGACCGAGCCGCCCGCCGACTCCGTCGTCACCAACGGCCCGGCCCGCGCCGACGACACCGCGCTCGACGAGTGGCGGGCGGACGACGAGTCCGCGACACTGCCCCGCATCCCGCGGTGGGTGTGCCTGCTCGTCGGCATCGCCGCGGCCGCGATCGGCCTGCTGCCCTGGCTCATCACGGGCATGCGGTTGCCGCTGCAGAACCTGTGGGCGACCGAGACGCTGCCCGACGACATGCCCGTGGCCCTGCTGCCGTTCAGCCAGTACGCGCTGACCCTCATCGTCGCGGTGCTCGTCACGGGGGCCGCGATCGCCGGCATCGCGATCAGGGCAATGGGCCGTCGCCGACCGCGGTTCGGGGTCGTCCTCGCGCTCGTCGGACTGCTCGTCGTGCAGGTCACCGCGGTCGTGCAGACCTCCGTCGTCGTGAACCAGGGGCTCGAGCAACGCTGGGAGTCCGACCTGTACCTCGCCGCGTTGGTCGGCGTCTCCGCGCTCTCGACGCTCGTCGGCGTGCTCGTGATGCTGCTCATCGCCGCCGCGCCGCGCGCCGGTGCGGTCATCGGCCTGAGCATCGCGGCGGTGGCCTCGATGTCGTGGTTCACGGGGCTCATCGTCCCGTTCGGCAGCGTTCAGGCGACCGAGCTGTCGCCGCTGCTGGACCTCGTCCGCTGGATCCCGCCGATCCTCGTCGGCGCCGCCATCGCGTGGGGCGGCGTGAACACGGTCGGGCGGGTGATCGCGGCCCTGATCGGCCTGATCCTGCTGTGGGTGGCGCCCGCGCTCATCACCGCCGTCAGCATGGCCGCGGGCAGTCGGGTGCTTGCGAAGGACCCGCCGGAGATGATCGACTACGCCGTCGACGTGTTCGGCATGGCGCTGACCCAGCCGAGCGTGGTCATCCCGCCACTGGTCGTCGCCGTCGTCGTCGCGGTCATCGGGCTGGTTCTGCGCGCCATCCTGCGACGATCGCGGGCCCGGACGCGCGCCAGCACCGCCGACACCGTCTAGCGCCGCGCCGCGGTCGACTCCCGCACGACCAGCTCGGGCTGGAACTGCACCTGGTCGGGAACGAAATCGTCACCCTGCCGGGCCTCGCGCAGCAGCAGGTCGACCGCCGTGTGACCGATGAGCCATGCCGGCTGCCGAATCGAGGAGAGCGGCACCACCGCGGCCTGCGCGAAGTCGATGTCGTCGTAACCGACGAGGGCGACATCCTCGGGCACCTTCACGGACCCGAGCATCACCAGCGCCTGCAGCACGCCCATCGCGAGCAGGTCGTTGGCCGCGAAGACCGCGTCGGGGCGATCGCCCGGGGCCCGATCGCGGATCCGCTCGCCCGCGGCCCGGCCCTCGAGCACGGTGGTGCCCTCGGTCTCGATGACCTCGAGTGTCACGCCCGGCGTCTCGGCGGCGGCACGGCGCGCGCCCTCGAGCCGGTCGGCCACCTGGCGGATGCTCGTCGGCCCCCCGATGAAGGCGATGCGGCGGCGTCCGGACTCCACGAGGTGCCGCACGGCGAGCGCGCCCCCGACCACGTCGTCGACGGCGACCGACGAGAAGCTGCGGTCCTCGGCTTCGCGGTCCACGAGCACGACGGGCACGCCGCGCGCGCGGAGGCGTGCCAGCCGCGGAAGGTCGTCGGCCATGGGCGAGATGAGCACGCCGTGCACGCGCTGCTCCTCGAAGAGGTCGAGGTAGGCGCGCTCGCGGTCGGCGTTCTCGTCGCTGTTGCCGAGCAGGATCGTCATGCCGTCCTCGGCGGCGCGATCCTCGGCGCCGCGCGCGACGTCGGTGAAGAAGGGGTTGCGCACGTCGAGCACGACGAGGCCGATCGATCGGCTGCGGCCCGCCCGAAGCTGCCGCGCGGCGTCGTTGCGCACGAAGCCGAGCTCGTCGATCGCGGCGAGCACCCGCGCGACGGTGTCGGGCGAGACCTTCTCTGGCCGGTTCAGCACGTTCGACACCGTGCCGACCGAGACGGATGCCGCGGCTGCGACGTCGCGCACGCTCACCGCCATGACCGTCCTCCTGTCGTCGCCGCGCTCCCCCGGCTCCTCCAATGATCGCAGCCGAGCGCCGCTCGAAGCGGAGCCGCCCCGCCGGATCAGCCGATCGGCCATTCCACGACCGTCGGACCATGGTCGACGCGATCGCCGCGGACGAGCGCGGTCCCGGCGGGCACGTCGACCGAGACGCGGTCCGCGTCGACCCGGACGACGAGGTCGCCCACCGGAAGCGGAATCACCGCGCTCGCCCAGTCGAGCCCGCCGAGGCGCGGGGCGACCTCGAAGCGCGACCAGCCGTCGGCGAGCGGCCGTACTCCGAGCACGGCCTCGGGCAGGATCGCGGCCGGCCCCGCCGACCACGCGTGGCAGAGGCTTCGCCCGTACGGGCGCCCGTACATCTCGAACGGCGATCCGTCGGTCGCCGCCTCCTCCCAGAACGTGCCCGGCCCCGCGTCGAGCATGTCGCCCCAGACGTCCCGCACCTCGTCGAGCGCGACATTCGACCAGCCGGCGGCCAGGAGCGCGCGGAGCCGGAAGGCCGTCATGAACGGGGTCCCCGCCGTGCCCTCCCGGATCGATGCGACGACGCCGGCCGGTACGTCGACGGGGTGCAGTCCCGCGAGCACCGCGAGGAAGTTCGCATACGGCGCGCGCGAGGCGGACTCGTCGGCGTCGAGGTAATCGGCCCAGCGTCCGGCGTCGGCGAGCCATCCGCGCGCCCGCACGGTCGACTCGAGGGCGTCGGCGAGCTCACCCCATCGCACCGCGCCGGGGTGACCGACTCGCGCGAGCACCCGCTGGGCGCTGCGCAACGCCCAGGCCCAGAGCATCTGCAGGGCGACCGGGTCGCGCCCGTGCTCGAGCGCCAGGCCCCAGTCGAGGAACACCGACCCCGGCCCGGAGTCGACGAATCCGCCGGGCTGCGCCTCGGGTCGGAACACGCCGTCGGCATCGGCGTGCCTGGCGAGCTCGCCGACGAAGGCGTCGATCCGAGCGGCCTCCCGTCGGGCGTGGGCGACGTCGCCGAAGTACCGCACGTAGAGGTCGGTGTTCACGACGTGCCACAGCGAATAGTCGGCGATGCCGTTGACGTAGCCGTGCTCGGGCCGCCCGAGCGCGACGAGCCCGTCGGCGATCACCTGCCCGTCGCCCAGCGCGAACGCGTTCGCGAGCGTGCTGAGCGCCTGGTCGCCGGCCCACGGCATGCGGTCGCGCTTGATGCCGTCGATCATGAGGCCCTGGTCGCACAGGCGCAGCGTGTACTGGGCGGCCGCCCAGATGCGGGTCAGCCGCTCGTCGGAACAGGCGAACGCGCCCGTGCGGCCGAGCGGCGCGACCTCGGCGCGCACCGGGATCACGGGCGGCGCGTCATCCGCCGACACGGCCAGGTACCTGAAGCCGAGCGGATGTCGCGTGGTCCAGCCGCCCACCGGCGCGGCCACGATCTCGTGGCGGGTCTCGCGTTCCGACTCGTCGGCGAGCGCCTCCGCGATGCTCTCGCCGCTGCCCACGACGGGCGCGCGCTCGATATCGAGAAGCGGTCGTCCGAGCACCGGAGCGCCGACGTCGTATCGTCCGTCGGCGCCGCGGACCGCCGCGACCGCGACCATGCCCGGCGGGTCGAGGTGCGGGGCGCGCACGCCTCCGTGCCGGACAGCGACCCGCTCGAACGGGCCCTGGTCGACGCTCGCGGTCCACTCTCCGAGCGGAGCGTCCGCCGGCACGCCGATCGCGGGTGCCCCGCCCGGTTCCGCGACCACGTCGAATTCCACGACCGACCCGGCCGCGGGGAGCACGACCTCGATGCGGTCGCCCACCTGGCGCATCGACTCGGATCCGGTCGGCCCCGCGACATCCGGCCCCGCACCTTCGAGCACGAGCACCGCGACATCCGCCCGCCCCTCGACCAGCACGCGCGCCGGGCCGGCCGCCGTCGCGACCGCCCGGAACCGCACGCGCGAAGCCGGACGGCCGTGGTTGCGCGGGTAGTGCACGTTCCGGTTCGCCGCGAAGCCGTCGTCGACGAGCCGCACCAGCAGCGCCAGCGGGTACTGTTCGGGCCCGTACATCCAGTCGTGCGTCGAAGCCCGCGGTACGACGTCGGCGTCGTCGAACGGCTGCGGCGAGCGCGCCCGCACCCACCGCCGCAGCTCCTCGGCGGAGTGCGGCGGCCCCTCCGCCACGGTCAGCCCTTCACGGCACCGGACGTCATGCCGGCGACGATCTGGCGCTGGAAGATGATGTACATGATCAGCGGCGGGATGGTGATCAGCAGGATGTCGGCGAAGAGCAGGTTGAACGAGCTCACGGCCTGCGCCCGGTAGTTGAACGTCGTGAGCTGCACCGTCGCGTTGTCCTCGCCCGGGAGGAAGTACAGGGCGAAGGCGAAGTCGTTGAAGACGGTCACGGACTGCACGACGATCACCGTGACGATGACCGACTTGAGCAGCGGGAAGATCACACGGAAGAACAGCTTGATCGAGCCCGCGCCGTCGATGATCGCCGCCTCGTCGAGCTCGCGGGGGATCGTCGCGACGAAGGCGCGGAACAGCAGGATGCAGAACGACAGGCCGAAGGCGACGTGCACGGCGATGAGGCCGACCAGGGTCTTGAAGAGCCCCAGCCCCTGCAGCACCCAGATCGTCGGCACGACGGCCGGCGGGATGATGAGTCCCGCCAGGACGAGGCCGTTGACGACCGGGTTCCATCGCGACCGGCGACGCTGCACGACGTAGCCGACCATGGCGCCGAGCACGACCATGATCGAGACGGCGCCCACCGTGAGGATCGCGCTGTTGAGGAACGCGCGCACCAGGAGGAAGTCGCGGTTCTCGATCACAGCGATGAGGTTGTCCCAGAGGACCCATTCGGTGGGCCACGTGAACTCGAGGAACGACGCCTCAGCCTGGGTCTTGCCGGCGGTGAACACGATGAACGCGAACGGCACGATGAACACGACGATCGCGACGAGGATGGCGGCACTGCCCGCTCCCCAGCGCCAGGCGACGCTTCTCACTGCTCCGCCTCCTTCCGGTTGAGCCACCACGAGAGCGGGTAGATGATCGCGGCCACGACGACGAAGAGCACGACGTTGCCGGCGGTCGAGAGGCCGAAGAACCCGGCCTGGTACTGCTTGTAGACCACGGAGGCGAGCACGTCGCTCGTGAAGCCGGGGCCGCCGCCGGTCATCGTCCAGATGAGGTCGAACGAGCGGAGCCCGCCGATCAGCGAGAGCAGCACGACGGTGACGGTCGCGGGGCGGAGCAGGGGCAGCGTGATGTGCCGGAAGGTGTTCCACGAGCCGGCGCCGTCGACCTTCGCCGCCTCGAAGTACTCGGCGGGGATGGCCACCATGCCGGCGATGTAGATGAGGGTCGCGAGTCCGACGCCCTTCCAGACGTCGACGAGGGCCACCGAGATCAGTGCGAGCGACGGGTCGGTGAGCCATCCGGGTCCCGTGATGCCCACTGCGGCCAGCGCCTCGTTGATCGGGCCGCCGAACGGGTCGAGGAGCACCTGGAACAGGATGCCGACCCCGATCGTGCTCACGAGCACCGGGAAGAACACCGTGGCGCGGAGGAACCCGCGGCCGATGATCTGCGAGCTGAGGAAGACCCCGAGCAGCAGGCCGAGCACGACCTTGAGCCCGGAGGTGAGGAAGGCGTAGATGAAGGTGTTGACGAAGCCCGTGACGAGCTGCGGCTCCTGGAAGAACCGTACGAAGTTGTCGAAGCCGATGAACTCGACGTCGAACAGGGTCCACCGCGTGAGCGAGAAGTAGAACGAGGCGATGGTCGGGACCAGGAAGAGGACGACGTAGAACACGCCGGCGGGGATGAAGAACCACGTCGGGTACGGGCTCCTCATGGGCTTGCGCTTGCGCGGCTCACGCGGCGTCTTCGCCGCGGAGTCCGCGGTCGCGGGGCGGCCTGGGGCCGTCGCGGTGGTCATGGTGGTTCTCCCGGATGAGGCCGCGGGGCGGGGTGACGACCCCGCCCCGCGGCGTTCGTTTGGTGAAGCGCGGCCTACCAGCCCTCGAGGCCGAGCTGCTGCGCCTGCTTCTTGACATCCTCGTCGTACTGGGCGGCGCCGTCCTCAGCCGAGGTGATGCCGGAGCCCACGGCGACCGTGATCTGCTCGAGGGCCGGGCCCTTGATCGGCGAGAGGAACTCGAGGGCGAGGTTGGTCTTGCCATCGTCGAAGTACGGCTGCATGTCCGAGACCATCGCGGGGACGTCCTCGGGCAGCTCGCAGCCGTCGATCACGTACGGGCCCTGCGCCGCAGTCGTCTCCGACTGGATGTCGCAGCTCTCGGGCGTGGTGAGGAACTCGAGGAACTTCTGCGCCGCCTCGAGCTTGGCGCCCTCGGTCGACTTGGGGACGTAGACCGTGTTCGTCGGCATCCAGACCGTGAGGCCGTTGGTGCCCGCGTCGGGGCCGGGGAGCGGGAAGGTGCCGACGACATCGGCCGCCTCGGGGTTCGTCGTCATCAGCTGCGAGGCGGCGAACGTGAGGATCGGGTACTGCGCGCCCTCACCGGTCGCCACCATGCTCACGCCGTCGGGGTACTTCGCCGACGCGAAGTCCTCGTTGAGGAGCTTCTTGTCGAACACCTCCTGCAGGTGCTCGAACCCGGCGAGCGCCGGCTCGTCGACGTACTTGGCCTTGTTCTCGGTGTACTTCTGGGCCCAGTCGGGGTCGTCGGCGAGCACGTTGTTGAAGTCGCCGAGGACGAAGAGCTGGGAGGTCCAGGTGTCGCCGTAGGTCTGGACGATCGGAGCGGCCACGCCGGCCTCCTTGATCGCCTCGGAGTTCGAGATGAACTCGTCCCACGTCTCGGGGATCTCGAGCCCCAGCTGCTCGTAGATGTCCTTGTTGTAGATGACGGCGCCGGCCATCGACTGGCCCATCGGAACGCCGTACACGCCGTTGTCGGTCGAGACGCTCTTGATGAAGTTCTCGTCGAACTTGTCGACGTAGTCCTGATCGGCCAGGTTGACGAGCGTCTGGTCGGGGCTCAGCGCCTGCATCAGCGACCCCGAGTTGTACTGGAAGATGTCGTTCATCTCACCGGTGGACAGGCGCGTCTTGACGACGTTGTCGCCGTCGGCGCCCTGGGGACGGGTCTCGACCTCGATCGTGATGTCGGGGTTGTCCTTCATGAACGCGTCGGCGAGGGCCTCGGCCGTCGCGACCGTGGCCTCGGTGTTGTCGGTCAGGAACGAGAGTGTCACGGGACCACCCTCATCGTCGGAGCCGCCGCCGGCACTGCAGCCGGCGAGCGCGAGCGACAGGGCGAGACCGCCTGCGCCGAGGGCGACGAGCGTGCGCCGCGGGGTACGGGGGACCATCTTCTCTACCTCCATGTAAAGCAACTGCGCTGTTGTGTGCGCCGACGGGTTCTCGGTGCTGTGGCGCGGCCCACGTTACGAGCCTCAGGTTCCGTTTGTCAACCGATCTACACAGATTGTTTGAAACGATTTATGACTGGCGCGGCCGAAATGTGTAGATCGGTCTATCCCAGACGCCGCAAGCGTGTATGGTGACACCGAGGCAGCGCCTCCGGCCGACGACGGCGAAAGGGGATGAGGGGTGACCAGAGCCCGAGCAGCGACCATCGAGGACGTCGCACGCGAGGCCGGAGTCTCGCGCGCCGCCGTCTCCAAGGTCATCCGAAACGCCTACGGCGTGAGCCCGTCGATGCGCGACCGCGTGAACGCCGCGATCGAGGCGCTCGACTACCGCCCGCGCGTCGCAGCCAGGGCCATGCGCGGCGCGACCTTCACGCTCGGCATCGAGCTCCCCCACATCGGCAACCCGTTCTTCACCAAGATCGTCGCGGGAGCGACGGCGACCCTGCAGGGCACCGAGTACCAGCTGATCATCGCGCCCGCCGACTTCGACGGCGAGGAGGGCGTGCGCGCCCTCGGCGCGCTCGCCGACCGCCAGGTCGACGGCATCGTGGCGATCTCGCCGCTCGTCTCGCCCGAATGGCTCGAACGGCTGGCCGCCCGCGTGCCCGTGGTCATGATCGGGCGCCACGACCGCTCGGCCGCCTACGACACGGTCACCGGCGACGACACCGAGGGAACGCGCCTCGCGATGGAGCACCTGTTCGAGCTCGGGCACCGTCGCATCGTCCACCTCACGCGGAGCGAGGAGGTGACGCAGCCGGGCTCGGGCACGCCGCACGCGATGCGACTCGAGCAGTACCTCGCGAGCATGCGCAACGCCGGGTTCGGCGACGACATCCGCGTCGTGCGCACCGGCATGACCGAGGAGTCGGCGCGTCTCGACACGCTCGCGCTGCTCGACGACGAGGTGCCCACGGCGATCTTCGTCGGCAACGACGAGCTCGCGCTCGGCACCCTCCGGGCCATCGGCGAGCACGGTCTCTCGCCCGCCGACGTGTCCGTCGTCGGCTACGACGACGTCGACATCGCCAGCCACCCGGCGATCTCGCTCACGAGCGTCGACCAGTCGGGCGTGGCCATGGGCGAGCGGGCCATCCGACTGCTCCTCGAGCGCATCGCGGGCCGCACCGAGCCCGTCCACTTCTCCGTCGAGCCCACCCTGAGGGTGCGCGGATCCACGCGGCCGGCTGCGGCGCGCCACATCGACTGATCATAGGAACGGCCCGAGCGGCGTTCCCGGCACCCCCATGGAAGGACGCGGATGTCCACGCACCTGCCCCCTACTTCGTCGGCCGACCCCGGCGCGCGCGTCGAGTCGCTGAGCACCCAGTACCCCGACGGCCTGATCGGCGTGCCGCGCGACGGACTGCGGCTGACCTGGCGCTCGAGCGCCGGGTCGCCCCAGGTCGGCTACCAGGTCCGGTGGTCGGGAGCCCGGTCGGGCACGGCCGAGCCGGTGGCGTCCGACGCGTCGATCGGCCTCGTCGCCCCGGGGCCCGCGCTCGAATCCGGCGAAGTGCGCCGCTACGCGGTCCGCATCGCGACCGCCGATGGCTGGTCCGATTGGAGCGCGGACCTCGTGGTCGAGGCCGCTGTCCACCCCGCCGATCTCGAGGCCCGCCCGATCGGCGGCTCCGAGCCGGTCGACGGCCCCGTCATGCTGCTGCGCGCGGATGTCCCGCTGCCGGCCGAGCCCGTCCGGGCACGCCTGCGCGCCACCTTCTGGGGCGTCGGCGAACTCCGGATCAACGGTCGGCGCGCCGTCGACGAGCACCTGACGCCCGGATGGACCGCCTATCACGACCGCGTCGTGCTCGGCACGTGGGACGTGACCGACCTGCTGCATGCCGGGGAGAACGCGCTCGGCGTCCTGCTCGGCGACGGCTGGTACCGCGGCCGCCTGGGATGGGAGGACGGCATCGAGCAGTACGGCGCCGAGGCCGCGGCCCTGGTGCAGCTCGACGTCGAGTGCGCCGACGGATCGCACGTGCGCGTCGCGAGCTCGCCCGAGTGGACGACCTCGACGGGCGGCATCCGTTCGGCGGGGCTCTACGACGGCGTGGAGATCGATCTCCGCGCCGAGCCGGACGGGTGGGACTCGCCTGCGTTCGACGCCTCGTCGTGGACGCCCGCCCGCGAGATCGCCGTCGACACGAGCGTCGTCGAGCCGCGCATCGCCGGCGGTGTCCGCACGGTCGGCGAATGGTCGATCGAGCCGCAGCCGCGGGGTGACCACACCCTGCTCGACGCCCGCCAGAACATCGCCGGATGGCTCCGCCTCGTCGTGCGGGGCAGGGCCGGCGAGCGCGTCGAGGTGCGCCACGCAGAGGTGCTCGAGCCCGACGGCGCGATCCACACGAAGGCGCTGCGCACCGCGCGTGCGACCGACGGCTACGTGCTCGCGCACGACGGCGAGACGACCCTCGAGCCCACGTTCACCTTCCACGGGTTCCAGTACGCCGAGGTCACCGGCGCCGAGGTGGTGTCGGCGACCGCGGTCGCGATCTCCAGCGCGGACGTGCCGCGCTCGAGCTTCGCGTGCGCCGATGCCCGGCTCGAGCGGCTGCACTCCAACGTCGCCTGGTCGCAGCGCGACAACTTCGTCTCGCTGCCCACCGACTGCCCGCAGCGCGACGAACGTCTCGGCTGGACCGGCGACGCGCAGGCGTTCGCGCCGGCCGCCTCGACGCTCTTCGACGTCGAGGCCTTCTGGATGTCGTGGCTGCGCGACGTCGAGCTCGACCAGGACGCCGACGGCGCCGTCGCGGCCGTCGTGCCGAACATCCTCACGCAGGACACCGCGATGCCCAGCGGCTGGGTCCTCATGGGCCGGGCGGGCTGGGCGGATGCCGCGACCATCGTGCCCTGGGCCGTCTACGAGTCGTACGGCAGCACCGAGGTGCTCGAGCGCCAGCTCGACTCGATGCGGCGGTGGGTCGATCATCTCGAGCGCCGGGCCGGCGAGCGCGGACTGCTGCCGACCGAGTTCCAGTTCGGCGACTGGCTCGACCCCGACGCACCCGGCGAGAAGCCCTGGGAGGCGAAGGTCTCGGCCGACTTCGTCGCCAACGCGTTCTTCGCCCGCAGCGCCCGTCTGCTCGCCGACGCCGAGCGGCTGGTCGGCGACCCCGAGCGGGCCGCGCGAGCCGACGAGCTCGCCGAGCGGGTCGCGCGCGACACGTGGGCCGCGTGGGGCGAGGCCGCCGTCGAGACCCAGACCGGTGCGGCGATCGCGCTCGAGTTCGGCATCGCGCCCGCCGCCGAACGCGACCGCATCGGCGAGGCGCTCGCGCGCAACGTGCGCGTCGAGCACGGCCGCATCGCGACCGGATTCCTCGGCACGCCGCTCGTGCTGTTCGCGCTCGTGCACAGCGGCCATGTCGACGAGGCGTACCTCATGCTCCTGCGCCAGGCGCCGCCGTCGTGGCTCTACCAGGTCGAGATGGGCGCGACCACGGTCTGGGAGCGCTGGGACGCCATCGCGCCCGACGGCGCCATCCACGCCGGCGACATGTCCGAGGGCAACGGGATGATCTCGTTCAACCACTACGCCTACGGCGCGGTCGTGGACTGGATCTACCGGCACGTCGCGGGGATCGCGCCGACCGTGGAGCGGCCGGGGTACCGCCGCGTGGTGGTCGCGCCGCGACCGACGGCGAGCATCCCGTGGGCTCGCGCGAGCGTCGAGTCGCGGCTCGGAACGGTCGCGATCGACTGGCGGCTCACCGGCTCCGGTGACCTCGAGATCGACCTCCGCGTCCCCCACGGCGCAGACGCCATGCTCGACCTCCCCGTCACCCCGGACTCGACCGTGACCGTCGACGGCGAAGCGTGGGATTCGGGCCCCGCCACCGGCGGAACACTCGCGGCGGGGGCGCACCGGATCCTCGTGACTGCGGCCCGTGTGGCCGATCCGGCGGCGCTGCTGGTGGCGTAGACACCCGAAACCGGGTTCCGTACTTGCGGGGACGTTCCCGGTTGTCTACGCTTGAAACGATTCATAACGAACGGAGAGCTCGACGATGAGCACAGGCACCACGCAGCGGATCTGCTTCCAGCTGCAGGTCGACCCCGCTCGGCTCGACGAGTACCGCCAACGCCACGCCGCGGTCTGGCCCGACATGCTGCGCGCCATCGAGGCGTCCGGGCGACGCAACTACTCGCTCTTCCTCCGCGAGGACGGCCTGCTCATCGGCTACTACGAGGTCGATGACGACGCGGCCGCGCAAGCGGCGCTCGCGAACGACCCGCGCACCGCCCCGTGGGAAGCCGAGATGGCCCCCTTCTTCGTCGCCCTCAGCGGCGACCGCCCCGACCAGGGCGCCCCGCACCTGCCCGAGGTGTTCCACCTCGAAGACCAGCTCGCCGCGCTCGATGCGGACGCGGCATCCGTCACCACCACCACAGAAAGCAGCGACTCGTGAGCACCATTCCGCAGACCGTCCTCGACCAGCTCGAGCTGCAGTCCATCGAACTGCCGAGCTGGGCCTTCGGCAACTCGGGCACCCGGTTCAAGGTCTTCGCGACCCCGGGCACGCCACGCGACCCGTACGAGAAGATCGCGGATGCCGCCCAGGTGCACCGCTACACCGCGCTCGCGCCGACTGTGGCGCTGCACATCCCGTGGGACAAGGTCGACTCGTACGACGACCTGCGGAAGCACGCCGAGGACCTCGGCGTCGCGCTCGGCACCATCAACTCCAACACGTTCCAGGACGACGACTACAAGTTCGGCGCCCTGACGCACGAGGATGCCGCGGTGCGCCGCAAGGCCATCGACCACCACTTCGAGTGCATCGACATCATGCACGCGACCGGCAGCCGCGACCTGAAGATCTGGCTCGCCGAGGGCTCGAACTACCCCGGGCAGGCCGACCTGCGCGGCCGGCAGGACCGCCTGCACGAATCGCTGCAGGAGATCTACGCGCGCCTCGGCGACGACCAGCGGCTCGTGCTCGAGTACAAGTTCTTCGAGCCGGCGTTCTACCACACCGACGTCCCCGACTGGGGCACGAGCTACGCACAGGTCGCCGCGCTCGGCGACAAGGCCATGGTCTGCCTCGACACGGGCCACCACGCGCCCGGCACGAACATCGAGTTCATCGTCATGCAGCTGCTGCGCCTCGGCAAGCTCGGCTCGTTCGACTTCAACTCGCGGTTCTACGCCGACGACGACCTCATCGTGGGCGCGGCCGACCCGTTCCAGCTGTTCCGCATCATCTTCGAGGTGATCCGCGGCGGCGGCTTCAACCACCCCGACGTCGCGTTCATGCTCGACCAGTGCCACAACGTCGAGGACAAGGTCCCCGGCCAGATCCGCTCGGTGCTCAACGTGCAGGAGATGACGGCGCGCGCACTGCTCGTCGACACCGAGGCGCTGCGCACCGCGCAGGTGTCGGGCGACGTGCTCGAGGCGAACCGCATCTTCATGGACGCGTTCTACACCGACGTGCGTCCGGCCCTCGCCGAGTGGCGCGAGTCGCGCGGCCTGCCCGCCGACCCGATGGCGGCCTTCGCGGCATCCGGCTACCTGCAGGAGATCGCCGCCGACCGCGTCGGCGGCGTGCAGGCCGGGTGGGGCGCCTGACGGAACCATTCCCTTCCCGCCCCCACCCCGCCCCCGAGACGTCGGGGATGGCCAGTGCCATTCGCCATCCGTGACTTCTCGATTTCGAGAACCAACGAGACGAGACCGAGAGAGGCAGACGGATGACGCAGCAGACGCCGTACGCGGCCGCCTACGGGCTCGTGCGGGTGTACCCGGCGGATGACGCGGCGCCCCGCCCGACGCCGGGGCTCGTCTGGGCGCACGGCGGCGGATTCGCCGCGGGCGACCTCGACATGCCCGAGGCCGACTGGGTCGCACGCGCGTTCGCCGCTCGCGGCGTCACGGTCGTCTCCATCGACTACCGGCTCGTCGGCGACGGATCCGGACGCTACCCTGCCGGCTCGGACGACGTGCTCGCAGCCTGGCGCTGGACGCTGGCGAACGTCGACGAGCTCGGTGTCGACCCGTCGCGCCTGATCGCCGGAGGTGCGAGCGCCGGCGCGAACCTCGTGACGGGCGCCGTGCTGCGGCTGCTCGGACATCCCACGCATTCCGACTCCGCCGGCGGGGCGCTTGCGCCCGGCGCGACACCCGAGGCCGCGCGGGAGACGCGCGCCCCGTCGGCGGCCTCCACGCCCCCGCCCGCGGGCGTGTTCCTCGCGTACCCGACCCTGCTCGCGGTGCAGACGGCACCGGATGCCGCGTTGCGGGCGGTGCTCGACGCGAACCCGGTCGCCGATCGCTTCGGGCCCGCGGCCGTGCGCGCCATGTACGAGAACTACCTCGGCGGACCCGTCGAGGACGCACCGCTGGTCGCCGTGCCCGGGAACGGGAGTGCGGATGACGTCGCGGGCTTCCCGCCCGTGCTCATGGTGAACGGCGAGGCCGACGAGCTCCGCGTTTCCGGCGAGGTCTTCGCAACGACGCTCGCTGCAGCATCCGTGCCCGTCGAGGTCGTCACCGAACCCGGCACCGAGCACGGGCACCTCAACCGCCCTGACGAGCCCGCGGCATCCGTCACCGTCGATCGCGTCGCGCGCTGGCTCGACGCGCTCGGCCCCGCGACCACCCCGACCACCCTCCGCACCACCGAAGGAATCACCCCATGACGAACCAGGCAGCTGCCGACCTCATCGCGCGGTCGAACCGCCTCGGCGCCGATCCGAAGAACACGAACTACGCCGGCGGCAACACGTCGGCCAAGGGCACGGACACCGACCCGGTCACGGGCGAGCCCGTCGAGCTGCTGTGGGTCAAGGGCTCGGGCGGCGACCTCGGCACCCTCACGGAGTCGGGCCTGGCGGTGCTGCGCCTGGACCGCATGCGCGCGCTGGTCGATGTGTACCCGGGCGTCGACCGCGAGGACGAGATGGTCGCCGCGTTCGACTACTGCCTGCACGGCAAGGGCGGCGCGGCCCCCTCGATCGACACCGCCATGCACGGTCTGGTCGACGCCGCGCACGTCGACCACCTGCATCCCGACTCGGGCATCGCCATCGCGACCGCGGCCGACGGCGAGCAGCTCACCGCGCAGATCTTCGGCGACAGGGTCGTCTGGGTGCCATGGCGGCGCCCGGGGTTCCAGCTCGGCCTCGACATCGCCGAGATCAAGGCGAAGCACCCGCAGGCGATCGGCTGCATCCTCGGCGGGCACGGCATCACCGCGTGGGGCGACACCTCCGAGGAGGCCGAGGCGAATTCGCTCTGGATCATCGACACCGCCGCGGCCTATATCGCCGAGCACGGGAAGGCCGACCCGTTCGGCGGCGTCCGCGCCGGCTTCGAGGCCCTGCCCGAGGCCGAGCGCCGGGCCCGCGCCGCCGCGCTGGCCCCCACCATCCGCGGTCTCGCGTCGACCGACAAGCCGATGGTCGGCCACTACACCGATGCCGACGTGGTGCTCGAGTTCCTGGCCTCCGAGAAGGCGCCGACCCTCGCCGAGCTGGGCACGAGCTGCCCCGACCACTTCCTGCGCACCAAGGTCAAGCCGATGCTCCTCGACCTGCCGGCGACGGCGACCGTCGAGGAACAGCTCGCGCGACTGCACGAGCTGCACGAGGCGTACCGCGCCGACTACCAGGCGTACTACGACGCGCACGCGACGGCCGACTCCCCCGCGATCCGCGGCGCCGACCCGCTCATCGTGCTCGTCCCGGGCGTCGGCATGTTCAGCTACGGCGCGAACAAGCAGACGGCGCGCGTGGCGGGCGAGTTCTACGTCAACGCGATCAACGTGATGCGCGGCGCCGAGGCGCTCTCGACGTACACCCCGATCTCCGACGCCGAGAAGTTCCGCATCGAGTACTGGGCGCTCGAAGAGGCCAAGCTCCAGCGAATGCCCAAGCCCAAGACGCACCAGGGCCGCATCGCGTTCGTGACCGGCGCGGCATCCGGCATCGGCAAGGCCATCGCGACCCGGCTCGCGGCCGAGGGGGCCTGCGTCGTCGTCGCCGACCTCGACCTCGAGAAGGCGCAGGCCGCCGCGGCCGAGCTGGGCGGGACGGATGTCGCGATCGGCGTCGCCGCGAACGTCGCCGACGCCGACGGGGTGCAGGCCGCGATCGATGCGACCGTGCTCGCGTTCGGCGGCATCGACCTCGTGGTGAACAACGCCGGCCTCTCGCTCTCGAAGCCGCTGCTCGAGACCACCGAGAAGGACTGGGACCTGCAGCACGACGTCATGGCGAAGGGATCCTTCCTCGTCGCGAAGGCGGCCGCGAAGGCGCTCATCGAGCAGAAGCTCGGCGGCGACATCGTCTACATCGCCTCGAAGAACTCGCTCTTCGCCGGCCCGAACAACATCGCCTACTCGGCCACGAAGGCCGACCAGGCGCACCAGGTGCGCCTGCTCGCGGTCGAGCTCGGCGAGCACGGCGTGCGCGTGAACGGCATCAACCCCGACGGCGTCGTGCGCGGCTCGGGCATCTTCTCGTCGGGCTGGGGCGCGAACCGCGCCGCGACCTACGGGGTGAAGGAGGAGGACCTCGGCCAGTTCTACGCGAACCGCACGATCCTCAAGCGCGAGGTCGTGCCCGAGAACGTCGCCGACGCGGTCTACGTGCTGACGGGCCCCGAGCTCAGCCGCACCACGGGCCTGCACATCCCGGTCGACTCCGGCGTCGCCGCCGCGTTCCTGCGATGAGCGGCGGCTGCCCGCGTCGAGTTGCCGGTTCCGCCGGGAGCGCGGCGCGCGTACCCGGCGGAAGTGGCACCTCGCGGGAGCGTGCGGCGCGAGCGCCCGAGCATGGCCCCGCCCGGGTTGCCGGTTCCGCCGGGATTGCGGCGCGCCGACCCGGCGGAAGCGGCACCTCGACCGAGGCGGTGACCAGATGAGCGCGAGCCACCGAGGCGGGGCGGTCGCCGCGGTCGACCTCGGCGCGACGAGCGGACGGGTCATCGTCGGTCACGTCGACCAGGCGGCCGGGCGGCTCGACCTCGACCACGTCGCCCGGTTCCCGAACGGGCCCGTGCGACTCGCCTCCGGCCTGCACTGGGACTTCACCGGCCTCTCCCGCGACCTCGCGCGCGGGCTCGCCGACGCGTTCCGGCGCGAGCCGGGCGTCCAGTCGATCGGCGTCGACTCGTGGGCCGTCGACTACGGGCTCCTGCGCGGCGACCGCCTCCTCGGCGAGCCGTTCCACTACCGCGACGCCCGCAACGACGCCGCCGTCGAGGCCGTCCACGCCCGGGTGCCGTTCGCCGAGCTCTACCGCCGCAACGGCTTGCAGTTCCTCCCGTTCAACACCGTGTACCAGCTGGCCGCCGAGCAGGCGAGCGGATGGCTCGACCTCGCCGACTCGCTGCTGCTGATCCCCGACCTCATCGGCTTCCAGCTCACGGGCGCCCGCGTCTCCGAACGCACGAACGCCTCGACGACAGGGCTCGTGGCGGTCGAGTCCGGCGAGTGGGACGACGACCTGGTCGAACGGCTCGGCTTCGCGCCATCCGTCTTCGCCCCGCTCGTGTCGCCGGGCGACTCGCTCGGCGGCCTCCGCACAGACGTCGCCGACGATCTCGGCGCGCCCGCCGGCATCGAGGTCGTCGCGGTCGGCTCGCACGACACCGCGTCGGCCGTCGTCGCCGTGCCCATGCAGGCCGAGTCGGCCGCGTACATCTCGTGCGGCACGTGGGGGCTCGTCGGAGTCGAACTCGAGCACCCGGTGACGACGGATGCCGCGCGCGAGGCGAACTTCACGAACGAGGGCGGCGTCGACGGGCGCATCCGGTTCCTGCACAATGTCATGGGCCTGTGGCTGCTGTCGGAGTCGGTGCGCTGGTGGGAGCGGGACGGGGACGCCGTCGACCTGCCCGCGCTGCTCGCGGCCGCGTCATCCGTCACGAGCGACGTCGCGGTGTTCGACGCGAACGACCCGCGCTTCCTCGCACCGGGCGACCTGCCCGCCCGCATCGCCGAGTGGTGCCGCGAGCAGGACGTGCCGGGGCCGCAGACGCGCGCCGAGTTCGCCCGGTCGATCGTCGAGAGTCTCGCCGAGGCGTTCGCCGACGCGGTGCGCACGGCGTCGGTGCTCTCAGGCGTGGACGTCGCGACGATCCATGTCGTCGGCGGCGGTGCCCTCAACGAGCTGCTGTGCCGGCGAACGGCCGACCGCTCGGGGCTCCCGGTGCTCGCCGGACCCGTCGAGGCGACCGCGATCGGCAACGTGCTCGTGCAGGCCCGCGCGCAGGGCTTCGCCGAGGGCGACCTCGAGTCGCTGCGCGCGCTGGTGGCGCGGGCGTTCACCCCCGTCCGGTACGAGCCGTCGGGGCGCTAGGCGTACCCGGCTCAATGCCCGTGCGCGAGCTGCTGCAGCACGACGACCGCGAGGCCGAGTGCGACGAGCGCGCCGAGTCCGAGGAGTTGCTTCCACCAGGGTGCACGGGTGCGCCGCACCGCGACGTACCCGATCAGGCCGAGCGTCACGAGGTACACGATCGACGCGGCCCGCAGCGCGCCCTCGAGCTCGAACACCCCGAAGGCGGCGAGCGCGAGTAGGATCAGCGGCACGCCGGCCGACGCGATCGCCGAGCCTGAGATGCGCAGCATGCGGCCGAGCTCGTCGCGCTCGGGGAACGCCGCGTGCACCGCGAGGTGCGCGACGATGTCGGCCACGAAGCCGGCCGCCGTGATCGCCACGATGCCGACCAGCAGCGTGAGGGTGGCCCGGGTCGCGCTGACGTGCTCGACGTTCGCGTGCTGCACGAGCACGATCGCGAGACCGGTGAAGGTCGCGTAGACGCGTTCCTTGAGCGCCTCGGCCTGCTCGTCGACCGAACGATCGGTGCGACGCGGTCGCCGGCGCGGCCGGCCCGCGGCATCGGATGCGGCGGCCTCGTTCATGCGCGTCACGGTACCAGCGCGACGTGACGGCGCGACATCCGCTCTGCGAGGATCGAGGAATGACCGGCGAGCCCCGTCCCCTCCTCGTGACCGTTCCCGGCGCGACCCTCCGTCGAGCGCTCGAGCAGACCCCGGGCGGCGTGCCCGATGGCGTCGAGCTCGTGGAGTGGGACCTGGCCGGGCCGCCGCCGCCCGAGGCATCCGGTCGCCGCATCGACATCGTGGTGCCGCCGTACATGGGCGCGGCCGAGCGGCTCGGCGCCCTCGACGGCGTGGAGGTCGGCCTCGTGCAGTCGCAGTCGATCGGGTACGACGACGTGCCCGACGCGCTGCCCGCCGGGCACGTGTTCGCGAACGCGGCGTCGGTCCACGAGACGTCGACCGCCGAGCTGGCGATCGGCCTCGCGATCGCTTCCCAGCGCGGCATCCCGGACTTCGTGCGTGCGGCCGCGGCGGGCCGCTGGGCTCCTGCGCGCCACGCGAGCCTCGCCGATCGCCGCGTGCTGCTCCTGGGATACGGCGGCGTCGGCCGCGCGATCGAGGCGCGGCTCGCGCCGTTCGAGGTCGAGGTGACCCGGGTCGCGAGTCGTGCTCGTGAGGATGAGCACGGGCGGGTCCACGGGATCGACGAACTGCCGACGCTGCTCCCCGAGGCCGAGATCGTGTTCGTCGCGGTCCCGCTGGGCGATGCGACCACGCGGCTCGTCGATGCCGCGTTCCTCGAGGCGCTGCCCGAGGGCGCGCTCGTCGTCAACGTCGCGCGCGGACCGGTCGCCGACACCGACGCGATCCTCGCCGAGGCCCAGTCGGGGCGCCTGCGCTTCGCGCTCGACGTGACCGACCCCGAGCCGCTGCCCGAGCACCATCCGCTCTTCGCGCTGCCGAACGTGCTGGTCTCGCCGCACGTCGGCGGCGCCACGACCGCGATGATGCCGCGCATGGCGCGCCTGCTGCGCGAGCAGATCGAGCGGATGTCGCGCGGCGACGAACCCCGCAACATCGTGCTGCGCACCTGACCCTTCGCGAGACGCCCGACCGAGAGGAACCGCCCGCATGACGAAGTTCGACCACGCCTTCGACTGGGTGCGCCGCCACGTCGACGACGGCCCGCTGCCGACCGCGGTGCTCGGCATCGCCACGTCCGAGGGCGTCGTCGCGCTCGACGCGTTCGGCGCAGCATCCGTCGACGACCACTACCCGCTGTTCTCGATCACCAAGCCGATCGTCGGCCTCGCCGCACTGCGCCTCATCGAGCAGGGCCGGCTCACGCCGGAGACCCCGCTGACCCGCGCCATCCCGTCGTTCGGGGCCGACCGTGACGACATCGTGCGCCTGTGCCACCTCGCGAGTCACACCTCGGGCATCATCGAGCCGCCGCTCGACACGCCACGCGGACTGCGCACCTCGCTGCTCGAACCGGGCCGCGACTTCCCGGCCGGCACCGTCTCGCGGTACTCGACGATCGCGTTCGAGGGCATCGCCGCGCTCATCGAGGACGCCTCGGGCGCGCCATGGGAGCGGGCCGTGGCCGAGGTCGGCGAGCGAGCGGATGCCGCCGGCATCACGTTCGACGACGTATCGCCGCATGCGCCGGTCGACGCCGCCGAGCACGGGCTCGACTGGGCGCGCATGGCGGCGCTGCGCCATCCGGGTGCGGGCCTGTTCGCTCGCGCCGCCGACCTGCTCGCGCTCGGCAGCGCGTTGCTGCGCAACGACGGCTCGGTCGTCTCGCCGGTCGCCTTCGAGGCCATGCGACGCCCGTTGACCGCCGGACTGCCGAAGCTCGAGCCCTACGTCGAGTCGCGCGGGCAGGACTGGGGCTTCACGTGGAACGTGCGGCACTCGGCACCCGGCCTGCTCGCACGCGACACGTTCGGCCACGGCGGCTGGGCCGGCACCGAGTTCTGGATCACGCCCTCGCTCGACGTGTGCTTCGTGTTCCTGACCAACGTCGGAGGCGGTATCGGGCGATTCGGGCTCGACGCCGACGAACTGCACAACGCCGTCGCGGCGGCCGCCTGACGCCTGTCGCTGGGATCACGTCGCCGCCCGGGCCTACGATCGGAGGACACCCCGACGGAAGGTCGACATGCCCGCTTCGGCAGAACCACGGGTCGCGCTGTACTTCGACTTCGACAACATCGTCATCTCCCGCTACGACCAGTTGCACGGCGAGGGCGCGTACCGCAAGGACACGAGCCGCACGAAGACGGTGCAGCCGGGTACGCAGGCGTGGAAGCGGCTGCAGCAGGCGACGGTCGACATCGACGCCGTGCTCGACTTCGCGGCCACGTTCGGCACGATCGCGATCGCGCGCGCCTACGCCGACTGGTCGACGCCGGTGAACGCGAGCTACCGCAACCAGCTCATCGACCGGGCGGTCGACCTCGTGCAGCTCTTCCCATTGTCGGCGACGAAGAACGGCGCCGACATCCGGCTGTCGGTCGACGCGATCGAGGACCTCTTCCTCATCGAGAACCTCTCCAACGTGGTCATCGTCGCGGGCGACTCCGACTACGTCGCGCTCGCGCAGAAGGCCAAGAAGCTCGGCCGGTACGTCGTGGGCATCGGGGTCGCGGGCGGCACCAGCCGGGCGCTCACCGCCGCATGCGACGAGTACGCCGACTACGACGCGATCCTCGCGACGGATGCCGCGGTGCGTGATGACGAGGCAACCGAAGGGTCGAACGGGGCCGAGTCGAAGACGTCCGTCGGCACGGCCAAGGCCGGCGCCGCACCGGTGGCCGAGGCCGGAGCGCAGCCGGGAGCCCCCGCTCGGCGCCGCCGCGCATCGTCGAAGACCGTGACGGATTCCGCGCCGGCCGACGCTGCGGCGGAGGCCCCGGCGTCGAAAGAGCCAGCGGCGCCCAAGAGCTCGTCCAAGGCCGTGCAGTTCGTGGCGCCCGCCGAGCCGGGTGCTGCGGATGATGCCGCGACGGGCACCACGCGCAACCCGGGCCGCCTGCTCCTCAAGGCGCTCGAGCTGCTGCGCGCGAAGAACGACCAGGAATGGCAGGACTCGAGCGCGGTGAAGAACCAGATGCTGCGCATGGACCCGTCGTTCCAGGAGCGCCGGCTCGGCTTCCCGACGTTCACCGACTTCCTGAAGTCGCGTGGCGGCGTGGTCGAACTCGACGAGGCGACCGGGCAGAACCGCGTCCGCATCCGCTCGAAGAAGGGCTGACCTGGCCCTTCCGACTCACGTGCCGCGGTCGGGCTTCCCGCCCGGTCCGTAGATGATGATCGCCACGACCGGGATCAGCAGGAACCAGAGCCACGACCAGACGAAGCCGCCGTTGAAGCCCGACCAGAAGAACAGGCCCAGGGCGATGAACGGCGTGAGCGCCATGATCGTGTCGCCGATCCGGCCGCCGAGCGCGCGCGAGCCGCGCACCGACGCGGGCGCCGGCGGCAGCGGCCCGGCTGACGGCGGCGGAAGCGTTCCGGGGCCGGACAACACGGTCGGTGCGGGTGGCGCGGGTGGCGCGGGTGGCGCGGAGACCGTCGGGGCGACCTCGGGGAGGTCGGCGAACAGCGGCGCGAGGTCCCCGCGAGTGACGGCGCTCCGCACCGACGCCGCGCGCTGCTCGTACTCCGAGGGAGTGAGCCGACCCTCGATCTGGGCGTCGGAGAGCCGCGCGACGGCGTCCTCGCGTTCGGCGTTGCTGAGCCGCTGATCGGGGCGGTCGGGGTTCGCGTAGCCGTTCATGGGGCCAGCGTGCCGGTCCCGCCGTCCGCCCGGTAGTGACGAAGGACCCCAGTCGGCGTCAGGTGCCGACGCCCGTGGCGTTGGTGCCCGGCTCGTCCTCCGTACCGCCCTGGATCGCGGCGCTGGCGTCCGGCACGCCGGGTATCTCGGCGTCCTCGGTGGGCGGCGGCTGGATGTCGTAGGACGACATGTCGGCGGGCGGCTCGTCGCGGTCCGCGCCCTCCGCCGGCTGGTCCGGATGGTGCCGCTGCTCGGGAGCGTCGGATCCGCTCGCGCCCTCGGCCGGGTCCTGCGCGTGCTCGTCGCCGCGGGGCGTGTTGATGTCGCTCATCGTCGTGCGCTCCTTCCGGCGCGGTCGCGCCATGGCCGACAGTCTGCGTCGCCGCGGCGCGGCACGGCAGGGGCTTGCCCGGGCGGCGACGGTCGGTTACGCCGCGGACCCGCTGTGGTCAGACCACATCTGCTACTGTGGTCTGACCACAGGCCACGCGACGGAGGGAGCGGCATGGGCGACGAGGCATCCGCCCGCTCGATCGAGCCGCGCGCGTGGGAGGCCGTGCTCGAGCACATCGAGCGCCGGCTCCTCGACGGCGAGCTCGGGCCCGGCGACCGACTGCCGGGTGAGCGCGCCCTCGCGTCCGAACTCGGCGTCGGGCGGTCCAGCGTTCGTGAGGCGCTCCGCGTGCTCGAGGTGCTCGGGCTCATCCGCACCCACACCGGATCCGGGCCGACCGCGGGCGCGATGATCATCGCCACGCCCGGCGGCGGCATGAGCGCGCTCATGCGACTGCAGGTCGCGGTGCGCGGGTTCCCGGTCGACGACATCGTCGCGACCCGCCTCGCGCTCGAGGCGCACGTCGTGAGCGACCTCGCCGAGGCATCCGGAGCCGACCTCGCCGCCGCCGACCGCCTGCTCGACGCGATGGACGAGCCCGACCTCGACCCGGCCGAGTTCCTCGCGCTCGACGCCGCGTTCCACCTCGCCCTCGCCGAGGCGTCGGGCAACCAGGTCGTCACCGCCACCATGGCGGGACTCCGCAGCGGCATCGAGGGCTACGCGCTCGGCGGCAGCCGTCGCCTCGGCGACTGGCAGACCACCGCGACCCGACTCCGCGCCGAGCATCGCGGGGTCGTCGACGCGATCCGAGCAGCGGATGCCGCGACCGCCCGGCGACGCATCCACGACCACATCTCGCGCTACTACGCCGAGATCTCACCCGACCACGGCGCCGCACGCGCCACGAGCACCCCCTAGGAAGAGAGCCGAACCATGGTCCAGCGCCAGTTGCCGAACCCGCGCGAGCTCGCCGAACTCATGCGGTTCAAGAAGCCGACCCTGAACCCGACCGACCGCCGTCTCGAGAAGGCGCTCACGATCGCCGACCTGCGCGACATCGCCAAGCGCCGCACGCCCAAGGCGCCGTTCGATTACACCGAGGGAGCCGCCGAGGGCGAGCTCTCGCTGACCCGCGCTCGGCAGGCCTTCCAGGACGTCGAGTTCCACCCGTCGATCCTGCGGAACGTGCCCGTCGTCGACACGAGCCGCGAGGTGCTCGGCGGGCCGAGCGCGCTCCCGTTCGGCATCGCGCCGACGGGCTTCACGCGCCTCATGCAGACCGAGGGCGAGGAGGCCGGCGCAGGTGCGGCCGGCGCGGCGGGCATCCCGTTCACGCTGTCGACGCTCGGCACGACCTCGATCGAGGGCGTGAAGGCCGCGAATCCGAACGGTCGCAACTGGTTCCAGCTCTACGTCATGCGCGACCGCGAGATCTCCTACGAGCTCGCTCGTCGTGCGGCCGGCGCCGGATTCGACACGCTGTTCTTCACGGTGGACACCCCGGTCGCGGGCGCCCGCCTGCGCGACAAGCGCAACGGCTTCTCGATCCCGCCGCAGCTCACGCCCGGTACCGTGATCAACGCGATCCCCCGCCCGGCGTGGTGGATCAACTTCCTCACGACCCCGAAGCTCGAGTTCGCGTCGCTCTCCTCGACCGGCGGCACGGTCGGCGAGCTGCTCGACGCCGCGATGGACCCGACGATCTCGTTCGCCGACCTCGACGTGATCCGCGAGATCTGGCCGGGCAAGATCGTCGTGAAGGGCGTGCAGACCGTCGAGGACGCCAGGCTCCTCGCCGACACGGGCGTCGACGGCGTCGTGCTCTCCAACCACGGCGGCCGCCAGCTCGACCGCGCGCCGATCCCGTTCCACCTGCTGCCCGATGTGGTCCGCGAGGTCGGCGGCGACATGGAGGTGCACCTCGACACCGGCATCATGAACGGCGCCGACATCGTCGCCTCGATCGCGCTCGGTGCACGCTTCACGCTCATCGGCCGCGCGTACCTCTACGGCCTCATGGCCGGCGGTCGCCGCGGTGTCGACCGCACGATCGCGATCCTCCGCGCCGAGATCGAGCGCACCATGAAGCTGCTCGAGGTCGCGACGCTCGACGAGCTGTCTCCGAAGCACGTGACGCAGCTCACGCGCCTGCAGCCGATCTCCCGCCCCGTCGCCGACGCCGCCGAGGCCGTCGCCGCGCGGCTGCCCGTGCAGCTGTGAGCGCACCGACGCGGCGATTCGCCCTCGGGTCCTACACGCCCGACGGGCCGGGCCCGAGCCTGCACCTCGCGGAGCGCTCGGAGTCCGGCGAGTGGCGGATCGTCGCGTCGGCCACCGCCTCAAACCCGTCGTTCGTCGCGAGATCGGGCGACCTGCTCTTCGCGGTCGGCGAGGACGCGTCCGGCTCTGTCGCGAGCTTCCGCATCGACGAGGGCGGGGCGGATGGCGCGCACGCCGCGCTCGAACCGGTCGACTCCGTCGAGCACGGCGAGGCGCACCCGTGCCACATCGCCGTCGACGCGGCATCCGGCCTGCTGCTCGTCGCGAACTACACGGGCGGCTCGGTCACGGCAGTGCCGTTCGAGTCGGGCGCGCTCGGCCGGCCGGTCACGTTGCGGCTCCCGCCGCGCACGGGTCCGGTGAGCGACCGGCAGGATGCTCCGCACGCCCACCAGGTCGTGGCCACCCCCTGGGGCACGCACCTCGTCAGCGACCTCGGCGGCGACGCCGTCCACGAGCTGGTGGCCGAACGGGCGACGGATGCCTCCGGCCCGGCGCTGCGCATCGTGCGCACCATCGAACTCGCGCCGGGCACCGGTCCCCGCCACCTGCTCGTGCGGTCCGGGCAGGTGCACGTCATCGGCGAGCTCGACGGGCACCTCCACACGTTCGAGGTCGACGCGGCGAGCGCGCGCCCCGCCGGCACCGAGTCCGTGATGGTCCGGCCATCGGGCGGTGCCGACGACGTCGTGCAGCCCTCGCACCTCGACGCGAGCCCGTCCGGGCGGCTGCTCACGGCGCTCGTGCGCGGCCGCGACACCGTGAGCGTCTTCGAGGCGACGGATGCCGCGCACCCGCACCTCGCGTCGGAGCACCCCATCGGTGCCGCGTGGCCGCGCCACCACGCGCACCTCGACGACCGCACCGTCGTGGTCGCCGCCGAGCGGGGCCACGCGCTCGTCGAGGTCGATCTCGTGACCGGTGCCGCACGCCGCGTGCTCGAGGTCACGTCACCGACATGCGTGCTGCCGCTCGACTGACGTGTCGTGCCGGCGGCCGCGGCGACACGCGGTGCGCGGCATCGAGCGTCGTTCCATCTGCCGCCCTCGCCCTGGGCCGAAAGCGGAGGAACCACGCGAGCATCAGCGCCGACGCGACGAGGTAGAAGCCGTGCAGGAACCAGATCGGACCCGCCGGCAGGCTGAACACGTAGAACGAGTAGACGAGGTTGCCTGCGTTCGTGGTCACCAGGTTGCCGAGGCTGTACGACGAGAGGTCCTTCGTGCGCGCAGCCTTCACCAGCATGGGCAGGTAGCTCATGGCGAAGAGGCCGGTCGACAGAGCGCCGGCGAGGATGGCGCCATCCATGCTGCGACGCTACGACCCGGGTCGGCGCGGCGCATCGGGACCGACCCCGGATTCAGCCGCTCCGATCGGCGCACGCCGCTCGCGCCATCCGGAGCGGTCGGTCAGCCCTCGTCGATGAGCTCGAGCAGCTTCTTCGCGGCATCGCGGATGTCGTCGTGGTCGTACTGGCCCGCGCGGCTCTCGAGCGAGATGACCGCGCAACGGTGCACCTTGGCGTAGTCGCCGTAGGGGAACGAGTACGCGCCCTTGGTGTCCTGGTTCTCGTCGTCGTCGATGCCGAGGTGCCAGTGGCGGAATTCGGTCCAGCCGTCCTTCTCGATCACGCGGTTCTCGTCATCGGCGCTCGGTGCGTGCTCGCTCCAGTCGTCCCGCTCGTCGCGCACGACCTTGCCTTCGCGAACCAGCGACCTGGCGTGCTTGAGCGCCGTCTCGTTCAACCGGATGCCCACGTCAGGCTCCCTTCGCCTTCATGCGGCGCACGCGCAGCTTCGCGGTCTTGCGCGCCGCCTCCTTGTCGGTCGGGGTCAAGATGGTGGCGAGTGCCGTGCGGAAACCGCTCAGGACGGCCATCTTCGACGGCTGCTTCACCTGGGCGCGCTGCTGCTTGATCGTCTTGGAGCGACGGCGGCTCTTCGGCGCGTCGCTCGACGAGGCACGCCCGCCCGCGGTGCCGTAGCGCACCGACACCCGCTCGAGCCGGGCCGACGAACGCCGTGCGGCGCGCCGGGCGGCCAGGGGGCTGCGGGACGCATCCTTCTTCGCGCGGCCGATCCGCTCGGCCTCGGCCTTCTGGGCGGCCTTCACCTTGGTCTTCGCCGGCTCGGGGAGCGAATCGGCGAGCTTGCGGGCCTCCTTGCCGGCCCGCTCGGCCTCCTTCACGGCGCGCTTCGCGGCACGTCGGATGTCTCGATCGGTCTCGGTCTTCGCCATCGGGTCCTCCTACTTCTTCAGCACGCGCAGCGCGGATCCCTTGTGCGCGGCGCGCGCACCGGTCTTCTCGCTCTCGACGATGAACGCGGGGTCGTCGGCTGACGCCGTGAATAGCTGACCGTCGAACGTGAAGTCCTCGGTCTTCCGCTCGACCACGCGACCCTGCGTACGCCCCTGGGACGTCGCCCAGCTCACCCGGTCGTGCACCGCGACCATCGCTTCCCCTCGCTTCCCCATGCGGCCCGATCGGGTCCGCTCGTCGGCGAGGCTACGCCGCCTGCCGCTCCTCCCCCAACCCCTTGACCGCATCCGCGCGACCGTTCGGATTCCGCATCCGGCGCGCGATTCGTACGATGCCGCCATGAGTATTCCTTCCTTGTGGAGCCTCGAGGGCCGCGTCGCGATCGTGAGCGGCGCAGGCAGCGCCGAGGGCATCGGGTTCGCGGCAGCCCGCGCGCTGGGCGAGCTCGGCGCCGGAGTGGTGCTGACGGCGACGAGCGATCGCGTGCACGAGCGTGCGGAGGAGCTGCGGCGCGACGGCATCGCGGCCACGGCGGTCATCGCACGACTCGACGACGAGGCGCAGGTCGACGACCTGGGGGCGGAGCTCGCCTCCGCCGGCATCCGGCCCACGATCGTCGTGAACAACGCCGGCATGATCGCGACGGGCGACCCGGAGATGCTGCACGGCGACGGGACGATGACCCTCGCCGACTGGAACGCGGGCCTGGCGATGAACCTCACGACCGCGTTCCTGCTGACCCGCGCGATGCTCCCCGGCATGCGCGACACCGGATGGGGACGCGTCATCTGCATCTCGAGCGTCTCGGGCCCGCTGATGGCGTCGAAGGGCGACGTCGGCTACGCGACCGCCAAGGCCGGCATGCTCGGCTACGTGCGCGCGCTCGCGGTCGACGAGGCGCTGACGGGCATCACGGCCAACGCCGTGGCACCCGGGTGGATCGCGACGGCGAGCCAGCTTCCGAGCGAGGCCGAGGAGGGCCTCCTCGTGCCGGTGGCGCGCAGCGGCCGACCCGGCGAGGTCGCCTCGGCGGTCGCGTGGCTCGCGACACCCGGCGCCTCGTACGTCACCGGGCAGCTCATCGCGGTCGATGGCGGGAACTCCGTCGCGGAGGAACGCCGCTAGCCCGCGCGAGCTCAGACGATCGTCTCGTGGCCCGGAGGCCACACGTACGGCAGGTCGGCGGGGACGTCCGACGCGATCTCGGCGTAGAACTCGCCGTCCTTCCGCAGCAGGTTGGACCGATGCGAGCGGTGGAACTCCTCGTCGCCGACCCACGGCGGCAGCGGGAACTCGCGGGCGCGGTAGGCCGCGGCATCGAGGTGGTCGGCATCGAGTTCGGCGAGGGTCTTCTCGCGGCAGGTGTCGGAGTGCCCGCGACGTTCCCACTCGTCGCACACCGCGTCCTGATACGCCATGAGCGCCGGGCGGAAGCCGCGCCACATCCGCACGACCGGGTGGTGGCGCCATCCGTAGCTCGGGATGGTCAGTGCGCGCATCACCTGGAGCGTCTCGACGCGCTGCTTGCCCAGGCGGACCGTGTCGAGCACGGCCGCACTGCGCGCGAAGTCGGCATAGGGCAGGAAGGTCTGCACGAGCTGCTGCCCTCCCCCCACGGCGGCCGGCCACGGCCGGACCACGTCAGGCTAGGTGCCGCGGCTGTGAGGCGACCATGGGTTGACGGATGGCTCGCCGGGCGTCGCGGCCGCTGACGCCCCCCGAACGGGGTGCTTTCTGCGTGGCAACCGCGGCCAGCATGCTTGCGCCATGACGCAGCCCGGCGCCCCGGCCGACTCCCACGCCCTCCCGACCGCGGCACCCGGCGCCGCACCCGTCGCGCACGTCGCGGCCGTCGTCGATCACCTGCTCGCCAAGGGGGCGGCGACCCGGTCCGAGCTCGCGTCGGCGACCGGTCTCGGCCGGACCGCGGTCTCGGCGCTCGTGCATCGCCTGGTCGAACGCGGCGTGGTGATCGAGTCGGATGGCGCGCCCGGCCCGCGCGGCGCCCGTGTCGCGCTCGCCGTGGCCGACCGCCTGATCCTCGCCGCCGGGGTCCGGGGCGACGAGGCCGTCGCAACGCTCCTCGAGCTCGACGGCGCCGAGGTCGCCCGCTACGAGGAACCCGTTGCGGTGACTGACGACGATTTCCGCGGCCCCGCTGCGGCGTCGCTCGATGCGCTCGCCGTCGTCGTCGATCGGGCGCTCGCGCGCGCCGGCCGAGACGGGCGGAGCCTGGCCACGACCGGCATCATCGTGCAGGGCGCCGTCGCCGGTTCGCCCGAGCTCGCGGTGCTCGACGATGCGTTCGGCCTCGAGCCCGCCGACGTGATCGCCGCGGTCCGCGACCGTTCCGAGCGGCTGGCCGACGTCGAGCCGGAGTTCACGGTGCCGGCGTTCCTCGTCTCCGAGCCGGCTGCCCGCGCGGTCGACGAAGCCTCCATCCGGGGTGCCGCCGTCCTGTTGCACCTCACCGGCGAGCCTCAGGTCGCTGCCGGCATCGCGATCGCCGGCGCGCCGTACCTCGGTGCGCACGGCCTCGCCGGGACCTTCGGGCACCTGCCCGTCGTACCCGACGGCGTCCGCTGCGGCTGCGGCCAGCGCGGCTGCCTCAGGACGGTCGCCTCGCCGGCCGTCCTGCTCGAGCGGGCCGAGCTCGACGACGTCGACCGGCAGTACGGGCGACGCGCCGCGCTCGACGAACTGGCCGCGCGCGTCGCTGAGGCGGAGGACCGTGCCCGGTGGGCGTGGCTGGACGCCGCCCTCTGGATCGGCCGAGCCCTCCAGGTGGTCGTGCCGTCCGTCGATCCCGACGTGATCACCGTGGGGGGATGGTGGGCACCGCTTGCCGGCGACATCGAGGCCGCGTTCCGCGACAACCGTCCGGCACTCGGGGGTGGCGCGCTGGCCTCGATCCCGCCGATCGTGGCCGCCGGCGCGGTCGTCTCGCCCGGGGCGGCCGCCGTGCGCCACGCACGCGACCGCCTCCGCTCGACGCTCGTCGCGGCGGCGATCGCCTGAACGACCCCGCACGCTCGGACGCAAGGCCTTGCCCCGTGCGGCCCCCGGTGCTGGACTGGCCGCGCACGGCACGACACCACGAACGCAGACGAGGGAATCCGCATGCCCACCATCACCGTCGGGACCGAGAACTCGGCGCCCATCGAGCTGTACTACGAGGACCATGGGACGGGACGGCCGGTGGTGCTCCTGCACGGGTATCCGCTCGACAGCCAGTCGTGGGAGAAGCAGCAGCGGGCGCTGCTCGCCGCCGGCTATCGCGTGATCGTCTACGACCGGCGCGGATTCGGCCGGTCGGGCAAGCCCACGATCGGGTACGACTGCGACACGTTCGCCGCCGACCTCAGGGCCCTGCTCGAGACGCTCGACCTGCGCGACGTCTCGCTCGTGGGCTTCTCCATGGGCACGGGCGACATCACGCGGTATTTCGGGAACTACGGCAGCGACCGGGTCGCCAAGGCCGCGTTCCTCGGCTGCCAGCAGCCGTACCTCCGTCAGACCGCCGACAATCCCGACGGAGCGGCTCCCGACTTCGACGGCCTGAAGGCGCAGGCCGAGGGCGACCGGTTCGCGTGGTT
This sequence comes from Agromyces flavus, assembly GCF_900104685.1. NCBI lineage: Bacteria > Bacillati > Actinomycetota > Actinomycetes > Micrococcales > Microbacteriaceae > Agromyces > Agromyces flavus. The sequence goes on from NZ_LT629755.1 coordinate 2,856,490, forward strand.
CGACGCGTACTTCGAGAACTGCTTCAACCTCGATGAGAACCTCGGGTCGCGCATCTCCGAGGCCGCCCTCCGCGGCAACTGGGCGACGGCGTCGCAGGCCTCCTGGTACGCCGCGTCGGCGTGCGTCGACGCCTGGCTCACCGACTTCCGCGGCGACATCCAGCGCATCGACGTCCCTTCGCTCATCCTCCACGGAACCGCCGACCGGATCCTGCCCATCGACGTGACGGCCAGGCGGTTCCGCGAGAGCCTGCCCTCCGCCGAGTACGTCGAGATCGAGGGTGCGCCGCACGGCATGATGTGGACGCACGCCGAGGAGGTCAACGCCGCGCTGCTGACATTCCTCGCGGCCGAAGGCTGACGGGTCTGCCCGCCCGTCAGCGACGCAGCTCGAGCGTGCAGCACTTCACGCCGCCGCCGCCCAGCAGCAGCTCGGAGAGGTCGACGCCGATCGGGTGGTAGCCCGCCTCCCTCAGCTGCTGCTCGAATCCCGTCGCGCGGGCCGCGATGACGACGTTGAGCCCGTCGCTGTACGAGTTGAGGCCCAGGACCGCGGCATCCTCCTCGGAGACCAGGATGGCGTCGGGGTAGCGCTCGCGCAGGATCGCGAGGGACGGCTCGTCGAACGCGCTCGGCAGGTAGGCGATGTGCTCCTGGCCTGCACGTGAGTCGAGCACGGCGATCGCCGTGTCCAGGTGGTAGAAGCTCGGGTTCACGAGGTTCAGCGTCACCACCTCGCGACCCGTGATGCGGGCCAGCTCGGCGTGGCTGGACGCGTCGCTGCGGAAGCCCGTGCCCGCCAGGATCACATCGCCCACGAGCAGGAAGTCGCCCTCGCCCTCGTTGACCTCGACCGGCTCGCGGACGTCGAAGCCGGCGGCGCGGAACCAGTCCATGTAGGCGGGGCCTTCGGCCGCGCGCTGTTGGTGGGTGAACTTCGCGCCGTAGGCGATGCCGTCGATGACCGTGCCGCCGTTGGCGGCGTAGACCATGTCGGGCAGGCCCTCGACCGGGTCGATGAGGTGCACGTCGAAGCCGAGTGCCACGTACGTGTCGTGGAGCGTCTGCCACTGCGCGATCGCGAGCGCGGTGTCGGTCGGCTTGGCCGGGTCCATCCACGGGTTGATCTGGTAGACGACCGTGAAGTGCTCGGGGCGGCACATCAGCACCGTCTTCTTCGACGGCGTGCGGGTGATCGCGGCGGGGCGCACGGCGGCCTCGATGGTGGTCTCGGACTGGGTCTCGGTCACAGTCGACATCTCACTCCTCATGAGGATCGGGTGGGCCGAGGACGGCGGCGCGCCGCCGGCTCGACCGGTGTGGTGTCGGCGGACCAGGTCGCTCTCTCGAGCCTCGACGACGCCGTTCGGATTGCGCCGCCGTCGAGACGCCACTCCCAGTGTGGAGCGAAACTCGCGCGCCTTCTCGGCGTAGCGCACACGATTCGTGCGCGTTCTGCGCTCCAACGCAATGGTCGGCCAGTGTGCGACCGAGCGGCCGCACAGTTTCGCCGTTCCACCGCTGCCGCTGGCCGCTCGATCGTTGCGAGCCGGCCCGTCTCGCAGTCGGCGGTGCACGTCGCGGATCCATTGCGCGGACGCGCGCCTCGGCGGATGCTGGAGCTACGGCTTGCAACAGCCGGATGAGGAACGCGGGATGTCCCGGCTCGACGAGGATCGGCTCGCACGCCTGCAGCGCGCGGCCTACGGTGCCGACGCGTCCGATCAGGCGCGAGCGGCGGCCGCGACCGAGCTCGCCGCACTGCGACGCGCGAGCGGGCGGGCGGGGGCGACCGAGGGCGTTGTCGAACGGCCGGTGGAGCCGACGGCGGACCCGACGCCGACCGCTCGGTCGGGCGCTCCTGCGGCGCCCTCGACCGCCCCCTCGGCCTCGGCGCGGCACCGGCGGACCGCCTCGGCCGTCTTGCTTCTGGCCGGCGTGGCGATCGGGTGGGCATTCGGCACCGTGGGCGGACTGGTCGCGACCTCGAGGACGGTGCCCGCCGCGCAGACCGAGGCCTGGCGGGTGTTCGAACTTCCCCCGCTGAACGGCCATCCCGCCCGCTTCCCACAGCCGGACGTCGAGCTCGTTCTCGACCTGGACAGCCGCCGCGTCCTCGCTTCGCGCTGGGACGGCCTCCGCGTGACCGCCGTGCGAACCGTCGACGGCCGGGATGCGTGTCTCGTGCTCGTGGCACCGTTGGCGCCTCCCGCGTCGGCCTGCACGGTGGACGGCCGCTTCCCGGTCGCGGGCCTGGTGGCCGAGACCGAGACGACGGGAACGGGCGCGTACAGCGCAACCTGGGATGTGAGCGGTCGAGTGTCGATCGCCCCAGCGGTCCCGGCCGAATGAGGTACTGACCCCGCTCCTCGCATGCAGCGGCTTGCCCGCTCCGGGGGGTTCGGGCAGGCTGGGCGCAGCCCCGACCTGCCCTACGCCGGCCCAGCGAGGAGATCCGGATGTCGAACGCCGAACGCATCGCCGAACTCCAGCGCGTCGTGTACGGCGCCGGCGCGTCCGACGATGAACGCGCGGCCGCGGTCGATGAGCTCGAGGGCCTTCGCCCTGCGCTTTCCCGTGCCGAGGCGGCCGACTCGCGCTCGGCGGGCGCTGCCCCCGACGTGGAGACGACAACGGTCGGCTCCCCTACCGCCGACCCGAACCCGGACCTCGACGCCGATGCCGAAGATCTCGCGGGCTCGCGGTCTACCACCCTCCAATGGGCCGCACTCGCGGGCGCCGTCGCTCTGGCCGTCGGCGTCGGGATCGGATGGCTCTTCGGAGTGCAGACGGCGGCGACGCTCACCCCCGGCGCCGCGCCCGCCGCCGCACCCGATGACGACGTGACGTTCGAGCTCGCACCCGCGCAGCCCGCCGAGCCGACCTCGCTCGAGGATGCGCCCGCCATGGCCGTCTTCGAGCGGGCCCAGGTCCCGGAGGACCTCCCGAGTTCCACCCATCCCGAGATCGACCCGTCGTCCTACCGCCGGATCGCCACCCTTCCCGACGGGGCCTCCGTCCACGCCGCCCACCAGGACGATGCCAACCAGATCTGCCTGCACGTCGAACGACCTGACCACGGAGCAAGCTCGATGTGCATGGCCGAGCGCGACTTCGCCACCGACGGCATGACCCTCGACAGCGAGATCGGCGGAATGTCCTACCGCATCTCGTGGCAGCCCTCGGGAGCGTTGAGCCTGAGCAGCAGCCCCGCGAACTGACCCGCGTCAGGCGGCGGCGCCGACCCCCGCCTCGCGGTTCTTCCGGTCGCGCCAGGCGAGCCAGTGCCGCACCGGGGTGTCGTCGTAGTGCGGGCCGGACAGGCCGAGGGTGAACAGACGCACGCCGGCGGCGTACAGGGCGTCGGCGTGCCCGTCGTCGAGCGAGCCGCGCGACAGCTCGTTCGAGATCGTGATGCCCGAGACATCCCGGCCGACCTTCTCACCCCAGCGAGCGAGGACGTCGAGCTTGTGCTGGAGGTCGCCCGGCGCGACGAACGAGTGCCAGATGTCGGCGTGCTCGGCGACCAGCCGCAGGGTCTTCTGCTCACCCTTGCCCCCGATCATGATCGGGATCCCTCGTGTCGGCGCCGGGTTGAGCTTCGCCCAGCGGGCCTTGACGCGCGGCAGCGCCTCAGCCAGGTCGTCGAGTCGCGAGCCGACCGTGCCGAACTCGTAGCCGTACTCGTCGTAGTCGCGCTCGAACCAGCCGGAGCCCGTGCCGAAGATGAACCGGCCGGTGTCGCCGCCCTTGGCGCTGATGTGGTCGAGCGTTCGGGCCATGTCGGCCTGCAGGTCGGCGTTGCGGTACGAGTTGCAGTTCACGAGCGTGCCGAACTCGACGCGCTCGGTCTGCTCGGCCCACGCGCCGAGCATCGTCCAGGCCTCGAAGTGCAGTCCCTCGCGGTCGCCCGAGAGCGGGAAGAAGTGGTCCCAGTTGAAGACGACGTCGACGCCGAGGTCCTCCATACGGAGCACGGCGTCACGGATCTGGGTGTAGTTCGCGTGCTGGGGCTGCAGCTGCACGCCGAGGCGCGCGGGTGCGTTCGTGGGGTTCGGGGTCATGCGTCGAGCGTAGGCACAGCGGCGAACGGTTTCGGAGGGGTTGCGTTGCGCCCAACGCGAACGGATGCCTCGTCCCGCCCGGCTTCACGCTCTGGCCCAACGCGCGAACCATCACGGATGCGCAACGGCACGCAGGAAAGCGGCGTCCTTGCGTACCGCGACGCAACGATCGGTCGTACACTCGGCGCATGGACAACCTGGACCGGGCCATCCTCGACCTGCTCCGACAGAACGCGCGCGCCGGGTACGGCGATATCGGCTCCTCGGTGGGGTTGTCCGCGTCGGCGGTGAAGCGGCGCGTCGACAAGCTCGTCGCCGACGGGGTCATCAAGGCGTTCACCATCCAGGTCGATCCGGCCGTCGACGGCATGAGCACGGAGGCCTACGTCGAGCTGTTCTGCCGCGGCACGGTGGCGCCCGACGAGTTGCAGCGCATCCTGCAGGGCGTCCCCGAGGTGGTGTACGCCGGAACCGTGACGGGCAGCGCCGACGCGATCGTGCACATGCGGGCCCGCGACATCACCTCGCTCGAGGACGCGCTCGAACGCGTGCGCATCGCGCCGAACGTCGACCACACGCGCAGCGCGATCGTGCTCTCGCGCCTCGTCAACCGCAACCGCGATTGATCGCGGTCGGGCACGCCATGCGCTTCACCGTCGAGGCCGGCTCCACGACGCCGCCGTACGAGCAGCTGCGCATGCAGGTCGTCGACGCCGTCCGCGACGGTCGGCTCGCCGCCGGCGCCAAGCTGCCGACCGTCCGAGCGCTCGCCGAAGAGCTCGGGCTCGCGGTCAACACGGTCGCCCGGGCGTACCGCGAGCTCGAGGCCGACGGGGTCGTCGAGGGCCGAGGCCGGAACGGCACGTTCGTGCGCGCGACCGGCGACCCCGTCGAGCAGGCGCTGCAGGCCGCGGCATCCGCGTACGCCGACGCGGTCGCGAGGTTGTCGGTGCCGACGGATGCCGCGGTGCAGGCCGTCGAGCGGGCACTCGGCGCCCGCTGACTCGCAGAGACCAGCGCGGCGACGCTAGCCGGCGACCTCGACCGGGGCCGGGATCGGCTCCTTCGGCAGCCGGCGCACCTTCTGCCGCCGGCGGCGGCGCTCGGGGATCATCGAGCGCATCTCCTCGAGCTTGCCGAAGCAGAGCAGGCGGTCCTCGGCCTCGAGCACGACGCCCTTGCGCGGATTCGGGATGACGCTCGTGCCGCGGTGCAGCGTGAGCACGGTGATGTCGCGGTCCCACAGCCCCGAGTCGCCGAGCGTCTTGCCGACGAGGTCGGCGGCACCGTGGACGAGCAGCTCGGCGACGCCGTACCCGGTCGACACCGTGAGACGTTGGCGCACATCGATCTCGGGGAAGGCGACCTGGTTGGCGATGTAGTCGATGATGGCGCCCGCGACATCCAGGTTCGTCGCCGTCTCGATGCCCTGCAGGCCCGGCGACGAGTTCACCTCCATCACGAGCGGCCCCTCGTTGCCCTCGAGCATGTCGACGCCCGCGACCTTGAGTCCCATGATCTGCGCCGATCGCACGGCCGCCTGCTCGTACTCGGCCGACAGCGCGACGGGCTCGACGGTGCCGCCGCGGTGCACGTTCGAGCGGAACTCGTCGCCGCTCGCGACGCGCCGCATCGCCGCGACCACGCGGTCGCCGACGACGAGGGCACGGATGTCGCGGCCGCGGCTCTCGCCGATGAAGCGCTGGATCAGCACGTTCTGCTTGGTCGAGTGCAGCGTTTCGATGATCGCCTCGGCGACCTTGACCTCTGGCGCGAGGATGACGCCGATGCCCTGCGTGCCCTCGAGCAGCTTGATCACGACGGGCGCCCCGCCGACGCGCTCGATCGCCGGGCGCAGGTCGGCGCGGTTGCGCACGAACGTCGTGGCGGGCATGCCGATGCCGTGCCGCGAGAGGATCTGCGTCGCGCGGAGCTTGTCGCGCGCGTTCGTGATGCCGTTCGCGGTGTTCGGCGTGTAGACGTCCATCTGCTCGAACTGGCGCACCACGGCCGTGCCGAAGTACGTGATCGAGTTGCCGATGCGCGGCAGGACGGCGTCGTAGTCGGACAGCGGGCGACCACGGTACTGGAGGTCGGGTTCGGGACCCGAGAGGTCGATGCCGAAGCGGAGGGTGTTCAGGACCTTGACGTCGTGGCCGCGCTGCTGCGCTGCAGCACGGAGACGCTGGGTCGAGTAGGCCTGGGGGGCGCGCGACAGGATCGCGAGTTTCATTCGAGAGTCCCTGCGAAGATGGTTCGGATGACAGAGCCCACCCATTCAAGCACCATCGCCGGATGGCGCGAATGGGTGCGTCTCCCCCAGGCCGAGATCGACTGGATCAAGGCCAAGCTCGACACCGGTGCCCGCTCGTCGGCGCTCCACGCGTTCGACGTCGAGGAGTTCGAGCGGGACGGCTCGTCGTGGGTGCGGTTCGGCATCCACCCCTGGCAGGACACCGACATCGACGCGGCGACCGTCGAGCTTCCGGTGCACGATCGCCGCGTCATCCGCAGCTCGACGGGGCATACGCAGGAGCGGCTGGTCGTGCTCATGGACGTCGTGCTGCTCGGTCGCGCGGTGACCGCCGAGGTGACGCTCACCAATCGCGACGAGATGGGGTTCCGCATGCTGGTCGGCCGCGAGGCGCTGCGGAACGGGTTCCTCGTCGATGCCGGGCGTTCCTTCGTGGGCGGGCGCGCGCCCCGACCCATCCGCCGTCGCAACCGCGGGCGCGCCTGAGTCGATCGGCTCGACGGGGCTAGTAGTCCACCGGGTCCCGGGAGATCGGGCACGTCATGCAGTGGCCGCCGCCACGCCCGCGACCGAGCTCGGCGCCGACGATCTCGATCACCTCGACGCCGGCGTTCCTGAGCAGCTCGTTGGTGTAGGTGTTCCGGTCGTAGGTGAAGACGACGCCCGGCTCGACGGCCACCGCGTTGTTGCCGCTGTCCCATTGCTGGCGCTCGCCCGCGTACCATCCGCCGCCGGGTTCGACCGCCCTCAGCCGCGGGAGGCCCAGCGACTCGGCGACCACGTCGATGAACGCGGCCTTCTCCTCGGTGACCTCCACTCCACCGGCGTCCGCGGCACGGAGCGAGAACGTGCTGATGCCGTCGACGATGTCGGGGTAGTAGGTGACGAGGTCGCGGTCGGCGAAGGTGAACACCGTGTCGAGGTGCATCGCCGCGCGCAGCTTCGGCATGCCCGCGACGACCACCCGCTCGGCCGCGCCCGCCGCGAAGAGCCGCTCGGACAGCTGGGTGATCGCGTGGCGGGACGTCCGTTCGCTCATCCCGATGAGCACCACGCCGTTGCCGACCGGCATGACGTCGCCGCCCTCGAGCGTGGCCTGGCCCCAGTCGAGCTCGGGGTCGCCCCACCAGATCGTGTTGCCCGTGTAGTCCGGGTGGAACTCGTAGATCGACTTCATCAGGAGGGTCTCGTCGTGCCGCGCGGGCCAGTAGAGCGGGTTCAGCGTGAGGCCGCCGTAGATCCAGCACGTCGTGTCGCGCGTGTAGATCGTGTTGGGCAGCGGCGGCATGAGGTACTCGGTGACGCCGGCGGACTCGCGGACGAGCGCCAGGTGGCCCGAGCGGAACTCGGTCGGGAGGTCGCGCGTCGAGAGTCCTCCGATGAGGTGCTCGACCAGCGCGGCGTGATCGAGCGTGTCGAGGAACGCCCGGGTGTCGTGCACCAGTCCGCTGCCGACCTCGTTCGCAGTGATCTTGCGATCGAGCAGCCACGCCCGGGCTCCGGGCACGGCGAGGGTCTCGGCCAGGAGGTCGTGGAGCTCCACGACCTCGACGCCGCGGTCCTGGAGCTTCCGGACGAAGTCGGCGTGGTCGCGCTGCGCGTTCTGCACCCACAGCACGTCGTCGAACAACAGCGCGTCGCTGTTGCTCGGCGTGAGGCGCTCGTGGCCGAGGCCGGGCCGGCACACGAGCACCTTGTTCAGCCGGCCGACCTCGGAGTGGACTCCGTACGCGATGTCACCCATGGGAGGCTCCCTTCTGCCGCGCCGTCGACGCGGTCGACGCTGGTCAGATCTGCACGGTTCCCGTGGCGAGCAGGACGACGCCGACGACCGCAAAGGCCACGACGACGATGAAGATCACGAGCCCGGTCCGCGTGAACACCCGGGCGCCCTGCTGCCGCCGCGCCATGATGTAGAGGACGGTCGCCGGGGCGAGCAGGATGCACGCGAGGAACAGGAAGACGTACCCGGCCGCCCACACGAGGAAGAGCGTGTACAGCGTCGAGATCGCCGCGATGACGAGCTCGCGAGTGCGTCGGCCGGGCTCTGTTCCGGCGTACCCGTCGCCCTGCACCGCGATCTTCACCGCGTACGCGCTCGCGAGCGCGTACGGGGCGAGCGCGAGCGCCGCCGTGAGATCGAGCGTGAAGTCGAGCGCATCGCTCACGAACTGCACGGCGAAGAGGATGACGGTGACCAGGATCGAGGTCCAGAGCACCGCCTGTTCCGGGACGTCGCGTGCGTTGAGGCGCGCGAACCGACGCGGCAGGTCGTTGTCGCGTGCGGCCGCGAAGACGACGTCGGCGGCGAGGAGCTGCCACGCGAGGTAGGCCCCGAGCACCGAGATGATGAGGCCGATGCGGATGAGGACCCCGCCCCACGGGCCGACCGCCGCCTCGAGCACACCGCCGACCGAGGGTTGCGGCAGGGCAGCGATCTCGTCCTTGGGGAGGATGCCGTACGAGAGGATCGAGATGGACGCGAACAGCGCGAGGACCGACAGGAACCCCAGCACGGTCGCCTTTCCGACATCCTCGCGCTTGCGCGCGTGCCGCGAGTACACGCTCGCTCCCTCGATGCCGAGGAAGACGAACACCGTGATGAGCATCGTGCCCTGCACCTGCAGGAACAGCGAGTCGCCGCCGGGAACGTCGGCACCGCCGCTCAGGTTGCCGACGAAGACGTCCCAGTCGAGGAAGAAGATCACGAGGACCAGGAAGAGCGCGAGTGGGACGAGCTTCGCGACGGTCACGACGAAGTTGATGCCGGCGGCCTCCTTCACCCCGCGTCGGATCAGGAGGAAGAATCCCCAGACGGCCGCGACGGAGATGAAGAACGCCGGCCACGTGTCGCCCTGCCCGAGGACGGGCTCCAGCCCGGGGAAGAGCTGCGACAGGGTCGTCATGATGAGGACCCAGTAGAACGCGTTCCCAGCGCACGCCGACGCCCAGAAGCCGACCGCGGAGAGGAAGCCGGGGTACAGGCCGAAGCCCTCGCGCGCGTAGACGTAGACGCCGTTGTCGAGCTCGGGCTTGCGCACGGCGAGCGTCTGGAAGACGAGCGCCAAGGTGAGCATGCCGAGTCCCGCGATCGACCAGGCGATGAGGGCGCCGTACACGCCCGTCTCGCCGGCGAAGCGTGCGGGAAGCTGGAACACACCCGCGCCGACCATCGAGCCGACCACCATGCCGGTCAGCGCAGGGAGGCTCAGCTTGGACGTGGTCTGCTGCTGATCGGCCGTCGTCGACATCCATCGACCCCCTGCTCGGTTCCCCCGAATGACGAACAGTCCCGGACCCGGCGGTCCGCCTCCGTGTCTAGCGCATCCTCGGCGCGCGCGGCAAGCGTTCGGTCTCCCCCGATCAGGACGAGAGCTGCGCTTCCAGCCCCTCCACGTCCTCGGCACGGCACAGCTCGGTCGCGGGCAGCATCGCGGTCGCGCTCCCGGCGGCCACTGCCGTCCGGAACGCGTCGGCGAGCGACCGCCCCTCCGCGAGCCGCAGCACGAGGGCGGCGAGGAACGCGTCACCCGCGCCGACCGCGCTGGCGACCTCGACCCGCGGCGTGGGCAGGCGCAGCACCTCGTCGGCGGTGACGAGGACCGCCCCGGCACCCCCGAGCGTCAACGCGACCACCGCCGACCGCCCGGCTGCGACGATCGCGCGTGCGGCGTCGACCTGCTCGTCGAGCCCGAGGTCGGCGTCGGCGCCGATCAGCCCCGCGAGCTCGTCGCGGCTCGGCTTGATGAGGTAGACGCCCTCGTCGAGTGCCGCCATGAGCGCAGGCCCCGAGGCATCCACCACGACCTTCACGTCGTGCTCGGCGGCGATGCGCGCCAGTCGCGCGTAGAAGTCGACGGGCACGCCCGGCGGCAGGCTGCCGCTCGCGACGAGGAACCCGCCGACCGGCAGGTGGTCGCCGACGACCGACATGCACGCGCGCCACTCCGGCTCCCGCAGCGTCGGACCCTGCAGCACGAACCGGTACTGCTCACCCGTCGAGGTCTCGTCGACCGTGAAGCTCTCGCGGGTGGCGCCCGCGATGGTGACGACGCGGCCGACGATTCCCGCGTGTTCGAGGAACCCGCGATACGCCTGCCCCGTCGGCCCGCCGAGCGGGTAGATCGCGACCGAGTGGCCGCCGAGGTTCCGGATGGCGCGGCTCACGTTGACCCCGCCCCCGCCGGGGTCGAACCGGCTCGGCCCGCAGCGCATCTTGTGCTCGGGAACGACGCGGTCGATGGTGCTCGACACGTCGAGTGCCGGGTTCATGGTCAGCGTGACGATCGGTGCGTGCACGGACATGGCACGAGCCTATGGTCGGGCCGTCCGCCGGGGCGATACTGGGGGCATCCCGCACCCGCAGGAGGATCGATGACCGACCAGGACCCGACCGAGGGCGAGTTCCACATCGTCGAGCACCCGATCGGCTGACGCATGGACGGCTATCTCCGACCGCCGATCGAGTCGCCGGTCTTCCACGACGAGGATGGCGCGCCCATCCCGTACGGCCGTCGGTGGGACGGCGGCGATCCGACGCCCGAGTCGTACTCGCGGACGAGCCACCTCGATCGATTCCTCCCGCTGCACGACGTTGCAGAGGCGCTCATCGCCCACCTCGTCGAGCACTACGCGGTCGGAGTCGATGACGACCTCGGCGCGGCATCGGACCTGATCCATCCTCGCGACGATGTCGTTCGGGCCATTCGGCTCACCCCGGCGGATGCCGCGGCCGCGCCGCTCACGTTCGTCTTCACCTCGTTCCCGTCGGTGATCCTGCACGCCGGAGCGCTGCACGACTTCCTCTTCCCTGTATGTGGATGCGACGCGTGCGATGAGGGCGTGGAGTACCTCGCCGACGAGCTGGAGTGGCACGTGCAGGCCGTGGTGGACGGCGGCTATCGCGAACAGGTCGTTCCGTCGAGCGGGCATGGCGTGGCGTTCTCGTTGTCGGTGCCGGGCGTCGGCAGCCAGTCGGGCTCTGCGCGGGCCGACGACCTGCCGCGCGAGGCGGTCGCCGCCGCGCTCGCGGCGCTGCCGCCCGGCGGGATGTGGGCACCCTGGCCCCGTCGCCCGGCGCCCATCTCCTGAGCGTCGTCTGGCACGCGTGGCGAGGTCGTCTACGTGCTCGTGCCAGCGCGGCCTCATGTGAGGCGCGCTTCACATGAGCCGATGGGAAACGGTCGCCCGCTACGGATGGCCCAGGGGGCGCGGACGAGAAGGGCGGCCGCTCACGCGACCGCCCCTCGTGGCATCCGATGACCCGTCGGCCCTAGATGACGCCCTCGGAGATCGTCGTCGGGTTGCCGAAGCGGTGGTTGGTGATCGACACCGCCTGCTCGTGCAGGAACGGCAGCAGCTCCACGCGGCCCGACGGGGTGACCGGGTGCGACCACACGGCGAGGTCGGGCGTGCCGCCCGTCGCCTCGGCGAGCGCCGAGGCGGAACCGCCGACGAGGCGGACGCGACCGGTGATCTCCCCCTTGCGCGCGCGGTCGAGCCACCCGGCATCGCCCTCTCGCACCACGCGGATCTCGCGCGCGGCGAGCAGGGCGCGGACGCCCTTCGGCAGCTCGTGCGCGGTCGAGACCGACAGCTTCGACTTGGCGAGCAGGCCGGCCGCGATGACCCGGAGGCCGTCGGCGAGCGTCGCGTCCTCGCCGACGCGGATGGTGACCGCCGTCGGGAGGTAGCGGAACAGGTTGCGCTCGACGCCGAGGCCCGAGACGTCCTTGACCGTGCCGTACTCCTCGGCCCACGCGACCTCGTCCGACAGCGCGGAGCGGCGGAGCACCTCGAACGACTCGTAGTCGAGCGACGGCTGCGACGCCTCGATGAGCTCGGTGACGCGCTGCTCGAGGCCGCGCAGGTGCAGCGAGCGGCTCGGCTCGTCGTGCACGGGCTCCCAGTCGCCGAGGCCGAACAGGTAGTTCGGGCCGCCGGCCTTCGCGCCGGCGCCGACCGCCGAGCGCTTCCAGCCGCCGAACGGCTGGCGCTGCACGATCGCGCCCGTGATGCCGCGGTTGACGTACAGGTTGCCGGCCTCGACGTTCGCCAGCCAGGTCGCGAGCTCGTCGGAGTCGAGCGAGTGCAGGCCCGCGGTGAGGCCGTAGTCGACCGCGTTCTGGAAGCGGATGGCCTCGTCGAGGTCCTTCGCGTGCATGACGCCCAGCACCGGGCCGAAGAACTCGGTGAGGTGGAAGTACGAGCCGGGCTTCACGTTCGCGCGGATGCCGGGCGACCAGAGCCGGCCGGTCGAGTCGAGCTGCCGCGGCTCGACGAGCCACTCCTCGTCGGCGCCGAGCGTCGTGAGCGCGTGCAGCAGCTTGCCGTCGGCGGGCTCGACGATCGGTCCCATCTGGCTCGAGGGGTGCTCGGGCCAGCCCACACGCAGTGACGTCGCGGCATCCACCAGCTGGCGACGGAACCGCTCGGACTTCGCGACCGAGCCGACGAGGATCACGAGGGACGCGGCGGAGCACTTCTGGCCGGCGTGGCCGAACGCGCTCTTGACGACATCGGATGCCGCGAGGTCGAGGTCGGCCGACGGCGTCACGATGATGGCGTTCTTGCCGCTGGTCTCGGCGAGCAGCGGCAGGTCCTGGCGGAACGACCGGAACAGCTCGGCTGTCTCGTACGCTCCGGTGAGGATGACGCGGTCGACCTTCTCGTCGGAGACGAGCTTCGTACCCAGGTCACGCGAGCCGAGGTCGACGAGCGCGAGCAGGTCCTTCGGGATGCCCGCCTCCCACAGCGCCTCGACCATGATCGCGCCAGAGCGCTGCGAGAGCTTCGCGGGCTTGATGATCACGCCCGAGCCCGCGGCGAGCGCGGCGAGCACGCCGCCGGCGGGGATCGCGACCGGGAAGTTCCACGGCGGCGTCACGACGGTGAGCTTCGACGGGACGAAGCGCGCGCCCTGGACTCGGTCGAGCTCGCGGGCCCGCTCGGCGTAGTAGTGGGCGAAGTCGATCGCCTCGCTGATCTCGGGGTCCGCCTCGGCGATGGTCTTCCCGGTCTCGACGGCCATGACCTCGATGAGGCGGTCGCGGTTCGCGGCGAGCGCGAGGCCGGCGCGGTGCAGCACGGCGGCGCGCTCGTCGCCCGACAGCGCGCCCCACTCGGTGCCGCGCGCGACGACCGCCGTCATGAGCTGCTCGAGCTCGTCGACGGTCTCGATGCGGTTCGCCTTCAGGGTGTCGATTCCGAGCGTCGAGCCGGGCACGCGCTCGAGGATGCGACGGCCCCAGTCGCGGTTCGCGGCGAGCGCGGGGTCGGTGTCGGGCTCGTTGCGGAAGCCGGGCGTGACGCCGGGGCCGGTGAGGCCGGATGCCGCGGCGGCCGCGTCATCCATCAGCTCGCCGTCGAGCGCCGAGCCGCGCGTGATGCCCAGCACGACGCTGGTGAGCGATCCCTCGTGCTCCTCCCCCGGCGCGGGGGCGGCGACGGGCGAGGAGGCTCCGGCGGTGCCGGGCTCGGTCCACTCCGTGCGGCGGTTCTGCGTGCGGTTCGGGCCCGGTGCCGCGACATCCGCCCCGGACGTCTCGGCCTCGAGCGCGGCGAGCGAGCGCAGGTAGCGGTCTCGCTCGCGCTCGAACAGCGCTCGGTTCTCGGAGAGCTCGAACACTGCCGACATGAAGTTGTCCTGGCTCGCGTTCTCCTCCAGGCGGCGGATGAGGTACGCGATCGCGACGTCGAACTCGGACGGGTTCACGACCGGCGTGTAGAGCAGGAGACGGCCGACGTCGCCGCGCACGGCCGCGGCCTGCCCCGTCGCCATGCCGAGCAGCATCTCGAACTCGACGCCGTCCTCGACGCCGCGCTCCTTGGCGGTGAGCCACGCGTGGGCGACGTCGAACAGGTTGTGGCCCGCGACGCCGAGCTTCACGGCGTCGATGCGCTCGGGCGTCATCGACCAGTGCAGGACGCGCTTGTAGTTCGTGTCGGAGTCCTGCTTGCGGTCGTACGTCGCGAGCGGCCAGTCGTGGATCGCGGCGTCGACCTGCTCCATGGCGAGGTTCGCGCCCTTCACGACGCGCACCTTGATGGGAGCGCCGCCCGCGGCACGGCGGGCCTGCGCCCAGTCGGTGAGGTCCTGGATGGCGCCGAGCGCGTCGGGCAGGTAGGTCTGCAGCACGATGCCGGCCTCGAGCTGCTGCAGCTGCGGCTGCTCGAGGACCTTCTTGAAGACCGCGATCGTGAGGTCGAGGTCGCGGTACTCCTCCATGTCGAGGTTGATGAACTTGGCCTTGCCCGCGGCGGCGCCCTTGGCGGCCAGCTCGTACAGCGGGGTGAGCTTCGCGACGACCTTCTCGACGGCCTCGTCGAACGACCACATCGAGAGCTGGCTGACGACGCTCGAGACCTTGATCGAGACGTAGTCGACGTCGTCGCGAGCGAGGAAGTCGTAGGTGCCCTTCAGGCGGCGGTCGGCCTCGTGCTCACCGAGCACGGCCTCGCCGAGGAGGTTGAGGTTCAGCCGGTTGCCCGACTCGCGAAGCTTCGCGATCGCGGGACCGAGCTTCGCGGGCGTGGCGTCGAGCACGAGGTGGCCGACCATGGCGCGCAGCACGCGGCGGGCGATCGGGATGACGAGCCAGGGGAACGTCGGTGCCATCGCACCGCCGAGCCGGATCGCGGCCTTGAGCGGCGCGGGCAGGAACTTCGGCGTGAGCTTCGCGACCTCGGCGAGGTTGCGGCCGGCGACGCCGAGGTCTTCGGGTCGCATGACGCCGTCGACGAAGCCCACCGTGAACGCGAGCCCGTTCGGGTCCTTGAGCACGCCCGCGAGCCGCTGCGCCGCGGGGTCGACGGGGTGCTGGGCGCTCTCGGCGAGCCAGCGCTCGACGAGCGCGACGACGTGGTCGGTGCTCGGCACGGTCTCGGGAAGCAGTTCGGATGTGGTCACGACGGCGTGGTCCTTCGTCTCGGAGGGCGCGCGGGGGTCATGCGCGCCCGGCACCTCCAGTGTGCGCCCAACCATCCATTCAGTACAGCGAATGAATCCGATGCATACTGTTCGTGTTTCCCGAACATTCTCTCGGGTTCGGATGCCGCGCGGAAGGAGGCACGCCATGCTCGATGTCCGCCGACTCCGCCTGCTCGTCGAGCTCAGCCAGCGGGGCACGCTCACCGCGGTGGCCGAGGCGCTCTCGTACAGCCCGTCATCGGTGTCGCAGCAGCTGAGCCAGCTCGAGAAGGAGGTCGGCGTGCCGCTGCTCGTGCAGGTCGGCCGGCGCGTGCAGCTCACGCCCCAGGCGCAGGTGCTCGTCGGCCACGCGCAGGCCGTGCTCGAGCGGCTCGAAGAGGCCGAGGCGGATGTCGCTCGCTCCCTCACCACGGTCGGCGGCACCGTGCGCATCGCGGTGTTCCAGTCGGCCGCGCACGCCGTCGTCCCGCAGGCGCTCACGCTCCTCGCGGCCGAGCACCCGTCGCTGCGCGTCGAGATCACCGAGCGCGAGCCCGAGCTCGCGCTCTTCGACGTCGCAGCGCGCGACTTCGACCTCGTGGTCGCCGAGCAGTATCCGGGCTACACGCGTCCGCTGCATCCCGAACTCGATCGCGTGCCGCTCGCGCGCGACGCCATCCGGCTCGCGCTGCCGCCCGCCACGGATGCCGGCGGCCGAGGAGGCGCGCAGCACCGTCGCGAGACCACGTCCTCCGGGCACACGCTCGCCGCGGCATCCGCTCGCCCCTGGGTGCTCGAGCCCGAGGGCACCGCGTCGCGCGAGTGGGCCGAGCAGCTCTGCCGTCAGGCGGGCTTCGAGCCCGACGTCCGCTTCGAGACGGCCGACCTCATGGCGCACATCCGACTGATCCGGTCGGGCAACGCCGTCGGGCTGCTGCCCGACCTCGTGTGGGCCGGCGAGGCGCCGAGCGTGCAGCTCGTGCCCCTGCCGGGCGAACCCGAGCGCGAGGTGTTCTCGTCGACGCGGCAGGCGGCGGCGCGCCGGCCCGCGGTGGTGGCGGCACGCGACGCGCTGGCACGGGCGGCCGCGCGCAGCGGGCGGCCCGACCCGGTGACGTAGGGCGAGCGTCCGATCCGACCAGAACGGGGGCGTGACGCGAAGCGGACCCGGGTCTACGCTTCGGGCATGAGCAGACCTCACGGAATCGTGCTCGTCGGTGGCCTCGCCATCGTGTTCGCCCTCGCGGGCTGCGCCGGCGAAGAGGGCGACGTGAGCGGCGGCGACATCGACCCGACCGGCACGTGGGGCGACTCCTCGGGCACCGATTCGCCGTTCCTCACGCTGGAGGACGGTGGCGACCTCTCGGGCAGCGACGGCTGCAACAGCCTCAGCGGCACGTGGTCGGTCGACGAAGCAGACCAGGTCGTGTTCGAGAACGTGGCGTCGACCCAGAAGGCGTGCGAGGGCGTCGACGACTGGATGTCGCAGCTGAGCGTCGCCGAGGTCTCCGGCGACACCATGACGGTCCTGGGTACCGACGGTGCGCAGATCGGACAGCTCGAGCGCGCGGACTGAGGTTCAGCCCGCCTCGTGCATCCACGGCGTGTAGCTCACGCCGACGAGCAGCCCCTCGGGACTCATGAGCCGCGACGTGGTCTGTCCCCACGGCTCCTCGTGCGCCTCGACGAGGATCTCGAGGCCCTTCGCGCGCAGTTCCTCGACCGCCGGTGCGACGGCCTCGGGCGAGGCGACGTCGAACTCGATCCACGCCTGCGGCACGGGCCGGTCGGCCGGCCACTCGGTCGTGCCGAAGGTCGCCTCGGCGGCCTGGTCGAGTGGCCAGATGGCGAACGCCTTGGCGCCCTCGACCTCCTCGGTGTGGAAGTAGCGCGGGGCGTTCTCGTGGAACGGGATGCCGAGCGCGCCCGCCCAGAAGTCGTGGGACGCCGAGTCGACGGTGCCGATCGGCCCGAATCCGGCGATGAAGGCGATGTCCATGTGCCCCATTCGACCTCACCCCGCCGACACCGCCACCCCTGTGTCACGGTCGACGTCAGGGTGACGAGCCAGCCGCGGCGGCGAGGCGCGCGGACTGCGACCGCAGGAACTCGAGCAGTTCGGGCGAACCCTCGATGCGGCATCCGACGCCCTCGGGCACCCACAGCAGTGCGGCGGCGACCGCCTGCACCGACTCGCCCTCGATCGGCCACTCGGTTCCGGCGCCGTCTGCGGTCGCCACGGCGTCGCGGGCCCACCAGCCGAGCCGTTCCCGGAACTCCTCGAGCGGCAGGTCGACCACGATGCGGGCCGTCATGCCCCGGTCGCGCCAGCGCACGGCCCGCTGCACTCGCTCCAGCGCGTCCTCGTCGGAGAGCGGCCGCGGCGCGAAGCGCACGCGCGTGGGGAACACGTCGGCGATCCGGTCGAGGCGGAACGTGCGCCAGTCGTCGCGGTCGCGGTCCCAGGCAAGCAGGTACCAGCGCCGGCCGAGCGGCACGAGCCGGTGGGGCTCGATCGAGCGAGCGGATGGCACGCCCGAGGCATCCGTGTATCGCATGCGGACGCGCTCGCTGTCGCGGCAGCACAGCGCGAGCAGCCCGAGCAGGTCGCTGTCGACGGACGGCGCGGCGCCGGCGCCCGACCCACCCAGCCCGGACCATCCCGACGGCACCGCCGGCGTCGCGACCGCCTGCAGCGCCTCGATGCGCCGCCGAAGTGCGGGCGGCAGCACCTGCTCGATCTTCGCGAGGGCGCTGAGGGTCGTGTGCTCGGCGCCGCGCAGCCCGGCGGCCGCCTGGGATCGCAGGCCCACCGCGATCGCGACCCCCTCGTCGTCGGTGAGCAGCAGGGGCGGCAGCCCGGTGCCGGCCTCGAGCCGGTATCCGCCGGCCACACCCCGCGTCGACTCGATCGAGTAGCCGAGTTCGCGGAGCCGCTCGACGTCGCGACGGAGCGTCCGCTCGGAGACGTCGAGCCGGTCGACGAGCTCGCGCGCCGTCCAGTGGCGGTGGCTCTGCAGCAGCGAGAGCAGTTCGAGCGTGCGGGTCGTGGTCGCGGCCATGTGCTGATTCTCCTCCTATTGCGGACAGGAACTGTCCGCAAGCGGCGAGAGGCTGGTCACATGACGAACCAGATGATCACCGCGCGGGGCCTCACCAAGACGTTCCGCGCGAAGGGACAGCCCGTCGAGGCGGTCCGCGACGTCGACCTCGCCGTCGAGGCGGGCGAGCTCGTGGCGTTCCTCGGCCCGAACGGCGCCGGCAAGTCGACCACCCTGCGCATGCTCACCACCTTGCTGCCGCCCACGGCCGGCGAGGCGACGGTCGCGGGATGCGACATCCGCCTCGACCCGGCCGGCGTGCGGCGCCGCATCGGCTACGTCGGCCAGGGCGATTCCGGGGGCCACTCGCAGCGGGTGCGCGACGAGCTGCACGCGCAGGGCGCGTTCTACGGGCTGGGCCGACGCGAGACCCGTGTCCGCGCCGCCGAGCTCGTCGAGTCGCTCGAGCTCGGACAGGTCGCGAACCGCCAGGTGCAGTCGCTCTCAGGTGGGCAGAAGCGGCGCGTCGACATCGCGCTCGGCCTCCTCCACCGGCCCGAGCTGCTGTTCCTCGACGAACCGTCCACCGGGCTCGATCCGCACAGCCGCGCGAACCTGTGGGAGCACATCATCGAGCTGCGGCGGACCACCGGCACGACGATCTTCCTCACGACGCACTACCTCGACGAGGCCGACGAACTCGCCGAGCGCGTCATGGTCATGGACCACGGACGCGTCATCGCCGACGACACCGCGCCCGCGCTCAAGCAGCAGCTCGGCGGCGACCGGGTCACGCTCGCATTCGGGTCGGCGTCGGATGCCGCTGCCGCGGCGTCGCACGTCGGCGGCGAGGTGCACGGAGCGGTCGTGACCGTCACGGCACCCGACGGCGACCGGGCGCTCCCCCGTTGGATCCGCGGGCTCGCGGCCGACGGGCTCGAGGTGACCGCGGCGACGCACCGCGCGCCCACGCTCGACGACGTGTTCCTCGCCCTGACCGGCCGGTCGTTGCGCGAGGAGGGCGCCACGCCCGGATCCGACGAGGCCGCCTCCGACGAGCCCGCCGCAGCCTGACACCGATCGAACGACGAAGGAGCTGAATCCGCATGAACACCCTCACCCGCACCACCACGCCGCCCTCCGCCGCGCGCGACGCGCACCGCGCGCCATCCGCTCGCCCGACCGGGTTCGTGCACGACACCGCAGCGGTCTTCGTCCGCGAGACCCGCCCGCTCGTGCGCGACCCGTTCAGCGTCGTGTTCTCGCTCGTGCAACCGCTCGTCTTCCTCGGCCTGTTCGGGCCGCTGCTCGTCGGCGCGGCCGGCGGAGACGCGGCGTCGACGCTGCAGTGGTTCGTCCCCGGCATCCTCGTGATGGTGGCGCTGTTCGGCACGGCGTCGACCGGCGCGAACCTGCTGTTCGAGATGCAGACCGGATCGCACGAGCGAACGCTCGTGGCCCCGCTCTCGCGCGGCGCATTGCTCGTCGGCCGCGCGCTCAAGGACGTCGTGCCGCTCGTGATCCAGGGCACGATCGTCGTGCTGGTCGCCGTGCCATTCGGGTTCCGGCTCGACGTGCCGGGGCTCGTCGCGGGGCTGGTGGTGCTCGCGGTGTTCGGCGTCGGGCTCGGAGCGCTCAGCTACACGCTCGCGCTCGCGTGCCGCAACCGCGACTGGATGTTCTGGATGGTGCACCAGACGCTGCTCTTCCCGCTCATGATCCTCTCGGGCATGCTGCTCCCGCTCGAGGACGGGCCCGCCTGGATGCAGGTCGCGGCGGCCGTGAACCCGCTCAGCTACCTCGTCGACGCGGAGCGCGCGCTGCTGGGCGGCGAGTTCGGCGACCCGTCGATCGTCGGCGGCATGATCGCCGCAGCGGTCACGTGCGCGATCGGGCTCGCGCTGGGCGTCCGGGCGATGCGCCGCGCCCGCTGACCGCCGGCCCGAAGAGAGGGGCGGATGGCGCGACCGGCCGGGGCGCGCCATCCGCTCGTCTACGCTCGATGGATGCCCATCGACGCGCACCCGACCCCCGCACCCGCCGGCTCCGACGCCGCGCCCGACCACGACGTCGTGATCGTCGGCGGCGGGCACAACGGGCTCACGGCCGCCGCATACCTCGCCCGTGCCGGCAAGCGGGTGCTGCTGCTCGAGCGCGACGAGCACCTCGGCGGCGCGGCCGTCTCGGCGCAGGCGTTCGACGGCGTCGACGCGCGCCTCAGCCGCTACTCGTACCTCGTGAGCCTGATGCCGCAGCGCATCATCGACGACCTCGGCCTCGATGTGCGCCTCGTGCGGCGCCGCTTCTCGTCCTACACGCCCGACCCGCGCGACCCGGGCCGCGGCCTGCTCGTCGACGTCGAGGCGGATGCCGCGGCCGCCCGCGACGCGTTCGCCCGGGTGGGCGCGGCCGACGACGTCGACGCGTGGCAGGCGTTCTACGCCGACACGGCCCGGCTCGGCGAGGCCCTCTTCCCGACGCTCACCGAACCGCTGCCGACACGCGACGAAGCCCGCGCGCTCGTCGGCGACGATCGCGTGTGGACCGAGTTCATCGAGCGCCCGCTCGGCGAGGCGATCGACACGCGCTTCGCCGACGACCTCGTGCGCGGCGTCGTCGCCACCGACGGCCTCATCGGCACGTACACCGACCTCGGCGACGAGTCCCTCGATGCGAATCGCTGCTTCCTCTACCACGTGATCGGCGGCGGCACGGGCGACTGGGACGTCCCAGTCGGCGGCATGGGCGCCGTCACGGGCGAGCTCGCCCGCGTCGCGCGCGAGGCGGGCGCGAGCCTGCGCACCAAGGCCGAGGTCACCGCCATCGACGCCGAGACCGGCGAGGTGCACTGGATCGAGGCCGGCAGCGAGCGGATGGCGCGTGCCCACGTGGTGCTCGCGAACGTCGCACCGTTCGTGCTCGACCGCCTGCTCGGCCCGTCCGCGTCGAGTCTCGAGGCCGCGGGCGTCACCACGAGCGCGGGCGCCCCCGCCGACGAGACCGGACCCGACGCGTCGGTGGCGCCGCGCGACGAACCGCCCTTCTCGGCCGGCTCCGATGAGGTGCCCGTCGATGAGTACGCGCAGCGCCGGCTCGCGCGCCTCGGCATGCCCGAGGGCGCCCAGGTCAAGGTGAACCTGCTGCTGACGCGCCTGCCCCGCCTGCTCGACGAGTCCGTCGCGCCCGAGCAGGCGTTCGCGGGCACGTTCCACATCAACGAGCTCGGCACGCAGCTCGCGGCCGCGTTCCAGCAGGCGGCGAGCGGCGAGCTGCCCGACCCGCTGCCGTGCGAGATCTACTGCCACACGTTGAGCGACCGGACCATCCTCGGCCCCGAGCTCGCCGACTCCGAGGCGCAGACGCTCACGGTGTTCGGCCTGCACGTGCCCGACCGCCTCGTCGATCGCTTCGGCAACGACGAGCTGCGCGAACGGCTGCGCGACGCCGTGCTCGCCTCGCTCGACTCGGTGCTGGCCGAGCCCATCGCCGACGTGATCGCGACGGATGGTGCGGGCCGCCCGTGCATCGAGGTGAAGACCACGCGCGACCTCGAGGAAGCGCTGAACATGCCCGGCGGCAGCATCTTCCACGGAGCCCTGTCGTGGCCGTGGGCCGAGCGCGACGCCGAGCTCCGGACGCCGGCCGAGCGCTGGGGGGTCGCGACCCCGCACGCGCGCGTGCTGCTCTGCGGCTCGGGCGCGGTCCGGGGCGGTGCGGTCAGCGGCATCGGCGGGCACAACGCCGCGATGGCCGTGCTCGAGGGCGAGCTGCCCTGAACGCACCGCGTGGCGCGGACGCGGGCCGCGCCATCCGATCGCCGTGATCTAGAACACGAACATCTGGCCGAGCACGAGGATCGCGATGACGAACAGCGCGACCACGCCGCCCACGATCGCCAGCGCGCGCGTCGACAGGTTCGCCACGCCGTAGCCGACGAGGATCGGCAGCCCGATCAGCAGGAGCGTGACGACCCACCAGAACGCCTGGTAGCCGCCGGTCGTCGCCTCGGACAGGCGACCCGCGAACAGCTGCTGCGTGCGCGGGTTCGTCGCGAACGAGAACGCCGCACTCAGCGGCACCGCGATGAGCGCGAGCACGATGATGCCCGCGAACCATCCCCACATCGTCTGATGCCCCTCGGGGAGATGCAGCGCCTCCTCCTGGTGAGGTGCGGTCGTCCGTCCCCCGGAGGGGCGGCTGGTGGTGCGTCGCTTCGATCCAGAGCTGCCCATGCGCGTCACTCTAGCCCTGCGATGCCGCCCCGGTTAGCCTGTGGTCAGGACGACACGCAGGGGGCGACGATGACCATCACTCGGGCGACCGGCCACTACGTTCGCAAGGACGACGGGCTCTACCTCCAGTTCGACCGGCTCTTCCACGCTCCCATCGAGGAGGTCTGGTACTCCCTCACGAATCCGAACGCCATGCAGGCGTGGATCGGGACGTACACGGGCATCCCGTCGACGGGTGCCGTGCGATTCCGGATGTCCGGCGACGAGGGCGAGTGGCGCAACGCCTCCGTTCTCCTGTGGGACCCGCCCCACCGCGTGCGAGCCGACATCGGCGAGGACGAGTCCGCGATCCGGGTGTACTGCCACCTCCGAGAGGCCGGCGGCATGACGACGCTCACCCTCGGGCACCGCCTGCAGTCCGGTACGGATGCCGCGGCGGTCGGTCCACGCTGCGACTACTACCTCGATCGGTTCGCCGCGGTCCGGGCCGGGCGGGCCCTGCCCGAGCGGAGCGACTACGACCCCGGACTGGTCGACACCTACCGGGCGCTGCATGTGCCGGCGCCCGTGACGGAAGTCGGGCGCTGAGAGCGATCGAGCGGCGTGCGCGCGACTCGCGCGCACGCCGCGCTCAGGTCTCGGCGCCCGGCGGCCTGATGGCGAACCGCCCGTTCGTCTGGGCATTCATCGCGACCGCGGGCGTGCTCGTGGCCTTGGCGATCGCGGCCGCCCTGCTCAGTCTGTCGGGCGTCCTGTTCTCGGTGTTCGCGGCGATCTTCATCACGCTCGGACTCGATCCGCTCGTGCGCTGGTTCGAGCGGCGCGGGATGCGGCGCGGGTTCGCGATCGTCACCGTGATCGTGCTGTTCGTGCTGGTCATCGCGGGGCTGCTCTGGGTCGTGGTCCCGCTCGTGGTCTCGCAGGCGGCGGCATTCATCGCGTCGTTGCCCGACCTGTACGCCAAGCTGCAGCAGCAGGACTGGTACCAGGACGCCGTGTCGGGTTCCGGCGGCGTGCTCGGCAACGTGTACGCCTGGTTCGTCGATCTCCTCGCCGATCCCACCACGTGGGCGACGATCGGCGGCGGTGCGCTCGACATCGGCATCGCGATCATCGGCGGGATCTCGTCGGGCTTCTTCATCTTCGTCTTGACGATCTACTTCATCGCCACGCTCGACGCATCGAAGGCCGCGATCTCCACGCTCGTCTCGGCTTCGCACCGGGCCCGGGTGGTCGACTACGCCGAGCGCATCATGCAGAACGTGGGCCGCTACCTCAGCGGCATGGTGATCCTGGCGTTCTTCAATGCGACCTACAGCTTCATCCTGCTCACGCTCGTCGGCCAGCCCTTCGCGCTCGTGATCTCGGTCGCCGCGTTCTTCATCACGCTGATCCCGCTCATCGGCACGGTGCTGACGACCATCGTGATGACCGCGCTCACGCTGTTCGTCTCGCCGACGGCAGCGCTCATCGTGCTGGTCGCCATGCTCGTCTACATGCAGGTCGAGGCGTACATCCTCACGCCGCGCGTGATGAGCAAGGCCGTGCAGGTACCGGGCTCGATCGTACTCATCGCAGCGCTTGCGGGCGGCACCCTCGCCGGGCTGCCCGGCGCGCTCGTCGCGATCCCGGTCGCGGCCGGCATCCTCCTCATCGTCAAGGAGGTCGTGGTGCCCTGGAAGGCGCGCACGTAGGGCGAGCGGCCTCGAGGCTCAGCCGACCGCCGCGAGGCTCAGCCGACCGCCGCGAGGCTCAGCCGACCGCCGCGAGGACGGGCGCCTCGAGAGCGCGCTGCTGCTCGACGGAATCGAGCTCGATCACGAGCCCGCGCACCGAGTTGGCCGCATCGGCGAGCTGGCGCAGGAGCGTGCCGTCGAGCGCCGGAGCGTCGGCCGAGTCGAAGACGAATCGCAGCGGGATGGAGGGGTCGAGCCACAGCGTGGTGCGCCCGCCCTGCGAGGAGCCAGGTGTCACCAGCGACAGGGTGAGCCGCTCCTTGCGGCGGAACTTCGTGGTCAGCACCACCTTGACATGAGCCAGGAGGCTGTCGGGGATCTGGATCGGCTCGCTGCTGCTGCCGTAGTAGAGAGAGCCCATCGCCGTTCCTTCCATCAGGTTCCCGACGTCGTCGTTGTGCGACCCCCGTCGGGACGAGCCACCAGTTTAGCACCATTATCTCGGAAACTTAGATAAATATCTGAGAAATCAGACTGGCGAGATTTCCTGATAAGGTGACCCTGACCGCCGATCCAGAAGGAGGCCGAGAGGCCATGGAGTCGGGACGTCCGGATACCTCGTCCCTCGCCGAGGCGCTGCTGCGCTACGTCAATGCGCGGTCGGCCGCCCTCATCGAGGCGCGCCGCGTGCTGCGGATCAACGAGCTCGACGCTCGGGCGCTGCTCTTCGTCGCCGACCATCCCGGAACCCGCCCCGGAATGCTGTCCAGCTATCTCGGCATCAGTTCGGCCGGCGTGACCACCCTCATCGATCGCCTGGTCGAACGGGGCGCGGTGCGTCGTGACGTCGACGCCGAGGACCGGCGCGTGAACCGACTCAACCTCACGATCGATCTCGCCGACGAGCCTTGGTCGGCACTGACCAGATTCGACGATGCATTCAACGTCGCGGCCAACGCGGGCGATCTCGACGCCGGCCTCCGGTTCGCGACCACCCTCGATGCGTTCACCGAGGCGGCCACTGCCGCGTCCGCCTAGATCTCAGGCAGAGTCGACGCCGACGAAGGCGAGCGACTTCGCCTGCAGGAAGGCGCAGAGCGCCGACACGACCGAGAGTTCCGCGGCAAGATTGAGGACGGCCGCCGCGTCCATCGTCACCGCTTCATCCCGTGGCTCCATGGTCACCTTCCAGGTGGGCGCCCCGACGACTTCGGGCTGAATGGTGATGACGGTGGCCGCGTTGACCAGGCGAACCGAGACCAGGCCTGTATCCGCGCCGTCTGCGCCGTCCTGCTGGATCACCTTCAGCTCACCGCCGAAGTGATAGCCGACCTGGTCGAATTCGTCCAGCCACGACTGGATGGTCCTCAGACTGCGAAACGGCAAGGTGACCTCCTCGCAAGACCGTTCCCCGCGAGACCCAGTATTCCGCGAAATCCCCGTTCTTCACAGGTCCGACGCCGGTGTGATACCGTTCACGGCCAGGTCCGGGTGCCCTCGACGCGGGTCAGTGCCAGAGGGATGGCGCGGCAGCGCGCGTCGCGGGCAGCGCGACATCCGCCCCCCAGCGCTCGATCCACTCGGGCAGCTCGTCGTCGGCCGGCGGCGCGCCGAAGACCTCGATGAGCTCGGTCACGGGCACCGTGCCGCCGCCCTTGCGGAGGAACCGCGCCCGGATGAACCCCTGCGCGTAGACCTCGGGCGTGCCGTCGGCCCCGGGCCGCACGAACCGCTGCTCGACGAACGCCGCCTTCTCGTCGTACCCGACGATCCGCGACTCGATCGCGAACCGCTGCCACAGGCTCAGCGACTTGCGGAACGTGATGGTCTCGCTCGCGACGACCGGGTACCAGTCGTTCGCGCGCATGAGCCCGAAGACGCCGTTTCGCACGAGCATGTCGAATCGCGCGACATCCATGATCGAGAAGTACACGCCGTTGTTCATGTGCCGATTGAGGTCGAGGTCGGTCGGCAGGGTGATGAATCGGGTGCGCGCCACCTCGTAGAGCCCGAGGCTGGGCTTGCGGCGCGCGAGCAACAGCACGTGGAGCAGGGTGCGGAACAGCATGTGCATGGTCCACGACTGTATGCCCGATTCGTCGTGGAACTCTCCACCTTGGTGGTCGGGCACAGTGCGGTGCCGGATGCCGCGGGGCGGCGTTGTGCACAGCCGCGAAGCGGCTCGCTCTCAGGCCGCCGGCTCCCCCGAGGCGTTGCCGCGCGGCGGCACGTGCCGCTCATCGGGTCCGCTGTAGACCGAGAGCGGGCGGATGAGCGCGTTCGCGGCGTTCTGCTCCATCACGTGCGCGGTCCACCCGGTGACGCGACTCGCCACGAACAGAGGCGTGAACATCTCGGTGTCCCATCCCATGAGGTGATAGGTCGGACCGGCCGGATAGTCGAGGTTCGGCTTGATGTTCTTGCGCTCGCCCATGGCCTGCTCGAGCGCCGTGTAGACCTCGAGGATGTCCGGGCGGTCGTAGTGCTCCACCATCCGCTCGAGCGCGTCGCGCATCGTCGGCACCCGCGAGTCGCCGTTCTTGTACACGCGGTGGCCGAACCCCATGATCTTGCGCTTCTCGGCGAGCGCGGCGTCGAGCCATGCGACCGCACGCTCGCCCGAACCCTCGCCGAGGCCGATCTCGTCGAACGCGTGCATCACGGCCTCGTTCGCACCGCCGTGCAGCGCGCCCTTCAGCGCGCCGATCGCGCCCGTGACCGCCGAGTAGATGTCGGAGAGCGTCGACGCGATCACGCGCGCCGTGAAGGTGGACGCGTTGAACGAGTGCTCGGCGTACAGGATCATCGAGGTGTCGAACGCGTTGACGACCTCGAGTTCGGGCGCCTCGCCGAACGCCTGCCAGAGGAAGTTGGCCGAGTACCCGAGGTCGAGCCGCGGCTCGACGAACTCGAGCTCGTGACGGCGGCGCTGGTCGTAGGTGACGATCGAGGGCAGCTTCGCGAACAGGCGGACCGACTTCTCGAGGTTGGCCTCGGGCGAGTCGTCGGGCGTCTTCGGGTCGCTCGCGCCGATGACGCTGACGGCCGTGCGCACGACGTCCATGGGGTGCGCGGTGAGCGGGAGCTCGTCGACGATGCGCTTGGTCTCGTGGTCGAGGCCGCGGTGGCCGCGCTCGAGTTCCTCGAACGCGGCGAGCTGCGTGTCATCCGGCAGCTCGCCGTTCCAGAGCAGGTAGGCGACTTCCTCGAATGTGACGGATGCCGCGAGCTCCTGCACGGGGTAGCCGCGGTAGAGCAGCGAGTTCGACTCGGGGTTCACCTTCGAGATCGCGGTGTAGTCGACGGGCACGCCCGCCAGGCCCTTGAAGATCTGCGGCTGGAAGGCGGCCTCGGACGTGGGGCCGGCCTGCGGGGTCTGCTCGCTCATCGTGCTCCTCGTGGGATTCGGCGTCCGCCCCAGCGCGGTCGCTCCCCCAGCCTACGGCGCGGGCGCCGCCCGCCGCGCGTCCGCCACCTCGGGCGCCGCGCGCGCCCCCGTCGGCTCCCCTGCGCGATCTCGTGCAAGAACGGTGCCTTCGCCAGCGCGCATACCCACGGTTCCTGCACGATGTCGGATGGCGCGACCCGTCCTCCCCTCCTCCGACACCGTGCAAACGTCCACGATGGGTCGCCCCGACGCCGAGCGGCGGGTTCGGTCCCGGCCACGCTCGGGGTATGCGCCCTCCTCGTCCGCTGCCCCAGACCCTCGCCGAACGTCCGTTCCCGGTCGCCAAAGCACTCGAGCTCGGCATCTCCCCCGACCGTCTCCGGGCCCGCGACCTCGACGCCGCGATCCACGGCGCGCGGATGCCGCGGGAGGCGGGCCTCGATACCAGGTGTCTGGCATTGCTCCTGGTCTGCCGGTCCGACGCCGTCATCTGCGGTCCGACGGCGGCGCTCCTGCACGGGCTTCCCATGCCCATGCGGTTCGCGGCGGCGACGCCGCTCCATGTCGCAGTGCCTCCTCATGCGCCAGCGGTGCGTCGGGCGGGAGTCGTCGGACATCGTCTGAGCATCGACGAGGAGGATGTCACGATCGTCCGCGAGATCGTGCTGACCCGGCTCGCACGCACGTGGTGCGACCTCGCCGCATGCCTCACGGTTCCCGAGCTGGTCGCCGCCGCCGATTCGGCCCTCCGTTCCCGGAGCACGGACGCCGACGCCCTGCGAACCGCGGTCGAGGCGTATCCCGATTTCCGCCGCCGTCAAATGCTCCGGACGGCGCTCGAGCTCGCCGACGCAGCATCCGAGTCGCCCAAGGAGTCGGAGCTGAGGGCGATCGTGATCCTCGCGGGACTGCCCCACCCCGAGGCCAACGTCGTGATCCGTCGTCACGACGGGCGGGTGGTGGCACGGGTCGACCTGCTGTTCCGCAGCTACGGCGAAGTGCTCGAGTACCACGGCGACTACCACCGCACCGACCAGCGGCAGTGGCGCCGCGATCGCACGCGCGAGGCCGAACTGGAGTCGCTCGGGTATCACGTCATGGAGGTCACGGAGCACGACCTGCGACGTCCACACGAGCTCGTCGGGCGAATCGCGCGCAACCTCGCCCGCCGAGGCTGGACCGGCACCGTCACGCATGCGCGCGGAAACGGAGCTTCCCACCGTCGGTGAAGCGTCCGTTTCTGCACGAGTACCAAAGGGGGCCGCCGCGGCCGGCGGGACCGCGTCAGAAGAGGCCGGTGGGGGGTTCCACTCCGTTGAGGGCGCCGGGGGCGGCGGTGAAGGTGAGCTGCTGCAGCTCGTCGGGGCCGAGCTCGGGCAGGCGCTGCGCGACATCCAGGAACCGGTCGATCTCGGCGGGCTCGAGCGCCCACTCGGCGAGCGTGCGGAACTTCTCGACGTACTGCTCACGGCCGAAGGGCCGAGCGCCGAGCGGGTGCGCGTCGGCGACCGCGATCTCCTCGACGATCTCGTTGCCGTCGGAAAGCCGGATGACGACGCGGCCGCCGAACGCCTTCTCGCCGATGTCGAGCGAGTGGTAGCGACGCGTCCACTCGGGGTCCTCGACGGTCGCGACCTTGCGCCAGAGCGTCACGGTGTCGGGGCGGTGCGCCCGCTCGGGGGCGTACGAGTCGGCGTGGTGCCACGTGCCGTCCTGCAGGGCGACGGTGAAGATGTACGGGATGGAGTGATCGAGCGTCTCGCGCGAGGCATCCGGGTCGTACTTCTGCGGGTCGTTCGCGCCCGAGCCGATCACGTTGTGGGTGTGGTGCGACGTGTGGATGGTGATGGACTCGACGCGGTCGGGGTCGTCGAGGATCAGCGGGTACTCGTCGTGGAGCTTGCGCGCGAGGTCGATGAGCGCCTGCGCCTGGTACTCGGCCGAATGCTCCTTCGTGTACGAGTCGAGGATGGCGCGCTTGGCCTCGCCGGCGTCGGGCAGCGGCACCTCGTAGGTCGCCTCGGGGCCGCCGAGCAGCCAGGCGATCACGCCGTCCTCGCCCTCGTAGATGGGCACCGGACTCGTCTCGCCGCGCATCGCTCGGTCGACGGCCTCGACCGCCATCTTCCCGGCGAACGCGGGCGCATACGCCTTCCACGTCGAGATCTCGCCCTTGCGCGACTGCCGCGTCGCCGTCGTCGTGTGCAGGGCCTGCCCGATGGCCTGGAAGATCGTCTCCTGGTCGAGGCCGAGCAGCGTGCCGATGCCGGCCGCGGCCGACGGGCCGAGGTGGGCGACGTGGTCGATCTTGTGCGCGTGCAGGGTGATGGCCTTGACGAGGTCGATCTGGATCTCGTAGCCGGTGGCGATGCCGCGAACGAGGTCGCGCCCGGTGAGCCCGCGCGCCGCGGCGAGATGCTGCGCGACCGCGACGATCGGCGGGATGTTGTCGCCGGGGTGCGAGTAGTCGGCCGCGAGGAACGTGTCGTGGAAGTCGAGCTCGCGCACGGCCACGCCGTTGGCCCACGCGGCCCATTCGGGCGAGGTCCGCCGCGCGGCATCCGACCCGAACACCGTCGCGCCGTCGCCGCCGATCGACACCGGATGCGTCAGCGCCTGGCTGCGCGCGGCGACCACCGGCCGACGCGCGAGGGAGGCCGCCGCGACGGCCGCGTTGTCGATGACCCGGTTGACGACCATGTCGACGACCTCGTCGTCGACCTCGACGGGATCCGTGGCGACGGCCGCGAGCTGCCAGGCGAGCTGGCCCTCCCGCGAGAGGTCCTCGTCGCTCCGGTGGGTGCGCAGGTGGTGGGTCTTCACGGGCCAACGCTACCGAATGGGGTGCCGGATGTCGCGGGCCGTCGGCCGGGGGCTCCCAGCCGTGTCCGGTATCACGCGTGAGACCATGGAGGGGATGAACCTCACCGACGCCGACACGGTCGGCGGCCACGCCGTGCGCGACATCCGCCTCGACTTCCCCGCATTCGCGACGACCGGCGACGGCCGGCCGGCCGCGTACCTCGACTCCGCCGCCACGTCGCAGCGGCCGCTCGCGGTGCTCGACGCCGAACGCGAGTACCTCGAGCACCACCTCGCCGCCGTGCACCGGGGCGCGAGCGCCGCGACCGGCGAGTCGACCACCCTCTTCGAGGACGGACGCGCCGATGTCGCCCGCTTCGTCGGCGCCGGCGACCGCGAGATCGTGTGGGCGCAGAACGCGACCGACGCGCTGAACATGGTCGCGCTCGGCATCGCCGACGCGAGCGCCGGCATCGGCGGCCCGGATGCCGCGCGGTTCGCGCTGCAGCCGGGTGACGAGATCGTGCTCACCGAGGCCGAGCACCACGCGAACCTCCTGCCGTGGCAGCGCGTCGCGCAGCGCACGGGTGCGCGGATCGTGCCGGTGCGCGTCGACGAGCACGGCCTCTGGACGATCGACGACCTCGCCGCGGTGCTGACCGAGCGCACCCGCATCGTCGCGTTCGCCGAGGTGTCGAACGTGACCGGGCTGATCGCGCCCGTCGCCGAGATCGTCGGGCTCGTCCGCGAGCGCGCGCGCGAGGCGTTCGTCGTGCTCGACGCGTGCCAGTCGGTACCCCATCGTCCGGTCGACTTCGCCGCGTACGGCGTCGACTTCGCCGCCTTCTCGGGGCACAAGATGCTCGGCCCGAACGGGATCGGCGTCTTGTACGGCCGGGACGAGCTGCTCGATGCGCTGCCGCCGGCGCGCACGGGCGGTTCGACGATCACCAGGGTGACGCTCGAGGAGTCGCATTTCCTGCCGGCCCCGCACCGCTTCGAGGCCGGAACCCAGGCCGTCTCGCAGGCGATCGGGCTCGCCGCCGCCGTCCGGTACCTCGAGGGCATCGGCATGGACGCCGTCGCAGCGCACGAGGAGGCGTTCGCTGCACGCGTCGTCGCGGGCGTCGCCGAGATCCCGGGCGTGCGGATCGTCGGCCCGCAGCCCGGCGAGCGCCGCGCGGGCCTGGTCAGCGTGAGCGTCGACGGCGTGCATGCGCACGATGTGGGCCAGTTCCTCGACGAGGCCGGCATCGTCGTGCGCGTCGGTCACCACTGCGCGCAGCCCCTGCACCGCGCGCTCGGCATCACCGCGACCACGCGGGCGAGCGCGCACGTGTACACGACCGTCGAGGAGGCCGACCGGTTCGTCGCCGCACTCGGCGAGGTGCGCGGCTTCTTCGGCCTCGCGAGGGAGGCGTCCTGATGTCGGCACTCGAGGGCCTCTACCAGCAGATCATCCTCGACCACTCGAAGGAGCGGCACGGCGACCACGCGCTCGAGGGCGCCGACGGCGAGCACCACGAGTACAACCCGACGTGCGGCGACGAGATCACCGTGCGCGTGAAGCTCGACCCCGCGCACGAGCGCATCGACGAAGTGGCCTGGCAGGGCGACGGATGCAGCATCTCGATGGCGTCGGCGTCGGTGCTCACCGACCTCGTGCAGGGGCACTCCGTCGACGAGGCGCTCGCGACCGCCGACGCGTTCCGCGCGATGCTGCGCTCGAAGGGCGAGGGCGAGCCCGACGAGGACGTGCTCGGCGACGCGATCGCGTTCCACGGCGTCGCGAAGTACGTCATGCGCATCAAGTGCGCGATGCTCTCGTGGGTCGCACTCGAGGCGGCGGTCAGGACCGCGCGCTGAGCGTCAGGCCGCCGCGGGCCAGACCGGCTCGTGCCGCTGCTCGGTGAGCACGCGCTCGGGCAGCGTCGGCGGCACGTCGTCGAGCGTGGACGGGTCCCACTTCGGGTTGCGGTCCTTGTCGATGACCTGGGCGCGGATGCCCTCGTGCAGGTCGTGCTCGCCGATGAACCACGACACGGCGCGGAACTCCTGCTCGAGCGCCTCCTCGAGCGAGGGCAGCGTGCGGGCGCGGCGCACGGCCTCGAGCGTGACCGAGAGCGCAGTCGGCGAGAGCGTCTCGAGCTCATCGGCGGCGGCCGCCGCGTAGGCCGCGGCTGCCGGATCCGCGCGCCCCGCGCCATCCGCCCGCCCCTCGGCGAACGCGCGCAGCCGTTCGATGATCGCCGAGACGGTCGGGGCCGAATAGCACGCGTCGACCCACGGCCGGGCGGCCGCGAGCGCCGACGGCCCGGGCGTCTCGTCGAAGAGCATGACGATCTC
Organism: Agromyces flavus; assembly: GCF_900104685.1. Classification (NCBI taxonomy): domain Bacteria; kingdom Bacillati; phylum Actinomycetota; class Actinomycetes; order Micrococcales; family Microbacteriaceae; genus Agromyces; species Agromyces flavus. The sequence continues at coordinate 2,889,201 of NZ_LT629755.1, forward strand.
CCACGGAGTGCCGGGATCGGCGCGCTCGGCGAGCGCCTGCAGCAGGTGCGGGATCCGCTCGGACGGCACGAACGCGTCGGCGAAGCCCGCGTGGATGGCGTCGGCCGCGTCCATCGTGCGCGAGTTCAGCGCGAGGTGCGTGCCGAGTTCGCCGGGCGCGCGGCCGAGCAGCCACGTGCCGCCGACGTCGGGCGTGAAGCCGATGCGCGTCTCGGGCATCGCGACGCGCGAGCGCTCGGTGACGATGCGGATGCGCGCATGGCCGGCGAGCCCGATGCCGCCGCCCATGGTGATGCCGTCCATGATCGCCACGACCGGCTTCGGGTAGTGCGCGATGGCCGAGTTCAGCCGGTACTCGTCGCGGAAGAACCGCAGCGCCTCGTCGACATGCCCCGCCGTCGTGTAGCCGTAGAGCTCGCGCACGTCGCCGCCGGCGCAGAACCCGCGCTCGCCCGCGCCATCCAGCACCACCATCGACACGTCGGGGTCGTGCCGCCAGGCATCGAACACCGCGGTGAGCGCGCGGATCATCTCGTAGCTCAGCGCGTTGAGGGCCTGCGGGCGTTCGAGCGTGATCCGGCCGACGCCGTCGGCCGTGCTCGTGGAGAGGTGCTCGCTCACCCTGCCACGCTAGCGGCATCGATCGGCACGGCGTAGCGTCGGCCGAGGGAGGGACCATGATCGAATCCGCGTTCCCCATCGTCGAGGTGCCCGACATGGATGCCGCGATGCGCTTCTACCACGACGCGCTCGGCACCGCCGTCGTGTACCGGTATCCCGTCGACGGCGAGCCCGTCTTCGTCACCCTGCAGGCGGGCGCGTCGCAGCTCGGGCTGGGCCTGGCCGAGGGCGGCACCGCCGGCGAGGGCGCCGGCATGCTCCTCTGGTTCTACGTCGACGACGTCGATGCGACCACCACCGCGCTCGAGACGGCGGGATACCTCGTCATCGAGCGACCGGATGACACGCCGTGGGGCGAGCGCGTCTCGATGGTGTCCGATCCGTTCGGCACGCGCGTGCGACTGGGCCAGCCGATCGCGCCGCAGCCCGAGGAGGAGTGAACAGAGCGGAGTACGATCCTCGAATGGTCCCCGCATCCAACTTCTGGGCGTTCGTGCTCGCCTCGGTGGTGCTCATCGTCATCCCGGGACCCAGCGTGCTGTTCGTCATCGGCCGCTCGCTCGCGCTCGGGCGCATCGGCGGGCTGCTCAGCGTGGTCGGCAATGCGATCGGCATGCTGCCGCTCGTGGCGGCCGTCGCGCTCGGCGTCGGCACCGTCGTCGCGCAGTCGGTGCTGCTGTTCACGGGCATCAAGATCGCGGGGGCCCTGTACCTCGTCTACCTCGGCGTGCAGGCGATCCGTCACCGGGCGGATGCCGCGGCCGCCGTCACGGGTGCCGTCGCGCCTCGCTCGCACTGGCGCCTGCTCGGCGAGGGGTTCGTCGTGGGCGTCACGAACCCGAAGACGATCGCGTTCTTCGTCGCCGTCCTGCCGCAGTTCGTCGACTTCCACGCCGGGGCGATCCCGCTGCAGATGGCGACGCTGGGCACGGCGTTCGTCGTGCTCGCACTCGCGTGCGACTCGGTCTGGGCGCTCGCTGCGGGGTGGGCGCGCGACTGGTTCGCGTCGTCGCCGCGGCGCGCGTCGCACCTGGCCGCGACCGGCGGTGTCATGATGATCGGCCTCGGCGGCGTACTGGCGCTGTCGGGCAACAAGCACTAGCCCGGAAGATCGGTTCGGCAACTCGGGAACGGAGGATCCCATGGCAACCGCGAAACGGTGGAGCGACATCACGCCGCAGCAGAAGAGCAGGGCGATCATCTCGGTGATCATCCAGTTCGCCCTGGCCGCAGCGGCGTGGACGGATCTCGCCAAGCGTCCCGCCGACGACGTCAACGGCCCGAAGCCGATGTGGGCGGTCATCATCCTCGTGAACTTCGTCGGCCCGCTGGCGTACTTCGTGTTCGGCCGGCGACGCGACTGACGGATCGGCGGGCTCAGTCGCGATTCGCGATGCCCGTGAGGATGCCGCGTGCGAGCCCATGGAAGAAGCAGCGGATCCCGAGTATCGCGGGCGACGACGCGGGGTCGAGGTCGAGGCTCGGCACGTCGAGTGCGTGCACCACGAACACGTACCGGTGCGCCCCGGTGCCGCGAGGCGGCCCGACGCCGCCGAACCCGCGATCGCCGTCCTCGTTGCGCAGCACGAGCGCGCCCTCGGGCAGCGCCGGGCCGCCGGGCGCGCCCGCGCCCGCCTCGAGGCTCGTCGTCGAGAGGGGCAGGTTCGCGACCGCCCAGTGCCACCATCCGGACCCCGTCGGCGCGTCGACGTCGATGCACGTCACGGCGAAGCCGCGCGTGCGCTCCGGGAAGCCCGACCACGACAGCTGGGGCGACCGGTCGACGCCTCCGGCGGCGGCACTCCACTGCGGGCGCGCGAGTGCGCCGCCGTCGTCGAAGTCGGCGCTCGTGACGTGGAACGACTCCACGGGGCGGAGCTTCTGCAGCGCAGCGTACGGATCCAGGTCGAGCATCGTCGATCCTCCTCGTCGGTCGTCCGTCGGCTCGTCCGGTCGCCTCTCACCGTCGCGGTCAGGCTACGTCGGGCCGCGCCACGCCGCACGAGCACACGCCGCGACGCGGCATCCGCTCAGGCGATCGCCCTAGGATCGCCGGGTGCCGCTCGCCAAGATCCTGCTGTTCTACGTCTTCACGCCGCTCGCCGACCCCGACGCGATCCGGCTGTGGCAGCGCGACCTCGCGGACTCCCTCGGCCTGCGCGGCCGCGTGCTCATCTCGAAGGACGGGATCAACGGCACGCTCGGCGGCGAGATGGGCTCACTCAAGCGCTACGTCCGCAAGACCCGGGATTATCCGGCGTTCACGGCCATCGACTTCAAGTGGAGCGAGGGCAGCGAGCTCGACGACGAGGGTCGCAGCCTCGACTTCCCGAAGCTCAGCGTGAAGGTGCGCGACGAGATCGTCTCGTTTGGCGCACCCGACGAACTGCGCGTCGACGAGTCGGGCGTCATCGGCGGCGGCACGCGCCTCAGCCCGGACGCACTGCACGAGCTCGTCGCCGAGCGCGGCGACGAGGTCGTCTTCTTCGACGGACGCAACGCGCTCGAAGCCGAGATCGGGCGGTTCCGCGGCGCGATCGTGCCGCCGGTCGAGACCACGCGCGACTTCGTCGGCCTGCTCGACTCGGGCGCGTACGACCACCTGAAGGGCCGGCCGGTCGTGACGTACTGCACGGGCGGCATCCGATGCGAGGTCCTCTCGAGCCTGATGGCCGCACGCGGCTTCGGTGAGCTCTACCAGCTCGACGGGGGCATCGTCCGGTACGGCGAGCGCTTCGGCGACGACGGGCTCTGGGAGGGTTCGCTGGTCGTGTTCGACGGGCGTGAATCGGTCGACTTCAGTGAGCGCGCCGCCGTGATCGGCACGTGCGAGGGGTGTGGAACTCCGTCCAAGCGCACCGTGAACTGCACGGATGCCTCGTGCCGCGGCCGGCTCGTGCGCTGCGAGGCGTGCGGCCCCGGGCACTGCGCGCGCCACGCGGCATCCGTCGCCTGAGCGCAGCCTCGCGCGGTCGGAGGCGCGGCGTAGCGTGGGCGCATGGTCGTCGAGCTGACGAAGGCGCAGGCGCGCCGCATCGCGGTGCGCGCGCAGGCGCTCGAGGCCGATCGGCCCGCCGACGTGGTCGACACCGTGCGACGACTCACGTTCGTGAAGGTCGACCCGGTCTCGGCGATCGCCCCGAGCGCCGACGTCGTGCTGTGGAGCCGCCTCGGCGAACGGTACGACCCGGCCGAGCTCACGCGCGCGCTCGAGGTCGAGCGCACGCTGTTCGAGCTCGACCTGATGGTGCGACCCATGGACGACCTGCGGCTGTTCCGCCCGTCGATGCGCGACTGGCCACGCCACGATCGCACGCGCGGCTGGATCGAGGCGAACTCGTCGTTCCGCAGCGACCTGCTGCTGCGCCTCACCGCCCACGGCCCGCTCCCGGCGACCGAGTTGCCCGACACCTCGGTCGTGGCCTGGTCGTCGACCGGATGGACCAACGACAAGAACGTGCAGACCATGCTCGAGTGCCTCATGATGCGCGGTGATGTCGCCGTCGCCGGCCGTCGCGACGGCGCCCGACTGTGGGACCTCGCTGAGCGCGTCTACCCCGAGGCGCTCGAGCAGGATCACCTCGACCAGGCCGACGCGTACCGGCTGCGCAACGAGCGGCGCCTCGCCTCGCTCGGGATCCTGCGCGAGGGCCGCGGGTCGAGCACGCCGAACGAGCCGATCGACACGCGCGGCATCGGCGAGCCGGCGCGGGTCGACGGCCTGCCCGGCGCCTGGCGCGTGGATGGCGCGGCGCTGGCCCGCGTCGACGAGCCATTGCGCCCTCGCACCGCGCTGCTGTCGCCGCTCGACCGCCTCGTGTTCGATCGGCGGCGCCTCGCCGAGCTCTTCGACGTCGAGTACGTGCTCGAGATGTACAAGCCGCGCGACCAGCGCCGCTGGGGATACTGGGCGATGCCGGTCCTGCACGGCGACCGGCTCGTCGGCAAGGTCGACGCGACCGCCGACCGTGCTGAGGGCGTGCTGCGCGTCGACGCGATCCACGAGGACGAGCCGTTCACGCCCGAGGTCGTCGAGGCGGTCTTCGCCGAACTCGATTCGCTGGCCGGATGGCTCGGGCTCGAGATCCGCGGACGCGGGGTCGGATTGGCCTGACGGCGCTCAGTCCACTTGGCCGAGCAGGTCGCGTGCGACCTCATGGACCGGGCGCGAGCTGCGATTGACGAACACGATCGCCGCGGTGCCGGCCGTCCGGTCGATGAGCAGCGCGCTCGTGAAGCCGGTCGTCATTCCGTCGTGCGAGACGAGGTCGCGGTCGCCGCGCGACGAGAGCGCCCAGAAGTAGCCGTAGTCGCCGTCCCCGAACGGATTCGGCTCGAGCGCGGCGCTGCCGGCGTAGGGTCCGTCGATGACGCCCTGCGCGTAGCGGGCCAGGTCCTCGACGGTCGTGACGATGCCGCCGGCCGGCGCGAACGCGCCGAGGGTGCTGGGATCGGCCTTCCGGCGATCGCCCGTAAAGCCTTGCGCCAGCCCCTTCACATGATCGTCGTCCTCGATGGGGAGGGAGGTGTCCTCGAGCCCGAGCGGCTCGAGGATGCGCTCGGCGAGTATGTCGCGGTACTCGGTGCCGGCGGCCGCTGCCAGCGCCTGCCCCGCGAGGGCGGCGCCGAAGTTGGAGTACGCCGTGGTCGGGTCGTTCGGGAGCTGCTCGGCGCGCGCGAGCGCGAGCAGTTCGTCGAGCGTCTCGTCGACCGCGTCCTTGCCCTCGGCGTCCAGCGCCGCAGCCTCCTGCTGCCATTCGGGATCGCTGGGGAAGATCGGCAGGCCCGACTGATGGGTCGCGAGTGCGCCGAGCGTGACGTCGGCGACCGGTGCGTCGTCAAGATCGAGATGAATGCCGAGCGGGTCGTCGAGGGCCACTTCACCCCGCTCGATCGCCTCGGCGAGGAGCAGGCCGGTGAAGGTCTTCGTGATGGAGCCGATCTCGAACCGCGTCTCGGCATCGGCGCGGACGAAGGCCGTCCGAACCTCGCCGTCGGCGACCAGGGCCACCGCCGCGATATCGTCAGGGCCGCTGAACGACGGGCGGATGACCTGGAGCAGCTCCTCGTCGCCCGAGTAGCGGGTCGACGCTCCGGCTTCCTCCGCCTGCGGTGCGCCGGCGCTGCATCCGGCCATCACGGCCACCGCCATCGTGGCCGCGATCACACCAGCCGGCCGCCGCACCCGCATCGCACGCATGGACGCCATCGTAGGAGAGGCTCGTGCATTCACGGTCGGTCGACCCGACGCGGCCGGGCGAACCCGCGCGTGCGCCGCGCGAACGACCGCGCCTCGCGACTCGACAGCGCGAGCAGGACGAGGATGTCCAGCGCGACCGTCAGGAACGTCGTCTGGATCGTCACCTCGACATCGCCCGTGATCGAGTCGAGCGCCGCGGCGGTGATGGTCGCGGTCGAGAACAGCATGACCGTGATGCGCGCACCGTTGCTGCCGAACCAGATGAGCACGGCGAGCACGAGCTGGATGACGAGGAGGATCGAACCGACCACGAGTACGACCTTCAGCCCCATGTCGGCGGCCGCGGCCTCGGGGCGACCCTCGAGCACCACGTCGAGCTCGCGCTCGACCACCTCGTCCCACTGCAGCGCGAGCGACACCAGCCAGATCACGCCGGCGATCACGCGGAGCACCACGAGCACGGTGCCGAACGTGGTCGCGGCCGGTCGCCGGACGCGCTTCGGCGCCGGTTCGCGCTCGGCCAGCCGCGCCGGCGGCTCGTACGCCGTGCGCTTCTCGACGGAGGTGGGCCCGGCCGGGACGGCGCGGCCGCGGCGGCTCACTGGCAGGCCTCCCTCGGCGATCCCACCCGTGCACCGGGCACCGCCGTCACGTTCACCACGGGCAGGTCGCCGTCCGTCCGGATGGTGTCGCCGCCGCCATTGCGCGAGTGGTATCCGGTCGAGAAGTCGCGCAGCACGTCGATGCGCACCTCGGGGACGGCGCCGGTCAGCGTCGCGACGATGTGATCGCGCTCGATGTCGATGTCGGCGTCGATCTTGTGGGTGACCTGCAGCGTGAAGAGCGAGAATCCCACTGCCCGGTCGAAGGTGCCTGCGGCGAGCCAGTCCACGCGCCGACCGCCGGGGAGCAGCCATCCGTCGGGCGTCCGCCAGAACCGCACGTGGTGGCGTCTCGCGGGGTTGCCCTCGACCTCCTGCTGGTACGCGAAGTCCTGCTGCCGGCCGAACAGGAACAGCGGGCTGACGGGCGCCTCGTCGTAGCTCCGCCGCGACAGCGTCGACGTGACGATGCGCCATCCCGAGGCGAGCGTCACGTCATCGGCGCGCGTCCATCCGGCTGCCCGCATCGCCGCGTGCAGCGAGGCCTCCGGCCCGTCGAACGCGAGGTTCACGGGGTCGCCGAGCAGGCCGTCGCTCGTGCGTGTGCGCCCGATGAAGTAGTCGGGGACGTAGATCGTCGTGAGGATCCGGTGCAGTCGTGGCAGCACGAGGTAAGCCAGCACGAGCCAGAAGACGAGGAAGAACAGGATGCCGAACCATCCGAATTCGAATGACTGCGTCAGCAGCAGCCACGCGAGCCAGACCGACGCGACGCCGGCGTACACGAAGAAGAACCCGTCGAGCACGGTGGTGAACGACGTGCGCGGCGGCAGCTCCGGAGGAGGGCGTTCGTCGACCGCGGCCGTCGGTCGCCCCTCATCCCGCTCGCGCATACCCGCAGGCCCCGCGTCCTGCATGCCTGCATGCTAGCCCGGGCCGGACGGTGATCGGAGGGAACATCACCCGGATCCTGCTTCGCGGGCTCAGTCCTCCACGATGGCGAAGACCTCCAGGCCCTCATCCCACGGATAGGTGTCGCCGCTGTTCCGCAGCACGATCGCCGCGTGCCGGTCCTCCGCGCTCACGACCATCGCAGCGCAGAATTGGCGCGACCACCCGTACAGGGCGATGATGTCGCCTTCCGGGCGTGACGCGACCTCCCAGAAGTAACCGATCCGCTTCCCGTGGGGCGTGTTCACGAGCGGTTCGAGGGCGGCACTGTCGGAGGCGTCTCCGGAGATGACGTCTCGGGCCAGCGCGATCATGTCGTCGATCGTCACGATCAGGCCCATCGCGGGCGCGTACGCCCCGGTCTGGGGTACGTATGCGCCCTCCGACCGGACGAGCGCGTCCGGCACGTCCTCGACCGACTCGGCGAGCACGGCGTTCTCCATCCCGACGGGCTCGAGCACGCGTTCCTCGAGCAGTTCGGCGAAGTCGCGGTCCGCGGCCTCGGCCAGGACATGACCGACCAAGGTTGCCTGTAGGTGGCTGTAGTCGTAGACCGACGGGTCCACCGGAACGGCCGAGACGAGGTCGAGCACCTCCTCCAGATCGACCGGCGCAGGCACCTCGGGTGGGGCGTCGTTCGAGTCCGAAGCACCGTCGGCGAGCACCTCCGGATCGACCCACCGCGGACCGCCGGGCGGCAGTCCGGAATGCTGTGTGGCGAGGGATCTCAATGTCAATGACGCAGCGGGCGAATCACCCAGCGGCAGGTACCACCCGATCGGATCGTCAAGGGCGACCTCGCCGCGCTCGATCGCGTCGGCGAGCAGCAACCCCGTGAGCAGCCGCGTCGCCGAGCCCAACTCGAACATCGTCGACGAGTCGGCCGACACGAACGCCGTCCGCACGTCGTCGCCGTCGATCACCGCCATGGCGACGCGATCGCCGGCGTCGGTGAACTTCTCCTTGGCGTACTCGAGCAGTTCCTCGTCACCCGTGAGCAACTGGTCGTACGGCGGGCCGTACATGCACCCGGTCATCGCGGCCAGCGCGGCGATGACGAACACGATGCGTGGGTGCGCCACGCGACGCGTGGCCATACCCGCATGGTACTCCTCAGGCGTCACTCGGTGATCGCCGCGAGGAGCGGCCGCACGTGCGATCGCGGCCAGATCTCCTCGGCATTCGAGAGGAGGACCGCCGCGGTGCGCTCGGCGGGGTCGACCAGCACCGCAGCCGTGAAGCCGTCGGACGCGCCCTCGATGTACACGACCTCGCCGTCGGAGGTGTCCATGCGCTCCCAGAACAGCCCGATCCGCACCTGCGGCCAGCGGGTCCGCTCGATCGGCTCGAACACGGCGTTCTCGGCGAAGGGCCCGTCCAGGATGGCCCGGGCGAGCGCCACGACGTCGGCGAGCGTGACGACCGCGCCGAGCGCCGGCGCATACGCGCCGTTGCCGACCCGCGCGACTTTGCGGCCGATCCGATCGTGGCCCTGGGCGAGACCGGTCGGCATCAGGTCGACGTCCTCGACCACCACGGCGTCGGCCATCCCGCCCGGTACGAGCACGCGCTGCTCGAGCAGGTCGGCGAACGGCACTCCCGCGGCCGCGGCGATCGCCTGCCCGACCAGCGCGGCATCGAAGTCGCTCACGTTGAAGTCCAGCTGGGGGACGAGGTCGATCGACCCGACGCGAGCGAGGAGCGCATCCAGCCCGCCGCGGTCCGAGCCCGCGAGCTGCGTCTCCGCCGACACCGGAGGCTCCCACGCCGCCGGTCCGAGCGGCTCCTGCGGCAATCCGGAATGGTGGGTGGCGAGCTGGCGGAACGTCAACGCGGCGGCGGGAGCGTCGCCGAGATCCAGGTACGTGCCGATCCGCTCGTCGAGCGCCACCTCGCCGCGCTCGATCGCGTCCTGCAGCAGCAGTCCAGTCAGTCCTCGCGTGGCCGGGCCGAACCCGAACCGCGTCGAGTCGTCGGCCGACACGAAGGCGGTGCGCACCTCGTCGCCGTCGATCACGGCCACCGCGACCTGGTCCCCCGCGTCGGTGTAGCGTTCACTGGCGTACTCGATGAGCGCCGGGTCTCCGGAGAGCAGCTGGTCGTACGGCGGACCGTAGAGGCACCCGCTCATGGCAGCGACGGCGGCGAGTGCCACCGATGCCCGAACGACTCGCATCCGATCGGGCATCGTCACTCCCTGACGATCTCGAGCAGCGCGACGGCTTCATCCCAGGGGTAGGTCTCGCCGAGGTTCCGCAGGACCATCGCCGCCTGGCCGTCGTCCGCATACGCGACCATGGCGGCGCAGAAGCCCTCGGACCATCCGAAGAGGCTCGTGAGATCGCCTTCGGGCCGCGGTTCGCGCTCCCAGAAGTAGCCGATGCCCTCGCTCGCCCAGGGCGTGTCAGCGATGGGTCGGAGGGCGGCGCTGTCCGACATCGCACCGGACATCACGCCGCGCGCGAGCGCGATCATGTCGTCGAGCGTCACGATGGCACCGACGGCAGGGGTATACGCGCCCGCGTCGGTGGACTCGACCGCCTCCTTGGTGACGTCGGTCCGTCCCTGCGCGAGCGCCTCGGGAATGTCGTCGGCCGACTCGGCCAGCACCGTGTCGTCCATGCCGATCGGCTCGAGGACCCGTTCCTCGAGCAGGTCGGCGAAGTCGCGGCTCGTGGCTTCGGCAACAGCGTGACCGACCAGTGCTGCCTGGACATCGTTGAAGTCGTACCGCTGCTCGTCGTCCACCGGCAACGACGCGACGAGCTCGAGCAACTCCTCCAGCTCGACGGACGTCTGTTCGTCCGGCTCCGGAGAACTCGAGCCGCCCGCTCTCCACCTCGGCGGTACCGGCAGGCCCGAGTGCTGTGTCGCGAGCGCCCGCAGCGTCAACTCGGCGGCCGGCGATTCCCCCAACGGCAGGTACCTTCCGACCTCATCGTCGAGCGCGACCTCGCGGCGCTCGATCGCATCGGCGAGCAGCAACCCCGTGAGCAGCCGCGTCGCCGAGCCGAGCTCGAACATCGTCGACGAGTCGGCCGAGACGAAGGCGGTGCGCACCTCATCGCCGTCGATCACGGCCATCGCGACCCGATCGCCCGCGTCGGTGAACGTCTCTCGCGCGTACTCGAGCAGCTCCTCGTCGCCCGTCAGGATCTGGTCGTACGGCGGGCCGTACAGGCATCCGGTCATCGCGGCGACCGCGGCGATGACGAGCACGATACGTGGGTGCGCCACGCGACGCGTGGCCATGGCCGAATGCTACTCGCGTGCCGCTCCCGCGAGCAGACCCATCCGGGGGACATACCCGCCGGGTCCCCCCGACGTGTTCGCCACTGGCAGCAGCAGGAGGCGTCGCTAGGCTTCGAGACCATGGCCTACGACGTCGCGCGCATCCGCTCCTGGTTCCCCTCGCTCGAGTCCGGTTGGGCGCAGTTCGACGGCCCCGGCGGCACGCAGACACCGCGCCAGGTCGGCGAGGCCGTGGCATCCGTGCTCACCGGCCCGCTGTCGAACCGCGGCTCGATCGGGGTGTCGGAACAGCGCGCCGAGGAGGCCGTGCACGGCTTCCGGCTGGCGATGGCCGACCTCGTGAACGCGGACCCGCGCGGCATCGTCCAGGGCCGCAGCGCGACGCAGCTCGTGTACGACTTCTCGCGCCACCTGTCACGGCAGTGGGGCGTGGGCGACGAGGTGGTCGTGACGCGGCTCGACCACGACTCGAACGTGCGCCCATGGGTCCAGGCCGCCGAGCGCGTCGGCGCCACGGTGCGCTGGGCCGACTTCGACCCCGAGACGGGCGAGCTGCCGGTCGACGCGGTGACCGGCCTGCTCTCCGATCGCACGCGACTCGTCGCCGTCACCGCCGCGTCGAACCTCCTGGGCACCCAGCCCGACTTGCCCGCCATCGCGGCGGCCGTGCACGACGCGGGGGCGCTGCTCTTCGTCGACGGCGTGCACTTAACGGCGCACGAGCTGCCCGACGTCGCCGCGCTCGGCGCCGACTTCTTCACGTGCTCCCCCTACAAGTTCCTCGGTCCGCACTGCGGCGTGCTCGTCGCGCGTCCCGAGCTGCTCGAGACGATCACGCCCGACAAGCTGCTGCCGGCGACGAACGCCGTGCCCGAGCGCTTCGAGTTCGGCACGCTGCCGTACGAGCTGCTGGCGGGCGTCACTGCGGCGGTCGAGGTGCTCGCCTCGCTCGACACCGGGGCACCGGATGCCGCGAGCTCGCGTCGTGAACGGCTCGTCGCCTCGTACGCCGCGCTCCATGAGCACGAGGCGTCGCTCGCCGCGCGCCTCGGCGAGGGTCTCGCGGCACTTCCTCGGGTGACCGTGTGGTCGCGGGCCGAGCGACGCACGCCGACGGTGCTCATGACGTTCGACGGGATCGCCGCGGAGGACGTGACGCGTCGACTCGCCGAGGATCGCGTGCTCGCGCCATCCGGCAACTTCTACGCGCTCGAGGCGTCGCGGCGACTCGGGCTGGGCGACGAGGGCGGCCTGCGCGTGGGGCTCGCGCCGTACACGGACCAGGGTGACGTGGAACGCCTGCTCGGCGGGCTTCGCGCCGCGCTCGCCTGACGAGCGGAGGATTCTCCCCCTTTCGGGCTCCCGATCGCGCTGTCCACGGCGTATCGGCTGGGCTGACGCACCCTCCGCGCCCTACGCTGAGGGGCATGACCCTCGCCGATCGGGCGGCCGAGCTGCGGCGCCTGCACACCGATGACGAGCTCCTGCAGGTCGTGAACGTGTGGGACGTCATCGGCGCCACCGTCGTGGCCGACCTCCCCCAGACCCGGGCGATCGCGACGGCGAGCCATTCCATCGCCGCGACGTTCGGCTACCCCGACGGCGAGCACATGCCCCGCGACCTCATGCTCGACATGGCCGGGCGCATCGCCCGCGCCGTCGAGGTGCCCGTCACGGCCGACCTCGAGGCCGGCTACGGCGACGCCGGTGAGACGATCCGTCGCGCGATCGGCGAAGGCATCGCGGGGGCGAACCTCGAGGACCAGCTGCGGCCGTTCGCCGAATCGGTCGCCGCTGTCGAGGCGGCAGTGGGCGCCGCGGACGCCGAGGGCGTGCCCTTCGCGCTCAACGCCCGCACCGATGCGTTCATCCGGGGCGCCGAGCGCCCGCGCGACGAGCGCCTCGCCGACGCGATCGAGCGCGGCCGCGCCTACCTCGATGCGGGTGCGACGTGCGTCTTCGTCCCCGGCAACTTCGGCGACGACGTCATCGCCGAACTCGTCGACGGCATCGGGCACCGCCGCGTGTCGCTCATCGGTCTGTCCGACGTCCCGCCGCCCGATCGGCTCGAGGAACTCGGCGTCGCGCGCGTCTCGTACGGACCGAACACGCAGCGCGTGAGCCTCGGCGCGCTGCAGGACCTCGCCGCCATGCTGTACTCCGGAGGCGTGCTGCCTCCAGGCATCCGGCCGCTGAACTGACGGCGGCCCGCTCCGACCCCCGACCCGATTCCGACCGAGCCGAGCGCCGAGCCCCGAGCGCCGAGGAGGCACATGACCGACGGCATCCCCATCGAGATCACCGGACTGACGAAGCGCTTCGGCGCCGTGACCGCGGTGGAGGACCTCTCCTTCACCGTGGCGCCGGGGCGGGTGACCGGGTTCCTCGGGCCGAACGGAGCCGGCAAGACCACGACGCTGCGCTTGCTGCTTGGCCTCGAGCGCCCGACCGCCGGCACGGCCTCGATCGGTGGCGCTCGGTACCGCGACCTGCCCCGTCCCCTCGAGACCGTCGGCGCCGCCCTCGACGCCGCGTTCCATCCCGGCCGCACCGCGCGGAATCACTTGCGCGTCATGGCGACCGCGGGGGGCATCCGCCGGAACCGCGTCGATGCCGTCCTGGCGCAGGTCGGCATGAGCGAGTTCGCCGATCGTCGGGTCGGCGGCTTCTCCCTCGGCATGCGGCAACGGCTCGCGCTCGCGACGACGCTGCTCGGCGACCCGCGCGTGCTCGTGCTCGACGAGCCGATCAACGGGCTCGACCCCGAGGGCATCCGCTGGATCCGCGGCTTCCTCCGCAGCCTCGCCGCCGAGGGCCGCACCGTGCTCGTCAGCTCGCACCTGCTGAGCGAGGTGCAGCAGTCGGTCGACGACGTCGTCATCATCTCGCGCGGCCGGCTGGTCAAGGCCGGCTCGCTGGCCGAGCTCGAGTCCGAGGTCTCGCCTCGCACCGTCATCGACTCGCCCGACCGCGCGCGGCTCGCCGCCGCGCTCGACCAGGCCGGCCTCCAGTACGTCGACGGCCGCAACGGGCTGATCGTGTCCGAACCCGATCCGGCGGTCGTCGGACATGCCGCATTCGTCGGCGGAGTGGAGGTGAGCGCCCTGCACCGGTTGGCTTCGGGCCTCGAGGAATCGTTCCTGGCACTCGTGAACGGGGGTGCGCAGTGATGGCCTTCGCACGATCGCTCGCCGCCGAGTTCCAGAAGGTGTTCACCACGCGGATGTGGTGGCTGCTGGCCCTCATCCTCGTCGCGTACGTCGCGACGATGGCGGGCGGGTTCGGCGCGTTCCTCGGCTGGGCGACCGAGAATCCGGATGCCGCGGCCTCCACGGGCGGCACCGGGCTGCCCCCCGGGGTCGACCTCGCCCCCCTGCTCTACAGCTTCGCCTCGTCGACCGGGTACGTGTTCCCCGTGCTGATCGGGGCGCTCGCCGTGACCTCCGAGTTCCGGCACCGCACGCTGACGACGACGTTCCTCGCCGAGCCGCACCGCTCGACCGTGCTCGCGGGCAAGTTCTGGACCGGACTGATCGTGGGCGGCCTCTTCGGCGTCATCGGATTCGCGACGTCCGTCGGCGCGGGCGCGGCCGCGCTGGCGGCATTCGGGTTCGACACCGGGCTCGACTCGAGCGACGCGTGGGCGCTCGTCGGCCGCGGCGTCCTCGCGATGGCGCTGTGGGGCGCGATCGGCGTGGGCCTCGGTTCGCTCGTGCCGAACCAGGTCGCGGCCATCGTCATCGTGATCGCGTTCACGCAGTTCGTCGAGCCGGTGCTGCGCCTGGTGAGCTCGCTCAACGAGGTGACCGCGAACGTCGGGCGGTTCCTTCCGGGTGCCGCGAGCGATGCGCTGGTCGGCGCGTCGTTCTACAACGTGGCATCTCTCGGCTCGACCGACTCGCTCGAGTGGTGGCAGGGTGGGATCGTGCTGCTCGGCATCGCGGTCGTCGCCACGGTGATCGGCGGCGCTACCACCTGGCGGCGGGATGTCTCGTAGGCCATGAGGCTCACGCTCGCGGAAGTCCGGGCGCGGCGACTCGCCGCCCAGGGCTTGCGCGCGACGGACGGCGTCCACGCGCTGGATGCGACGACACCGGGCGATGTGGTGTCGCGGTTCCTCGCCGTCCAGTCGCAGGAGTACCTGCCCGCGCAGTGGGGGCTCGCCCAGCGACTTCCGGGCGACGATCGCCCGTCGTCCGCCGCGGTCGGCGCCGCGATCGACCGCGGCGACGTCCTGCGCACGCACGTGCTCCGGCCCACCTGGCATTTCGTGACGCCCGCCGACGCGGGCTGGCTCATCGCGCTCTCCGCCGAGCGCGTGCACCGCGCGAACGGCACGTACTACACACGGCACGGGCTCGCCGGCGCCGTGGCCGATCGCGTGCTCGCGACCATCGAGGCCGCGGTCGCCCAGGGCCACCGGACGCGGGCCGAGATCGGCGCGGCGCTGGCCGACGTCGGGCTCCCGTCCACGGGCAACGCCCTGGCCTACTGCCTGATGCTCGCCGAGCTCGAGCGCGTGGTGATCTCCGGCGCGAGCGCGGGTGCGCAGCGCACGTACGCGGCGTTCCGCGAGCGAGTGCCGGATGCCGCGACCCGGGCAAGAGACGAGGGGCTCGCCGAGCTCGCCGAGCGGTACCTGCGCGTCCGAGGGCCCGTCACCGACCGCGACCTCTCCGCGTGGTCGGGGTTCGGGCTGCGCGACGCCCGAGCTGCGCTGGCGGATGCGGCCGACCGGACGAACGGCCGCATCGCGCGGATCGACGGCGCCGACGGGACCGCCTACTGGCACGACGCCGAGGTCGCCGAGCGGCATCGCGACGCGACATCCGCCCGGCCCTCCGATGGCGCGCCCCGCGTCGACCTCGTGCAGGCCTATGACGAGTACGTGATGGGGTACGCCGCGCCCCGCACGTACCTGCTTCCGGCGAGGCATCCGGGCGCCGACGGGGCGGAGTTCCCCCTGCACGCCATGCTCGCGGACGGCGTCATGTGCGGGCGGTGGGCGCCGACGGTCGGCCCGCGCTCGGCGACCGTGCGCATCGTGCCGTGGCGGCGGATGTCGCGCGCCGAGGTCGCCTCGCGCGACGACGCGATCGCCGCGTTCGAGCGGTTCGTGGAGCGGCCGGTCGCGATCGAGGTCGAACGCGTCGCGCGCCACTGAGCGCCAGTGTGCGCGCGGGCGCGTAGCATCCAGCCATGTCCGTCATCGCGATCATCGGCAGCGTGGTCGTGGCGCTGGCCGCGCTGCTGCACGTCTACATCTTCGTGCTCGAGAGCGTGCGGTGGATGCAGCCCAGCACGTGGCGCATCTTCAACGTGCGCGACGAGGAGCAGGCCGAGACCCTGCGACCGATGGCCTACAACCAGGGGTTCTACAACCTGTTCCTGGCGATCGGGGCGGGCGCCGGGCTCGTCCTCTACTTCGAGGGCAGCCTGCCCTACGCGGCGCGCGCGCTCATCCTGTTCACCACGGCCTGCATGGCGGCCGCCGCGATCGTGCTGACGACGACCGGGCGAGGTTACCTTCGGCCCGCGCTCGTGCAGGGCACGCTGCCGCTCATCGGGTTCGCGTTGTTCCTGTTCGCCTGAGCCGGCGCGAGGGACGCGAGCGGCGCGGTGGCGAGCGCGGCGGGCTCAGTCGCCGCTCGTCTCCTCCTCGGCGAAGATCTCGTCGGCGACGTGGTGCCCGGTCGGCACGCCGACCCGCAGCTTCTCGACGAGCTCGCCCGCGCGGTTGGTGCTGAGGACGAGCCGCGCGAACTCGCCGCCCGCGAGCTCGAGGACGACGGCCTGGCGCTTGCCCTTGACGACCACGAAGTCGCTCCCGCCGTGCGTCTTCCACGCCCCGATGGCGATCACGAGCGGCACCTCGGTGCCGCGACGACGGATGCCGCGGATCCAGATCCACGGATCGTCGGTGATGGTCGCCGAGCGGATGTCGTCGCGCTGGACGATCACGTCGGCACTGCGGAACGCGAGCGTCTTCTCGGCCGGCGTGAGGTGGACCTCGAGCCGATCGTTGTGCACGCGCAGGTTGGCCATATGTTCCATCCTGCCCGACCTGCCATCGGGTCGCGTCGTCGACGCTCCACAAACGACGGATCGGTTCCGTTCACGGAACCTCACATCGGAGCGCCGTCAGGCCAGGGCGGGCGGATGACTCGACTCGGAGGCCCCGCGTCAGGCGACTGCCGGGGTGGCCGCAGCCGCGGCCCGGGCGGCCGCCGGGAGCGCGTCGAGGATCCGCGTCACGGCGGCGTCGTCGTGCGCGGCCGTGACGAACCACGCCTCGAACACGCTCGGCGGAAGCGAGACGCCCGCGTCGAGCATCGCGTGGAAGAACGGCGCATAGCGCCACGACTCCTGCGCGAGCACGCCCGCGTAGTCGCGGGCTCCCCCGACGACGGCGTCGCCGAACAGGAAGCTGAACAGGTTGCCCGCGCGCTGCACGCCGTGCGCGACGCCCTCGGCCGCGAGCGCCGCCGACACCTCGCGCTGCAGCAGCACGGCGACCTCGTCGAGCTTCGCGTAGACGGCGTCGTCGGCGAGACGCAGCGTCGTGACGCCGGCGGTCACGGCGACCGGGTTCCCCGAGAGCGTGCCCGCCTGGTAGACGGGGCCGAGCGGCGCGAGCCGCTCCATGATCTCGGCCCGACCGCCGAGCGCCGCGACGGGCATGCCGCCGCCGACGACCTTGCCGAAGGTGACGAGGTCGGGCGTGTACTCGGCGTCGGTGCCCGACTCGAGGCCCCACCATCCGGCCTTCGACACCCGGAAGCCCGTGAGCACCTCGTCGCTGATGACGAGCGCGCCGTGCGCGTGCGCGAGCTCGACCAGCGCGCGGTTGAAGCCCGGCAGCGGCGGCACGACGCCCATGTTCGCGGCGGCCGCCTCGGTGATGACGGCCGCGATGCGTTCACCGTGCTCGGCGAACACCGCACGCAGCGCGTGGAGGTCGTTGTACGGCACGACGAGCGTGAGCGCGGCGACCTCGGCGGGCACGCCCGCGGAGCCCGGCAGGGCGAATGTCGCGAGGCCCGAACCCGCCTCGGCGAGCAGCCCGTCGGAGTGCCCGTGGTAGTGGCCGGCGAACTTCACGAGCAGGTCGCGCCCGGTGAAGCCGCGGGCGAGGCGGATGGCGCTCATGGTCGCCTCGGTGCCGGTGGACACGAGGCGCAGCTTCTCGACCGGCGCCACGCGCTGCTCGATGAGCTCGGCGAGCTCGGTCTCGACGGGCGTGGAGGCGCCGAACGAGAGGCCGCGCGCCGCGGCATCCTGCACCGCGGCGATCACCTCGGGGTGGGCGTGGCCGAGGATGGCGGGTCCCCACCCTGCGACGAGGTCGACGTATTCGCGACCCTCGGCGTCGGTCACGTACGGCCCGCGCGCCGACACGAGGAAGCGTGGCGTGCCGCCCACCGAGCGGAACGCGCGCACGGGCGAGTTGACGCCGCCCGGGATCGCGGCCTGCGCGCGGTCGAACAGCGCCGCGTTCGTCGTGGTCGCAGCGGTCATTCGATCCCCTCCCGGATCCAGCCGGCGAGCTCGCTCGCCCAGTACGTGAGCACGGCGTCGGCGCCGGCGCGGCGGATGGCGCGCACCGACTCGACGACCGCGCGGCGGCGGTCGATCCATCCGTGCATCGCCGCGGCCTCGATCATCGCGTACTCGCCCGACACCTGGTACGCCCACACGGGAACGTCGCTCGCCGCGGCGACGTCGGCCAGCACGTCGAGGTACGAACCGGCGGGCTTGACCATGACGACGTCGGCACCCTCGTCGATGTCGATCATCGCCTCGCGCAGGCCCTCGCGACGGTTGCCCGGGTCGAGCTGGTACGTGCGGCGGTCGCCCTCGAGCGTCGACTCGACCGCGTCGCGGAACGGACCGTAGAAGGCCGAGGCGTACTTCGCCGAGTACGCCAGCACCGCGGTGTGCGTGAAGCCGGCACCGTCGAGCGCGTCGCGCACGGCGGTGACCTGGCCGTCCATCATGCCCGAGAGGCCGAGCAGCTGCGATCCGGATGCCGCCTGCACGAGCGCCATCTCGCGGTCGCGCTCGAGCGTGGCGTCGTTGTCGACGCGGCCGAGCGGGTCGAGCACGCCGCAGTGGCCGTGGTCGGTGAACTCGTCGAGGCACAGGTCGGTCTGCACGACCAGCGCGTCGCCGACCTCGTCGGCCACGACACGCGTCGCGACGTTGAGGATACCGTTCGGGTCGGTCGCACCGCTGCCGACGGCGTCGCGCACCTCGGGCACGCCGAACAGCATCACGCCGCCGACGCCCGCGGACGCGGCATCCGTCACGGCCTGCTTCACGGAGTCGAGCGAGTGCTGCACGACGCCCGGCATGGAGGCGATGGGGATGGGCTCGCTCACGCCCTCGCGGACGAAGATCGGCAGCACGAGGTCGGCCGGGTCGAGGCGGGTCTCGGAGACGAGGCGGCGCAGGGCCGGCGTCTCACGCAGGCGCCGGGGCCGCACGCGGGGGCGGGTGCGGAAGTCACCCGTCAAGCCTACGCGCGCGCGGCTGAGCGGTCGGTGGGTGGGGTCGCCGCCAAGGGCTTCACCGAAGTGAAGCTTCTGGCGTGGAGTCATTCGCGGAACGTCCCTCCAGCGCAGAAACCTCACTTGGAGCGGGCGAACGGATGGCGCGAGGGCGAGCGGATGGGCGCGGGCGCGAGTGCGACGGGTGGCGCGATGCGGCTCAGACGGTCTGCGTCGCCGCCTGCACGACGGCGTCGATGAGCGACTCGGCCGTGCGGTCGACCGCGACCACATCGACGCGCAGGCCGATCTTCGCGGCATCCCGCTGGGTCTGCGGGCCGATCGCGGCGACGAGGGTCCTCTCGGGGACGGGGCCGAGCTGCGCGTGCACCTGCTCGGCGACGCTGCCCGACGTGACGAGGATCGCATCGACCTTCCCGGCGCGGACGTCGTCGACGACCTTCTGCGCGACCGGCACGCCGACGGTGCGGTATGCGACGACCGCCTCGACGTGGTGGCCGATGCGCTCGAGACCGATCGAGAGCACCTGCTTCGCAATCGCCGAGCGGAGGGCGAGCACGCGCAACGGCTTGGCGCCGTCGGTGGCGGCTTCCCACTCCTCGAGAAGGCCGCGGGCCGAGTTCTCTTCGGACGGGACGATGTCGGCGCGGTAGCCGGCGGCGACGAGGGCGGCCGCGGTGGTCTCGCCCACCGCGGCGACCTTCGTCGAATCCGGGATGACCGCGCCGTACGACGACAGCACGTCGACCGTGGTCGCGCTCGTGACCGTGACCCAGTCGAACCCTCCCGCGGCAAGCTTCGACAATGCCGCCTCGAGCGCTGGCTGGTCGTCGGTGGGCGCGAAGTTGATCATCGGCGCGATGACCGGCGAGGCGCCGCGGGCGCGCAGCGACGCGGCCACGGCATCGCCCCAGGGTCCTCCGCGGGGCACGAGCACGCGCCATCCGGCGAGCGGCTTGGATCCACTGACTCCGGGCAGGTGGATCGCGCCGGTCATCGGTTCGAATTCGGTCACGGCGACTCCAGGGCAGGTGCGAGATCGGCGGCGCCGTTGCCGAGGAGTTCCGCGACGACGCGTTCTGCGACGTCGCGTGCCGCATCCGCCAGGTCGGCGGCCGAGCGGCTGTCGGGGGTGGCGGCATGCGAACTCGTCAACGACCGCGTCCCGTCGGCACTGTACACCGTCGCCGTGAGGAACAGAAGTTCGTCCTCGATGAAGGCCGTGGCACCGACCGGGGCCGCACAGCCCGCCTCGAGTCCGGCGAGCACGAGGCGCTCGGCGAGCACGGTCGCGCGCGTCGTGACGTGCTCGACGGCCTCGAGTCCTCGCTCCAGGTGGCGCGACCCGCGCTCGCGACGGACCTCGAGCGCGAGCGCGCCCTGCCCGGGCGCGGTCGGCCACTCCGACAGTGGGAACCGCTCGGTCGCGGCATCCGCCCGCCCCAGCCGGCCGAGGCCGGCCGACGCGAGGAGCACGGCATCGAGCTCGCCCTGCTCGACGAAGCCGAGCCGCGTGTCGATGTTGCCGCGGAGGTCGACCGCGGTGATGTCGGGGCGCGCGATGCCGAGCTGCGCGATCCGCCGCGGCGACCCGGTGCCGACCCGCGCCCCTTCGGGGAGCTCGGCGAGCGTGAGCCCGTCGCGCGCGCAGAGCGCGTCGCGCGCGTCGGCGCGCTTCGGCACCGCACCGAGGCGCAGCTCGGGGTGCTCGGCCGTCGGCAGGTCCTTGAGCGAATGCACGACGAGGTCGCATTCGCCCGCGATGAGCGCCTCGCGCAGCGCGGCGGCGAACACGCCGGTGCCGCCGATCGTCTGCAGCGACGCGCGGGACGTGTCGCCCTGGGTGGTGACGGTGACGATCTCGATCTCGACGTCGGCGGCCTTGCCCAGGCGCTCGGCGATCTGCTTCGTCTGCGCGAGCGCGAGCGCGCTGCCGCGCGTGCCGACGCGGATCACGTCACGACCGGGGGCGGCGTTCATGGCGCGATCCCCGCGAGCGCCGGCTTGAAGCCGAGGCGCACGTTCTCGCAGCAGCCGGGACGGCACACGTCGTACCAGGGACCGAGGTCGGTGACGTGAGGGCGCTCCGCAGCGGGCGTGCCGTTCACGCGCTCCATGACGAGGTCGACGAGGCCTGCGACGTAGGCGGGGTGGATGCCCGGCGTCGGCACGCGGACGGCGGCGAGCCCGTGCTCGGCCGCGGTCGCCATGGCCTCCTCGTCGAGGTCCCACATGACCTCCATGTGGTCGCTGACGAACCCGAGCGGCACGATCACGACGGCCTTGCGGCCCGCCGCGGGGAGTTCGGCGATCGCGTCGTTCACGTCGGGCTCGAGCCACGGCTGCGTCGGAGGGCCGGACCGCGACTGGTAGACGAGCTGCCAGGGCACGTCGGCGGCGCCGGCCTCGCGCATGACGACCTCGGCGACCGCGCGGTGCTGCGCGGCGTACGCGCCGCCCTCGCCGAACCCGCGCTCGGCGGGGCCCGACTTCGCGGCATCCGTCGTCGGGATCGAGTGCGTCGCGAAGAGCACCTCGACCTCGGACGCGCGGCTCAGGCCGGAGTGCTCGGCCTCGAGCGACGCGAGCGCGTCGCGCACGCCCTCGACGAACGGCTGGACGAACCCGGGGTGGTCGAAGAACTGGCGCACCTTGTCGATGCGGACGACACCGCTCAGGCCGGTGTCCTCGAGTGCATCGGCGAAGTCCTCGCGATACTGCCGGCAGCTCGAGTACGAGCTGTACGCGCTCGTCGCGACGGCGATGAGATTCGTGAAGCCGCGCTCGCCCGCCTCGCGCACGGCGTCGTTCATGTACGGGTCCCAGTTGCGGTTGCCCCAGATCACCGGCAGGTCGACGCCGCGACTCGCGAGCTCGGCCTCGAGCGCCGCCTTGAGCTCGCGGTTGTGCTCGTTGATCGGGCTCACGCCCCCGAAATGGCGATAGTGCACCGCCACCTCCTCGAGGCGCTCGTCGGGGATGCCCCGGCCACGCGTGACGTTGCGGAGGAACGGGATGACGTCATCCTGGCCCTCGGGTCCGCCGAAGCCGGCGAGCAGGATCGCGTCGTAGCGCACGGGCGCCTCGACGTGCTCGGGCCCCGACTGGGCCGGCTCGGTCGCGCCGGGCACGATCGCGCCGGGCGCGCAGTACGCCGCCGTGGCCGGTGCGGGCTTGCGACCGAGGTTCGTCGCCGCCATTACTGCAGCACCTCCACGAGCTCGGCGGTCGAGATGCGACGCCCCGTGTAGAACGGCAGCTCGTCGCGCACGTGCCGGCGGGCATCGGTCGCGCGCAGGTCGCGCATGAGGTCGACGAGGTCGGTGAGCTCGTCGGACTCGAGCGGCAGCAGCCACTCGTAGTCGCCCAGCGAGAAGGCCGAGACCGTGTTGGCGATGACGCCCCGGAACGCGGCGCCCTTGCGCCCGTGCTCGGCGAGCATCCGGCCGCGCTCCTCGGGCGGCAGCAGGTACCACTCGTAGCTGCGCACGAACGGATAGACGGTGAGCCACCCCTTCGGCTCGACGCCGCGCAGGAAGCCCGGCACGTGCGCCTTATTGAACTCGGCGTCGCGGTGCACGCCCATGGCGTTCCACGTGGGCAGCAGCGCGCGGAACAGGCGCGCTCGGCGCAGTTCGCGCAGCGCCCACTGCAGGCCCTCGGCGGTCGGGCCGTGCAGCCACAGCATCACGTCGGCGTCGGCGCGGAGGCCGGAGACGTCGTAGATGCCGCGGACGGTCACGCCCTCGTCCTCGACGAGGTTCACCACGCCGTCGAGCTCGTCGACGAAGCGCGGGACGTCGTGACCGTCGAGATCGTCAGGGCGGGTCGGGTCCTTGCGCAGCACGGCGAAGAGCGTGTAGCCCTCGTACGACTGCTCGGCGGTGGAATCGGTCTGGAGCGCGTCAGCTGCCCCTTCGGCAGCGGGGGAAGACATGCCACTATCCTCCCCCCGCAACCTGAAAAGACGAAAAGCGCGACGACGGATGCCACGTGGCTCGGCGGATCAGCCGAGCAGCAGCCGCGTCGAGTGCTCGAGGTGCTCGCGGAGCGCGTCGGGCCCGCGTGACGAGAGCTCGTCGAGGAGCCTCAGGTGCTCGTCGACGAGCGACGCGATGCTGTAGTGCGTGCGCGCGTGCAGGAGGAACAGCAGCAGCTCGCTGCCGATCGCGGTGTGCGCCTCGATGATCCTCGGGCTTCCGGATGCCGCGACGAGCGCCGCATGGAACTCGGCGTGGCGCCGCTCGACCTCCAGCCACGCGCCATCCGCCCCCTCGCCCCCGTCGCCGTCGCCCGCATCGATCGCCGCCATGGCGTCGATCGCCGCACGCGCGGACGCCACCGCATCGCGGGGCAGCACGCCGCCCGATCGCTCGAGCGCGATGCGCACCGCCTCGACCTCGAGCGCCGAGCGCAGCTGCTGCAGGGCGAGGATCTGGCGACGGTCGAAGCTCGTCACGCGGACTCCGCGGTACGGCTCCGCGGTCGCGAGCCGCTCGGCGACGAGACGCTGGAACGCGGCGCGCACGGTGTGCCGGGAGACGCCGAGCCGGGCGGCCCAGGCCTCCTCGCGCAGCGGGGCGTCGGGACCCAGTGCGCCGCTCAGGATCTCGTCGCGCACCTCAGCCGTGACGCGTTCGACGGCCGTGGTCGCCGAGGCGTGCCGTTCCGCGCCGGCACTCGGCGCGGCATCCGTCACGGGCCGGTCATCGGTCGAGGTTGGCGCGCACCACGAGCCAGACGCCGACGCCCACCGCGACCACCACACCCGCCGCGACGGCGATCGCCGCGCCGGGCTGCTCGTCGGCGAAGCGCCGGATGCGAACCCTCGCACGGCCAGTCGCCCGCGCGACGCGCTTGGGGACGTTCAGGCGGTCCTCGAGCGCGTTGAGCGTGCCGACGAGCTGGGCCCGCGCGGCCCGGGCGTTGTCGTGCGCCTGAATCCGGGAGAGATTGCGCTGCTGCGTCTTGTCGAGCTTGACGACCTCAGTCCCGGCTGCCATACGCACCCCTTCCGGTGATCGCGTCGATGTCCTGTCGGACGCTCTCGATCGACTCGAGCGGCTCGCTTCCGCGGCGGAAGTTCGCGAGCGCGATGCCGACCAGGATCGCGATGATCAGCAGCAGGACGCCCGAGACGATGAGCGCCGCGGCCCATCCCGGCATCACGAGCGAGAGCGCGAGGATGCCGGTCGCGATGAGCGTTCCGAGCAGGAAGATGCCGACGAATGCGGCGGCGGCGACGAGCCCTGCGCCGATCCCGAAGTGCTTCGCCTTGTAGCTGAGCTCGGCCTTGACCTGGTCGAGCTCAGCGCGGACGAGCGCCGAGATCTGGTCGGGCAGTTCGCCGACGAGCGTGAAGAGCGACCGCTCGTCGTTCAGTGGTGCAGCCATCGGGAGTCCACCTCCGAGGGTCGGTCAGGACGAGCTCGAGGTCGAACCCGAGCTCGTCGACGAGCCGGAGCCGGACTTCGGCTTCGATGCGGGCTTCGCGCTCGACGCGGTCGACTTCGCAGACGAGGGCGACGACGAGGCCGTGGTGGTCGGCTTCGACGGCGTCGATGACGCCGACCGGGCCGCGGACGACCGGGCGGTCGACGAGTTCTGCGAGCCCGACATCTGGGCCACGAGCTTCTTGGCGCCGTCGAGGACGTTCTCGCCGACGTCGCCGGCGCGGCTCATCGCGAAGTCCTTCACGGTCTGGACGCCCTCCTGGACCTTCGGCTGGTTCCAGACGTCCTGTGCCGCCCTGCGGATCTGCTCGTAACGTTCGCGACCGGCGCGCGTGCCCAGCACGTAGCCCACGCCGAGTCCGACGACGAAGAGGAACTTGCCCTTCATGTGCACCCCATCCCCGCTGCGGTTCCGGACAGCAGTCACTCCAGCGTAGACCCCGACGACCGCCGCGCAAGGGGGTTGCGGGCGGTTCGCGCGGAGAATATTCCGCTGCGGCTATGCATCTCCGGCGTCGTCGGCCGGCTCGGCGATCCGGAGCGCCAGGTGACGGATGCGTCCGGCCGCCTCGATCGCGTGCGGCACGACCGACGCGAGCCCGGTGCCCGCGACCCACGAACCGGTGAGTGCGAGGCCCGACCGGTCCTCGAGCGACGCCTCGAGCGCGCGCACGCGAGCGGGCTGGCCGACCGCCGCCTGCGAGAGCGCGTCGCGCCACGCACTGCGACCCGCCGCGCGCACCTGCGAGCGGTCGAGTGCGACGCCGAGGAGCGCCGACGCGTCGCGGACCGCGAGTTCGGTCACCGCGTCGTCCGCGAGTCCGGTGAGCGGATTGGTCGCACTCGCGCGCCCGTACGAGAGGCGGACGACCTGTCGGCCGCCGGCCGCCTCGGCGAGCCACGACCACTTCGCCGTCGAGTGCGTGAGCGCCTTGGCGGTCACATCCGGCGCATCGGCGGCGACGAGCACGCCCGTGCCGCGCGGCGCGGCGTCGAGCTCGGGCGCGTCGAGCACGAGCGTGACGAGCTCGACGGATGCCGCGTCGGGCCAGGCCTGCTCGAGCGCGCCGTCGGGTGCGACCCCGGCGAGCAGTCCGCGCGAGACGTGCGCCGGCGTGGCGACGATCGCGAAGCGCGCATCGACGACGACGCGTCCGGCGTCGAGCGCGGAGTCCTTCCGCGCGGCGGTCTCGGTGACGACACTCGTCGCGGGTGCGGCCGACGCGGCACCCGCAACGTCTGTCGTCTCCACGCTCGATTCGCCGATCGCGCGCCAGGACGACGCGACCGCGCCGGCGTCGGACGGCCGCGCCGGCAGCGCCTCGAGTCCGGTCACTCGCACGCCCGTCCGGACGTCGGCGCCGAACCGCTCGAGCTCGGCGACGAGGGCATCGACGAGCGTGTGCATGCCGCCGCGGAGGCCGAGCACCGCGCTGCCCGCGCGGCGCGCCTCGACGAGCTGCCCGACCCCGCCCGAGAGGGAACCGGCCCGCGTCATCGCCTCGTTGAGGCCGGGGGCGACCACGTCGACGTCGAGGTCGTCGGGGTCGGTCGAGTACACGCCCGCCGAGATCGGCGTGACGAGGCGGTCGAGCACCGCCGCGCCCATGCGCTGGCGCACGAGCGGGCCCAGGCGTTCGGCGCGCCCGATCTTCAGGATGGGCGTGATGCGGTCCCGCCATGCGCGCCAGGCCCCGCGCCATCCGATGATCGCCCGAACGTCGTCGCCGAGCGGGTTGGCTGGGATGCCCAGCACGCCGGTGCGCGGCAGCGGTGCGGCACGGCGTTCGCCGCGGTCGCCCCACACGAGCCAGGCGCCGCCGCGGTTCGGCGGCACGATCCGGTCCTCGAGGCCGAGACGGCCGAGCAGCTCGGCGACCGAGCCGTTGCGCGTCGCGAAGGACTCGGCGCCGCTGTCGAGCGCCAGGCCGTCCAAGTCGATGCGGCCGACGCATCCACCGGGCCGTTCGGCGTGCTCGAGCACCACCACGCCGAGTCCGAGGCGGGCGCATTCGAGTCCGGCCACGAGGCCCGCCACACCGCCGCCGATCACCACGACGTCGGCAGAGCGACGCTCCTCGCCCGGCGTCGCGACCGGGTCGGCGGATGGAGCGGGCTCGGCGGTGCTCATCGACCGGCCTCGTGCACCAGCTCGACCACGCGCGTGAGCACCTCGGGGTCGGTCTCGGGCGGCACGCCGTGTCCGAGGTTGAACACGTGCGCCGGAGCGACGCGGCCGCGCGCGATGACGTCGCGCACGGCGGACTCGAGCACGGGCCACGGCGCCGCGAGCAGCGCGGGGTCGAGGTTGCCCTGCAGCGGCACGCCGGTGCCGATGCGACCCGCGGCGACATCGAGCGGCACGCGGTAGTCGACGCCGACGACGTCGACGCCGACGCGCTTCATCGCGCCGAGCAGCTCGCCCGTGCCGACGCCGAAGTGCACGACGGGGACCGCGAGCGCACCGGCCGTGCCCGAAGCATCCGTCGCCTCGTAGGTGAGGTCGTGCACGTGCGCGAGTGCGGCCGCCGACGCCGGGGCGACGTGCGCCTCGTAGTCGGCGAGCGACAGCGCCCCCGCCCACGAGTCGAACAGCTGCGCGGCGGAGGCGCCCGCGAGCACCTGCGTGCGCAGGAACCGCCCGGTGAGCTCGGCCGTCCACTCCATGAGGGCGCGCCACGCTCCGGGGTCGGCGTGCATGAGCGTACGCGCGGCGAGGTGGTCCTTCGAGGGGCCGCCCTCGGTGAGGTACGCCGCGAGCGTGAACGGCGCGCCAGCGAAGCCGATGAGCGGCGTGGAGGTCGGCGCGCCCGGCGCGGTCAGCGTGGCGAGCTCGGCGACCGTGCGCTGCACGGCCTCGGTGATCGATCCGCCGGTCTCGTCGAGACGCGCGGGATCGATCGCCGTGAGCTCGGCGACCGCCGCCGCGTCGGCGAAGGCGCGGCCGAAGACCGGGCCGCGTCCGGGCTGGATCTCGACGTCGACGCCGACGAGCTTGAGCGGCACGACGATATCGCTGAAGAAGATGGCCGCGTCGACCCCGTGGCGTCGCACGGGCTGCAGCGTGATCTCGGCCGCCATCGCCGGATCGAGGCACGCGTCGAGCATGCGCGTGCCGACGCGCAGCTCGCGGTACTCGGGCAGCGATCGGCCGGCCTGCCGCATGAACCACACGGCGAGCGTGTCGCTGCGGAGGCCGCGGTACGCCCGGACGAGGCGTGAGTCGTGGGTGAGGCCGGCGGCGAGCGGATGCTGCGGGGAGAGGATCACGCGTCTCATCCTCCCCCATCGGGGCTGGGCGCCGGCTGGCGGCGGGATCGGCCATGCGGGGAACTGGGGTATGGCGGGAGCGCTCTCACAGCGCTAGGGTCGGACCCGTCGTGCGCTCCCGACCCACGACGACGCGTCGCCGCCGACCACGCGCCGACCCGCCTCCGCAACCCACGGAGAACCCATCGTGCCGAGCATCGCATCGCGGTACCGCACCGCGCTCATCACCCTGGTGGCCGCTGCCGCCGTCCTCCTCGTGACCGGGCTCGTGCTCGGCCAGCGCGAGGTCGAGCGGACCATCACCGGCCTGCCCGACGTGCATCCCACGCCCGTCGTGCTCGGCGTCGCCGCCGTCGCGGCGGCGGTCATCGCCGTCGCGATGCTGCGTCGCGCCGCCGCCGCCGTGCGCGCCGACGCACGTCGCCGAGCGCTGGGCTCGGTGCACGCGGGCGCCGTGAGCTGCGGCATCCGCAATCGAGACCTCATCGCCCGGCTCGACGAGCTGAGCCGGCCCGGCAGCCGCGGTGTCGCCCTGCCGGCGCGCTTCTCGATCGTCGCCGACGACGCCGGCATCTCGTTCTGGGGCGGCGGCCGCAGGCCGAAGCGCGTGGCGGCGTTCCCGTGGCGCGAGATCCGCAACATCCGCTCCGACCACACGGTCGTCGGCAGCGCCAGCGTGCCCGTGGCGGTCGTGCGCATCCGCCGGGGAGGCACCTCGATCGAGCTGCCCGTCATGCTCAGCGACCCGCGCCTCGGCCGGTACGCGCTGACCGACGCGCCGTTCTTCGCGACCGTGCGCGCCTGGAAGGCCCGCCACCGCGCCGCCCTCGCGGCCGAAGGCCTCGAGCTGCCACCGTTGACCGGCGCGATCCCCATCATCCGCCAGGGACCGGCCGGCGCGGCCGCCTGACCGACGGCGAACCGCGTCGACCGACGGTGACGCGGCCGGTCGGAGCACCTTTCGACCACCGGTAGAATCGTCGGGTGCTCATCTGTCTCACCGCGAGCCACAAGAACGCCGGCTTCGACATGCTCGAACGCCTCTCGGCGTCCTCCGAGCACGCCGCGCCGCGCCTCCTCGACGGTCACCCCGCCGTCCAGGGCGCCGTGGTGGTGGCGACGTGCAACCGGTTCGAGGCGTACCTCGACCTCGACACGCCCGAGGGCGACTCGCCCGTCGACGCGGTGCACGACGCGGTCCGCGCGGTCGGCGAGGTCGCCGGGCTCGAGGCCGACGAGCTCCGCAGCACCTTCGGCTTCGTGCACGGCAACGCCGTCGCCGGCCACCTGTTCTCGGTCGCGTCCGGCCTCGAGTCGGTCGTCGTCGGCGAGGGCGAGATCGCGGGGCAGGTGCGTCGCTCCCTCGAGCGCGCGCGGCACGAGGGCACCACGACGCCCGAGCTCGAGCGGCTGTTCCAGCGCGCCTCCCAGACTTCCCGCCGCGTGAAGAACCGCACCGGCATCGGCGCCGAGGGCCGCTCGCTCGTGCGCCTCGCCCTCGACCTCGCCGAGAGCCGCATCACCGACTGGTCGGCCGTGCGCGTGCTGCTCGTCGGCACCGGCCGCTACGCCGGCGCGTCGCTCGCCGCACTGCGTGATCGCGGCGTGAACGACGTCGCCGTGTACTCCCCCACGGGTCGCGGCCCCAGGTTCGCCGCGAGCCACGACATCGAGGCGGTCGCATCGGGCGACTACGCGATGGCCGCCGCCGGCGCCGACCTCATCGTGACCTGCACGATGGTCGAGCACCACGTCGTCGACCGCGAGCTGCTCGAACTCGGCCGCGCCGAGCTCGCGGTCTCCGAGGGCACGTTGCCCGTCGCGCTCCTTCCGGGTCGCGGGTCGACGGATGCCGCGGGGCAGGCCGATGCCGCGACGCCGGCCGATGCCGCGACATCCGATGCCCCCCGCCAGCTCGTGATCGACCTCGGCCTGCCGCGCAACGTCGCGCCCGACGTCGTCGAGGTCGCCGGCGTCGAGTTGCTCGACCTCGAGACGATCAAGATCCACGCGCCGCTCGAGGAGTTCGGCGCCACCGACGCCGCGCGCGAGCTCGTCGACCGCGCCGCGCGGAACTTCGGCCGCGTCGGCGACGAGCTCGACCTCGCACCCGCGGTCGTGGCGCTGCGCCGGCACGTGTTCGACGTGCTCGACGGCGAGATCGCGCGCGCCCGTTCGCGCGGCGACGACGACGGCCGCACCGAGGCCGCGCTCCGGCACATGGCCGGCGTGCTGCTGCACACGCCGATGGTCCGTTCGCGCGAGTACGCGCGCGCCGGCGAGCAGCAGGCGTGGCTCGAGGGCCTCGAGGCGATCTTCGGCATCCGGCCCGAGGCCGAGGCCGGGTCGGCCGCGTCATCCGCCGACGACGCCGAACGCGACGTCCTCTGATCCCGGGCGCGCGGTACGCTGCGTGACGATGCACGCCCTCCCCGACGAAGCCGCCGACGCCGGCCCGCCCGCGCTGCGCCTCCCGTTCGACATGGCGGTATTCGACCATCGCCCCCTGCGAACCGAGCGGATGGTGCTGCGCCCGCTCGCGGCATCCGACGCCGACGACGTCTGGGAGTACCAGCGGCTGCCCGACGTGCTCCGCTACATCCCATGGCCGCAGCGGAACCGCGACGAGGCGGCCGAGCACACCAGGCTGCGGGCCGAGATGCGGCGACTGCAGGCCGATGGCGACGCGGTGTTCCTCGCGATGGTGCTGACGGGCGAGCCGTCGCTGCGCGAGGTGGCGACGGGGCACGCGCTACCCGATCGCGTGGTCGGCGACCTCATGATCCGCCTCGGCAGCCTGCAGCACGCGCAGCTCGAGGTGGGGTGGGTGGTCCACCCCGACTTCCAGGGCCGCGGGCTCGCCCGCGAGGGCGCCGAGGCACTCCTCGACGTCGCCTTCGGGCGGTTCGCCGCGCACCGCGTCTACGCCCACCTCGACGCGCGGAACGCACCATCCGCCCGCCTCTGCGAACGCCTCGGCATGCGGCTCGAGGCGACGCTCCTCGAGGAGGAGTACGACGACGACGGATGGCAGGACACCGCCGCGTACGCGATGCTCCGCCGCGAGTGGCGGCGACTTCGCGGCTGACGCGCGCGCGGTGCCGTCAGTCCCAGAGCGCCCCACGCGCCGGCCATCGCGGTCATCGGCGTCGGCGCCATCCCGCCGCCCGATTCAGGACGTCGGAGGCTCGTCAGGACGATTCAGCGGATCGCGTCCTGAGCAGCCTCCGGGTTCCTGAAACGAGGTCGTGCCGGAGGGAGCCGGGCGGCGGCTCCGCGGCGCTCAGGCGCCGACGAGGCGCGCGGCGAGGTACGACTGCAGCTCCCCGAGCGGAACGCGCTCCTGCCCCATGGTGTCGCGGTCGCGCACCGTCACGGCGTCGTCGTCGAGCGAGTCGAAGTCGACCGTGACGCAGAACGGCGTGCCGATCTCGTCCTGGCGGCGGTAGCGGCGGCCGATCGCGCCGGCGTCATCGAACTCGACGTTCCAGAGCTTGCGCAGGTTGGCGGCGACCTCGCGTGCGAGGGGCGAGAGGCGCTCGTTGCGCGAGAGCGGGAGCACCGCCGCCTTCACGGGGGCGAGGCGCGGGTCGAGCTTCAGCACGGTGCGCGAGTCGGTGCCGCCCTTCGCGTTGGGCACCTCCTCGACGTGGTAGGCGTCGACGAGGAAGGCCATGAGCGAGCGCGTGAGGCCGGCCGCCGGCTCGATCACGTACGGCGTCCAGCGCTCGTTCTTCGACTGGTCGAAGAACGAGAGGTCCTTGCCGGAGTGCTTCGCGTGCGTCGACAGGTCGAAGTCGGTGCGGTTGGCGACGCCCTCGAGCTCGCCCCACTCGCCGCCGGTGAAGCCGAAGCGGTACTCGATGTCGACCGTGCGCTTGGAGTAGTGGCTGAGCTTGTCCTTCGGGTGCTCGAACAGGCGCAGGTTCTCGGGGTCGATGCCGAGGTCGATGTACCACTGCAGGCGCGCGTCGATCCAGTACTGGTGCCACTGCTCGTCGGTGCCGGGCTCGACGAAGTACTCCATCTCCATCTGCTCGAACTCTCGCGTGCGGAAGATGAAGTTGCCGGGCGTGATCTCGTTGCGGAACGACTTGCCGATCTGGCCGATGCCGAACGGCGGCTTCATGCGCGCCGCCTGCAGCACGTTGGCGAAGTTCACGAAGATGCCCTGCGCGGTCTCGGGGCGCAGGTAGTGCAGGCCCGAGTCGTCGTCCACGACGCCGAGGAAGGTCTTGAGCAGGCCCGAGAACGCCCGCGGCTCGGTCCACTGGCCGCGCGTGCCGCAGTTCGGGCACACGATGTCGCCGAGCCCGTTCTCGGGTGCACGGCCCTTCTTCTCCTCGTACGCCTCGACGAGGTGGTCCTCGCGGAAGCGCTTGTGGCAGTGCAGGCACTCGATGAGCGGATCGGTGAACACCTCGACGTGGCCCGAGGCCTCCCACACCTGCGTGGGCAGGATGACGCTCGAGTCGAGGCCGACGACATCGTCGCGACCCTGCACGACGGTGCGCCACCACTGGCGCTTGATGTTCTCCTTGAGCTCGACGCCCAGGGGGCCGTAGTCCCAGGCCGACCGGGATCCGCCGTAGATCTCACCCGCCTGGAAGACGAAGCCCCGGTGCTGGGCGAGGGTGATGACGGCGTCGAGACGGCTGGGTGCGGCCACGGTGGCTCCAATGGTCCTGGTGTGCGTGGGGGTCGGGGCGGAGATGCCCGAAGTCCCGTCCATCCTACGAAATGCGCGAGGCGGCGGATGTCGCGGGATCCGCGCCGCACGGGCGCCGCGACCGGCGACGGCACCCCGTCGGGTGTACAACGGCCGCGTGGCGTCCGAACGCCGGCGCCGGTGGGGAGCACCATGGGCAGCCTGACGCGTCGTGCGCTGCTCACCGGCCTGGGCCTCGGCGCCGCCGCCGTGCTCGTCAAGTGCGCGGCCGACCAGCAGGCCACCGGATCCGGTCCGGCGCCCGAGCCGGTGCTCGCTGCAGGGCCGAACCTCGACCGCGTCCCCGTGCCGCCCGGCGCGCTCACGGCGCTGCCGCCCGAGGCGGGCGAGGTGATGGCCTGGACCGTCGACGACGGCACCGACTCGGCCGTGGTCGCCGCCTACACCGCGTTCGCGGCGCGCAGCGGCATCCGCCTCACCTACTTCGTGAACGGCACCTACGCCTCGTGGGACGAGAACGCCGACGCGATCCGTCCACTCGTCGAGAGCGGCCAGATCCAGCTCGCCAACCACACCTGGTCGCATCCCGACCTCACGACGCTCGACGACGCGGGCATACAGGCCGAGTTGCAGCGCAACCACGACTACCTCGCCTCCGTGTACGGCGTCGACGCCCGCCCGTACTTCCGCCCGCCCTACGGCCTCCACGACGCGCGCGTCGACGCCGCGGCGGCGGCGATCGGCTACACGGTGCCCACGCTCTGGTACGGCTCGCTCGGCGATTCCGGCGAGCTCGGCCAGCAGGCGATCATCGACCTCGCGGTCGAGTGGTTCGCCGCGGGCCGCATCATCATCGGCCACCTCAACCACGACCCCGTGACGTACGTGTTCCCCCGGCTCGAGTCGATCCTCGACGAGCGCGGGCTCACGACCGTGACGCTCAACGACGTCTTCACGAGCGAGCAGCACCCGTGACCTCGCACCCGCGTCCGTAGGCTGGGCGGATGCCGCACCCGCCCGACCTGCATGTCGCCGCCATCGCGCTCGTGCGCGATCGACGGGTCCTCATGGTCACGGCACGTGGCCGCGACGTGCACTACATGCCGGGCGGCAAGATCGACCCGGGCGAGACG
This sequence comes from Agromyces flavus, assembly GCF_900104685.1. Lineage (NCBI taxonomy): Bacteria > Bacillati > Actinomycetota > Actinomycetes > Micrococcales > Microbacteriaceae > Agromyces > Agromyces flavus. The sequence goes on from NZ_LT629755.1 coordinate 2,922,862, forward strand.
CCGGCCCAGGCGGCGGCGCGCGAGGCGTGCGAGGAGGTCGGCATCGCGCTCGATCCCGCCGTCCTCGCCGAGGCGTTCACGGTCCGGGAGCTCGCGCACGGCCAGGCCGAGGGGCAGCACGTGCTCATGCACGTCTTCCTGGCCGAGACGGATGCCGCGCCGTCGCCCTCGGGCGAGGTCGGCGCGGTGCACTGGGTCGGCACGGCCGACGCGTACCGCTGCCCGCCGGCGGGCGTCGAGGTGCTGCGCCGGCTCGCGGCATCCGACCTCATCGACTGAGGCCCGCCCGCCGTACGGCTACGCGGCGCGGAGCGTGTCCGGGCCGAGCTCCGCGAGGGAACGGTGCCCCGCCAGCCCGACGGTGAGGTCGAGCTCCGCGAGGTGGTTGCGTACGACCTCGCGCACGCCCGCCTCGCCCGCGATCGCGAGTCCGTAGGCGTAGGACCGCCCCAGGCCGACCGCGGTCGCGCCCAGCGCGAGCGCCTTCACGGCGTCGGCGCCGCCGCGCACGCCGCTGTCGAGGATGACGGGCACGCGCCCGCCGACCCGATCCACCACGCCGGGCAGCGCGTCGAGCGCGGCGACCGCGCCGTCCACCTGGCGCCCGCCGTGGTTGGAGACGACGAGGCCGTCGGCCCCGTGGTCGAGCGCGCGGGATGCGTCATCCGGGTGCAGGACGCCCTTGAGCAGGATGGGGAGGCTCGTCCATTCGCGCAGGCGGGCGAGATCGGGCCACTCGAGCGCCGGATTCGCGAAGTACTCGAGGAACGTCTCGATCGCCGCGAGCGGGATGGGCGAACGCAGCGCGGCTCGCACGCCGCCCTCCACGAGCGGAGTACGGGCGCCGGACCGGGCGATCGCGAACGCCGACCTGAGCAGGGTCGGCGTCACCCGCGGGCGCACTCCGCGGTCCGAGCCGCGCGCCACCCGCTCCCGCACGAGACCGGCGAACACGGGGTCGGACGTGTACTGCGCCATGCCCTGCCCCCGCAGGAACGGCAGGAAGCCCAGATCGAGGTCGCGCACGCGCCATCCGAGGAGGTGCGTGTCGAGCGTGACGACGATCGCCTCGCAGCCGGATGCCTCGGCCCGCCGGACGAACGAGGCGTTGAGCTCGTCGGAGCCGCTCCAGTACAGCTGGAACCAGCGCGCACCGTCGCCCATCGCCTCGGCGACCTCCTCCATCGGGCGCGACGCCTGGTTGGAGAGCACGTACGGCACGCCCAGCGCCGCCGCGGCCCGACCGACCGCGACATCCGCCTCGCGATGGGCCAGCTCGATCACGCCGATCGGCGACAGCACGAACGGCGTCGGCCGGCGGCGGCCGAGCAGCTCGATCGAGAGGTCGCGCTCGGCGACGTCGCGCAGCACGCGCGGCCAGATCGCCCAGCGCGCGAAGGCGGCGCGGTTGGCGGCGATGGTCGACTCCGATCCGGCGCCGCCGGCGAGGTACGCGAAGGCCTCGGCGGGGAGGGCCTTGCGCGCCGCCCGCTCGAGCGCGGCCGGGTCGACCGGCACCGCGGGTCGCGTGCCCGAAAGGCCCGCTCGGTAGATGTCGGATTGCGCGGCACGCGCCACGGCGCGGTTGGCATCGGTCATCGGCTCGCCCCTTCGCGATCGCACTGCGAGCCAGCGTAGTGAGGGCGGGTCCGCCGTCGCACCGGCACGGCCGACCTCGCAACCCCCCGACGACGAGCAGCGCCGGCCCAGCGGCATCCGGCAGACTCGGTCTCAGGAGTTCACGCGCTGCTCAGGACGCGAGGACGGATCCGCTCCTGAGCAGCCTCCGTTCTCCTGAATGCGCGCGGGGGGAAGGGGACCGGGTGGACGGCATCCGCGAGTTCCGCCGCGGCGACGCGGTGACGGTGATCACCGAGGCCGGCAGCGAGCGCGCCGACGCCCCGACGTTCGTGCTCGTGCACGGCATCGGCATGGGCCACCGCTACTTCTCCGACCTGGCCGACGCGCTCGCTCGCGAGGGCAGGGTGCTCGCGCTCGACCTGCCGGGCTTCGGCGAGGCGCCCGAGCCGAGCCATCCGCAGACCATGTCGGAGGCCGGCGCCTACCTCGCCGAACTGATCGATGCGGAGGCGCTGCCGGGGCCGGTCGTGCTGGTCGGCCACTCGATGGGCACGCAGATCGTCGCGGAGACCGCGGCTCAGCGCCCCGACCTGATCGCGTCGCTCGTGCTCGTCGCGCCGACGGTCAACCCGCGCGAGCGTTCCGCGGTGGTCCAGGCCATCCGCCTCGCCGAGGACCCCTCGCTGATCCGCCCGAAGGTCGTGGTCCTCGGCATCCGCATGTACCTGCAGGCCGGCCCGCGCTGGTACTTCAAGAAGCTGCACCAGATGCTGGCGCATCGCATCGAGCTGGTGCTGCCGGATGTCGCGGCGCCGACGCTCGTCATCCGCGGCGAGCACGACCGCCTCGCGCCCCGTGCGTGGGCCGAGGAGGTCGCGAACATCCTGCCCGACGGCCGCTACGTCGAGGTGCCCGACCGCGGACACGAGACGATGGTCACGGCCGGCGAGCGCGTCGCCGAGCTCATCGAGGCCCACGCGCGCGGCGAGTCGGTCGGCCGGGAGGTCGAGCGCGTGTCGACGCCCGAGGAGCCGTCGCGGATCGAACGCGCCTGGTGGTGGGCGGGCGACTACGTGTACGCCGGATGGCGGCAGGTCGCGATCGTGTTCGAGGGCTGGATCCCTCCGGGGCGCTGGCGCACGGGCGACGCGAGCCTGCCCGAGGTCGTGATGCTCCCCGGCATCTACGAGCACTGGTCGTTCATGCGGCCGCTCGGTGACGCCGTGAACCGGGCGGGATACCGCGTGCGCGTCGTGCACGGCATGGGCACGAACCGCCGTGGCATCGCCGACACCGCGAACCGGCTCGGCCGCGCACTCGCCAAGGTGCCCGTGCCGGCCGCGGGCCGGGTGATCGTCGCGCACAGCAAGGGCGGCCTGATCGCGAAGCAGCTGCTGGTGTCCGAGGCGGATGCCGTGCCCGCCCCCGCCCGCGGGCTGCTGGGCCTGGTCGCCATCACCACGCCGTTCGCGGGGTCGCGGCTGGCCCGGCTCCTCATCGACCCGAGCGTGCGGGCGCTGCTGCCGAGCGACGAGACGATCGTGATGCTCGGGCGCGCGTCATCCGTCAACTCGAGGATCGTGTCGGTGTTCGGGCGCTTCGACCCGCACATCCCCGACGGCAGCGTGCTCGACGGGGCGACGAACATCCGCGTGCCGGTGCCGGGGCACTTCCGGATCCTCGGCGCACCCGAGACGCATCGCGCGGTGCTCGAGGGCGTCGAGCGGCTGCTGGACCCGGCGCGCACCCCCTGAGCGCAGCGGCCTGCGGCGTCGAGACGGCGCGGATGGCGCGCCGCACCGTGCATCTGCGACCGTTCGATCCGAGCCCACGATCACCGCCGGGCGGATGCCGCGTGGCGTGAGAATCGCGGCATCCGCCCGTCGCCTAGTCGTCCTCCTCGCCGGGCTGGCCCGGTTGCACCGGGCCGATCCGGTAGGGGCGCATCATCTCGTTGTCCTCGTGCTCGACGATGTGGCAGTGCCACACGTACTGGCCGGCACGGTCGAAGGTGGCACGGAGACGCGTGACCTGGCCGGGATAGGCGATCACGGTGTCCTTGACGCCGGTCTCCCACGGCTCGGGCGGCGTGACGTTCCCGTCGAGCCGGAGGGGCACGACCACCTCGCGCTCCTCGCCCTCCCCCTCCATCACGAGTCCCTCGCGGCTCACGACCTCGAACGCGACCTCGTGCACGTGCATCGGGTGGGCGTCGCCCGTGGTGTTGAAGAACTCCCACACCTCGGTGCTGCCGACGTCCGGATTCTCGGTGATCTCGTCGTCCCAGTCGTACTCGGTCGGGACACCATCATCGTCGACCGTACCGAGCTGCGCCTCGGTCGGCCCCTCGAGCGGCTCCCCCGCGGCATCCACGCCCTCCCCCATCTGCTCGATGAGCGCGAGCGGGCGCACGAACGACTCCGCCGGCAACGGCGTGAGCGGCGGCAGCACCAGGTGCTCGGGCGGCGTGGTCGGATCGGGTCCCACCGCCGGAACCACGCGGAACGCGAGCACCTGACCGGTCGTCTGCGGGTTCGCGAGCGGGAAGTCGACGCCGGGCTCGCCTCCGCCGAACGGCTCGTCGGGCCCGACGTTGCCGAGCACGTGGTCCCCGAGGGGAACGGCGGCGAAGTCGACCACGAGGTCGGCGCGCTCGGCCGGACCCAGGAGCAGCCGATTCGCGTGCTCCGCGAGGTCGACCGGCGCGGCCAGGAACCCGCCCTCATTGCCGATCTGCCATGCGCGCACGCCGGGGATGTCACCGAAGTCCAGGATGAGGAAGCGCGACTGGCAGCCGTTGAGGAACCGGAACCGGTACCGGCGCTGCTCGACGACCTGGAACGGCCAGGTGTTGCCGTTGGCGATGAGCGTCTCGCCGAAGAACTCCGGGTTCCAGATCGGCGAGAACTCGCCCTCGGGAATGTACTCGCCGGCGATGCCGTCGAAGAACTCGCGCGAGTCGGGGTAGAACAGCGACCCGTCCGGATTGAACGAGCGGTCCTGCACCGCGATCGGGATCTCGTAGTACGTCTTGTTCGGCGGGAACTTGTCGCCCTCCTTCGGAGCCGGCCCGGGCAGGATGGCGCGCGCGCCGGTCCTCGCGTCGAGCAGGGCGTCGTCGCCCTCGGGGCCGCCGCGGATGAGGAAGAACCCGGCTGGTCCGGCGTACACGTTCAGTCGGGTCATCCCGAGCGTGTGGTCGTGGTACCAGATCGTCGAGGCGCGCTGCGTGCTCGGGTACTGGAACGTCGCGAAGCCCGGACCCCATTCGACGCCGTACGCGTCGCCGGCCTTCGTCGCGAAGAAGTCGTACCACGTGCCCTCGGTCGCGTACCCGGCCGGGATGTCGATCGCTGCCGGGAGGTACCAGGCTTCGGCGTAGCCGTCGCTCTCGTCGCCCACGCCGACCGAGCCGTGCACGTGGGTCACGATCGGGACGGGACCGGTGTACGGCCCCGGCGTCTCGTCGAAGTGCGGCCGATGGTCGCGGTGCTCCTCGCCGCCCGGGGGGTTCGCCCAGTGCAGCGTCGGGTCGACCGGCAGCAGGTGGGAAAGGTACCCGCCCGTACCGTCGACGAGCTCGTTGATCCACTTGACGCGCACGGGCCGGTTCCACTGCGCCTCGATCGTGAGGGATGGCGCGTGGTGCAGCAGCAGGCCCTTCTTGCTCGCGGCCGTGACGGCGCCGTAGCCCCAGACCGTGGTCGCCGGCATCCCCGCCGGGAGGACCTGCTGCGAGAGCTGGCGCATCGAGATCTCGTAGTAGTCGATGTTCTTGCCGCCGCGCGTGGTGATCCTGCCGGCGCGGGGCATGACCGGCGGGATCAGCAGCGGGGTCGCGAACTTGGTGATCGAGGCCGGATCGAGCGAGGCGTGGGCGACCTGCGCGAGCGCCGTGGCGCGGCCGCCCGGTCCCATCGCATACAGGATGAACCCGGCGCCGGCCGCGCCGGCCGCCTTGATGAACGTGCGACGGCTGAGGGGCAGCCGCTGCGGGGACACGGACTCGGGCATCGTCACCACCTGCTCGGGCGCGGGTGCGGCGGACCTCGACCCGCGAAAAGAGGAGCCTTTCTCAGGTATGCGCCTTCCGTGGGGAGCGGGGCAACCCCCAGTTCGAGGCAGCGATCGGTGCGGTTCGCTCAGTGCACGTATTCGAGCAGGTCGGCCCCGACCTGTCGCATGCCGTCGAGCACCGCGAGCCGTGAGGCGAGCTTGGTGTCGGCGAAGTACATCGAGACCGCGTAGGCGACGCTCGCACGGGGGCCGCGCAGCACGCCGACCTCACTGCGCACGCCGCCGTCGGTGCCGGTCTTGTTCATCAGCAGCAGGTTGTGGTCGGGCATCCGGTGCGCGAGCGGATCGAGCCCGAAGGCGGCCGCGACCATCGAGAGGTCGGAGTTCAGCGAGAGCCATCCGACCACCCGCTGGGAGACCTCTGAGCTGACGATCTCGCCGCGCGCGAGCGAGGCGAACAGCCAGGTGAGCTCCTTCGCCGAGCCGATCGAGAGCTGCGGCGCGTCGTCGGGCCCCCGATGGTCGCGCACGAGGTCGAGCAGGGCGGTGCGCGTCAGGCCGAGCGCCTCGGTACGCGCGCGCACCGCCTCGAGGCCGATGTGCCGGATGAGCACGTTCGTCGCGAGGTTGTCGCTCGTGGCGCCGACCATCGCAGCGAGGTCGGCCATCGGCAGGGACGGCGTCTGCAGGTGCTGCCAGATGCCCGAGTCGCCCACGGCGTCTCGCGGCGCCCGGTCGAGCACGGTGAACGCCTCGGGGCTCGCATGCCCCAGGCGAGAGGCGACCTCGACGAGCAGCAGCACCTTGCCGATGGACGCGGTCGGCATGACCACGTGGTCGTCGACCGAGAACAGCACGCGGCCGGTCGCGAGGTCGGTCGCGCGCGCCGACACCTGCACGCCCGCGAGCGCGAGCTCGCCCAGCGTGTCGAACCCGCGCGAGAAGTCCTCGTTCGGTTCGTCGGCGCGGCGGCGTCCTCGGTTGATGCTGGCGTGTCGAGCACGGCGCTCGGAATCCTGCGACGAGGTCACCACGGCGGTACAGGCGGCTTTCGTTCGGGTCGCGCGCTCCCCCACCGCGGCCAAGCGGTGCGTGCGACGGATGGACGGCGGTTTCGGCGGGGCGCTACCAGATGCGCACGCGCTCGGCCGGATCGAGCCAGAGCGCGTCATCGGAAGTGACCTCGAAGCCAGTGTAGAACTCGTCGATGTTGCGGACGATCTGGTTGCACCGGAATTCGTTCGGCGAGTGCGGATCGATCGCGAGGAGGCGGATGACCTCCTCGTCGCGGCCCTTGAGCTGCCACGCCTGCGCCCACGAGAGGAAGAACCGCTGGGCGCCCGAGAGGCCGTCGATCACGGGCGGCGTCGTCCCGCCGAGCGAGAGCTGGTACGCCTTCCACGCGATCGCGAGGCCGCCGAGGTCCCCGATGTTCTCCCCGATCGTGAGGGCGCCGTTCACGTGGTGCTCGCCGTCGGAAGACGCCTCGAGCTGCTCGGGCACGAGGACGTCGTACTGGTCGATCAGGGCCTTGGTGCGCTCCTCGAACGCGGCGCGGTCGGCCTCGGTCCACCAATCGATGAGGCGCCCGTCGCCGTCGAAGCGCGAGCCCTGGTCATCGAAGCCGTGCCCGATCTCGTGCCCGATCACCGCGCCGATCGCGCCGTAGTTCGATGCGGCGTCGCGCTCGGCGTCGAAGAACGGGAACTGCAGGATGGCCGCCGGGAACACGATCTCGTTGAAGCCCGGGTTGTAGTACGCGTTGATGGTCTGCGGCGTCATGAACCACTCGTCGCGATCGATGGGCTGCCCGATCTTGCCGAGCTGGCGGTGGAACTCGAACTCCGCCGCGGCGCGGACGTTGGCGACGAGGTCGTCGGCCGAGACCGCCATGGTCGAGTAGTCGCGCCACTTCACCGGGTAGCCGATCTTCGGCGTGAACTTCTCGAGCTTGTCGAGCGCCTTCGCGCGGGTCTCCTCGCCCATCCAGTCGAGCTCGGAGATGGACTGCCGATACGCCTCCACGAGGTTCTCGACGAGCTCGTCCATCGCCTCCTTCGCGGCCGGCGGGAAGTGCCGCTCGACGTAGATGCGGCCGACCGCCTCGCCCACCGAGGCCTCGACGAACGAGACGCCGCGCTTCCATCGTTCGCGCAGCTCTGGCGTGCCCGTGAGCGTGCGGCCGTAGAAGTCGAAGTTCGCCTCGACGAAGTCGGACGAGAGGTAGGCCGCGGAACTGCGCACGACCTGCCAGGCGAGCCAGTCGCGCCAGGCCGGGAGCCGATCGTCGGTCAGCAGCCGCCCGACTCCCTCGACGAAGCTCGGCTGGCGCACGACGAGTTCGTCGAACGCGCGCGCGGGCACGCCCATGGCATCGCGCCACACGTCGAGGTCGACGGATGCCGCGGCCGCGACATCCGCCCACGGCATCAGGTTGTACGTCTTCTGGCTGTCGCGCGAGTCGACGTTGGTCCAATGGGAGGCCGCGATCTCGGTCTCGAGGTCGAAGACGCGACGCGCGCGGCCGGCCGGATCGGCGAGCTTCGCGAGGCCGAACATGCGCTCGAGGTGCGCGAGGTACTTCTCGCGGATGGGCCCGAACCGCTCCTCGCGGTAGTAGCTCTCGTCGGGCAGCCCGATGCCGCCCTGCTCGACGAACACCAGGTAGCGCTCGGGATCGCCGGGATCGTTGTCGACGAAGAGCTGCGCGAAGCCCGACACGCCCTGGCGCTCGAGCCGACCGGCGGTCTCGAGGAGCTGCTCGACGCTGCCCGGCAGCGACGCCTCGACGAGCTGCGCGGCGATCGGCGTGGCCCCCAGGAGCTCGGCGCGCTCCTCGTTCATGAACGACGCGTAGAGGTCGCCGACCTTGCGTGCCTCGGTGCCGGGCTCGGCGCCCTGGGCCTCCTGGATGATCTCGCGGACGGCCTTCTCGGCCTCCTCGTAGAGCACGATGAAGCTGCCGTACCGCGCCTTGTCGGCGGGGATCTCGGTGCGCGCGATCCACTTGCCGTTGACGTGCCGGAACAGGTCGTCCTGCGGGCGCACGTCGGGGTCGAGTTCGTCGAGGATGATACCGGAGGGCGTCGTCGCAGCGCTCATCCCCACAGCCTACGTGGCGGGTCGCTTCGAACCGGCTGAACGGATGGCACGACGGCGCGCCATCCGCCCCTCACCGCAGTTGGGCGAACCCCTCGGCCTTGCGCGTGGGCCCGACGATGAGGATCGTGTCGCCCTCGGAGAGCACGGTGTCGGCGTCGGCGTTGTGCCACTCGCCGCCGGGTTTCTTGAACGCCGCGACCGTGACGCCGAACTCCTTGCGCAGGCCGGTCTGCCCGAGCGGGATGCCGTGCAGACGGGCGGGCGGGGCGGACTTCACGATCGCGTAGCCACGGTCGATCTCGATGTAGTCCTGAGCCGCTCCGCGCACCAGGTGCGCGACCCGCCGGCCCATCTCGGCCTCGGGGCGGATCACGCGGTGCACCCCGAGCTGCTCGAGGATGAGCGCGTGCTGCTCGGTGACCGCCTTCGCCCAGATGCCGGGGACCTTCATGCCCAGCAGCACCGAGCAGGTCAGGATCGACGCGGTGATGTCGGACCCGATCGCCACGACGACCCGGTCGAACTCGTCGACCGCGAGCTGCTGGAGCGCCTCGGTCTTGGTCGAGTCGGCCCGGACCACCTGGGTGAGGACCCCGTTGAGGGATTGCACGATCTCCTCGTCGGCGTCGATGCCGAGCACCTCGGTGCCGCCCGCCATGAGCTCGAGCGCCAGGGACGTGCCGAACCGCCCGAGTCCGATGACCGCGACCGAGTCGGCCTCGGCGATGCGGCGCGAGGTGTCCGATGCGCCGCCGAAGAGCGTGAACCTAGCCAATCGCGGGCCTCTCCTTCGGGAGTTCGTACAGGATGCGGCGGTCGCGGAGCGCGATGGCCGTGCCGAGTGTCAGGGGGCCGAGGCGTCCCGCGAACATGAGGAACACGAGCACGGCCTGCTCGATCTCGGCGAAGTCGCCGGTGATGCCGGTGGACAGGCCCACCGTGGCGAACGCCGAGATCACCTCGAACAGTACGACGTCGAACGTGAGACCGGTGAACAGCATGAGCACCACGGTCGCCGACATGACCGCCCCGACCGCGATGAGCACGACGGTGATCGCCTGCCGGTGCACGGCACGCGAGAGGCGCTTGCCGAAGATGTTGACGGCTCCCTCGCCGCGCAGCTCGGTGAGCAGAATGAAGAACAGCACCGCGAACGTCGTCACCTTGATGCCGCCGCCCGTGCCGGCCGGGCCGGCGCCGATGAACATGAGCACGTCCATGCCGACCCAGCTCTCGTCGCGCATGAGCCCGGTGTCGACGGTGTTGAAGCCGGAGCTGCGCGTCTGCACCGAGGCGAAGAAGCCGGCGAGGATCCGCGAGGCGGGGTTCAGCCGGCCGAACGTGTCGGGATTGCTCCACTCCACCACCGTGAGGTACATCGTGCCCGCGACCAGGAGGATCGGCGTGGCCCAGAGCACGAGCTTCGTGTTCATCGACCAGTGCAGCGGCCTCGCGAACTCCTTGCGCAGTTGCATGATGACCGGGAAGCCGAGGCCGCCGAGAATGATGGCCGCGCAGATCGGCAGGCAGATGAAGGGGTCGTCGACGAAGCCCATCAGGCTGTCGGAGTAGAGCGCGAACCCGGCGTTGTTGAACGACGAGACCGAGTGGAAGATCGCGTACCAGGCGGCCTCCCCCGGCTCGTAGGCATATCCGAACAGGAAGCGCGGGAAGAGGAACGCCCACGTGATCGCCTCGATCGTGAAGGAGATGAGCACGATCCCCCGGATCAGGCCCCGGACGTCGTCGTAGCCGACGGTCTTCGCCTCGGCCGCCGTGTTGAGTCGCGAGCGGACCGACATCTTGCGCGCGAGGACGAGCCCGATGAGCGACGCGAAGATCATGATGCCGAGTCCGCCGACCTGGATGAGCGCCATGATCACGACCTGCCCGAGCGGGCTCCAGTGCGCCTGCGTGTCGACGACCGTGAGCCCGGTGACGCACACCGCACTGGTCGACGTGAACAGGGCGGTGATGAACGACGTGCCGTCGGGGTTCAGGGTCATCGGCGGGAGCCACAGCAGCAACGTGCCGACGGCCACCGTGATCGCGAACCCGACCACGACCGCCTGGGCAGGGTGGAGTCGGAATCCCCGCCGGACGCGGAGGCGCCGCATCGCGCGGACCGACTCCCGAGTGGTCACGGCCGCATCATACGCCCGGGCACCGCGCGAGCGGACGCGGGCGGGCGGCCCTCGCGGACGTCGGCGGGGAGTGCGAGGATCGAGCCATCATGAACACGATCCTCAACGTCATCTGGCTGATCCTCGCGGGCATCTGGCTCTGGATCGGGTACATGCTCGCCGGCCTCCTCATGTGCGTGCTCATCGTGACGATCCCGTGGGGCATCGCGTCGTTCCGCATCGCCAACTACTCGCTGTGGCCGTTCGGGCGCGAGGTCGTCTCGAACCCGCGTTCCGGCGTGCTCTCGTTCCTCGGCAACGTCGTGTGGGTGCTCCTCGCGGGCTGGTGGCTCGCGCTCGAGCATCTCATCACCGGCGTGATCATGTGCCTGACGATCATCGGCATCCCGCTCGGCATCGCCAACTTCAAGCTGATCCCCGTCTCGCTCGCGCCGCTCGGCAAGGAGATCGTCGAGTCGAAGTGAGCGACCCGGCCACCATCGACGTCGCCGCCCGCCGCGAGGTCGACCGCGACATCCTGCGCCTCGCGGTGCCCGCGCTCGGCGCGCTCGTCGCCGAGCCGCTGTTCCTGCTGGCCGACACCGCGATGATCGGCCACCTGGGCGCGGCGCCGCTCGCCGGCCTGGGCCTCGCGAGCGCGGTGCTCCAGACGATCATCGGGCTGATGATCTTCCTCGCCTACGCGACGACGCCGTCGGTCGCGCGACGGCTCGGCGCGGGCGACGAGCGCGGTGCGGTCGCATCCGGCGTCGACGGGCTGTGGCTGGCCCTCGGGCTGGGCGCCGTGCTGGGGGTCGTCGGATGGCTCGCCTCGCCGTGGCTCGTGAGCGCCTTCGGCGCGTCGGCCGAGGTGACGGCCCAGGCGACGACCTACCTCGCCATCTCGATGGCCGGGCTGCCGGCGATGCTCGTGGTGTTCGCCGCGACCGGACTGCTGCGCGGCCTGCAGGACACTCGCACGCCGCTCTGGGTCGCGGGCGTCGGCTTCACGGCGAACATCGCGCTCAACGCGCTGTTCATCTACGGGCTCGGATGGGGCATCGCCGGTTCGGCGATCGGCACGGTCGTCGCTCAGTGGGGCATGGTCCTCGTCTACCTCGTGGTGATCGCGCGCCACGTTGCACGAGTCGGCGCGAGCCCGTGGCCGCACCACGCGGGCGTGCTGCGCGGTGCGAAGTCGGGCGGATGGCTCTTCCTCCGCACGCTGAGCCTGCGCGTCGCGCTGCTGCTCGCGACGTGGGCCGCGGCATCCCTCGGGCGCGACGAGCTCGCGGCCTACCAGGTCGCCATCACGATCTACTTCACGCTCGGGTTCGCGCTGGATGCGCTCGCCATCGCGGCGCAGGCGCTCATCGGCAAGGGGCTCGGCGCGGGCGACGTCGCGCAGGTCCGTGCGGTGCTGCGGCGGTGCGTCGAGTGGGGCATCGGCTCCGGCGCCGTCATCGGCGCGCTCGTGATCGCGACTGCGTGGGTGCTGCCCGCCGTCTTCACCTCGTCGGCCGACGTCGCGGCCCTCCTGCCCCCGTCGCTCGTCGTGCTCGGTCTCTCGGCGCCGCTCGGCGGATTCGTGTTCGTGCTCGACGGCGTGCTCATCGGCGCGGGCGATGCGCGCTACCTGGCGTGGACCGGGCTCGTGAACCTCGCGGTGTTCGTGCCGCTCGCGTTCGGCGTCGTGTGGTGGGCGGATGCCTCAGGCCCCGCGGTGCCCGGCGCGGCGGCGCTTGCGGCCCTCACCGCGGCATTCGCGATCGGGTACCTGGCCGCGCGCGCGGTGACGCTCGGGCTCCGCGCGCGCGGTCGGGCGTGGATCGTCACGGGCGCGCCCGCGTGACCAACGGCCCGCGGGCCGGCGTCCGGGCTCGCTAGCGTCGAGGCATCCACACCCCGACGAAGGAGCTGCCATGTCCAGCCGACGTGTCACCGTTCCCCGCGCGGGCGGAGCCGTCGCGGTCGCCGCCTCGATGCTCGTGCTCACGGCGTGCGTCCCGTTCGTCACGGCGGGCGACCGCCGCACCGAGGATCGCGACATCGACGATGCCACCGAGGTCGAACTGCGCAGCGGCGGCGACCTGACCATCCGGCTGGGCGATGAACCGTCCTTCACCGTGACCGGTGGCGAGAACGTCCTGGATCGCCTCTACACCGACACAGAGGGCGACAAGCTCGTGATCGAGATGCGCCGCGGGCCGCTCATCGTGGGCGAACGCGATCTCGAGATGGATGTCACGGTGACGTCCCTCGATTCCGTGATCATCAACGGATCGGGCGACATCTCGGCCGAGTTCGGCGACGCTGAGGAGGTCTCGGTCGACCTGCGCGGCTCGGGCGACATCGAGACCGACGAGCTCGACGCATCCGCAGTGCGCCTCTCGATCAGCGGCTCGGGTCAGATCGAGACCTCGGGCAGCACCGACCAGCTCGTGGTCGACCTGAGCGGGTCGGGCGACGTCGACGCGAGCGAACTGAGCTCGGCGAACGCGCAGGTGGTGCTCTCCGGCTCCGGTGAGATCTCGGTCGACGCGTCGGATTCGCTCGACGTCACGCTCTCGGGCAGCGGCACGGTGCGCTACTCGGGACGGCCCGAGGTGCGCAGCACGGTCTCGGGGTCGGGCGAGATCACGCCCGAGTAGCCACGGGGCTCAGGCGCGCGGCGGGGCGGTCGTCTCGCCGACGTGGAGGGTGCTCGTGAAGTCGGTGCCCGCGGCGGGCTCGCCCGACAGCATGCGCACGATCGCCTCGCCCGCGGCGCGGCCCTTCGCGACCGACGGCTGCACGAGCGTCGTGAGGTCGTGCTGCAGGCCGTCGACGCGGATGCCGTCGAAGCCGATCACGCTCACGTCCTCGGGCACGCGCAGGCCGAGCTCCTCGGCGGCCTGGATGACGCCTGCGGCGAGGAGGTCGCTCTGCGCGATGACCGCGGTCGGCCGGGTCGCGGCGTCGGCCAGGATGGCGCGACCCGCCTCGAGGCCTTCCTCGATCGAGCTCGCCGCGCCGACCTGCACACGCACGTCGGGGAAGACGTCGCGCGCGCCGCGGAGGCGTTCGACGGATGTGTCGACCGTCGCGGTCGACTCCATCTCGGTCGTGAGGGCGCCGCGTGTTCGCGTGGGTTCGAACGGGAGCGTGACGGTCGCGACATCCGTGTGCCCCAGGTCGCGCAGGTGCTCGGCGCCCAGTCGCGTGGCCGCGCGGTTGTCGATCGTGATCTCGGGGATGGCACCGCCGGGCGCCCCCTCGATGGCGACGATCGGGATGCCGCGTCGCTGCAGCGACTCGACCTGGCGCTGGAATCGCGGGCTGCACCCGATGAGCACGACCGCGTCGAGCGGCGCGGTATCGATGCTCACGGGGGCTTCGTCGTCGCCGGTGTCGGTGAGGAGCAGCAGGCCGGCCTTGAGCGGTGCGATGCCCTCGGTGAGCCCGTCGAGGGTCTGGATCTTCACGGGGTCGAGGAAGGCGGCGCGCACGCGCTCCTCGAGCACGACGCCCACGATGCCCGAGCGGCCGCGGCGGAGCGAACGGGCTCGCGGGTCGGGTCCGCCGTAGCCGAGCTCGGCGGCGGCGGCGAACACGCGCTCCTTCGTGGCATCCGACACCGGGCCGGAGCCGCTGAACGCGAGCGACGCGGTCGACGCCGAGACGCCGGCCCTGGCGGCGACGTCGGCGAGCGTCACGCGCGGGACGACGCCGGTCTCGGGCGCGGATGATTCGATGGTCACGGTCCGATTCTACGGTCGAATCGATTCGATCCGCGCCGGCGGTCGCGTTTCACGCGCCGAGATGCCACTTCGGCGGGGTCCGTCGCGGCGAAACCCGGTCGAACCGGCATCTCGGCGGCGCCGCCGTTCACGAGCGCTCGGCGATCGCCTTGACGCTCGCCACGAGCGAGTCCCAGTTGCGCTGCGAGTGCGCGGCGGCCTCGGGTGTCGGATTCCCGTCCTGGGCCAGCGTGAGCACCGTCGGGCCGTCGCCGTCGATCGTCCACGTCAGCGTGTGGTGGTTCTCGGGCACGTCCTCCTGCCCGCTCAGCGGGCTGAAGTGCGTGGTGACGAGCCGTCGTGGCGGCTCGAACTCGAGCACGGTGCCGTGGTCCTCGTAGGGCGTGCCCTCCCACTCGCCGCGCCAGCGGATGGGCTCGCCCACCGCCCAATCGGTCGCCAGCTCGGTCCCGAACATGAACTCGCGCGCCGCGGCGGGGTCGGTGATGACGGCCCAGACCCGTTCGGGTGGTGCGTCGATCTCGACCCTCGACGTCGCCACGAAGTCGTCGTCCATGGGCACCTCCGATACTCCAACCTGTGGAAGGCTACGCCGCAGCGCCCACCGCGTCACGCGCCTCGGCGAACGCCGCGACGCAACGACGCACCTCGTCCTCGGTGTGCGCGGCCGACAGCTGCACGCGGATCCGCGCGAGCCCCTTCGGCACGACCGGATACGAGAACGCGGTGACGTAGACGCCGCGCTCCTGCAGCGCATCGGCGACGCGGGCCGTGAGCGCGGCGTCGCCGAACATGACCGGGACGATCGGGTGGGAGCCGGGCAGCAGCTCGAAGCCCGCGTCCGTCATCAGCTCGCGGAACAGCGCGGCGTTCGCGACGAGCCGCTCGCGCAGGTCGCCCGATTCCGACACGAGCCGGAGCGCCTCGATCGTGCCCGCGACGATCGCCGGCGCGAGCGTGTTCGAGAACAGGTACGGGCGCGCACGCTGGCGCAGGAGGTCGACGATCTCCTGGCGGGCGGCGACGTAGCCGCCGGATGCCCCGCCCAGCGCCTTGCCGAACGTGCCGGTCGTGATGTCGACCCGGCCCTCGACGCCGCAGTACTCGGGCGTGCCGCGGCCGTGCTCGCCCACGAACCCGACGGCGTGCGAGTCGTCGACGAAGACGAGGGCGTCGTACCGCTCGGCGAGGTCGCAGATCTCCTGCAACGGCGCGATGTAGCCGTCCATCGAGAAGACGCCGTCGGTGACGATCACGCGTCGGCGCGCGCCCGACGCCTCCTGCAGCTTCGCCTCGAGGTCGGCCATGTCGCGATTGCGATAGCGGAACCGCTGCGCCTTCGACAGGCGGATGCCGTCGATGATCGACGCGTGGTTGAGCTCGTCGGAGATGATCGCGTCATCGGGCCGAAAGAGCACCTCGAAGACGCCGCCGTTCGCGTCGAAGCACGACGAGAACAGGATGGTGTCGTCGTAACGGAGGAACTCGGATACGCGCCGCTCGAGCTCGAGGTGCAGCTCCTGGGTTCCGCAGATGAACCGCACGCTCGCGAGGCCGTACCCCCACTCGTCGAGTCCACGGTGGGCCGCGGCGACGATGCGGGCGTCGTTCGCGAGCCCCAGGTAGTTGTTCGCGCAGAAGTTCAGCACCTCTCGGCCCGCGACCTCGATCTCCGAGGACTGGGGCCCGTGGATGCCGCGCTC
Source organism: Agromyces flavus (assembly GCF_900104685.1). NCBI lineage: Bacteria > Bacillati > Actinomycetota > Actinomycetes > Micrococcales > Microbacteriaceae > Agromyces > Agromyces flavus. The sequence continues at coordinate 2,939,128 of NZ_LT629755.1, forward strand.
GCGCTTCGTGAGCCCGGCGGCCTCGATCTCGTCGAGCTCCGCCCGCAGCTGCTCCTTCACCGATCCGTACACGCTCAGACCTCCGTCCAGTCGAGGATGACCTTGCCGGCGCCGCCGGACCTGGCCGCGTCGAACCCCGCGCGCCACTCGTGCGCGGGGTAGCGGTCGCTGATGATGGATGCCACGCGCGAACGCAGCTCGGCGCTGGTCTGCAGCATCGCGCTCATCGAGTTCCACGTCTCGAACATCTCGCGTCCGTAGATACCCTTCAGCGTGAGCATGTGGGTCACGACCTTGCCCCAGTCGATGGCGTACGGCTCGCTCGGCAGGCCGAGCAGGGCGATCCGGCCGCCGTGGTTCATGTTCTCGATCATCTCGGGCAGCGCCTTCGCCGAGCCCGACATCTCGAAGCCGATGTCGAAGCCTTCGCGCATGCCCAAGCGCGGCTGGACGTCGCGGATGCGCTCGCGCGAGACGTCGACCGTGGCATCCGCCCCCATCTGCGTCGCGAGCTCGAGCCGCGCCGGGCTCACGTCGGACGCGACGATGAACCGGGCCCCGACGTGGCGCGCCACCGCGATCGACATGAGCCCGATGGGGCCGCAGCCCGTCACGAGCACGTCCTCGCCGACCAGCGAGAAGGCCAAGGCGGTATGGACGGCGTTGCCGAACGGATCGAAGATGGCACCGACCTCGGGGTCGACGTCGGCGTGGTGCACCCAGACGTTCTCGCCCGGGATCACGACATACTCCGCGAACGCGCCGTCGCGATGGAGGCCCAGGCCCTTGGTGCGGATGCACATCTGGCGCCGGCCGGCACGGCAGTTGCGGCACATGCCGCACACGATGTGCCCTTCGCCCGAGACGCGGTCGCCGACGGCCACGTCGTGCACCAGGTCGCCGACCTCGACGACCTCGCCGTAGAACTCGTGACCGGCGATCAGCGGCGTGCGGATCTCGGACGAGCACCAGTCGTCCCACTCGTCGATGTGCAGGTCGGTACCGCAGATGCCCGTGCGCAGCACCCGGATCTTCACGTCGGCGGGCCCCGGCTCGGGCTCGGGACGATCGACGAACTCGAATCCCGCGCCGGGCGCGGACTTGTACAGGGCCTTCATCGGCGGTGCCTTCTGCGTACGGGCGCCCGCGGGGTGGGCCGGCGCCGGCTTCGTGCGCCGAGGGTCACGGCGCAGCGTCGAGGTGACCCAGCCATCGTAGTCACGCGAGCGGGGCGGATGACGCGCGGGCCGGCACCACGGCCGGCACCGGGCCGGGAACATGGACGAGGACGGCGCAGTGCAAGTTGCGTCGTCCTCGATTGGCATGATCATCACACGCCGGCCCGGGCTCGCGCCATCCCCCGTTTGCTGCGAGAACGCCGTGACTTCGGGTTGCGCCGCGGCGCGCGTCACCGGTACAGTCGAATCGATTCGAGTCGAATCGATTCGAGCCTTCTGGACCCAGACCACTCCGACGACGAGGCAGTAATGTCGCAGCACCGAGACAGCGCACCGACGATGACCGAACACGAGCAGCAGTCGAACTCCCCAGGTGTCGCGGCTCCGGCGGCCGCGACATCCGCTCGACCGCGCCGCGAGTTGATCGCCTGGCGCAACGCGATCTTCGCGATCTTCTTCCTCTCGGGTCTCAGCCTTGCGAGCTGGGTCGCGCGCCTCCCGGTGGTGCGCGACGACGTCGGCCTGAGCACCCAGGGCGTCGGCCTCGTCATCCTCGCCGGATCGATCGCCTCGATCTTCGGGCTCATCGCCGCGCCGTGGCTCCTGGCGCGGTTCGGCGCTCGCCTGGCGATGACCGGCATGCTCGTCACCGTCTCGATCGGGCTCGTGTTCGTCGGCGTGGGCGGCTCGGTGCTGCCGAGCGTGCTGCTCGTGGTGATCGGACTGGCGCTGTTCGGCTTCGGCAACGGCGCGGTCGACGTCGTGATGAATGTCGAGGGCGCCGAGGCCGAACGCGAGCTCGGCAAGACCGTGATGCCCCTCATGCACGCGTTCTTCAGCTTCGGCACGGTCGCCGGTGCCGCACTCGCCGCGGGGGCATCGGCGCTCGACCTCTCCGTGTCGGTGCACCTCGTCATCATCGCCGCGGTGATCGCCGTCGCCGTCGTCATCGCGGTGCGCTTCGTGCCCGTTCGCGAGGAGCTCGGCGACGATCCGCATACCGAGGCCCCGCGCGACCCGTGGACCGTTCGGCTCAAGCGCAGCCTCTCGGTGTGGGCCGATGTCCGCCTGCTGCTGATCGGCGTCGTCATGCTCGGCATGGCCTTCGCCGAGGGCAGCGCCAACGACTGGCTCGCCCTGGCGGTCGTCGACGGGCACGGCTTCGACGCGACCGCCGGCGCCGCGATCTTCACGGTGTTCACGATCGCGATCACCGCCGCGCGCGTGCTCGGCGGCCCGTTCATCGACCGCTTCGGCCGAGTGATCGTGCTCCAGGTCATGGCCGGCATCGGCGTAGTGGGCCTGTCGATGTTCATCTTCGGGACCGAGACCTGGATGCTCGTGGCCGGCGCGGCGCTCTGGGGCGTCGGCTGCTCGCTGGCGTTCCCGGTCGGGATGTCGGCCGCGGCCGACGTCCCCGATCGAGCGGATGCCGCGGCGCGCGTCTCGGCGGTCGCCATGATCGGCTACTGCGCGTTCCTCGTCGGGCCTCCGCTCATCGGGTTCCTCGGCGAGCACTTCGGCATCCTCAACGGACTGCTGCTCCTCCTCGGACTCATGGTGATCGCGGGGCTCGCGGCACCCGCCGCGCGCGAGCGCACCCGCACGCGCCGCGCCTGAGGCCGCACCGCGGGTCCGGCCCGGGCGACAGAGCTTCCCGCCCCGGACAAGGGGTGTCGCTCGCGACATCCGCTCGGCATGATGCAGGCATGAGCCCGCGCGACGACGAGACCGTGCCCGACGAACCGCTCCCCGAGCACACGCGCCCCGACGGGGTCTCCGACCTCACGATCGAGGCGCTCGGCAAGCTCTCGGAGGCACTCGAGGTGCTCGAGGACGCGCGCGGCTCGCTGTACCGGTTCCACCGCCTCACCGGCACGGCCGACCTCGGCATCGGCGAGGCGGTCGAGCTATTCCGGAAGGCGGGCCACGACGAGATCGCCGACCGCCTCGACACCGAGATCGTGGGCCGCAACGTGCTCGAGGGGCGGTGGACGTTCCAGGTCATCGAGGAGTACGACGACGGTTACTTCGCGGCCGTGAAGGCGGCCGACCAGGCGGCGCGCGACGAGCTCGTGGGCGGTCGGCGGCACCTGTGGGAGGCCGAGATGAAGGAGCGCGAGCGCACGCGCGGCCTGCCCGGACACGAGGCCCGTCCGCACGACGGGTCGTCGCAGGGCTGAGCCGCCCCGGCTGGCGGAGGTTCAGCCGCGCGGGCGGTAGCGCAGGCCCACGACCCCGCCGTCGTAGCGGCGCGTCTCGACGAGCTCGAGGTCGAGGCGGCCGGGCGCGTCATCCGCCCCGATGGCGAAGGCCGGCGTGCCGCCGCCCACCACCACCGGGTAGGTCCAGAGCGCGACCTCGTCGACGAGCCCCGCGGCGAGCGCCTGCGCGGCGAGTTCGGGCCCGCCGATCGACAGGTCTCGGTCGGCGGATGCCGCGAGCCCGCGCACCTCGTCGACGTCGAACCGGCGGGCGAGACGCGTTCGCGGCGCGTCCGCGAGCTCGTCCTCGTCGAGCGTGCGCGAGAACACGACCTTGTCGGCAGAGCGCCAGATGGCGGCGAAGTCGCCGATCACCTCGGGCTCGCCGTCGATGTCCATCACGTCCCATGCGCGCAGCACCTCCCACATGCGCCGGCCGAGCAGGAATGTGCCGACCCCGCGGACGTCGTCGTTGATCGCCGAGTGCACGTCCTCACCGGGCATCGCCCAGTCGAATCGCCCCTCGCGATCGGCGACGTACCCGTCGAGCGACATCTGGTTGCCGTAGTACACGCGCGCCATCGCGGCCCTTCCCCGGGCCGGCGGCCCTGCGCCGGAACCCGTCCGAGGTCCAACGTAGACTCGCTGCGTGCGCCTCGTCATCGCCCGCTGCTCCGTCGACTACGCCGGCCGGCTGTCGGCGCACCTGCCGCTCGCGACGCGCCTGCTCATGGTCAAGGGCGACGGCAGCCTGCTCGTGCACTCCGACGGCGGCAGCTACAAGCCGCTCAACTGGATGAGCCCGCCGTGCACGCTCGCGACCGCCGAGCCCGACGACGACCAGCGCGACGCCGGCGTCACCGAGGTGTGGAAGGTCACGCACGCCAAGACCGCCGACCAGCTGATCGTGTCGATCCACGAGGTCATCCACGACTCGGCGCACGAGCTCGGCGTCGATCCGGGCCTCGTGAAGGACGGCGTCGAGTCGCACCTCCAGCGCCTGCTCGCCGAGCAGATCGAGCTGCTGGGCGACGGGTACCGGCTCGTGCGGCGCGAGTACATGACCGCGATCGGTCCGGTCGACATCCTTGCGACGGATGGCTCGGGCCGCTCGGTCGCGGTCGAGCTCAAGCGCCGCGGCGACATCGACGGCGTCGAGCAGCTCACGCGCTACCTCGAGCTCATGAACCGCGACCCGCGACTCGCGCCCGTGTCGGGCGTGTTCGCCGCGCAGGAGATCAAGCCGCAGGCGCGCACGCTCGCCGAGGACCGCGGCATCCGCTGCGTCGTCCTCGACTACGACGCCATGAAGGGCGTCGAGAGCGGCCACGCGAGGCTGTTCTGAGGCATGTCAACCTGAGAGAGGCTCGGAAGTACGAGTCCTAGGATGGCCCGGTGACTTCCGACCTGCCCACCACCACGATCGCGCCGGCGCGCACGTGGTCAGCGGTGCTCTTCGACCTCGACGGCACCATCGTCGACTCCGCGACCGAGATCATGGACTCGCTCGCGCACATGTTCACGGAGATGGGCGTGCCGGTTCCCGACCAGGAGGTGCTGCGGTCCTACGTCGGCCCGCCGCTCCTCGACAGCCTCCGCATGACGGCCGGCTTCACCGACGTCGAATCGTGGGAGGCGCTGAACGTCTACCGCGACCACTACGACGAGCACCTGCTCCGCTCGCCGGTCTTCCCTGGCGTCAAGGGGCTGATCCACCGCCTGCACGACGCGGGCCTGCCGATCGCCCTGGCCACGAGCAAGCCCGAGTCGATGGCCCGCGAGGTGCTCGCGCACCACGACCTCGACCGGTACTTCACCACGATCGCCGGCGCGAGCGACGACGAGACCCGCAGCACGAAGGCCGACGTCGTCGCCGAGGCGCTCCGCCGCCTGCGGGAGCAGGGCATCGACACCGAGAACGCGGTGATGATCGGCGATCGCGGCTACGACGTCCTGGGCGCGGCCGCGAACGGCGTGCCGACGATCCTCGTCGAGTGGGGCTACGGATCGCCGGTCGAGGCGTCCGAGGCGATCGCAGTGGCGCACTCGACCGATCAGCTCCGCGGCCTGCTCCTCGGCTGAGGCGCCCGAGGCGCCATCCGGAATCGAGGATCCTTCGATTCGCGTGATCGCGAGCCGCAGGATCCGACGCGGGGCTCGGCGAGATTCGTCGAGGATTCCTCGATAGCAACGATTCCGCGCAGTTTCCCTCCGGGGGGCTTCACACGCTCCCCATGCGGGAGGCAGGATGCCCTCTACGCCCGCCCACCGGTGGGCGACGTTCGTGTCCGCGCCACCGACGCGGGCACACCGGAGGGAGAACCATGGCAGGAACCACTCCACGCGCGCGGAGGCGCGCCGTGGCGGTCATTCCCGCGCTGGCCCTCGTCGCATCCGGACTCGCCGCCACTGGCGCGAGCGGGATGGCGACGGCGGCTCCGCAGGGAAGCGAGGTGTCGATCGACGCCTCCGAGTACTACATGAACTACGCGGCGCCGCGCGCCGAGGCGGCGTTCGGCACCGACGAGCTCGTCGGCTCGATCGACGGCGGAGTCCAGCGCGACACGGCGGGCGCGAATGCTGCGATCGAGAAGGCCGACGCCCTCGATCGCAAGTTCAGCCAGGGCAACCCGACGGCCGCGCGCGGCCTGGCGAAGCTCGAGGCCAAGTCGATCGAGACGGGCAAGAGCCCGAGGGCGCTCAAGGGGTCCAAGAAAACGCAGGAGGCCAAGCTCCTGACGATCCTCGTCGAGTTCGACGAGAACGCGAACGACGACTTCTCGCAGGTGCAGGTGCCCACCGCGTTCGGCGCGACGGACTGCAAGCCCGGCTCGGTCCAGAACGGCCCGCTGCACAACAACATCCCGAACCCCGCAGACTACGAGCTCGAGGACAACAACTCGATGTGGGTGCCGGACTTCTCGTCCGAGCACTACAACAAGATGCTCTTCAGCGATGAGGGCATCACCGAGCGCGTCCGCACCGACCTCACGGGGCCCGACGGCCAGCCCGGCTTCGACATCTCGGGCTACACCATGAAGAACATGTACGAGGAGATGTCGCGCAACGCCTACACGGTGCACGGCGCAGCCACCCCGTGGGTCACGGTGCCGCACTCCGAGGCGTACTACGGTGCGAGCCTCTGCTTCAAGAACGACGCGGGCGTCTACGAGGCCGGCGCGATCCAGGACATGCAGGGCCACCCCGACAACCCGCTCGGACCCGGCCAGCTCCCGATCGACGCGGTCGCGGCCCTCGCCGCGGCGCAGCCCGACTTCCCGTGGGCCGACTACGACGTCGAGGACCAGGGCGACCGCGACGGCGACGGCAACCTGCTCGAGCCCGACGGCGTGATCGACCACGTCGTGCTCGTCCACGCCGGCGAGGACAAGTCCGGCGGCGGCGGCGCCGAGAGCACCTACGCCATCTGGGCGCACTCCTCGGCGGTGGCCGGCGGCGCCGACATCCCGGGCACGGACCTGAAGCTGTCGAACTACATCGTGCAGCCCGAGGACTCCGGCGTCGGCGTGTTCGCGCACGAGTACGGCCACGACCTCGGTCTTCCTGACCTGTACGACACCTCGAACGCCGCCAGCTCCGACGTCGACTTCTGGGACCTCATGAGCTCGGGTTCGCACTCGGGCCCGATCTTCCAGTCGATGCCGACGCACATGGGCCTCTGGGACAAGTGGGTGCTCGGCTGGGCCGACCCGCAGGTGATCAACCCGGGCGACGACCCGACCACCGTCAAGGTGGGCCAGACCTCGCGCCCCAAGAAGGGCACGCAGGACGGCATCAAGGTCAACCTGCCCGACAAGGTGGTCACGCTCGCCGAACCGCACAGCGGCGAGGAGATGTGGTACACCGGCGCCGACCAGGACTGGGCCGACCTCCGGCTCGGCCGCACGATCGAGAACGTCCCCGCCGACGCGAAGTTCTGGATGTGGAACAACTTCGTGATCGAGGAGGACTGGGACTTCGGCTTCGTCGAGGTCTCGACCGACGGCGGATCGACCTGGAGCGAGCTCAAGGTCCGCGCTGAGGACGGCACCGAGGTCTCGACGCCCGACGGCTACGCCGACCCGAACGGCCGCATGAAGGACTACGGCAACAAGAAGTACGGCCTCACGGGCGACTCGCACGGCTGGGCGCACCAGTACGTCGACCTGTCGGCGTACGCCGGCCAGACCGTGCAGGTTCGCCTGCGCCTCGCCACCGACGCGGCCTACCAGGACCGCGGCTGGTTCAGCGACGACTTCGCCCTGACGAGCGGTGCGACCACGGTGTGGTCCGACGACGTCGAGTCGGGTGCGAACGGCTGGAACGCCGAGGTCGCGTCGTTCACGACGACCACCGGCCCCGGCTGGCGCATCGACACGGGCACCAACGTCAAGGCGCAGTACTACCTGGTCGAGTGGCGCAACTTCGACGGCTTCGACGAGGGCCTCAAGTACGCCTACAACTCGGTGTACAGCGTCGACGCGTGGAAGGTCGAGAAGCTCGCCTACAACGCTCCCGGCGCACTGGTCTGGTACCGCGACACCACGTACGGCAACTCGAACCAGATCACGGCCAACGAGACCGCGCTGCCGAGCTACGGCGCGAAGGGCGGCCTCCTCATCGTCGACAGCCACTTCAACCCGCTGCAGCGCACGGGTGCCGCGGCTGACGCCGACCCGTCGACGCTGAACGTGATGCCCTCGCGTGCGCAGTCGTCGAACGCGGCCTTCGGCCTGACGAAGACGTACCCCTTCACGGAGTGCTTCACCAACACGGCGCTCACGGAGTTCTGCACCGACATCACGGCCCTCGACGCGGTGAGCACGTTCACCGACAACCAGGGCTGGGTGCCCGGCTTCGCCGTGAACCCGGCCACCGGCCAGCTGTACTACCGCGACCGCGACGCGTCCACGGTCGTCCCGTCGGTCGGGAACGCACCGTACACGACCCCGCTGTACGACCTGCAGGGCAACCGCTACACGGGATTTGACGGCATCGACGTCGGGCTCGGCGTGTTCGGTTCGGGCAACCCGGCGGACTCGGGTGTCGGCTACGGCACGGTCATCCAGGTCAAGAAGGCAGTGGACGGCAACACCGCCGCGCTGATCGCCGTCACGGCGCCGCGCGCGGAGTGATCCGACCAGTCTGACACGGCGAGGCGCCGGCTCCTTCGGGGGTCGGCGCCTCGTCGTGTGCGCGCCCGCGCACGCGAGGCGCGTGGTGCGCCAGCGCGGTCGTCAGCGGACGGGCACCCCGGCGAGGAGTCCGTCGAGCAGGCGCTCGACGGACCACGCGAAGCGCTGCACCGGATCGTCGTCGAGTTCGCGGCTGCGGTCGGCGAGCGGGAACGACTCGAGGTCGTCCCAGAGGGTGTCGGATGACGCGGCCGGCGCCTCGGGCTCCGCCGCCGCCTCGACGACTCGTGCGGCCCGGGCCGCATCGAACGCGACCGCGCCGAGCACGTGGACGCGAACGGCCTGCGTGGCCCGGTCGGCCGCCACGAGGTCGAGCCCGGCCGCGGTGAAGGCCGCGAGCAGCTCCTCGTCGACGCGCGTCGCGTTGGGTCCGTCGAGGGGGGTCGCGAGCAGGAGTCCCACGGCGCCCGGTCGGTCGACGAGCAGGTCGCGCAGGGCATGCGCGAGTGCGAGCACGCGGGCGCGTGCCCCGGCGACGTCCGTCGCGGACGTCGAGTCCGAGCCATCCGCCGGCGCCGCGTCGATCGCGAGCCGCCCGAACACCTGCTCGACCATGCCGGCGAGCAGCGCCTGCTTGTTCGGGTAGTACGTGTACATCGCGGTCGGCGTGAGGCCGAGGGCGCCCGCCACGCCGCGCACCGACACGGCGTCGAAGCCCTTCGTCTCGAGCAGCTCGAAGGCGGCGCCGAGGATCTCGGCGTGGGTCACGCTGCGTCGGGGTCCGGGTCTCATGGGGCCTTCCGTGTGGGGCGACTCGACACACCGTACAGTGTTCGGCGCGCGCGACGCGTCCAGACGACGTCCGCGTCCCGAGACGCGGCCGAAACCGTGCGTCGCCACGTGGCGTCGTTGCCGACCGCCGCCGTCGCTGCGCAGTTCCGCAGCGGAAACCGCACATTCGGGGGTCTTGCGGCGCAACCGGTGTGTGGTCGTAGACTCGGGCCCAATGCTGATGGCGACATCGGCGCGGTGCAGCCCGACACCGAGCCTCCGCCCCCCGCACTTCGGAGGCGCCGGGCCCTGCACCCGCTGCGCCTGACGCTGCCCCAGTACCCGACGGCGTGCCGATGAACGACGCGTCGCCCTGAACGGACGAGCGCGGTTCCGCGCCTCCGCCGCCCGGCGGACCGAGAGGAGTGGATGTGCAGGACGCCCCCGGCAGCCATCCCGTGACGAGCCCGATCACGCTCCCCGTGGTCGACTCGCCCTCCGACGCCGATCTCGTCGCGGCGGTGCGCTCCGGCGACGACTTCGCCTTCTCCCGCCTGTGGCACCGCCACGAGTCCGCCGCGACGACCGCGGCGTCGGCCACGCCCGGCCACGCCGGCGTCGAGCAGGTCGTGGCGGCTGCGGCCGCGCTCGTCGAGCAGACGATCCGCGAGGGCGGTGGCCCCGCGGGTGCCGCCCGGCCGTACGTCCTCGCCGCCGTCCGCGAGGCGGCCGCCGCCGCCGACGGGCGCGCCGCCGGCCTCGTGGCCCGAGACCCATCGCTGCTCGCCCCCGCCGAGTGGTACGCCGAGACGCTTCCCGACGGCCTCCGCGACGGGGTCGCGGTCGTCGAGGCGTACGCGACGTTGCCGGTGGTCGCGCAGGAGGCGCTGTGGCTCGCCGAGATCGACGGGCACTCGACCGCCGACATCGCCGCCGAGCTCGGGCTCACGCTGCCGCGAACCGACGGGCTCCTGCTCGAGGCCTCGACCGCGTTCGACGCGGCGTGGGCCGACGCGCTCGCGTCCAGGCTGTCGTCTGATTCCGATTGCGCTCGCGTCCTCGCACGCCGCTCGCACGGCGACCGCGTCACGGCACGGCTCAGGCCGAAGGTGCGGGCGCACCTCGACGCCTGCGCGACGTGTCGTGCGGCGAGCGGCGAGCCGGCAGGGCTCGCCGAACGGCTGATGACGTCACTGCCCATCCTCGTGCTCGGCGGCGCAGCCGGCATCGCGTTCCTCGAGGCCACGCGCGCGGGCTCGTCGGCGACGGCCCTCGAACCGGTGCCGCCGGTCGACGAGCGCGGCGCCGTCGCGACCCTCGTCGCCTCGACGGGCGCCGGACTCAGCGCACTGGCCCGCACTCCAGAGCCCGCCGGCCGGCCCACCGCGCCGATCCCGCCCGCACCGTCGGCCGAACCGGCCCCGTCGGTCGCGGCGTCGACGGTTCACCGGTTCCGTCCGCGACGTCGTGTGGTCGTCGCCGGCCTGCTCGGAGCGGTGGCCGCCGCCGCGGTGGTCGTCGCCGTGAGCCTGACCGGGCCCCTCTCCACCGAGCGCCCGACATCGCTCGGGGCTGCCGGCGCGGGCGACATCGCCGAGCAGGCGCCCGGCATGATGCCCCCCGTCGTCGTGGCCACCGAGCTGCCCGGAGCGACCGACGACCCGGGGCCCGACGACGGCTCGGCCCCACCCACGGACGCCGATGCGCCGGAGCCCGGCACCGAGTCCGGCGCCGACGCCCGCGACGAGTCGGCGAGCGGAGAGACCGGAGCCACCGACTCCGGGTCCACACCCGGCGGCGACTCCGATCCGAGCCCCACCGACCCACCCTCCGACGACACGCCCGAGCCGCCGACCGGCGACCCGGGCACGCCCATCGTCCGCGATCCCGTCAGCGCGCCGGCCGGCCCGTCCGGTCCGATCACGTACGAGGTCGGCAAGCCGGGCGCGAACGGATGGCGCACCCTGACCCTCAGCGGCACCCCGGGTGCGTCCTACGTCGTCAGCAACGACGGCGACGTCCTCTACACGGGCGTGCTCGACTCCGACGGCAGCGCCGAGCTGGCGATCCGCGGCTCGATCTCGAACCTCTCGATCGGCTACGGCCTGTCGGCCCTCACCGCCGGCTCCAGCGCGCCCGGCGACCAGTAGGCGACGCCGCGGATCGCCGGACTTTCGTCCCGATCCATCGAGCGCGCCCTCCCTACCCTGACGCCATGTCAGCATCGACGGTCGCCGCGGACGGACCGGGGCGACCCGCCGCGTACGAGCCCGCCCCCTCGATCCCCGTCGCCCGAGCGTCATCCGGCCGCCGTCTCGCGGTCGAGACCGAGGCCGTCGTCGGCGGTGTGTTCGCCGCCTCGGCGAGCGGACTGGTCGCAGCCGTCACCATGAGCGGGCAGGTGTGGCCGCTGTGGGGCGGATGGTCCGTGGGCGCCGCGGCCGCCATCGCGGTCCTCGTCTCAGGGCTCGTGCTCGGCGCGATCGGATACTGGCGGTCGCGCGACCTTCCGGGTCAGGAGTGGCGGCGGGGCCTGCGCCCGTGGAAGTTCTCGCTCGACGTGGGGACGGTGTCGGCGGTGCACGCGATCATCGGCGGCATCCTCGCGGTCGTGACCTTCGCGATGCTGCAGCGCAGCTTCGAGGGCCTCGTGGTCGACGGGCTGACCGCGACCGGCGCGACCGCGGCGTCCGCCGGCCTCGCCGGCTACTGGATCTTCCTCTCGGTCTCGTCCATCACGACCAACCGGTTGGCGACGCTGCTCGTGTTCTTCATGGCCTCGGCCACGCTCGCGAGCATGGCCACCGCCCAGGACCCGCAATGGTGGGAGTACCACTTCAGCCAGCTCGGGACCGCGGGCGACTTCTCGAGCGGCCTGTTCAACCTCGCGCTCATCGTCGCGGGCGCGTTCGTCACGACGTTCGCACTCTACGTCGATCGCGACCTCACGACCCTCGTGCGCCAGGGCGTGCTCGTGAATGCGTGGGCGCCGCGCTTCGTGTCGGTCGTCTTCATCGTGATGGGCGTCATGCTGGCGGGCGTGGGGCTGTTCCCGCTCACCGTCAGCGTCGCGCTCCACAACTCCTGCGCGATCGGCATGTCGCTGTCGTTCCTCGTGCTGCTCGCCTCGTCGCCGTGGACGCTCAAGGGCATGCCCGCACGCTTCTTCTGGTTCTGCGCGGGTGCCGGCGCCCTCGTCGTCGGCGGGGCGCTGCTCTTCGAGCCGGTCGGGTACTACAACCTGACGGCGTTCGAACTGCTCGCGTTCGCGACGATCTTCGGCTGGATCTCGGTGTTCATCCGGTTCGAGAACGCCCTCACGGACGGGCCCGAGGTCGCGCCGGCCGGCGCGCCCTACTCGGCCTGACCGGCGTCGGATGCCTCGGGGAGCCGCGGTTCCGTTGCATCGCTGTGGGCCGCGGCGAACGAGCGGGCCCTGCGCGTCGCGAACTCCACCAGGGCGAGCAGCGCGGCGACGCCGAGGATGCTGAGGATCGCGGCCGTCGGGTTCTTCGCGGCGGCCTGCATGATCGCGTTGACCGTCGCGAGCCCGAGCACGCCGTAGATCGTCGCCCACATGGCCCCGCCGACGACGAGCGCGGGGATGTACTTCACGAGCGGCATGCGCAGCACGCCCGCGGCGAGGTTGACCACGGTCTGGAAGCCGACGGTGAGGAACGACAGGGCGACGACGGGCGAGCCGAATCGTTCGATGACGGCCTCGGCGCGCGCGAGCTGCGGCGCCATCCTGCCTCGCCGCTCGAGCAGCCGCTTCACCCCCGCGCGCGACCCGCGGCCGAGCGCGTACGTGCCGCCGGCACGCAACAGCACGATCACGAACAGCACCGCGATCGCCGCCGGAAGCGGCCAGCCCTCGAAGATCTCCACCGGGCTGGAGTCTAGTCGCCGCGGCTCACGAGCGGCAGGGAAGCCGCCGGCCCGGGGCGGTCTACCGTGACGGCGTCACCGGGAGTACGGTCTGAACAATGCGCGCCCGGCGGAGGCCCGGCGACTTCCAGGAGGCAACGTGACCCGCAATCCCGCCAAGCTCATCCCCGACGGCTTCTCGCCCGTTCCCTCGCTCGAGGCGTACGACGCGGTGCGCGTCGCCGTGGTCGACGAGTTCGGCGGAGGAACGGGCGGGGCAGGCCTCGACGCGATCGGCGTGCTCGTGCACGCAGAGGGCGAGCTGCCCGAGGGCATACCGCTCGACCGGGCGGCGCTCGCGCGCGCGGGATTCGAGGCGAAGGCCGGGCAGACGCTCGTGATCCCCCAGGCCGGACGCACGCTCATCATCGTGGTCGGCGGCGGACCGGAGCCCGACACGACGGACGCCACGTTCCGCGACGCGGCCGCCGCGTTCGTGCGCGCCGCGCCGAAGGCGTCATCGATCGGGTTGCGCGTGCCGTCGCTCGGCGGAGTCGGCGCGCCGGCCGCCGCCCGCGCGCTCGTCGAGGGCGCCCTGCTCGGCCGCTATCGGTACGACGCGCTCAAGTCCGAGGCGCGCGAAGCCCGGCTCGAGGTCGTCGAGCTGCGCATCGACGGCGCCGACACGGCAGAGGCCTCCGCCGCTGCCGAATCGGGCGTCGTCACTGCGCGCGCGGCCGCCATCGCGCGCGATCTGGCCAACACGCCGCCGAGCCACCTGACGGCGGTCGACCTGGCCGAGGTCGCCGAACTGCTCGGCGGCCGCTTCGGGTTCGCGGTCGAGTCGTTCGACCGCGAGCAGCTGATCGAGCTCGGATGCGGCGGGGTGCTCGGCGTGAACGCCGGCAGCGCCGAGGAGCCGCGGATGATCGTGCTGCGCTACTCGCCCGACGGCGCGCCGACCGGTCACCTCGGACTGGTCGGCAAGGGCATCATGTACGACTCGGGGGCATCAGCCTGAAGCCGAGCGACCCCATGCACCTGCTCATGAAGATGGACATGGGCGGCGCGGCCGCGGTGCTCGGCGCGTTCACCGCGCTGCGCGACATCGGCGCCACGGCTCGGGTCACCGGATGGCTCATGTGCACCGACAACATGCCGTCGGGCTCGGCCTACAAGCTGGGCGACGTGCTCACGGCCCGCGGCGGCACGACGGTCGAGGTGAAGAACACCGACGCCGAGGGGCGCCTGGTGCTGATGGACGGTCTCGCGCTCGCCACGGAGGAAGGGGTCGACGCCATCGTCGACATCGCCACACTCACCGGCTCGGCCATGCGGGCGCTCGGCGAGACGCATTCGGTCGTGCTGGGCACGAGCCAGCCGCTGGTCGACCGGGTGCGCGAAGCCGGCGACGCGACCGACGAGCTCACCTGGCAGTTCCCGCTGCAGCGGAAGTACCGCAAGCTCATGGACTCCGACATCGCGGACATCGCCAACATCGGTGGCGACAACGCCGGGGCGACCACCGCGGCGCTGTTCCTCGCGGAGTTCGTCGGCGACACGCCCTGGGCCCACCTCGACATCGCCGGCACCATGAACTCGACGAGCGACGAATCGTGGCGCTCGAAGGGTGCGACGGGCTACGGCACCCGCCTGCTCATCGAGGTGGCGAAGGAGTTCAGCCCCGTGTCGTGATGAGCGCCGCCTCGATCTCGGAGATGATCGCCGGGTCGTCGGGCTCGACGGTGGGACGGAAGCGCCGCACCTCGCCGCTGGGGAGCACGAGGAACTTCTCGAAGTTCCACACCACGCGACCGGCCGCACCCGAGGCGTCCGGCGTCTTCGTGAGCTCGGCGTAGAGCGGTGCGGCCCTGCGGCCGTTGACCCGGACCTTGTCGAGGATCGGGAAGGTGATGCCCCAGGTCGTGGAGCAGTACTCGCTGATCGCCTCGTTCGTCGAGAGCTCCTGCAGGAACTGGTTGCTGGGGAACCCGAGCACGGTGAAGCCGCGGTCGCCGTAGGTGCGCTGCAACTGCTCGAGCTTCTCGTACTGCGGGCTCAGGCCGCACCGAGACGCCACGTTGACGACCAACCGCGCCTGGTCGGGCCAGTCCGCAAGCGTGCGCGTCTCACCGGTCATCGTCTGGAACGGGATCTGCTCGAGCGTCGTCGTCACGACTCCACGGTACGGACGGCGGCTGGGAGCATGCTCGGACCGACGGCGCTTCGGGCGCCTCGGCAGTCACCGCGCGACGCGTGCCAGGAACACCGCCTCGGTGCGGCTCGAGGCGCCCAGCTTGCGGAGGATCGCGGACACGTGCACGCTCGCCGTCTTGCCGCTGATGTAGAGCCGCTCGCCGATCTGGCGGTTGCTCAGGCCCTCGGCGATGAGGTCGAGCACCTGGCGTTCGCGAGCCGTGAGCTCGGCGACCGCGTCGGCCGCGTCATCGGCGCCGGCGACACCGGCCGACCCGCGGGAGACGTCGCCCGACGTGGCGCCGTCGAGCCCGATCGCCGCCTGCATCGCGACGCGCGCGGCGCGCGTCTGGACGGCGGTCACGCCGCCGGCGACCGCGGAGTCGAACGCGGCCTGCAGCGCCTCGCGGGCGCCGACGCGATCGCCGTCGGCCAGCAGCGCCTCGCCGAGCCGGAGTTCGGCGTACGGGAGCAGGAAGCCGGGCGCGGTCTCGGCACGCGCCGCATCGGCTGCGGCGCGCCACGCGGCCTCGGTCGGCTGCAGTTCGGCGTCGACGAACGCGGCCCACATGGCGTGCGTCGGCCAGAAGGCGAGCCGGTCGACCAGCTCGCGGAGGGCGGGCTCGGCGTCGAGGATCTCGGCCGCCTCGGCCTCGGACACGCGCATGGGATCGGCGCGGACCGCGGCGATCACGCGCGCCAGCGCCCACATGAGCGGCTCGGCGTAGCCGGCGAGCGGCAGCTGCGCTTCATGCAGGACGCCGCGTCCGTCGCGCCAGGCCTGCGAGACGTCGCCGACGGCGAGCCCGATCTCGACGGCGACGCGCTGGACGCCCAGGCGGGTCTGCATCTCGACGGCCATGATCGGCGTCATGGTCGCCCGTGAGCTGCGCAGGAGCTCGGCGGCGCGCTCGGCGTCGCCGCGCCACACGAGCGCCCACAGCTTGGCGCGCTGCAGGTAGACCCGGAACGGGGCGGGCGGATCGAGGGCGAGTCCGCGTTCGATGAGGGCGTCGGCACGGTCCCACTCGCCGAGCGCGAAGAGCGGATCGACCGCGTTCGAGGCGAGGATCACGCCGGAGCTGCGCTCGACGCCCTGTCGCCGGGCGCGGTCGAGCCCCTCTTCTGCGAGGCGGACGGCCTCGTGGTAGTCGCCCACGAGGTTGCGCAGGTCGGAGGCGTTGACCCAGTACCGGAGCAGCGCCGACCCCTCACCCTTGGCGAGCTCGCGCGCGCGTTCGATGTCGACGAGCGCGCGATCGACCTCGCCCCGCGCGGCGCGGCTGACCGCGGCGATGTTCATGGCGACGGACGCGTAGCGGGGGAAGTCGATGCGCTCGGCGAGCTCGAAGGCCTCGCCGGCGACGCGCACGGCGTCGTCGATGCGTGCCTCGATCATCAGCCGGCCCGCGAGCGCGGTGAGGATGGTCGCTCGGAGGTCGTCGGAGTCGTCGGCGGGCAGCGCCGCGAGCGCCTCTTCGAGGATCGCGATCGAGCCCGGACGCCCGACGCCGGCGAGGTAGAGCGCCTTGTCGCGCAGCAGGCGAGGATACTGCTCGTCGTCGGGCGGGCACTCGGCGAGCGCGGCCTTCACCATGGCGAGGCTGCGCTCGCCCTCGCCCGCGTGCCGCAGGTAGGACGCGGTGCGCCCCATGAGCTCGAGCTTGCCCATGCCGGAGACCTGCTCGGGGTCGGGCACGCTCTGCCACAGCTCGAGCGCGCGCTCACCCAGCTGCGCCGCAGAGGCGTAGGCGACCGCCGCGCGGGCCTCGCGCATGGCCTGGATCGTCGCCGGGAACGCTCGCACGGGATCGTGCGCACCGAGCCAGTGGTACGAGATCTCGGCGGCGAGTCGGCGCCCGCCCGCCGCCGCCTGCGCCTCGTAGGCCTCGGCGTACCGCGCGTGGAATCGAGCGCGTTCGCCCGGGAGCAGGTCGGCCAGGATCGCCTCGCGCACCAGTGCGTGGCGGAAGGCGTAGTCGTCGCCGTCGATCTCGATCACGCCGTAGCGCACGCTCTCGCGGGCGGCCGCGTCGAGCGCGCCCTCGTCGCCTCCGTCGACGGCGGCGAGCAGCGCATGCGGCACGCGCACGCCGCCGGTCGAGAGCAACCGGAGGAACGCCTGCGCCGCGTCGGGCAGCCGCTCGTAGCGGGCCAGCAGCAGGTCTCGCAGGGTGTCGGGCACGAAGCCCTCGTCGCGGCATCCGTCGATGCCGACGAGCTCTTCGACGAAGAACGGCACGCCGTCGCTGCGCGCGAACACCGTGTCGAGCGCCTGTTCGCTCAATGCGTCGTCGGCCAGGAGGGTGCGGACGAGGTCGCGCACCTCGTCGTGCGACAGCCGGCCGAGCTCGCGACGCTCGACCCATCGGTCGCGCTCGACCTCGGTGAGGAAGCCGCGGAGCGGATGACCGCGAGTCACGTCGTCGCTGCGATAGGTGAGCAGGAGCAGCACGCGGCTGGATCCGAGCGAGCGCAGCAGGAACCGAAGCAGCCCGAGCGTCGCCGCATCGACCCAGTGCAGGTCTTCGATCACGAGCACGATCGGCTCATCGCGGGAGAGCGTCTCGAGCAGCACCGCGACGGCCTCGTGCAGCTGCCCGCTGCCCGCCCCGCCTGGCGTGATGACGATCTCGCCCGCGGTGGCGCCGCCGGAGGTCGCGAGCTCGGGCAGCAGCGCGATGAGCGCAGCACGGCCGGGGCCGACGGCCTCGAGCACCCGGTCGGCGCCGACCTGCGCGACGAGCGCGCGCAGGGCGCCCTTGATCGGGGCGTATGGTGCGGCGACCTCGCCGAGGTCGACGCACTGGCCGAGGATGAGCCGGACGTCGGGACCGAGCCCGGCGGTGAACTCGCGGACCAGCCGGCTCTTGCCGATGCCCGCCTCGCCGCCGATGATCGCCGTCGCGGGCGTGCCCGCGCGCACGCCGAGGAGCAGGTCGCTCAACCACGCGAGATCGGTGTCTCGGCCGATCATGGTGGGGCTCGACGGGGAGCTGGTCACGGGACCATCGTCCCACGCACCGACGACATCGGCGCCGGGCCCGAGGACCCGGCGCCGATCTCCGACGTGGTCGGTGCTCATCGGGCGAACTGGGGAGCGTGGCCGATGCGGTGGCGACGGCGCGAGACGCGCGACGCGAGGCCGGCGAGACGGCCTTCCTCCAGGCGGGCGCGCTCGGCGGCGGCGCGATGGATCGCGAGCTCGTGCTCGGCTCGCTGCACGTCGGCGTCGAGCAGTCGAAGGGCGATGAAGCCGGCTGAGTGCTGCATGATTCCTCCTGGTCCGGGGCGATGTTCCGATGCTGCGCCCTAAGGCGGTGACGGTTCATCGGGCGATGTCCGTATTTCGGGGGCCGAGGCGGTGAGGGGGCCTCAGGCGGCGGATTCGAGTGCGGATGTCCGGGTCTCCGCCGCCTCAGTGGGAGAGCGTCGTCGTGCGGTGGTATCCGTCGCGACGGAACTGGATCACCGCGGCGACGACGGCTCCCACCGAGATGAGGCCGAGGACGAGCATGGTGGCGAACATCGCACACCTCCTTTCACTGCGTCAGGGGTCGGTCGGTCGTGATGCGAGCGTGCTCGCTGAGGTACCCGGCGTGCGTCGGGCGATCTGCGTATTTCGGGGGTTTGAGGCGGCTGAGGGGCCCTCAGGCCGAGAGCGGTGCGGATGTCGGGTCGCGACGACGCTCAGTGCGCGGCGGTCGGGGTCCGGCGAGAGCCGTCGCTGCGGAACTCGACGAGCGCAGCGGTGACCGCCCAGCCGACGATGAGTCCGAGCACGAGCAGGGTGGCGAACATCACGCACCTCCTTCCATCATTCGAGCCTGTCGGATGGCGCGTTGCGGGTCGTCAGCGCGATCACGGAATCCGGCACGGGCGTACCCGCAGGGGTCAGCCCTGAGGCGATCGGCGTGCCCCACCGCCGCTCGAGGGGGACCACGCCGGCCCATGAGGAGTGGTCCTCACCGTCGTCCGGCTCCTCCGAGGGGCCGCCCGAGCGCTGCTTCATCACGACGTCGTCGAGCGCGAGCCGGAGCACGCGGGTCGCGGCGACCTCTTTGCGCCGCGTTCCGCGCACCTCGGCCGGTCGGCCGGGCATGAGCCGCTCCGACAGCGCGATCAGCGCGGCATCCGCCTCGTCGGCCGACACGGGCTCGAGCACGCCCTGGATCGTCGCGCTGCGGTAGTTCATCGAGCTGTCGAACAGCGACCGCGCGTACACGAGGCCGTCGAGGGCCGTGACCGAGAACACGACGGGCAGGCGGGCGGATGCCGCGCGCAGGGCGAATCCGCCTCCGGTCGAGCCGTGCACCAGCACGTGACCGTCGACGCGGGCGAACCCCATCGGGACGACCACCGGCACGCCGTCGAGCGCGACCGCGAGGTGTCCGACGAGCTCGGAGTCGAGGAGATCGTGCAGGGCGAGCCGGTCGGTCGTCTGCCGGTCGGGCAGGCGGCGGACGCGCCGGGCGGCGACGGTCGTGCGGGCGGATGCGGCGGGCGTCGCGGTCGAGGTCATGCGACCAGTGTGCGCGCCGCGCTGGTATGGTGTGCAGACCAGTTGTCGCGTATTCGACCAGTCCAGTCAGGGGTCGCCGTGGACGGACCGCTCCTCGTCATCGACCGCGACGACGCGCGCCCGCTCGGCGCACAGCTCGTCGAGGGCCTGCGCCGCGGCATCCTCGACGGCCAGCTGCGGGCCGGTGACCCCGTGCCGTCGACGCGCTCGCTCGCGACCGAGCTCGGCGTCGCCCGGAGCTCCGTCGTCGCCGCCTACGACCAACTCGCCGGCGAGGGGTACCTCGAGCTGCGCCAGGGCGCGCCGACCCGCGTCGCGTCGTTCGCCGGGCACTCCGCGGTCCCTGCACCCGTGCACTCGCCCGCAACGGTGACGACCCTCGATGCGGGTCACGAGACCGGCGCACCCGCGACGACCGTCCTCACCGGGGCGGATGGCGCGGGCCCCGGCAGCGGGCGGGCGGAACCGCTCGACCTCCGTCCGGGCCGGCCGTCGACCGCGCGCCTCGACGAGCGCGCCTGGCGCGCGGCATGGCGCCACGCGGGGGGTCTGGCCGTCCCAGGCGACACCGCGCCGCCGTTCGGCGAACTCCGGCTGCGGTCCGAGATCGCCGATCACCTCCGCCACGCGCGCGGGGTGACCTGCTCGCCCGAGGACGTCGTCGTCACCGCCGGCACGAGCGACGCGATCGCGCTGCTCGCGTCCGCGCTCCGACTCGCCCTCGGCGGCGCCCCGCGGGTCGCGGTCGAGCACCCGGGGTATCCGTCCGCCCGGCGCGTGCTCGAGCGAAGCGGAGCGCTCCGGGCGGTGCCGGTGCCGGTCGACGCCGACGGCATCGACCTGACGGCGCTGCGCGGCATCCGGCCCGCCCCCGACGCGGTCATGGTCACGCCCAGCCATCAGTACCCGCTCGGCGGACGCCTCCCGGTCGCGGCGCGCCTCTCCCTGCTCGAGTGGGCCGAGTCGCGTGGAGCCCTCGTCATCGAGGACGACTACGACAGCGAGTTCCGGCACGTGGGCGCGCCGCTGCCGGCCCTCGCGTCGCTCGACCGGGCCGGACGGACCGCGCTGGTCGGCAGCTTCTCGAAGGTGCTCACGCCCTGGCTGCGGCTGGGGTACATCGTCCTGCCCGCCGACGACGCGGTCCGCGCCGCGGTGGCGGCGGTGCGCGACGACGAGACCTGCCCGGTTCCGGGCATCGCACAGGAGGCGGCGGCCGAGCTCCTCGCGACCGGCGCCGTGCGACGCCACATCGCCGCGGCGCGACGCGACTACGCCCACCGTCGTGCACTCGTGCTCGCCGAGCTGTCCGGCATCGACGGCGCACCGCTGTCGGGCCTCGACGGCGGACTGCACGCCGTGATCGGCTTGCCCGCGCACACGGTCGCGGACGCCGTCGTGGCGCGACTCGCCTCCGACGGCGTGCTCGTCGCACCGCTCTCGGACTACTCGGCGATCCCGGGCGAGGGTCCGTCCGGACTCGTGCTCGGCTACGCGTCGCCGCCCGACTCGCGACTCGCGGGCGCGCTGCGCCTCGTGCGCGCGGCCGTCGAGCACGAGCTGTCGCGCCATCCGCAGGCCCGGCGCTAGCCTGAGCGGCGAGGCCGGAGGGAGCCGGATGGACGAGATCGTCACGCTCGAACCGTGGAGCCCCCTGCCGCTCGTCGTCCCGGCGCTGATCGTGCTCGCCGGGGTCGTGGTGTCGATCATCGGCACGCACCGGCGCGTCAAGCCGCTGCGCGAGACGGGCTACGTGGCGATCGTGTTCGGCGCGCTCGCGGCGGGCGCCATGACCTACTCCATGGCCGGCATCTGGGACACCGAGCAGCGCACCGACGCGCTCGTCTCGCTGGGCTACGAGACGCCCACGTTCAGCGCGAGCATGGGCCTCGGCGCGGGCGAGACGCCGCCCATCGCGTTCCAGGCGGTGCGCGACGGCGTGCGCGTCCGGGGCGTGATCGTGCAGGTCGACGACGATCAGTGGCAGGTGCGGGAGGTCGCGGAGGACGAGGACTGAGCCGGGGGCGCGAGGCGCGCCATCCGCTCAGTCGATCGCGACGGCCGGATGTCGCGACGCCGACGGTCGGCGTAGCGTTGGGTCGTGCTGACTCCTCCGGTGACCGAGAAGCGACCGACCGAACGCACCCACCACGGCGACGTGGTGATCGACCACTACGAGTGGTTGCGCGACAAGGACGACCCCGCGGTGATCGCCCACCTGAACGAGGAGAACGCCTACACCAAGGCGCGCACGAAGCACCTGTCGCTGCTGCAGGAGCAGGTGTTCGAGGAGATCAAGCGACGCACGAAGGAGACCGACCTCAGCGTCCCCACGCGCGAGGGCACGTGGTGGTACTACTCGCGCACGGTCGAGGGCCTCCAGTACGCCATCCACTGCCGCGTGCCCGTCACCACGCCCGACGACTGGGAGCCGCCCGCGGTGCCCGAGGACGGATCGCCGCTGCCGCACGAGCAGGTGCTGCTCGACGACAATGCCGAGGCCAGGGGGCACGAGTTCTACGCGCTCGGGAGCTTCGACGTGACCGCCGACGGCACGACCATGCTCTACGCCGTCGACGTCGAGGGCGACGAGCGGTACACGCTGCGGCTGCGCTCGATCGACGGATCGGGCCGCGAGTTCGACGACGAGATCCCGGGTACCGCCGGGGGCGCGGTGTTCGAGCCGACCGGCCGATACCTCTTCTATGCCACGGTCGACGACGCGTGGCGTCCCGACACGATCTGGCGGCACGAGGTCGGCACCCCCGCCTCGGCCGACGTGCAGGTGTTCCACGAGCCCGACGAGCGGTTCTGGCTCGGCGTCGGGCTCATGCGGAGCCACCGCTACCTCGTGCTCGAGGCGGGCTCGCAGGTCACGAGCGAGACCTGGCTGCTCGACACCGCCGACCCGACGGGCGAGTTCCGCGTGGTCTGGCCGCGGCGCGATGGCGTCGAGTACGACGTCGAGCACGTGGTCGCCGGCGGTCGCGACCGCCTCCTCATCGTGCACAACGAGGGCGACGCGGTGAACTTCGAACTCGTGAGCGTCGCCGTCGACGACCCGCAGGGGCCGAGGCGGATGCTCCTTCCCCACGATCCGCGGATGCGCATCGAGGGGGCGCACGCCTTCCGCGACTTCGTCGCGCTCGAGTACCGCCGCGACGGCCTGCCGCGCGTCGCGATCGCCAAGGTCCCGCCGCAGGGCCTGCCCGACGACGCGACGCCCGACGACACGCTGCACGAGCTCGCGTTCGACGAGGAGCTGTTCTCGGCCGGCGTGGGAGCGAACCCGGCGTGGGAGCAGCGGTCGCTGCGGATCGGGTTCGGCAGCTTCGTGACCCCGTCGACCGTGATCGACGTCGACGTGCCGACCGGGCAGCGCACCGTCCGCAAGCAGCAGCCCGTGCTCGGCGACTACCACCCCGAGCGCTACGCGCAGAAGCGCGAATGGGCGACGGCACCGGATGGCACGAAGGTGCCGATCTCGCTCGTGTACCGCCCCGACCTGGTCACCCTCGGCGAGCCCGCCCCGATGCTGCTCTACGGCTACGGTTCGTACGAGCACGCCATCGACCCCGGCTTCGGCATCCCACGGCTGTCACTGCTCGACCGCGGCATGGTGTTCGCCGTCGCGCACGTGCGCGGCGGCGGCGAGATGGGTCGTCTCTGGTACGAGCACGGCAAGAAGCTGCACAAGCGCCACACGTTCACCGACTTCATCGCCGCGGCCGAGCACCTGGTCGACCGCGACATCACCTCGCCCGACCACCTCGTCGCGCAGGGCGGATCCGCGGGCGGACTCCTCATGGGCGCGGTCGCGAACCTCGCCCCCCGCCTGTTCGCGGGCATCGTGGCCGAGGTGCCGTTCGTCGACCCGCTGACGTCGATCCTCGACCCTTCGCTGCCCCTCACGGTCATCGAGTGGGACGAGTGGGGCAATCCGCTCGAGGATCCCGAGGTGTACGCGTACATGAAGTCGTACGCGCCGTACGAGAACGTGCACGCAGTGCAGTACCCGCGGATCCTCGCGATCACGTCGCTGAACGACACCCGCGTGCTCTACGTGGAGCCCGCGAAGTGGGTGGCTCGCCTGCGCGAGGTGGGCGCCGACCCGCTGCTGAAGATCGAGATGGCGGCCGGGCACGGCGGGGTCTCGGGTCGCTACGCGGCGTGGCGCGAGCGCGCGTTCGCGAACGCGTGGATCATCGACGCGGCGGGGGCGCACCCGAGCGGCGAGTAGGCGCGGCGCGGAATGGCGGGATCTCCGCGATTCGTGCCCCGATCGGGGCTCGTGGGATGTCGGTGGCACTCGGCAGACTGGCGCCCATGTCGTTCATCGCCGAACTGAGCCAGCGGATGCCGCAGCGCGTCCATGCACCCGGCAGTCCCGAGTACGAGGCGGGCGCGGCCGTCTTCGGCGCCACGGGCACGCCCGATGCCGTCGTGCGTCCCGCCTCCGCGGCCGAGGTCGCCGAGGCGGTGCGCGCCGCGGTCGACGCGGGCGTGCCGATCGCCGTCCGCTCGGGCGGACACGGCTCCGAACCCGCCACCGCCGGCCTCGTCATCGACCTCGGCGAGCTGAACGGGGTCGAGCTGGCCGGCACCGACGGCCTCGTGCACGTCGGTGCCGGCGCGAAATGGGGCGACGTGGCCGCCGCCCTCGCGCCGCACGGCCTGGGCATCACCTCGGGCGACACCCTCGACGTCGGCGTGGGCGGGCTCGCGCTCGGCGGCGGCATCGGGTGGCTCGCCCGCACGCACGGCCTCACGGTCGACATCCTGCGCGAGGTCGAGCTCGTCACGGCCTCGGGCGACGTGCTCACGGTGAACGCCGAGTCGCACCCCGAGCTGTTCTGGGCGCTGCGCGGCGGCGGCGGCAACTTCGGCGTCGCCACGCGGTTCACGTTCCAGGCCGCGCCGGTCGACGGGCTCGTGGGCGGGCACCTGCGGTGGGAGGCGTCCGACGCGCCTGCGGTGCTGCGCGCGTGGCGCGACGTCCTGCGCGTCGCGCCCGACGAGCTGAACGGCACGCTCCTCGTGATGCCCCCGCTCGCCCCCGAGATGCCCGCCGGGCCGCAGCTCGCGGTGGCGCTTCGCGGGTCCGAGGCCGACCTCCGTGCGCTGCTCGAGCCGATGACCTCGCTCGACTCGCTCGTCGAGGAGTCCCTGGGCCCGGTGCAGTACGTCGACCTGCTCGAGGCCGCTCCGCCGGGCAAGCCGCCGTTCCTGTTCGTCGGGGGCAACGGCTTCGCACCCGATCTCTCCGACGCGGCGCTCGAGGCGTTCGCCCGCGCCGTCGACCGCGAGATCCCGACCATGGTCCTCATCCGAGCGCTCGGCGGCGCGTTCTCACGGGTCGCCCCCGACGCCACCGCCATCGCGCAACGCGACGGCCAGGCGCTCGTGGCGATCAACGGCATCCTGCCGCCCGACGCGAGCGCCGAGCAGGTCGCCGCCGCGCGCGTCCCCGTCGACGAGGCCATGACGTTCACGACCGGCAAGTACGCGAACTTCACGCCCGAGTTCGGCGACGAGTCCATCGGCGACATCTATCCGCCGGCCACGCTCGAACGCCTGCGCGCGGTCAAGCGCGAGGTCGACCCGGGCGACGCGTTCCGAGCGAGCCACCACATCGCGCCATAGCCACACGCTGCAGTCGGTGGTCGTCGCGAGGACGTCACCGAGCCGAGTGGACGGCGTTCGCGTGCGGTGGGGCACCGCGACGCGACCGGAGTCGCTTGTCGAGTGCGTCCACCGCGAGCAGGGTGGGGAACGCGGCGATCGCGACCGCCCATCCGGCGAGCGGCGGGTTCGCCTGGCCGAGCACGTCGGCGATCGGCGGCACCCACAGCAGCACGAGCGAGAACGCGGTGCCGATGAGCACGGCGCCGACCAGCAGGCGATTGCCGAACCATCCCAGCGCCCCCGGCCACTTGGTCGCCGAGCGGCAGGCGAACGCGTTGGCCGCTTGGGCGATCACGACCGTGATGTACGCGGCGCCAGAGGCGGCCAGCAGCTCGTCGCCCGTCGGGAAGGGGCCGCCCGGGCGCCAGCCCAGCGCCGCCATCGACACGACGAACGCGAGCAGGCTGAGCGCCGCCTCGAGCGGGCCGAGCACCCCGAACGCACGCCGCAGCACGGTCGCGTTCATGAGGCGTCCGCCCACGGGCGGTCCCTTCAGCAGGTGCTTCGCGGGAGGCTCGGCGCCGAGTGCGACCGCTGACAGCGTGTCGGTGCCGAGGTCGAGCGCGATGATCTGGAGGACCCCCAGCGCGAGCGGGAATTGGCCGCCCGACAGCGCCCAGACGACGAACGGCGTGAGCTCGGCGACGTTGTCGGTCAGGTGGTAGGTGAGGAACCGGCGGATGTTGACGTAGGTCGCGCGGCCGTGCTCGATGCCGGCCACGATGCTCGAGAACGCGTCGTCGAGGAGCACGAGGTCGGCCGCCTCGCGAGCCACGTCGGTGCCCGAGCGTCCCATCGCGACGCCGATGTCGGCCTCGTGCAGGGCGGGCGCATCGTTGACCCCGTCGCCGGTCATCGCAACGACGTGCCCGCGCGAACGCAGCGCGCGGGCGATCCGCAGCTTGTCCTCGGGCGAGACGCGCGCGACGACCGCGCCGTCGTGGTCGAGCACCGCGGCGAGGTGCTGGTCGTCGGCCGGCAGCTCGTCGCCCGTCAGCACGGGCGAGTCCGGTGACCGGAGGCCCACCTCGTCGGCGATCGCGCGTGCCGTGGTCGGATGGTCCCCCGTGATCATGGCGACGCGCACGCCCGCATCGCGGCAGGCCGCGAGCGCCTCGACCACGTCGTCGCGTGGCGGGTCCTCGAGCGCGGCCAGTCCGAGCAGCCGCAGTCCCGGCTCGCATTCCTCGAGCGTGCGCGGGGTTCGGGCGCCCCGCGCCGCAGACGCGACGGCGATCACGCGCAGCCCGCGCGCCGTGAGCGCGTCGAGCGCGGCATGCGCGGCCGGGTCGTCACCGCAGAGCGGCAGCACGGTGTCCGGCGCACCCTTCACGACGATCTCGTCCGACCGCACCACGGCCATCCGGCGCAAGCGCGGATCGAACGGGAACCGCAGCTCGTGCTCCTCGTCGCGCCGGTCGGCGTCGGTGTCGACCCCCATCCGGCGCGCGAAGGCGTCGAGTGCGGCTTCCATGGGGTCCCCGTGGGCGCGCCACCGCCCGTCCACGAGCTCGGCGTATCCGGTCGAGCATCGTTCGGCGGCGAGCGCGAGCGACCGCACCGGGCCGGGCGCATCGGGTCCCGACCAGGAGAGCGCGGCCTCCGGGCCGTAGCCGGGCCCGTCGAGCACGACCGAGCCCGCGGGCGTCCACGCCTCGACGACGTTCATCAGGTTCTGGGTGAGCGTGCCGGTCTTGTCGGTGCAGATGAACGTGGTCGACCCGAGGGTCTCGACCGCCTCGAGGTGCCTGACGAGGATGTTGCGCTTCGCCATCCGCTCCGAGCCCCACGCGAGCGACAACGTCACCGTCGGCAGCAGGCCCTCGGGCACGAGCGCGACCGTCACGCCGATTGCGAAGACGAAGGCCGCCTGGATCGGGTTGCCGACGATGAGCGAGACGACAAGGAACAGCAGACCGAGCCCGATCGCGATCCCGGCCGTGAGCCGCACGACCCCGCGCAGACCGCGCGTGAGCGGCGTGTCGGGCTTCGCGCTGGTCGTGGTCAGCCGCGCGATGCCGGCGAGGCGGGTTCGCGCGCCGGTCGCGGTCACGACCGCCGTCGCCTCGCCCTCGACGACGAAGGTGCCGGCGAACAGCGTCTCGCCCTCCACCACTCCACCCGCGACGCTCTCACCCGTCAGCATCGACGAGTCGACGAGCAGCCGATTCGTCGCGAGCGTCTCGGCGTCGGCCGGTACCCGGTCGCCGCTCTCGAGCAGGAGCGCGTCGCCGACGACGACGTCGGCCGCCTCGACGACCTGCCGCCGTCCGTCGCGACGCACCGAGACGCGCGCGGGGAGCAGGTCCTTCAGCCGGTCCGCGGCGCGATCGGCGCGGGCCTGCTGGGCGGCCGCGAAGATCGCGTTGAGCACGATCACGCCGACGATCGCGATGCTCAGCTCGGGCAGTCCGGCGACCAGCGAGAGAACCGCGGCGCCCCACAGCAGGACCGCGAAGAAGTGCGTGAGCTCGCCGAGGATGCGCCGCACCGCCGACGGACGCCGGGCGCGAGGCAGCACGTTCGCGCCGTCGCGAGCACGACGCTCCGCGGCCTCCTCGGTCGTCAGCCCGACGCCGCTCGGCGCCTGTGCCGATCCCCGCCGCTCTTCCTGCCGCTCCGCCATCCGGTCCTCTCGACCCGGTCAGCGTAGGAAGGTGCGTACGCGGGTGGACGGGACATCCGTCCCGCGGGGTTCGCGGGTCAGCCGGCGGGCGGGTCCTCGTGCAGGTCGACGTCGGGCTCGACGAACGCCCATCGGGTGAAGCGCACGGTCAGTCCGGCACGCATCGGCGCGCAGACGAGCGGACCGGCGGTCGCCGCATCCGCGTCGAACGGGGCCACCCGGATGGTGCGCCACTCCCCCTCATCGGCGCGGGCGCGCAGCGTGACCGCATCGCCCTCGACGCCCGACCGGCTGGCCCGGATGGTGACGATGCGCCCGCCCCAGTCGGGCACCGGGGCGAGCGACCAGTCCGAGACCCGGTTCGTCACGACCGCGCCGACGTGGGGCACGCCGTCGTTCATCTCGATGCCCGCCTTGATCCAGACCTCGTCGCCCGCCTGCAGCATGAGGCCGGCCTGGTCGTAGAGCCCGTCGAGCGTCGACGTGTCGAAGGAGACCTCGACCGCGGCATCCGTGGGCCACGGCGCGAGCAGCGCGTGGCCGTCGTCGTGCACGAACCCGTAGTGCGTGGTGCGCCAGAAGTCGCTGCCCGCGGCGGCCTCGACGACGATCCCGCCCTCTTCGGTGCGCACGTCGAGCGGATCGCGGGTCCACCGTCCGGCGCTCCACGGGGCCGCGCGCTCGGATCTCTCGGTCTCGGGCACGGCGCGGTCGGGTTCGTCGGCAGCGGCGATCATGCGACCACGTTAGCCCGGGGCCTCAGACACGACACGGGGTTGCGCGTCAGTACTCGGGGATCGACTCGACCGCCCGCTGCGCCTCGAGGCGGGCGAGGTCGCGCAGCAGGTCGTCGGCGACGACCTCCATGCGCTCGGCGCGGTGGTCGGCGTAGTCCGGCTCCTCGTCGTACCGCGGCCAGCGCCGGTCGAGCTCCTGCTCGATCGCGGCGCCGAGTTCGTGCCACGCGTCGTCGCGGGCGCGATCGACCAGCTCGGCGATGTACGCGTCGTCGGACCGCTTCGTCCACAGCTGCTTCGCGACGGCCGCATGCACCTTCTCGCGGCGGCGCAGGTTCAGCAGGTCCCCGCGGTGGTAGTCGTGCTGGTGCTGCGACCGGCCGTCGCGCTGCGCGGCGGTCTCGCGTTCGGCGGCGATGTGCTCGGCGCCCTCGTCGGCCTCCTGTACGAGCTCGTAGAGCACGGCCCGCGCCATCCCGGCCGCGCGCTCGTCGGAGTACGGCTCGTCGCCCCGCAGTGCGCCGACGATGAGGCGGTTCTTCAGCGCCATCCGGCCGGCCGACTCGGCCATGAGCATGCCCTCCTCGAGCATCTCGTCGAAGGTCGGCTCCTTGCGCTCGGGCAGCGCGGACCGGTCGAACGGCGCCAGCTTCAGGCGGTCGCGGCGCCGCCGCCAGGGAAGCCTCAGCCTGACCATGCGCACCTCCTCGCGTCTGCTCGCGTCGCCCCTTCGAGGGTACCGAGACCGGGTGAACGGATGCCGCGTGCCGGCCGCTCCGAGCACTCGGGACGGATCACGCAGCGGGGTCGAACCCCGCCGTCCGCCCGTCGCGTGCGACGTACTTCACGACGAGGCTGCAGTCCTTGTCGCCGTACCCCTCGTTGATGAGCCGGGCGAACCGCTCCATGGCGAGCCGGCCGGCGGCGAGGTCGAGTCCCGCGGCGTCGCCCGCGGCCAGCGCGTACGAGAGGTCCTTCTCGGCGAGCCGGGTCGTGAACGTCGCGTCGAAGTTCCGGTTCGCCGGGCTGGTCTCGACGACGCCGGGCACCGGGTACCAGGTTCGCAGCGGCCACGAGTCGCCCGACGACACGGTCGCGAGGTCGTGGAACACGACGGGATCGAGGCCGAGCGCCTCGGCGAGCCGGGCGCCCTCGGATGCGGCCTGCAGCGTGATGAAGAGCATCAGGTTGTTGGCGAGCTTCGCCGCGATGCCGGCGGTCGGCCCGCCGACGACGAAGACGTGCCCGGCCATCGGCTGCACGAGTGCCGCCGCCTCGGACGTCGCCTCCTCGTCGCCGCCGAGCATGAAGGTGAGCGAGCCCGCGTGCGCCCCGGCGATGCCGCCCGACACGGGCGAGTCGACGAAGCGGATGCCGCGGGCCGCCGCCGCCTCATGGCAGACGCGGGCCGTCTCCACGTCCACGGTCGAGGTGTCGAGCACGAGCGTGCCGCGCCGCACGACGTCGAACAGGCCGGTGTGCTCGGCGTCGCCGATGAGCACCTGGCGCGAGTGCTCGGACCGCGGCAGCGAGGTGAACACGGCGTCGGCCTCGCGCGCGGCGGTCGCCGCATCCGCCACCAGTCGAACCCCGGCCGATGCCGCGCGCTCGGCCATGCGCGGATCGACGTCGAAGCCCGCCACCTCGTGCCCGGCCTCGACGAGGTGCGCGGCCATGGGCGCCCCCATGTGCCCGAGCCCGATCCACCCGATGACGGCCATGGCGTCCTCCTCGACGTCGCGTCGCGACCACGTCGTCGCGCCCGCTTCCACGCTACGACCACGACACGCGCTGCGCGACTCGCCCCGGACCTGCGTGCGGTGCGGGCGCGCGTGTGGTCGGCTGTGGTCAGGGGTGCGCTCATGACGAAGCCATTCGGAAGCCTGACCGACGACGAGGTGCAGCACGCGGGACGCGTCGAATTGCGCCGGGTCGTCGTGACCGACGACGTGGAGTCGTGGGACCTGGTGCTCTACGCGGCCGGAGGCATCGAGCCGATCGCGGTCGACGCGTTCAGCCTCGACGAGCTGGCCCGGATCAACCCGCCGTCGTCGCGCGACCTCGCCGACGGCGTCGCGAAGGTCGTCCTCGGATGCCACGGCCTCAAGCGCATCGAGCCGTGGACCATGTCGCGCGACGCGACGAGCTGGTCGGCCCGGGTCGCGGTCGTCCCGGTCGCCGCCTCGGCGGAGCCGGCGGAGCCGGCGGGGCCCCCGGACCCGGCCGCCGCGGGCTGACGCGACCCCGACTGATCGCTGCCGCGACGGAGCGCTGCCGCGATGGCCGCGCTGCCGCGACGGCCGCGCCGACACGGTTCCCGCTTCTGCGAATCGCTACCGAAGTACCGAAGTACCGAAGTACCGAAGTACCGAAGTACCGGAGTACCGGAGTACCGACGAACTGAAGGACCGAAGGTCTTCAGGCGGAGAGCTGCTCGCGGAACGACGCCGGCACCGCTTCCGGGCGCCCCGCGCGGGCGGCCCGCCCCGCGGTGACGCTCGCCTCGGCGGCGACGAACCCGTCGGGCCGCACGAGGTAGAGCCGATCGGACCGCAGCCGACCGTTCGCGTCGGGCGGGAACACGTGGTGGTCGATCCCGAGCCGCTCGGCGACCGAGCCGACGAG
The DNA here is from genome assembly GCF_900104685.1 of Agromyces flavus. Lineage (NCBI taxonomy): Bacteria > Bacillati > Actinomycetota > Actinomycetes > Micrococcales > Microbacteriaceae > Agromyces > Agromyces flavus. The sequence goes on from NZ_LT629755.1 coordinate 2,970,674, forward strand.
GTCGGCCGGCGCGCCGTAGCCGTGCACCTGCCACCGCATCGGACGCAGGGAGTCGAAGTTCGAGGGGTCTCCGCCGGCGAACGGCAGCCGCTTGCCGACGACGTCGTCGCGCGCCTGCGAGCGCGGCGGTCGCGTGAGCGACATCCGGTACCTGATCCGCGTCTGCGACAGGAAGCCGAACAACCGCGGACCCCCGATGATCCGCGGCAGCAGGCGGATCGCGATCGGGCCCATCGCCGGGATCGCCCGCCCCCGGATGAACCGCGTGAGCGCGGTGTCGGCGGTGACCAACCCGAACAGGCGGTCGGTGGTCGCGACGAGCTTGCGCGCGACGGGCCGGCGCTCGGCCTCGTAGCGATCGAGACGCCGCTCGGGCATGCCGCCGACGAGCACGTCGGCGAGCGCGCACGCCAGGTTGTGCGCGTCCTGCAGGCCCGTGTTCATCCCCTGCCCGCCGACCGGCGAGTGGATGTGCGCCGCATCGCCGACGATGAAGCACCGCCCGTCGCGGAACCGCGCGGCGACCCGATGGTGCAGGCGATACGTCGCGAACCACGTCGAGGAGCGGTACCCGACCGTGAACCCCCGGGCGATGCGCGACCGGACGAGCGCCTCGGGCAACTCCCCGCCCGCGGCGAGATCGGCGTCGCGCACCACGCCGAGGATGCGCGCGTGCCCGGGCTCGCCCATCGGGAAGGAGAGCAGGAGGTCGTCGGGCGCCATCCGGATGTTCACGCGGCCCTCGACCAGCCCGCTCGCTCCGACCGCATCGGCGACGAAGAAGGTGTGCTCGTTCGTGACGCCCTCGAACGGGATGCGACACAGCTCGCGGACGGCGGAGTGCGCGCCATCCGCCCCGACCACCCAGCGCGCGTCGATCTCCACAGGGCCGCCGGGCGCCTCGAGTCGGGCGGTGACGGATGCCGCGTGCGGCTCGAGCGCGACGAGTCGGTGCTCCCACCGCACCTCCCCGCCTCGTTCGCCGAGCGCGTCGACGAGGAGTCGCTCGTTGCGGCTCTGCTCGAACACCGTGATGTCGGGGAACGGCGTGGTCGCCGCCCCGAACTCGCGGAAAGGGATCTCGCCGAGCACGCGGTGCCGGAAGCACAGCACGGCGCCGAGGGCCGCGCCACGTTGCGCGAGCACGCGATCGGCGAGCCCGAGTTGGTCGTACAGCTCCATGGACCGGGCCTGCACGACGAGCGCGCGCGACTCGCGGGTCGGGCCGTCCTTGCCGTCGACGACGATCGCGTCGACGCCGAGCTTCGCGAGCATGTCGGCGGCCATGAGCCCGCTCGGGCCGGCGCCCACGACGAGCACGTCGGTGCGGACGGTCTCGGCGGGCGCGACGGTGTCGGCGGCGGCCATGCCTCCACCCTGTCACCACCGCGATCCCGGACGGTAGCCCCTCACCACGGGAGCGGATTCCCGTCGAGACCGTGACGGAGTGCGACATCCGCTTCATGATCGGGGCCGATCAATGGCATGCTGGAGCAATCCCGGACGAGGCGCGGCCGCGCCGCCGACCCTGACGCCCGAGGAGCACGAGTGCATCATTCACTGATGGTCCCCGGCATCGGCGGCTCGGAACCCGCGCACTGGCAGTCGCGCTGGCAATCGGTCCTGCTCGATGCGCACCGCATCGCGCCGCGCTCGTGGGACGAGCCCGACCTCGACGACTGGGTCGACGCGATCGACCGCGCCGTCGGGCACGCGCGGCCCGTGCCCGTGCTCGTCGCGCACAGCCTCGGCTGCCTCGCCGTGGCGCACTGGGCCGTGCGGGTCGACGACGCGGCGACGCGCGTCGCGGGCGCGTTCCTCGTCGCGCCGCCCGACCCGGCGTGTCCGGAGTTCCCGGCGGCCGCGCCGACGTTCACCATCGCGAACGCGCCGCTGCCGATCCCGGCGATCGTGCTCTCCTCGTCGGACGACCCGTACTGCTCGCCCGATCGCGCCGCGGACATGGCCGACGTGTGGGGCGCGCAGCTCGTCGAGCTCGGTCCGCGCGGGCACGTGAACGTGGCGAGCGGGTTCGGCGAGTGGCCCGAGGGCCTTCAGCTGCTCGAGGACTTCGTGCTCACGGCTCGAGAAACAGCTCGTCAGGCCGGCTGACCTCGCGCCACGCGGCGGTGCCGACGCCCTCTGGCACCTCGTCGGGCGGGATGGCGCCGGCCCGGGCCATCCGGTCGGCCTCGACCAGCACGGGCATGACGAGCCCGGTGAGCGCGGCGACCGATGCGACCGGCACCTGGAAGGTGCGGAACGGCCCGAGGTCGGGCACGACCACCGCGCCGTCGGCCAGCCGTCTCCGTTCGCGGTCGGCCTGCTCGGCGAGCGCCGCCTCGGAGAGATCGAGGACCGGCGACTGGTCGAGCACGAACCCGGCCGTGGCGAGCTCGTCGCCCGAGCGCCACGCGACGACCTTCACGAACCGCAGCGGAACGCGGATGCCCCGGTAGGGCGGGTCGCCGGTCGCGAGCACGGGGGCCGTGAACACGCTGAGGCGCTGCGCGTGCACGCGCGCGTACTCGAGCACGTGGTCTTCGAGCCCGTTCCACAGCTCGAGCGACTGGTTGAACTCGGCCTGCTGCGGGGCGGCGTTCGGGTACCGGAACGTGTCGGCGTTCGCACGCGCCGCGACCTCGGGCGGGCCCCACACGGGATCGCGCCGCCGCACGAGGTGACCGCGGTCGAGGTCGTTGCGCGCGTACACGTCGGGACCCGTCTGCCAGTGCTCGGGCACCCGCGCGTCGAACCGCCAGTCGTCGCCGCGCTCGACCTCGACGAGGGCCGCTCCGTCGACGTTGACGCCGGTGATGCGCGCGAGCCGCCGACGCGTGTCGAGCACGACGGTGAAGTGCAGGTAGTCGAGCTCGACGGATGCCGCGGCATCGGACTCGGGCACGCTCGGCATCGCCGCGTGCAGACCCAGGAAGCGCGCGTCGAAGCCCATGCGTCCAGCACAGCATGCGCCGCCGACACGACGGTGCGAGGATCGAGGCGGAGGTCCATCGGAGCGGCCGCCGCCACGCACCCGACGGCGGGCGACCGACGCCGCGGATCGGAGAGGCGGGAGCGCGGATGGCGGAGCCGACGACGAACCCGTCGGACGCCTCGGGCGCGACCCGACCGGTGCCACCGCGCCCCGGCGACCGGGCGACCTCCGGCTGGGCGGCCGTGTCGGGCGTGATCGCCGCCGGCGCATTCCTCGCGGCCGCCGAGCTCGCGGCGGTGTTCACCGCGCGCGACGCCAGCCCGATCGTCGCGGTCGGCGCGTTCGTGATCGACGTGGTGCCGCCGCCCGTGAAGGAGTTCGTGATCGCGGCGTTCGGCGTCGCCGACAAGGCCGTGCTGCTCGGCAGCCTGGGTCTCGCCGTCGTCATCGCGAGCGCGATCGCGGGCGTGCTCGAGCTCCGCCGCCCGCCGTGGGGCGCCGTGCTGCTCGGCGGGGCCGGACTGCTCTCGCTCGCGGCGATCCTCACGCGCGCGGGCGCGGGTGCGCTCTCGTGGGTGCCACCCGTCGTCGGCACGGTCGCGGGCATTCTCGTGCTCGAGCTGCTGGTCCGCCGGCTCCGCCGCGCACGCGATGCGGCGCCGACGCATGAGGCGGATGGCGCGGGCACCGGCACGGTCGACCGGCGCGGATTCTTCGTGGTCGCCGCGCTGGCCGCGGCATCCGCCCTCGTCGTCGGCATCGGCGCGCGGGCGTCGAATGCGGCGAGCGCCTCGATCGACGCGCTGCGCGGCGCGCTGCGCCTGCCGACCCCTCGCCGCACGGTGGCCATCCCGGCGGGCGCCGAGCTCGACGTGCCCGGCATCTCGCCGCTGTTCACGCCGAACGCCGACTTCTATCGCATCGACACCGCACTCACGGTCCCCGCGGTGGATCCCTCATCGTGGCGGCTCACGATCGACGGCATGGTGGGGCGGCGCGTCGAGCTCTCCTTCGACGAGCTCGCCTCCATGGGCGTCGACGAGTACGCCGTGACCATCGCGTGCGTCTCGAACGAGGTCGGCGGCGGCCTCATCGGCAATGCGATCTGGCTCGGTGTGCCCGTCCGCGACATCCTTGCCCTCGCCGCACCCGACGCGAGCGCCGACATGGTGCTCTCGCGCAGCGTCGACGGGTTCACGGCGTCGACACCGCTCGACGCACTCACCGATCCGGGCCGCGACGCGATCCTCGCGGTCGGGATGAACGGCGAGCCCCTGCCGCTCGAGCACGGCTTCCCCGTCCGCATGATCGTCCCCGGCCTGTACGGGTACGTCTCGGCGACGAAGTGGCTGTCCGAACTGAAGGTCACCACGTTCGCCGCCGACCAGGGGTACTGGACGCCACGCGGGTGGAGCCCGACGGGCCCGATCAAGCTGTCCTCCCGCATCGACACCCCTCGCTCGGGCGCGACGGTGCCGGCCGGCCGCACGGCGGTGGCCGGTATGGCGTGGGCGCAGCACACCGGCATCGACGGTGTCGAGGTGCGCGTCGACGACGGAGCGTGGCGACGCGCGGAGCTCTCGACCCCGGTGAACCGCGACACGTGGGTGCAATGGGTGCTCGAGTGGGACGCCGCACCCGGCACGTACGAGCTGACGGTCCGCGCCGTCGACCACGACGGACAGGTCCAGACGGGCGAGTCGGCTCCGCCTCCTCCCGATGGGGCGACCGGATGGCACCGGGTGCGCGTCACCGTCGCCGGGTAGCTCCGCGGCGAGTGCTCGCCGCGGCCGGTCCGGGCCGGCACTGAAGCGGCGTCGTGCCAGCACTGAACTTCCCTCACTTCACTTGCGTTCGCCTGCCGGACCGGAGTATCGAATGGAACAGGGGGGACCGGGGGCCGACCATGTGGGACGACGACGAACTCATCGAGGTGATCCACGCCTCGCCTGCGGTCGTCGACGACGCGCTCCGCGCCATCCAGCAGGACGGCGGCGCGGCCCCCATCGACCTGGACGCCTTCACGGCTGCGGCGGGAGTGCTCGGCACCGATCCGGCCCGGCTCTGCGTCGACCAGCTGCGTGCCCGCGGCCTGCTCGCCGCGTTCCAGGCGGCCCTGCTCGCTCGCGGCATCCCGGCACCCGCCGTCGACGGGAACGGCCGAGGAACGGCGGTCACCCGAGGTGGAGGCGGGGCGGACCACGACGGCGACGCGCACGGCGAGGACGATGAGGACGACGAGTCGTCCGCGGCCGGGCGCAGCGACTTCGACGCCCTCCGCAGGTTCCTGGGTCGCGCGCAGACGTTCCGCTGCCGCGTCGAGGTCGAGCACGCCTTCTCGGGCAGCGGATGCCTCGTGGGTCCCGGCCTGGTGCTGACCGCGTGGCACGTGGTCAGCACCACCGAACCCGGGGTCGAACCCGCGGTCGCCCCGCACGTGAGCGTCGTGCTCTCCGACGGCAGTGCGCACGAGGCGCACATGCCGCCCGCGTACGCCTCGCCGTGCGGCGACGCCGAGTGGGACGACCAGGCGCCGCGCAGCGACGCCGAGGTCGTGAACCGCCACGACGTCGCGCTGCTCGCGCTCGAGACGCCGGCCGCACGGCATCTCGGCTACGTGCCGCTGCCGGATGCCGCGCCGGCCGTCGCGGCGAGGTCGCGAGTGTACCTCCTCGACTTCCCGCACGGCGACGACGGCCAACTCGCCGACGGCACCACGTGGAAGATCCGCAACGTCACGTCGCGGCTGTACCACGACGTCGCGACCGAGAGCGGCTCGTCGGGCGGCGCCTTCTTCGACCGGAGCTTCCGCCTGCTCGGCCTGCACCAGGGCGGGATCCGCTCCACCCGGAGCGGACGCGAGGTGAAGCGAGGCCGGCTGGTGCCGCTGCGCCTCTTCTACGACGCGCTGGCGGGACTCGTCGCCGACGACATCGCCCCCGCCGAGATCTGGCGCCTCGACGGGGACCGCACGCAGCTCGTCGTCGGGCGCGACCTGTTCGTTTCCGCGGTCGCCGCTGCGGCCGAGGAGAACGGGCCGGTTCGCGGCATCCGGGTCAAGCGCCGCCGCCCCGCCGAGGCCGACGAGGCCGGACTGGGCTTCTCGTACCGGATCCTCGTCGAGCTGCTGCTGCGCCGCGGCGCGGCGCACGTGCCCGTCGCGCTTCCGCTCGACGAACCGGTGGCCGACCTCGTCGGCGACCTGCGCCGGCGGGTGGAGTCCGCGGGGATCGCGCTGACGGCGCCCGGACTCGACGAGGCCCCGCCGGCCGGTACCACGCTCGAGACGTCCGCTCGAGAACGCGCGCACCGGCTCGCGGCCGCCGTCGACGAGGCCGCGGCGGCGACCGGCCGCACGGTGTGGTTCTTCGTCGACAACCCGTCGGTGCCGCTCAGCGAGTCGGCGCGCCTCGAGCTCGAGGCGTTCGTCGCGGAATCGCTCGCGCTCCCCGGCATCCGGCTCGTCATCGCCGGCCTCGAGACCGTGCCGCTCGCCGGCCTCGAGTTCTCGAGCCCCGCGGCCGCGGATCCGACCGGCCCGCACGGACTCGTCGTCGACTACGTCGGGGGCTTCTCGCGCGAGGACCTGTTGGACTGCCTCACGCGCGCCTCGCAGGACCTCACCGGCGACGTGGACTCCGATCGGATCGCCTTCGTCGTCGACATGCTCCTGGGTGAACTCGACGACTTCAACGGCGAGTTCCGGGACGCCGACCTCGAACGGGTGGTCACCGGGCTGCAGCCGTTCCTCGAGTACCTCCGCGCGCAGGGCGGCGGCGGGCCGTGAGCGCCCCACCGCCCACGAGCGGAGCACCCGCGGCCACCGCCGACGCGGGTGCGCTCGACGCGGCACGCGAGTACGCCGCACTGTCCGGACCCTTCGATCCCGTGCAGGCGCTGCAGCACGGCGACACGACGCCGGCGGATGCCGCGAGCCTGACCACCGTCGCGGCGAGCCTGTCGCAGGACTGCGACAAGGTCATGCCGAGCGGCGGCGCGGGCGGATGGCTCATGCGCGGCGCCATCCGCCGACGCGTGCTGGACCGGCTCGCGGCCGACGGCACGCTCCCGGCGGCGGTCGAGCGGCGGCGCGCGGCCGCGCCCGACGCCGCGACGGTCGACCTGCTGGATGCCCTCGAGGGGCGTGGCATCTTCACCGCCGAATCCATCGACGCCGCGGTCGCGGACGCCGATCGCACGCTCCTCGAGCGGATGGCGGTGGGTCTTGGCCGCGCCGACGGGCACGGGCCGATGCGAGGCGAGCTTCCGCGCGTCAAGTCGGCGCTCACCCGGCTCGAGCTGCTCGGCTCGGGGCGTGCGGTCACGACCGATCACCGGCCCGACCACGAGGCGGAGCTCGACCGGATCATCGGCTGGCTCGACTCGGGGTTCGCGACGGGCCCGGCGCTGGCGCTCTACATCGAGGGGGCGCGTGGCGCACGCACGTCGGCGCTCATGGAGGAGGTCGCCGCGCGACTGCTGGTCCGCGACGACGACTGGATCGTCGTCCGCCTCGACTTCGACCGGGCCGGCCTCGACGTGCAGGACACGGTCGGGCTGACCATGGAGCTCGCCCGCCAGGTCGCGACGCAGCTGCCCGGATCGGAGGCGGCGATCCAGCAGGCGCGCCAGCGCGCCGCGGGCACGATGCCCGGCCGGTCGCCGCTGAAGGGCGACAGCCCCGAGCGCGTGCCCGAGGAACTCGGCCTGGTCCTCCAGCACGCGCTGTCGTACCCGCAGCGCCGCTTGCTGATGGTCCTGGACGACCTCGAACTGCTGCGCGGGCGCGGCGCGACGCATCCGGCCCGCCTGTTCGAGTGGATCGACGAGCTGGTGGATGTCACGCACGCACCGGTCGCGGTGGTCGGTGCGGGCCACGGCGACGCGCTGGGCAGCGTGCACGCGCGCATCGGCCAGCGGATCGAACTGCCCGGCCTCGACGACGCCAGCGCCGAACGCGAGCTCGAGCACCTCGGCGTGGATGCCGCCGACCGGGAGGCGGTGCGCGCGATCGCCGACGGTGATCCACTCACCCTTCGGCTCGCCGCGCGCGTCGTCACCGCGCACGGTCCCGACGCACTGCTCCGCGCAGCCGGACGCGGCGCGTTGACGGCGACGTACCTGTACCGCGTGCTGCTCTCGGGAGTGGAGGACGCCGACCTGCGCCGCGTCGCGGGCGCGGCGCTCGTGGTGCGGCGGCTCGACCCCGAGGCGGTGCACGCGGTGGTCGGCCCGCGCTCGGGCCTTCGCGGGCTCAGCGCCGAGCGCGCCGCAGAGCTGTTCGACGGACTCGCGCGCCTGGACTGGATGATGGAACGCGATCCGGTCGCGCCGGGGTTCATCCGTCCGAGGCCCGACCTCCGCGCGGCCGTGCTGCCGCATCTCTACGAGTCGGCGCCCACGCGCTCGACGGCGCTCGACCGGGCCGCCGCGCGATGGTTCGACCTCCGACCCGAACCCTGGGCGGCCGCCGAGGCCGCGTACCACCGACTCCAACTCATGCGACGCCGAGCCGAACCGCCCGACATCCCGCGCGAGACGCTTGCGCGCATCGACCTCGACGCCATCGCCGAGCTGCCGCCCCAGGCGCAGGACCTCGTGCGGCGGGCGCGGAGCGTCCGAACGCGCACGGCGCCCACCGCCGCTCCGACCGACCCGGGCCACGCCCCGGACGACGACGACGTGCGGGAGTTGCGCGCCGCAAACGACCGCTCCGACTGGCTGGAGGGCGACCACCTGTACGCGCGGGCCTTCGCGCGCGCCGCCCTCGCACCGGGCACCCCTGCCGCCGACACCGCGCTGACGTTCCTCTGGCGGTCCGGGCGCTGGAGCGAGGCGCGCCGCCTCGTCGACCGTCTCGGTGGATGGCGACCGACCGGACCCGTCCCGCAGCGGCTCGCGAGCGCTCGGCTCGACACCATCTGCCGGCTCGAGATCGGGGCCGAGACGGATTTCGACGCGCTCGTGGACGCGCTCGGCGCCGACACGGCGTTCACGGCAGCCGCCGTGTCGCTCGCCGCCGAGCCGATGCTCGCGAGCCTGCTCGGCGGGGGCCTCCGCTTCGCACTGCACGCGATCGGCGCGGCCGTGCCCGACCGGCGAACCGGCGGGGACCCGGATGCGGCGGCCATCCGCCGCTGGGCGCCCGGCGGACCGGAGCCGACCCGACGCGGTGGCCGAACGGCAGAGGTCTCGTCGGTCGTGCCGGCGGGCTGGGTGCGCATCGCCGACCGCACGGGTGCGGCGATCCCGTCCGACTCCGACCCGGCGGTCGCCATGGCGCGCACCGCCGCCGTGCTGAGCCCGTTCGCCGACGTGGTCGACACCATGAGCCGCCTGCCCTCGCACGCCTACCTCGGCGGGTACGCCGCGGCCGCGCGGCCGCGACTGGACGCCCTCGGCTTCCTCGCACCATCCGGCGCACGACCGTGGCACGACCGCGTGCCCACCGGCGCCGGCCTCGCGGTGCGGAGCCTCGCGGACCTGGGGCTGCTGGCCGAGTTCGCCGGTGCCGCCGCGCACCTCCGCCGGGACCGCGACCTGCGACTCGTCGCGATCGCCGCGGAGCGCTGGCGCCGCACCGTCGCCGGCGCGTGGTCGTACGGGAGCCGGCGTCCGCCCGCGGGCTGGGACCGTGCCCTCGACGTCACGCTCGCGGATCGCCTCGCGACGATCGTCGACGCGTCGGACCCGGTCGGGATCGCGCACGCCCACCTCGAGGCGTGGGCGCCGGAGCTCGCGAGCGGGAGCGAGGTGCTGCGCGTCATCCGCGAGCGTTCGCCGTCGCTGCTCGCGGCCGCGACCGGCGCTGCGGCCCGCAACGGCCCCGGCGCCGCCGCGGCGCTGCTGCTCCGGCGCGGGCTGCCGAGCGCGTTCGCGCCGGCCGTGGCCGTGCTCGTCGCGCTCGACCCGCCACCACCGACGACCCGACCGGCACCGCGTGCCGGCCCCGCAGAAGGGACACGATCATGACCGACTCACGACCCGATCAGGAACAGCGGCTCGAGGGAGTCCGCCGCCGTCTCGCCGATTCGCCCGCGCTGCGGGAACTCATCGACCGCAAGGCGAAGGCCGGCGAACTGCCCGCCGACCTCGTCCCGCCGAGGTCGGTGGATGCGCTCGACCGGGGCAGCGAGCTCGAGAGCGTGCTCGGCGTCGACTCGCTCGAGGCCATCGTCCGCCGGGTGGGTCGCCCGCCGCTCGTCGTGCGCAACGACGCCGTCGAGCTCGAGGAACTGCCGGACTTCCCGGCGGGCACCGACGCGCTCATCAAGGGCGCCGAGCGCACCGTGCGGTCGGTCGGCCGCGTCGAGTTCGTCAACCACGCGATGGCGTGGGGCGGCACGGGGTGGGTGATCCACGAAGAGGGCGACTCGGCCCGCATCGTCGCCACGAACCGGCACGTCGCGAAGGTCGTCGCCCAGCGCGGGCTCGACGGCAGCGGCGTCTTCCTCCGCGCACCGTTCACCGGGCTGCCGTACGGTGCCGAGCTCGACTTCAAGGAGGAGGTCGACTCCAATCCCGGCGACGCGGCGCCCGTGCGCGTGACGGCGATCACCTACCTGGCCGACGACGCGGCACCGGATGTCGCGCTCCTGCGCATCGAGGGCGACGACCTGCCCTCGGCCCTGCCGCTCGCCGACGCGGGGGCCGAGTCGGAGCAGCTCGTCGCGATCATCGGCTACCCGGCCTACGACTCGCGGAACGACGCATCCGACCAGGCGCGGTACTTCCGCGACCTCTACGAGGTCAAGCGGTTCGCACCCGGCCGGGTCATGCAGGCGCTCGGCGACGGCAGGGCGCTGACCCACGACTGCACGAGCCTCGGCGGCAACTCCGGCTCGCCGCTGATCGGCCTGGACGACGGGCGCGTGGTCGGGCTGCATTACGCGGGCCAGTACGGCATCGCCAACAGCGCGGTCGGCGTCGACACGCTGCGCCGCCTCATCGACGGCGAGCGCCCGGCCCTGTCGGCCGGCTTCGAGGCGTCGCGCGAGCGCCGGGCGACGGCCGGGACCGAGTCGGCGTCCGACGGCGTGCACCGCCCCGACTTCTTCGACGGACGCGCCGGGTACGACGTCGACTTCCTCGGCGCGGGGCTCGTCGCACCGTGGCCCGGCGTGCCGGCCGCGCTCGAGCCCGGCCTCGCCCACCCGAGCGACGAGGACGCGGCGCGACCGTTCGAGCTGCGGTACACGCACTTCGGCGTGAAGTACCACCTGGCCCGCCGACAGCCGCTCATCACCGCGGTCAACATCGACGGCGAGCACCCCGTGCGCATCAAGCGCGAGGGCGACAAGTGGTTCCGCGACGAGCGGATCCCGCTCGACGCGCAGCTCGGTCGCGACGACTACGGCGATCCCGAGATCGACCGCGGTCACATGGTCCGGCGCGAGGATCCGAACTGGGATCCGGACGCGAGCGGTCCGTCCGATGTCACGCAGCGGGCCCGGCTGGCCAACGACGACACGTTCCACTACACGAACTCGGCGCTCCAGCACTCGCGCATGAACCAGGGCAAGCAGCTCTGGCAGGGCCTCGAAAACTACATCCTCGACAGCGCGCGGACCGAGGGGTTCAAGGCGTGCGTCTTCACCGGGCCGATCCTCCGGAACGACGATCCGATGCTCGCCGCAGGCCTGCCGGTGCCGCAGGAGTTCTGGAAGCTCGTGGTGATGCCGGCGACGACGGATGGCGCGGGGCCGCGCCTGCACGCCACCGCCTATCTGCTCAGCCAGGGCGAGCTGATCCGCGACCTGCTGCAGAAGCGCTCGCGCGTCGAGGGCCTGGAGGGCTTCGTGCTCGGGGCGTACCGCACGTTCCAGATCGCGATCGCCGACCTCGCGGAGGCCACGGGGATGGACCTCGCGGCGTACGTGCCGTTCGATCCGCTCGGCGCGACGCGCATCGGCACCGAGGCGATCGAGTCGGGCGAGCCGCTCTTCGTGCCGCTGGGCACGCTCGACCAGATCGTGACCTGACGCCGGGGGGCGAGGGCGGATGCCGCCGCGGGGGCACGCGGCATCCGCCCTGTCAACGCCTCGCGGGATCTCGCGTTCCGGGGCATCATCGGCCGTGACGCCCACCGCGGCGCCGCTGGAGGGAGCCACTATGGCCGAGACACCCGGAACGCAGGACGCCCCGATCGAGGACGGCGCCACCGAGGCCACCCGCGCAGAGCAGATTCGCGGAATCCTCGACCAGGTCCGCGAGGACGTCCGCCTCGGGCACGCGCACGACGAAGGGGAGCTGCTGCGGCAGCGGCTCTCCGACGCCGGCATCGCCGTGAGCGAGGACGAGCTCGAGCAGTTCACCGACCGCTGATCGCGGAGGTCGGCGCGGCGGGGGCATCCACGGCAGGATGGAACCGCCGCGACGTGCGCGGCGGATGGAGGCGGCGTGGTCGGCAAGGTGGTCATCTCGGGTCCCGCGTCGTGGAATCGGATCGTGCTGCTCGAGCACCTGCCCGAGCCCGTGCCGCACATGCAGTTCGCGCTCGGCGACCACGAGACCGTGGGCGGCACGTCGGCGGGCAAGGCCCTCGGGCTCGCCGCGCTCGGCCGCGAGGTCGAGCTGTTCACGCTCATCGGGCCCGACGGCGACGGCGATCGGCTTCGCGAGGTGCTCGTGCGCGTGCCCGGCCTCGAACTGCACGCGATCGACGGCGGCCGCACCGAGCGTCACCTCAACCTCATGACGCCCATCGGCGAGCGCGTGTCGCTCTACCTGTCGACGCCCGACGACCGCCCGACGCGGGATGACGCGCGCCTCGAGGCCGAGATGGAGACGGCCGCGGCGATCGTGCTCGACCTCTCGGAGCGGTCCCGGCGGATGATCCCCGACGCGCGCGCGAGCGGGCGGCCGATCTGGACCGACGTGCACGACTACGACGGCACCGCCGAGTTCCACCGGCCGTTCCTCGACGCGGCCGAGGCGATCTTCATGAACGCCGACCGCGTCGGCGGCGACCCACTGCCGTTCATGCGCCACCGGATCGACGAGGGCGCGAGGCTCGTGGTCTGCACCCTCGGCGCCGAAGGGGCTGTCGCGGTTGTGGCGCTCGAGGGCGGCGGGATGTCGGAGCACCGCGTGGACGCGGTGCCGGTCGAGGTGCTCGACACCAACGGCGCGGGCGACGCGTTCATGGCCGGGGTGCTGCATGCGACGCTCGAGGGAGCCGGCATCGACGCCGCCCTCCGGCTCGGCGCCGAGCAGGCCGCGGCGGTGCTCGGCACGCCGCACCTGCACCCGTCGCTCGACGCGCTGCTCGCGCACGCGGCCTCGCCGGCCGAGTAGCCCGCGGCGCGCGACCTCGGCCTACTGCGGATTGCGCGCGCGCATGAAGGTGCGGCCGCCGACCTCGGTCGTCTCGACGCGAACCCAGCGGTCCTTGGCCTCGGGCGCCCACGGCGTGACGCCGAGGCCCTCGACGCGCTGGATCTCGCTCTCGCGCTCCAGCTGGCGGGCGCGGCCCTTCAGTACCACGCTGTACGCCTCCTCGTCGGAGTACCCGTCGACCTCGAACGCCACGTTGGCGTGGATGGTGAGCTCGAGCAGCTTCGTGCCGGGCGCCGTGCGGAACACGATGGCCTTGCCGTCGGGGCCGTCGTCGACGCGGTGGTTCACGGGGAAGATGTCGACCTCGCCGGCCGCCGCCACCGCGATGCGGCCGAAGGGCGCGTCCGCGATGAGGCGCCAGCACTCGTCCTCGCTGAGCGCGCGCGTGGGCGGGCGCTCGTCGTCTCCGTTCATGGGCTCCTCCTCGTTCCGGTTCGGGCGGTGGTCGGGACGGCGAGCACCGGGTCCTCGTGGCCGCCGAGCCGCACGCGCTCGGAGTGGTCGGGCACGCGCACGTCCCAGCCGAGCTCGCGCGTGATCCGCACGCGCAGCGCGTCGGCGGCGTTCGGCTCGCCATGCGTGACATACGTCGCCGACGGTGCCGACGGCGCGGCACGCAACCAGTCCATCATCTCGTCGGCGTCGGGGTGCGCCGACATGCTGTCGACCGACACGACCTCGGCGCGGATGGGAACGTCCTCACCGAAGATCCGGAGCACGCGCTCGCCCGCGATGAGGCGGGCACCGCGCGTGCCGCCCGCCTGGAAGCCGGTGAGCACGATCGCGTTGCGCGGATCGGGGCCGTACTCCCTGAGGTGGTGCAGGATCCGCCCGCCCGTCAGCATGCCGCTGGCCGAGATGATCACCATCGGGCCGCCGCGCAGGTTGAGCAGCTTCGAGTCGTCGGCGGTGGTCACGCGCGTGGCGAGTCGGTACATCCGCGTCAGTTCGTCGCGCTCGAGCCGGTGCTCCTCGGGGTACCGCTGGTAGATCGCCGCGACGTCGACGGCCATCGGGCTGTTGAGGTAGACGGGCACCGCGGGCAGGAGGCCGCGGTCGCGAAGGCGCGAGAGGTGCAGCAGCACCGTCTCGGTCCGACCGACCGCGAAGGCGGGGATGAGGACGACGCCGCCCTTGTGCGTGACGCGCCGGATGACGTCGCCGAGACGGTCCGCCGGGTCCTCGGCGGAGTGCGTGCGGTCGCCGTACGTCGACTCGGTCACGAGGACGTCGCACGGCTCGAGCGGGGCGGGCGCGTGCATGAGCGGGTCGGACGCGCGACCGAGGTCGCCCGTGAAGTGCAGCTGCGCGTCATCCGTTCGCAACCGCACTTGGGCGGCGCCGAGGATGTGCCCGGCGCGCACGAGCCGCGCGTCGACGCCCGGTGCGACCTCCCGATGCTCGTCGAACGCGAGTTCGCTGAACTGCGGCAGCGTCGCGCGCACGTCGTCGGACGTGTAGAGCGGCTGCGGGTCGGCATGCTTCGACCAGTGGCGGGATGCGGCGTGCCGGGCCTCCTCCTCCATGAGGTAGGCGCTGTCGGTGAGCATGATCCGGCACAGCTCGACGGTGCCCGGCGAGGCGAAGATGCGCCCGCGGAAGCCGTCCCGGACGAGCGCCGGCAGGTAGCCGGAATGATCGAGGTGCGCGTGCGAGAGCACGACGGCGTCGATCGACTCGGGAGCGACCGGGAACGGCCGGCGGTTCCGCTCACGGAGGACCTTGTAGCCCTGGAAGAGCCCGCAGTCCACGAGGACCCGCGTGCCGTTCGCCTCGAGCAGGTGACGCGAGCCGGTGACGGTGTCGGCCGCGCCCAGGAACCGGAGGCTCTCCTGGCTCATGGCGTCACTCGATGTCGCTGACGACGATGACCGGACCCGCGGCCGTGAGGAGCAGGTCGTGGCTCACCGAGCCGAGCAGGAATCGCGCCATCCCGCCGGTCGCATGGCTGCCGACGACGACGACGCTCGCGCGTTCGCTGAGTTCGGCGAGCACGGGAGCGGGTCCGCCGCGCTCGAGGCGCCCCGAGGGCTCGGCGCCGTAGGAGCGCGCGTACTCGAGCGCGTCGTCGAGCACGTCGCGGCGCATCTGCTCCATCATCTCGACATCGCCGAGGTACTCGACGTAGGCGGAGTTCCAGCTCGTGGGCACGACCCAGGCGTGCACGAGCGCCAGCTCCTGACCGGTCCGTGCGGCGTGCTCGGCGCCGACGCGGATCGCCGCCTTCGATTCGATCGAGCCGTCGACGCCGACCACCACCGTGGACCGCGGCGAGGCGTCCCAGTCGGGCGGGATGACGGCGACGCACCCCTTCCCGCGACGCCCCGCGAGGCGCGCGCCGAGCGTCCAGGCGGTCTCCCGTCCGTGCGCCGAGGTGCCGACGATCACGAGGGTGTCGTGGTCGAGGCGCCCGCCGAGCTCTTTCTCGGGGCGGCCGTGCACCGTGGAGGTCGTGATCGTCCGACCGGGGTGCTCGGCGCGCACGGCGTCCGCGCGCTCCATGAGGTCGACCCGTGCTGCGGACAGGTCGCCCGTCGCGCGCAGGTACTCGCTCGACTCGTCGGCGCCCGGGATGACGTGGACGAGGGCGATCGAGGCATCGCCTGCCTGCGCGAGCGCCCACCGCAACGCCGCCTCGGAATTCGGTGTCCCGTCCCAGCCGACCACGATCCGCGTGAACACCACGACCACCCTTCGTCAGCCGCCCTGCGGGCGGGGCCCACTGCCAGCCTCTCGGACCCGGCCGCCGCATGCCGGGCCGAAGGTCACTCGAGGCCTCGCGCGGCGGTCAGTGGGCGGTGTGGTCGACGAACGCCATGCGCGCGCCGCGCCGCGGACGCCCGCGCAGGCCCGCGGCCATGATCAGGCGGATGACGCGATACCGCTGCCCCGCCCACGGCGCGAGCGCCTCGAGCATCTCGGCGTCGTTCATGTCGCGGCCGTGGAGCGCGTGGCCGACGTACCCGGCGAGGTGGTAGTCGCCGACCGAGACCGCGTCGGGGTCGCCGAGCGCGCGCTGCGCCACCTCGGCCGCGGTCCACGCGCCGATGCCCGCGAAGTACGTGAGTCGTGCGCTCGCCTCGGCGTGCGGCAGGTCGGCCGCCTCCTCGATGCGGTCGGCGTAGGCGGCGACGCGCTGGATTGTCGCGGCCCGCTTCGGGTCGACGCCCGCGCGATGCCATTCCCAGACCGGGATGGCGCGCCATCCGCTCGCCGACGGCACGACCCGCATCGGCCGGGGCACCGGGCCCGGCGCGGCCGAGCCGAACCGCAGGACGAGCCTGCGCCACGACGCGTGCGCCTGCAGCGTGATGACCTTCTGCTCGAGGATCGCCGGCACGAGCGACTCCATGACCCGCGCGGTGCGCGGCACTCGGAGCCCCGGGTTGCGTCGGTGCGCGTCGTCGAGCACCTCGACGCCCGTGCGGAACCCGGTGGTGTCGTCGCGTTCGCCGAGCATCGACGGCGCGGCGGCGATCGCCGCCTCGGCGCCCGGGCCCCACGCTTCGACGCGCACGAGGTCGGGCGCGCGCTGGACGATGCGCACGGTGGCGGCCCCCGCGGGGGTCAGCGTCGTGCGCCACACCGCGCCGTCGGCGCCGAGCGCGAAGGTCGGATCACCCGGCCCGCGCCGCAGCACGCCGATCGTCTGCGCGACGTGGGTCTCGTGCGGCGCACGCCAGTCGAGCACGAGATCGGGGGTCACCCCTCCAGTGTGCGCCCTCCCGCCGTCACCCGCCGCCGTGGTCCGGGCCGGATACCGCAGATCGCCCTGACTTCCAAGTCGCACCCTGTCGCCCTTCCGTGCACGGTTCTCCTCTTGAGAATGCGGTGGAAAAGTATCCGGCGGATACCTTTCCACCTGTTCACTGCTGGAACGGGAGTGGCATGGCGTCGATCCTCGCCCAGCTGCAGTCACCCGCCGCCGTGAGTGCGAGGATCGAGGGACGCCCGCGAATCGAGGAGCACCACCATGACCGCCGCGCACGAGCCATCCGTCGACCGCGAGACCGACGACCAGCACTCAGGGCTGCACCCCGACACGCTCGCGGTGCACGTCGGCCGGCCGAGCCGCGATCCCGACGGCCCGATGAGCACGCCGGTGCACCTCGCGTCGACGTACCACGCCGGCGGTCCCGCCGCCTACGGGCGGTACGGCAATCCCTCGTGGGAGGCGTTCGAGGCCGCGCTCGGCGCCCTCGAGGGCGGCCGCTGCGTGTCGTTCGCGTCGGGCATGGCGGCGATCTCGGCGGTGCTCGACCTCGTGCCGACCGGGGGGACGGTCGTCGCGCCGCGCCACTCGTACACGGGCACCATCGGCCTGCTCGACGACCTCGCCGCGTCGCGCGATGCCACCGTGCGGCTCGTCGACGTGACCGAGACGGGGGCGGTGACGGATGCCGCGGCGGGGGCCGACCTCGTCTGGATCGAGTCGCCCACCAACCCCGCGCTCGAGGTGGCCGACCTCCCCGCGATCGGCCGGGCCGCGCGTGCCGCGGGTGCGCTCTTCGCGGTCGACAACACGTTCGCGACCCCGCTCCTCCAGCGCCCGCTCGACGACGGCGCCGACCTCGTCGTCCACTCCGCCACCAAGTCGATCTCGGGCCACAGCGACGTCATCATGGGTGCGGTGATCGCGCGAGACGAGGCGCTGCGCGACCGCGTCGAGGGTCGCCGACGCCTCCACGGCGCCATCCCCGGTCCGATGGAGAGCTTCCTCGCGCTTCGCGGACTCCGCACCCTTCCGGTCCGACTCGAGCGGGCGCAGGCCACCGCGCAAGCGCTCGTCGACCGCCTCGCGGGCAACCCCGCGCTCGACGAGCTCCGCTACCCCGGCTTCGGCGCGATCATCTCGATCGTGGTCGCGGGCGGGGCGGATGCCGCGGAGCGCGTCGCCGAGGCGACCCGGGTGTGGGTGCACTCCACGAGCCTCGGCGGCGTCGAGTCGCAGCTCGAGCGTCGCCGCCGCTGGGCCGCCGAGGCGGCGACCATACCCGAGGGGCTCATCCGGCTCTCCGTCGGCCTCGAGCACGTCGACGACCTGGCGCGCGACCTCGAGCAGGCGCTCGCCACCGCGGCAGCTCGCTCCGCAGCAGGCTGACGATCGGTCGCCGGGCCCTCGACCGTCAAGCCCCTGCCGTTCCCGCCCGCCGCGACGTAGGTTGAGAACACGCGGAACGCGAGGAGGCACCGACCGTGACGTTGACCGACGCTCCGATCCCCGTCGAGCCGGAGGGTCCCCGGGCGACCGGGCCCACCGCGACGGAGCACGACGACGACACCCTCGACCCGATGCGACCGATGGCGACTCCCGAGCCGCGCGGCCCGCTCAGTGCGGCCCTCATCCGGCTCATGCGGCACACGCGGCTCGCCGGGCTCGACCTCGTCGAGGCGAGCGCGACGGGGGCGCTCGCGCGGGCCAAGGACGTGCTCGACGACGACGACATCCAGCTCGCCCTGTTCCTGCTGTACGAGCTGCACTACGGCGGCATCGAGGGCGTGCCCGACGCGTGGGAGTGGGAGCCCCGCCTGCTCAAGGTGCGACTCGACCTGGAGCGCGCGTTCGAGCTCGCCCTCCGGCGCACCGTGCCGCAGCCCTCGGCGACGCGCGGCGTACCCGAGGCGCTCGTCGAACTCGTGTCGCGCGACGACTCCCCCGGCCTCTCGGCGTGGGTCGAGACCGACGCGACGGCCGACCAGGTGCGGGAAGTGCTCGCCTGCCGCAGCATCTACACGCTGAAGGAGGCCGACCCGCATTCGTGGACGATCCCGCGCCTGCACGGCCGGGCGAAGGTCGCCCTGGTCGAGATCCAGGCCGACGAGTACGGCGGCGGACGGCCCGAGCGCCAGCACGCCGAGCTCTTCGCCGCCGCGCTGCGCGCCGCGGGCCTCGACGACCGCTACGGCGCCTACGCCGACCACGTGCCCGCGCGCGCCTACACCTCGATGAACCTCATGTCGCTCTTCGGCCTGCATCGACGATGGCGGGGCGCCATCGTCGGCCACCTCGCCGCCTACGAGATGACCTCGACGCAGCCGTGCCGCGCCTACGCGCGCGGCTTGCGTCGCCTCGGGTTCCCGGCCGACGTGATCGACTACTTCGACGAGCACGTCGAAGCCGATGCCGTGCACGAGCAGCTGGCCGCACGCGATCTCGCCGGCGGGCTCGCCGAGACCGAGCCGGCGCTCGTCGACGACCTGCTGTTCGGCGCCTCCGCCTGCCTCACCATCGACGGGCGATTCTGGGGCGGGGTCCGTGCCGCGTTCGAACGCGGCGAATCGGCCCTGCGGATGCCGCTCCCATGACCCAGACGACCATCACCGCGTGCCCCGACGGGCCGCTCATCGTCCGCGGCCCGATCGAGCTCGTCGACGAGCACGGCGACCCGGTCGAACGACACCGCCGCACGATCGCGCTCTGCCGCTGCGGCGCATCCGGCATCCGGCCGTTCTGCGACGGATCGCACCGGCTCGTGGGATTCCGCACGGTGCCACCGGCCCGGACGCCCGCCGTGCTGCTGGGCGAGCCGGAGGCGGACGACGAGGCGGACGCCGCATCGGCGTGACCCCTTGCGGGGTGCGCAGGCCGCGGTCAACCCCGTGGCCCGATGGCGAGGCGTCGGCCTACCGTGGGATGGTGAGCGAGTCCGACCGGGCGATCGGTCGGTCGCCGGCACCGGACGACACGATCGCCTTCCTCCGCAGCGGGTACCTGTACGGTACCCGCCGCTTCCGTGATCTCGCGACGGACGCGTACGACGCCCGGCTCGGTGGGATCGGGGGCGTGGTGATGTACGGGCGGGATGCGGCATCCGTCTTCTACGGAGGCGACCGGTTCTCGCGCGAGCGCGCGATTCCGACGTCGGTGCAGCACCTGCTGCAGGACGAGGGCAGCGTTCAGACGCTCGAGGGTCCGGCGCACGAGCACCGCAAGTCCATGTTCATGCGCATGCTCGACGAGCCGAACGTGGACCGCCTCGTCGACGAGTTCGACCGCGAATGGGCCAAGGTGCGCGCCGAACACGCCGGGCAGACCGTGCCGCTCTACGACGTGGGCAACCTCGTGCTCACGCGCACGGCGCTCGCGTGGGCCGGCGTGCCCGCCGGCACCGTCGACGACCGCGAACTCGCGGGTCGGCTCGCCGCCATGGTCGACGCGGCCTCGGCCGTCGGCCCGGTCAACTGGATCGCCCGCGCACGACGTCGGCGGGCGGAGGCGTGGGCCGCGCACCTCATCGCCGACGTGCGCGCCGGGCACATCGAGACCGCCTCGCACACCGCCATCCGCACGATCGCCGACGCCGGCGACCACCACGACGCGCCGCTGCCCGAAGAGGTCGCTGCCGTCGAGGTGCTCAACCTGCTCCGGCCGATCGTCGCGATCAGCCGCTTCCTGGTGTTCGCCGTCCACGCGATGCACACGCACCCCGCCTGGCGGGCCCGGCTCGACGACGACCCCGAGGCGGCAGGCCGGTTCGCGAACGAGGTGCGCCGCTTCTACCCGTTCTTCCCGGTCATCTCGGGCACCGTGCGACGCTCGTTCGAGTGGCGCGAGCGGCGGTTCGAACCCGGCGACCGTGCCATCCTCGACCTCTACGCGACGAACCACGACCGCCGGATCTGGGAGGAGCCGCGCCGCTTCCTCCCGGAGCGGTTCGAGGCGTGGGACGGCGACCCGAACACCCTCGTGCCGCAGGGCGGCGGGGCGGCCGCGACGGGCCATCGCTGCCCGGGTGAGGCGGCGACCATCGCCCTCACCGCCCGTTTCGCGCGCCTCGCCGCATCCCGGCCGTTCGAGGTGCCCGAACAGGACCTGCGCATCAGCCTCCGGCACATCCCCGCGTTGCCGATGGATCGCATGCGGATCGCCATGCGGAAGTGAGGGATGGACGACGATGGGAACGCTGTACTACAGCGACGCGCAGTATCCGATCCGGATCGACGACGACACGCTCGCGAACCTGAAGGTCGTGCTCGAGCGGCGCCTCGAGGCGGGACTCGGATTGACGCTGTCCTGGTCGGAGGCCGGCTTCGGGCGGTCGACCGTGTGGCTGCACCCCACCATCCCGATGCGATTGCATGTCGACGACGCCGTCACCCAGGTGTCCAGCCCGGATGCCGTCGACGCGATGATGCTCGAGGTCGAGCAGTCGGGCGGCATCGTGCTCCCCGACGGCGAGGAGGGATGGATGGGCGAGGCCGAGCGCGGCGACGCGGCGCGCTGACCGAGTGACCTTCGGCCCGATCCAGCCGGTCGCGGTGCGGAACGCTGGAGTCGACCCGGCGACGGCGGAAGGGGACTCCGATGACTCCGCAGCGCATCGCGCGCGGGACGCTGCTCTTCGTCCAGGCCTTCGTCGCCGTGACGTCGGCGCTCGGCGGCGCGGCGCTCATCGCCGGATCGGTGTTCGACTGGAGCGACTCGCCCATGGCGATCCCCCAGTCCTATTTGGAGGGCTCGCCGTTCACGTCGTTCGTCGTGCCGGGACTCGCGCTGCTCGTCGTCGTGGGCGGCACCCACGTCGCGGCGTTCGTGATGGTGGCCCGACGCATGCGGTGGGCGATGCTCGCCTCGGCGGTGGCCGCGTTCGGCGTGCTCGTCTGGATCTTCGTGCAGATGATCTACATCCCCTTCAGCTTCCTGCAGGCGACCTACTTCGTCCTCGGCATCGCCGAACTCGCCGCCGTGCTCGTGCAGCTCGACGTGCTGCACCCGTGGGCTCACGCGCGAGTGCACCGCCCGGCCGAGTCCCCGGCCGCGCACGCCGACGCCGCCCGCTGAACCGACTCAGACCGGCCGGCGCAGCGCAACCCCCATTCCGCCCCACGTCGACCGTGCCATGGTGAGCCATCGGGACTCGCCGCCCGCCACGGAATGAGGTCGCCATGACACGGATGCCGCTGCACGCGCCCTTCGTCAACCGGCACGCTCGCGCCGGCGTCTCCTTCCTCGCCGTGGCGGTGATCCTCGCGGCGACCTGCGTCTCGGTCGGCCTCGCGATCCCGGGCATCGCATCGCCGGCGTGGCGGTCCGTGGTCCAGGCGGCCACCGACGCGCTCGGCTTCGCTGCCGTGTGGATCGCGCTCCCGCTCGGTGCCTACCTGCTCGCGACCTCGGGCTCGCCGAGCCCGTCGCGGCGCGCTCTCGCCGTTGCGATCGCGGTCGCCCTGCCGATCCTCGCGGAGTGGTCGGGCGCATCCGAATCGCCGTTCCTGATCATGCTCGCGCTGGCGGCCGCGGTCGGGGGGTACACCCTCATCGGGCTCGGCGTCTCCGAGCAGCGCCGCGAACGGAGCCGTTCCGGTGCGGTGGATGCGCCGTTCGCCGTCGTGACACCGTATGAGGCGGTGACCGGTGGCCTCGTGCTGGCCCACGCCACGAGCTTCCTGCTGTGGTGGGTGGGCCTCGGCCTCGACCTCGCCGGCACGCTCGGACTCGGCGGCGGCGATGCCTCGCCACTCGGCGCGCTGCTCGCACTGCTCGGCGCGGCGTGCCTCTCGGCGGCCATCCTGCTGCAGCTGCGCGTGTCGAGCCCCGACGTCGCCCTGCAGGCGGACGCGGAGGGGGAGGATCCGCTGCAAGTCACCGCTCGGGAGACGGCGATCCCCGTGACCTCGACCACGGTGACCCCATAGTGTGGTGTCGTGGCGGCCGCCAAGGATGACGCGGAGGTCCTCGAGATCGGGGGCCACGACGTCCGCGTGAGCCATCCGGGCAAGGTCGTCTTCCCCGAACCGGGCCTGACCAAGCTCGACCTCGTGCGCTACTACGTCGCCGTGGCCGACGGGGCCCTGCGCGGCGCGGGCGGTCGACCGATGGTGCTCAAGCGATTCGTCAAGGGCATCGCCCAGGAGCCCTTCTTCCAGAAGCGCGTGCCCGAGAACCATCCCGACTTCATCGACACCGCGACGCTCCACTACGCGCGCGGCACGTCGGCCGAGGAGGCGGTGGTGCGGGATGCCGCCGGGCTCGCGTGGGTCGTGAACCTCGGATGCCTCGACCTCAACCCGCACCCGGTGCGCGCCGAGGACCTCGACCACCCCGATGAGCTCCGGGTCGACCTTGACCCGATGCCGGGCGTGGACTGGTCGCAGATCGTCGACGTAGCCATGATCGCGCGCGACGTGCTCGAGGACCACGGGCTCGTCGGCTGGCCCAAGACGTCCGGGTCGCGCGGCATGCACCTGCTCGTGCGCATCGCGCCCGACTGGACGTACTCCGAGGTCCGCCTCGCGGCCGAGACGCTCGCACGCGAGATCGAACGGCGAGCGCCCGGCCTCGCGACGGCGCGGTGGTGGAAGGAGGAGCGCGGCGAGAGCGTGTTCGTCGACTTCAACCAGAACGCCAAGGACCGCACCGTCGCGTCGGCGTACTCCGTGCGGCCCCTGCCCGACGCGCGCGTCTCGACCCCGCTCGACTGGAGCGAGGTGCCCACGCGGCGACCCGAGGAGTTCACGGTCACCACCGTGCTCGAGCGCTACGCCGAGCTCGGCGATCCGCACGCGGGGATCGACGACGCCGTCGGTCGCCTCGACGGGCTGCTCCGGCTCGCGGACGAGCTCGGTCCGGCCGAGAAGGCGCCGCGCGGCTCGGGCGACGGGTCGGGACGACGGCAGTCGTCGATGCCGCTCATCGAGGTCGCGCGGACCGAGACCAAGCCCGAGGCGCTCGAGGCGCTCGACCGCTGGAAGGCCGCGCACGCCGGTGTCGTCGGACACCTGTCCCCGGCCGACGTGATGGTCGACGGCATGCGCGGGTCGAGCTCGCTCTGGTACCGGGTGCGCGTGAACCTGCAGCACGTACCCGAGGGGCAGCGACCCGAACAGGAGCCGCTGCTCGTCGACTACGACCCCTGGGAGGCCGTCCGCAACCGCGGGTCGTGACGCTCGAACCCGTCGCGGAGCACGACGCGCTGGACGTCGATCATCGCGACGTCGTGCCAGGCCGCGAGGAACAGCCCGCGATGCACCCGGCGCAGGTAGTGCGCGATGGGCCAGGGCGCGTTGACGTCGGTGCGCTCGTACCCCCACATCGACGCGCGGCTGCGTGGGCTCACGAGCAGGCCGACCAGGCGCGGCTCGGCGAGCAGTTGCCCGGGCGCGCCGTCGAGGGCGAAGCGCGCGTCGACGACCGCGCCGATGTGCGCGCCGGACTCGTCGACGACCTCGGCCCCGAGCACCTCACTCAGGATCATGTCGCCCTCCCGGGATGCGTCCGATCACGTGCTCGCTGACCCAGCGCTCGACCCAGGTCGCGTCGAGCCGGTCACCCGCGACTCCCACGTGCAGCACCGTCCCGACGCCGGAGACGAGGCGCCACGGGATCCGCATGCGACGCGACGCCGGTGGGCTTCCGCCGAAGATGCGGGTGGGCAGCTCGATGCCGACGAGCAGGTCGGCGATCGTCGGTGGCGCGGCATCCGGCGCGATCGCGGCCCCCGGCTCGACCCCCGCGAGCTCGACGTCGGAGACGACCGACACCGGCACCCCGTCGCGGTCGAGGATCTGCCGGTCGAGCAGGTGCAGCTGCGCGTCGATCACGCGCCCCGCCGGCCGCGGCATCCGCTCGCTCATGCGCCCGCTCCCGTCACGATCAGCAGTGGGATGGCGGCGAGCGCCGCCACCAGGATGATGACGAGGTACACCATCGCGATCGCGTTCATGCCGCGGCCGTTCACGTGCTCGCCCATGTACTCGGGGTCGTTCGCGACGAGGAGGATCGGGAGGTACGTGAGCGGGAGCGCGACCGCCGAGAACACGACGGAGATCTCGGTCACGGCGATGGGATCGACCCCGGTGGCCAGGATGCCGATCGCGATCAGCAGCACCACGATCATGGCCACGTGGAACCGCGCCGCCTGGGCTGGACGCCGGAACTTGCCCCACGACCATCCGAGGTACTGCGCGAGCGTGTAGCCCGTCGAGAGCGTGGTCTCGAGCGCGGCGCCGAAGGTCGCGGCCAGGATGCCGACGATCGCGAAGCTCAGGAGCAGCATCCCGCCGGCCTCGGCGACGGGCAGCACCACCTGGCTGAGCGAGGTGACCCCGATCGACTGCGGCAGCAGCACCACCGCTGCGCAGCCGGCGATCGCGAGCGAGAGCAGGCCGCCGAGGGGGAAGCCGACGAGCACGTTGGCGCGCGACGTGGCGAGGTCCTTGCGCGTCCAGCCCTCCTCGACCGCGCCGGAGGAGAAGAAGAACACCTCGTAGGGCGTCATCGCGGCACCGAACAGCGCGACGGCGTAGAACCAGTACGTCGCGACCGGCTCGCTGTCGGGGACCGTCGGCCGAATCGCCTGGTCGAGCAGCGCTCCCCAGTCGGGCGAGAGCATGAACAGCGCGACCCCGAACGCGATCAGTGCGAGCCCCAGGAGCCCGGTGACGTTCTCGAGCAGGCTGAACTTCGCGCGCCACACCACGATCCACACGCCGAAGGCGGCGACGGGGATCCACCATCCCGGTCCGACGGAGGTTGCGAGCTGCAGTGAGAGGGCGACGCCGCCGACTTCAGCCGTGACCGTGAGCAGCGTGATGAGGAACGACGCGGCGAGATTCGCGAGGCCCGCCCTCGGGCCGAGGCGCTCGCGAATCACCTCGAACGTCGCACGCCCGCTCACCGCCGCGACCCGGCCCGACATCTGCGCGTACACGCAGATGCCGATGACGCCGACGATGACCACCCACGCGAGGCCCAGCCCGAACCGCGACCCGACGACGGCGTTCGTGACGAGGTCCCCGATGTCGACGAAGCCGCCGATCGCCGTGAGGATGCCGAGCGCGACGGCGAAGATCCGGCTCACGGGCGGCCCTCGCGGGTGAGCGCACGCAGTGCGTCCTCCGCCGCGGCGACCCGGTCGGCGGCCTCGGCGGTGTCCCCCACGCCGCCGAGCGCGTCCACCGCCGCGTCGAGCGCACGCACGGTCTCGTCGAGCGCGTCGAGCGCCTCCGAGCGACGGCCCGCCTCGGTCTGGTCGGCGACGTCCAGCATCGCGACCGTGCGGGCCGCGTCGGCCGCCTCGCGGCGTGCATCCTCGGCGGCCGTGAGCGCGGTCGGCCGGAAGGTCCGGCCGTCGGCATCCTGCTCGAGCGCGAGGCCCGCGGTGGCGGTCGCGGCGACGGCCTGGTCGATCGCATCGGCGACCTGGTCGGCCGCGCCGGTGCATCCGGTCATCGCGAGTGCCACGACGAACAGGCCGGCTGCGGCGGCCGCGCGCGACAGCTGACGCGGCCGCGGGTCCACGCGCCGGGCCCGTCGATCGCGATGGCGCCCCACATCGCGACGCTATCGCGCGAACCGGGCTTCCCGGACGGGCTTGACGCGTGTCGCTCGCGGCGTCGGATCGCCGGCGGGTTCGTCCCTAGTCGACCGCCGGGTCCGCAGCACGCGGCGCGAACGCCGCGTGGAAGAGCGCCCACGCGCGTCGCGCCGTGACCGGGCGGTCGGCGGCATCGGTTCGGCCGAGCACCCCGGCGAGCATCGAGATCGCGAGCAGCACGTCGGCGGCCTCGACGTGGTCGCCGAGGCGTCCTGCGGCGCGCTCGCGCTCGACGGCGGTCGCGGTGATCGCCTGCACGCGTGCGCCGAGCCGCTCGACGCGCGGATCGTGCGGGTGGGCCTGGATGAGGTCGATGAGTCCTGTCGAGACGAGTGCCTGCGCGATCACGCGATCGAGCAGGTCGTCGAGCGGCGTCGCCGAATCGGCCACGGCGGCTTCGAGCTCGTCGACGTTGGCGTCGAAGACGGCGATCGCGAGGGCGAGCCGATCGGGGAAGTGGCGGTACAGGCTCCCCTGCCCGACGCCGGCGCGCTTCGCGACCGCCGAGAAGGGGGCGGCGAGGCCGTCCTCGGCGAAGATCTCGCGGGCTGCGGCGATGAGCGCTCGGCGGTTCGCCGGACCCGCGCTCGGCCCGAGGTTGGGCTTGCGCAGGGCGGGACCTCGGTCCTTCCGACTCTCGGGCACGGATGTTACGTTACTACCGGACAAGGTTGTCCGGTGCCTCGTGCCCGCGGGGCGCCCCCCTCCCAGAAGGACCCCTGATGAGCACCGCCACCCCCCTCACCGCCGACTCCTCCATCAAGACCTGGCTCGCCGATCCCGTCGGCGGACCGATCATCCGCGACCTCCTCGCGCAGGCCGGCCAGGACGCCGACGTACTTCGCCCGGTGCACCGGCTCGCGCTCAAGCGGCTCGTCACGCTCAGCAAGGGCCAGTTCTCGCAGGAGCTGGTCGACCGGCTCGTCGCGCGGGCGGCCGCGGGCGACGTGCCGGCCGCGGCCGATGCGGCGGATGGCGCGACCGCCGCATCCGCGGCATCCGACGCCGACGCCTCCGCCGCGTCCGACGCGGCTGCGGTCGAGCGCCCCGAATGGTCCGAGCGCATCGACCAGGGCCGGTTCACCGGCAAGACCGTCATCGTGACGGGCGCCGGTTCGGGCATCGGCCGCGCCACGGCCTCGCGCATCGCGCGCGAAGGCGGTCGCGTGATCGCGGTCGACGTCTCGCAGGAGCGCCTCGACGACTTCACCGCCGAGCACCCCGACGCCGAGGTCGTCGCGCTCGTCGCCGACATCTCCGACGACGCCAAGGTCGCCGAGATCGTCGCCGCCGCCGGCGACCGCGTCGACGGCCTCGCGAACATCGCCGGGATCATGGACGACATGACGCCCATCGGCGAGCTCGACGACGCCGTCTGGGAGCGCGTGATGCGCGTCAACGTGGACGGAACGATGAAGCTCATGCGCGCGGTCGTGCCCGCCATGCTCGCGCAGGGGCACGGGTCGATCGTCAACACCGCATCCGAGGCGGCCCTGCGAGGCTCTGCGGCCGGCGTGGCCTACACGGCGTCGAAGCACGCCGTCGTGGGTCTCACGAAGTCGACCGCGTTCATGTACGGCCCGAGCGGCCTGCGCGTGAATGCCGTCGCGCCCGGCCCGACCATCACCAACATCGAGGCGACCTTCGCGTCGCCGCTGGGTGCGCAGCGCGTGCGCCAGGCGATGGCGGTGCTGCCGGATGCCGCGGAGGCCGAGGCGCTGGCGGCGTCGATCACGTTCCTGCTCTCCGATGACGGCGTCAACATCAACGGCGTCGTGCTCGCGTCGGACGGCGGCTGGTCGGCCGCCTGACGCCTGCGGTGGTCGAGCGACCCCGCTGCTCGGCCACCGACCGTGGCAGCATGGTGCGATGAGCGCGAAGCGGATCCTGTTCATCGGCGGCAGCGGTGTCATCAGCTCGGCGTGCGTCGCGCGCGCCGTCGAGGTCGGGCACGACGTGACCGTGCTGAACCGAGGCGGTTCGTCGAGCCTGCGACCACTGCCCGCCGACGTGCGACAGGTGGTCGGAGACATCCGCGACCCCGACTCGGTGCGGGCGGCGCTCGCGGCCGGCACGGCCGACGAACTCGAGTTCGACGTCGTGTGCGAGTTCCTCGCGTTCACGCCCGAGCACGTGCAGGCCGACCTCGACCTCTTCGAGGGTCGCATCGGGCAGTACGTCTTCATCAGCTCGGCGTCGGCGTATCAGACACCGCCGAGCCGGCTCCCGGTGACCGAGTCGACGCCGCTCGTCAACCCGTTCTGGCAGTACTCGCGCGACAAGATCGCCTGCGAGGACCTGCTGGTCGCCGCGGTTCGCGAGCGCGGGTTCCCCGCGACGATCGTGCGGCCGTCGCACACCTACGACCGCACCCTGCTGCCCACGACGGGCCACTGGACCGACATCGCGCGGATGCGCGCCGGCAAGCCCGTCGTGGTGCACGGCGACGGCACCAGCCTCTGGACCATCACGCACCACGGCGACTTCGCCGTCGCGTTCGTGGGCCTCCTCGGCGACCCGCGGGCCGTCGGAGACACCTTCCACATCACGGGCGATCACGCCCCGACCTGGAACCAGATCTACGGATGGCTCGCCGAGGCCGCCGGCGTCGACGAGCCGCAGCTCGTGCACGTGGCATCCGAGACCATCGCAGCCGTCCACCCCGACTGGGGCCCCGGCCTGCTCGGCGACAAGGCGCATTCGATGGTGTTCGACAACGCCAAGGTCACGGCGATCGTGCCCGACTTCCGCACCACGATCACGTTCGACGAGGGCGCCCACCGGATCATCGAGTTCTACGACGCGCACCCCGACCTCCAGCGCATCGACCCCGAGGCGGATGCCGCGTTCGAGCGAATCCTCGCACTGCCGCGCGGACCGGTCGCGACGACGTCCTGAGCGCCCGGTACGAAGTGGGTGCGGAGCGTGCACCCCGGGGTTAGCCTGTCGGCACGAGGTGAAAGGGGACACCATGACCAGCTTCGTCGACCCGCTCGAGGGCCCATTCGACAAGGGCCGTCTCGCGGAATCCGAGTTCTGGGAGGAGCTCGAGGAGGAGGGCGTCGGCGAGGACGACACCGGCTACGTCGCAGAGGAGGTCGCCGACCCCGAGGACGACGCCGAGGAGTTCGGCGGCCGCTGACTCGGCCCGAACGTCCCACGCCGGGATCGACGGACGGCTCAGCCGCCCTCCGGCGCACGGCGCGCCATCCGCTCGACGGTCTCACCCGCCGCGGTCGCGACGAGCACGAGCGTGGCGAGGGAGCCCGTCGAGAGCGGATCGAGGAACGGGCTGAACGCGGCGACGATCACGACGCCCGCGATCCCGGCCAGCTGTGCGCGGATCCACCGGCGCTCGAGCACGCGCCGGAACAGCACGGTCCCCACGAGGAACAGCATCGGCCCGCCGAGCACCGTCACGACCGCGGCGACGCTCTGCTCATGGGGGTGTCCGAGCACCTCCTTGTCGCCCACGCCCAGCAGCACGATGCCGGCCACGATGAGCAGGTGCACCCACGAGTACGCGGTCCGCGCCATCCGACCCGGCGTGTCGGCCGCCTCGATCGCCTCGGAGCCGATCCGTTCGCCGTGGTCGAAGTAGATCCACCAGCACGCGGCGGCCGCGACGAACGCGGCGACCACCGCGATGACGCGTTCGGTCGAGGACTCCTCCGAGGCGAACTCGAATCCGGTGACGAGCAGTCCCTCGCCGAGCGCGATGAGCACGAACAGCGCGGCGCGCTCGGCGATGTGCGCCCCGGAGACGTCCCACCGGCCGATCTCCATCCGCCCACGACCCGGCACCGGGTATCCCAGGATGCTGCCCGTCAGCTCGAGTCCCAGTGCCGCAGCCCAGAACGGCAGCTGCAGCGGCAACGGCAGCAACGCGCCGGTGATCCACAGCGCCGAGCCGGGGATCGCCCAGATGAGCACGTTGCCGAAGTCGTGCGACACGTCGGCGGAGTGGCGTGAGGTCGCCCACACCATGAACACCGCGCGTCCGAGCTTCAGCAGGATGTACGCGAGTGCGAAGGTCCAGGCACGATCTCCGAAGGCCTCGGCGATCGCGGCGCTCATGAGGAACGCGAGGAAGGTGAAGCCGATGACCGTGACGCGCACGGGCAGTTTCACCGGATCCAGCCAGTTGGTGACCCACGTGGTCGACACCCACGCCCACCACAGCGCGATCACCATGATGACCCCCTCGAGGGCGCCGAGCGGGGTCTGGTTCTCGTACAGGTAGGCGGCGAGCTGGTTGAGCCCGAACACGAAGACGAGGTCGAAGAACAGCTCGACGTACGTGACCCGTTGGGCTCGCTCGGTGTCGGCGGGGCGCAGCACGTCAGGGCGGAGTCCGAAGGCCATGCGGTTCATCATGCACCCCGGGAGTCGGGCTGCGGTGGCGGTGGCGTGAGCGGCGCCGATCCCGTTATATGGACGTGCAGGTCGGTGCGGACACGAAGGAGTGGAATGACGGCAGTGGAACGGCCCCTGGTCCTCGCGACGGCGGTCGCACTCGCGCTCGGATTGAGTGCGTGCACCGCATCCGGATCGGGAGCACCCGAGCCGACGAGCCCGACCGTGCAGCTGGGTGCCCCCGGCGAGCCCAACCGCACGTTGTCGCCCGACGAGGCGGCCGCGGTCGAGGGCCCTGAGCACACCGATGACGACGTCGCCTTCATGCAGATGATGGTCGTGCACCACGATCAGGCCATCACGATGACCGGATGGGTCGACGATCGGACGCAGGATCGCGACATCCGACTGCTCGCCGAGCGCATGCGCCTCAGCCAGGAGGCGGAGATCGAGTTCATCGCCGGATGGCTGCAGGACCGGGGCGCGCCGCTGCGCGGTGATCACGCCGATCACGCCGGCGGCGCGATGCCCGGCATGCTCGCCGAAGACCAGCTCGAGCGACTCGAAGCGTCGTCGGGCGAGGAGTTCGAGCGACTGTTCCTCGAGTACATGATCCAGCACCACGCGGGCGCGCTCGAGATGGTGGCCGACCTCTGGTCCGCGGGCGGCGGCCAAGAGGTGGAGATCGGCCGGTTCGCACGTGACGTCGAGGGCGACCAGGGCATCGAGATCACGCGGATGCAGGCGATGCTCGCCGAGCACAGCTCCTGACCGCCGGTCGGGAGCCCGCCGGGCGGCCCACCCGGGGCCATGACACGACGATGCCCAGCGACCATCGGATCGCCGGGCATCGCCGTTCGGTGCCGGATCAGCTGAAGGTGGCCTTCAGCTCGGTGATCGCCTGGACGACGGCCGAATCAGCCGGTGCGCCCGACTTCTTGATGGCGTTGTCGAGCTGGGCGACGATCGCCGTGCTGCTCGAGCCGTCGGCGACGAGCACCTGCGCCTCGGCGAGGTGCGTGCGCACCTGCGCGAGCGCCTTGTCGCTCAATGTGCCGGCGCGCTCCGCCTGGTCGACGTACGACCCGGCGACCGCGAAGCTCGGCGCGTGCACGAGCCTCGCCTGGTGCTGGGCGTTGAACTCGTCGAGGACGATCTCACCCGCCGCGGCGATCTCGTTCGCCGACATCCAGTCGCTCTCGGCGAGCTCGACCGTGTCGAAGCCGCGCGCGATCTCGCTGCCGAGCACGTTGCCGTTGTACCAGTAGGTCGACCAGTACCCGCCGAGGGTGAGGCCGCCGGCGCTCACCGGACCGCGGTCGAGGTACGCGATCTCGATCGGCTCCGCCGTGTCGGTGAAGTCGATGATCGACAGTCCGCCCTGGTACCAGGCCTGCACCATGATGTCGCGGCCCGGGACCGGGATGATCGAGCCATTGTGCGCCACGCAGTTCTCCTGCGCCGTCTGCGGAGCCGGGAGCTTGTAGTAGCTCGCGAACTCGAGCTTGCCGTCGACGATGTCGAACAGCGCGTTCGCACCCCATTCGGGCTGATGCTCCGCCAGGCAGCGCGCTCCGGTGCCGCCGCCCCATTCGTCGGTGAAGATGACCTTCGTGCCGTCGTTGTTGAACGTCGCCGAGTGCCAGTACGAGAAGTTGGGGTCGGCGACCGCGTCGATGCGCTCCGGCTTCACCGGGTCGCTGATGTCGACGAGGATGCCGTTGCCCTGGCACGCGCCCGCGAGGAGCCCGATCTCGGGGAACGCCGTGACGTCGTGGCAGGTGTTGGTGTTCGGCGTCGGGCTGTAGAACGCGCCGCTCGGATGACGCTGGGTGTTCGGCAGCGTGTTCTGCAGGCCGTTGAACGCCCCGGTCTCGACGTCGGTGAAGATGCGGGGCTGGCTGACGATCGCCGCGTCCTCCGGCGACGCGAGCGGCACCTTGATGACGTCGATGCGCCACTGCGTCGGATTGCCGGAGGTCACGGGCTCGGTCGTGAGGGCGGCGTTCTCGCAACCCGCGAGCTCGAGCGCGGGGCGCACGCCGGCGGTGCCCGAGTTGTAGATGTACACGTTCTCCGCGTCATCCGGGTCGGTCACCAGCGTGTGCGTGTGCGAACCACGGCAGGTCTGCACGCCCGGCAGCTGCAGCGGGTTCGAGAGGTCGCTGATGTCGAAGATGCGCACGCCCCGGAACCGCTCGGGGTTGACGCTGCCGGCCGCACCCTGGGTGCCGCAGTCGATCCGCCCGTTCGTCGCCTCGACCGACATGAACAGCAGGTCGCCGTGGACCGACACGTCGCCCTGGCCGCCCGGACACACGAACGCCGTGTCGAGGACGGGCGCAGCCGGGTCGGAGATGTCGAAGACCTGGAAGCCGGAGTAGCTTCCGACGATGGCGTGGTCGCCGGTGAACGCCAGGTCGGAGTTGATCGTGAAGCCGGCCGGGAGGGGCACGTTCTGCAGGAACTCGACGCCGCTCGTCGCCATCTCGGCATCTCGGAGTCCCGCGCCGAGGCCGACGCGCGGGTCGTCCTCTGCCGAGGCGGCCGTCGCCGTCACCAACGACGCGCCGAGCAGCAGCGCCCCGCTCGCGGCGAGCGCTCGTCTGCGCCATCGGACCGGTGGGTGGGAGGTTCTCATCATCGGTGGTGCCCTCTCTTCTCGGTTTCTGCTCCGATCGATGCCCATCCGACGGGCGGGCCGCACACCCTCGTGCGACCCGCGACCTCCGGCGAAGCCGATCTGTGGAACAAAGCTATCCATGAACCGATATGGAGCGCAGCATCCGTTTTCCCGGATCAGTCGATTCGAGGCCGGCACCCGCGTCGGAGGCGCGGCGTAGGCTACGAGCGATCCCGATCGGAGGGCCTTCCATGTGCGGACGCTTCGTGGTCTCCCAGCAGGTCGACGACCTCACGGCCGTGTTCGACGCCGAGAACGACTTCGCCGACTGGCGGCCGTCGTACAGCCTCGCGCCGACCGACACCGTCCCGATCGTCCGCGAGCGCGCGAAGTCCGACACCGGCGAGTTCGTCCGTCGTGTCGAGCCTGCGCGCTGGGACTTCAAGCCCTCCTTCATGAAGGAGTCCAAGCGACCGCAGTTCAACAGCCGCATCGAGACGGTCGCGACCAACGGACTGTGGAAGGGCGCGTTCGCGTCCGGCCGGTGCATCGTCCCGATGCGGGGCTACTACGAATGGACCGGCGACCCCGGGAAGAAGCGCGCGCACTACCTGCACGGGCCCGATGAGCTGCTCGCCGCCGCCGGCATCTCGACCGCGCGCAAGCTCGACGACGGGTCCTGGGAGGTGTCCACCTCGATCATCACGCGCGAGGCCCGCGACGCGTCGGGCGAGATCCACGACCGGATGCCGGTGTACCTCCCGCTCGACGCCGTCGACCACTACCTCGACCCGGCCAAGCTCTCCCCCGCCGACGCCCAGGCGATGGTCGACT
Source organism: Agromyces flavus (assembly GCF_900104685.1). Taxonomy (NCBI): domain Bacteria; kingdom Bacillati; phylum Actinomycetota; class Actinomycetes; order Micrococcales; family Microbacteriaceae; genus Agromyces; species Agromyces flavus. The sequence continues at coordinate 3,005,076 of NZ_LT629755.1, forward strand.
TCCTCATCGCGCAGTCCGATCGCGTCGCGCCCACCATCACCGAGTACGAGGTCGATCCACGCGTCAACAACTCGCGACGCGTCGACCCCTCCGATCCCGGCCTGATCGAACCGCTCGGCGAGGCGCCCACGGTCGAGTGAGTCCCTGGCGGCGTCCGCTCACTCCTCGCGCGGGACGAGTCGCAGGGTCAGCGGATGCACCCGCTCGCCGACGACGGTCGCGACGATGCGCGGACTGCTGATGGGGTCGTACTTGTCGTGGTACGCCGCATCGATCGCCTCGGCGGGCGTCCCCGACGCATCCGCGAAGTCGACGTCCCGCTCGACGCCGCCTGCGGCGATCCGCCCGCGACCCCGGCGCCGGGCGTTGACGTACCAGGGGTTCTCAGGCCCGTACGCGCTGCGCACGAACAGGTCGTCTCCGACCCGCACGACCCAGATGATGATCGGCTTGCTGAAGCTGCCGTCGCGACGGAGCGAGGAGATGCGCAGTTCCTCGGCCTCGGCGATCCGGTCCAGCTCCTCCTCGGTCCACGCGGTCATGGATCGATCCTGACACCGGCGTCGCGACTCGGCGACCCCGGCGGGGCCGGCGTGATCGAGAGGTCGCGGATGCACCGTACGGCCGTGCATCCGCGACCATTCGACCGCCGGCGGTCGCGGCATCCGTCGTACGCTCGCAGCATGCGCTTCGGAACGCTCGAGTTCACCCCCGCCCTCGACTCGCCCGAGCTGCTCGCGCCGCCGACCGCGACCGCGCTGGCCGCGGCACCGGATGGCGCGGCCGGCGACGTGCTCGTCGCCGCGATCGATCCCGGGCTCGCCGACACGGCCGCGTTCTGCGAGCACCACGAGATCTCCTTGGCGGATGGCGCGAACTGCGTCGTCGTGCAGGCGCGCCGCGGCGAGCGCACCTGGTATGCGGCGCTGCTTGTGCGGGGCTCCGACCGCGCCGACGTCAACGGCGTCGTGCGGCGGTACCTCGACGCGCGCAGGCTCTCGTTCGCCTCGATGGACGACGCGGTCGCCCTCACCGGCATGGAGTACGGCGGCATCACGCCCGTCGGACTGCCGGCCGACTGGCCGCTGCTCCTCGACGAGCCGGTCGCCGCGCACGAGCGGCTCATCGTCGGCAGCGGCATCCGGGGCTCGAAGCTGCTCGTGACCGGCCGGTTCCTCGCGGGCCTGCCGAACGCCGAGGTGCTCGCGCTCGCCCTGGGCGCCGGGGTCTAGCGCAGCGGCCGACCCGTCGAGAGCAGCTCCCGCCGGACCACGGCGGCGCTCCAACGCCCCAGCAGCGCCCCCGCGACGGTGTCCGAGATGTGGTGCTGCCCGCGGTAGATGCGCGAGAGCGCGACGCCGCCGGGAATCCCGTACCGCAGCACGGGTCCGAGAACTCGAGCGCCGCGGACGCCATGGCGGTCGAGCAGGTCGGCGAGCGTGGTGTGCAGCGCGACGGCAGCCGCCGTGTGACCGGACGGGAACGACGACGTGGCGTGCGGCTGCTCGGGCCGCCACACGCCGAGCGGTCGCGGTCGTCCGACGAGCGCCGCGGACCCGACGAAGCACGCCGTCTCGAGCGCGAGCGCCGCACCGGGGGCGACGGTGGAGCGCCGGTCGCGCGTCAGCCACCACGTCACGGCGCACCAGAACGCTCCGTTCGCGATCGTCTGCGGCACCCCGGAGTACCACGAGAGCGACGAGGTGACGCGGTCGAGCAGCTCGCGCGGCTCGGTCGGCTCGCGCGGCTCGGACGGCTCCAACGGCGCGGGCGGCTCCAACGGCGCCCCGTCGTCGTCAGGTCGGTGGCCGAACGCGGCCTGGAGGGCTCGAACGGGCCGGTCCTCGACGGGGTCGTCGCCGCCGACGAGCCGAGCGACTCGACCGGCCGCAGCGAGGACCGCGATCGCGCCGAGCCCGGGCACGACGATCGAGCGGAGGAACGGACGCATGCCCGGCAGCCTAGCCACCGACGGTCGCCCTCGATGTCGCAGGACGGCCCGGGTCGAGGACCCGGGCCGTTCTGATCGATGCTGGTGCGCAAGGGGGGAGTTGAACCCCCACGCCCTCACGGGCACACGGACCTGAACCGTGCGCGTCTGCCTATTCCGCCACTTGCGCATACCGATTCGCAGTTGCGAACCAGCCAACCGAGACTAACATACCTGCGCGTGGCATCCGTCCTCGGGCGGATGGCGCGGGCCGGCCCCTCGGCCCTCACTCCCCCTCCCCAGATCAGCAGCCTTGGCATCCGCTCCGAGTCGGTCGAACCCCTCGCGCCGTCCGCGACCGCGGGAATAGCCTTGGCTATCCGGCACCGGCGCCCACCATCTCCCCATCGAAAGGATCGCCGTGACCCTCCCCCGCGACGCACGTGAGCGCGCGAACGCGAACCTCCCCACCGTCTCCCCCGACGAGGTCGACCTCAGCGACATCCGCGGCTGGCTGTTCGACCTCGACGGCGTCCTGACGCCGACGGCGGTGGTGCACATGCACGCGTGGGCGAGGCTGTTCGCGCCGTTCCTCGAGGCGCACGGCGCCGCGCCGTACGGCGACGCCGACTACTACGCGTACATCGACGGCAAGCCGCGCTACGACGGCGTGCGCTCGCTGCTCGCGAGCCGCGACATCCGGCTGCCCGAGGGCGGCCCCGCCGATGCCGCGACCGAAGAGACCGTGCACGGGCTCGGCAACCGCAAGAACGAGGCGTTCAACGAGACCCTGGCCGAGGAGGGCGTCGAGCCGTACCCCGCGAGCGTCGCGCTGCTCGACGCGATCGAGCGCGCCGGCGGTCACGTGGCGGTGGTGTCCAGTTCCAAGAACGCGCCGGCGGTGCTCGCCGCGGCGGGCATCGCCGACCGGTTCGAGATCGTCGTCGACGGCGCGGTCGCCGCGCGTGACGGCATCCCCGGCAAGCCCGCGCCCGACATGTTCCTCCGGGCGGCCGAGTTGCTCGGGCTCCCGCCGGGCGAGTGCGCGGTCATCGAAGACGCCGAGTCCGGTGTGAAGGCCGGCGCGACCGGTCCCTTCGGGCTCGTCGTGGGCGTCGATCGAGGCGTCGGTCGCGACACCCTCGTCGAGCTCGGCGCCGACGTGATCGTCGACGAGCTCGACGAACTGGTCTCCGCCGTCGAGCGCGCGCACGCGACATCCGCCCGCACGACCACCGACCCGACCGCCACCGCAACCGAAGAGGACCCCGCATGAGGTTCGCCGACACCGACCCGCTGAACCGGACCCGCTTCCCCGCCGACCCCTGGGCGCTCGTCGAGGGCGAGTTCGGCGTCGACGACATGGGGCGCACCGAGACGCTGTTCGCCGTCGGCAACGGATACCTCGGCCTGCGCGGCAACGTCGAGGAGGGCCGCGACGGCCACATGCACGGCACGTTCGTGAACGGCTTCCACGAGACGTGGCCGATCCGTCACGCCGAGGAGGCGTTCGGCTTCGCGCGCGTCGGACAGACGATCGTCAATGCGCCGGATGCCAAGATCATCCGCCTCTACGTCGACGACGAGCCGCTCGTGATCACCGAGGCCGAGATCATGTCGTACGAGCGACGCCTCGACTTCCGCCTCGGCGCACTCAGCCGGCGCATCGAGTGGCGCACGCCGTCGGGCAAGCGCGTGCTCATCACGAGCCGCCGCATGACGAGCTTCACCGACCGCCACCTCGGCGTCATCGACTACGAGGTCGAGCTGCTCGACGCCGATGCCGCGGTCACCATCTCGAGCCAGATCCTCAACCGCCAGGACGGTCGCGACGAGTACCGATCCGGCGTCACCGAGGTCCCCGGCGCCTTCGACCCGCGCAAGGCCGAGATGTTCACCGAGCGCGTGCTGCAGCCCCGCGTGCAGCGCCGCGACGGCGGCCGCTACATGCTCGGCTACCAGTGCACGAACTCGAAGATGGCGATCTCGGTGGGTGCACTGCACTCCATCGAGACCGAGAACGAGTTCACCGAGACCGGTTCGATCGGCGACGACCTCGCCAAGCACATCTACCGGGTGCGCGCCCAGAAGGGCGTGCCGATCCGCATCACCAAGCTGATCAGCTACCACACCGCCCGCAAGGTGCCCGCGCGCGAGCTGGTCGACCGCTGCGACCGCACGCTCGACCGCGGCGCCGAGGTCGGACTGTCCGAGCTGTTCGAGCAGCAGCGCTCGTGGCTCGCCGACTTCTGGGCCCGTTCCGACGTCGAGATCGACGGGCAGCCCGAGCTGCAGCAGGCCACTCGGTGGAACCTGTTCCAGCTCGCCCAGGCGACCGCCCGTACCGACGGCGGCGGCGTCGCCGCCAAGGGCGTCTCGGGCTCCGGATACGGCGGCCACTACTTCTGGGACTCCGAGATCTACGTGATGCCGTTCCTCAGCTACACCGCGCCGATCGTGGCGCGCAACGTGCTGCGGTTCCGCCAGCGGATGCTCGACGCGGCCCGCGACCGGGCCTCCGAGCTCAACCAGCGTGGTGCGCTCTTCCCCTGGCGCACGATCAACGGGCTCGAGTCGAGCGCGTACTACGCCGCCGGCACCGCGCAGTACCACATCGATGCCGACATCGCCTTCGCGCTCTGCCAGTACGTCGCCGCCACGGGCGACGAGGACTTCCTCGCGCGCGGTGCGATCGACATCCTCGTCGAGACCGCGCGGATGTGGGAGGACCTCGGCTTCTGGCGCACGAACGCCGACGACGTGTTCCACATCCACGGCGTGACCGGGCCCGACGAGTACACGACCGTCGTGAACGACAACCTCTTCACCAACGTGATGGCGCGCGCGAACCTCGCCGCGGCAGCGTCCGCCGTCGACAACCTGCAGGTCAACGACCCCGAATCGCACAAGAAGCTCATCGAGCGGCTCGGCGTCACGCCGGCCGAGGTGGCGAGCTGGCGGCGTGCGGCGGCGCACATGCACATCCCGTTCGACGCCAAGCTCGGCGTGCACCCGCAAGATGGCGCCTTCCTCGAGAAGGAGCTGTGGGACCTCGAGCACACGCCCGACACCAGCCTGCCGCTGCTGCTGCACTACCACCCGCTGGTCATCTACCGGTTCCAGGTGCTCAAGCAGGCCGACGTGGTGCTCGCGCTGTTCCTCCAGGGCGACAAGTTCACCACCGAGGAGAAGCTCGCCGATTTCGAGTACTACGACCCGCTGACCACCGGCGACTCGACGCTCTCGGCGGTCGTGCAGTCGATCATCGCCGCCGAGGTCGGGTACCACGAGCTCGCGCTGCGCTACTTCCGCTCGGCCCTGTTCGTCGACCTCGCCGACCTGCATCACAACGCGGCCGACGGCGTGCACGTCGCATCCACCGGTGGCGTGTGGGCCGGGCTCGTCTCGGGCTTCGGAGGGTTCCGTGACCACAACGGGCGCTTCACCTTCGACCCGCGGCTGCCCGACGGGTGGGACCGACTGAGCTTCCGCCTGACGCTGCGCGGCAGTCGCATCCGCGTCGACCTCACCGCCGATGCCATCCGGTTCGAGATCGAGGTCGGCGAAGCGGATGCCGCGGTGCCGCTGCAGGTGCGCGGCGAGCCGGTGCTCGTCACTGCGGTCGCGCCGGTGACCGTCCCGCTCGACGGGCATGGAGCCCGCCGTGTCGGGGCGCCGACGATGCAGAACGTGCGGGGCGCGCGCCGCGCCGACGGCACGCTGCTCACGGCATCCATCCCCACCCTGTCGCTCGACGTCGACGAAGCGGAGGCCGCCGCGGTCTTCGACTGAGGCCGACCCGCCGGGGAACCGTCCCGCCGCGAGGTTCCGGGCGCGTTCGCACCGGCTCCGGCTAGCATGTCAGTCGAATCACGGACCGGACGGGAGACCTGTGGGCCTACTGGACAACTTCGAGAAGGGTCTCGAGCGCGCCGTCAACGGCGCCTTCGCGAAGACCTTCCGCTCGGGGCTGCAGCCCGTCGAGATCACCGCCGCCCTCAAGCGCGAGATCGACACGAAGGCCGCCGTGGTGTCGCGCGACCGCGTGCTGGTGCCCAACAAGTTCACCGTGCGCATGTCGACCGGCGACCACCAGCGCATGGCGTCGCTCGGGCCAGCGCTCATCGACGAGCTCGTCGACCTGGTCCAGAAGCACGCCGCGAGCCAGCGCTTCCAGTTCGCGGGCGGCATCACGATCGCGCTCCAGCCCGACCCCGGCCTCTCCGAGGGCATGGTGCAGGTCGATTCGCAGAACGTGAAGGGCCGTGTCGCGTGGACCCCGGTCCTCGACGTCGACGGCCGCCGGTTCCCGATCCTCAAGGGCCGCACCGTCATCGGCCGCGGCAGCGAGGCCGATGTCACGCTCGACGATTCCGGCGCCTCGCGCCGCCACGCCGAGGTGCAGTGGGACGGGTCGCGCGCCCGCGTGCGCGATCTCGGCTCGACGAATGGCACGCAGGTCAACGGGGCCCCCGTCAAGGAGGCCGTGCTCGAGCCCGATTCGGTCATCACCATCGGACGCTCGCGTATCGTGTTCCGCGTGCTCGCCCAAGCCGATCCGTCCGACACCGCCGCCGGACGACGCGTCGACCCCACCGCCTCGCGTGACGACGCGGGCGGCTTCTGGGGGCCGGCCCGATGAGTGAACTGACGCTCCTGGTCCTGCAACTCGGCTTCCTGCTGCTGCTCTGGGTGTTCGTGTTCGCCATCGTCTACGCGCTGCGCAGCGACCTGTTCGGCCAGCGCGTGCGCAAGCTCCAGCCCGACGCGCCCGCGGCCGCGCCCTCGCCGGTGCCCGCCGGGGCGCCGCGTGCCGCTGCGGCCGACGTGCCCACGGCGGCCGTCGCACGGCCGGCCCCCGCCGCCCCTCCCGGCGGAGCCGGCGGCGATGCGACCGCCGAGAACGCCACCCGGCTCGTCATCACGTCCGGAGCCAAGGCCGGCGTCGAGTTCCCCTTGGGAAGCGATGAGATCACGATCGGCCGGTCGAGCGACTCGGCGATCATCATCCGCGACGACTACACCTCCACCCACCACGCCCGCCTGATGCTGTGGAACGGCCGCTGGATGATCCAGGACCTCGACTCCACCAACGGCACGTTCCTCAACGGCTCCCGAGTCACCGTGCCCACGCCCATCCCGCTCGGAGCCACCGTCAAGGTCGGAGCGACGACGTTCGAGCTGCGGCGGTAGCCGATGGCGAGCGTCAAGGCGAGCGCTGCCGTCTCGCACGTCGGCCGGGTCCGCTCCAACAACCAGGACTCGGGCTATGCGGGCCGGCGACTGTTCCTGGTGGCCGACGGCATGGGCGGCCACGCCGGCGGCGATGTCGCCAGCGCGATCGCGACCAAGCGCATCGCCGAGGCCGACGCCGACTACGACGACTCGCAGGCCGCGGGCACCGCGCTCGAGCAGGCGCTCCTCGCCGCGAACCGCAACCTCGCCGAGACGGTCGCCGACCACTCCGAGCTCACCGGCATGGGCACCACGGTCAGCGCCATGCTCGTCGAGCACGATCGCGTCGTCATCGCGCACATCGGCGACTCGCGTGTGTACCTGCTCCGCTCGGGTGAGCTGAGCCAGGTCTCGACCGACCACACCTTCGTCCAGCGCCTCGTCGACGCTGGGCGCATCACCGCCGAGGAGGCGATGGTGCACCCGCGGCGTTCCGTGCTCATGCGCGTGCTCGGCGACGTCGAGGCGTCGCCCGAGATCGACACGCTCGTGATCGACACCCACCCGGGCGATCGCTGGATGCTGTGCTCCGACGGCCTCTCGGGCGTCGTCCCGTTCGACGAGCTGCACGACATGCTCGCCTCCGATGCGGCGGCCAAGCAGGTCGCCGATCGGCTGGTCAAGGCGTCGCTCGACGGGGGCGCGCCCGACAACGTCACCGTGGTGGTCGTCGACATCGGCGATCCGCCCGCCCCCGAGACGCCGCCGCTCGTGGTGGGATCGGCCGCCGCTCCCCTCGCCTTCGGCGCCCCGTCCGAACCCGCGCGTCGTCCCGGCATCCGGCTCACGCCGTTCCGGCCGCACCCGGTGCAGGAGACCCACTTCGAGCCCGACTCCGCCGAGTACTTCGACGAGCTCATCGAAGAGGACGAGCGCCGGCGCCGCCGGCGCCGCATCATGTGGGGTCTCTGGATCGTGCTGCTCGTCGCGGCCATCGTCGCCGCGTTCGCCGTGGGCTACCAGTGGACGCAGACCCGCTACTACGTCGGCGAGTACAACGGGCGGGTCGCGGTCTACCAGGGCATCCAGCAGGACCTCGGTCCCCTCTCGCTGCACCACCTCCACTCGGAGACGACGCTCGACATGGCCGATCTCCGGTCGTACGACCAGCAGCGGGTCGAGCAGACGATCAGCGCCGGTTCCCTCGCGGAGGCGCGCCGGATCGTGTCGCGATTGGAGGAGTCCGTTGACTGACCGCGCGACGGCCCGTCCGGCAGACGGCGCGCCGCCGACGGCGAGCGTGCGCCGCATCCGCATGCCCCAGAAGCTGCGGAACCTCGAGTTCGCCCTGCTCCTGGTCGCGTGCGTGATCAACGCGGGCGCGATCGTGCTCGTCCAGCTCGGCGCGCTCGGCTACGTCGACACCCAGCTCGTGCTGCTCGGCGCCGGCCTCTCGGCGCTCGTGTTCGGCCTGCACATCGCCATGCGCTTCGTCGCGCGCGACGCCGATCCATTCCTGCTGCCCATCGCGACGGTGCTCAACGGCCTCGGCATCGCGATGATCTACCGCATCGACATCGCCTACGGCGACACCGGCTGGGAGAGCGCCGCCGTGCGCCAGATCGTGTGGAGCGTCATCGCGATCGTCGCGGCACTGGCGACCATCCTGCTCATCCGCAACCACCGGGTCCTCTTCCGCTACACGTACCTCTCCGGCCTGATCGCGATCGTCCTCCTGCTGCTGCCGCTCGTCCCGGGCCTCGGACGACAGGTGAGCGGCGCACGCGTCTGGATCGGCATCGGCGAGGTCGCCACGTTCCAGCCCGGTGAGATCGCGAAGATCGCCCTCGCCGTCTTCTTCGCGGGCTACCTCGTCCGCAACCGCGACTCGCTGTCGATGGTGGGACGCACGTTCCTCGGCATGCGGTTCCCGCGCGGACGCGACCTCGGACCACTCCTGGTGGTCTGGGCGCTCTCGATGGCCGTGATCGTCTTCCAGCGCGACCTCGGCACCGCGTTGCTCTACTTCGGGCTCTTCCTCGTCATGCTCTACGTCGCGACGAGCCGCCTGTCGTGGGTCGTGCTGGGCCTCAGCCTGTTCGTCGCGGGCGCGCTCATCGCCAGCCAGACGCTCGACTACGTCAACGGGCGCTTCCGCAACTGGCTCGACGCCTTCAACCCCGAGGTCTACGAGGCGAGCGGCGGCTCCTACCAGCTCGTGCAGGGGCTGTTCGGCCTCGCCAACGGCGGACTCATCGGCACCGGACTCGGACAGGGCCGCCCCGACCTCACGCCCGTTCCGCAGAGCGACTACATCATCGCGAGCCTCGGCGAGGAGCTCGGCTTGGCGGGAGTCTTCGCGATCCTCGCGCTGTACGTCCTGTTCGTCGCGCGCGGCTTCCGCATCGGCTTCGCCGGGCAGGACGACTTCGGCAAGCTGCTCGGCGTCGGCCTCGCCTTCGTCGTGGCGCTGCAGGTGTTCATCGTCGTCGGCGGCGTCACGCGGGTCATCCCGCTGACCGGCCTCACGACCCCGTTCCTCGCGGCCGGCGGATCGTCGCTGGTCGCGAACTGGATCATCGTCGCACTGCTCCTGCGGCTGTCCGACACGGTCCGCAACCATCCGAGGCTGGTGATCGACGGATGAACCGCGAGCTCAAGCGGGTGACGATCGTCGCCCTCCTCATGTTCCTCACGCTCTTCGTCGCGTCGACGGTGATCCAGTACGTGCAGGCCTCGAACCTCGCGGCCGATCCCCGCAACGCGCGAACGCTCTACCAGAGCTACTCCGTCGAGCGCGGGCCGATCCTCGTCGGCGGAGATCCGATCGCCTTCTCCGAGCCGAGCGACGACGACTACAAGTTCCAGCGCGTGTACTCCAACGGACCGCTCTACGCCCCGGTCACCGGGTTCATCCCGGTCAACGGCGAGGCGACCGGACTCGAGCAGTCGCTGAACGCCGAGCTCAGCGGTCGCTCCGAGTCGCAGTTCTTCGACTCGCTCAACCGCCTGATCTCAGGGCAGGACCCGATGGGGGCCTCGGTCGAGGTCGCGATCGACCCCGTGGCGCAGCAGGCCGCGTGGGATGCGCTCGGCAGCTATCAGGGCGCGGTGATCGTCACCGAGCCCGCCACAGGCCGGATCATCGCCATGGTCACCAAGCCGACCTACGACCCCAACTCCCTCGCGGTGCACGACGGCGAGCAGGTCCAGGCGACGTACGACGCGCTCCTCGAGGATCCGCTGGACCCGCTGTTCAATCGCGCGACGGGCGGCGACATGAACCCGCCCGGATCGGTCTTCAAACTGGTCATGACGGCCGCCGCCCTCGAGTCCGGCCAGTACACGCCCGACTCGACGTTCCCGAACCCGGCCGAGTTCACCCTCCCCCAGACCAGCTCGATCGTGCGCAACTCCAGCGGCGGCACCTGCGGTCCCGGCGCCGAGGTCACGCTGGCCGACGCGCTGCGCCTCTCGTGCAACATCCCCTTCGCCGAGCTCGCGCTCGAGCTCGGCGATGACGCCATCCGAGCACAGGCCGAGAAGTTCGGCTTCAACTCGAACTTCACCACGCCCAACCCGACCGAGACGAGCACCTATCCGGCCGCTCCCGACGAGCCGCAGACCGCCCTCACCGGCTTCGGCCAGGGCGAGGTGCGTGCCACGCCGCTGCAGATGGCGATGGTGTCGGCCGCGATCGCCAACGGCGGGATCGTGATGAACCCCGAGCTGGTCGACTCGATCACGGCGCCCGACTTCCGTCCGATCCAGGAGTTCCAGGCGTCGGAGTTCGGGCGCGCGATCAGCGAGGAGACGGCCCGGACCATGACCGAGATGATGGTCAACGGCGTCGAGAACGGCGCCGCGAGTAATGCAAGAATAGACGGCGTCAGCGTGGCCGGTAAGACGGGTACAGCGGAGAACGGCGAGGATGACCCCTACACCTTGTGGTTCACCGGTTTTGCCCCCGCCGACGACCCTCAGTATGCGATCACGGTGCTCGTGGAAGACGGCGGGGGACTGGGTCAGGAGGGGTTCGGCAATGGAATCGCCGCGCCCGTGGCGAAACAGGTACTAGAGGCGGTGCTGAACAAATGAGACCGAGCGCTGGGCTCACCTTCGGAGGACGCTACGAGCTGTCCTCCCGGATCGCCATCGGCGGGATGGGCGAGGTGTGGCAGGCCACCGACCTCGTCATCGGCCGCCAGGTCGCGATCAAGATCCTGAAGGACGAGTACCTCGGCGACCCCGGCTTCCTCGAGCGGTTCCGCGCTGAGGCCAGGCACGCCGCACTCGTGAACCACGAGGGCATCGCCAACGTCTTCGACTACGGCGAAGAGGAGGGCAGCGCCTACCTCGTGATGGAGCTCGTGCCGGGCGAGGCGCTCTCCACCATCCTCGAGCGCGAGCACGTGCTGTCGACCGACAAGGTGCTCGACATCGTGGCCCAGACCGCGAGCGCGCTGCAGGCCGCGCACGCCGCTGGCCTCGTGCACCGCGACATCAAGCCGGGCAACCTCCTCATCACGCCCGACGGCCGCGTCAAGATCACCGACTTCGGCATCGCCCGGATCGCCGACCAGGTGCCGCTCACCGCGACCGGTCAGGTCATGGGCACGGTCCAGTACCTCTCGCCCGAGCAGGCCTCCGGACACCCCGCGTCGCCCACGACCGACATCTACTCGCTCGGCATCGTCGCGTACGAGTGCCTCGCTGGCCGACGACCGTTCACGGGCGAGTCGCAGGTCGCGATCGCGATGGCCCAGATCAACGAGACGCCGCCCGACCTGCCGGTGACGGTGAGCGAACCGGTGCGCAACCTGGTCTACGCGTGCATCGCCAAGAACCCGGCCGACCGCCCGCAGACGGCCGCGCATCTCTCGCGCGCCGCCAACGCCCTCCGCCGCGGCGATGTGCGCGGTGCGGCCGCCGCAGTGCCCGCGGTGCTCGGCGCCGCCGCCGGAGCGACCGCCGCCACCGCGCTGCTCCCGCAGCAGGGGGCGAACACCGCCGCCACAACCGTGCTGCCCGCCGGCGCCGCGGTGATGACCGAGACCGAAGAGGAGACCGAGGAGCCGCCGAAGAAGCGGAGCCCGTGGACCTGGCCCCTCATCGTCCTCATCGCGCTGCTCGCGCTCGTGCTCATCGGCACGCTCATCGCGCTGGCGATGAACAACGCCGACAACGAGCCCGAACCGAGCGCGAGCACGCCCGCCCGCACCACCACCACGACGCCGCCCCCGCCGCCCACGACGACCGAGGCGCCGCCGCCCACCAGCGAGGCTCCGACCACCGTCCAGGTCAACCGCGACGACTACCTCGGCCGCAACGTCGATGAGGTGCGCGGCGAGCTCGTCGCCGCCGGCCTCGTCGTGAACACCCAGCAGGGCGGTGCCGCGACCGAGCCCAGCCAGGCCAACACGGTCACCGACGTCAACCCGAGTGGGCCGCTGCCCATCGGATCGACCGTCACCGTGACGTACCTCGGCGCTCCCGAGACGCCGAGCGCACCCGGAGCCGGGCCCACCGTCGAGCCGTCCGAGGTCGCGGCCGGCGGCATCGTCCAGGTCAGCTGGCCCGCCGCGACGTGTCCCTCGGGACAGCAGCTGAGCGGCTACGAGGTCGCGGTCACGGGTGATGCCGTCGCGCCCAGCCCGGTCGGCGCCGGAACCACGAGCGTCAACGTGCAGGCCGGGCAGGAGCCGTTCGACGTCACGTACCGGTACTTCTGCGGACAGCTCGACTCGCCGTTCTCGCCCGCCACTGCCGTCACCATCGCGAACTAGGCCATCACGCCACCAACCGGGAGGAGTCGGAGACACCGTGAACGATGACGGACGCATGCTCGCGGGTCGGTACCGCGTTGGCGCCCTCATCGGCCGCGGCGGCATGTCCGACGTCCATGCCGGGACCGACATGCGACTCGGACGCCAGGTCGCGATCAAGCTGCTCAAGCCGCAGCTCGCCACCGATCCGGCGTTCCGCATGCGCTTCCGCCAGGAGGCGCAGTCGGCGGCTCGGATGGCGCATCCCACGATCGTGCGCGTGTTCGACGCCGGCGAGGAGACCGTCCGCGACGGCTCGGGTCACGAGGTGCAGCTGCCGTTCATCGTGATGGAGTTCGTCGAGGGTCGCCTCCTGAAGGACATCATCCACGAGGGGCCGCTCGATCCCGTCGCGGCCGCCCGCGTCATCGACGGCGTGCTGACCGCGCTAGAGTACTCGCATCGGGCCGGGGTGGTGCATCGCGACATCAAGCCCGGCAACATCATGATCACCACCACCGGCCAGGTGAAGGTCATGGACTTCGGCATCGCTCGCGCCGTATCCGACTCCGCGACGACCGTCGCCCAGACCACGGCCATCCTCGGCACCGCATCGTACTTCTCGCCAGAGCAGGCGAAGGGCGAGACGGTCGACGCGCGCACCGACCTCTACAGCACGGGCGTGGTGCTGTTCGAGATGCTCACCGGACGCCCGCCCTTCCGCGGCGACACCCCCGTGGCCGTGGCGTACCAGCACGTCAGCGAACGCCCGGTCAAGCCGAGCGTCATCAACCCCAAGGTGTCGCCCGCGCTCGACTCCGTGGTCATGCACGCGCTCGCGAAGGACCGGAACGTTCGGTACCAGACGGCGGCGGAGTTCCGCGCCGACGTCGAGGCCGCGGCATCCGGGCGGGTGCCGCAGCAGCGCAAGGTCGACGAGACCGCCATGTTCTTCGGCACGCCGACCGGCTCATTGTCGACTTCCGAGCTCGCCCTGCGCCAGCTCACCGAGGACGACACCATGACGCGGACGCAGCGCCGTCCACCGGCGATCTGGATCTGGTCGGGCATCATCGCCGTCGTGGTGATCGTCGTCGCGGTCATGTACTGGGCGTTCAACCTGCAGCCCTCCGACGACCTGCCGTCGAACGCGCGCGAGGTGCCGGTGCTCACCGGCTTCACCTGGGAGGAGGCGGCGAACGAGCTGCAATCGCTCACGCTGCCCGCGACCAAGCTCGAGGAGACGAGCGACACGGTCGCCGCGGGCGAGGTCATCCGCACCGAGCCGGCGGCGGGCGAGATCGTCGACACCGGGACCCCGGTGAACGTGTTCGTCTCGACCGGGCGCGAGGCCGTCACCGTGCCGAACGTCGTGAACAAGGCCGTCGACGAGGCGAAGAAGGACCTCGAGGCTGCCGGGCTCGTCGCGGGCACCGAGACGAGGGAGAACTCACCGACGGTGGCGGAGGGCGTCGTCCTCGCCACCGATCCCGAGGCCGGTGCCTCGATCGAGGCCGGCGGCACGGTCAACTTCCGGATCTCGAGCGGACTGGTGACGCTCCCCGACCTGACCGGCCAGTCGCTGCAGGCCGCGTCCTCGTACCTCGGTACCGACAACCTGCAGCTGAGCCCGGTGCCCGTGCCCGACGGCAGCTGCCCGTCGCAGGCCGGCTCGCCGGTCATCCGGCAGTCGCTGCCCCCTGGCGACGTGCCGCAGAAGTCGCAGGTCGAACTGGTCTATTGCGCCGGCTGATCGAGGCCTGCACACCGCGATCCCGCGGCGACGCGCTTCCTGACGCGACCGGCCCGACGATCAGCTCGCCCGCACGAGCGGGCTGAGGGAGCGCGCACGCTCACGCGCCTCAGTCAGCCCGGCGACCGCGAGCCAGTTGCCGAGCATGCGGTAGCCGCCCTCGGTGAGCACCGACTCGGGGTGGAACTGCACCCCGAAGATCGGCGCGGCCTCGTGGCGCAGCCCCATGATGACGCCACCGTGCGTGCGACTCGTGACGACGAGCTCGTCGGGCACCGTCCCGTCGACGACCGCGAGCGAGTGGTACCGCGTCGCGGTGAACGGCTGGGGCACGCCGTCGTAGAACGCGCTGTCGTCATGCGTGATCCGCGAGGTCTTGCCGTGCATGAGCTCCTCGGCGTTCGTGACCGTCGCACCGAACGCCTCGGCGATCGCCTGGTGCCCGAGGCAGACGCCGAGCAGCGGCTCGCCCGACCGGAGCGCGGCCTCGACGACCGGGATCGAGACGCCCGCGTCGGCCGGCTTGCCCGGACCGGGTGAGATGAGCACGCCGTCGTACTCGGCGATGCGCTCGGCGACCTGCTCGACGGGGATGTCGTCGTTGCGCACGACGTCGGTCTCGGCGCCGAGCTCCTGCAGGTAGCCGTTGAGCGTGTAGACGAAGCTGTCGTAGTTGTCGATGACGAGGATCCGGGTCATTGCTCCACCGTGACGTCGATTGGGTTGATGATGCCGTCGACCCAGGGGAAGACCCAGGTGAACAGGACGGCGACCAGGCCGATGAGGATCACCAGCAGCAGGCTGACGCGCAGCCATGCCGGCCCGGGAAGGACCCGCCAGAGCGCACCGTACATGTCAATCCTCCCATGCCGCGACGTCGGCGGCGATCTCGGCGGGCGGTCCCGCCGCCGCGGGCTGCCAGGACTCGAGTACGCCGTAGGCGATGATGCGCTCCGCGGTCGAGTACAGCGGATTGCAGCTCGTGAGGGTGATGATGCGGTCGGTCGGCTCGAGGTCGGGATGGTGCGGCACGGCGGCGAGCACCTCGGTCGCGTCGGGCGTGACGTACTCCAGATCGCGGAATCGGTAGGTGTACCATCCGTCGCGCGTCTGGATGTGGATCGCATCGCCGAGCTGGAGCTGTTCGATCTCGTGCATACCGCCGCCGTAGGCGCTGCGGTGCGAGGCGATCGCGAAGTTGCCCGTCTCACCGGGCATCTGCGTGCCGGGGTAGTGCCCGACGCCGAGGTCGTAGCTGTTGAGCACGTCGAGCCCGACGCCCTCGGCGATCGTGCGCTGCGAGTCGGCACCGAACCTCGGCACGTACATGACCGCGAACGCCTCCGCATTGGCATGGTCGCGGTCGTCGACGACGGGGACGCCGGGATCGGCACCGTCGGTCGGGTCGGGCGAGGCGTCGTCGGACCCGGCCCGGCCCTCGGCCAGCCAGTCGAGCGAGCGATCGGATGCCGCGGCCGACTGCTGCGACGCCACGATCGCGTCGTTCCACCAGAGCTTCCATCCGAGGAAGAGCAGGATGACCACGCCCGCCGTCAGCAGGAGTTCGCCGAGGATGCCCGCGACGCCCGGCCCGCGACGACCCCGCGCTTCGGACCCGGACCGGCCCGGCTCGATGCTCGTGGCAGGGTCGCGCCCGTGCGGCGCTTCGGGCTCCCGTCCGGGCATACCCGAGAGTCTATGCGCGCACCGAGGGCGCACCGCCGGGATGCGGGGCACCCGTGCAAGAGCCCTCGGCTCGGTGGACTAGAATCTCCCGCATGGCACGCACGAGATCACCGAAGCCCGCACGCGCGGAGCAGCCGAGCGGCGAGGACGCGCCGAACCCGGTCTGGTTCAAGCCCGTCATGTTCGGCTTCATGCTGCTGGGGCTTCTCTGGATCATCCTGTTCTACGTCAGCCAGGGCGCACTGCCCGTGGCGGCGCTCGGTTCCTGGAACATCCTGATCGGCTTCGGCATCGCCTTCGTGGGCTTCCTCATGACTACACGCTGGCGCTGAGCCGGCGGTGACAGAAGGGGCGGATGCTGCGGCATCCGCCCCTTCTTCATTTGCTGCACAACGTTATCCACATCATCCACAGGGTTGTCCACACCATCCACACCCTGTGGATTCAGAGAAACCCCGGAATTCCGCACGTCGTGCGAAATGACACCGGTGTAACTCTCCCCAACTGTGGACAGCGTTGTGGATAACCGGCGTGTAACCGGTCGATCAGGCGAACGGTAGGAAGAAGTATCGAAGGCTCAGCACGAGCAGCACGAGCGTGAGACCGACGAGCAGGCCGACCTGAAGGCCTCGCTGCTCGCGCTTGCGGGTCTCGACGAAGATGAGTCCGACGAGCGCGCCGCCGACCAGTCCGCCGAGGTGCGCCTGCCATGCGATGTTGAGGCCTGGAATGAATCCGATGACCAGGTTGATGCCGACCAGAATGAGCAACTGGGTGGCACTGCCACCCAGTCGGCGCTGGATGACGAGGAACGCGCCCATGAGGCCGAAGATCGCACCGGATGCACCGACGACGCTCGTGTTGTGATCGGCCAGCCAGATGACCCCGACCGAACCCGCCAGACCCGAGATCAGGTACAGCGCAAGGAACCGGCTCCGACCGAGGACGTTCTCGAGGAGCTGCCCGAAGATCCACAGCGTGTACATGTTGAGCAACACGTGGAAGATCAGCGCGGTGGAGTGCACGAACACCGATGTGATGAGGCGCCACGGCTGGAATGCGATCTCGCTCATCGCCAGCGGGGTGAAGTAGAGCCAATCGGTGATGCCCAAGCCGGGAATCAGCTGCAGCAGGTAGACCGCGATCGTGATGCCGATCAGGGAATACGTCACCACCGGCGCACCCCGCCCCGTCGCCGCACGGGCGCGAGTGATGATCGCGGGTCTCGTCCGCGGCGCCGAGGCACGCTGCTCGCGCATGCACTCGGGGCAGATCACGCCGACGGGTGCCGGCGTCTGGCATTCGCCGCAGATGGTGCGACCACAGCGCTGGCACAGCACGAAGCTCTGCCGGTCTGGATGCCGGTAGCAGAAGTTCGAGCGCTCAGGCGCCGGGTCGCTCACCGCGTGATGCTCAGCGCTGCTCGACGGTGATCTTCTCGATCACGACGTCGTCGAGCGGACGGTCTCGGCCGTCGGTCGGAACGGACGCGAGCTTGTCGACGACCGCCTGGCTCGCGGCATCCGTCACCTTGCCGAAGATGGTGTGCTTGCCCTGCAGCCACGTGGTCGGGCCGACCGTGATGAAGAACTGCGACCCGTTCGTGCCCCGGCCGCCCTGGATGCCGGCGTTGGCCATCGCGAGCACGTACGGATCGTTGAAGTCGAGCTCGGGGTGGATCTCGTCGTCGAACTGGTAGCCCGGTCCGCCGATGCCCTGGCCGAGGGGGTCGCCGCCCTGGATCATGAAGCCCGGGATGATGCGGTGGAAGACGACGCCGTCGTACAGCGGATCGGTGGACTTCTGGCCGGTGCCGGGGTGCGTCCACTCGATCTCGCCGGTGGCGAGTCCGATGAAGTTCTTGACCGTCTTCGGGGCGTGGTGGCCGTAGAGGTCGACCTTGATGTCGCCGTGGTTCGTGGAGATCGTCGCGACTGCGGTGGGATTCGGCATAGCGTCGATTCTCTCACGATGGGATTCGGCGCGAGGTATGCAACCCCCTGCACTCCCACCCCACTTCCAGCGGGTTCGGTGGCAGGATGGAGGAGTTCGCTGCACAACGATGGAGGTCGAGATGAGCCTGTCACGCAAGCGCCGGAAGGAACTCAAGCGGCTGCGCAGCAGTGCAGAGGACCTGTGGGGGGACCAGCAGGATGTTCTGGACCACGCGAGCAAGGTCGCACGCGAGGCGCGTCGGCAGCTCGGATTCCTGACGCAGGAAGAGGTCGTTCCGCGCGTGCGGTCGGGATACGAGAGCTACGTGCGCCCGAACGTCGACCGGGCACGCGGCTTCGCTCGCGGCGCCGGCGATTCGGTCGAGCGCACGCTCGGCAGCGCCGTCGGATCGCTGCTCTCGATCGGCGACATCGCCAACGACACTCGAGTCCGCCGCGCGCTCCAGCGCGTGTCACCGCGGAGCGTCGTCGTCGAGAAGAAGGGCCCCGGCGTGGGAACCTACCTCGCCATCGGGGCCGGCATCGTCGCGGCCGCCGGCGTGGCCTACGCCGTCTGGCAGACGTTCCGCGCCGACGACGAGCTCTGGGTGGCCGACGACGAGCCGTCGACCGCGGCGTCGTCGTCCGGATCGGCCAACGGCTCGCCGACTCCCGTCATCTGACCCACGGTCCTCGAAGGCCCTCGACCGCATCGCGGACCGGGGGCCTTCGCCGTCCCCGGCGACGGCGAAGTCAGGGCCCGCACTGAACTTCTCGATGATTGCGCATCGAACGCTTGCGCCCCGAGAGCTGAACCCGCTATGTTCATTTCTCGGCGCGCCGATCCGGCGCAGTCCAGAGCGATGAGAGGAGGCGAGACCCCGATGATGATGCCGCACACCCGTGATTCCATCCGTACGGAGGTCGCCTTCCTCGGCGCCCCCTTCGGCACCTGCTGACGTCGCGCGCTCCGCTGCGCTGACCACAGGCTCCGTTCCCGCCTGACGACGCCTGCTCGCCTGTCGAGCCGGCATTCGTCCCTCCGGCACCGCTCGACGCCGGCGCGTCCAAGACGCAGCCTCGCACCGAGCTCGCCACCCTCTGCAGCAGCCGACGCCACGCGTCGTCGCCATCGCGATGACGGATGCCGCGCCGACGTGCTGGGAGCATGCAACGTCACCTCCGGCGCACGCGTTCGCGCGCGCCATCCGCTCGCACCACCCATCCAACGAAGGAACCACCGTGAACACCACACTCACCGCCACCCGTTCGACCTCGCAACAGGCCGCAGCGATGCGCGCCGAGGCCGGCCGCCTCGGAGAGCGCCTCGCTCGCCGCGCCGGCCTGGCGTTGCTCGCCTGGAGCCTGTCGGCCGAGGCTCGCCGCACCAGCGACGACCGCGCCGGCCGCGCCGAGCTCCAGCGCGACGCCGAACGCCTGCGCGAGCAGAACTTCACCACCCTCGCCCTGCGCGCCACGACCCTCTGATCGTCATGTGCGCCGCAGGTGAGCCGATCGGAACGGCCCCGTCCAGTACTCGGACGGGGCCGTTCCCATTCGCTCGGCCGCGATCGCGTGAAGACGGCGCGGATCAGTTCTTCGGCGGCACTCCGTCGGCCGGCTCTCGTTCGTTCATCCGCAGGGCGATGTCGAGCAGGCTCACGCGCGTGAGAGCGCCGACCTCGTCGAGCGGGAACCAGCGCGCCTCATCGCTCGACCCGCCGACCTCGTTGCGCAGTTCGCCGCCGACCACGCGCGCGCGGTAGACCACGCGCATCGCGTAGAGCGGCGCAGTGCCGTGGTGCCGCTTCGAAGCCGGCACCACCATCGTGTCGATGCCGAGCAGTCGTTCGATCTCGGCGTGGTACCCGGTCTCCTCGCGGATCTCCCGGCGTGCCGCGTCGAGCGGATGCTCTGGCAGCTCGATTCCGCCGCCGGGCAGGGTCCACGCCGACCGTCCGTGCTCGTTCCAGTGGGACAGCAGGATCGCGCCATCGCGGATGATGACTCCGTACGCGGCGATGCGGATGTCCATCCCGCAACTGTACCCGCGGCGTTCAACCGCCCCAGAACACGAATCCGCCGTGCGGGAGCACGGGCTCCACGTTGAATCCGATCCAGCTTCCGTCGGGATCGATCAGGGTGCCCCACTGACCCTGATCGTGCCGGCCTGAGACGAACTCGCCATCCGGTCCGCCGAGGCCTTCGAAGCCGCGTGACTGCTCCCATACCGCGATCGACTGCGAGCGGGTGAGGATCCAGCATTCCACGGCCCCGTCCAGGTTCGGCGCCATGCCGATGCCGTACGGATCAGCGGCGAAGGTGGTGATCGTTCCGGCGAGGATGCGTCGGACCGCCGTCGGCAACCGGTCCTGGAGCGCCGGAAGCGTGCCGGCCTGAGTCGCCGCGGCATCCGGGCAGACTGCGCTCAGATCCGACGAGTATTCACGGGCGACGCTGTTCGCCCATGCGGAGGTCGGAATCGTCCACGGGGCGACGACGAACGAGTCCGCCGGCACCTCGCCGGATCGGACCGCCTCGATACCGGCGGTGGAGAGCTGCATCTCCGTGATGCCCGACGCGGTGTCGGGGTGGATGAGCACGCGGCCGTCGGCGTAGACGAACACCCATCCTGCGTGGATTCGGCTCCATGCCGCGACCACATCCGCGTCCCGGCCGGCCGCTGGCGCAGGGACCCCGCCGTCGTCATTCAGAAGGCCCGATTCGGCGGTCGGCCCTGCCATCGCCATGAAGGTGCCGGCCGCGAGGAGCAAGGCGGTGCCGCACGCCCAGACGAGGTACCCGATGCGTCTGCGCTTCGCATGACGTTGCGCCTCGTGGATGACGCCATCGTCGATGCGTACCGGCGGTGGGTCATCGATCGTCGGACGGGGCGTACCCGTTTCCACCGTTCGGGGAACCGGATCCGTTTCGTCGGGATACGTCGCATCGCCAAGTCGATCGTGCGATCGCCCTGGCGATCGGAGCGTGGAAATGGTGGTCATCTTGCACTCCAACCGATGAAACTATTATCATTAGTACCATGATCGATGTCAAGTTGGATCCCGGCGACCGAGCCGACCTGTACGAACAGGTCGCCGCAGAGATCCGGCGGTCGATCGCCGAGGGTGAGGCGCGGTCGGGCGAACGACTGCCGCCCGCGAAAGACTTGGCTGCCGTGCTCGGCGTCAATCCCAACACGGTGCTGCGAGCGCTGCGGTTGCTGCGCGACGAGGGGCTCCTCGAGTTCCGCCGCGGCCGTGGAGTGTCGGTCGTCGGCGCCCCCGAACGCGGCGCCGTGCTGCAGCGCACGCGCGAGCTCGTCGAGTTCGCACGGCGACACGGCTACGACCGACGGGAGCTCATCGAGATCATCGCGGGCCTGGACTGACCGGACGACGGCTCAGGCCCGGCGCAGCTCGAGCAGCACCGTCTGGCCGTCGGAGCTTCGGCGTGCCCGCGGCGTCCAACCGGATCGACGCGCGAGCACGGCCGCGGCCCGGTACTGACGGCGGTTCAGCTCGATGAGCACCACGCCCTCGGGTGCGAGCCATCCGCCCAGCTCGTCAATCAGCGTGCCGACGTTCCGAAGACCATCGGGACCGGCGAAGAGGGCAGCCTCGGGCTCGTGCTCGAGGGCCTCGTGCGGCACGAGCCGGCGTTCGGTGCTCGGGATGTACGGCGGGACGGCGGCGACGAGCGTGACTCGACCCCGGAGTGAGGAGGGAATTCCAGCGAGTCCATCGCTGAGGTGAACACCCGCGCCGGCCGGCAGGTTCCGACGCGCGTGCTCGAGCGCCGCAGGGTCGATGTCCGCGACGTGGATCTCGGCATCCGGGACGGATTCGGCGACGGCTGCCGCGAGCGGTGCGACGCCGCAGAACGGCTCCAGGACGACCGGCCGTTGCTGCTCGCGTGCCGCACGCACGGCGGCACGCGCCAGGCGCAGCGTCCGCTGGCGTGGAATGAACACGCCGGGCCCGACCGACAGCCGCAGCGACCCGAAGTGCACCCAGCCGACGAGGTGCTCGAGCGGCTCGCCGGTCGCACGCCGCTCGACGAGGTGCTCGAGGCGAGCAGGGTCGTCGGATGCGGCTTCGAGCAGGATCGCCGCCTCCTCCTCGGCGAAGACGCACCCGGCCGCGCGAAGTCGCGCCGCGAGCGCGGCGATGGAGGCGGTCGCGTCCGGCGCGTCGGAAGACCGGGTGCTCACCGGGTCACGCCTCGGGTCGTCCGGTGGCGAGCCAGTCGGCCAGGCCGCGGAGCCCCTCGGCCCAGCGGCCGAGATCGGTCACCTCGGCGTGATCGGTCACCACGCTGAGCAACTCTCCGACCGCCGCGTCCGCAGCCCCCGCCTCGAGGCTGGTGAGTGCCGAGAACACCCGCACCGCATCCGACTGCGGGAATGTGCGTCGCGCCCGCTCGAGCACGTCGCGGGAGGCATCGAGCTCGCCGAGCCATCGCAGCGTGCTCGCGTACTGGCACAGGCACCGGCGGAGCGCATCGCCCTCGATTCCCAGGTCGAGGGCGCGTTCGTACAGCGTGCGCGCCGTCGATTCCTCGCCCGCGGTGTCATAGGCTCCCGCGAGCTCGTACGTCAGCACGGCATGGTCGGGATGCCGCTCCAGGAGTTCCGCGAAGTACGCGATCGTCGGCCCCATGTCGGAGCGGTCGCGTCGCTCGTAGCCGATCCGGATCGCGTCCTCGAGTTCGGGCGTCAGAGGTCGAGTCGGCATGACGACGACGCTACCAATCCGCGCCGGGTGCAACGCCTCTCGGAGACGACTTCGGCCCGCAGGTGAGGAACCGGCGGGCCGAACGTGGAACGTGGAGCCTAGGAGATTCGAACTCCTGACATCCTGCTTGCAAAGCAGGCGCTCTACCAACTGAGCTAAGGCCCCCGGGGGCGGAGGCCGTGGCACCCGCCGGATGTGGAGTTGTGCGGAGTGGGGATACGAGGACTTGAACCTCGGACCTCTTCGTTATCAGCGAAGCGCTCTAACCGCCTGAGCTATATCCCCGAATTTCGGCCGAAGGACAGATTACCCGACGTCGCGGGGATCCTGAAATCGAGCCGAAGCACCGCTCGGATCAGCTGTTGGTGAAGCCCACCAGGATGCCGCCGGTGATCTTCACGCTGAGGTTGTAGAGCACCGCGACGACCGCTCCGAGGGCGGTCGTGACCACGAGGTTGAGCAGCGACACCACGATCGCGAAGCCCATCACGTTGCCGATCGAGAGGATCGAGCGAAGGTCGGTTCCGGCGCCCGCGACATCCTGCACCAGGCTGTTGAGGTTCTCGAACAGGCCGGTCGACTGCACGATCGTGAAGATCAGGAACGACGCCACGATGTTCACGACCGAGAGGCACACGGCCACGAGGAACGAGAGCTTCACCGCCGACCAGAAGTCGATGTACACCAGGCGCAGGCGCACCTGCTTGGCCGGGGGCTTTCGGTTGGACTTACCGGCGAGCTTCTCGGCAACGCTGCTCATGACGGTCACTCCTCTCCTGCGGGCACGGCCGCTTCGGGTTCTGCGGCTTCCTCCGTGAGATTCCGCTCGGAATTCTTCGCGATCGAGATGATGCGGTCGGCGGCGTCGAACTTCGCGAAGACGACGCCCATCGTGTCCCTGCCCTTGGCGGGGACCTCGGCGACGTCAGAGCGTACCACCTTGCCGCTGGCAAGAACCACGAGGACCTCGTCGCCGCGGCCGACGATCAGCGCGCCGGCGAGGTCGCCCCGCTCGTCGTTCAGCTTGGCGACCTTGATGCCCAAGCCGCTGCGCTGCTGGCGCCGGTACTCCTCGACCGGCGTGCGCTTGGCGAAGCCGCCCTCGGTGACGACGAACACGTAGCGATCGGACGGGCTCACGAGTTCGCCCGTCGCCTCATCGCGGTACGCCTCGTTGCGCGCGGCGTCGGCAGAGGCGACGACGGATGCCTCGAGCAGCTCGTCGCCCGACCGGAACGACATGCCCTTCACGCCCGAGGTCGAGCGACCCATCGGCCGCAGCGCGTCATCCGTCGCCTCGAAGCGGAGCGACATGCCCTTCTTCGAGACGAGGAGGATCTCGTCGTGCTCGTCGACCAGCATGGCCGAGACGAGCTCGTCGCCCTCGCGGAGGTTGATCGCGATGACGCCGCGCGAGCGGTTCGTGTCGTAGGCCGTGAGGTCGGTCTTCTTCACGAGGCCATCGCGCGTGGCCAGCACGAGGTACCTCGCGACCTCGTAGTCGCGGATGTCGAGGATCTCGGCGATCTCCTCGTCGGGCTGCAACTCGAGCAGGTTGGCGACGTGCTGGCCCTTGGCGTCGCGGCCGGCCTCCTGGATCTCGTACGCCTTGGCGCGGTACACGCGGCCCATGTTGGTGAAGAACAGGAGCCAGTGATGCGTGGTCGTGACGAAGAAGTGGTCGACGACGTCGTCGGCACGCAGCTGCGCACCGCGCACGCCCTTGCCGCCGCGATGCTGCGACCGGTAGTTGTCGCTGCGCGTGCGCTTGACGTACCCGCCGCGCGTGACGGTGACCACCATCTCCTCCTCGGGGATGAGGTCTTCCACCGACATGTCGCCGTCGAAGCCCGGCACGATGTGCGTGCGACGCTCGTCGCCGAACTTGGCGGTGATCTCTCGGAGCTCGTCGGAGATGATGCTGCGCTGACGCAGCGGCGAGGCGAGGATCTCGCGGTAGTCGGCGATCTGGCGCTCGAGCTCGGCCGCCTCGTCCATGATCTTCTGGCGCTCGAGCGCCGCCAGGCGACGAAGCTGCAGCTCGAGGATGGCGCGCGCCTGCAGGTCGTCGATGTCGAGCAGCTTCATCAGGCCGTCGCGGGCGTCGTCGGCCGTGGCCGAGCGGCGGATCAGCGCGATGACCTCGTCGAGCGCGTCGAGCGCCTTGAGGTAGCCGCGCAGGATGTGCATGCGCTCCTCGGCCTTGCGGAGGCGGAACTCGGTGCGTCGCACGATCACGTCGACCTGGTGGTCGATCCAGTGCGCGATGAACCCGTCGATCGAGAGCGTGCGCGGCACGCCGTCGACGATCGCGAGCATGTTCGCGCCGAAGTTGTCCTGCAGCTGCGTGTGCTTGTAGAGGTTGTTCAGCACGACCTTGGCGACCGCGTCGCGCTTGAGCACGATCACGAGGCGCTGGCCGGTGCGGCCCGACGTCTCGTCGCGGATGTCGGCGATGCCCGTGAGCTTGCCGTCCTTGACGAGGTCGGCGATCTTGATGGCGAGGTTGTCGGGGTTGACCTGGTACGGGAGCTCGGTGACGACCAGGCACGTGCGGCCCTGGATCTCCTCGACGCTGACGACCGCGCGCATCGTGATCGAGCCGCGGCCCGTGCGATAGGCGTCGTGGATGCCCTTGACGCCGAGGATCTGGGCCCCGGTCGGGAAGTCGGGTCCCTTGATGCGCTGGATCAGCGCCTCCTGCAGCTCCTCGCGGGATGCCTCGGGGTGCTCGAGGGCCCAGAGCGCGCCATCCGCCACCTCGCGCAGGTTGTGCGGCGGGATGTTCGTGGCCATGCCGACCGCGATGCCGACCGAGCCGTTGACGAGGAGGTTCGGGAACCGGCTCGGGAGGACCGTGGGCTCCTGCGTGCGGCCGTCGTAGTTGTCCTGGAAGTCGACGGTCTCTTCCTCGATGTCGCGCACCATCTCCATGGCGAGCGGCGACATCTTGGTCTCGGTGTACCGGTGGGCTGCGGCGCCGTCGTTGCCCGGCGAGCCGAAGTTGCCCTGTCCGAGCGCGAGCGGGTAGCGCAGCGCCCACGGCTGCACGAGGCGAACGAGCGAGTCGTAGACCGCGCTGTCGCCGTGCGGATGGAACTGGCCCATGACGTCGCCGATGACGCGCGTGCACTTCGAGAACGCCCGGTCGGGACGGTACCCACCGTCGTACATCGTGTAGATCACGCGGCGGTGGACCGGCTTGAGGCCGTCGCGGACATCGGGCAGCGCGCGCCCGATGATCACGCTCATCGCGTAGTCGAGGTAGGAGCGCTGCATCTCGAGATGCAGGTCGACCTGGTCGATGCGGCCGTGGATGCCGAAGCCCTCGCCGTCGCCGGCGCCCGGGTCGATCACGTCAGATGTCAAGGAAACGCACGTCCTTCGCGTTCTTCTGGATGAACGAGCGCCGGCTCTCGACGTCGTCACCCATCAGGGTGGAGAAGATCTCGTCGGCCGCGGCAGCATCGTCCATCGTGACCTGCAGCAGGGTACGGGTCTCGGGGTTCATGGTCGTGTCCCACAGCTCCTGGTGGTTCATCTCGCCGAGGCCCTTGTACCGCTGGACGCCGTTCTCCTTGGGCAGGCGCCGTCCGGACGCCTGGCCGTCGGCGATCACGGCGTCGCGCTCGCGGTCGGAGTACACGTAGTCGTCGTCGGCGTTGGACCACTTGATGCGGTACAGCGGCGGCTGCGCGAGGTAGACGTAGCCCATCTCGATGAGCGGCCGCATGTAGCGGAACAGCAGCGTGAGCAGCAGCGTCGTGATGTGCTGGCCGTCGACGTCGGCATCGGCCATGAGCACGATCTTGTGGTACCGCGCCTTCTCGGCATTGAAGTCCTCGCCGATGCCGGTGCCGAACGCGGTGATCATGGCCTGGATCTCGGCGTTGCCGAGCGCGCGGTCGAGCCGCGCCTTCTCGACGTTCAGGATCTTGCCGCGCAACGGCAGGATGGCCTGGGTCTCCGGGTTGCGGCCGGTCTTGGCCGAGCCGCCGGCCGAGTCGCCCTCGACGAGGAAGATCTCGGAGATCGTCGGGTCCTTGCTCGTGCAATCGCTGAGCTTGCCCGGCATGCCGCTGGTCTCGAGGAAGCCCTTGCGCCGGGTCGCCTCGCGCGCCTTGCGCGCGGCGATGCGGGCGGTCGCGGCCTGGAGGGCCTTGCGGATGATGTCTCGCGCCTGGTTGGGGTTGCGGTCGAACCAGTCGCCGAGCTGGTCGCCCACCACGCGCTGGACGAACGACTTCGCCTCGGTGTTCCCGAGCTTGGTCTTGGTCTGGCCCTCGAACTGCGGCTCGCCGAGCTTCACGGAGATGACGGCCGTCAGGCCCTCGCGGACGTCGTCGCCCGAGAGGTTGTCGTCCTTCTCCTTGAGGATGCCCTTCTCGCGCGCGTATCGGTTGACGAGCGTGGTCAGCGCCGCGCGGAAGCCCTCTTCGTGCGTGCCGCCCTCGTGCGTGTTGATGGTGTTGGCGTAGGTGTGGACCGACTCGGTGTAGGCGGTGGTCCACTGCATCGCGACCTCGAGCGCGATCTTTCGATCGACGTCCTCGGCCTCGAACGAGATGATCTCGTCGTTGACGAGATCGGCCTTCTTCGAGCGGTTGAGGTTCTCGACGTAGTCGACGAGGCCGCGCTCGTAGAGGAACGTGTCGGTGCGCTGCGCGGGGATCGTGATCGCGCCGGTGGTGGGCGTGTCTTCGGGGTCGATCTCGACGTGGCCCACGCGCAGGTCGGTCAGGGTGATGCGCAGCCCCTTGTTGAGGAACGCCATCTGCTGGAACCGGGTGCGGAGCGTCTCGTAGTCGAAGTCGACCGTCTCGAAGATGTCGGGGTTCGGCCAGAACGTGATGGTCGTGCCGGTCGCGTCGCTCGCCTCGCCCTGCGCGAGCGGCGCATCGGGCACGCCGACCTGGTAGGACTGGCGCCACACGTGCCCCTGGCGATGCACCTCGACGTCGAGCCGGCTCGAGAGCGCGTTGACGACGGATGATCCGACTCCGTGCAGGCCACCCGAGACGGCGTATCCGCCGCCGCCGAACTTGCCGCCGGCGTGGAGGACGGTGAGCACCACCTCGACCGTGGACCTCCCCTCGGTCTTGTGGATGTCGACGGGGATGCCACGACCGTCGTCGACGACACGCACGCCGCCGTCTTCGAGGATCGTCACGTCGATGTCGGTCGCGAAGCCCGCGAGCGCCTCGTCGACCGAGTTGTCGACGATCTCGTACACGAGGTGGTGGAGACCGCGCGGGCCGGTCGAGCCGATGTACATGCCCGGCCGCTTGCGGACCGCTTCGAGGCCCTCGAGAACCTGGATCGCGTCGGCGCCGTATTCGGGCGCACCCTGGGCCTTCGTCGGTTCCGCTGTCATGGGTGAATCGGGCTCCAAACCGTCGTTCTGGCGACCCTTGATCCTATCAAGTCCGGCCGTGCGCTCGGCGGCTCCGCGCCGATCTGAGGGGTCGACACGGGTGAAGTGACCGATTTTGCCTTCTCAGCCGTAGGTGTCGCGTGGACCGCGCCCTGGAACCGATCTGGGGCCCTTTTTCCAGGTGGGGGCATCCGGCCCTTGGAAGCGGATGGTCTCGACCCCCGCGCCCGGAAACCGCTCGAGGATCGCCGCGAGCAGCTCGCCGCGCATCATCCGCAGCTGGGTGGCCCACGCCGTGGATTCGCAGCGCACCTGGAGCACGCCGCCCTCGATCGCGATCGGCTCGGAGTGGCGGGCGATCTCGTCGCCGGCGATGTCGGGCCACGTCGCGAGCAGCTCGTGCTGCGACAGCGGTCCGGTCCAGCCGAGCTGCGACGTGAGCTGGTCGATGGCGGAGCCGAGCGACCTCGGATCGCGGCCGGGGGTGAACGGCTCGCTGCCGGAAGCCTCGGGCGCGCGGGAGCGCGCCCGTCCGGGCCGGATCCGGGGCTCGCCGCCGAAGATCTCGCGGAAGTGCTGGTAGGTGCGAGCGGCCTCAGACACCGGATGCCTCCCGCTGACGCTCGTCGGCGGGGCCGGCGCCGGTCGACTCGACCGCGGCGTCCTCCGTCGCGGCGCCCGGGTCCACGATCTGGCCCGCGTCGATGCGCACGACCCGGCTCGCGAGCGGCTCGGGGACGTCTTCGAGCACGGCCGCGGTGATGAGGACCTGCTCGTACCCGCCGATCGCGGCCGCGAGTCGCTCACGGCGCAGCCGGTCGAGCTCGGCGAACACGTCGTCGAGCACCAGCACGGGGTCGCCGGTGGTCGAGTCGCGGCGCAGCAGCTCGGCCGCCGCGAGCCGGAGCGACAGCGCGAACGACCAGGACTCGCCGTGACTGGCGTACCCCTTGGCGGGCAGGCCGTTGAGCAGGAGCTGCACGTCGTCGCGATGCGGACCCGCGAGCGTGATGCCCCGCTCGAGCTCCTTGCGGCGGAGCGCGGCGAGCGTCGCGGCGAATCGCTCGGCGGTGGTGGTGGAGTCGGCGGCACCGCGGTAACCCGAGGCGGCGGTGGTCGGGTCGGTGGTCGCCGTCGGGCCTGCGGCCGCGCCATCCGTCGCCTCGTCGTCGGGATCGGCACCGTCGACCGAGAGCACGGGCCGGAGCTCGGGCGCGTGGTCGGCGTCGACGATCGAGCGGTACGCCGCAGCGACCGGCTCGCGCAGTTCGTCGATGAGCTCGAGCCGGCGGTCGATGAGCTCGGCGCCGAGCGCGACGAGTCGCTCGTCCCAGATGTCGAGCGTGGGCAGTTGCGCCGCCGCGAGCCCGCGGGCGCGGGCGCTCTTGAGCAGCGAGTTGCGCTGCTTGAGGACGCGCTCGTAATCGCTCATGACGCCCGCGAGGCGCGGCGTGCGCTGCACGAGCAGCTCGTCGAGCATGCGGCGTCGGACGGAGGGCTCGCCGCGGACGATCGCGAGGTCCTCGGGCGCGAACAGCACGCTGTGGGCGTAGCGCGGGAGGTCGCGCGGCTTGGCGGCGCCACGATTCACCTGCGCGCGATTGGCGCCCTGCCGGTTGAGCTGCAGCTCGAGCAGCACTTCGCGTCCGCCGTGCGCGAGCACCGCACGCACGATCGCGGCGTCGGCGCCGGCACGGATGAGCGCCTGGTCACTCGACACCCGGTGCGATCCGAGCGTGGCGAGATAGCCGATCGCCTCGACGAGGTTGGTCTTGCCCTGGCCGTTGCGCCCGACGATGACCGTCGCACCCGGTCCGAAGGCGAGGTCGGCCCGGCGGTAGTTCCGGAAGTCGGTGAGCGAGAGCCTGGCGACGTGCACGGTGCCGCTCCCTTCTCGCGAACCACCACGCTACCCCCAGCAACCGACAGCGCGGGTGTGTCGGTCGAGGAGCACCTGACGCGCGTCTCGGGACCTCCTGAGGCCGGGTTTCGAGACGATCGCTTCGCGACCTCCTCGACCCGCAGAGGCCTATCTCAGCAGGAGGTTCGGCTGCAGCAGGTAGCGGTAGCTGTCGGCGCCGGCCTGCTCGCGCGAGGTCTGGCTCGTGATGAGCACCGGCCCGGGCTTGTTGGGATTCTCGGTCTTCGTGAACGAGATGCGGACGAACTCGCTCGGCACCGCCTGCAGGCCGTCGAGCAGGAACTGCGGCTTCAGCGAGACGACGGTCTCGTCACCGGTGAGGATCGCGTCGATCGACTCGGAGGCCTGCGCCTGCTCGCTGCCGATCGCTTCGAGCGTGAGCCCGTCGGGCGTGAAGGTGTAGCGGAGCGCGGCCTCGCGCTCGAGCACGAGGGCGACGCGACGCGTGGCCTCGATGAGCTCGGCCGTGTTCACGACGGCGTAGTTGTCGACCGTGTCGGGGAAGAGCCGGCGCACGGGCGGGAAGTTGCCCTTGATGAGCAGGGACGTCACGGTCTTGCGGTCGGCGCTGAACGCGATGAGCTCGCGATCGTCGCGGCTGGTGATCGCGACCGAGATCGTGCCGGAATGGCCGAACGTCTTGCCGACCTCCTGCAGCGTGCGCGCGGGCACGAGGGCCGCGAGCCCGGCGTCGCCGTCGCCGGCCACCCCGCCGCCGTCCCAGTCGATCTCGCGGATGGCGACGCGGTAGCGGTCGGTCGCGACGAGGCTGAGGTGGTTCTCGCGGACCTCGAGCTGTACGCCGGTGATGACGGGCGTGACATCGTCGCGGGATGCCGCGACCGCGACCTGCGCGACGGCCGACGCGAATTCCTCGGCCGGCACGACGCCGGTCTGCTCGCCGATCTCGGGGATGGAGGGGTACTCCTCGACCGGCATGGAGAGCAGCGTGAAGCTCGCCGAGCCGCAGGTGACGGAGATGCGCGATTCCTCGGTGGAGACCTTCACGGGCGCGTTCGGCAGCCGGCCGGCGATCTCGGCGAGCAGTCGGCCCGAGACGAGCACCGTGCCCGGCTCCTCGACGTCGGCCTGGATCTGGGTGCGGGAGGAGACCTCGTAGTCGAACGAGGAGAGCACGAGCCCGTCGCCGCTCGCCTGGATCAGCACCCCGGACAGGATCGGCAGGGTCGTGCGCTGCGGCAGCAGCTTGACGGCGAAGGACACGGCCTCACTGAAGACGTCGCGATTGACCTGGAACTTCACGGTTCTCCCGTCGTGGAGGGCTGGATCGGCTCCCATGCTATCCGGACGGTCATTCCCGGTGCCGGGATTTCCGGGCTCCGATCCGCTTCCGACTCCGAGGTTGTCGGGAGCCCTGGCATAACCCTCTATCTCTTAACGGTGTTAACCGGTGTGGAAACTGTGGATGGTGTGCGGTGATCCGCGAGACGACGGGCGAAGCGCGCCATCCGGGCTGTGCACGGTGTGTGGAAACCGGTGCGGTCGGCTCATGGCCGGTGCGCACGCCGTGCGGAGTTTTCCACAGCCCCACGAGGCGTCTCAACAGTCGTGGCGCGGTTGCTCGTCAACAATCCACAGATTGTCCACACCTGTGCGGAATCGCTCGAGCGTCCGTTTCGAGGGTCGCCGAACGGGCCGGTCGTCCTGCGACGCGCGACGCCGGATCAGCGGAAGCGCGAGTTCTGCTTGATGCGCGCGGTGAGCTCGGTGACCTGGTTGTAGATGGAGCGACGCTCCTTCATGAGCTCGGAGATCTTCTTGTTCGCGTACATCACGGTCGTGTGGTCGCGGTTGCCGAAGAGCTGTCCGATCTTCGGCAGGCTGAGGCTCGTGAGCTCGCGGCACAGGTACATCGCGATCTGACGCGCCGTCGCGACGGCCTGCGAGCGGCTCGAACCGTACAGGTCGTCGACCGTGAGCTTGAAGTAGTCGGCGGTGGCGGTGATGATGTCGACCGGCGCGACCACGTTGTCGGCGTCATCCGTGATCAGGTCCTTGAGCACCGTCTGCACGAGGGGCATGTCGACCGGCGTGCGGTTCAGGCTCGCGAACGCCGTCACGCGGATGAGCGTGCCCTCGAGCTCGCGGATGTTGCTCGAGACCTTCGAGGCCATGTACTCGAGGATGTCGTCGGGGACCTGGAGGTGTTCGTTCTGCGCCTTCTTCCGCAGGATCGCGATGCGGGTCTCGAGGTCGGGCGCCTGGACGTCGGTGATGAGGCCCCACTCGAAGCGGCTGCGCATGCGGTCCTCGAAGCCCGTGAGGTGCTTGGGCGGCACGTCGCTCGTGATCACGACCTGCTTGTTGTGGTCGTGCAGCGTGTTGAAGGTGTGGAAGAACGCCTCCTGGGTCTCCGCCTTGCCCTGCAGGAACTGGATGTCGTCGATGAGCAGGATGTCGATGTTGCGGTAGCGCTGCTGGAAGAGCGAGCCGCGGTTGTTCGCGATCGAGTTGATGAAGTCGTTCGTGAACTCCTCGGAGGAGACGTACCGCACGCGGATGCCCGGGTACAGGCTCATGGCGTAGTGGCCGATGGCGTGCAGGAGGTGGGTCTTGCCCAGGCCCGAGTCGCCGTAGATGAAGAGCGGGTTGTAGGCCTTCGCCGGCGCCTCGGCGACCGCGACCGCGGCCGCGTGCGCGAATCGGTTGGACTGCCCGATGACGAAGCTGTCGAAGGAATACTTGGGATTCAGCCGCGCGTCGCGGGGCCGATCGGGGTTGGTGTCGAAGATCGCCGCGGGAGGCACCGGCGAGTCGACGAGGCCGGCGGGTCCATCCGGCACGGCCGTGAGGCCGCCGCCCATCGGCGAGAGGCTGGTCGGGCCGCCGGCGAGGCCCATCCCGTTCCCGCCGGGCTGCATCTCGGGCTGGCGCAGTTCCTCGAGCTCGGGATTCACGACGACGTAGAACGAGGTGACCGGCGACGGCGCATCGATCACGCTCATCGCCGACAGCAGCGACACTCGCATGCGCTGGTTGAGCATGCTCGCGGTGAAGTCGTTCGGGACCTCGAGGTAGAACGTGCCGGCCGCGATGCCCTTGGGTTCGACCAGGTTGAGGAAGCCCTGGAGCATCGGCGTGATCGCCTCATCGTCCGACAACCGATCGAGGACGGTCGCCCATGTGTCGGAAATGGGCTGTTCGGTCATTGCTCCCCGCAATCTTCAAGGCACCGTCGTTCGGCCGCTCGTCGTCCCCCGAACGACAGGTCGAGCGGCCCGAGGTGATGTGTCCACAGCTCTCCACCGCCTGTGAGCGAAGCTGCGAGAAGCGCGGATTTCCGCTGTGCAGGCTGGGGATAACTGGTCTCACACGCTAGCGAATCGCAGTGGCCCGGACAAATGCCGATTCGAGGATCGAGGAGGTCCCCGGCGTGTCGATCCGGGCACGAAGCTGTGGATCGGTGGAGAATGTCAGGTCAGGAGTGCGCCTCGGTTTGACCGCGGCATCCGCAGGCCGTAGTTTTAATCAGTTGACCGCAGCCCTTTCGGGCACCGAGTTTTCCCGCCGACGCACCTGTGACGCGTCCGTGCGCGGAGATCCCAAGCCGGAGAAGAAGAATGAGCAAGCGTACGTTCCAGCCCAACAACCGCCGCCGCGCCAAGAAGCACGGCTTCCGCGCCCGCATGCGCACGCGCGCCGGTCGCGCCATCCTCTCGGCCCGTCGCGCCAAGGGCCGCACCGAGCTCTCCGCGTAAGTTCCTCGGTGCTCGCCAAAGCCAACCGCATCACGAGCGCCGATGACTACCGGTTCATCGTGCGCCGAGGTGCCAAGGTCGCCGGTGCCCACTCCGTGAGCTATCTCCGCTCGACGGAGGCGGGCGCCGACGCGCGCTTCGGCTTCATCGTGTCCAAGAAGGTCGGCTCGGCCGTGCGCCGCAATCTCGTGCGTCGCCGGCTCAAGGCGGCATGCCGCGAACTCGTCGACGACGGACTGACCGCGGTCGACCTGGTGGTCCGTGCGCTTCCGAGTGCGGCGGCCGCCGACTACCCTGCGCTACGGGCGGATGTCGCGACCGCCGTCTCCCGCAATCGTCGTCGCGGTCCGGCGCTCGCGCCTGCCGCGACCGCCGCAGAAGGGCCCTGACGTGCGCGACCTCGCCTGGTTCGTGTGGCTCCTCCCCCGCAACGTTGGCGTGCTGCTCATCCGCGCCTACCGGGCCGTCGTCTCCCCCCTGTACGGCGATGTCTGCCGCTACTACCCCACGTGCTCCGCCTACGGCCTCGGCTCGGTCCAGCACCGCGGCCTCGTCGTGGGGTCGGCGCTCACGGCCTGGCGGATCGTGCGCTGCAACCCGTGGTCTGCCGGCGGCGTCGACGACGTGCGGATGCCGGCTCGTCGGCGCTTCCACATGACGCGCTTCGGCTTCGTCATCCCACCCGGGTGGGCGTCGTCCTCGCGTCCTGGCGGTCGGCACGCCGGCATCGCGCGGTCCGGACGCCGCCGGGCGTCGACGCCCGTGCCCGACCGGCATGCCGGTCACACGCACCCGCCGGTCACTCCCGCCCCGGATGCCGTGGCATCCCTCGCCCACGACGCCGTGGGCACCGAGCACTCCCCCATCACGTCCCGGAAGGACTGACCCGCTCCAATGGACATCATCAGCATCATCCTGTGGCCCATCAAATGGGCCATCGAGCTGATCCTCGTCGCGTTCCACTCGTTCTGGTCGTTCCTCGGACTCGACCCGAATGCGGGCGTGACGTGGGTGCTCTCGATCGTGGGCCTCGTGCTCGTCGTGCGCGCCGCGCTCATCCCGATTTTCGTCCGCCAGATCAAGAGCCAGCGCCGCATGCTGGAGGTGGCGCCGCAGCTCAAGAAGATCCAGGACAAGTACAAGGGCAAGAAGGACCAGTTCTCGCGCGAAGCGATGTCGCGCGAGACCATGGAGCTCTACAAGAAGACCGGGACCAACCCGCTCTCGTCCTGCCTGCCGCTCCTGCTGCAGATGCCGATCTTCTTCGGCCTCTTCTCGGTGCTCAACGACGCGCAGCACGATAAGGCGGGCGTCGGCCCGATGACGCAGGAGCTCGCGAACTCGTTCGCGAACTCCGAGTTCCTCGGCGCTCCGCTCAAGTCGACGTTCATCGGCGAGTGGAACCTCATGATCGCCGGTGACCCCTTCAGCATGTCGACGCTCATCATCGCCCTGACGATGATCGTCCTGATGACGGCGTCGCAGTTCATCACCCAGCTGCAGATCGTCTCGAAGAACATGTCGCCCGAGACCAAGGCGAGCCCCATGTTCCGGCAGCAGCGCATCCTGCTGTACCTGCTCCCGCTCGTGTTCGCGGTGTCGGGCGTCGCCTTCCCGCTCGGCGTCATGTTCTACTGGCTCGTCTCGAACTTCTGGACCATGGGTCAGCAGTTCGTGGTGATCCGCAACATGCCGACTCCGGGCAGCGAGGCGGCGAAGGCGCGCGAGGCGCGTCTGGCCCGCAAGGGCAAGCTCGTGATCGAGTCGCCGTCCGAGTCCGCTCAGGATGTCGCGAAGAAGCCCACCACGCAGCGCCAGCAGCCGGTGAGCAAGAACCGCGCGAAGAAGCAGAACAGGAAGTGACCTCGATGACCGACGTCCAGCACGACGCCGCGACCCGCACCCTCGAGCAGCTCGAGGAGGAGGGCGACATCGCCGCCGACTACATCGAGGAACTGCTCGACATCTGCGACCTCGACGGCGACATCGACATCGACGCGCGCAACGGCCGCGCCTACGTGTCCGTGCACGCCGGCGAGGGGACGAACCTCGCCGTGCTCGCCCGCCCCGAGACGGTCACGGCGCTCCAGGAGCTCACGCGCCTGGCGGTGCAGACCAAGACCGGCGTTTTCTCGCGGCTCATCCTCGACGTCGGCGGCTCGCGCGACGCGCGTCGCGACGAGCTCGCACGCCTCGTGGGCCGTGCCGCCGAGCGCATCGAAGCGGGCGCGGCCGAGGCGGCGCTGCCGCCGATGTCGTCGTACGAGCGCAAGCTCGTGCACGACCTCGTCGCCGAGCGCGGTCTCCACTCGGAGTCGCGCGGTGAGGGTTCCGAGCGTCACACGGTGATCACCCGAGTCGGCTGAGATCCGCAGCACCGTTTCACGTGAAACATGACTGACCCCTCCCCCGGCTGGCGCGAGGCGCTCGAGCCCGAACCCGCTGCTGCGGCGGCCGTCTTCGGCGAGCACCTTCCCACCGCGCGACGCTTCACCGAGAACCTCGCCCAGTACGGGGAGGAACTCGGCCTCATCGGCCCGCTCGAGCTGCCGCGACTGTGGTCTCGGCACGTCGTCAACTCCGGACTGGTCGCGCCGCTCCTGCGATCCGGTCTGATCGGCGATGTCGGCTCCGGCGCCGGCCTTCCCGGGATCCTGTTGGCGATCGCGCGACCCGATGTGCACCTGACGCTGATCGAGCCGATGGAGCGACGCGTGGCCTGGCTGAACCGCCAGGTCGGCGAACTCGGTCTCGACAACGTCGATGTGGTGCGCGCTCGTGCTGAGGAGGCGAAGCTCAAGGGCCGCCTCGACCAGGTGACGGCTCGCGCCGTGAGCGCGCTCC
The DNA here is from genome assembly GCF_900104685.1 of Agromyces flavus. Taxonomy (NCBI): domain Bacteria; kingdom Bacillati; phylum Actinomycetota; class Actinomycetes; order Micrococcales; family Microbacteriaceae; genus Agromyces; species Agromyces flavus. Next base: position 3,041,913 of record NZ_LT629755.1, read on the forward strand.
GCACGCTCATCCCGATCACCGCCCCCCTGCTCCGTCCCGGCGGTGAACTGGTGCTGATGAAGGGCGGCGGCGTCGAGGGCGAGATCGGCGCGGCCGAGAAGGCGATCCGCAAGTACCGCCTGCAGGACGTCGAAGTGGTCGTTCTGGGCGAGGGTGTCGTGGATGACGTGACGCGTGTGTTCCGCGCCCGCGTGCCCGTTCAGGCCTAGGAGTCGGTCGGAGACGGGGTACACGCGGTCGTGACCACGTCGGGGTGTCCCTTCCATGCAACGTGTGCCACCGACGTCGCCCCGCCGAATCGAACGTCAGGTGATTTCCGCTTCGACGCGTCGATCGCGCACGTCGACTCCGAGGTCGCGTCGACGGTTCGGCGGAGAAGGGCTCGGAGCCGATGTCTGGCGGGCTCCTTCCGTTGAGAAGGATGTATCGACCTCAGGTTGTGAACCTGCAACGACGTTTCACGTGAAACGGCACCCGTCGCGCCCGTCGCATGCCGAAACGGAGTTCGGGTCGACGATACGACAATCGGTCTCAGTGACGATCACCTTTGCTTGGGAGTGATCTGGCGTGAAGCGGAGCCGGTGGTGTTTCTCGTGGGCCAACGCCTTCGACTCATCCTGAGTGTCGCGGCGACTTCCAACGGTCGTCCAGTGCCCTCCCGCCAAGTCAATCAGAGAAGGCGAGGGATCGCTCTGTCCTGCAATATCAGGGAGTGGGTGTGACGTCGACAGATGTGTTGGCCTCTCGAGCTCCGCCGCACGCTCAGGATGCAAGCCGTTGGCGTGGGGCGCGTGGTCGAGCGTGGATGCATCGAACTACGACGTCCGTCTTCCGCGGCCGTCCGAGTTCGGAGTGGCCGTGATGGTGGATTCGTCCGTCGCGTCCGCCACGAACGAACTCGGGCGAGCTCACGTGTCGCGAGCCATTTCGCTTGCGAGCGAGTCTGCATCCGCGCCATGAGGTCCGTCACTCGAGCCGGCCTGCCCGGAGGAATGACGCAAGGCCCACGCGGCACCGCCGATCACGGCTGAGCCGGTGATCATCGTGGTGGCGATTCCGACGAGCAGAAGAATCGACCCACGCAACGTCGCGACCTGCACTTCGTCGTAGGGTGCGTAGTCGGTCAGCTCGACGACGACGATGACGAGCATGAACCCGAGCAGGAGGAGAACGCCGCCGACGATCACGAGGCCGAGCTGATAGGGGTTGCGCGACATGAGTCAGGTCCTTCCATCGCCGTCGTGACGCCAGTCTTCCGCCACGACCGCGCCATGGGAACTGGCGAGTTTGCGCATATGGCGCCGGTTTGGAGTCGCCCGCACCACCTGTGTCCTCGCCGAATTCTGGGTCGGTCGTCGCCGGCGCGTCGATCTGCACGTGGGCAAAACGAGTGGTTGCCTCCACGGGAGGTGACCGGCGTGATCGCCCGATCGCGTCTTCGCATGTTTCACGTGAAACGGCGAGGAATACTTCGCCAAGGACGACACCTCCTGCGACATCGTGCGCCCCGAACCACACCGCCTGATCCTTCGAACGGCCGCGGTGTCCGTGGCTCGGCTGCATCGAAGGCGTTCATCGGCTCTGAGTTTCCCCGAGACCCCCTGAGTCCGGTACTGGTCGGCGCATCGCCGAGGTGCCGCACCGAGGGCGGCGAGTCGCCCGGTGCCAAGACCGGCCAGGTCGTGGTGCCGTCCGAGGGCCGCGAGCTCCCGCGCGATGGTCGCATTCCTGTCGCGACCGGGGGCGCGCACGTGGGCGAGCTCGTTGACGATCCGGTTCGCCCGAGGAGGCCGCGGTCGATGAATGGTGCGATGCGAGCGAATCGTCCACGAGCGTTCCGCGTGACCGACGCCAACGACAACGTAGCCCTGCCCAAGGTGGCCACGTCGTCGCGAGGACGTTTCACGTGAAACGATCCGCCGGGAATGTGCCCGAAATGCTGGGGTCGGTCGCGGGCGATCATGGGCGCGCACCTGTTTCACGTGAAACGGACCAGACGCACGAGCTTCACTGCGTCCGTCGGGATACCGGGCGGCAGGTCGCGAAACGTCGAAGTCGAGCACGAACGCCGTCCGGGGTGGCAGTTAGGCTGGGGTGTCGAAGATCGCCGCTGTCCGGGTGGCGGGAAGTCGAACGGGTCAGGAGAGTGGCATGGCGCATGGCGGGGGGCGTGGCTGGTTCCACCGGAGGAAGCCTCGACCCGAGCCAGAGCCGATCCGTGCACCCGAACCGACCCGACTGGAGGCGTTCGAAGCGGAGCAGGCCACCCACGCTCGAACGAACGGAAACGACCGACCTGTGACCACCGCCACGACACCCGGCGACCTCGACGCGCCCTTCCGGCCGCCGTCGGAGCACGCCGCTCCGACGCCGCCCGCGCCGACGGAGATCTCGAATCACGACCGCGCCGTGAGCCCGTCGTCCCAGACGTCCGAGAACGAGCGATACGCTCCTCCGTCCTCGGTCGATCGTCCGACGTCGGTGCCCTCGTCCCCCACGAACACGGTCGCAGGCCCGCCTCCGCACGCTCCAGGTTTCGACTGGGATGCGGCGACGGCCGCGGCGCTCTCCGACGAGCAGGACTCGGGAGTCCCCACAGGCAGCGTCCCAACGACGCATCGGAGCGACCCCGACAAGCTGCTCGAGGACATCATCCGCGAGATCGTGGGCGATGCGACGGCCGAGACCGTCTCGAGCCTGCACCAGCCGCGGGCCGTGCAGGAGCAGTCGACCGACGAGGCCGCAACGCCGGTTTCGACGACGCCGCGTGTGGTGGCCGTCGATCAGCTCGTCGAATCCGCTTCGCCGGCCCCCGAGCTCGACGACGAATACCGCGTATTCGACGAGCCCGCCGGCGACGGCGCAGAAGCGGGCGCCCAGGTCTCAGTCCAGCCAATTACCGCTGATCTCGTCCCGCGTGCCGCGGCAGACGACGGGCAACAGTCGACTGACGCGGCCACCGCTGCGCTCGCCTACTCCCCCGTCGCCGCGCCGTCGACCGTCGCCGAACCCCCCGCCGATGTTTCACGTGAAACACACGAATCCTCTGGAGGCACTCCACTGGCCGATCAGCTTGCCGACGAGACCCGCCGGCGACTCGCGCTCGCGGAGGCGGTGCTGCCCCTCCCCGCCTCGACGCGCATCTTCACCATCTCCAACCAGAAGGGTGGCGTCGGCAAGACGACCTCCGCGGTCAACCTGGCCGCCGCACTGGCTCGCACCGGTGCGAAGGTCCTCGTGATCGACCTCGATCCGCAGGGCAACGCCTCGACCGCCCTCGGGGTCGAGCACCGATCCGACCAGCAGAGCGTCTACGACGTACTCGTCAGCGACCTTCCCCTGGCCGATGTCGTGCGCTCGTCGACCGAGCACGAGCGACTCGACTGCGTCCCGGCGACGATCCACCTGGCGGGCGCCGAGATCGAACTCGTCTCACTGGTGGCGCGCGAGCAGCGACTTCGCCGCGCGCTCGACGCCCACCTCGACGGAATGGACCAGCCGTATGACTACGTCTTCATCGACTGCCCGCCGTCGCTCGGCTTGCTCACGATCAACGCGTTCGTCGCTGCCCGTGAGGTCCTCATCCCCATCCAGTGCGAGTACTACGCGCTTGAAGGGCTTTCGCAGCTGCTCAGCAACATCGAGTTGATCGAGCGTCACCTGAACCCCGAGCTGCGTCTCACGACGATCCTGCTGACCATGTACGACTCCCGTACGAACCTCGCACAGCAGGTGGCGCAGGAGGTCCGCGACCACTTCCCCGGTCAGACGCTCGAGACGATCATCCCCCGCTCGGTCCGCGTCTCGGAGGCGCCGAGCTACGGCCAGAGCGTCATCAGCTACGACTTCGCGTCCAGCGGTTCGCTCTCGTACCGAGAGGCCGCGGCGGAGATCGCCTGGCGCGGAGCATCCGCAGACAAGGAGCACGACTGATGGCAACGAAGCGCACGGGCCTCGGCCGGGGCATCGGAGCACTCATCCCCACGACCGAGGACGCACCACGTGCGACTCGGCCGGTCGACGTGTTCTTCCCCGACAGTGACGCTCCGAAGCCGGCCGTTGCGGCGGTCGAGAGTGCGGCCGACGCGAACCTGGTCATGGTTCCCGGCGCCCACCTCTCACGGCTCGATCCCGATGACATCCTTCCCAACGCCCAGCAGCCGCGCAGCGTCTTCGACCCCGAGGATCTCGCCGAGCTCGTGCACAGCGTCCGCGAGTTCGGCGTGCTGCAGCCGATCGTGGTTCGTCCGCATCCCGATCAGCCCGGCAAGTACGAGCTCGTCATGGGGGAACGGCGCCTGCGGGCGACCAAGGCTGCGGGCCTCGACACCATCCCGGCCGTCGTCAAGGAGACCGCCGATGAGGCGATGCTCCGCGATGCGCTGCTCGAGAACCTCCACCGGTCGCAGCTGAATCCGCTGGAAGAGGCCTCGGCCTACCAGCAGCTGCTCGCCGACTTCGGGATCACGCAGGAGGAGCTGGCGACCCGCATCGGGCGCTCGCGACCGCAGATCTCCAACACGCTCAGGCTCCTGAAGCTGCCCGAGCCAGTCCAGCTCCGGGTGGCGGCCGGTGTGCTGAGCGCCGGGCATGCCCGAGCCATCCTCGCCGCGGGCGATCCCGAGGCCATGCAGCGGCTCGCCGACAAGATCGTCAACGAGGACCTCTCGGTCCGCGCCGCCGAGGCGATCGTGGCCGAGACGCCCAAACCCGGTCGTCCCAAGCCCGCGGCGGGCAAGCGCCAGGAGTTCCTCGACGACCTGTCCACGCGCCTCGGAGATCGACTGGACACGCGCGTACGGATCAGCCTGGGCGCGCGAAAGGGCCAGATCAGCATCGATTTCGCGACTGTTCAGGACCTCCGACGCATCCTCGGCGAGCTCGGCGAGGACCTCGAGGGACTCTGAGCCGGCTCCGGAGCGCCCGACGCTCCGAGGCGGTCGCCGCGCCGCTCAGGCGGCGCGGGCGACCGCGCCACGAACGAGCGCGTCGTAGACCGTCGCGGCATCGGTGTCGGACGCCTCGATGGCGAGCGGAACGAGCGAGGTCTCGGTCAGGCCGGGAAGCACATTGGCCTCGAGGAACCACGGCGTGCCCGCGGCATCCACGATGAGGTCGACGCGCGAGAGGTCGCGAAGGCCCAGCGTGCGGTGGGCGAGCAGCGCGGCGTCGGTCGCGCGCGCCACCGTCTCGTCGTCGAGGCGGCACGGCGCGAAGAACGTGGTCTCCCCAGCGTTGTATCGCGCCTGGAAGGAGTACACGCCGGTGGTGGGGACGATCTCGACCGCGGTCAGTGGGCGCGGCGCGCCATCCGTCTCGACGATCGCGATCGCGAGCTCGGTGCCCACGACACGACGCTCGACGATGGCGATGTCGTCGTAGGTGAACGCGTCGACCATCGCCCGCGGCAGCTCGGTCGGGTCTTCCACGATGGTCACTCCCTGCGCCGAGCCGCCGGCCCCCGGCTTCACGACCAGGTCGCCGTCGAGCGCCTCGCGCACGACGCGCAGCACGCTCGCGGCGCCGAGTTCCCGGAACGCCTCGTGCGAGAGCACGATGGAATCCGGCACGGCGACACCCGCCTGCGCGACGAGCGAGGTCGCGACCGGCTTGGACCACGCGCGACGGGCCGCCGCACCGGTCGAGCCCACCGTCGGCATCGCGATCGCCGCGAGGAGCTCGAGCAGCGAGCCGTCCTCCCCGCTCGATCCGTGCAGCGCCGGGAACACCACGTCGGGGCGTCGCTCGGCCAGGTACGGCAGTAGCCCGGCATCGGGGTCGCGCAGCTCGACCCGGTGGCCGGCCTGCAGGAGCGCATCGGCGACCCGTCGACCGGAGCGGAGCGAGACATCCCGCTCGTGCGAGATGCCACCCGCGAGCACGACGACGGAGAGTCCGGTGGATTCGCTCATGATCAGGGGTTTCTCCACTACTTGAGATCGGTGGGCGGGGCGAGTTCGATGCCGGGACGATCGGGCGACTGCAGGGATCCGGTGCCCGCGAAGGTGTCGAGGAGATCGAGCTCGCCGTTGACGACCGTCGCGAGGCGCCGGATCCCGAGCCGGATGGCATCGGGCGTCGGATAGCAGAACGAGAGCCGCATCGCATGCCGTCCGCGACCGTCGGCGAAGAACGCCGTGCCCGGGGTGTAGGCGACGAGCTCGCGGACCGCGCGCGGCAGCATCTGCTTGGAATCGAGCACGTCGGGCAACGTGACCCACACGTAGAATCCGCCGTTCGGGTTCGTCCAGGATAGCTGCGGGAGGTACTCCCCCAGCGCCTCGACCATCGCCTCCTTGCGTTCGCGATACACCCCTCGGAACGCGTCGATCTGTCCGCGCCAGTCGGCCTGCGACAGGTACTCGGAGACGACGAGCTGGCTGAACGACGAGGGCGAGAGGATCGCGGACTCGGCGGCGAGGATGAGCTTCTCGCGGATCGCGTGCGGCGCAAGCGCCCAGCCGACGCGGAACCCGGGCGCCAGGGTCTTGGAGAACGAGCCGAGGTAGACGACGCCCTCGGGATCCATCGAGCGCAGGGCGTCGGGCGCCGGCTGGTCGAAGTGCAGCAGGCCGTACGGGTTGTCCTCGAGCACGAGGATCTCGTTGGAGCGGCAGATCTCGAGGATCTCGGGGCGTCGCTCAGCCGAGAGCGTCACGCCGGCCGGGTTGTGGAAGTTCGGGATCGTGTACAGGAACTTGATCCGCCGACCCTGCCCGCGCAGGTGCGCGATGGTCTGCCGCAGCGCCTCGGGGATGAGCCCGTCGTCGTCCATCGCCACGTGCACGACCGACGCCTGGTACGAGCGGAACACGCCCATCGCGCCGACGTACGAGGGCGCCTCGGCGAGCACCACGTCGCCGGGGTCGAGGAAGAGCTTCGCGACGAAGTCCAGTGCCTGTTGCGATCCGGTCGACGTCACCACGTTGTCGACCGAGGCCCGGATCCCCTCGAGCGACATCACGTCGAGGATGTGCTCGCGCAGCGACGGAATGCCCTGTCCCGAGCCGTACTGCAGGGCGACCGGGCCCTGTTCGCGCATGACGCGCTCGAAGGCCGACGTGATGAGTTCCTGCGGCAGCGCCGACACGTACGGCATGCCGCCCGCGAGCGAGACGACCTCTGGTCGCGAGGCCACGGCGAACAGGGCTCGGACCTCGGACGCGGAGAAGCCGGCGGCTCGCTCGGCGTAGTTCGCGTACCAGGGGTCGAGGTTGTTGCCGGTCCGCTGGGGGACGTCAGGGGTCACAGGTGCTGTCCGTTCTGCTCAGGATTCTCATGCTAGTCACCGCTCGAAGGCGGATGACGCGGCGTCGCGCGCCGACGGATCTCGCCGAGCCGGGCGGCGCGCCGAGCCATCCGCGCCGCCCCTGAAGACGCAGAAGACCCGCCCGGCGGCTGCCGGACGGGTCCTGTTGCGATGCGAGGCGGCCGGCTACGTGTGATGTCCAGGCAGGTTGTTGAGTCTGCTGATGGGTGCGGCTCCGATTGCGGAGTGCTGCCTGTGGTGATTGTAGAAGTGCAGCCAGCCGGGGAGCGCAGCGCGGCGTTCGGTCTCTGATCCGTAGAAGCGTGCGTATGCCCATCCGTCGGCGAGGGTTCGGTGGAATCGTTCGATCTTGCCGTTCGTCTGCGGCCGGTAGGGACGAGTCCGTTTGGGTTGAATGCCGAGCTCGGCGCACGCGTCACGCCAGGCGTTGGAGCGGTAGGCCGGGCCGTTGTCTGAGAGCACTCGTTCGACGGTGACCCCGTGGTCGGCGAACCACGCGACTGCGCGTTGCAGGACCGCGATGGCGGTGTCGGCTTTCTCGTTGTGGCAGATCTCGACGTAGGCGACGCGGGAGTGATCATCGATCACCGTGTGTAGGAACGCGGTGCCGATGTTCGGGTGTCCCTTCTGGGTCCGTCCGGTACGCACCGCAGTTGCCGCCTTGTTCTTGTCGCCTTGTTGCTTGCCTGTGAACCGCCAGCCGCCGCCGTCGGGGATGTTGCCGAACTTCGTCACGTCGACGTGGATCATCGAGCCCGGCTTCTCGTGCTCATAGCGGCGGATCGGTTCCCCGGTGACCCGGTCGATGCGAGACAGCCTGTTGATCCGACATCTCGTGAGCACGGCGTGCACGGTGGAGACCGGCATCCCGAGTGCGCCGGCGATCTGCGCCGGCCCGAGCCGACGACGCCACCGCAGCTGCACGATCTGTTTGACCGTTGCCGGCGGCGTCTTGGTCGGCATCGAGTGCGGGCGGCTGGAACGGTCCGTCATTCCGGCCGAACCTTCAGCGCGATAGCGTGCCGCCCACTTGCGGGCGGTGACGGGCGAGACCATGAACATCCTCGCCGCGATCGCCGGTGGCCACCGCTCTTCGACGACCAGCTTCGCGAGCCGCAGACGGGCGCGTGGAGTGAGAGCAGCGTTAGCGTGGGACACGAAGGCCTCCTGTTGCGTGAAGCGGTTCCTAGACAGCTCCACTTCACAACGGGAGGCTTTCGCCCGCCAGCAGATCACACGCGATTCACGAAGCAACGTCCTTGGACATCACAGCTAGGCGATGTAGGCGGCGAGGTCGGCCTCGAGGGCGGGCTTCGGCTTGGCGCCGATGACGGTCTTGACGACCTCGCCCTTCTCGAACACCTTGAACGCGGGGATCGCGGTGATCTGGTACTTCATCGCGAGGCCGGGGTTCTCGTCGACGTTGAGCTTGACGATGTCGAGCTTGTCGGAGTGCTCGGTCGCGATCTGGTCGAGGATGGGGCTGACCGCGCGACACGGCCCGCACCACTCGGCCCAGAAGTCGACCAGCACGGCCTTGTCGTTGTTCAGGACCTCCTGCTCCCAGGTGGCCTCGGTCACTGCGCGTGCAGTCATGGGTGTTCTCCTCTCGGTGAAGTCGATGCGACGGTGACGTCGCTGAGCCGGATGTCGCGAAGCGGGCCGGAACGGCCGGAGCCGTCAGCCCACCTCGGCGAGCCGGTCGATGGCGACGGCCTCGTCGACCGCCTCGGCCTCGGCCTCGGCGGCCTCGGGCGTTCGCGAGTCCTCGAGGGCGGCGAGGTAGTGCTCGGCGTCGAGGGCGGCGACGGTTCCGGAGCCGGCCGCCGTGACGGCCTGGCGGTAGGTCGGGTCGATCACGTCGCCTGCGGCGAAGACGCCGACGACCGACGTGCGCGAGGATCGCCCGTCGACGTGGATCGTGCCCTCGGGCGTCAGGTCGAGCTTGCCGTGCACGAGGTGGGTGCGCGGGTCGTTGCCGATCGCGACGAACAGGCCATCGAGGTCGAGGCCGCGCACGTCGCCGGTCACGGTGTCGCGCAGGGTCACGCCGGTCACGGCCGAGTCACCGTGGATCGCCTCGACCTCGGCGTTCCAGATGAACTCGATCTTGGGGTTGTCGAACGCACGCTGCTGCATGATCTTCGAGGCCTTGAGCGAGTCGCGGCGGTGGATGACGTAGACCTTGTCGGCGAATCGGGTGAGGAAGGTGGCCTCCTCCATCGCGGAGTCGCCTCCGCCCACGACCGCGATCGTCTTCTCGCGGAAGAAGAAGCCGTCGCACGTGGCGCACCACGACAGGCCGTGGCCCGACAGGCGCTCCTCCTCGGGGAGGCCGAGCTTGCGATAGGCCGAGCCGGTCGCGAAGATGATCGCCTTCGCCTCGTGCTCCCCGCCGTTGCCGAGCTTGACGCGCTTGACGGGGCCGTCGAGCTCGAGCTCCACGACGTCGTCGTAGACGACCTCGGTTCCGAATCGCTCGGCCTGCGCCTGCATCTTGCCCATGAGGTCGGGGCCCATGATGCCCTCGGGGAAGCCCGGGAAGTTCTCGACCTCGGTCGTGTTCATCAGCTCGCCGCCGATCTCGACGGAGCTGGCGATGAGCATCGGCTTCAGCTCGGCCCGGGCCGCGTAGATGGCGGCGGTGAAGCCCGCCGGCCCCGACCCGATGATGATGATGTCGCGCAAAGCCGCTCCTGTCTCCTGCATCAGCGCGGCACCCGGTCGAGCGGATGCCACGACATGTGGAACACAGTCTAGGCGGCGGCTATTCCGGGCGACCGGCGCTCACGGGCGGGTCACAGGAGCGCCGCAGGGCGGCGGTCGCGGATGTCGCGCCGCGCCATCCGCCCGTCGTCACCCGCGGCGGAGCCGCGCGAGGGCCGGCCCGACGAAACCTCGCAGTTCGGGCGAGCGCAGGAGCCACAGGATGGCTCCGTACATCGCGGCCATCACGACGCCCACGATGGCCATGACGAGGATGGCGCTCCAGCGGTCGGCGACCGCGAATCCGCCGTCGCGGAACGCCCCGAACGCCCAGGCGATCGCGACGCCCGCGGCGATCGGGAGGATCACCGCGACGAGGTCGCGGCCGAGGCTCGTCACGACGTGACGTCCGTCGAGGGTGCCGAGCTTCGGGCGCAGCAGCGCCACGGCGAGGCCGAGCTGGATGACGCCCGCGACGGTCGTCGCGAGCGCGACGCCGACTGCGATCCACTCGCGCGGCAGGAACAGCAGGCACGCGAGCGCCGCGAGCGAGAAGAGCACGACCTGCACGAGCGTGAACAGGAACGGGGTGCGCGTGTCACCGAGCGCGTAGAAGGTGCGCTGCACGACGAACAGCACGCTGAAGGCCACGAGGCCGATGGCGAAGGCGATGATGACATTGCCGAGCGCCGACACGCTCCCGAAGTCGCCCGGCTGGAACACCGCCGCGAACGGGTAGGCCACGACGATGAGCACCGCCGACGCGAGCGTGAGGATGAGCCCGACGCCGCGTACGGCGCCGGAGAGGTCGTGGCGGACCCGTTCGAGCTTGCCGTCGCGTGCGTGCTCGCTCATGCGCGTGAAGTACGCCGTCGCGATGGACACGGTGATGACCGAGTGGGGCAGCATGAAGATCAGCCACGCGGCATCCGTCGCCGCGACCGATGCCCCGTACCCCGACGCCTCGCTCACGACGCGGGTCTGCACGATGCCGGCGAGCGTCGTGAGCAGCAGCATCCCGAACGTCCAGCCGGCCATGCGACCCGCCGAACGCAGGCCGACGCCCCGCCAGTGGAAGTCGAGGCGGTAGCGCAGGCCGATGCGGCGCCAGAACCAGAACAGCACGACCGCCTGCGCGACGATGCCGAGCGTCGCGGTGCCGGCCAAGAGGGCGACCATGCCGGGCGTCCAGTCCTCGGCCGTGCGGCTGCCGGTCGGATCGAAGCCGAACAGCAGCCCGAACGCGACGAGGCCGACGAGGGCGACGACGTTGTTGAGCACCGGAACCCACGTGAAGGGCCCGAAGCTGCGACGGGCGTTGAGCACCTCGCCGAGGAGCGTGTAGAGCCCGTAGAAGAAGATCTGCGGCAGGCACCAGAACGCGAATGCCGTGGCGAGGGCGAGCGTCTCGGGGGGGAAGTTGCCGCCGTAGATCCACGCGAGCAGCGGCGCGAGCGCGGTCGCGAGCACCGTCGCGGCGCCGATCACGACGAGGGCGAGCGTCACGAGCTTGTTGATGTACGCGCTGCCGCCGTCCTCATGGGTCGCCGCACGCACGATCTGCGGCACGAGCACCGCGCTCAGCACGCCGCCGGCGACGATGACGTAGACGGTGTTCGGCAGGCCGTTGGCGACCGCGAACGCGTCGGCGCTGGCCGAGCCGACCACGCCGATGGTCGCGGCGAGCACGATCGCCTTCAGGAATCCGAGGATGCGCGAGACGATCGTGCCCGACGCGAGGAAGAGGCTCGCGCGGGCGATGCGGTCAGTCATGCGTGGGGTCCTCGGCGGGTCTGGCGGTGTCGGATGTCGCGGGGGCGGTCGCGGACGCGGGTGCCGTGTCGCGATCGGGCTCGGGCTCGGGTCGGGGCTCGGGGTCGGGCTGGTCGACGTCGGGAGCGCGCTCGGGTGGCGCGGGCGCGGCCGCGGATGCCTCGGCCCGGGGTGCGGGCGTCACCGCAGCGACCCCGGATCCCGCGGGCGTGCGCCGGCGGCGACGGAACGCGCGGATCAGGCCGATCGCGAAGACCGCGATCACGATGCCGGCGATGACGGCGGCACCGACGCCCTCCCAGTCGGCCTGGACGTTGGCGGGCACCCGCACGCTTGAGCCTACGGGCGTGCCGTCGGGCGAGGTCAGCGAGACGACGAGCGTCACCTCGCCGCTGCCGACGCCCGCGGCGACGGGCACGCTCACGGTGCCGCGGCTGTCGGCTTCGACGGTGGCCTCGACGGGCTCCTCGACGATCAGTCGGCCGTTCGAGGGCGCGACCTGCACGGTCACGTCGACCGGGTACGGCAGGTCGTTCTGCACCGTGATCGGGATGCCGGTCTCGGTGGCGACCACCAGCACGCTGCTGCTCGGCACGATCGAGACGGCGTCGGTGACCGCGCGCCGGTCGACCAGCCACGTGCCCACGGCGTCGGTCCACTCCTCGGGACGGTCGAGCCATCCGACGTCGAGGAGGGCGAGGAGGTCTCGGCGCGTGGGACCCGTGAGCACCGTCGGGTCGGCCAGCACGTCGGAGAACTCGTCGACGGCGCGCTCGGCCGACAGCAGCCGGCCGACGTTCTCGATGCGCTGCCCATCCTCGGGCATCGACACGAGCGTCCGCTCGGCGGGAGGCGCGCCGACGGCCTCGGCGAGCGTCGCGGAACGCGCCCACGGACCCGATGCGACCGCCTCGATCGTGGACGCGACGCGGTCGGCGTCGAGGCCTGCGGCGCGGTCGAACGTGCCGAGCAACGTGACGGGCGCGTCCTCGTCGGCGGCGAGTGCGAGCTCGGCGAGCGCGCGGGCGGTGGCGCCGCGCCACGCGGTCTCGGATGTCGCCGACGCCGCCGCGCGCAGGGCGTCCGTGACCTCGGCATCCGCGACCACGGCGGCCCGGCCGTCGATCGTCGCTCCCGCGTTCACGGCCGTGTCGACGGGCTCGACGTTGCCCGAGGCGAGGATCGCCGTGGTCAGCCCGCCCGCGGCTAACCAGTCGAGGTCACCGGTGGCGACGGTGTCGTCGGCAGGCCAGGCGATGTCGGTCCGGGTGAAGTCCCACTCCAGCAGCGTGGCCATGTCGGGAACCGCCTCGGGCGCGGGCGTCGCCTCGCCGTCGCCGGCCTCGGCCGGGAAGTCTGCCGGGTCGATCGCGTCGCCGAAGCCGAACGGCTCGAGGGGCTCGTCGACGCCGGCCTGCGCCTGAGCGGCGAGGTCGGCGTCTGCATACGCCAACGGGAATGCCTCGTTCGGCATGGCCGCGAGTCGTTCCAGCCAGGCCACCGCGCTCTCGGGCGCCGACGCTCCGAGGATGCGGATGGAGGCGGGGATCCGGGGATCGATCCCCACGGCCACCGGGCGGCCCGAGACGGCGTCGAGCTGTCGCGTGAGCAGGCCGGCCGGCCCCGTCCAGGATTCGAGGAGATCGGCCGGGATGAGGCCCGTCTCCTGCGGCGGCACGGTCAGCGGGTAGGCCAAGGCGAGGCCGGCGGGCGCTGCGGGCACCACGGCGGAGTTCGCGACGATGGTACGAGCGGAGGACACCGTGCCGCCGTCGACCTCGAGTGAGGCCGCCAGGCCGATCACCGGCTCGTCGGCGTCGGTCGCATCGGCAGGGAGCGTGAAGGCGAGGGAGGTCGCGGCACCGACGGCGAGCGATGCCGTGGCGCGTTCGGCGACGGGCTCCACCTCGGCGTCGGGGTCCTCGGGATCCGTCGAGACGCCGAGGAGCAGCGCGCCGGCGCGGATCGCGTCGTCGGAGCGGTTGACGATCTCGACGACGACCTCGATCGGCCGGCCGGCTGCGACCGTGGTGGCCTCGGCAGGCGCCACGCTCAGCCGCACTCCATCGGATTCCTCGCTCGGAGCGGCGGCCGGCGCGGCCACTGAGGCTGCGTGCGCCGGGCTCGCGGACGGCAGCGCGGCACCGGCGACGCCCAGGGCGCAGGCGGCCCCGGCTGCGGCGAGGATGAGGAGTCGGCGGACGCGTCGATGGGAGGTCGACTCGGCCGGCATGGTGGCGATTCTACGGCGTGCGATCCGGGAGCCCGCAGGGTGCGCACGCGCCATCCGCCCACTCGGTGATCTAGCCGCGATCGAGCCGCGATCGAGCCGGGGTCGACCGCGGATCGGCCCCCGAAGCGGGCCCCCTGCCTAACATGGAGCAATGCACAGCGTCGCCGAGGCCCTGGACCGCCTGACGGGTCTGGCCGAGTCGCCGACGGTCGCGACGCTCGCCGCGGCGTTCGACGCGGCCGGATTCGAGCTCTCGCTCGTCGGCGGTCCCGTGCGCGACGCGTTCCTCGACCGGAGCACCAACGACCTCGACTTCACGACGGATGCGACGCCCGACGAGATCCTCGCGGTCGTGAAGCCGATCGCCGAGGCGCACTGGGACATCGGGCGCGAGTTCGGCACGATCGGCGCCAAGATCCACGGCCACACCGTCGAGATCACGACCTACCGCGCCGACGAGTACGACGGCGCGTCCCGCAAGCCCGAGGTCGCGTTCGGCACGTCGCTCGTCGACGACCTCGAGCGCCGCGACTTCACGGTCAACGCGCTCGCGCTGCGCCTTCCCCGACTCGAGCTGGTGGATCCCTCGGGCGGCGTCGAGGACCTCATCGCGCGAGTCCTGCGCACGCCGTCGAAGCCCGAGGTGTCGTTCGGGGACGACCCGCTGCGGATGATGCGCGCCGCCCGCTTCGCCTCGCAGCTCGGCTTCGAGGTCGAGCCCGACACGCTCGCGGCGATGTTCGCACTCGCGCCCGAGATCGACCGGATCTCCGCCGAGCGGGTGCGCGACGAGCTGTCGAAGCTGCTCCTGACCGATACGCCGATGCGCGGCATCCGGCTGCTCGTCGACAGCGGCATCGCGGCGCGTGTGCTGCCCGAGATCCCCGCACTCATGCTCGAGATCGACGAGCATCACCATCACAAGGACGTGTACGAGCACTCGCTCACCGTGCTCGACCAGGCGATCGACTACGAGGCGTCGCGCGGACGCCTCGACTCGCCCGACCTCGTCCTGCGGCTCGCCGCGCTGCTGCACGACATCGGCAAGCCCGCGACGCGGCGGCTCGAGCCGGGCGGCGCGGTGTCGTTCCACCACCACGACATGGTCGGCGCGAAGCTCGCCCGCAAGCGGCTGCGCGCCCTGCGGTTCGACAACGACACGATCAAGGCGGTGTCGCGCCTCATCGAGCTGCACCTTCGCTTCTTCGGGTACACGGATGGCGCGTGGACCGACTCGGCCGTGCGCCGCTACGTGCGCGACGCCGGCGACCAGCTCGAGCGCCTCCACATCCTCACGCGAGCGGATGTCACGACCCGCAACCGGCGCAAGGCCGACCGGCTCGGCTTCGCCTACGACGACCTCGAGGAGCGCATCGCGCGCCTGGCCGAGGAGGAGGAGCTCGCCGCCGTGCGCCCCGAGCTCGACGGGCAGCAGATCATGGCGGCGCTCGGCGTGCGACCGGGTCCGGTCGTGGGCGAGGCGTACAAGTTCCTGCTCGACGTGCGCCTCGACGAGGGCCCGATCGGGCCGGATGCCGCGCGCGAGCGCCTGCTCGCCTGGTGGGCCGAGCGGCAGGCCGCCGCCCCCGGCGCCTGACCCTCGACGTCGGTCACGACTCGGTCACGGTGTCCTCGGATGCGTGACCTTTCCCCGTCCTCGCGACATCCCGGAGTGAAGGCGTTGCACGGCACCGGGGAAGGACGGTTCGATCATGGCCGTTTCGCGCATGCTGGCCCTCGCGGCGATCGCCGCGAGCGTGGCACTGATCTCGTGCTCCACGCCCGGCTCGGGACCGCCGACCGCCCTGCCCACCGCGAGCCCGTCGCCGCCGCCCGCCACGACCCCGCCGGTCACGGCTGAACCCGCGATCTCGATCACGAGCCCGACGGCGGGCGAGACGGTCTCCGTGCCGTTCACCGTGACGGGCGACGCGAACACGTTCGAGGCCGAGGTCACGGTCGACGTCGTCGACCAGTCGGGGCTCCAGGACTGCGTGCGCGGCGTCACGGCAACTTCGGGCTCGGGCACGCCCGGCACGTTCGAGGCGGTGCTCGCCTTCCCGCCCGAGGTGGACCCGCTGCCCATCGTCGTGCGTGCCTACTCGCACAGCGCGAAGGACGGATCGATCGTCGACCTCGTCGAGGTGCCGGTCACGGTGACCACCGAACGGCCGCCGATCATCCTCGCGACCCCGACGTGCGGGCAGGTGGTCCCGCCGGGAGGCCTCATCCTGGTGACGGGGACCGCCGCCGTGTTCGAAGCGGCACTGAACGTGGAGGTGCGCAACGCCTCGGGCGTGGCCGTCGTCGAACTCCCGGTCATGGCGGAGGAGTGCTGCGTGGAGTCGCCGTTCAGCGCCAGGCTCACCCTGCCGACCGACCTTCCGCCCGGGCGATACGACGTCGTCGCCTTCGACCTGAGCGCGAAGGACGGTTCGGTCCAGCACGAGTTCCCCGTGCAGATCGAAGTGCGAGGCTAGGTCCGGATCGCGGGATCGGCGGAGCCGCGCGGATGTGCGCGTGCGCGAGGCATCCGCTACGATGTGAAGGTTGCCCGTGCGCCGCATTCGCGGCCTCCGCGGGTGACGCATGTACACCCTCCTGTCACAGACCGTCTGTGACCGCCTGAGTCCGAAGGAGGTGGGTCTGTCATGCACCAGTACGAGCTGATGGTGATCCTCGATCCGTCGATCGACGAGCGCACCGTTGCTCCGAGCCTCGACAAGTTCCTCAACGTCATCCGCAACGATGGCGGCACCGTCGACACCGTCGACATCTGGGGCAAGCGTCGCCTGGCCTACGAGATCGACAAGAAGTCCGAGGGCATCTACGCCGTCGTCAACTTCACCGCCGAGTCGGCCACGACCAACGAGCTCGACCGCCAGCTGAACCTCAGCGAGGCCGTCATGCGCACCAAGGTCCTGCGTGCCGAAGAGGCCGTCGCCCGCGCCGAGAAGATCCAGGCCGCCGACGCCAAGCGCGCCGCCAAGAAGGCGACCGCTGCAGCGAGCAAGGCCGCCGCCCCCGCCAAGAAGGACGCCTAGTCCTCATGGCCGGCGAGACCATCATCACCGTGGTGGGCAACCTCACCGCAGACCCCGAGCTGCGCTACACGCAGAACGGGCTCGCGGTCGCGAACTTCACGATCGCGTCGACCCCCCGCACGTTCGACCGCCAGGCGAACGAGTGGAAGGACGGCGAGGCCCTGTTCCTGCGCGCGAGCTGCTGGCGCGAGTTCGCCGAGCACGTCGCGGGATCGCTCACCAAGGGAACCCGGGTCATCGCTTCCGGGCGTCTCAAGCAGCGCTCCTACGAGACGAAGGAAGGCGAGAAGCGCACCAGCATCGAGCTCGAGATCGACGAGATCGGGCCGAGCCTGCGCTACGCCACCGCGTCCGTGACGCGCGCCCAGTCCAACCGCGGCGTCGGCGGCGGCGGCTCCTTCGGGGGCGGCCAGCAGCAGTCCGATGACGCGTGGGCGCCCAGCGCTCCCGCGCAGTCCTCGGGCGGCGGCGACGTCTGGAACACCCCGGGCACCAACTACGGCGACGAGACGCCCTTCTAACACTCAGCGGGGGTCGAGACGGCGCTTCGCGCCTCCTCGACCCACACAATCGACAGGAAAGATCCATGGCTGGAAAGAGCAGCGGCGACCGCCGCAAGCCTCGCGGCAAGGGCGCGAAGAACGCCGCCCCCGCGAAGTCCGTCAAGGTCGGCGTCATCGACTACAAGGATGTCGCGACCCTTCGGAAGTTCATCTCGGAGCGCGGCAAGATCCGCGCCCGTCGCATCACCGGTGTCTCCGTGCAGGAGCAGCGCCTCATCGCCCGCGCCGTGAAGAACGCGCGCGAGATGGCCCTCCTGCCCTACTCGGGCTCCGGCCGCTAAGGAGCACGACGATGGCAAAGGTTATTCTCACGAACGAGGTCACCGGCCTCGGCACCGCAGGCGACGTCGTCGAGGTCAAGAACGGCTACGCCCGCAACTACCTGGTTCCCCAGGGCCTCGCGACGCCGTGGACTCGCGGCGGCCAGAAGCAGGTCGACCAGATCAAGGCCGCTCGCGCCGCGCGCGAGCTGCACTCGATCGAGGACGCTCAGGCCGTCAAGGCCAAGCTCGAGTCGGGCAAGGTCAAGCTGGCCGTCAAGGCGGGCCTCGGCGGTCGCCTGTTCGGCTCGGTCAAGACGGCGGATGTCGCGGCTGCGGTCGCCGACGCCGGCCTCGGCGACATCGACAAGCGCAAGATCGAGATCCCCACGCCGATCAAGTCGGTCGGGGACCACGAGGCGACGGTCAAGCTCCGCGAGGACGTGACCGCGACGATCACCCTGCAGGTGGTCGCGGCGAAGTAGTCGCTGAGCGCACGAACGATCGACGCGGCGGCGAGCTCCGGCTCGTCGCCGCGTCGTCGTGTCCGAGGAATGTCGCCGATCCCCTACACCCGTTCGGCGATGATTCGCATGTCCCCTCTTCAGGGGCGTTGTCCTCATGTTTGTGCACAGGTGGACAACCCTCGAGCCGGGAAACGAAAGAAACTTGTAGTGCACAGGTGTGGAATCATGAAAGACCAGTTCAGCGGGTAATTCAGCCGATGTGATTCTCGCGAATTCCACAGTTCTCCACAGGCAGTGTGCACACGTTCCGCGGCGTTTCGCCCAATCGCTCCACAGAGTTATCCACAGGCTGGCTTGTGTCCCCCATGCGGGCTTCCCTATGGTGAGTCAGCGTCCACGATCGGGGTCGAGAGCGCAGGCCGCATGGCTCGATTCGAGGGCATGTCGGGGGGTCCGGGTACCACTGGACCGAGGGGGACGGGCGACGAGCCCTGAGCGAATCGGAGGTCACCAGTTGTCGATCGCGCATATCGGGCTCGCCGAACCCATCGACGACCCCGACGCCCGACGGGGCGAGCGCACCCCGCCGCACGACCTCCTCGCCGAGCAGAGCGCGCTCGGCGGCATGATGCTCTCGAAGGATGCCGTCGCCGACGTCATCGAGACGCTCCGAGGCATCGACTTCTACGTGCCCAAGCACGAGGTCATCTTCAACGCGATTCTCGCGCTGTACTCGCACGGCGAGCCGACCGATGTCATCGCGGTCACCGACGAACTGACCAAGACCGGCGAGCTCCAGCGGGCCGGCGGGGTGGAATACCTGCACACCCTCACGAGCCTGGTCCCGACGGCGGCGAACGCCGGCTACTACGCCTCGATCGTGGCAGAGCGGGCGCTGCTCCGCCGCCTGGTCGAGGCGGGCACGCGAATCGTGCAGATGGGCTACGCCGGCGAGGGCGAGGTCGTCGAGCTGGTCAACACCGCGCAGGCCGAGATCTACAACGTCACCGGCTCGGTCGAGAGCGAGGATTACGTTCCGCTGACCGACGCCATCGGCACCGCGATCGATGAGATCGAGGCGGCGAAGCACACCGACGGCAAGATGACCGGCGTGCCCACCGGCTTCGCCGACCTCGACGACCTCACGAACGGCTTCCACCCCGGCCAGATGATCATCGTCGCGGCGCGTCCCGCGATGGGCAAGTCCACGCTCGCGCTCGACTTCGCGCGGTCCGCGGCGGTCACGCACGACCTGCCGACGATCTTCTTCTCGCTCGAGATGGGGCGGAGCGAGATCGCGATGCGCCTGCTCTCGGCCGAGGCATCCGTCCCGCTGCAGAACATGCGGAAGGGAACGGTCGACACCCGCGACTGGACCACGATCGCCTCGACGCGGGGCCGCATCAACGACGCGCCGCTCTACATCGACGACTCCCCCAACATGACACTCGTCGAGATCCGCGCGAAGTGCCGCCGCCTCAAGCAGCGTGTCGGCCTGAAGATGGTGGTCATCGACTACCTGCAGCTCATGACGAGCGGCAAGCGCGTCGAGAGCCGCCAGCAGGAGGTCTCGGAGTTCTCGCGTGCGCTCAAGCTGCTCGCCAAGGAGCTCCAGGTGCCCGTGCTCGCGCTCTCCCAGCTCAACCGCGGGCCCGAGCAGCGCGCCGACAAGATGCCCGCGCTGTCCGACCTGCGCGAGTCGGGCTCGATCGAGCAGGACGCCGACATGGTGATCCTGCTGCACCGCGAGTCCGCCTACGAACGCGACAGCCCCCGTGCCGGCGAAGCCGACCTCATCGTCGCGAAGCACCGCAACGGTCCGACCCGCACCGTCACCGTCGCGTTCCACGGGCACTTCTCGCGCTTCGCCGACATGGTGCAGGTCTAGCTGCCGCGCTCATCCCTCGGTCAGCGAACGGGTCCTTCGGATTGCCGTCTGCGACGACCCACGGTGGGATCAGCGCCAGGAACGGAACCGTGCGGCGCCGACGATGACCGCGATCGCCCCGCCGATCGCGGTCACGAGCGGGACCGCGACGACCGCGAGGGCGATCGAGTTCGGGCGGAAGCGGAGACCGTCGGGGCCGTTGATGTACGCCCCGATCGGCACGGAGAACCCTCCGCCACCACCACCGCTGCCCTCTCCCTTGCCCGCGACGGGCGTGCGGGATTCGGGCATCTCACCCGAGCCCTCGCCGCCGCCGAAGCCGAAGCCGACGAGCGCCACGGGCACCACCTCCTGCCCGTCCACGGTGGTCTTCTCGCCGTACGCGACCTTGGCACCCCACGCCGGCACCGATTCCGCCAGATTCTCGATGAGCTTCGCCATGGAGCGAACGCTACGCGCGTCGACGAGGAGCGGCCAGTGGAGGCTGGGTTGCCGTGCACCATTGACGTCGCACCCCACCGTTGCGATGCTGGCCCCGACCCGGAACGGGTCGGGAGCCGAGAGGCGGTCGACATGGTGGTGTCCGCACGAGCGGCCGAGGCGAGGGCCTCGATCGACAGGGTGACGAGCTACTTCGCGAGCATGCAGGATGTCGCGAACGACCCGGACGCCCTCGACTTCACCTTCGGCAACCCCAAGGAGATGGCACTGACCGGCCTCGTGGATGCCATGCGGGCGCAAGTCGAGCCCAGGTCGGTGAGCTGGTACGCCTATAAGTCGAATGAGCGCGCCGCCTGCGAAGCCGTGGCCGCCGGTCTTCGAGCCGAGCTCGGACTCGACTTCGAGCCCGACGACATCGCGATGACGCAGGGCGCGTTCGGCGCACTCTCCCTGGCGTTCGCGATGCTCGCCGACGCCGGCGACGAGGCCGTCATCCCCATGCCGGGATGGTTCTGCTACGCGCCCATGCTGCACGCGGCGAACCTCGTGCCGGTCGAGGCACCGCTCGATCCCGTCGACTTCGACCTCGACGTCGAGGCGATCGCACGGGCGATCACGACGCGCACCCGGATCGTGGTCGTCAACTCGCCCGCCAATCCGACCGGGCGCGTCTACTCGCGCGAGACCTGGGACGCGCTCGCCGGCGTGCTCGAGGAGGCCTCGCGCGCGAACGGCCGACGCATCTGGCTCGTCTCCGACGAGCCCTACCGTCGCATCCGATTCGACGGGATCGGCTTCGACAGCCCGGTCGGCTCGTATCCGTGGACGGTGATCGACTACAGCTACGGCAAGGTCCTCCTCGCCCCGGGGCAGCGCCTCGGGTACCTCGCGCTGTCTCCCCTCCTTCCGAGCGAGGAGCGTGCGGAGCTCAGGGCCTCATGCATGCCGTTGCAGCTCGCCATCGGCTGGGGCTTCCCCGACGCGCTCATGCAGTACTCGGTCCCGGCCCTCGAGTCGGTGTCGATCGACCTTGCCGAACTCACCCGCAAGCGCGACCGGCTCTACGGCGCACTCACCGACGCGGGATACACGCTGACCCGGCCGGAGGGCACCTTCTACCTCTGGGGGGCGGCGCCCGGCGGCGACGCCGTCGCCTACTGCGCCGGGCTCGCGGATCGGAACGTGCACGTCATGCCCGGCACGCTGTTCGGGCAGCCGGCGCACTTCCGCATCTCGCTCACCGCGACCGCCGACATGATCGAACGCGCGCTGCCCCACCTCGTCGCGGCCGCGAACGGCTGACCGACCACCGATCCCCTCCCGATGCGAGAGGCGCGGGGCCCCGCGCCATCCGCTGGCTTGTGTATTCGCTGAGCCCGGCCTACTATTGCCTCGCGCGATAATCGAATTGCACGTTCGATTATCGAACACGGCATCTTCGCCACACAACGATGTGAGGAGCACCTCGTGCAGTTCCACCACCACGGCTACGTCTCAGGCGACCCGCGAGTGAAGCCCGCCGCGGGGGTCGGCATCGACCGCCCCAGCGACCTGCCCGACGAGATCGACGTGCTCATCGTGGGCTCGGGCCCGGCCGGTATGCTCATGGCCGCCCAGCTCTCGCAGTACCCCGACGTGGTCACCCGCATCATCGAGCGGCGCGACGGTCGACTGGTGCTGGGTCAGGCCGACGGCATCCAGCCGCGCAGCGTCGAGACGTTCCAGGCCTTCGGCTTCGCCGAGCGCATCATCGCCGAGGCCTACAACATCGGCTACATGAACTTCTGGAGCCCCGACCCCGCCGATCCTCGGAACATCATCCGCACCACCCGTACCGAGGACTACGGATACAAGATCAGCGAGTTCCCGCACCTCATCGTCAACCAGGCGCGCGTGCTCGATTACTTCGCCGAAGCGGCGGCCCACGGTCCCGGGCGCATCGTTCCCGACTACGGCATCGAGTTCATGGGGCTCACCGTGCACGAGGCGGATTCGGAGGCCGCGGGCGAGTACCCGGTCGAGGTGCGGCTGCGCCACACCGCGGGCGAGCGCGCCGGCGAGGAGCGCACGGTGCGCGCCAAGTACGTCGCCGGATGCGACGGAGCACGCAGCGGCGTGCGAGAGGCGATCGGGCGCAAGCACATCGGCGGTATCTCGGCCCACGCCTGGGGGGTCATGGACGTCGTCGTCAACACCGACTTCCCCGACTGGCGCACGAAGTGCGCGATCAACTCCGAGGCGGGAAACATCCTGCACATCCCGCGAGAGGGCGGGTACCTCTCTCGCATGTACATCGATCTCGGCGAGGTCGCCCAAGACGACAACCACGAGGTGCGCAAGACCCCCATCGAGACGATCATCGCGAAGGCGAACGCCATCCTCCACCCTTACTCGATCGACGTGCGCGAGGTGGCCTGGTACAGCGTCTACGAGGTCGGGCACCGGGTGACCGACCACTTCGACGATCGCGAGGCCGAGGAGGATGCCGCACCTCGCGTCTTCCTCACAGGGGACGCCTGCCACACCCACAGCGCGAAGGCCGGCCAGGGCATGAACGTCTCCATGCAGGACGGCTGGAACCTCGCCTGGAAGCTCGGCTCGGTGGTCACGGGCCGCTCCCCCGAGTCGCTGCTCGCCACCTACTCGGCCGAGCGGCAGCCGGTCGCACAGCAGCTCATCGACTTCGACCGCGAGTGGTCGAGCCTCATGGCGCGGAAGCCGGAGGAGATCTCCGATCCGCAGGAGCTCGCGAACTACTACCTCGGCACGGCCGAGTTCCCGTCGGGGTTCATGACCCGGTACGGCCCGTCCGCGATCGTCGGGGACTCGACGCACCAGGAGCTCGCCTCGGGCTTCCCGATCGGCAAGCGGTTCAAGTCATCGCAGGTCTCACTCGTGTGCGACGGCAACGTCGTGCACCTCGGCCACCACGCGACGGCCGACGGACGCTGGCGCATCTACGCGTTCGCCGACGCGCCGCCGCCCGGCGAGGCGTCCGCGCTCACCGAGTGGGCCCGCTGGATGTCCTCGCCGGAGTCGCCGCTCGCGCGCCACACGCCCGCGGGCTCCGACATCGACGCCGTCTTCGATGTCAAGGTGATCTACCAGCAGTCGCACGACCAGGTCGACATCATGAAGGCGCCCGAGCTCTTCCGCCCGAGGACCGGGCCGCTCGCGCTCATGGACTGGGAGAAGGTCTTCGCGGCAGGACCGAGCACCTGGTGCCCCACCGACATCTTCGACGAGCGCGGCATCTCACGTGACGGCGCGGTCGTCGTGGTGCGTCCCGACCAGTACGTCGCAGATGTACTGCCGCTCGCGGCGACCGACGAGCTCGCCGCGTTCTTCCGCCAGAACCTCGTGGTGCGGCAGGGAGCGCTCGTGTCCTGACGCCTGCCGGGGGGCAGGCAGGGCCGGGGCGTGCGGGGGCGCGCTCCGGCCGCCCCCTCGTCACGGCCCGGCGACTGGGCCGAGCCGGGATGCGACGGGGCTGTGCCGGGAGGCGACGCGGTCGAGCCGTCAGGCGCCGTACGAACGCGAGACCGTCCGCGCGGCGGCCTGGAGTCGCTCCGCGATCTCGGACTCCGGCCGCGGAAGCGACACGTGGATGACGGCGATCGCCGCAGGCGGCTGCCCCGGAAGCGTGAGCGGTACCGCGACCGAGCGCAGCGAGGGAACGACCTCGTCGCGGCTGAGCGTGTAGCCGCGCGCTCGGCTCTCGGCCATCTCGGCGCGCAACTCGGGCGAGACGTCGGTCGGCCACGCGCTCTCGGGCAGGCTGAGCAGGATCGCCTTCCCGGGTCCGCCGCGCGTGATGGGATGGCGGTGTCCCGGCCGGTACGACACCACCGCCGTCGTCTGGCGCGGCGCGGCGCTCACGAGCGTGACCGCCTCCTCGGTGTCGACGAGCACCGCGAGCAGGCACGTCATGCCGAACTCGTTCGCGACCTCGCTGAGCTCGGGCAGGGCGACCTGCTGGAGGTCGCGGGCGACGCCCGATGCGAGCGCGGCGAGCCCCGTGCCGAGGGTGAGCCGGCCGGCCGCGTCTCGGGCGACGAGTCCGTGGTCCTCGAGCGTCCGCAGCAGACGATAGGCCACCGACCGGTGCACGCCGAGTCCGGCGGCGACCTCGTCGATCGAGAGGTTGCGGTCGGCGTCGGCCAGGATCTCGAGGGCGCGGATGCCGCGACTCAGGGTCTGCGACCCGGCGCCGCCGCTCGGCGTGGCTGGTGCGGTCATGTGCTCCTCGTGTCATCCCCGACGCCGGTGCAGGCACGGGCGCTCGATTCGATAATAGAACGAGCTCGACGGAATCCGAACACAGCGGGTGTCCGACGACACTCGAAGTGGGGTGGCCTCAATACTGAGGAATCCTTGACGCTTTCGTAGGGCGAGAGGATTCTGGTCGGGTGCTGCCTCGCGCAGCGACCTCACGATCGGGCCGGGGGGCACCGGACGCGTCGCACCAGCGACGTGGCGCATGGGTTCGATCACGAGGGGGGATCTCGACATGCGTACGGGACGAATGGCGGCGCTCGCCGCCATCATCGGGACGACTCTGGCCTCCGCGTTCCTGCCGGCGGTGGCGACCGCGGCTCCGCCCGGCTCGACACCCGAACCGATCGCGGACGTCCTCGCGACGGGGCTGGCGGGGCCGATCGGGAGCACCATCGGGCCCGATGGCGCTCTCTACGTCGCGGACCGTGCAGGCGGCGAGGTCGTACGCATCGACACGTCGACCGGCGCGACGACGACAATCGCGACCGGCCTGCCGGTCACCGGGCCCGGCGGCGTCTTCGACGTCACCTTCATCGGTGAGACCGCCTACGTGCTCATCAGCGTGGTGGGGCCGGAGGTCGGGGGCAGCGCCGACGGCGGCATCTATCGCATCGACGACGTCGACGAGACGACAGTCATCGCCAACACGGCCGAATGGTCGCTCGAGAACCCGCCGGATGCCGACTACTTCCTGGCGACCGGCGTGCAGTACGCGTTCGCACCGTACGAGGGCGGATTCATCGTGACGGACGGTCACCACAACCGCGTACTCTTCGTCGAGCTCGACGGGACGATCACGGAGGTCGTGCAGTACGGCAACGTCGTCCCGACCGGGCTGCAGGTGTGGGGAGCCAAGGTGTTGATCGCCGAGACAGGTCCGATTCCGCACAACCCCGCGGACGGCAAGGTCGTCCGCCTGGACCCGAGGCACCCGTCGACTCGTGAGCTGGCCTCCGGCTACAGCCTCATCGTGGACGTGGAAGCGGCGGACTGCGGTATCTACGCGCTGTCCCAGGGTGACTCGCCCGGCGAGGTCGAGCCCGGCAGCCCGGGTCTGCCGAACAGCGGCGAGCTGCTCCGGCTGAACGGCAACGGCACGTTCACCGTCATCGTCGACGACTTGAACCTGCCGACGTCGCTGTCGTTCGACGGCGACACCGCCTACATCGTGACGCTCGGCGGAGACGTGCTCGTCGTCGACGACGTCGAGCCCGACCGTCATGGGATGTGGGGAGGCTGCGGCCCGAAGGGCCAGGGATGAGCTGAACTCGACTCATCCGATGGTGGGGCGGCGACCGGGATCCTCGGCCGCCGTCCCGCCGTCACGACTGCGCCGCAGTTTCGCGCCGCGAAAGATCACCGGGAGTTTCACGCCGAGCGACCGTCAAAGATGGAGCAACGTGCGCGGCGGGACGTATGGTGATCCGTGCAGCAGTGCCGCCGCGCCCGGCTCCGCCGGACGGCATCCCGCACGGACCCATCC
This sequence comes from Agromyces flavus, assembly GCF_900104685.1. Classification (NCBI taxonomy): domain Bacteria; kingdom Bacillati; phylum Actinomycetota; class Actinomycetes; order Micrococcales; family Microbacteriaceae; genus Agromyces; species Agromyces flavus. The sequence goes on from NZ_LT629755.1 coordinate 3,068,319, forward strand.
AGAGATGCCGCGTCGCATCGACGAGCATGGTCGCCGCGACGAGAAGGAGAGCGAATGACGCGCATCGGCGTCGTCACCGAGCAGGGCTCGGAGACCAGGGTCGCCGCCACCCCGGCGACCGTGAAGCAGTTGATCGGCCTCGGATACGAGGTGGTGGTCGAGGCGGGTGCGGGCGCGCAGTCGTCGTTCCCGGATGACGCGTACGCCGCCGTCGGCGCCGGCATCGTGTCGCGCGAAGCGGCGTTCGCGAGCCCCACCGTGCTCAAGGTCAACGCGCCGACGCCCGAAGAGATGGCCCTGCTGCAGCCCGGCACCACGGTGGTGAGCCTGCTCAGCCCGGCCCTGCGCCCCGACCTGCTCGAGGCGCTCGCGGCCCGAGGCGTCACGGCGCTCGCGCTCGACGCGGTTCCGCGGATCTCGCGCGCGCAGTCGATGGACGTGCTCAGCTCGATGGCGAACATCTCGGGATATCGCGCGGTCGTCGAGGCGGCGCATGAGTTCGGCCGGTTCTTCACGGGGCAGGTGACGGCGGCGGGCAAGGTGCCGCCCGCGAAGGTCCTGGTGGCCGGAGCGGGCGTGGCGGGACTCGCCGCGATCGGCGCGGCATCCAGCCTCGGCGCGATCGTGCGCGCGACCGACCCCCGGCCCGAGGTCGCCGACCAGGTCAAGTCGATCGGCGGAGAGTACCTGAAGGTCGAGGTCGCCGTCGAGCAGTCGACCGACGGGTACGCCAAGGCGACGAGCGAGGCGTACGACCGCCGCGCTGCCGAGATCTACTCCGAGCAGGCACGTGATGTCGACATCGTCATCACGACCGCGCTGATCCCGGGTCGGCCCGCGCCGCGCCTGATCACGGCGGCGGATGTCGCGAGCATGAAGCCCGGCAGCGTGATCGTCGACATGGCCGCCGGGCAGGGCGGCAACGTCGAAGGATCGGTCGCGGGCGAGCGCATCGTCACGCCCAACGGCGTGATCATCCTCGGCTACACCGACCTCGCCTCGCGCCTGCCCGCGCAGGCGTCGCAGCTGTACGGCACGAACCTCGTGAACCTCGTCAAGCTGCTCACGCCCGGAAAGGACGGGCAGCTGACCATCGATTTCGACGACATCGTGCAGCGCTCGGTCACCGTCGTCCGCGACGGGCAGGTCACGTGGCCGCCGCCGCCCGTGCAGGTCTCGGCGGCCCCGACGCCGGCGAAGGTGGCGACGGATGGCGCGGGCGCGACATCCGCGGCCCCGAAGCGCACGCGCACCCTCACCCGGGGCGGCCGCATCGCGCTGATCGCGGCCGGCATCGCCGCGCTCTTCGTGGTCAACTCGATCGCGCCCGATCCCCTGCCGCAGCACTTCACCGTGCTCGCCCTCTCGATCGTGATCGGCTTCTACGTGATCGGCAAGGTGGCGCACGCGCTGCACACTCCGCTGATGAGCGTGACGAACGCGATCTCGGGCATCATCATCGTCGGCGCGATCGTGCAGGTCACGAGCGACGTCCCGGCGGTGCAGGTGCTCTCGGCGATCGCCATCCTGCTGGCCAGCATCAACATCTTCGGTGGCTTCGCGGTGACCCGGCGCATGCTCGGCATGTTCGCCAAGGGCGACCGCACGAGCAGCTGACCGCGACGACGACGTCCCCTGAGGAGCCCCCAGAGTGCCTGAGACCCTGATCACCCCCGCCTCCATCGCCGGTGCCGCGTACCTCGTCGCGGCCCTGCTGTTCATCCTGAGCCTCGCCGGCCTGAGCAAGCACGAGACCGCGCGCTCCGGCGTGACCTACGGCATCATCGGCATGGCGATCGCGCTCGTCGCGACCGTCTGGCTCACGTTCGCCCAGGCGTGGGGCGAACCGTCCGCCACGGTCGGGCTCATCGTGCTCGTGGTCACCATGCTCATCGGCGGCGCGATCGGCCTGTGGCGGGCCCGCATCGTGCAGATGACCGGGATGCCCGAGCTCATCGCGCTGCTGCACAGCTTCGTCGGACTCGCGGCGGTGCTCGTGGGCTGGAACGGCGCGCTCGAGGAGCCCGGACTCGAGGGCGCGCTGGCCGACATCCACCACGCCGAGGTCTTCATCGGCGTCTTCATCGGCGCCGTGACCTTCACGGGCTCGATCGTCGCGTTCCTCAAGCTGTCGGCGCGCATGAAGTCCGCGCCGCTCGTGCTGCCGGGCAAGAACGTGCTCAACCTGGGCGCGCTCGTCGTGTTCGTGGGCCTGACGGTCTGGTACGTCGTCACGCCGCAGCTGTGGCTGCTGGTCGTGGTCACCGCGCTGGCACTGGCACTCGGATGGCACCTCGTCGCGTCGATCGGCGGCGGCGACATGCCCGTGGTCGTCTCGATGCTGAACAGCTACTCGGGCTGGGCGGCCGCCGCGGCCGGCTTCCTGCTCGACAACGACCTGCTCATCGTGACCGGTGCGCTCGTGGGCTCGTCGGGTGCGTACCTCTCCTACATCATGTGCAAGGCCATGAACCGCTCCTTCATCTCGGTGATCGCGGGCGGGTTCGGCATCGAGGCCCCGCGCAAGGGCGACGACGAGGTCGGCGAGCACCGCGAGATCGAGGCCGAGGATGCCGCGGAACTGCTCAAGAGCGCGTCGAGCGTCGTGATCACGCCCGGCTACGGCATGGCCGTCGCCCAGGCGCAGTACCCGGTGGCCGAACTGACGCAGAAGCTCCGCGAGCGGGGCATCGACGTCAGGTTCGGGATCCACCCTGTCGCCGGACGCCTGCCCGGCCACATGAACGTGCTGCTCGCCGAGGCCAAGGTGCCGTACGACATCGTCGAGGAGATGGACGAGATCAACGACGACCTCGCCGACACGTCGGTCGTGCTCGTCATCGGCGCGAACGACACCGTGAACCCGGCCGCGGCCGAGGACCCGGGCAGCCCGATCGCGGGCATGCCGGTGCTGCGCGTCTGGGAGGCCGACAACGTCATCGTCTTCAAGCGGTCGATGGCGTCCGGGTACGCCGGCGTGCCGAACCCGCTCTTCTACCGCGACAACGCCCAGATGCTCTTCGGCGACGCCAAGGACCGGGTCGAGGACATCCTCAAGGCGCTGTGAGTCCGAGCGCCGAGCGCGTGGACCTCTGGCGAACGCGCGCGCACCCGGCCGCGCTCGACGGAACCGCATGCGTTCGGCGATCGGCATACTCCCGACTGCGGCCCGCGTAGGATTGGAGCGTTCCCCAGCCGAAAGAGGTCGCCGTGGCCCATGCCCGCGATTCCGCGCCGGAACGCGCCGCAGCCTGGCTCGTTCCGGTGGTGCGCGGTGCGCTCGCGCTCGTGCCGTCCGCGGTCATCACGTTCTCCCAGGACCACTCGCCGGCGCTGGGCCTCACGGTGTTCGGCGCGTGGGCGGTCGCCGCAGGCGTGATCGTGGGTGCGCTCGCCGCGCGCCTGGTCGCCGACCGCGTCGCGCGCTGGATCTTCGTCGGCAACGGCGTGCTCACGGCGGCCGCCGGCCTCACGGCGCTCGGGCTCCGCGACACCGCTCCAGGCGGTGTCGGCGTGTTCGTCTTCACGGTGGCGGTCTGGGCGGCGATCACCGGCATCCTCGAACTCGTGGCCGGCCTGCGCGCGCGCGGCCGCGTGGCCGCCGCGCGCGACTGGGTCGCCGCGGGCGCCACCACCTGCCTCCTCGCCCTCGTGTACGTCCTCATCCCGCTCGATCCCGTGACCGCGGTCGGCCTCCTCGGCGCCTACTTCGTGGTGCTCGGCGTGCTGCTGCTGATCGGCGGGTTCTCGCTGAAGTGGGCCGCGTCCCAGCCGGTGGGCACCGGCGACGCGGCATCCGGATCGGAGCGATCGTGACCCAGCCCCCCGGTGACTTCCGGCCGAGCCGGAGAGACGTGCTGCGTCCCGTCGAGTTCGTGGGCGGAGCTGCCATCGCGGCCGTGTTCACCGCCCTCATCGTGCTCATGACCACGCGCGACTGGTTCCTGACGCTCATCACGGCCGGCGGCACCTTCATCGTCGTGCTCATGGGGCTCGCGCTGCTCGCGATGACCGTCAAGCCGAACCGCGGCGAGCACGGCGACGGCACGGGCGGCGACCCGCAGCGACGCGATCCGTCGGGACCGTCCGCGCACTGACCGACTCGGCGTCCGACATGTGGCGTCCGATTGGTGCACTGCCGTCCATTGCGGCGGCCCGATCATCCGCCGAGGGCGGACCCGCCGATCCGTCACTCCACCGAGTCGGCCCCCAGGCGGTCGACCAGCTCGTCGGCGAGGCCCACGTACGTCGCCGGGGTCAGCGCGAGCAGGCGCTGCTTCGCGCCATCCGAGATCTCGAGGCCCTGCACGAACTCGGCGAGCTCGGCGGCGCCGACGCGCTTGCCGCGCGTGAGCTCCTTGAGCAGCGCGTAGGGGTCGGCGATGCTCGAGTCGCCCGCGGCGACCTCGGCCCGGATGACGGTCTGGATCGCCTCGCCGAGGACCTCCCAGTTGCCGTCGAGGTCGGCCAGCAGCAGGTCGCGGTCGAGGTCGATCTCGCCGAGGCCGCGCAGGATGTTGTCGAGCGCGAGCACCGAGTGGCCGAACCCTACGCCGATGTTGCGCTGCGAGCTCGAGTCGGTCAGATCGCGCTGGAGCCGGCTCGTCACGAGCGTCGCGGCGAGCGAGTCGAGCACGGCCGAGGAGAGCTCGAGGTTCGCCTCGGCGTTCTCGAAGCGGATCGGGTTGACCTTGTGCGGCATGGTCGACGAGCCGGTGGCCCCGGCGGCCGGGATCTGGCGGAAGTAGCCGAGCGAGATATAGGTCCAGATGTCGGTCGCGAGGTTGTGCAGCACGCGGTTGGCGTGCGAGATGCGGCCGTACAGCTCGGCCTGCCAGTCGTGCGACTCGATCTGCGTCGTGAGGGCGTTCCACGTGAGCCCGAGCGACTCGACGAATTCGCGGGAGACCTCGGGCCACGCGACATCCGGCGCCGCCACGACATGCGCCGAGAAGGTGCCCGTCGCACCCGAGAACTTGCCGAGGTACTCGGTCGCCTCGACCTGGGCGCGGATGCGATCGAGGCGGTGCGCGAACACAGCGAGCTCCTTGCCCATCGTGGTCGGGGTGGCGGGCTGGCCGTGCGTGCGCGAGAGCATCGCGGCGTCGCGGTGCTCCTGCGCGAGGCCGATGAGCTTCGCGATGACGGCGCGGTACTTGGGCAGCCAGACCTGGGCGACCGCGTCGCGCACCGTCAGGGCGTACGAGAGGTTGTTGATGTCCTCGCTCGTGCACGCGAAGTGGGTGAGCTCGGCCAGGTGCGAGAGCCCCAGCCGGTCGAGCTGCGCGCGCACGTAGTACTCGACGGCCTTCACGTCGTGCCGCGTCGTGGCCTCGATGCGCCCGAGCTCGTCGATGTCGGCCTGGCCGAACTCGGTCACGACCCCGCGCAGCGCCTGCTTCTGATCGGCCGACAACGCCGTCGTGCCGAAGAACCCGCGGTCGGTCTGGGCGATCAGCCACTCGATCTCGACGTGAACGCGCGCCCGGTTCAGCCCGGCTTCGGACAGGTGCTCGCCGAGCTCACCGACGGCGGCGCGGTACCGGCCGTCGAGGGGGCTGAGCGGCTGGGGAGGCAGCGAGGTCATCGGAGTCCTTGTCTGAGAGCGGGAGCGAGTTGCCGGAAGAGCGCCGACGTCGACCGCTCTATCATCCCAAGAACCTGGTCGAAGGTCGCGTCGTCGCTGTAGTACGGATCGGGGACGTCCTGCAGCGGCGAGAGCTCGGGGTCGAACTCGAGCAGCAACCGGACCTTGTGCTCGTCGTAGGTGGTGCGGGCCCAGTTGCGCAGCACGCGCGACTGCCCGCGGTCGAACGCGACCACCAGGTCGATGTCGGGGAAGTCGTCTGGGTCGAACTGGCGGGCGCGGTGCTTGGAGCCGTCGTACCCCGCGCGGGCGAGCGCGTCGATCGTGCGCTGGTCGGCCTGCTCGCCGACGTGCCAGTCGCCCGTCGCGGCCGACTCGATCGCGAGGCACCCCTCGAGCCCGGCCCGTTCGGCGAGGGAGCGCAGCACGACCTCCGCCATCGGCGACCGGCAGATGTTGCCGGTGCACACGAACGAGACACGGAATCGCTGCGCGGCCTCCCCCGCGGGTTCCGCACGCGTCATGGCACCTATTGTGGACGAGTCGCGCGGGTTCGGAACAGAGCCGAATCCGGTCCGGGTACCCGATATCCGGGACGAGGTGCGGAGGTGGCCATGGCGGCGGATGCGCCCGAGGCCGATGTGCACGTCGACGCGGCGCTCGTCACGCGCCTGGTCGCGGCCCAGCACCCGTCGTTCGCCGGTCCCGTCGAGCTCGTCGCGAACGGCTGGGACAACGCGATCTTCCGGCTGGGCCGTCGATGGGCGGTGCGGATGCCGCGGCGCGCGCTCGGCGACCGGCTTGTCCGTTCGGAGCAGCGCTGGCTGCCCGTCATCGCCGGGTCGCTTCCCGACGGCGTCCGCGCACCGGTTCCGGTGGCGACAGGCCGGCCCGCCCTCGGATACCCGTATGCGTGGAGCATCACGCCGTGGTTCGACGGCGTGCCTGCAGCATCCGTGGCGCCGGCCGACCGTCGGCCCATCGCCGAGGCGCTCGCCGACGTGCTCGTCGCCATAGGTCGGCCGGCCCCGTCGGAGGCGCCCCCGAATCCGTATCGCGGCGTGCCGCTGTCGCACCGTGACCAGGCGGTGGCCGAGCGGCTCGCGTCGGGCCGCCTCGAGCGCGCGGTGACGACGGATGTCGCGGCGCTCGCCGCAGTGTGGTCCGATGCACTCGCGGCGCCCCCGTGGACCGGCTCGCCGCGATGGGTGCACGGCGACCCGCACCCAGGGAACCTGCTGCTCGAGCGCTCGGCGGGCGTTGACGGCTGGCGCCTCGCCGCGGTGCTCGACTTCGGCGACCTCACCGCGGGCGACCCGGCGACCGATCTCGCGTCGGCGTGGCTGGTGTTCGACCCGGTCGGGCGCACCCGCTTCCGCGACCGCATCGAGCGGTTACGGCCGACGGATTCCGCCGACTGGGTTCGCGCGCGAGGGTGGGCGCTCGCCATCGGGTCGGCCATCGTCGACGCCATCGGGGTCGACAATGGCCCGATCGGGCGGGTGGGCGCGCACGCGCTCGAGCAGGTGCTGCTCGACTGAGGCAGCTGGTCCGACTCGTCCTCCACGGGCGACGAGGTCGACGCGGATCCTGCGACGGGCCTGTGCCGAGATCGACGTGACTGTCGGGTCGGCGAAGCTCGGCGCATGCCCCTCGTCGAACCCGGCTACGACCCCGTCCTGATCGGCCGTCGGAGGCGGCTCATCCAACTCGAGTCGGCCATCGCCGACCTGCGCGAGCTGCGGCGCGAGGTCGAGGCGTCGCGACCGGGGCTGGTTCCCCAGGGCGGCGCGACCTGGCATTCGCGCGCCGCTGCCGCGTACGCAGAACGCCGCGAGTCGATCCGCCACGCGCTCGCGAACGCCGAACGCCTCCTCGGTGACGCCGAGGCCGCGCTCGCCGCCGAGGCGGAGCGCGTGCGACGCACGCTCGACGACCCGTCGCCAGACGACGTGTCCTGGCTCATCGGAGACCGGGGAGCGGTGCGATGGGCGACCTGATCGTCGCCGGTCCCGGGGTCACCACCGCCGTCGCGACCGACGAACTCCTCGACGACGCGGCTCGCTTCACGGCGGCGGCCGAGCTCCTCGCGGCCTGGCGCGACCGTCTCGCATCGGTCCGCGAGCGCGCGATGCGGGATGGCTGGGCGATCGACCGGCCCGAGACGCTCGCGTGGGCGCAGTCGGCGTTGAACTCGTGCGAGGCCGACGCACGTGAGCTCGCCGGCGCGCTGGCGGCGAGCGCCGACGGGTACGACGCGGCCGAGCGCGACTCGGCGGCGAGCCGGTTCGGCGAGCGGCTCGCGGCCGGCCTGCTCGGGGTGATGGCACCCGGGCTCGCGCTGTCGATCCTGCCGGCGGCGTTCGGGTTCGGATCCGCGGTCGCGGCCACGTCCCTGATCTCGCCCGAGACGACCCGCGCGGCGTTCGCCATGCTGTTCGCCGCGCACGGTCGCGAGGTGCTGGCCGATCCGCGATTCGTCTCGCTCGTGCGGGCCGTGGCCGACGACGCCGACGAGTTCGTCGCGGGCCTGCTCCACAGTCCCGGCCTGTGGGCGGGCGGTTCCGGCGTCGAGGTCCCCGAGAACGCGTCGATGGTCGTCGCCGCGGCCGGGCTGGTCGGGCTCGTCGCCGGCACCACTGCGCTCGTGGAGACGCCGGTCGGCGTGCGCCGGGCCGACCCTCCCGCGACGAGCCCGACGGGCGCGCCCAGCGCGATCGCTCCCGCGCCGCGCGGCATCGGCGACCTCGCCGACCGCGTGCCGCCGTCCGAGGCCGACGCTCCCCAGGTGCGGATCGAGCGGTACGCGGGTGCCGACGGTCCGCGATGGGTCGTGTACTCCGCGGGCACGGCCGACTTCACGGTCGAGCCCGGGGCGGAGCCGTACGACTCGACCTCCAACGTGCACATGGTCGCCGAGTCCGCAGGGCTCCCGACCACCCGGGGTGCCGGCGAACGCGCCATCCGCCAGGCGATGGATCAGGCGGGCATCGCGCCCGGCGACCCCATCGTGCTGGTCGGCCATTCGGCCGGCGGGCTCGCGGCCGCGAACCTCGCGGCCGATCCCTCGCTCGACGTCGTCGCCGCGGTGAACCTCGGCGGACCCATCGGGCAGGTCGACACCGGCGACGTCCCGACGCTCTCGGTCGAGCACTCCGAGGACTTCGTCCCGGCGACCGGCGGCCACGGCGTCGCGGCACCGGGGCGCATCGTCGTCGAGCGCAGCGTCGGCGAGCTCGTGCACGGCGACGCCGCCGCCGTTCCCGCGCACGCGCTGACCGCCTACCGGGGGACCGCGGAGGCGATCGACGCGTCCGACGACGAGCGCCTGCGCGAGTTCCGGGCACGGATCACCGAGTTCATCGGGACCGGGGCGGCCGAGGTCACCTTTTGGCGGGCGGTCCGCGCCGACGGCGAGGCTGGCACCGGCTCGGCCGGTTAGCCGCGCGAATCAGTCGCGGGGGCGGACCACCAGGCCGATGAGCCAGCTGATGACGCCGAGGACGAGCGCGCCGAGCACGCCCCACCAGAAGCCGTCGACCTCGAGGCCGAAGCCGATCAGTCCGCTGATCCAGTCGACGATGAGCAGCAGCAGGCCGTTCACGATGAAGGAGATGAGGCCGAGGGTCAGCACGTACAGCGGGAACCCGACGATGCGGATGAACGTGCCCACGGTCGCGTTGACGACGCCGAAGATCAGGGCGATGAGCAGGTACGTGAGCACCGTGGCGAGGTCGGAGTCCTCGTACGGCACCACGCGCACGCCCGACACGATGAGGGTCGTGAGCCACAGGGCGAACGCCGAGACGGCGATCTTCAGCAGGAAGCGCATGCCCCGAGTATGGCAGCGGGGTGCACCGCACCGAAGGGGTACGGTGGAATCCGTGACCGCACCGGAGCCCACGAACGCGCAGGTCCGCCTGCGCCCCGAGATCGCCGCCCTCCCCCGTACCGGCAGGGCCGCCCGGCCCCGGCGAACGGCTTCAAGCTCTCGAGCAACGAGAACCCGTGGCCGCCGGTCCCGGCCGTCGAGCGGGCGATCGCGGCCGCCGCCGCCGAGGTCAACCGCTACCCGGATGCCACGGCGCTCGTGCTGCGCGAGAAGCTCGCCGAACGCTACGGCGTCACCGCCGACGAGGTGCTCGTCGGCGCCGGATCCGTCTCGCTGCTCGCCCAGTTCGTGCTCGCCGCGGCGGCGCCGGGCGACGAAGTCGTCTACTCGTGGCGCTCCTTCGAGGCCTACCCCGGCCTCGTGACCGTCGCGGGCGCACGAAGCGTGCAGGTCCCGAACCGCGCCGACCACGGCCACGACCTCGAGGCCATGGCGGCGGCCGTGACGGATCGCACGCGCGTGATCATCGTCTGCTCCCCCAACAACCCCACCGGCGTCGCGGTCACGCGCGACGAGTTCGAGCGCTTCATGGCGAGCGTGCCCGCCGACCGGCTCGTGCTGCTCGACGAGGCGTACGCCGAGTTCGTCCGAGACGAGGCATCCGTCGTCGGCAGCGATCTCATCGGCCGCTACCCCAACCTCGTCGTGCTCCGCACCTTCTCGAAGGCGTACGGGCTTGCTGGCGTTCGCGTCGGCTACGCGATCGGGCCGGTCGAGATCCTCGACGCCGCCCGGGCGACCGCGATCCCGCTCGGCGTCACAGCCGTCGCCACGGCGGGCGCGCTCGCCGCGCTCGAGTCCGACGCCGAGGCCGAGCTGCTCGGCCGCGTCGACCAGCTCGCCCACCGCCGCGACGACCTGCGCGACGCCCTGATCGCACAGGGCTGGGCCATCCCCGAGGCGCAGGGGAACTTCGTCTGGCTCCCCACGGGCGAGCGCACGACCGAGGTCGCCGAGCGGCTGTTCGACGTCGGGATCGTCGCGCGCGCGTTCCCCGGCGACGGCATCCGGGTGTCGGTCGGCGAGCCGGAATCTGTGGACGTACTCCTAACGGTTCTCAAGGAGCTTGTCTGACCTTCACAAGAAGGGGCCCCGACCGAGCGGGTACCGTGGAACGGTGGCAGCCCCCTCACGCGACTTCACCGCACCGACGGTCCAACTCCTGACGCCCGAGGGCGAGCTGCGCCCGACCGCCGAGGCCGAGCCCTACCTGCCGCTCGTCGAGGCCCTCCCCGACGCGGCACTCGAGCAGTTCTACCGCGACATGGTGCTCTCGCGTCGCATCGACGTGATGGGCGCGAACATGCAGCGTCAGGGTCAGCTCGCGCTGTGGGTGCCGAGCCACGGACAGGAGGCGGCGCAGGTCGGCTCCATCAGGGCCGCGCGCCCCCAGGACCACATCTTCCCGTCGTATCGCGAGCACGTCGTCGGAATGATCCGGGGGCTCGACCCCGTGAACATCCTCCGGCTGCTCAAGGGAGCGACGCTCGGCGGGTGGAACCCCGCCGAGAACGGCAACTTCCACCTCTACACGCTCGTGCTCGCGTCGCAGACCCTGCACGCGACGGGCTACGCCATGGGCCTGCAGTTCGACGGCGCGACCGCGACGGGCGATCCCGAGGCGGATGCCGCGGTGCTGGTGTACTACGGCGACGGGTCGACGTCGCAAGGCGACGCCAACGAGGCGCTCGTGTTCGCGTCGAGCTATGCGACCCCGCAGGTGTTCTTCGTGCAGAACAACCAGTGGGCCATCTCCGTACCGGTCTCGCGCCAGTCCCGGAGCCCGCTCTCGCTGCGCGGCGGCGGTTTCGGCATGCCCGGCATCCGCATCGACGGCAACGACGTGCTCGCCAGCTACGCGGTCACGCGACAGGCGCTCGAAGAGGCGCGAGCCGGCGACGGTCCGAGCTTCATCGAGGCCGTGACCTACCGCATGGGCGCGCACACCACGGCCGACGATCCCACGAAGTACCGCACCGACGACGAGGTCGCCTACTGGACCGAGCGGGACCCGATCACGCGCTACCGCACGTGGCTCGAGGGTCGGGGCGCGACATCCGCCTTCTTCGACGAGGTCGACGAAGAGGCATCCGATTTCGCGGCCGACGTTCGCGCGCGCACGCTCGAGATCACCGCTCCCCCGCGCCGGGACATCTTCGCGCACGTCTACAGCGAGCCCCACCCGCTCGTCGAGGCGCAGGCGGCATGGCTCGAGGAGTACGAGACCTCGTTCGAAGGAGGCCAGGCATGACGGTCGAGACGACCGGGACGCTGACCGGCGCACCCGCCGACCAGGACACCGCCGGCCTGCGGGGCGTGCACACGCTGTCGATGGCGAAGGCCATCACCGCCGGGCTGCGCGAGGCGATGCGCGCCGACGAGAAGGTCCTGCTCATGGGCGAGGACATCGGCGCGCTCGGCGGCGTGTTCCGCGTGACCGAGGGGCTGCTCGACGAGTTCGGCGACCGCCGCGTGCTCGACACGCCCCTCGCCGAATCGGGCATCGTCGGCACGGCGATCGGGCTCGCGATGCGCGGCTACCGGCCGGTCGTCGAGATCCAGTTCGACGGCTTCATCTTCCCGGCGTTCGACCAGATCACGACGCAGCTCGCGCGACAGACGGTGCGCCACGACGGCACGGTCTCGATGCCCGTCGTGATCCGCGTGCCGTATGGCGGGCACATCGGATCGATCGAGCACCACCAGGAGAGCCCCGAGGCGTACTTCGCCCACACGCCGGGCCTCCGGGTCGTCAGCCCGTCCTCGCCGCACGATGCGTACTGGATGATCCAGGAGGCCATCGCCTCGAACGACCCGGTGCTGTTCTTCGAGCCGAAGAGCCGCTACTGGCCGAAGGGGCCCGTCGACCACGACCACAGCGGCCTGGCGCTCCACGCGAGCCGGGTCGTGCGCCGCGGCGACGACGTCACGGTCGTCGGCCACGGCGCCATGGTCGCCACGCTCCTGCAGGCGGCCGACATCGCGGCCGAGGAGGGCCGGAGCCTCGAGGTCGTCGACCTGCGTTCCCTCTCCCCCATCGACTACGGCCCCATCGTCGACTCGGTCCAGCGCACCGGCCGGCTCGTCGTCGCCCAGGAGGCCTACGGCGCCGTGAGCGTCGGATCCGAGATCGCCGCGACGGTGGCCGAGCGCGCGTTCTACTCGCTCGAGGCGCCCGTGCTGCGCGTCTCGGCGTTCGACACGCCGTTCCCGCCCGCCGCGCTCGAGACGGAGTACCTCCCGAGCGCGGACCGCGTGCTCGAGGCCGTCGACCGCGCGCTGTCCTACTGATTCCGAAGACGACCCGAGGAGCACGATGAGCGAGATCCGGTTCCCACTGCCCGACGTGGGCGAGGGCCTCACCGAAGCCGAGATCGTGCAGTGGCGCGTCGCCCCCGGCGACCGCATCGCGCTCGATCAGGTCTTCGTCGAGATCGAGACGGCGAAGTCGCTCGTCGAACTGCCGAGCGCCTTCGAGGGGACCATCGCCGAGCTGCTCGTGGAAGAGGGGCAGACCGTCGACGTCGGCACGCCCATCCTGGTCATCCGAACGGATGCCGCGCGCGGCATATCTGCCGAGCCTGCCCCGTCCGCGCCTGCGGCCGACGCGGTCCCCGCGCTGGCCGTGGAGTCCGAGGGCGCCGGCGCCGTGCTCGTCGGGCACGGGAGCTCGGGCCCGACGCGCAGTCGCCGTCGGCGCCATCCCTCACCCGGTGGAGCTCACGAGCACCTCGTCCCGCCGTCCCCGACCGACGTGCCGGCGACGAGCGCATCGGCCGCGGCCGCACCGGCGGGCGGCGCCTCTGTGGGCATCGGTGAGCCCGCCCGTCCCGCCGAGCGTGCCGACGACGGCATGCCGGTGATCGCCAAGCCGCCCATCCGCAAGCTGGCCAAGGACCTCGGCGTCGACCTGTCGCGCGTCACGCCGACGGGTCCGATCGGCGACGTGACGCGCGACGACGTGATCCGCGAGGCGAGCCAGGCGAGCGTCTTCCGGAACATCCAGACGCCCGAACTGCCGGCCGATCGCGAGACGCGGATCCCCGTGAAGGGCGTGCGCAAGGTGATCGCGCAGACGATGGTGCAGAGCGCATACTCCGCGCCGCATGTATCGGTGTTCGTCGACGTCGACGCCACGCGCACGATGGAGTACATCAAGCGCCTGAAGGCCTCGCCCGACTTCGCCGGAGTCAAGGTGTCGCCCCTGCTCATCATGGCGAAGGCCATGATCTGGGCGGCTCGACGCAACCCCACCGCGAACGCGCAGTGGACCGACGAGGAGATCATCGTCAAGCACTACGTGAACCTCGGCATCGCCGCCGCCACGCCGCGCGGCCTCATCGTGCCGAACGTGAAGGAGGCGCAGGCGATGTCGATGGTCGAGCTCGCGACCGCGCTCGAGCAGCTCACCCTCACGGCGCGCGAGGGCAAGACGCAGCCGGCCGAGATGCAGGGCGGCACGATCACCATCACGAACATCGGGGTCTTCGGCATGGACACCGGCACGCCCATCCTCAACACCGGCGAGGTCGCGATCGTGGCGCTCGGGACGATCAAGCAGAAGCCGTGGGTCGTCGACGGCGAGGTCCGCCCGCGGTACGTCACGACGATCGGCGGCTCGTTCGACCACCGGGTCGTCGACGGCGACGTCGCCAGCCGCTTCCTCGCCGACGTCGCCTCGATCATCGAGGAGCCGGCGCTGCTGCTGGACTGAGCCGTTACAGCCGGATCTCGAGGGTGACGGAATCGGTGGCGCGGGCGACCTCGACCAGCCCGGCCCGCTCGAGCACGCGCCGGGCGGGAAGGTTCGCGATCTCGCATTCGGCTCGGGCGATCGTGGCGCCGGTCGAGGCGATCAGGCGCAGGGCCTCGGCGACCACGTGCGATGACAGGCCCTCGCCGCGCGCGGCGGGAACGAGCGCGAAGCCGAACTCCACCGCTCCGCGCTGATCGGGCGGACCGAACAGGTTCACGCCGCCGATCGCCGCGCCGTCGGCGCCATCGGGTGCGGCCGCTCGGCGCACCAGGTAGGGGCCGAAGGGGGCCGGGTCGCCATTGCGCCGGGCGGTGCCGACGTAGTCGGCGAGCAGCTCGGGCTCGTCGGTGAACGAGTAGCCGCCCTCCCATCCGTCGAACGGGTCGACGTCGCCCGCGAGCAGGCGCTCGGCGTCGGCGACGGTGAACGGGTGCAGCGTGATGGGTGCCGTGGTGATCTCCACGGCAGACATGGTCGCATGGACCGGTGTCACGTGGGTGAACCGTCCACAGCCGCCGTCACCGAGCGACATTCGCTGCGGCACGCTTTCGTGATTTTGACAACCATTATCAATAAGCGTACGGTGGCTTCGTGCCCACCACCCGACCCCGCCGCTCCGCTCGCCTCGTGCTGCTCGCCGCCGCGGCGACCTCCGTCGTGCTGCTCGCGGGCTGTGCCTCGCCGGGAACGGGCGGTGAGGGAGACGGGCCTCGAGTCGTGGCGACCACGACCCAGGTCGCCGACTTCACGGATGAGCTGGCGGGGGAGCAGGTCGAGCTCACGCCGCTGCTGCAGCCCGGGCAGAGCGCTCACGCGTTCGACCCCTCGGCGGCGCAGTTGCTCGCACTCGGGCAGGCCGATGCGCTCGTCGTCAACGGCGGCGGTCTCGAGAGCTGGCTCGACGATGCCATCGCGGCATCCGGGTTCGACGGCGCGCTCATCGACGCGAGCACGGGCATCGAGCTGGCCGGCACCGATGAGGTGCACGACGAGGCGGCGCAGGCCGACGAGCACGGCGACGAGGCGCACGACGATGACGACCACGCCCACGGGTCCGGCAATCCGCACATCTGGACCGACCCCGCCCTCGCCGAGCAGATGGTCGCGAACATCGCCGACGGCCTGGCCGACCTCGACGGCGTCGACATCGAGGCCCTGCGCGCGAGGGAGTCCGATTACACGGCGCAGCTCGCGGCACTCGACGACTGGATCGCCGAGAACGTGGCCGCGGTGCCCGCCGATCAACGGCTGCTCGTGACGAACCACGACGCGTTCACCTACTTCCTCAGCGCGTACGACGTGACCTTCGTCGGCAGCGTCATCCCGAGCTTCGACGACAACGCCGAGCCGAGCGCCGCCGAGATCGACCGCCTCGTCGACCGCATCCGTGCCACGGGTGTGCGAGCGGTCTTCTCCGAGGCCTCGATCTCGCCGAAGGCGGCCGCGACCATCGCCGCCGAGGCCGACGTGGCCGTGTACTCGGGCGACGACGCGCTGTACGGCGACTCGCTCGGCCAGCCGGGCTCCGACGGCGACACGTACCTCGGCAGTCAGCTCCACAACGCGCGGCTGATCCTCGAATCGTGGGGCGTCGAGCCTTCCGCCCTGCCCGACGCGCTGCGAGGATGACCCGCATGAGCGCCACGACGCCGGTCCTCCGCCTCCGCGACGCCGCGTTCCGGTATCCGGGTGGAGCGGGCGTGTCCGATCTCTCGGTCGACGTGGCGCCGGGGGAGGCGCTCGCCGTGATCGGCCCGAACGGCGCCGGCAAGTCGACGCTGCTGCGCGGCATCCTGGGTCTCGTCCCGCTCGTCGCCGGCGACATGCAGGTCGACGGCCGAACGAACGACGCGGACGGCATGATCGGCTTCCTGCCCCAGTCCGCGGAACTCGATCCCGACTTCCCGATCAGCCTCGCCCAGGTCGTCATGCAGGGTCGGTACCGCCGCCTCGGCCTCTTCCGGTGGCCGGGTCGCCGCGACCGGCAGCTCGTGCGCGAGGCGCTCGAGACGGTGGGCCTGGCCGACCGAGCCGACCGTCGCTTCGGCGAGCTGTCGGGCGGGCAGCGGCAGCGTGGCCTGCTCGCTCGGGCCCTGGCCTCCGAGCCGAGCCTGCTCCTGCTCGACGAGCCGTTCAACGGACTCGACCAGGCCAACCGCGAGGCGCTCGTCGACACGCTTCGGACGCTCAAGGCGCGCGGTGTCGCCGTGATCGTCTCGACCCACGACCTCGAGCTCGCCCGCGAGGTCTGCGACACGGTGCTGCTCGTGAACGGCACGCAGCTCAGCTGCGGGCCCGTCGACGACGTGCTGACGCTCTCGAACGTGCAGGAGTGCTTCGACGGGGTCGAGGTCGAGATCGACGAGCACACGCTGGTCGTGCCCGACCACGAGGGCCACTGATGCCGATCGCGGCATACCGCGCGTCCGAGGCGCCGCGGCGGGGGAGGGGCGCGCGTTGAGCGCGTGGGACGCGCTCGTCGGCGCGTACGCCCTGCCATTCATGGGGCGGGCGCTCGTCGTGCTGCTCGTGCTCGCGGTCGTCGCAGGGCTCGTCGGCGTGCTCGTGAACCTGCGCGGCCTCGAGTTCATCAGCGACGGGCTCACGCACGCCGTCTTCCCCGGGCTCGCCATCGGCCTCGCCGTGGGCGGCACGGCCGGACTCGTGCCGGGCGCCGCGATCGCCGCGCTGGCCGGCGCGGTGGCGCTGACGCTCTTCGTGCGCGGGGGCGTCACATCCGACGCGGCGGTCGCGGTGGTCCTCACCGCAGCGTTCAGCGTCGGCGTGATCGTGGTGTCGCGCAGCGACGACTACGCCGGTGAGCTCGAGGCGCTCCTCTTCGGCCGCGTGCTCACGATCGCCCCCGAGGACGTGGTCCCGCTCATCGTCGTCTCGCTCGCCGCCGCCGTGCTGGTCGGGGTCACCCTCAAGCAGCAGGTGCTGCGCGCGTTCGACCCCCAGGCGGGGCGAGCGTGGGGCGACCGGCCCCTCGCGCTCGACCTCGTCCTCAACTCGGCCGTCGCGCTGGTCGTCGTGGCGGGCGCGAGCACCGTTGGCACGCTCCTCGTCCTCGCGCTGCTCATCGTTCCGGGGGCGTCGTCGCGGCTCGTGACCGACCGGCTGTGGTGGCTGTTCCCGGTCGCCGCGGCGGTCGGCGCGATGAGTGCCTGGCTCGGGCTGTCGCTCGGTTTCGCGATCTCGGTGGGAGCGGGCGTCGACCTGCCGGCGGGCGCCACCGTCGTCGCCGTGTTCGTGGCGGCGTACGCCGCGCTCCTCGCGCTCCGGCTCGTCCGCGACCGGATGACGCGCCCCGGCAGACGTCCGGCCGCCGCCCTGGCCACGGGGGAGCGGTGATGGGGTACTTCGAGCGCGCACTGGTCGCGGCGATCGTCATCGGCGCGGGTGCCGGATTCGTCGGCGCGCTCGTGGTCCTGCGCCGGCGCACGTTCTTCGCGCAGGCGCTCACGCACGCGACCTATCCCGGGGCGGTGGCCGCGGCCGCGCTCGGGATCGGCGTGCCGCTCGGGGCCGCCGCGGCATCCGTCGTCATCGTCGCCGTGATGTCGTGGATCGCCCGCGTGCGACGGCAGGGCGCACAGGTCGCCGCGGGCGTCGTCCTGACCGGCGGGTTCGCGGCGGGCGCGCTGCTCCAGGCGCTCATCCCCGGGCTCCCGGTGCAGCCCGAGTCGCTGCTCGTGGGATCGATCCTCACCGTGAGCGACGGCGACATCGCCCTCGCGATCGTCGTCCTCGTGGCATCCGTCGCCCTCGTCGCGGCATTCGGCACGCGCATCGTCTTCTCGACCTTCGACCAGGGAGGGTTCCGCGCCGCGGGATTCCGCGAGTGGCCGATCGAGGTGCTCGTGCTCGGACTTACGGCGGCCTCGGTCGTCAGCTCGCTGCCGGCGGTGGGCGCCATCCTCGCCATCGCCCTGATCGCGGCGCCTGCCGCAGCGGCGCGTCTGGTCGTGCCGACCTTCCGCGGCGTGCTCTTCGCCGCCCCGCTGATCGGTGCCGCGGCGGGCGTGATCGGCGTGCTCGTGTCACGGTACGCCGCCGTCGCGGCCGGCCCGTCGATCGTGCTCGCGGCCACGGCGTTCTTGCTCGTCGCGCTCGTCGGCTCCCAGCTGCGGCGACTACCCTCGAGACGGGCTCCCATTCCGGTGGAGACCGCGGAGGACGCACGGATCGCATGAAGCGGAACACCTGGCAACGCGAGGCGGTGCGCGAGGCGCTCGACGGCACCGAGGGGTTCATCAGCGCGCAGGCGCTGCACTCGGCGCTGCACGCGAGCGGCTCGCCGATCGGCCTGGCCACCGTGTACCGCGCGCTCGGCGACCTCGCCTCCAACGGCGAGGCCGACTCGTTGCAGTCGCCCGAGGGCGAGGCGCTCTACCGCGCGTGCAGCACCGGGCACCACCACCACCTGATCTGCCGCAACTGCGGGCTCACCGTCGAGATCGCCGCCGACGAGGTCGAGGCGTGGGCCAAGCGGGTCGCCGCCGAGCACGGCTTCACGGCCGCCGCGCACGTCGTCGACGTCTTCGGGCTCTGCGCGGAGTGCACTGCGGCGCAGTCGGCGCAGTCGGCGCCGGCGGCGCACGCGTCCGCGGCGGATCGCCACTCCCACGGGACCTGAGTCCCCACGGCCCCGGCCGGGCCGGGCTACGTTCCGTGGGTCCGCGTCACCGAGCGGACGAAGGGGGACCCATGTACCAGGACGATGCGCTCATTCCGACCTTCTCGCGTGCGGGTGAGGCGACCACCGCGCGCTACACCCAGATCCCGGACAACTCGATGCTGCCCGAGACCGCGTACCGGATCGTGCGCGACGAGACCATGCTCGACGGCAACGCCCGCCTGAACCTCGCCACGTTCGTCGGCACGTGGATGGACGAGTCGGCCGACCGCCTCTACGCCGACGCGTTCGACAAGAACATGATCGACAAGGACGAGTACCCGGCGACGGCCGCCATCGAGGAGTACTGCTGGCGCATCCTCGCCGACCTCTGGCACGCGCCCGACCGCACCGACGTCATCGGCACATCCACCATCGGCTCGTCCGAGGCTTGCATGCTCGGCGGCCTCGCGCTCAAGCGGCGGTGGCAGAAGGCACGCCGCGCCGCGGGCAAGGACGCCGACAAGCCCAACCTCATCATGAGCTCGGCGGTCCAGGTCTGCTGGGAGAAGTTCTGCAACTACTTCGACGTCGAGATGCGCCAGGTGGCCACCACCGAGGAGCATCCGCTGATGGACGGCACGAGCCTCGAGGACGTCGTCGACGAGAACACGATCGGCGTCGTCGTGCTCATGGGCGTCACGTACACCGGCGCCTACGAACCCGTGATGAAGGTGCAGGCGAAGCTCGACTCCATCCAGGCGAAGACCGGCCTCGACATCCCGATCCACATCGACGGCGCCTCGGGCGCCATGGTCGCGCCGTTCCTGCAGCCCGAGCTCGAGTGGGACTTCCGCGTGCCGCGCGTGCAGTCGATCAACACGTCGGGGCACAAGTACGGCCTGGTGTACCCGGGCGTCGGCTGGATCGTGT
The DNA here is from genome assembly GCF_900104685.1 of Agromyces flavus. Classification (NCBI taxonomy): domain Bacteria; kingdom Bacillati; phylum Actinomycetota; class Actinomycetes; order Micrococcales; family Microbacteriaceae; genus Agromyces; species Agromyces flavus. Next base: position 3,088,105 of record NZ_LT629755.1, read on the forward strand.
GGCGCAACACCGCGGCCCTGCCCGAGGAGCTCGTCTTCCGCGTCAGCTACCTCGGCGGCTCGATGCCGACCTTCGCCCTCAACTTCTCGCGACCCGGTGCACAGGTGCTGCTGCAGTACTACCGCTTCCTCCGTCTGGGCCGTTCCGGGTACACCTCGATCCAGCAGGCGTCGCAGGATGTCGCGCGCTACCTCTCGCACGAGGTGGGCAGGTTCGACGCCTTCGAGCTGCTGACCGACGGCAGCGACATCCCGGTGTTCGCCTGGCGGCTGAAGCCGGGCCACACCGACAAGTGGACGCTGTACCACCTCTCCGAACGGCTCCGCATCAAGGGATGGCTCGTGCCCGCGTATCCGCTCTCGGGCGAGCTCGAGGGCCAGACGGTCATGCGCATCGTCTGCCGCGACGGCCTCAGCCGCGACCTCGCCGAGGACCTGCTGCACGACATCCGAGAGGAGACCGAGTTCCTCGACTCGCTCGACGCGCCCATGCCGCACCCGGGTCTCCCGCCGGCGTTCCACCACTGACGTGACCGCACCAGGGGCGGCGACCATCCGGCGGCTGCGCCGTGAGGCGTGGGGCTTCGCGGTCGGCTCGCTCTGTTTCCTCGTCGGCGCGCTGCCGCCGTACGCCGCCTGGGTGGGCGCCGTCGGGGCGAACCTCACGTTCTTCATCGGTTCGCTCTTCTTCACCACGGCCGGATTCATCCAGCTGAGCCTCAGCGGACGACGGCCGCCGCACGGTGACACCAATCGCGCCGACCGCGCGGACTGGTGGGCGGCGGCCGTCCAGTTCCTGGGCACGCTCCTCTTCAACGTCAGCACGTTCGCGGCGCTCGCCGCAGCGATCGCGCGGCCCGACGCCGTGGGGGTGGGATGGCGCCCGGACGCGTGGGGTTCGCTTGCCTTCCTCGTGGCCAGCACGCTCGCGGTGATCGCGACGAAGGATCGCGGCCGGCTCTGGGATCCCGACGCCCGCACGTGGCACGGCACGTGGCTGAACCTCGCGGGTTCGGTCGCGTTCGGGGCGTCGGCGGTCGGCGCGTACGTGCTGCCGGCCACCGGCGACCTCCTCAGCGAGTACTGGGCCAACCTCGGCACCATGCTCGGAGCGGTGTGCTTCTTCGTCGCGGCGCTGCTGTCGCGGCGGACCATCCCGGCGGGGTGACGACGTCGACGCCGGCGACGGATGCCGCGGCATCCGATTCGGCCCTGATCTGGCCCTCTGCTAGACTCGACGTTTGGCTGGGCGCTTCCACCGTCCAGACCGTAGGCGAATCCCCCTGTATCTACCGCGTAGCGGAGGGGCTCGCCTGCAGACAAGTGACCTTGGGAGGGGCCGTCCGGCCCCTCGGTATTGGAGGAAAGACCAATGGCAGCAGTGTGCCAGGTGACCGGAGCCACCCCCGGCTTCGGACACAACATCTCGCACTCGCACCGCCGGACGAAGCGCCGCTTCGACCCGAACGTGCAGAAGAAGACCTACTACGTGCCGTCGCTGCGTCGTAACGTCACCCTGAACGTGTCCGCCAAGGGCATCAAGGTGATCGACGCCCGTGGCATCGAGGCCGTCATCAAGGACATCCAGGCTCGTGGGGTGAAGCTCTAATGGCGAAGCAGCAGGACATCCGTCCGATCATCAAGCTCCGTTCGACGGCCGGCACCGGGTACACCTACGTGACCCGCAAGAACCGTCGCAACAACCCCGACCGTCTCGTGCTCAAGAAGTACGACCCCGTGGTGCGCAAGCACGTCGACTTCCGAGAGGAGCGCTAAGACATGGCGAAGAAGAGCAAGATCGCGCGCAACGACCAGCGCAAGGTGATCGTCGAGCGCTACGCGGCCAAGCGCCTCGAGCTGAAGAAGGCGCTCGTCGACCCGAACGGCACCGACGAGAGCCGCGAGGCCGCCCGCGTCGGCCTGCAGAAGCTGCCCCGCGACGCGTCGCCGGTCCGCCTCCGCAACCGCGACGCCATCGACGGTCGCCCCCGCGGCAACCTCTCGAAGTTCGGCATCTCGCGCGTGCGCTTCCGCGACATGGCGCACCGCGGCGAGCTGCCCGGCATCACCAAGTCGAGCTGGTAAGCAGTACCGCTTCCCGAGAGGGGCGTCCCGGTCATCGGGGCGCCCCTCTTGTCGTCTCATCAGGAGCCGTACGCGACGGGGTTGTCGCGCCATCCGTCAACCCCCTGCGAAACGTGCCCCAAACACCCGGAAATCCGCGTGTTTCCGCGGGACTCTGCTACATTCGAGGCGGCCTGAACGGCCACGGGGGCGATCGCGAGGTCGACTCCGCGTATCCACATGACAGCTGTTGACACAGCGAAGGTCCGAGGAGGACATTCCATGGCTGACAAGTCGCTCAACAAGTCCGAGCTCGTTGCCAAGATCGCTGCGGCGACGAACCAGAGCCAGAGCACCGTCGACTCCGTGCTGAACGGGTTCTTCGAGACGCTGGCCGACTCGGTCGGATCGGGCACCAAGGTCTCCATCCCGGGCTGGCTCGCCGTCGAGCGCACCCATCGCGCCGCCCGCACGGGCCGCAACCCGCAGACGGGCGAGACCATCCAGATCGCCGCGGGCAACTCGGTCAAGGTCTCCGCGGGCTCGAAGCTCAAGGCCGCCGTCAAGTAACTCGCGCGCGTCGCACGACGCATTCCGAGACTCCTGAAGGGGCGCCCGGTCCATCCGGTGCGCCCCTTCGGCGTGCCCGGGACGGCGTGCCGCGCCATCCGTTCTCACTCGCACGGGAGGAGATGTGCGGGTGCGGAGGACCGTTCCGGCGTCCCGATCCTCCCGCGCCATCGATCCCCCCTCCGTTTCAGGAGAACGCGGGCTCGTCAGGACCGGATCGCGGATCCGGTCCTGAGCAGCCTCCGTTCTCCTGAATCGATGGCGGGGCGAGCGGATGGCGCCGGAGCCCCGCTCCCAGCGGGCTCGCCTAGGCTTGTGCGGTGCCCCGTTCCGTCCGCGTCCTCGGCCCTGCCCTGCTCGTCGCCGTCGCGTTCGGCGCGATGGTCGCCGCGCTCGCGTACGGCGGGGGAGCGGCGCCGTTCCCCATCCAGGACCCGGGGCCCGTCGCACGCTGGGGCGTCCCGGTCGCGAAGCTCTTCGTGAACCTCGGCGCGGCCGGCATGATCGGCGCGCTCGTGCTCGCGGTGTGGGCGCTCAGCCCGAAGCGGCGCGAGTTCGACCTCGCGCTCGATGTCGCCGCGGCATCCGCCGCCGTGCTCACGGTCGCGAGCGCCGCCACCGGCGTGCTCACCTTCATGCTCGTGACCGGCGCCCCGTTCGACCTGGGCGACCGGTTCGGCGCGCAGCTCGGCCAGTTCGCGACCACGATCGAGCTCGGACGAGCGTGGCTGACGACCACGCTGGTCGCGGCCGCCGTCACCGTGCTGTGCTTCGCCGTGCGAAACCACACGGCGCTCGTCTTCGTGACGGTGCTCGCCGTGGTCGCACTCGTCCCCATGGCGCAGCAGGGCCACGCGGCCGGCACCGCCGGCCACTCCGAGGCGATCACGGCGCTCGGACTGCACCTCGTGTTCGTCGCCGCATGGCTCGGGGGACTCGTCACGCTGGTCCTGCTCAAGCCCGCGCTCGACGGCGACCGGCTCGGGGTCGTGCTGGCGCGGTACTCGACGGTCGCGCTGGTCTGCTTCATCGTCGTCGCGATCTCGGGCTATGCGAGCGCGGCGCTCCGCATCGGCTCGTGGGACCAGCTGACCACGGGCTACGGCATCCTCGTCGTGGTCAAGGTCGCCGCGCTCATCGCGCTGGGCCTGTTCGGCGCCGCGCAGCGTCGCATCCTGATCGGGCGGATGACCCGCCCCGCGGCATCCACGACCGGCACCTTCTGGCTGCTCGTCGCCGTCGAGCTCGCGTTCATGGGCCTCGCCTCGGGCGTCGCCGCCGCACTCGCACGCACCGCCACGCCCGTCTCGGAGGACACGGCGGGACAGCTCGCGCGCACGCCCGCCGAGATCCTCACGGGCGAGCCGCTGCCGCCGTGGCCCGAGCCATGGCGCTACTTCACCGAGTGGAACCCCGACCTGCTCTGGCTGCTGCTCTGCGGCTTCGGCATCTTCTTCTACGTCGCGGGCGTCGTGCGGCTGCACCGCCGCGGCGACCGCTGGCCGGTGTGGCGCACCATCCTGTGGGTCTCGGGCCTCGCGCTGCTCGCCTGGGTCACGAGCGGCGGCGTGAACGTCTACGAGCAGACCCTGTTCTCGGCGCACATGCTCGCGCACATGGTACTGACGATGGCGGTGCCCGTGCTCCTCGTGCCCGGCGCGCCCGTGACGCTCGCGGCCCGCGCCATCCGCCCTCGCAAGGACGGCAGCCGCGGTGGCCGCGAGTGGATCCTCCTCGCGGTGCACTCGAGGTTCGCGAGCATCATCGCGAACCCCATCGTCGCGGCGGTGCTGTTCGCCGGGTCGCTGTGGGTCTTCTACTACTCGCCGCTCTTCCGGTGGACCATGGAGGACCACATCGGCCACGAGTGGATGGTCGCGCACTTCCTCATCACGGGCTACCTGTTCGTGCAGTCGCTCATCGGCATCGACCCGGTGCCGTATCGCCTGCCGTACCCGTTCCGGCTGCTGCTGCTGCTCGGCACCATGGCGTTCCACGCGTTCTTCGGCCTGTCGATCATGATGAGCAGCGGGCTGCTGCTCGCCGACTGGTACGGAGCGATGGGCTGGGGCACCGACGCGCTCGCCGACCAGCAGGTGGGCGGCGGCATCGCCTGGTCGATCGGCGAGATCCCGACCCTCGCACTGGCGATCGCCGTGGCCGTGCAGTGGGCGCGCAGCGACGCCAAGGAGACGAAGCGCCGCGACCGGCACGCCGATCGCACGGGTGAGGCCGAGCTCGAGGAGTACAACGCCCGGCTGGCGGCCCTGGCCCAGCGCGACGGCGTGCAATGAGGGGCGAGCGGATGGCGCGCATCGTCGTCATGGGCGTGTCGGGAGCGGGCAAGTCCACCGTGGGCGAGGCGCTCGCCCGCCGGCTCGACGTGCCGTTCGTCGACGCCGACGACCTGCACCCGGCCGTCAATGTCGAGAAGATGCGCGCGGGAACGCCGCTCACCGACGACGACCGGTGGCCGTGGCTCGACGTCGTGGGCGCGGCGCTCGCCGAGGCCGAGCCGCCGGGCATCGTCGTCGCGTGCTCGGCCCTGCGCCGTGCGTATCGCGATCGGCTCCGGACCGCTGCGCCCGATGTCGCCTTCGTCGCCCTCGAGGGCGATCCCGAGGTGCTGGCCGAGCGCCTGGGTGCGCGAGCCGGCCACTTCATGCCCGCGACCATGCTCGCGTCGCAGCTCGCGCTCTACGAGTCGCCCGCAGCCGACGAGCGCGCGGTGCGATGTGCCATCGAGAGGCCGCTGGACGAGATCGTGACGGCGGCGATCGCCGGCCTCGAGGCGCTCGAAGGGTAGCCCGGGTCAGCGGAGCTGGATGGCGATCGACCCGTCGGGTCGCACGGTCGCATCGAGCGAGAGCGTGAAGCCCTCGTCCTGCTCGAGCGTCGAGAAGGATCCGTCGAACAGCGACTGCACGTCGACCGTGATGCGCGCCACGCCAGGGGTCGGGGGCATCTCGAACGTCGTCTCGCCGGGCACGAGCGTCACCTCGGGAGAGCTCACGATGGTCCACACGGGTTCGCCGACGACCCGGTCGTCGACCACGACACCGAACGGGCACCCGGCGGGCTGCAGCACCGCCTGCGTCGCGCACTGATCCTGGAGGAACTCGTCGACCTTCGCCTGGACGCGCTCGACGAACGCCTCGGTCGGCAGGGCATCGACCGTGACGGCGACCTCGGCGCCGGGCTCGGCGACGACCTGGGCGGGCACGGCCTCGAGCAACGTGGACTCGTAGCCGAACTCGTACACCGCGGGGGCGATGGCCAGGTACGACGCCTGCTGCGTGAAGGCCGCGAGCTCGTCGCCCGACTTGGTCGCCCGCGTGTCGAGCGTGAGCGACCCGACCGTGAAGAGCGGGCTGTGCGCCGCCGTCACCTGGATGACGGCGAGCGGGCTGGTCGCGAACTCCCACCGGTGCAGCACACCGTAGAGCGGGTCGATCGGGCGCACGTCGAACGCGGTCTCGATGATCGACGACTCGAGCCGATAGCTCGCGGTCACGGTGTGCGAGCCGTCGTCGTGGGGCACGTCGGACACGATGCGCACGTCCTCGGGCCCGGTATCGACGACACCCGATCGCAGCATCGCCGTCGAGATGTCGGTCGGCAGCCCGGCCGCCTGGAGCGCGCCCTCGTCGAGCCGGACACCGGGCGTCGCGGCCGCGCTCACGATGTCGTCCCTGGCGATGTTGCCGAGGTACCGCTCGACGAACGCGGGCGCGCCGTAGAGCGTCTGGTTGAGTCCGCCGAGCGCCGCGAGGAACGCGCCGCCGAGCAGCACCGCGAGACCCGTCCACCCCGCGATCGCGGCCGGCGACAGGCGCCCACCCCGTCGGCCCGAGCTCCCCACGCGGCAAGTCTAGACAGCGGGATCGCCGATCCTCCGTCCGTCCACAACGCGACGCGCAGGGTGAACGGATGTCGCGACGACGGGCCGGCACCCCGGCCACGCGGTCTACAGTGAAGACGCCCGGCGCGAGGCATCCGCTCGACCGACCCGCCTGCGGCATCCGTCCCGACCCACTCCCGAAGGCCCGATCGTGCAGACCGTGACCCTCACCGCCGAGCAGCAGGCGGTGTTCCAGGCGATCGAGCACACGCGCGAGCACGTTTTCGTGACCGGTCGTGCGGGCACCGGCAAGTCGACGCTGCTGAACCACCTCAACTGGAACACGGGCAAGCAGATCGTGATCTGCGCGCCGACCGGCGTCGCGGCGCTGAACGTGGGCGGGCAGACGATCCACTCGCTGTTCCGCCTGCCGATCGGCGTCATCGCCGACGCCGAGATCGACCAGAACGATGCCGTGCGCAAGCTCCTCAACGCCATGGACACGCTCGTCGTCGACGAGGTGTCGATGGTCAACGCCGACCTGATGGACGCGATGGACCGCTCGTTGCGGCAGGCGCGGCAGCGCCCCCACGAGCCGTTCGGCGGCGTGCAGGTCGTGCTCTTCGGCGACCCCTACCAACTCGCGCCTGTGCCCGGATCGGGCGACGAGCGGCGGTACTTCGCCGACACCTACCGCTCGATGTGGTTCTTCGACGCGAAGGTCTGGAACGAGGCCGACCTGCGCATCTACGAGCTCGGCGAGGTGCACCGGCAGCACGACGATGCGTTCAAGCACATGCTCAACGCGGTGCGGCACGGCATGGTGACCGCCGAGATCGCCGGCGTGCTGAACGACACGGGTGCGCGTCGACCGCTCCCCGAACAGGGCGCGATCACGCTCGCGACCACGAACGAGACCGTGAACCGCATCAATCGCACGGCCCTGCACCGCCTGCCCGGGCACTCGCTCGCCAACGAGGCCGACGTCAACGGCGAGTTCGGCGGCCGCGGCTACCCGGCCGACGAGAAGCTCGAGCTCAAGGTCGGGGCGCAGGTCATGTTCCTCCGCAACGACACCGCCGGGTGGGGCGAGGCGCCGCGCTGGGTGAACGGCACGATCGGCACCGTCACCTCGCTCGACCGCGAGGTGCGCGTCGAGGTCGACGGCGTCGAGCACGAGGTCGAGCCGGTCACGTGGGAGAAGTACCGGTACACCTGGGATCCGGTCGCGAAGAAGCTCGAGCGCGAGATCGTCGCCGAGTTCACCCAGTTCCCCCTGCGGCTCGCGTGGGCCGTCACCATCCACAAGTCGCAGGGCGCGAGCTACGACACTGCGATCGTCGATCTCGGCTCGCGCGTGTTCAGCCCGGGCCAGACCTACGTCGCGCTCTCGCGGCTGACGAGCCTCGAGGGGCTGTACCTCGCCCGGCCGCTCGTGCCGCGCGACATCATCGTCGATCGCGACGTCGAGCGGTTCATGTCGGGTGCTGCGCGCGAGCTCGGCGTCGCCGACCCCGTGATCGTCGAGTAGCCACGACCCGGGGGACACGCGCCCGGCGTCGTCCGCGGGATCACGGGTCACGGAGTAGCCTCGAACACGTCGACGCCGACGCATGCGGGTTACAATCGCAACGGACACACGGCGGGGGGCACGGTGGCTGGAGTGGTGACACGCGTTCGGCGGATCGTCGCGGCGCTCGTCGCCGCGGGCACGCTGTTCGCGCTGTCCGCCTGCATGGCTCCCGCCGAGCCGGCCGCCGACTATGACCAGGTCGAGGGCGAGTTCCCCGCCGACCTCCAGGAGCGCCTCGACGCGACGCTCGACGAGGCGATCCGCGTGAGCGGCTCGAGCGGCGGCATCGCGGGCGTCTGGGCGCCCTGGGCCGGAGCGTGGACCGCGGCCGCGGGCACGGTCGACCTCTCCAAGGGCGCCGCGAAGGCGACGACCGACACCGCGTTCCAGCTGCCTGCCGTGACCGGCGAGCTCACGTGCGCCATCGCCATGCGGCTCGTCGACGCCGACGTCATCGAGCTCGACCAGCGCATCGACACCATGGTCCGCGGACTGCCCGGCCTCGGCGACATCACGGTCGAGCAGCTGTGCCGCCACACGTCGGGCCTCGACGACTACTACCCCCCGCTCCGCCGGCACTTCGTCGCCAATCCCGAGCGCGTCTGGCCGGCGGGCGAGCTCATCGCGAGCGGGATGGCGCTCGCGCACGTCGGCGAACCCGGAGCCGTCTGGAAGGAGTCGCGCACCGGCATCCTGCTGCTCGCGACCGCGCTCGAGCAGCACACGGGCCGCAGCTGGTCGGAGCTCGCCGAGCAGTACGTGCTCGACCCGCTCGACATGGACGGCACGGTGCTGCCCGAGCAGTCCGACACCGCCTACACGGGCGCCCTCGGCGGCTACTCTGCGGCCCTGGCGGCGGATGGCTCACCCGACTGCGCGACCGTCGTCGACGTGTCGCGACGCTCGAGCTCCATCGGCGGCGCGGCGGGCGGAGCCCGCTCCACGCTCGACGAGGTCCGCGAGTTCAGCCAGGCCTATGCGAGCGGGGCGCTGTTCGAGGAGGGGACCGCGCGCCAGGCGTGGGACGTCGTGCCGTTCGGCGGCTCGGCGCCGTCGTGGCAGGCCCAGGGAATCGGCGCCCAGCAGTACGGGCCCCTGCGCGGCATGGCCGGCGAATCGACCGGCGCGCTGACGGCGGCCTTCACCGACCCCGACTCGGGCCTCACCGTCGTGCTCGCACTCAACAACTCGACCGGCGGCGCCACGCTCGTGCGCGAGGCCGCGTTCGCGCTCGCGTCGCTCGGGTCGAAGGCCGCAGCCGCCGACGAGCGCACGCAGCCCCTGGTCGAGCTTCCGTGGTCGTACGAGCAGGCGACGCAGCGCATGACCGAGGCCGCTCCGTGCGCCGAGCCCGCCGAGTGAGACTTTCGACCCACCGCGATCCCGGCCGGGCGACCAGACTGGCGAGGTGACGCCGCGGCGGGGGCCGTGGCGGGGGAGGGCGCTCATGTGCCGCTGGCTGGCGTACTCGGGAGAGCCCCTGCGGGCCTCGGCGGTGATCCTCGACGCGAAGCACTCGCTCGTGGCGCAGTCGCTGGACTCACCGCTCGGCGCCGAGACCGTGAACGGCGACGGGTTCGGGATCGGGTGGTATCCGAAGGGCGCGGTCGCGGGCAGCATCCCGACCGTGTTCCACAGCGTCGAACCCGCATGGAACGACGAGAACGTGCGCGAGCTCGCTCGATCGATCGAGAGCCCCCTGTTCTTCAGCCATGTGCGCGCGGCGGGCGGGCCGCCCATCCAGCGCACCAACTGCCATCCGTTCCGGTGGGAGAACTGGCTGTTCATGCACAACGGGTTCCTCGGCGAGTTCGCGAAGGTCAAGCGCGACCTGACCTTCGCCGTCGATCCATCGCTGTACACGCACCTCAAGGGCACGACCGACTCCGAGGTGATGTTCCACCTCGCGATCACGTTCGGCCTCGTCGACGATCCCGTGAAGGCGCTGACCGCAATGGTCGACCACATCGAGCGCGTGGGCCGGGAGAAGGGCATCCTGTTCCCGATGCAGGGCACGATCGCGGTCGCCGACGGTGCGACGATCTGGGCGCTCCGGTACTCGTCGCAGGGCCGCTCCCGCACGCTGTTCCACTCGGTCGACATCCCCACCATCCGCGAGATGTATCCGGAGGCCGAGCGGCTCAGCCAGTTCGGCGAGCACGCGCACGTGGTGGTCTCCGAACCGCTCAACGACCTCCCGGGCGTCTTCGTCGAGGTCCCGGAGGGGACGATCGCGATCCTCGACAAGGAGGGGTACCACCATGAGCCCTTCCGCAGCGCAGCCTGACTCAGGCGCAGCGGACGGCGGTGACGCAACCGCCGGCGACCGCGCAAGCGCCGGCGCCGATGTGGGCACGGACCAGCCCGTGAACGGGCGCTCAGCGTCCTGGACGGTCGTCACCGCGCTGTCGGCGGCCCAGTTCGTGATGGTGCTCGACAGCTCGGTGATGAACGTCTCCATCTCGACCGTCGTCGAGGATCTCGACACGACGGTCGCCGCGATGCAGGCGGCGATCACGTTCTACACGCTCACGATGGCGGCGCTCATGCTCGTCGGAGCCAAGCTCGGCGACGTGTGGGGACGCCTGCGTGCGTTCGTGATCGGCTCGATCGTCTATGCGATCGGCTCGCTGACGACCGCGCTCAGCCCGAACATCGTCGTGCTGTTCCTCGGATGGTCCGTGGTCGAGGGCATGGGCGCCGTCCTGGTGATCCCGGCGATCGCGGCGCTCATCGCCGACAACTACCAGGGGCGGCAGCGAGTGACGGCGTTCGCGATGATCGGGGCCGCCTCCGGCGCGGCCGTCGCCGCGGGTCCGCTCATCGGCGGGTTCGTCACAACCTACTTCTCGTGGCGCTACGTGTTCATCGGCGAAGTGGTCGTCATGGCCGTGGTCGTGCTCTTCTCCCGCCGCATCGTCGACCGGCATCCGCCGCGGCCGTCGTCCATCGACCTGCCGAGCGTGCTGCTCTCGTCCGCGGGCCTCGTCGCGATCGTCTACGGGATGCTGCAGAGCAAGGTCTGGGGATGGATCCGTCCGCTGGAGGCGCCCCAGATCGGCGGGGTCGAGATCGTCCCGTTGGGCATCTCGCTCACGACGTGGCTCATCCTCGGCGGATGCATCCTGCTCGCCTGGTTTTTCGGCAGGCAGCGCCGGCTCGCCGACGAGGGCCGGACGCCGCTGCTCGACGTCGCGCTGTTCGAGATCCGGCGATTGCGGAGCGGACTCGGCGCGCTCGGTGCGCAGTACGCCGTCACCGCCGGGCTGTTCTTCATGGTGCCCGTGTACCTGCAGATGACCCTCGGCTTCGACGCGCTCCAGACGGGCCTGCGCATCTTCCCCCTCTCGATCTCGCTGATCCTCTTCTCGTTCGCCGGCACCAGGCTCTCGAACATCTGGTCCGCGCGCCGGATCGTGCGAATCGCCCAGGGGGTGCTCGCCTTGTCGGCGCTGGTGCTGCTCGCCTCGGTCGACGTCGAGCTCCAGTTCCCCGCGTTCGGGATCGGCATGTTCACGGCCGGCGGAGCGCTCGGACTGCTCGCCTCGCAGCTCGGGAACGTCAACATGTCGAGCGCCGGCCCCGAGAAGGCGAGCGAGGTCGGCGGCATGCAGGGCGTGTTCCAGAACTTGGGCTCGTCCCTCGGGACGGCGCTCATCGGGTCCGTGCTGCTCGGCGCGCTGGCCACGACCTTCGCCGGGAGCGTCGCCGCGAGCGAGCTGCCCGAGGACGTGAAGGCGCAGGTGGCGGAGGCGACCGCGGGCGGCGTCGAGCTCGTGCCCGCGTCCACGGTGGCGGACATCGGCGAGGATGCGGGGCTTTCCGACGACGACGCGCAGACGCTCGCCGACGCGTATCGAACGGCCCAGATCGGAGCGTTGCGGGTCGCGTTCGTGGGATTGATCGCCATCGCCCTCGGAGCGCTCCTGTTCTCGAAGGGCATACCGGATGACGCGCCGCCGCGTCGCCCGCGAGGACGGCCCGTCCGGCCGGAGACCGAGGAGGCACGCCATGAGTGACACGACCACGTCCGAGACCCTCGAGACGATTCCACGCAACGATGTCGACGCCCGGCGCGACGCCGGCAGGGCAGCGCGTCGTGCGGTCCCGCGCTCGTCGCACGCCGGCTGGACGGCGCCATCCGACCGACCGGATCCCGTGGCGCTGCTCGAGGAGCAGGCGGTCACGCGCGTGCCCGAGCTCGTACCCATCCGGTACGGGAGAATGCTCGTCTCGCCGTTCAACTTCTATCGTGGCGCGGCGCTCATCATGGCATCCGACCTCGCCGGCTCGCCGGCCTCGGGGCTCACCACCCAGATCTGCGGTGACGCGCACCTGTCGAACTTCGGCGTGTTCGCCTCGCCCGAGCGACGGCTGATCTTCGACATCAACGACTTCGACGAGACCCTCCCCGGCCCGTGGGAGTGGGACGTCAAGCGACTCGCGGCGAGCTTCGAGGTCGCGGGGCGGCATCGTGGCTACTCGGAGTCCGAGCGTTCGCGAGTGGTCCGCGCTTCGGTGCGCGGCTACCGCGAGTACATGCGCAGGCTCTCCCGCATGGGCGTGCTTGAGGCGTGGTACGACCGCCTCGACGAGGACCAGGTCGAGGCATGGATGCGCAAGGAGCGCGCGGCGAACCGCATCGACGCGAAACAGGTCAAGCGCACGCAGGCGGCGCTCGCGAAGGCCCGCACGAAGGACAGCATGCAGGCGTTCTCGAAGCTCGTTCGCGTCCTCGACGGAGAACTCCGCATCGCGGCCGACCCGCCGCTCATCGTGCCCGTCGAGGACCTGCTGCCCGAGGGCCGGTCGCCGGGCGACGATGTGCGAGCGATGCAGGGACTGCTCGAGGGGTACCGGAAGACGCTCCAGCGTGAGCACCACCCGTTCGCCGAGTTCCAGTACGTGCACATGGCGCGCAAGGTGGTCGGAGTCGGGAGCGTGGGCACGCGCGCCTGGGTGCTGCTCTTCCGCGGCCGCGACGATCGCGACCCCCTGCTGCTGCAGGCCAAGGAGGCCGAGGCGTCGGTGCTCGAGCGGTTCCTGCCGCCGAGCCCGTACGAGAACCACGGGGAGCGGGTCGTCCGCGGGCAGAGGCTCATGCAGGCGGCCAGCGACCTGTTCCTCGGATGGCAGCGGGCGGAAGGGGCGGACGGCATCGAGCGCGACTTCTACATCCGGCAGCTGCACGACTGGAAGGGCTCCGCAGACATCGAGATTATGGTGCCGAAGGGCGCGGAGTTCTACGCTCGCGCCTGCGGCGAGACGCTCGCTCGAGCGCATGCCAGGGCCGGCGACCGCGTTGCGATCGGCGCGTACCTCGGCGCGAGCGATCGGTTCGACCGGGCGGTCGCCGAGTTCGCGATCGACTACGCCGACCAGAACGAGCGCGACTACGCCGCGTTCTCCGAGGCAGTGGCATCCGGCCGACTGACCGCCGCTGAGGGGTTCTGAGGGCGCCGTCAATGGGGGGCGCCCGGCGGCGTCGCGCGCCATACTGTGGGGGAATCCCGGCGTGAAACGGGAACGGACCACGGGAGGAGCAGCGGTGATCGACTCCACCGACGCGCACACGAAGGCCGACGAGAAGCCGGGAAGGTTCCAGCGGTTCCACGAGCGGTTCATGGTCGAGGAGCGCGTGCTCTCGGCCGCCGCGAAGCGGAACCTGTTCATCACGGGCGCGGTGCTCATCGTGGCCGGCCTGGTCGGCTTCTTCGTCGTGCTCGACTCGATCCTCGAATCCGACGACCTGTCGTACATCGACGCCCCGGTCGAGCATTGGCTCGAGTCGGGCCGTGACGGCTGGCTCACGACGCTCATGATCATCCTGTCGATCGTGTTCGGCCCGATCGCGATGCCCATCATCATCCTGGTGACGACGGTCGCGTGGGGCATCCTCGCGAAGCACGCGTGGCGGCCCATCCTGCTCGCCGGCGGTATGATCCTGGGCGTCATCGTCGTGCAGCTGCTCGCGCCGATCATCGCCCGCGACCGGCCCCCGGCCGACGAGATGATGATCGGCTACGACCCGACGTCCTCCTTCCCCTCGGGGCACGTCATGGGAGTCGCCGACTTCCTGTTCATCGGCACCTACCTCGTGTTCTCACGGCATCGGCGGCCCGTCATCACGACCCTCGCGTTCGTCGTCGCGGCGTTCGTCGTGCTGCTCACCGCCGCCTGCCGCATCTACCTCGGGTACCACTGGGCGACCGACGCGGTCGGCTCGATCATGCTCTCGCTCGTGGTGCTCGGGATCGTGATCATCGTCGACACCTGGCGCACCGTCCGGGTCGGCTCGCCCGAGGAGGTGGCCGAGTCCGATCGGCGGCCGGAGGCGTGGGGTCGCAATGAGCGATGACGCCGAGAGCATGAGGACGCCGGGCGAGCCGCCGGACGCGACGGACTCGCACAGCGCCGCCGCGGAAGCGGGTCGCGAGCATCACGCGGACCATGCGCCGGCGCCCGTGCGTATCAGCCGCCGGCCCTGGATTGCGGCGGGCGCGTTCGCCCTCATCGCGGTCGCGCTCGTGGGCGCCGTCATCGTCTTCGACCGCGCACGCGAGTCGTTCGAGTTCGAATCGGGCCTGATGGCGGTGCTCGCCGAGGCGCGCACGCCGTGGCTGACCGCACCCGCGCTGGTCCTCGACCGCGTCGGCAGCGGACTGCTCTCGGGGTTGATCGTCCCGGCGCTGATCATCGCGGCACTGCTCGTCTGGCGGCGCCCGTGGGCGGCGGGATTCTTCCTCGTCGCGCTGCTCGCGAGCAGCGGCCTCACGCGCTTGGTCAAGGTGCTCGTGGGCCGGGTGCGCCCCGAGGACATTCTCGTGCACCCCGACTTCGGCTCGTTCCCGTCCGGCCACAGCTCGAATGCGGCGGTGATCGCGACGGCGCTCGGCCTCATCTTCATGCGCACGTGGGTGTGGGTCCTCGGCGCCGTCTACACGCTGCTGATGATGCTGAGCCGCATGTACCTCGGGGCGCACTGGCTCTCCGACACCGTCGCGGGGCTGCTGATCGGCGCGGGCGCGGCCCTCATCGTGTGGACGCCGTTCGCCTATCGGCTCTATCGCGAGAACCGATTGGCCCATCCGCCGATCTGGCGGAAGGTGGAGCCCGAACGCACCACCGTCGCCTGACCCTCCCGGCAGCGCCATCCGCCATGATGGAGCCCTGGGGGCGGAGATGAGCGCGACGGGCGAACGGGTGCGGCGGCTGCTGCCGGGCGTCGACACCGCGCTGCGCTATCGCCGCGAATGGCTCCTGCCCGACATCCGTGCCGGCATCGCGGTCACGGCCCTGCTCATCCCGGCCGGCATGGGATACGCCCAGGTGGCCGGGCTCCCTCCCGAGACCGGCCTGTACGCGACCATCGTGCCGCTCATCGCGTACGCCATCGTGGGCCCGTCCCGCATCCTCGTGCTCGGTCCCGACTCGGCGCTCGCGCCGATCATCGCCGCGGCGATCCTGCCGCTCGCAATGGGCGACGACGATCGAGCCGTGGCCCTCGCGGGACTGCTCGCCATCATGGTCGGCGTGATCCTCCTCCTCGGCGGCATCCTGCGCCTCGGGTTCGTCACCGACCTGCTGTCGAAGCCGATCCGCGTGGGCTACCTCAACGCGGTCGCGCTCCTCGTGACCATCTCGCAGGTCCCGAAGCTGCTGGGCTTCTCGACCGACGCGACCACGCCGTTCACCGAGGTCGCGGCGATCGCGCAGGGCATCGCCGACGGTGCGATCCAGCCGCTCGCCCTCGCCTTCGGCCTGGGTTCGCTGGCCGTGATCATCGTGCTCACGATCGTGAAGTCGCCAGTGCCCGGCGTGCTCGTCGCGGTCGTCGGGGCGATCGTGCTCACGGCCGTGCTGGGGCTGTCCGACGACCTCCCGGTCGTGGGCGCGCTCCCGCAGGGTCTCCCCGCGCCCGCGCTCGGCGGGCTGCAGTGGTCGGATGTCGCGGCCCTCGCCCTCCCCGCCGCCGGCATCGCCCTGGTCGCGTTCACCGACTCGGCGGTGCTCTCGCGCACGCTCGCGGCGCGCCGGGGCGAGACCGTGAGCGGCAGTCGCGAGATGGCGGCGATCGGCGCGTCGAACCTCGCGAGCGGGTTCTTCGGCGGGTTCCCGATCTCGGCGTCGGCCTCGCGCACCCCGGTCGCCGAGCAGGCCGGGTCGAAGTCGCAGGTGACCGGCCTCGTGGGGGCGCTGCTCATCCTGCTCTTCATGCTGCTCACGCCATGGCTGACCGACCTGCTGCCGTCCGCGACGCTCGCGGCCGTCGTGATCATGGCGGCGTCGCGTCTCATCGACGTCAAGGGCTTCGTGCGATTGGTCCGGATGGATCGCATCGACGCCCTGCTGTCGGCCGCCGCGTTCGTCGGGGTGTTCGCGTTCGGCGTGCTCGGCGGCATCGCGGTCACCATCGGGCTCTCGCTGCTCGCGTTCGTGATCCAGGCGTGGCGGCCCTATCGTGCCGAACTCGGGCGGGTGACCGGCAAGCGGGGTTACCACGACCTCTCGCGGAACGCCGAGGGCGAGCGCATTCCCGGCGTGGTCATCCTGCGCTTCGACGCGCCGCTGTTCTTCGCGAACGGCGGCATCTTCGAGGACTTCGTGCGCGCCCGCGTGGAGGCGGCTGGACCCGACGTGCACACCGTGATCCTGGCGGCGGAGCCCATCACGGACATCGACACCACGGCAGTGGAAGAGCTCGTCGACGTCGACGACTGGCTCGCCAAGCGCGGCATCCGGCTCATCATCGCCGAGATGAAAGACCCGGTGGTCGACGTGCTGCGCGATTACGGGCTGACGGGTCGCTTCCCGCCCGATCGCTTCGCCCCGACCGTGGGGGCCGCGGTCGACGACGTCACTGGCACGCTGCGCCAAGACCTCGAGGGCACGAAGTGGGACCAGGACGACGAGGCGGACGGCGGGGCGGAGACGAGGCGCTGAGCCGTGCCATCCGCTCGCCTTCAGAAGGTCGAGTCGCCTCGGATCACCGCGTCGGAGCCGCCGTCGATGAAGACGACCTGGCCGCACAGGTGCGCGTTCTCCTCGCTCGTCAGCCATGCGAGCAGGTACGCCGCGTCGCGCGCCTCGAAGATGCCGTTCAGTGGCATGGGCACCATTCCGAGCAGCGCGTCGCGTGCCTCCTGCGTGCCGATGAGGTCCTGCGTCATCGCCGTGACGACGACGCCGGGGGCGATCGCGTTCAGCGGGATGCCCGCGCCGGCCCACTGCGGTGACGCGGCGTTCCGGCGGACCCACCGCACCAGCGCGCGCTTCGTCGTGCCGTAGATGAGGTTGCCCTGCTCGGGCGTCCCGCCCTCGAGCTCGGCGGCCCGCGCGGCGGCGGCCCGCTCGTCGCCCGCCAGCAGCGCGTCGAGCAGCGCGTCGTCGGGCGGGAACAGCGAGGCCATCGAGGCCGTCGCCACGGCCCGCGGTGCCGGCGAGCCGTCGAGCAGCGGACGCAGG
This sequence comes from Agromyces flavus, assembly GCF_900104685.1. NCBI lineage: Bacteria > Bacillati > Actinomycetota > Actinomycetes > Micrococcales > Microbacteriaceae > Agromyces > Agromyces flavus. The sequence goes on from NZ_LT629755.1 coordinate 3,105,617, forward strand.
CGCTCGAGCGTCGCGATCGTGCCGAAGTAGTTGACCGCGACCGTCTTCGCGGTCGGCGTCGCGAGTCCGGCGTTGGCGATGATGGCGTCGATCCTCCCGTCGCTCGCCGCGGTGACGCCGGCGACGAGCGCGTCGCGTCCGTCGTCGGTGGTGAGGTCGGCGACGACGTCGGCGTCGTGCACGTCGACGCCGATCACGCGGTGCCCGCGCTCGACGAGCAGGTCGGCCGTGGCCCGGCCGATCCCGCTGGCGGATCCGGTGACGACGTAGGTGCGGGGCATGCGAAGCCTCCTCGGCGCTGGAAGGATGGTGCGGCCGTCCTGGACGCGGCCGCACCATCCACTCTCCCTGTCGGATGCCGCGCTCCCCGGGTCCTTCGGCCCCCGGCGGGTGACCCGCGGCGCGTAGCGTCGAGCGCGGGAGGTTCGACATGTCCGACAGGGGTTCGAACGCGGGACTCGCCGGTGGCGGCGCCATCTACGGCCTCGGCATCTTCGGCGCGTGGGTCTACTTCTGGCAGCAGGCCGACCAGTTCTGGGAGTACGTCTGGGCGATCTTCCAGGGCCTGTTCTGGCCGGCCTTCATGGTCTACGAGCTGTTCGACGCGCTCGGGAAGTGATCGCCGTCAGCGCGCGTCGGCATAGGACCTGAGGAACAGTGCCTCGGCGACGGCGAGCCGCTCGATCTCCGTCGGGTCGACGCTCTCGTTCGGTGCGTGGATGAGCGCGAGCGGCTCCTCGACCCCCATGAGGATGATCTCGGCACCGGGGTAGGTGTCAGCGAACACGTTGCAGAGCGGGATCGACCCGCCCTGTCCGAGCGTGGTCATCTCGACGCCGTACGCCTCTCGCATCGCCGCGGCCATCGCACGGAACGCCGGCCCGTCGGTGCGCGCCGCGAACGGGGCCCCGACGGCCTCGGTCTCGACCTCGATCTGGACGCCCCACGGCGCCTCGCCACGCAGATGGGCCTCGAGCGCGTCGCGCGCGCCCGTTGGATCGACGCCCGGCGGCACGCGGAGGTTCAGCCGCGCGGCGGCATGGGGCACGATGGCCGCCGCCGAGCCGATGACGGGCGGACAGTCGATGCCGAGCACGGTGACGGCCGGGCGCGACCACAGCTCGTCGGCGACGCTGCCGTCCCCGAGCAGGGAGACGCCCTCGAGCACGCCGGCGTCGGCGCGGAACTGGTCGGCGTCGTACGGTTCGCCGTGCCAGCCCTGCGTCGCATCGAGGCCCTCGATCGTGGTGTTCCCGTCCTCGTCGCGCAGCGAGGCGAGCATCTCGATGAGCGCGGCGAGCGCATCGGGCGCCGGACCGCCGAACATGCCCGAGTGGATCTCGGAGCGCAGCGCCGCGACGCGCACCACGACGTTCGCCATGCCCCGGAGGGTGATGGTCGCGGCGGGCTTGCCGACCGCGGCGTTGCCCGTGTCGCACACCAGGATCGTGTCGGCCTCGAGCACGTCGGGGTTCGCCTCGACGTATTGCTCGAGTCCGCCCGTGCCCTGCTCCTCCGACCCCTCGACCACCAGCTTGAGGTTGACGGGGATGTCGTCGCCGAGCGCCCGAAGCGCGAGCAGGTGCATGAGGATGTTGCCCTTGCAGTCCGCGGCACCGCGGCCGTACCATCGCCCGTCGACCTCGGTGAGCTCGAACGGCGGCGTGCGCCACGCGGCATCGTCGAGCGGCGGCTGGACGTCGTAGTGCGCGTACAGGAGCACCGTGGGCGCGTCGTCGCTCGCTGCGGCGCGCGAGCCCACGACGGCCTTGCTGCCGTCGGGCGTCACCTCGAGGCGCGCATCGGTGAAGCCCAGCTGCGCGAATCGATCGCGCACCCATTCGGCCGTGCGTTCGCACTCCTCGGGCGGGAACTGACGCGGGTCGGCGACGGAGCGCATCGCGACAAGCTCGGCGAGCTCCGCGCGGGCGCCCGGCATCATCCCGTGGATGATGCCGGGAACGTCCGCGGTCACGAGCCGTCCCCGCCGCTCAACTGCAGGTCGTCGACGAACTGCTGGAAGTCCTCGAGCTCATCGGGGCAGTAGGTCTCGATGATCAGCAGTTGCCCTTCGACCACGTTGTCCTGCGCGATGATCGGCCGTTGCCCGGGACCTGCTGCGCCGTTCGTGAGCCGTTCGAAGAGGATCGCCTTGCTCAGTGCGTCGTTCGGGTTCGCGCACACGCCGCCGCCGTCGTCGCCGAGCACTCGCGCGACCTGTTCGGCCGTCAGGTCGGTGTCGATCCCGTTCTCGTCGAGCGACGCGAGGAACTGCTCGGCCTTGTCGGTCGCCTGGGCCTCCTGCCGTGCCGAGAGGAACGTGATGAGGGCGATGACGGCCAGGATCACGAGGACGACGATCGTGATGATGTAGATGATCGACCGCTCGCGCTGCGGCTGCTGTTCCGTCTCGGTGCTCATGACTCCGCCACCTCCGTCTCGGTCTCAGTCGACGCGTCGGGCTGCTTCCACGACGGCTTCCTGAACCGGTAGAAGAGCCAGGGCACGAGCAGGCCGAGACCGAGCGCGCCGCCGCCGACGATGAGCAGGTAGACCCAGAGGTCGCCGCTCGCGAACTGCGACGGCGGGATGAAGCCGACCAGCAGCGCGGCGAGCGAGGCGACGAACCCGACCACGCACAACGTGATGAGCAGCGGGGCCCGGAAGCCGCGCGGATGGTCGGGGTGCGTGCGGCGCAGGCGTGCCGCCGCGACGAACATGAGCAGGTACATGATCAGGTAGACCTGCGTCGTGATGACCGAGAAGATCCAGTAGGCGCTCGAGACGCTCGGGATCAGTGCGTAGCCGAGGGCGATGACCGTGGTGACCAGGCCCTGCACGACGAGCAGGTTCTGCTGCACGCCGTTCTTGTTGAGCTTCTGCAGGAACGGGGGAAGGTACCCCTCCTGGCGCGAGATGAGCAGCAAGCCCTTCGAGGGGCCGGCGAGCCAGGTCAGCATGCCGCCGAGCGACGCCGCCACGAGCATGATGCCGAAGATCGGGGTCAGCCACTGCCAGTTGAACGCGGCGAACACCGCGTCGAACGCCTGCATCACGCCGGCGGTGAGCGAGAGCTCCTCGGCGGGGACCACCCAGCTGATCGCGAGCGCCGGGAGGATGAAGATCAGCAGCACGAGACCCATCGCGAGGAAGATCGCCTTCGGGAACTCCTTGCCCGGGTTGCGGAGCGATCCGACGTGCACCGCGTTCATCTCCATGCCGCTGTACGACAGGAAGTTGTTCACGATGAGCACCAGGCTCGCGAGGCCGGCCCACTGGGGCAGCAGGTTCGCCGCGGTCATCGGGGCCGCCGACTCGTTGCCCTGGCCGAGGAACACGGCGCCCAGGATGACGAGCACCGCGCCCGGGATGAGGGTGCCGATGATCAGGCCGCCGCTGGCGAGGCCGGCGATGCCCTTGGTGCCACGCGAGGTCAGGAACACGCCCGACCAGTAGCAGACCATGATGACGAGGGCCGTCCAGACGCCGCTCGATGCGAGGTTCGGGTTGATGACGTACGCGAGCGTGCTCGCCACGAACCCGAGCAGGCTCGGGTAGTAGAAGATCGTCATCGCGAACTGGCACCACACGGCGAGGAAGCCCATGGGCTTGGAGATGCCGGTGGCGACCCAGTTGTAGACGCCGCCCTTCCATCCCGATGCGAGCTCGGCCGAGACGAGCGAGGTCGGGAGCAGGAAGACGATCGCCGGAACGAGGTAGAGGAAGATGCAGGCGAGGCCGTAGACGGCCATGGTCGGCGCGGGCCTGAGGCTGGCGACCGAGCTCGTCGTCATGAGCGCGAGCGCGATCCACGAGATCCACATCGACTTCGGGACGGCGGCAGCACGGGGAGCAGCAGCATCGCGCGAGCGGCCCGCGGTGGCATCCGCGGCGCTCATGGCCGTCGCTCCTCGGTGCATGCACCGGCTCGCACTGCGAGTCCAGGTAGGGATGTGGACACGAGCACCATGACGACCGCCCCCTCGTTCGGATCGACACCACCGTCGATGCGCTCAACGTAACGACCGGCCCGATGGCCGACTCGGGACCAAAGACCATCGACCGCGCGGGCCGCGGAGTAGGTTGTGGCAAGGTCTGGGACGACGGAAGGGGCCGATGTGGATCTCTGGAGCTGGATCTGGTTCTACTTCTGGATGTTCGCCTATGTGGCGTACATCCTCGTGCTGATCTACATCATCATCGACATCTTCCGCGACCATCAGCTCAACGGATGGCTCAAGGCGCTGTGGCTCATCCTGCTGGTGTTCCTGCCGTGGATCACCGGCCTGGTCTACCTCATCGTCCGTGGCAAGGGCATGGCGGAACGCTCGGCGCGCAAGCAGGTCGAGTACCAGGAGTACAGCCAAGAGGAGATGCGGAAGATCTCGTTCGCCAGCCCGACGGAAGAGATCTCCAAGGCGCAGGCCCTGCGCGACCAGGGGGTCATCACCGACGGCGAGTTCGAGGCGATCAAGGCGAAGGCGCTCGGCTCGAAGTTCTGAGCGGGCCCTCGGCCCTGTGGACGATCCTGTCGTCGAGCCCGGGCCTGTCCTACACTCGGGCGGGTGACCGATCCCGACGGTGCCATCGCGCGCCCCTCGCTGCCCGCGGATCGGATCGCGCGCACGCACACCGCGATCGGTCCCGACCAGTTCGGGACCGTGCTGCTCGCGGCGCAGACGGGCGCGCGCTGGGCGACCACCAACCTGTGGAACGAGTACGCGCCCGCGGTCGCCGCATTCCTGCGCGCCCGCGGGTCTCGCGAGCCCGATGACCTCACGAGCGAGGTGTTCCTCGCGGTGTTCGACCGCCTCGACGCCTTCACGGGCGGTGAGGCCGAGTTCCGCGCGTTCGTGTTCACGATCGCCTACCGCCGTCTCACCGACGAGCTGCGGCGTCGATCTCGACGCGGCGAGCACGAGGAGTGGCAGCAGGAGCTCGACGATCGCCGGTCGCCGAGTGCCGAGCACGAGGCGCTCTCCCGGCTGTCGGATGACGCGACCCGCGCGCTGCTCGACGGGCTCTCGCCCGACCAGCGCGACGTGATGGTGCTGCGCATCATCGGCGACCTCACGGTCGAGCAGGTCGCCGAGGTGCTCGGCAAGCGTCCCGGCGCCGTCAAGGCGCTGCAACGGCGCGGCCTCGAGACGTTGCGGAAGAGAATCGCGCGAGGCCGTACCCCTCTGGGAGGTCGCGTCGATGGCAGGGAGTGAGATGAAGAATCACCGGATCACCGACGACGAGGCCGCGGCGCTGTTTCGCGGGCGTACCCCCCACGCCCGCGAAGAGCTCTCCCCCCTTGCCGCGGCGGTCGCCGAGTTCCGGGCTTCCTCATTCGGGACGCCGCCGCGGCCGAGCGCCGCGGTGGCGTCCCGCCTCGACCTCGACCGCGTGTCGGCGGCTGAGGCATTCCCCCCAGAGAACCCGAACATGACGGCGCTGCTCCCTGAATCGGCGTCGTCGGCAAGGAGAAGACGAGTGGCATTCGAGTGGTTCGCGGGCCTCGGCCTCGCAGCGAAGATCGCCATCGGAGCGACGGCCGCGGCGGCCGTCGGAGTGACCGGAGCCGGCGCCGCCGGTGCCGCGGGCATGCTGCCCGCGCCCGCGCAGGAGGTGTTCGAGCAGGTCACCCACCCCGGCGCCGAGCACGCGAGCGAGACGGGCGTCGAGCACAGCGAGTCCGGTCGGCAGACGGCGGAAGACGCCCGCCAGCAGGCCGGATCCGGCCTGGAGACGGCCGAAGAGAACGCGGGCGGCGGCATCGAGGTGGCCGAGGAGCACGCCGACGAGCACGCCGACGCAGGCCTCGAGATCGCCGGCGAGAACGCGGGTGCCGGTGTCGGCACCGCGGGTGAGCCCGCCGGCGCCTCCGAGGGCAACGGCGCCCCCGAGGGCGCGGGCGACCAGGCCGACGACGCCGGTTCCGTCGCCGACGAGAAGGCCGGCAAGGACGTGGCCGGCGACTGACGCCGGTACCGCGCGGGGCCCTCGCCGATCACGGCGGGGGCTCCTTTCGGTTCCCGGGGCCCGCGTGGCGTAGCCTCGGACGGGGGTGCATCGATGATCGACAGGCTGGGCGCATGAGCAACGGCCAGGCCGAGACCCGACACACCGCGCGCTATCGCGAGATCGCGACCGTGCTCCGTCGGCACAGCTTCGGATTCCTCGCGGGCCTGATCGGCGCCGGCCGACGCAACCCGTTCCGCCGAGGAGATGCCGCGTCGGCGCCCACCGCCGACACCTCGCCCGTGCATGTGCGCCGAGCCCTCGAGGAGCTCGGCCCCACCTTCATCAAGTTCGGCCAGCTGCTGTCCACGCGGTCAGACCTGGTGCCGCCCGCGCTCGCCGATGAGCTCGCGAAGCTGCAGGATGCCGCGCCGCCCGTTCCGACGGACCAGATCCGCTCGGTCATCCGCAGCGAACTCGGCGCCGAGCCCGAGGAGCTGTTCGCGACGTTCGACGACGAGCCGATGGCGTCGGCGTCGATCGGGCAGGCGCACACCGCGACCCTCCACGACGGCACGCCCGTCGTCGTCAAGGTTCGCCGCCCCGGCGCGGTCGCGCAGGTCCAGGAGGACCTCGAGATCCTGCGGAACCTCGCACTGCGCGCGAGCCGGGCGTGGAGCCTCGCACGCGAGTACGACGCCCCGGGCATCGCCGACGAGTTCGCCCAGACGCTGCGTGCCGAGCTCGACTACCTGCAGGAGGGTCGGAACGCGGAGCGGTTCGCCGCCTCGTTCGAGGGCGACCCCGACATCGAGATCCCGCGGGTGTTCTGGGACTACACCACCTCGCGCGTGCTCACGCTCGAGCGCATGTCGGGCATGAACGTGGGCGACACGGCGCTGCTCGACGCGGTGGGCGTCGACCGCAAGCGCGTCGCGCGCAAGGGCGCGGAGATCGTGCTGAAGATGACCTTCGAGGACCGCTTCTTCCACGCAGACCTGCACCCCGGCAACCTCTTCATCCACGAGGACGGCACGATCGCCCTGATCGACTTCGGGATGGTCGGCGAGATCGGCGAGGACCTGCGCGGTCAGCTCAGCGCGATGTTCGTCTCGCTCGTGCGCGGCAACGCAGAACTGCTCGCGAGCGCACTCGTGAACATGTCGCCGGGATCCGGGGGAGTCGACCGCGACCTCCTGCGTGACGACCTCGCGGTCTTCCTCGCGAGATACCGGCTGCGCTCGCTGCGCGAGACGCCGTTCGCACGCATGATGGCCGAGCTCTTCGCCATCCTGCGGCACCACCGCCTCAGGCTGCCGCGCGAGATGGCGCTGCTCTTCAAGGCGCTGCTGCTCATCGAGGGACTCGCACGCCGGCTCGATCCGGAGTTCCGGCTCGGTGAGGCGCTCGAGCCGTACGCCGAGCGGCTCGCTCGCGAGCGGGTCAGCGCCTCGGTGCTCGCCCGCCGGATCGCGCGGGCCTCGGCCGACCTCGGCGAACTCATGCTCGAGGCGCCGGGCGTGCTGCGCCGCCTCGTCGACCACGCCGACGGCGATGGGCTGCAGGTGCACCTGCGCGCGGCCGAGCTCGAGCGGCTCATGGGTCGCGCCGAGCGCATCGGCAACCGCCTGGTGGCCGGCATGATCAGTGCCGCCTTCATCAGCGGCATCGGCGGACTGGTCTCGAGCGAGCGGCGGTGGCGCTCGTGGGAGAACGTCATGGTCGGCACGGGCCTCGGGATGATCGGAACGCTCGGCGCCTACCTCGCCCTCACGTCGCGTCGGCGTGGTGGCCGCCGACTACGGTGATACCCCGGGCGTATTTTGACAATACCCCAGGGGTATTCGTACCATGGTCGACATGACCTCCAAGCGGTACCTCATCATCGGCGGCGTGGCGGGCGGCATGTCCGCCGCGACGCGACTGAGACGGCTCGACGAGCATGCGCAGATCACCGTGCTCGAGCGCGGCGGCCACGTGTCCTTCGCGAACTGCGGTCTCCCGTACCACCTCGGCGGCGTCATCGAGGAGCGTTCGAGCCTGCTGCTCCAGACGCCCGCGTCGCTCGGCAGTCGCTTCGGCCTCGACGTGCGCGTGCGCACCGAGGCCGTCTCGATCGACCGAGAGGCGCGCACCGTCGTCGCGCGTGACCTGACCACCGGCGAGGACAGCACGCTCGACTACGACGCGCTCGTGCTCTCGCCGGGGGCGACCCCGGTCCGCCCGCCCATCGAGGGCGGCGAGCGGATGCTGACGCTCCGCGACATCGACGACGTCGACGCTGCCATGGCGGCCCTCGAGGTCGCGCCCCGCAGCGCGCTCGTCATCGGCGCAGGCTTCATCGGCCTCGAGATGGTCGAGAACCTCGTGCACCGCGGACTCGACGTGGCCCTCGTCGAGCTGGGCGACCAGGTGCTGCCGCCGCTCGACCCCGAGATGGCCTCGCCCGTCGCCGACCGGCTCCGCGAAGCCGGCGTCGACGTGCGCCTCGCCACGCAGGTCACCGCGCTCGGCGCCGACACGGCCCGGCTCAGCGACGGCACGACCGTCGCCGCCGAGTTCGTGCTCGGCTCCATCGGCGTGCGGCCCGACACGAGCCTGGCGACGGCCGCCGGCCTCGAGCTGGGTCCGCGCGGCGGCATCCGCGTCGATGACATGCTGCGCACGAGCGACCCGCACATCTGGGCCATCGGCGACGCCGTCGAGAAGGTCGACGCGATCACGGGCGAGCCCCGGCTCGTCGCGCTCGCGGGCCTGGCCAACCGCCACGGGCGCCTCGCCGCCGACGCGATCGCGGGCCGTCCCGTCCGAGTCCGCGAGGCGCTCGGCACCGCGGTCGTCGGAGTCATGGGCCTGACCGTCGCCGCGACCGGATGGAACGAGAAGCTGCTGCGCTCGCGCGGCCGCGACATCCGGATCGTCCACACGCACCCCGCCTCGCACGCGGGGTACTACCCGGGCGCCGAGCAGATGGCACTCAAGCTGATCGTCGACGCGGCGACCGATGTCATCCTCGGCGCCCAGGGCGTGGGCGGCGAGGGAGTCGACAAGCGCATCGACGTCATCGCGACCGCGATGGCCGGCGGGATCACCGCATCCGAGCTGGCCGACCTCGAGCTGGCGTACGCACCGCAGTACTCGTCGGCGAAGGACCCCGTGAACATGCTCGGCTACGTCGCGGTCAACGCGCTCGAGGGCCTGACGCCCTCGATCCAGTGGCATGAGCTCGACGCCGCGGTCGACGCCGGCGCGACCGTCGTCGACGTCCGCACGGCCGGCGAGGTCGCGGATGGCGCGATCCCCGGTTCGCTCCGGATCCCGCTCGACGAGCTCCGTTCGCGGGCCGACGAGCTGCCGGCCGGGCGCCTCATCGTCCACTGCAAGGTCGGCCAGCGCGGGCACACCGCGGTTCGCCTGCTCGCGCAGCTCGGTCGCGACGCCGTCAACCTCGACGGCGGCTACCTGACCTGGAAGGCCGGTACGGCCTCCCGCACGGCCACCGAGGCCGAGGCGCTCGCCGCCTGACGCGGCGTCCGCCCGCCTTCTCAGTCGCTGAGCCCCTGCAGCGTCACGATCCTCGAAGGATCGAGGCCATCCGCTTGCCGCGGGCCAGCTCGTCGACGAGCTTGTCCATGTAGCGGATCTTCTGCATCAGCGGATCCTCGATCTCCTCGACCCGCACACCGCAGATCACGCCCGTGATCTCGGCGGCGTGCGGGTTCAGGCCCGGTGCCTCGTCGAAGAAGGTCTCGAGATCGACGCCGTCGGCGATGGCGCCTCGGAGCCCCACGTCGTCGTACCCGGTCAGCCAGGAGAGGACCTCGTCGAGTTCCTCCCGGCTGCGGTCCTTGCGTTCGACCTTCGCCACGTAGAGCGGGTAGATGCTCGCGAAGCTCATGCCGAAGATCCGGTGCTGCTGCGCCACGACGTTCCTCCTCGCTCGCGTGGATGTCCGGCCGCTCACAGCGTACGGGAGCCCGCCACGGGCCGGGTCTCTCCGTCGATGGGGGGCGCGATCGACTCGCGCGCGATGAGGTGTTGGTCGAGGACCCGGGTCACGGGTGGCCGGCCGTCGCCGCCGATGCGCTGGATGAGAAGCCTCGCGGCTTCGGCACCGATCTCGTGGATCGGCTGCGCCATGACGGTGATCGCGGGCGTGGTGGCCCCAGTCCAGTCTGCGTCGTCGAACGCGACGAGGGACAGGTCGCCCGGGATGTTCCGGCCGAGCGCCCTCGCGACGCGGAAGACGGCGAGGGCGATGAGGCTGTCGGAGGCCACGACCGCCGTGATCCCCGCCTCGTGATCTTCGAGGAGGCGCCGCGCCAGGTGTTCCACGCCCTCGCGCCGGGCGTTCAGGTGCACGAATCGCGCGGGGTCGGGCACGCCCGCGTCGTCGAGCGCCGAGACGAATCCGTCGACGCGCTCGGCAACGGAAGTCGAGCCGAGCACGTCGCCGAGCCGATAGCCGTCGGGATGGGCGATCGTCGAGATGAACGCGATGCGGCGATGCCCCGCCGCCGTCAGCAGCCCGGTGAGCTGTCGCGCACCCGTGCGGTTCGCGGCGATCACGGTGTCGACCTCGAGCGACGGGGCGGCGCGGTCGAACAGCACGAGCGGGCGCCCGGCGGCGACGATGGTGCGGAGGTTCTCGACGTCGACGGATGACGCGGGCGCCACGAGCATGCCGTCGACGCGCTTCGCCAGCTGGACGCCGATCGCCTTCGCCTCGGTGTCGCCGTCCTCGTCGGAGTTCGAGAGGATGAGATCGAACCCGGCGGCGTTCGCGACATCGGAAGCGCCGCGCGTCGCCTGCGCGAAGAACGGGTTCTCGATGTCGCCGACGACGATGCCGAGGGTGTTCGAGCGGCCGGTGCTCATCGTGCGAGCGAGGGCGTTCGGACGGTAGCCGAGCTCCTCGGCGGCCGCCTGCACGCGATCGCGCACCGCCTCGCTGACCGCGCCGTAGTCGCCGAGGGCGCGCGCGGCGGTGGCCTTCGAGACCTTGGCGGCGGCCGCGACATCCGCCACCGTGACCTCGTGGCGGCCGTTGCCGTGCCGCCCGTTGCCGGCTTCGCTCACAGGTCCTCCGCTTCGGATCAGGGATCGGGTGGGTGTTGACGCGGCTCCGATCGTCGCGTAATGTCTCGGAAAACGAATTGAGACCGGTCTCAACATACCGGATTGAGACCGGTCTCAACAAGACATCGCCGAAGCAGCGCCGCGCGGAGCACCAGGGCCGGGCCGATGCAACGGGATACCCGCAACCGAATCACCGCACCATCATTCCCAGCAACGAGAGGACCATCGTGAACATCCGCACCACCCTTCGTCGCACGGCCATCGCGGCCGTCGCCGCGGCGTCGGCACTCGCCCTCGCCGCATGCTCGTCGGCAGGGGCCACGCCCGGCGACGCCACCGCCGAGGAGAACCCCTACCACCTGATCACGCCCGGCCAGATCCGGGTCGCCAGCCTCGGCGACGCGAAGCCCTACACGTTCACCGACGAGAGCGGCGAGTTCACCGGCTTCGACGTCGAGCTGTTCACGGATGTCGCAGAGCGCATCGGCATCGACGACGTCGTGTTCACCGGCCAGGACTTCTCGGGCCTGCTCGCCGCCGTCGCCAACGGCCAGTTCGATGTCGGCGTGGCCGCCATCGGCATCACGGACGAGCGCAAGGAGACCGTCGACTTCTCCGAGGGCTACCTCGCCGGCTACCTCACCGTGATGGCGAGCCCCGACGCGGACATCGCCGACGAGGCCGACCTCGCCGGGAAGCGACTCGGCGTCGTCCAGGGCACCCTGCAGGAGGCCTACGCCGTGAAGAACTTCACCGACACCGAGCTCGTGCGCTTCCCCGACAACAACGCGGCGATCTCCGCCGTGAACTCGGGCAGCATCGACGCGCACTTCCTCGACTACGAGGCCGCCAAGGAGTACGCCGCGCAGTACGGCCTCGAGAACGCGATCGACATCCCGTCGTTCGACGCTCCGGCCGGCTTCGCGATCGCGAAGGGCAACGACGAGTTCAAGGCGGCGCTCGACGAGGCGCTCGCGGCGGCCATGGAGGACGGCACCTGGAAGGAGCTCTACCAGAAGTGGTTCCCGGGCTCGCCGATGCCCGAGCAGTACCTGCCGAAGGCCGAGCAGACCGGCGCCCCGGCGGAGACCCCGGCCACCTGAGCCGGACGGTGCGGGCCGACCGACACCGGGCGGCCCGCACCCCGACCCGTTCACTGAACGAAAGCGATTCGAACCATGGACTGGCTCGACAACATCATCAGGACCTTCTTCGACGTCGAGGCCATGTGGCAGGTGTTCCCGCAGCTGCTGGGCATCGGACTCGTCAACACGCTGGTCATCTCGATCTGGGCGACCGTCATCGGCATCGTCCTCGGCATGGTCATCGCGATCATGGGCATCTCGCCCTCGCGGTGGCTGCGCATCCCGGCACGCGTCTACACCGACATCTTCCGCGGCCTGCCGGCCATCCTCACCATCCTTCTCATCGGGCAGGGCTTCGCCCGGTTCAGCCAGCAGGTGTTCGGTCCGTCGCCGTACCCCCTCGGCATCCTGGCCCTCAGCCTCATCGCGAGCGCCTACATCGGCGAGATCTTCCGCGCCGGCATCCAGAGCGTCGACCGGGGCCAGCTCGAGGCCTGCCGCGCGCTGGGCATGAGCTACGGCAAGGCCATGCGGCTCGTCGTCGTGCCGCAGGGCATCCGCCGCGTGCTGCCCGCGCTGGTGAACCAGTTCATCGCCATCGTGAAGGACTCGAGCCTCGTCTACTTCCTCGGCCTGCTCGTCTCCGAGCGCGAGCTGTTCCGCGTCGGGCAGGATGCCGCGGTGCTGACGGGCAACCTGTCGCCGCTCGTCATGGCGGGCCTCTTCTACCTCGTCATCACGGTGCCGCTCACGCACCTCGTGAACTACTTCGACAACCGCTTCCGCACCGGACGCCGCAAGGCGACTCCGCCGAAGAGCGGCCTCGACGAGGTCGAGGAGCAGCGGTCCACGCCGGTCGCGCTCACCTACGGAGAGAACTCATGACCTACACCTCGCCCGTGCCCGTCACCGACGGCCACTTCTACGAGGGCTCGAGCCTCGAGCTCGTCGACCTGACCATGGCCTACGGCGACATCGACGTGCTCCGCGACGTGAGCCTCACGGTGGCGCCCGGCACCACGACGTGCATCATCGGTCCGTCGGGCTCCGGCAAGTCCACGCTGCTGCGCGGCGTGAACCGCCTGCACGAGCCGAAGTCGGGCGACGTCCGCCTCGCCGGCCAGAGCGTGCTGAAGCAGAAGCCCGACACCGTGCGCCGCCGCATCGGCCTCGTCTTCCAGCACTTCAACCTGTTCCCCGACCACACGGCCGAGCAGAACGTGGCGCTCGCGCTGCGCAACGTGAAGGGCCTCTCGAAGGCCGAGTCGCTGCGCATCGCCCGCGAGCGCCTGGCGGAGGTCGGCCTCGCCGAGCGCGCCGACCACCGTCCCCGCGACCTCTCCGGCGGGCAGCAGCAGCGCGTCGCGATCGCACGCGCGCTCGCCATGGAGCCCGAGGTCATGCTGTTCGACGAGGCGACGAGCGCGCTCGACCCCGAACTGGTGAAGGGCGTGCTCAACCTCATGGCGGGCCTCGCGCAGCGCGGCATGACGATGCTCGTCGTCACGCACGAGATGGGCTTCGCCCGCAAGGTCGCCGACCAGGTCGTCTTCATGGACGAGGGCCGCGTCGTCGAGTCCGGCGCTCCCGCCGACCTGTTCGACCGCCCGCAGAGCGAACGCCTGCAGCGCTTCCTCTCGGAGGTGCTGTGATGACGGATGCCGCGTCCCGCCCGATCCGCACGGCCGTCATCGGCTTCGGCACGTCCGGTCGCATCTTCCACGCGCCGTTCCTCGCGGCGGATGCCGACTACTCGCTCGACGCCATCGTCACGCGCGACCCGTCGCGCAGCGCGGCGGCCACCGCGCGGCATCCGGGTGCCCGTGTCGTGGCGACGCCCGACGAACTCTGGGCGGATGCCGCGTCGCTGGACCTCGTCGTCATCGGTTCGCCGAGCGGCACGCACGCGGCCCTCGCCGACGCCGCGCTCGACGCCGGACTCGACGTCGTCGTCGACAAGCCGTTCGCGACGACCGCCGACGAGGGTCGCGCGCTCATCGCGAAGGCCGAGCGGCTCGGCCGGCGCCTCACCGTGTTCCAGAACCGGCGGTGGGACGGCGACTTCCGCACGCTGCAGAACCTCGTGGCGAGCGGCGAGCTCGGCGAGGTGCGCCGGTTCGAGTCGCGTTTCGAGTGGTGGCAGGCCGAGCCCGACGCCTCGTGGAAGACCGAGGCGTCGGCGGCCGAGGCGGGCGGCATCCTCTACGACCTCGGCACGCACCTCGTCGATCAGGCCGTGCAACTGTTCGGGCCGGTGTCGGACCTGTACGCCGAGATCGCGCGCCGACGGCCCGCGGCCGCAGCCGACGACGACGTGTTCCTCGCGCTGCGGCACCACTCGGGCGTCACCTCGCATCTCTGGATGAACGCCGTCGCCCCGCTGTTCGGGCCGCGGTTCCACGTGCTCGGCTCGCGCGCCGGGTACTCCACGTGGGGCCTCGATGTGCAGGAGCCGTCGCTGCTCGCCGGCGCGCTGCCCGGCGATCCGGGATTCGGAGAGACGCCCGAGGCCCGCTGGGGCGTGCTCGGCGCTGACGGCGACACCTGCAGGGTGCCGACGCGGCGCGGCGACTACGGCGAGTTCTACCGGCGACTCGCCGTCGCGCTCCGCGACGGGGGACCGCTGCCCGTCGACCCTGCCGACGCGGTCGCCGTGCTCGAGGTCATCGAGCGGGCGCACGCCGCGGCATCCGTCACCGCCTGACCGGCGGCCCTCCACTCCACCCTCGACCTCGCGTCGATCGAGTCCGCTCGCCCGACGACCTCGAACAAACAGGAAGCGAACCACCAGCATGACCACCACCCAGTCCACCCATGTCGCTGTCATCGGCGGCGGCATCCTCGGCGCATCGACCGCCGCGCACCTCGCCCGCGCCGGCGCACGGGTGACGCTCCTCACCGCCGGGACGCTCGCCGACGGGGCATCCGGCCGCTCGATCGCGTGGCTCAACTCGTCGGGCGACCGCTCGGCCGAGTACCACTACCTGCGCCTGCTCGCGCTCGATCGCTACCGCACGTGGAGCGCGCAGCACCCCGAGAGCCGCGCGTACCTGCGCTTCGACGGCGCGCTGAAGTGGGCGGCCCCCGGCGAGAGCTTCGCTCAGACGTTCGGGTTCGAGCGAGCCGCCGGCTACGACGCGATCTGGGTCGATCGTGCCGACATCGCCCGCGTCGCGCCCGACGTGAACGCCGACGCCGTGGCCGAGGAGGGCGCGATCTTCAACCCGGGTGAGGGGTGGGTGAGCCTGCCCGACCTCATCACGGCGCTCGTCGCCGAGGCCTCCGCCGCGGGCGTGCAGGTCGTCGAGCAGGCCGGCGACGTGCGCGTCGACGTGAAGGACGGCGCCGCGACCGGCGTGATCCTCGGCGACGGCACTCGCGTGGCTGCCGACGGGGTGGTGCTCGCGACGGGTTCGGCGGTTCCGGCCGACCTCGCCGCACTGGGCGTGACGATCCCGGATGCGACGCCCGCCGCCTTCGTGCTGTTCACCGACCCGGTGGACGTCGAGGTCAGGACCGTGCTCAACACGCCCCGCGTGGCCGTGCGCCCGACGCCCGACGGACGGCTCGTGCTCGACGCCGACTGGGCCGAGCAATCGGTGCTCGTCGCCGACGACGGGTCGATCACCGTGCCCGAGGAATCCGTGCAGGGCCTGCTCGACGAGGCGTCGAAGGTCCTCGCGGGAAACCCGAAGCTGACCGCGCACCGCGTGGGCGCCGGCCTGAAGCCGATCCCCGGCGATGGCGAGCCCGTGGTGGGCGCCGTGCCCGCGATCGACGGGCTCTTCGCGGTGTTCACGCACTCGGGCGCGACGCTCGGCCTCATCCTCGGCGAGCTGCTCGCCGAGGAGATCCTCACCGGCACCCCGTCGCCCGTGCTCGAGGCCTTCCGCGTCGATCGCTTCGACAACGACGTGGTGCCCGACGCCGTGGGCACCGGCGCCTGGGCGCCCGTGGCACAGCAGTAAGGCGCCACGCACGGAGTCCCCGTCCCGGCTGCGATCGCCGAGGCGCGGACTGCGTCATCGTGGAACCTGAACGCCTCAGGGCGTGAGCAGGGGGATCCGGTCGGCGGTCGGGGCCGCGTCCACGTGGCCTGCCGCATCGCGGGCGGGCGCTGCGCGCGACGCGCGCCCGGGCGGCAGCAGCAGGGCCACCAGGGCGGATGCCGCGAGCACCGCCGCCCCGACGAGCACGGCCGGCTGGGCGCCCACCGCGTAGTCGACCGGCGTGAGCTCGCCGCCGGCACCGGTGAACACGGCCGTCGACACGGCGATGCCGAGTGCGACGCCCACCTCGCGGAGCATCGAGTTCGTGCCGCTCGCCTTGGCGTGGTCGTCGGGCACCATCGAGGCGAGCACCGCCGTCGACGAGGGCGCGAAGACGAGGCCCATGCCGACGCCGGCGAGGACGAACGGCAGGACGTAGGCCGAGTACTCCACCGACGCGTCGAGCAGGCCGGTGAGCCAGAAGAGGGCGCCGCCGAGCAGCGCGAGTCCGGCCACGATGAGTGCTCGCGTGCCCACTCGCGGGGCGATGAAGCCGGCGAGCGGCGCCACGACCATCGGCGCGAGCGTCCACGGCGAGGTCTGGACGGCCGCCTCGAGCGGCGTCGCCCCCTGCACGACCTGCAGGAACTGGATCAGGATGAAGATCGAGCCGAACGCCCCGAAGCTGAAGCCGAATCCCACGACGTTCGCCACCGAGAAGCTGCGATCGCGGAAGAGGCGGAGGGGCAGGAGCGGCGCGCTGGCCACGGCCTCCCATCCGACGAAGGCCGCGAGCAGCACGCCTCCGGCGATGAGGCTGCCCAGCACCTCGACGCTGTCCCACCCGGCCTCGTTGCCGCGAACGATCCCGTAGACCAGCGCGAGCAGTCCGACGCCCGAGAGCACGAGTCCGATCACATCCGCCCGGAGGCGGGCGCCGAACGAGTCGGGCAGCACCAGCAGCGCCAGGGCGATGGAGACTACGCCGACGGGCACGTTGATCCAGAAGATCGCCTGCCACGCCCAGCCCTCGAGCACGGCGCCCCCGATGAGCGGGCCGGTCGCGACGCCGAGGCCGGCGACGCCGCCCCAGATCCCGATCGCGAGCGGCCGCCGCGCGATCGGCACGCTGCCGGCGAGCAGCGTGAGCGAGAGCGGCATGATCGCCGCGGCGCCGAATCCCTGCAGCGCACGTGCGGCGATCAACTGCCCGGGGTCGGAGGCGAGCGCCGCGAACGCCGAGCTGAGCGTGAAGACCACGATGCCGATGAGGAACACCGTGCGCCGGCCGAACCGGTCGCCGAGCGCGACCGCCATGAGGATCGAGCTGGCGAACGCCAACGTGTAGGCGTTCATGAACCACTGCAGCTCCTCGACGGAGGCACCGAACTCGGCGTGCAGCACCGGCAGCGCGTTCGTCATCACGAGGTTGTCGAGGGTCGCCATGAACATGGGCAGCGCGGTCGCGAGGAGCACGAGCCACAGCGGACGCGGACGCCGCGGTGCCGTCGCCCCGGCGGGCGGCGACACGGTTTCGAGGACGGTGGACATCGTGACTCCTTCGAGGCCAGAAGGTTGTTATCGGATGATTACTTCAGACTGTAGTAATCGACTGATAACATGTCAAGCATGACGATGGAAGACCTCGCCCCGGCATCCCGCATGAAGGCCGCCGACCGTCGTGAGCAGATCCTGCAGGCGGCCACGGCGGTCTTCGGCGCGAAGACCTATGTGGGCACCACGACCGACGAGGTCGCCCGCGCCGCCGGCGTCAGCCAGCCGTACGTCGTGCGCCTGTTCGGTACGAAGGAGAAGCTCTTCATCGAGGTCATCGACCGCGCCTACGACCGGCTCCTCGAGGAGTTCCGCGCAGCGTTGCCCGGCGACGCCGAGGGCCGCGCCGAGCGCATGGGCCGCGCGTACACCGGACTCCTCAGCGAGCGCGGCATGCTGCCGGTCATCGCCAACTCCACCGCGCTCGGCGGCGAGCACCAGATCGGCCGCGTCGCCCGCGCCGGATTCAGCCGCATCTGGCGCTTCATCCGCGAGGAGGCGGGCTTCAGCCAGGAGGAGACCCGGTCGTTCATGGCCACCGGCATGCTCATCAACACGATCGTGGGCCTCAGGCTCACGGGCGAGGACGGCGACGAGGTCTCGGCCAACGAGGTGCTCGAGGCGTGCTTCCCCGACGCGGTCGATCAGGTGCGTGCCCTGCTCCCGGCGGTCGACGAACCCTGGTGATGTCCAGTAGGTGCTCGCGCGCAGTCGACTCTGCTATGAAGGGTAGAGCCTGCCCTGCCAGTGATTGGATCAGTGTGATGAACACCAGCCGTGATGAGCAGCCGGACCTCGTGGGGGTCCATCCGGCGGCCGGGTGACCGCGATGGACACCGCTGCACTGAAGCAGACATGGGCGCTGGCAGAGAGCGTCGGCGACGAGGTGCCGCTGTTCTTCTACTCGCACCTGTTCCTGTCCCATCCCGAGCTGCGGAGCATGTTCCCCGTCTCGATGGCGACCCAGCGGGATCGCCTGGTGGGTGCGCTCGGCCGAATCGTGTCGAGCGTCGACGAGCTCGACGAGGTCACCGACTTCATCCAGCAGCTCGGCCGCGACCACCGGCGGTTCGAGGTCATCGCGGCGCACTACAACGCGGTGGGCGCCTCCCTGCTCGCCACGCTGAAGCACTTCCTCGGTGAACGCTGGACGGACGAGGTCGCGGCCGACTGGGCCGAGGCCTACGGGCTGATCGCCACGGTCATGGTCCAGGCGGCCGAGGCGTCCGAAGAGGACAGCCCGTCGTGGTGGACGGCCGAGGTGACCGCCGTCGATCGCCGCGGGCTCGACATCGCGGTCATCCAGGTGCGCCCCGAGCCGAACCTGCCGTTCCTGCCCGGCCAGTCCATCGCGGTCGAGGTGCCGTCGCGGCCGCGGCTGTGGCGCTACCTCAGCCCGGCCAACGCGCCCCGTGCCGACGGGACCATCGAGTTCCATGTGCAGATGGTCCCGGGCGGACAGGTCAGCAGCACGATCGTCCGCTCGCTCAAGGTCGGCGAGACCATCCGCCTCGGCGCGCCCGTCGGCCAGGAGCTGACGTTGGACGAGGGTGAGCGCCACCGCGATCTCATCATGGTCGCCGGCGGTACGGGCCTCGCTCCGCTGCGCGCCCATCTCGAGCGGATCGACCAGGAGTGGCAGGCGACCGGGCAGGCGCCGCGCGTCCAGCTGTTCCACGGTGCGCGGCTCCCCTGGAGCCTCTACGAGAATCGGCTGCTGAAGAACCTCGCCGGTCGACCGTGGTTCAGCTACACGCCCGTGGTCTCCGACGATCCCAGCTATCCCGGTCGGAAGGGCTGGGTCGGCGATGCCGCCGCCGACGCCGGCCCGTTGCACGGACTGCTCGCCCTCGTATGCGGGTCGCCCGACATGGTGCGGCACACGGTCTCCCGTCTTCGCTCGGCCGGGATCGCGCCCACCGACGTCCGGTTCGAGCAGTTCGCGACGCTCGACGAGGACAGCCACGACCTGCACCACCACACGCACGACCTGCAGCCGTCCCGGCTGCCGCAGAGCCACGAGGGGGAGCACGCATGATGCAGAACGGGACCGACTCCGACGGCATTGCCGCTGCGCCCGGCACCGCGGAGACGTACGGCACCGCCGAGGCCACGGGCACCGCTCAGGCGCCCGGCACCGCGGTCGAGACCGGCGGCCAGCCGGCCGGGGCGCCCGGCGGCGCCGAGACATCCGGCACCGGCGCCGAGGACGCCCTCGCCCTGGCCGTGAGCCACCTGCCCGACACGCGCTCCGTCGACTTCACCATGAAGGTCAGGGGTGGCGCCTACGACCGGCTCGAGGTCGACAACTTCATGGGCGAGCTCTCGCAGGCGATCGCCGAGGTCCGCATGGCGACGGCGCGCGTCCGGGAGGAGTTCGCGACCCTGCGTGCCGGCCGTGCCGAGTCCGGCGGGCCGAGTCCCGAGACCGAGGACGAGATCACCGCCGGTGCGGTGGGGCTGCTGACGCAGGCCCAGCTCATCGCCGACAAGGCGATCTCCGACGCCGAGCAGTACGCTCGCGACCTCGTGCTCACGGCGCGCAACCAGTACCGCGAGATCCTCGAGCGCGCCGAGAGCAGCGCGAGCAAGGCGAGCGCAACGGTGGGCGTCCAGCCCGGGCCCCCGGTCCCTGAGGTCGAGTACGTCCGCACGTACGCCCAGGTGGCGCAGATCCAGCTGCGCTCCGTGCTCGACGCGCTCACCGAGCAGGTCGACCGCCTCGGGAGCCTGCCGCAGCCCGCACCCGAATCCGGTGCGCCGACCGAGTCCGACGAGGGTCCGACGGGCGAACCCGAGTGGAAGCCCTCGCCCTCAGGCCCGGCCGGCGGTCGGACGGACTGACCGAACCGGGCGGACCGACCCGGACAGGCCAGGAGGCGGCCGAGTCCCGCATCGCGGGCTCGACCGCCTCCCGGCTTCGACTCACGCGTCTGCGGTGGCGGGGTTGTGCGCCCAGAGGTCCGGGCCGAACACCTCGTAGTTGATCCGCTCGCTCGGGATGTCGCGACGGATCAGCGTCTCGCGCATGGCCCGCATGAACGGCAGCGGCCCGCACATGAACACGCTCGCGTCGGCGGGCAGCTCGACGGCGGTGAGGTCCATGAAGCCCGGCAGCGCCGGCTGCAGCGTCGGTGCCTTCTCGGCGTCGACCTCGTACCAGTTCTGCGCCTTGGCGTCGCTCATGGCGAGCACCTGGCGTCGGAGCGACTCGTAGAACGCGTGCGTGTCGTGCGCGCGGTCAGCGTGGAACAGGCGGACGGTGCGCTGGGGCTGCCGGCGCGAGAGGTCCTCGAGGATCGCGGCGATCGGGGTGATGCCGATGCCGGCCGACACGAGCACGAGCGGGGCGTCAGACTCGTCGAGGATCACGTCGCCCGCCGGCTGGGAGACCTCGAGGATGGCGCCGGGCTGCGCGTGCTCGTACAGCCAGTTCGAGACCTGGCCGTCGGGCGCCCCGTCCACGCCGCGCACGCGCTTGATCGTGACGCGGAGCGAGTCGCCGCGGGGGCCCGACGAGATCGTGTACTGGCGCGGCTGGCGCGACCCGTCGGGAAGGTCCACGGCGATCGCGACGTACTGGCCCGTGTGGTGCGACGGAACCATGCCGTCGACCGGGACCATGAGCAGCGAGAAGATGTCCTCGGCCTCCTCGAACCGCTCGACCACTCGGTAGCGTCGCCACGGCTGCTCGGGGTCGGTGCCGCCGAGCGCGTAGAGCTTCGCCTCCTCGGCGACGAGCGAGACGCCGAACAGCCAGTAGACCTCGTCCCATGCCATCCGCACCTCGGGGGTGACCGCGTCGCCGAGCACGGTGCCGACCGCGTCGAGCAGGTACTTGCCGACGATGGTGTACTCGCGCGCCTTGATGCCGAGCGACACGTGCTTGTTCGCGATGCGCCGCATGACCGGGCTGAAGTCGGGCGCGTCGGGATCGATCAGGTGCACGGCGAACGCGACGACGGATGCCGCGAGCGCCTTGGGCTGTTCGCCGATCGCCTGGTTCGCGCGGTTGAACACCCGGAGGAGCTCGGGGTGGTCGGCGAACATCGCCGGGTAGAACTCGCGCGTGATCGCCTCGGCGTGCTCGGCGACGACCCCGGCGGTGGCGCGGACGATCGCTTCGGACTCCTGTGAGAGCTGCATGTGGTGTTCCCTTCGTTCGCAGACGCGTCGCTTCGAGTCTGGCGGGGCGGACGGCGGACGCGCCAGTCGCGTGCACCGGAGAAATTCGGATCGGTCGCCCCAGGCTCGCCCAGCGGCGGTGGATGGAGGTCGCCTAGGATCGCGGGGTGCCTCGTCGTGTCGGTGACTTCCGCGGTCTCACGCAGCCGAGCCGCGCGCGGCTGCTCCGCGCGATCCAGCGCGCACCCGGCCGTCGTGCGAACGAACTGGCCGACGAGTGCGAACTGCCGCTCAACACGGCGCGCGATCACCTGCGCGTGCTCGAAGGCGAGGGACTCATCCGTGCCGAGAGCCGGCCGGTGGGCGGGCGCGGGCGTCCGCCGCTCGTGTTCCATCCGGTGCGGGAGTCGACGTCGAACGACGCTGCGAGGCACCGCGTCACCGCGGCGCGGCGGCGCGGTGCCCTGCTGCGCGCGGTCGTCGGCGAGCCTGACCGCGGGCGGGACGACGCCGTCGCGCAACTCGACGTGCTCTACGAGCATCTGGATGACGCGGGCCTCGAGCCCGTCGTCGACGAGGACGCGCTCACGTTCGAGCTGGCGCCCTGCCGATATCACCGGCTCATCGACAGCGACCAGGCGCTCGTGTGCTCGATGCACGAACGACTCGTGCGCGACGTGCTGCACCAGGTCGACGGACCGCTCGTGCTTCAGCGGCTGGATCCCTTCGTCACCGAGCACCGGTGCCGGCTCGTGCTGGCACGACGTGAGGCGAGCGTCGAGGCAGGCTGACGGACTCGTCCACGCGGTCGCGCATCGATTCGCCGCTCCGGGCGCCTAGGAAGCGCGACGTGTCCGACACGGTCGCCGTGAGCAGCGCGACGAGCCGGTCGTCGGGGTCTCGGACGCAGGCCCGCGCGATCCCGTCGACCGCGCCGGCCACGATGTCGCGGCACTGCCGGGCGGTCATGCGACGCGGGCCCGGACCGATCTCCGCGATGAATCGCGCGGCCCAGTCGTCCGCGGCGGGTGCGGAGCGGAGCGCCGCCTCGCCGAACTCGCGGAGCTCCGCCGAAAGGTCGTCGTCGCGGTCGGCGAGGATCGCGAGCGCGACGCGCAGGCCCACGGCCTGCGAGCGCTGGCGCTCCTCGGCGGCGACGGGCAGGGCGGATGCCGCGGCCCGCGCGGCGAGCATGACGTCGAGCACGGGGTCGTCGCTCGTGAGGCCGACGACGCTCGGAATGAGCGAGGTGAGCCGGGCGCGTCCGTCGTCGCTCGTCAGGTCGTTCACCATGCGCGCGAGATGCGCCAGCGTCGGGTGCGTGCAGGCGGGATGGTCGCTCCACCGCTCGCCCGCGAGATAGGACGCGAACTCCATGAAGCACGCCCCGCGCCGTGGCGACCTGTGACGGCCCGGGGAGAGGATCGGCACGACATCCGGAGAAGCGATCGCGTGACGCATGAGACCTCCCTCGCTCCCTCCACTCTGCGCCTGCCCCACCCCGGATTCAAGCCCCGAATGGGATCCGCTGATTCGGGGAGAGGCGCCGTTAGGGAACCGTTCGGATGGTCTCCGTCCGCCGGCGGCACGAGTTGCATGCGAAGTGCAGTGATGCGCACTGCCCGCCCGCCGAGCCCGGCGTCGCGGCATCCGCCCGACTGGAGTCATCGTGCTCGACCTCGTATACGTCGCCGTCATCGTCGCGACGTTCGTCATCGTCGGCCTCATCGCGAAGGGGGTCGAGAAGCTGTGATCGTCTTCGAGCTGCTCGCCGCCGCGCTGGGCCTCGCCGCCGTGGCGTACCTCGTGTACGCCCTGATCCGGCCTGAGAGGTTCTAGGTGGAGGTGCTCCTCGCCGTCATCCAGGCGGCCACGCTCGTCCTGATCCTCGCGCTGCTCTACCGCCCGCTCGGCGACTGGATGGCGCGGGTGTACACGTCCGATCACGACACGCGCGCCGAGCGCCTCGTATACCGGCTCGTCGGCGTCGATTCGTCCTCCGAGCAGTCCTGGACGGCCTACCTGCGCGGCGTGCTCGCGTTCAGCCTCGTGGGCGTGCTGCTGCTCTACGCGCTGCAGCGCATCCAGGCCGTACTGCCGTATGCGCTGGGTCTCCCGGCGGTGCCGGAGGGGCTCGCGTTCAACTCCGCTGCCTCGTTCGTCACCAACACGAACTGGCAGTCGTACTCGCCCGAGCTCACGCTGGGCTACACCGTGCAGTTCGCCGGCCTCGCGGTGCAGAACTTCGTCTCCGCCGCCGTGGGGATCGCAGTGGCTGTCGCCCTCGTCCGCGGGTTCGCGCGCCGCCGTAGCGGCACCATCGGCAACTTCTGGGTCGACCTCGTGCGCGGCTCGTTCCGCCTGCTGCTGCCCGGTGCGTTCCTCGCCGCGATCGTGCTGATGGTCGGCGGCGTCGTGCAGAACTTCAACGGCTTCACCGAGATCTCCACGCTCGTCGGCGACACTCAGGTGATCCCGGGTGGGCCGGTCGCCTCCCAGGAGGCGATCAAGGAGCTCGGCACGAACGGCGGCGGGTTCTTCAACGCCAACTCCGCACACCCGTTCGAGAACCCGACAGCGTGGACGAGCCTGTTCGAGATCGTGCTGCTGCTCGCCATCCCCGTGTCCCTTCCCCGCACCTTCGGACGCATGGTCGGCTCGTACCGGCAGGGCTACGCGATCCTCGCGGTGATGGCATCGTTGTTCGTCGTGTCACTCGTCGCGGTGAGCGCGATCGAGTGGGCCGGCCACGGCACGGCGCCAGAACTCGCCGGTGCGCCGATGGAGGGCAAGGAGCAGCGTTTCGGAGTCCTCGGCTCGACCCTGTTCGCGGCGAGCACGACGCTCACGTCCACCGGGGCCGTGAACTCGATGCACGACTCGTACACGGCACTCGGCGGCATGATGCCGATGCTGAACATGATGCTCGGCGAGGTCGCCCCCGGCGGCGTCGGCTCCGGCCTCTACGGCATGCTGGTGCTCGCCGTCATCGCCGTGTTCATCGCCGGCCTGCTCGTCGGACGGACTCCCGAGTACCTGGGCAAGAAGATCGGCCCCCGCGAGATCAAGCTGGCGAGCCTCTACATCCTCGTCACCCCGACGCTCGTGCTCGCCGGGACCGCGCTGAGCTTCGCGATCCCCGGCGTCCGCGAGGACGTCGAGAACGTCTCGATCTGGAACCCGGGCATCCACGGCATGTCGGAGGTGCTCTACGCGTTCACGAGCGCGTCGAACAACAACGGCTCCGCGTTCGCCGGTCTCACGGCGAACACGGCGTGGATGAACACCGCGCTCGGCGTCGCGATGCTGCTCGGACGCTTCGTGCCGATCGTGCTCGTGCTGGCGCTCGCCGGCAGCCTCGCGGCGCAGGACACGGTTCCCGCCACGGCCGGAACGCTGCCGACGCACCGGCCGCAGTTCGTCGGACTCCTCGCGGGCGTAACCGTGCTCGTCACCGCATTGACCTACTTCCCCGTTCTCACGCTGGGTCCCCTGGCGGAAGGGCTGAGCTGATCCATGTCCACCATCACCGTTCCCACCCCCCCGAGCAGCCCGCTCGAGGAGCACCAACCCCACCGGCATCCCAAGCCCAAGGCGCCGTTCGGGCCCAGGCAGCTGGTCGCCGCCCTGCCCGGCGCATTGCGCAAGCTCGACCCGAGGCAGATGTGGCACAACCCCGTCATGTTCATCGTCGAGGTCGGCGCACTCGTGACGACGGCGGTCGCGATCGCCGAGCCGTTCCTCGGCGGGCCCGAGGCATCCGGCGGTACCGAGGTGCCGGCGAGCTTCACCTGGGCGATCGCCGTGTGGCTCTGGATCACCGTGGTCTTCGCCAACCTGGCGGAAGCGGTCGCCGAGGGTCGCGGCAAGGCGCAGGCCGACACGCTCCGGAAGACCCGCACGACGACCGTCGCGCACCTCGTCCAGCGGTACGACGCCGCGGGTGACCCGGCGGCCGAAGGCGCGGCCATGACGGATGTCGCGAGCGCCGACCTTCGACTCGGCGACGTCGTGGTGGTCTCCGCCGGCGACCTGGTCCCCGGCGACGGCGACATCGTGCACGGCATCGCCTCGGTCGACGAGTCGGCGATCACCGGGGAGTCGGCGCCGGTCGTCCGCGAGTCGGGCGGCGACCGCAGCGCCGTGACCGGCGGAACCCGGGTGCTCTCCGACCGCATCGTGGTGCGCATCACGTCGAAGCCGGGTGAGACGTTCGTGGACCGCATGATCGCGCTCGTCGAAGGCGCTGCCCGGCAGAAGACCCCGAACGAGATCGCGCTGAACATCCTGCTCGCCGCCCTCTCGATCGTGTTCGTCGTCGTCGTGCTCACGATCAACCCCATCGCCTCGTATGCCGCGTCGCCCGCGAGCCTGCCCGTGCTCATCGCGCTCCTGGTCTGCCTCATCCCGACGACGATCGGCGGCCTCCTCTCGGCCATCGGCATCGCCGGCATGGACCGGCTCGTGCAGCAGAACGTGCTCGCCATGTCGGGCCGCGCGGTCGAGGCGGCCGGCGACGTCACGACGCTCCTGCTCGACAAGACCGGCACCATCACCTACGGCAACCGCCGCGCGACCGAGTTCATCGCACTGGAGGGCGTCGCCGAGGAGGACCTGGTGCGCGCGGCGGCGCTCGCCTCGCTCGCCGACCCGACCCCCGAGGGCAGCTCGATCGTCGAGCTCGCCGCGAGCCGCGGCATCCGCTTCGACGCCCCGCCGGCGGGCGAGGTCGTGCCGTTCACCGCGCAGACCCGGATGTCGGGACTCGACCTCGCCGACGGCACGATCGTCCGCAAGGGCGCCGGTTCCGCGGTCAGTGCCTGGGTGGAGGGGCATGATCGCATCCCGTCGAGCGTGGAGGACGAGCTCCGCAAGCGCGTGGACGCCATCTCGACCGACGGCGGCACCCCGCTCGTCGTCGCGATGCGCGACGGCGAGGGGTCATCCAAGGTCCTCGGCGTCGTGCACCTCAAGGACATCGTGAAGGAGGGCCTCGTCGAGCGGTTCGCCGAGCTGCGCGCGATGGGCATCCGCACGGTCATGATCACGGGCGACAACCCGCTCACCGCGAAGGCGATCTCCGCCGAGGCCGGCGTCGACGACTTCCTCGCGGAGGCGACGCCCGAGGAGAAGCTCTCGCTCATCCGCCGCGAGCAGGAGGGCGGGAACCTCGTCGCGATGACCGGCGACGGCACGAACGACGCGCCCGCCCTCGCGCAGGCCGACGTCGGCGTGGCGATGAACACGGGCACGTCGGCGGCGAAGGAGGCGGGGAACATGGTCGACCTCGACTCCGACCCGACGAAGCTCATCGACATCGTGCGCATCGGCAAGCAGTTGCTCATCACGCGCGGCGCACTCACGACGTTCTCGATCGCGAACGACGTCGCGAAGTACTTCGCGATCATCCCGGCCATGTTCGCGGGGGTCTTCCCGGGCCTCGCGGCGCTCAACGTGATGCAACTGAGCTCGCCGGCCTCGGCGGTGCTGTCCGCGGTCATCTTCAACGCGATCATCATCGTGATCCTGATCCCGCTCGCGCTGCGCGGCGTGAAGTACCGTCCGCTCGGCGCAACGGCGATCCTCAACCACAACCTGCTCGTCTACGGGCTCGGCGGCATCATCGCGCCGTTCGTCGGCATCAAGCTGATCGACCTCGTCGTGACCCTCATCCCCGGCTTCTGATCTCGACCGACGATTCCATCGAAAGGACGTCTCCAAATGAGCACCACGCGCAGCACGATGCGGACGCACTGGGTCGCGCTCCGGGCCATGCTCGTCTTCACGGCCGTGCTCGGCCTCGCCTATCCGCTCGCCATGACCGTGATCGCGCAGGTCGCGCTGCCCGCGCAGGCCGACGGCTCCCTCGTCCGGGATGCCGACGGCGACGTCGTCGGGTCCGCGGTCCTCGGGCAGGCGTTCACGGACGCCGACGGCGAGCCGTTGCCCGAGTGGTTCCAGTCGCGGCCCTCGGCGGCCGGCGACGGCTACGACGGCGGGGCGTCGAGCGGAAGCAACTACGGACCGGAGAACGACGACCTCATCGCGGCGATCGAAGAGCGCCGGGCCCAGGTCGCCGAGCTCGAGCGCGTCCACGAGAACGACGTGCCCGCCGACGCCGTCACCGCGTCGGCCTCCGGCCTGGACCCGCACATCAGTCCCGAGTACGCCCTGCTGCAGGTCGACCGGGTCGCCGAAGCGCGCGGCCTCGACGAGGCCGACGTCCGTTCGCTGGTCGAGGACCACATGCAGTCGCCGGACCTCGGGTTCCTCGGCTCGCCCACGGTCAACGTCCTGTCGTTGAACCTCGCGCTCGCCGAGATGGGAGACTGACGGCATGAGACGGGGGCGGCTCCGCGTTCTTCTCGGCGCCGCACCCGGCGTCGGCAAGACCTACACGATGCTCGAGGAGGGCCGCCGCCTCCGCGACGAGGGACGCGACGTCGTCGTGGGCTTCGTCGAGCCCCATGGCCGCGCTGCCACCGCCGCGATGGTCGACGGGCTCGAGGTCGTGCCGCGCCGCACCGAGACGCATCGCGGGCTCCGGCTCGAGGAGATGGACCTCGACGCGGTGCTCGCCCGCAAGCCCGAGATCGCCCTCGTCGACGAACTCGCCCACACGAACGCCCCCGGTTCGCGCCATCCGAAGCGCTGGCAGGATGTGGAGGACCTGCTCGCCGCCGGCATCGACGTGATCTCGACCGTGAACACCCAGCACATCGAGTCGCTCGGCGACGTCGTGTACGAGATCACCGGCGCCCAGCAGCGCGAGACGATCCCCGACGCCGTGCTGCGCGGCGCCGACCAGGTCGAGGTGGTCGACCTCGCGCCCCAAGCCCTGCGGGACCGCCTCGCCACCGGCCTGGTGTACCCGGCCGAGCGCATCGACGCGGCCCTGTCCAACTACTTCCGGCTCGGCAACCTCACCGCGCTGCGGGAGCTCGCGCTGCTGTGGCTCGCCGACGAGGTCGACCAGGCGCTCAAGGCATACCGCGCCGAGCACGGCATCACCGGCAAGTGGGAGGCCCGCGAGCGGGTCGTCGTGGCGCTCACAGGCGGCCCCGAGGGCGAGACGCTGCTGCGTCGCGGCGCCCGGATCGCGGCGCGCTCGTCGGGCGGCGAGCTCCTCGCCGTGCACGTGACCAGCCCCGACGGGTTGCGGGCGCGCCATCCGGAGGCCCTCGACCGGCAACGCACCCTGGTGGAGCGCCTCGGCGGCACCTATCACGAGGTCGTCGGCGAAGACATCCCGAAAGCGCTCGTCGACTTCGCCCGCGCATCGGATGCCACGCAGCTGGTGATCGGCGTGAGCCGCCGGTCGCGGCTCACCGCGGCGTTCACGGGGCCGGGTATCGGCGCGACGGTCATCCGCGAATCGGGCGACATCGACGTGCACATCGTCACGCACGCGGCGGCCGGATCGGCCATCTCGCTGCCCCGCCTCGGCGGTGCGCTCAGCCGGCAGCGACTCATCGCGGGGTTCGCGGTCGCGCTCGTCGCAGGCCCACTCCTCAGCTGGCTGCTCTGGACCCTGCAGACCGACGCATCCATCACGAGCGACGTGCTGGCCTACCAGCTGCTCGTCATCATCGTGGCGCTCATCGGCGGCCTCTGGCCCGGACTCTTCGCGGCGGTGCTCTCTGGCATCACGCTGAACTTCCTCTTCATCGAGCCGCGGTACACGCTCTCGATCGGACAGCCGCGGCAGCTCCTCGCGCTGGGGTTCTATGTGGTCAACGCACTGCTCGTCAGCTATGTCGTCGACCAGGCGGCGCGTCGCTCGCGGGAAGCTCGGCGGTCGGAAGCCGAGTCGCAGCTGCTCGTGACGATCGCCGGAAGCGTGCTCCGTGGCGAGGACGCCCTCCAGGCGATGGTCACCCGCACGCGCGAGGCGTTCGGCCTCGCGGGCGTGCGACTCCTCGTCGATGGTGAGGTGCGCGTCGCCGACGGCGAACCGACCAGCGACGATCGGCATTCGGTCGTGCCCATCGGGACCCGCGGAGTGCTCGAGCTGCACGGACACGAGCTCGAGGCATCCGAGCGCCGACTGCTCGCGGTCATCGCGACGCAGATGGATGCCGCGATCGAGCAGGGCGCGCTCGCGACCGCCGCCTCCGCAGCGGACTCGCTGGCTGAGACCGACCGGGTGCGCAGCGCGCTGCTCGCCGCTGTCGGACACGACCTGCGACGTCCACTGACGGCTGCGAGCGCCGCGGTGAGCGCGCTGCGGGCCGACGACGTGAAGCTCGGCCGCGGCGAGCGGCGGGAACTGCTCGCGACGGCTGCGGAGAGCTTGGACTCGCTCGCCGGCCTCGTCACCAACCTGCTCGATGTGAGCCGTGTGCAGGCCGGCGCGCTCGCCGTCACCATCGCACCGACGGAAATCGCGGACGTCGTCTTCCCTGCGCTCGAGGAACTGCACGCAGGTCCGGGGGAGCTCGAGCTCGAACTCCCCGACGACGGGCCCCGGGTGCTGGCCGACGCCGTGCTGCTTCAGCGCGTCGTGGTCAACCTGCTCGCGAACGCCATGCGGTTCTCTCCGCCAGGTGAGCGCGTCCTGGTGACGGCCAGCGCCTTCCGAGGTTCCGTGCAGCTTCGCATCGTGGACCGGGGGCCCGGGATCCCGCCCGAGCGCCGCGACCAGGTGTTCACGCCGTTCCAGCGCCTCGGCGACACCGACAACGACACGGGCCTCGGCCTGGGCCTCGCGCTCTCAAAGGGCTTCGTCGAGGGCATGGACGGCACACTGGACGTGGAGGACACGCCGGGTGGGGGCGTCACGATGGTGGTCACCCTGCCTGCGGAGGAGGCGGACGCGTGAAGATCCTGTTGGCCGACGACGACGAGCAGCTGCAGCGCGCGCTGCGCATCACCCTCGCCGCGCGCGGCTACGAAGTGCTGCAGGCGAGTGACGGAGCCGAGGCCATCGACATGGCGGCGAACCGCCACCCCGACCTCATCGTGCTCGACTTGGGCATGCCACGCGTCGACGGGATCGACGTGATCCGAGCGGTACGCGCGTGGTCGAGCGTGCCGATCCTCGTGCTGTCGGGCCGAACCGATTCATCCGAGAAGGTCGACGCGCTCGACGCCGGCGCCGACGACTACGTCACCAAGCCCTTCGCCATGGACGAGCTGCTCGCGCGGATCCGAGCGCGATCCCGGCGCCCGGCCGGTGAGGAGGACGCGGCATCCGTGCGCATCGGAGGCCTCGACATCGACCTCGCCGCGCGCACGGTGCGGACCGCCGACGGACTGCCGAGCGGGATCCGGTTGACGCCGACCGAATGGCGCCTGCTCGAACTCCTGCTCCGCAATCCCGGCAAGCTCATGACCCGGCAGATGCTGCTGAGCGAGGTCTGGGGTCCGTATCACGCGAACGACGGGGGCTACCTGCGGCTCTACATGGCACAGCTCCGACGCAAGCTCGAACCGGTGCCATCGCAGCCGCGCTACCTCATGACGGAACCGGGTATGGGGTATCGCTTCGACCCTGAGGCCGAGTCCTAACACAATCCTTACGCTTCCATACCGGATCCTCACGGCCCGCTGACGCCCTCTCGGCGCCGATTGGACTGGAATGTGGAAGTGAGCATCCGCGAGTCGGAACGCCTTCAGCGGCGCCTTCGCATCCGTCGCGGAATCCGCCTCCATCCGGCTCAGGTCGTCGTGGTCGGGTTCGCCGCCGCGGTCCTCGGCGGCACCCTCCTGCTCCTCCTTCCGCCCATGACGCGCGCGCCAGAGGGGACCAGCTTCATCGACGCCCTGTTCACGTCGACGAGCGCCGTCTGCGTGACCGGCCTGACCGTCGTCGACAACGAGCTCCACTGGACGCCGCTCGGCCACGCGGTCATCGTCGCGCTCATCCAGGTCGGCGGACTCGGCATCATGATCTTCGCCTCGCTGATCGGGCTGGTCCTCGCACGCAAGATGTCCGTCCGCGCGCGACTCAACGCCGCGACCGAGGCGAGCGTCGTCGGCTTCGCCGACGTGCGGGGCCTCATGCGAGGCATCGTGCTGATCTCGTTCGCGATCGAGGCGCTCACGTGGATGTTCCTGTTCCCCCGATTCCTCTTCGGATACGGGTACAGTCCCGTGGATGCGGCGTGGCACGCGCTGTTCCACTCGGTCTCGTCGTTCAACAACGCGGGGTTCGCTCTCTATTCCGACAACCTGATGGGCTTCGTCGACGACCCGTTCATCTGCCTGCCGATCTGCGCCGCGATCATCCTCGGCGGCCTCGGGTTCCCCGTGATCATGCAGCTGCGCAAGGAGTTCACCCGGCCGCTGCACTGGTCGATGAACACCAAGCTCGTGGTGTGGGGCACGATCGTGCTTCTCGTGGGGGGCACGCTGTTCATCACCGCGGTCGAGTGGGACAATCCGGACACCTTCGGGCAGCTGAACCCGGCCGGACGCGTGCTGGCCGGCTTCTTCGCGTCGGTGCAGACCAGGACCGCAGGGTTCAACAGCGTCGACATCGGGCTGATGCACGACGAGAGCTGGGTCGCGATGGACGTGCTCATGTTCATCGGCGGAGGGCCGGCCAGCACCGCCGGCGGCATCAAGGTGACGACCTTCGCGGTGCTCTTCTTCATCATGCTCACCGAGCTGCGCGGCGAGGGGGCGGTCAACATCTTCGGCAAGCGCCTCTCGCGCGCGGTGCACCGCCAGGCGATCACCGTCGTGCTGATCGCGGTGGCGGCCGTGATGGCGGGAGCCGTCCTGCTCATGCTGCTCACGGGCCTCGCGTTCGACGAGGTGCTCTTCGAGACGATCTCGGCGTTCGCCACGGTGGGGCTCTCCACCGGGATCACGGCCGACCTGCATCCGCTCGCGCAGGCCGTGCTGGTGCTGCTCATGTTCCTCGGTCGCATCGGTCCCCTCACGCTCGGTTCGGCGATCGCGCTCCGCGAGCGACGCATCCTCTACGAACTCCCCAAGGAAAGGCCCGCAATTGGCTAGATCCCCGCTGCCCGACAGCGGCACGAGCGGTTCGCGACCGATCGTCGCCGGCACCGACGCCCCGAACGGAGCGCTGCTGCGCGATTGGACGCGATTCGAGTTCCCGGCCGACGTCCCTGGTCCGAAGGCCGTGCGCCCGCGCACTCCGCTCACGCGTTGGCTCCTCGAGCACACCGTGCATCCCGCGGGGGCGGAGAGCGAGGAGTCGCGCGTCGAGCAGCACTCGTGGTGGAAGGTGATGTGCCTGACCGGCGTCGACTACTTCTCGACCCTCTCGTACCTGCCGTCCATCGCGATCGTCGCGGCCGGCGCCGTATCTCCGATCGCGACGCTGCTCATCGTCGCGCTCACGCTCCTGGGGATGCTCCCGATGTATCGCCGAGTCGCCGTCGAGAGCCCCCACGGCCAGGGCTCGGTCGCGATGCTCGAGCGCCTGCTGCCGTTCTGGCGCGGCAAGATCTTCGTGCTCGCGCTGCTCGGCTTCGTCGCGACATCCTGGATCGTCACGATCACCCTGTCATCGGCCGACGCGACCGTGCACATCATCGAGAACCCGCTCGCGCCCGAGGCCTTCGAGGGGCAGGCGGTCGCCATCACGATCGTGCTGCTGCTGGTGCTCGGCGGCGTCTTCCTGCTCGGCTTCACCGAGGCCGTCAACATCGCCATCCCGCTCGTCGCGATCTTCCTCGGCCTGAACGCAGTCGTGATCGGCGCAGGACTCATCGCGATCTTCGACCACCCGGTCATGATCACGGACTGGTGGGCCGCACTCACCCGAGGCGGCGGCGGCATCGGCGACGTCCTGGGCCCGGCCATCCTCGCATTCCCGCTGCTCGTCCTCGGCCTCTCCGGCTTCGAGACCGGCGTGAGCATGATGCCGCTGGTCGCCGCCTCGGGCAAGAATGCGCAGGAGCGACTCGCCTCGCGGATCCGCAACACGAAGAAGCTGCTGACGACCGCAGCGCTCATCATGTCGGTCTTCCTCATCACGAGCAGCCTCGTCACCACGCTGCTGATCCCGCCGGAGGAGTTCGAGGCGGATGGCGCGGCCAACGGCCGAGCGCTCTCATACCTGACGCACGCCTTCTTCGGCGACGCGCTGGGCACGGCGTACGACATCAGCAGCATCCTGATCCTGTGGTTCGCCGGAGCCTCGGCCATGGCCGGCCTCATCAACATCGTCCCGAGGTACCTGCCGGCCTACGGCATGGCACCGGAGTGGAGCCGGGCCGTCCGGCCCGTCGTGCTCGTCTACACGACCATCAGCATCATCATCACGATCGCGTTCCAGGCGGATGTCGACGCCCAGGCCGGCGCGTACGCCACCGGGATCCTCGCGATGATGGCGTCCGCCTCGGTGGCGGTGCTGATCTCGGCCATCCGTCGTCGGCGGACGCCCGCGATCGCGGGATTCACCGTGCTGACGGTCGTGCTCGGTTACGCGCTCGTCGAGAACATCATCGAGAAGCCCGATGGCCTGGCCATCTCGATCCTGTTCATCATCGGCATCGTCGCCGTGTCGATCATCTCGCGCGTCTCGCGCACCACCGAGATCCGGGCCGATCGCATCGAGTTCGACGAGACCGCGCGACGATTCATCGCGGCTTCGCTCGCCTACGACGGCCGGCTGAGCATCATCGCGAACCGTCCGGGGGTGGGCGACGCCGCCGAGTACGAGCAGAAGGAGCGGGCCCAGCGGCAGCTCAATCCGGTTCCGGGCCGAGCCGATGTCCTCTTCCTCGAGATCTCGGTGGTCGATCCGTCCGAGTTCCACGCGGTGCTCCACGTGCGCGGCGTCGAGGTGGAGGGGCATCGGGTCCTCCGCGCCGAGAGCCCCGCCGCTCCGAACGCGATCGCGGCGATCCTCATCGCGATGCGGGATGCCACGGGCGTCCGGCCGCACGCGTACTTCGAGTGGTCCGAGGGCAACCCGATGCTCCACATGGTGCGGTACATCCTGCTCGGGCGCGGGGACACGGCGCCGGTCGTGCGCGAGATCATCCGGGAGGTCGAGAAGGTCCCCGAGGAGCGGCCGACGATCCACGTGGGCGGCTGAGCCCGGATCGGCCAGACGGCGACGGGTTACAGGAGATCCAGCACCGACCTCCAGTCCGGGCCCTGGGAGATGGTCCGACTCGCCGGAGGGGTCAGCCGGTACGTGCCCGCAGCGAGCACGAGATACGCGGTCGGTTCCCTCATGCCCTCCGCTCGGGTGATCGTCCACTGGTGGTGGCTCTGCGCGGCGAGTTCGTAGATCCGGCCGTTGAGTGCGACCGTGAACGGAGCTTCGCCGACATCCGGAAGCCGGGTGACATCTTCTGGGCTGGCGTCGGTCATGGCAAACGGTGTACGTGGGCGGGTCACGGTCCGCAAGGGGATGGCGAGCCCGCCCGGATCGTGCTTCGGGCGAGCGGCCTCCGGTTCCCGGCCGCGAGCCCGCCATCCGGGAGCGGTGCTCCGGGCGGCGGGCTCGCGTTGGTCAGCGGTCAGCGGTCAGCGGTCAGCGGTAGAAGCCGCCGTAGTAACTGCCGACACGATCTTGATAGTCACGGTCGTCCCAGCCGGTGGTCTCGTCGAGTTCGGGTGAGTCCTTGATCTGGTCCTTGGTCAGATCCACGTAGACCTTCCCATCGGAGTCATCGACCCGGTCGATCGTCCCAGCCGGGAGCAGGACCTTGCGACCGAAGATCCACGGGCCGGTGTCGACGACGATCCGGCTCGCTCCGACGTCGTAGCTCGCTCGATCCACCTTGCCGATGTGACCATCCGTGGCGTGAACCTCGTAACCGACGATGTCCGCGCTTTGCGGTGTGCGGGCGGCCGACGTGCGATACGTCCAGGCGTCCCATGTCGAGCTCATCACTCCTCCTTCCCAGGCGCCGCGAGGTGCCTGATCGTTTCGGTGATGCAGGCACGGTAGGTCCGCGTGGCAGCCGCTTGAAGGGGGTTGACAGTGTGTGCCGGTCCCCGCTCTCCCTTGTGGGGCAGTCGGTGGCGCGGTCACACGCTGGGCAGCGGATCCCCGTCGGGCGCGGCATCCTTCGTCGCGCGGTGAAGGCGGCCGACGGCCTTCGATGTCGCGGTATCCGAGGCGGGCCGATCGATGCGGCGCCGCTCGCGGAGGAGGTCCATGAAGAGCGCGATGTAGTCCGCCGCCATCCGGGTGTCCGAGAACCGCGTCTCGGCGGACTGCCGGCACGCACCGCGGTCGAGCTCTGCGACCCGGCCGAGGGCCGCGGCCAGGTCCTCGGCGGTCGAGCGCACGAAGCCGGTGCGGCCCTCCTCCACGATCTCCTCCACCGACCCGCGCGGCGTCGCCACCACGGGTGAGCCGGTCGCCAGGGCCTCGATCATCACGAGGCCGAACGGCTCGTCCCACTGGATCGGGTTCAGGAGCGCGCACGAGTTGCCCATGAGCTCGTACTTCTCGTCGCCCGTCAGCTCGCCGAGGTACTCGGCATTCGACCCGAGCAGCGGACGCACGACCTGGTTGTAGTACTCCTCCTCTGCGGGCTCCTGCATCTTCGCGGCGATGCGCAGCGGGATGCCCGCGATGGCGGCGGCTTCGATCGCTTCGGGAATGCCCTTCGAGGGGTGCATCCGGCCCACGAAGCAGGCGGCGTCGCCGCCCGGTCCGATCGGCACGTCACCGACCCTGATCCCGTGGTGGATGACGCGGGTGATGGGGACCGGCCCCGCCAGGGACGCCTGGTTGTGCGAGATCGCGACGAAGGACACATCCGCACCCGCGTTGACGTAGAGCTCCTGCTCGAGCGGGATCAGCGGGCCGTGCGCGACGGTGACGACCGGCACCGTGGTCTCGGCCTTCGACAGCACCGGGCCCGCGAGCGTGTTGTCGAGGATCACGTCCACGTCCCTCAGGCCGGCGAACGCCCGCAGCAGGTGCCGCAGCTCGTGCGACGTGACGCCCATGGTCTCGGGATCGGACGGTTCGAACCCGTCGAGACGCGGGACCGGCGACGTGCTGTCGTCGGATGCCGCGAGCACCACGTCCTCGCCGGCCTCCTGCAACGCGCGGGCGAGCGTGTCGATGAACGACTCGATACCGCCGTAGGCGTCCGGGGGGATCGGGATCCACGGCGGAGCGATGATGCCAATTCTCATGAGGGTCCCTTCGGGTCGGTACCCGGGGGCGCAGTCGAGCCCGATTCAACGCTAGGAACCTCGGGGACCGATGGCTACGGGATTGACGCTGCGTCGCGCGCGAGGTAGCGCGGATCAATGGGTCGGGCCATGCGCGCCGGCGGGGTAGGGTGCAGGCGTGAAGAGACCGCTGCGCAGCGGATGGCGCCTGACCGCGTCCGACGGGCCGGTGCCCGATTCGCTTCGGGGGGTCGTGGTGCCGGGGACCGTGCCGGGGGTCGTCCACACCGATCTCCTGGCCGCGGGCCTGATCCCGGACCCGTACATCGACGACAACGAGGCGCTGCTCTCCTGGATCGGCCTCGTCGACTGGACCTACGAGACCACGATCGAGATCGCGCCCGAGGAGCTGGCAGCGGCGGACCGTCACGACCTCGCGTTCGACGGCCTCGACACCGTCGCGACGATCACGCTCAACGGCGTGGTCGTCGGCGAGGTCGCCAACCAGCACCGGTCGTATCGGTACGACGTCACGGACGTGCTGCGCGCGGGCGAGAACGCGCTCGTCGTGGCGTTCCGGAGCCCGGTGCGCTACGCGAACGATCAGAGCGTCGCGCTCGGGGCGCGGCCGCACGGGTACCCGCTGCCGTACCAGGCGATCCGGAAGTCGGCGTGCAACTTCGGCTGGGACTGGGGCATCGCGACGTTCACGAGCGGCCTCTGGCGCCCGGCGCGGCTCGAGTCGTGGTCGACGGCGCGGCTCGCGCAGGTGCTCGTGCACGCCTCCCCGGCCGAGACGGGCGACGGCGGCGTCATCGAGGCGACCGTCCGCGTCGAGCGGGCGAGCGACGACGACCTGCATCTCGAGCTCGACGTCGCGGGCGTGCGCTCGGATGTCACGATCCCGGCCGGCACGGACGAGGCGCGCCTCCGCGTGGAGCTCGAGTCCGTCGAGCGGTGGTGGCCCGCGGGGTACGGCGAGCAGCCGCTCTCCGACGTGCGCATCCGCCTCGGCGCGGGCGGTGGGGTGCTCGACGAGGTCCGCCGGAGGGTGGGGTTCCGCACCATCCGCTGGGATACCGAGCCCGACGCCGGCGGCACGCCGTTCCAGCTCATCGTCAACGACGTGCCCGTGTTCGTGAAGGGCGCGAACTGGATCCCCGATGACGCGCTGCCCGTGCGCGTGGACCGCGCGCGCTACGCCCGCAGGCTCCGCCAGGCGCGGGCCGCGAACCTCAACCTCATCCGCGTGTGGGGCGGCGGCATCTACGAGAGCGACGACTTCTACGAGCTCTGCGACGAGCTCGGCCTGCTCACGTGGCAGGACTTCCTGTTCGCCTGCGCCGCCTACCCCGAGGAGGAGCCACTGCGATCAGAGGTCGACGCCGAGGCCCGCGACACCGTCGCGCGCATCGCGCACCACGCCTCGCTCGTGCTGCTGACCGGGAACAACGAGAACCTCTGGGGCCACGAGGACTGGGGCTGGCAGCCGCTCCTCGACGGCCGGACGTGGGGCGCGTGGTACTACGACGAGCTCCTTCCGTCCGTCGTCGACGAGCTCGCGCCGTTCGTGCCCTACTCGCCCGGCAGCCCATTCAGTCCAGGTGGCGAGCACCCGAACGCCGAGGACCACGGGACGATGCACATCTGGGACCTCTGGAACCAGAAGGACTGGCGCCACTATCGCGACTACCGGCCCCGGTTCGTGGCCGAGTTCGGCTGGCAGGGACCGCCCGCGTGGACCACGCTGACCCGTTCGATCTCCGACGAGCCGATCACGCCCGAGTCGCCGGGCATGCTCGTGCACCAGAAGGCCGTGGAGGGCAACACCAAGCTCGCCTCCGGGCTCGTGCGTCACTACCGCGTGCCCGACGACATGGAGGACTGGCACTGGGCCATGCAGCTCAACCAGGCCGACGCGATCGCCTGCGCCCTCGACTGGTTCCGTGCGAACGCGCCGCACACCTCGGGTGCCGTGGTCTGGCAGCTGAACGACTGCTGGCCGGTCACCTCGTGGGCGGCGATCGACGGTGAGGAGCGCGAGAAGCCGGTCTTCCACGCGATCCGCAATGCCTTCGCGCCGCGCGTCGTGACGATCCAGCCTGCGGCGGACGGGCTGATCGCGGTGCTCGGCAACGACACGTCCGAGGCCTGGTCGGCCGACCTCGCCCTCACCCGCCGGTCCTTCGGCGGGACCGTGCTCGGGTCCGCGACCTTCTCCGTCGAGGTCGCCCCGCGGTCCAACGCCGCGGTGACGGTGCCGGCGGCGCTCGCGACCGCGCGCGACCGCGCGTCCGAGCTGGTGGTGGCCGAGGCCGACGACGTCCGCGGATTCTGGTTCTTCGCCGAGCCGCGCGACAGCGCCCTCGCCGCGCCCCTGCTCACCGCAGAGGTGCGCCGTGACGGCGACGTGTTCGCCGTCACGGTCACGACCGATGCGCTCGTGCGCGGCCTCACGTTGCTGGTGGACAAGCTGGCGCCGGATGCCACGGTCGACACCGCGCTCGTGACGCTCCTCCCGGGCGAGCACGCGACGTTCCGGGTCGGGGGCCTGGCCGCGCTCGAGCCGGCCGACGTGCTCGCGCCGACGGTGCTGCGCCACGGCAACCAGCTCGTCGCCTAGTAAGCGGACGTCCCGTCCGCCCACTCGACCGCTGCCCTCGTCGTCGCCGCCCGATACCGTGGGTCTCGTGGTGGACGCGCCATCCACTCGGCGGAATTTCATCGCCGCGGCCACGGAGAGCGTGAGCTTCGCGGTCGCCAACCAGCTGACCGCGGTCGCCGTCGTGCTTCCGTTCATCTGCATCGCGTTCGGTGGGAGTCCCTTCGCTGCGGCGCTGATCTTCCCCACCTACACGGCCGCCAACCTCTTCGGCGTGGTCGTCGCGCCACGCGTGCTCGGCTTGCGTTCGGTCACGAGGTCGCTCGCACTGATCCTGACGCTGATCGCGACGGTGTTCACCGTCACCGGCATCGGGATCACCCTGGTCGGGGAGGAGTGGCTGAACGCGCTCTGGCTCATCGCCGCGGTGCTCGGCGTGCTCGGCGGCGTGGCATCCATCGCCGTCGTCGAGGTGATGTCGTCCTCGCTCGCCTCGTCGGAGAAGTCGGCGATCAGTGTCGTGCAGAGCACGGGCGGCGCCGTCCTGACGCTGGTGATCACGGTGATCATGGGGACGTTCTTCCTGGACCCGAACGGCAGGGACGCGCACGTGGCGCTCCTCTGGATCGGAGTCACCGCGATGGCGATCGCGGCACTCGCGCTGCTGCCGATCCGCCCGACGGCAGCGCGTGACCGCGTCCCGCGTCGGTCGGTCGGCATCCTCGCGGCACTGAAGGCCCGACCCGATCGGAAGTACCCGTGGGTGCGGGAGTTCCTGATCACGCAGGTCCTCTTCCTTTCCATCTCGCTGGGCACGAGCTTCTACAGCGTGCACGGCGCGACCCTGCACGGCCAGAAGTCCGAGGCGCTTCATCACATCGTCGCGCTCGCCGCGACCGGAAGCCTGCTGTTCACGGCGCTGTGGACGCTGAGCCGACACCGGGCGACGATTCGCGGGCTCCTGCTGACGGCCGCGTTCCTCGGCGTGGCCTCGGCGATCGCCGCGCTCATCACGGACACCTTCGACACGCGAGCGCTGCCCGTTCTGAGCGGCCTCGTCATCACGCTCGCCGCGGCCGGCGGTGCGGCGACGTCGAGCACACGGGCGACGTGGATGTACCGATACCTCGGCGAGCACGACGACATCGAGGTGGTCGTCTTCTGCCAGGTCGTGCTGGGCATCACGGCGACCGGCGTCGGCCTCGTCTTCGGCGCGCTCGCCCACCTCGAGACCGCGGCACCGACGTGGGGCATGCTCATCCTGTCCGGGTACGCGCTCTTCCACGCCCGGCGAGCGCCCGCCGACCGGATCGGGCAGACCAAGGCCGCCCGGCTGCTCGACCACCATCACGGACACCACTGGGGCGGGTTCCAATGGTGAGGTCTTGCCGACAAAGTGTCGGGAAAGAGTACACTCGGATCCTGTGACCGCCGACACCGATCGATTCCACCGGCTGCGCTGGTGGGGCCTCGCCGCGATCTCGCTCGGCGTGGCGCTCATCATCATGGATGCGACGATCGTGGCCGTCGCCACGCCGAACATCGTCTCGGCGCTCGACCTCACCACCACCCAGGTGCAGTGGATCCAGGAGGTCTACACCCTCGTCTTCGCCGCGCTCCTCATGGTGTGGGGCACGATGAGCGACCGCATCGGACGGCGACGGCTGCTCGTGATCGGACTCGTCATCTTCGTGGGGGCGAGCATCCTCTGCGCCTTCGCGCCGAACGGCACCTGGCTCATCGCGGCCCGAGCGATCCAGGGCGTCGGAGGGTCGATGATCCTCCCGACGACCCTGGCGCTCCTGAATGCGACCTTCCGGGGCGCCGAGCGCGGCATCGCCTTCGCCGTCTGGGGTTCCACCATCGGGTCGATGGCGGCAGTCGGCCCGGTCCTCGGCGGATGGCTCACCACCGCCTTCTCCTGGCACTGGGCGTTCTGGATCAATCTTCCGTTCGGCATCCTCGTCATCATCGGGGTCCTGGCGTGCGTCGCCGAGTCCCGCCAGCGGGAGACCGGCCGCTTCACTGACTGGGTCGGCGCCGCCGCGTCGGTGCTCGGATTCGGGATGCTCGTGTTCGCCCTCATCGAGGGGCGATCGTACGGGTGGTGGGAGGCGACGGACTCGGCTCCGGTCAGCCTCGGCGGGTTCAGCATCATCCCGGTGCTGTTCGTCCTCGCCGTCATCGTGCTCGGCGCTCTGGTGCTTCGCGAGCGGTCGAGGGTCGCGGCGGGCCGGTCCGTGCTGCTCGACGTCACGCTGTTCCGCATCCCGACGTTCGCCAACGGCAACGTCACCGCCCTGACCGTCTCACTGGGAGAGTTCGGGCTCATCCTCTCGCTGCCGCTGTGGTTCCAGTACGTCCTCGGCATGGACGCGCTCCAGGCCGGGCTCGCGCTGCTGCCGCTCGCGGTGGGGTCGTTCGTGGCGAGTGGCGCGGTGCGTCCCCTCTCCCGGTACCTGTCGCCGGTGCGGATGGTGCGACTCGGCATCGCGCTCGAGATCATCTCGCTCGCCGTGATGGCGATCCTCATCCGACCCGACTCGACGGCCTGGGTCACCGGTGTGCCGTTGTTCTTCTACGGCATTGGCGTCGGATTCGCGACCGCGCAACTGACCCAGCTGATCCTCGTCGACGTGCCGCTCGACAAGTCGGGCCAGGCGTCCTCGACGCAGTCGACCGCTCGCCAGGTCGGCTCCGCACTCGGCATCGCGATC
Source organism: Agromyces flavus (assembly GCF_900104685.1). Lineage (NCBI taxonomy): Bacteria > Bacillati > Actinomycetota > Actinomycetes > Micrococcales > Microbacteriaceae > Agromyces > Agromyces flavus. Next base: position 3,147,783 of record NZ_LT629755.1, read on the forward strand.
CTCGGAACCGCGCTGTTCTCGACGCTCCGCGCCGGCACCGAGGCCCGCCTGGCCGACCAGATCGCCGCTGAACCCGGCGTGGCGAAGCTCGTCGACGGCGTCTCCGACTCCGCCGGAGCGCTCATCGCCGGGCTCGCCGGGAATCCGGCGACGGCGGCCATCGCCGACGCGGCCCGCGAGGCGCTCACCCAGGGCGTGTCGGTTGCCGCGTGGATCGCCGTCGGGGCGCTGTGCGTCGGCCTGCTCACGACGATCCCACTCGGGCGCCGTGCCGCGCACGAACCCGCGAGGTCATCTGCTCACTCGGACGTGTCCGGTGCGGCGAAGGGCGGGTCGGCCGACGGCGTGGCGCCCTGAGCGAGCTTGAGGCGCGTCCAGACCGTCATGTTGATGATCACCGCGGCGATCTCGGCGACCTGCTGCTCCTCGAAGTGCGCTCGCAGCCGCTCGTGCAGGTCGCCGAATCGAGCGACGTCGTACAGCGTGAGGCCCTCGCAATAGTCGAGCGCGGCGCGTTCGGCATCGGAGAACATCGCGCTCTCGCGCCACGACGCGAGGTGGGCGATCACCTCGGGTGGGATCTCCAATTCGGCCGCCACTCGGGTGTGCAGGATGAGGCAGTACGAACACGGGTTCAACTGCGCGACACGCAGGCGCAGCAGTTCGGCGAGACGCGGATCCAGGGCCAGCTCGGCACGGTACCCGAACTGCGCCGCCATCTGCTTCGCGAGGTCGTGGAACGGCGTGCCATCCGGATCGAACCGAGTGTTCTCGAACCGCACCTGGCTCCGGCCGTCTCGATGCGGCCCGGGCGGTGAGGATGGAGCCGACGTCATGTCATGTCCTTCGCAGCGACCTCCGAGTCGCCCCGCATGCTACTCCGACCGGCCGATCAGCCGGAAGTCCCGCCGTGCACCGGCACTGCCGCTCAGGACCCGAATCCGCCCCGCCTACGATGGATCGCATGGCCGCCGCGCCGATTCGCCCGATCTCGCCGCCCCGCTCGCTCACCGAGCGGGGTCGGCGCTTCGTCGCCGAACGCCACCTCGCCACGTTGTCGACGATCGGGCCCCGAGGCGATCTGCACGTGGTCGCGGTCGGCTTCACGTACGTCGAGGGCGTGGTCCGGATCATCACGCGCGGCGGGAGTCAGAAGGTGCGCAATGTCGAGCGAGACCATCGCGCGACGGTCGCGCAGGTATCCGGGGCGGAATGGCTGAGCATCGCCGGTCGAGCCGTCGTCGAGCGCGACGCCGAGTCGGTCGAGCTCGCGGTGCGCCTCTACGCCGAGCGGTACCGGCAGCCGCGCGAGAATCCGACCCGCGTCGTGATCCGCATCGACCCCGAGCGGGTGCTCGGCTCGGCCGGTCTCTGGAACATCGGATCTCCTGAGGCCTGACGACTCGACCGGTATGTGCGGCGACGAGCCCGGTCGTCGGTCGCACCATCCGCGCTGAGTGCCCGAGATAATGAAGCATGTCCTCCTCTGTCGAACGCCGCTCGAATCCGACTGCCTGGGCCGCCTTCTGGTTCGCGCTGGCCGGACTGGTGCTCATGCCCATCCCGCTGTTCATCGGGCTCATCCTCGGCGGCGGCCTGTCGATCGTCGCCGCGATCCTCGCCGTGATCGCCCTCTTCAAGGGGATCGCGCGAGACGGCAAGGGCATCGCGCCCGTGGTCTTCGCGGCGATCTTCATCGCCCTCACGTGGGGCGGCATCTCGGTCGGGGGCGGCATCGTCTGGTAGCTCGACCGACAGGCAGCTTCCGCAGCACTCGAACGTCGGTGCTGCCCGGATGCTCGTGCGCGGGTCTCCAGAGGTGGGTACGGTCGAGATGACGACACCAGGGGAGACACCATGAGCCTGTTCGACATCGACGACGCCCAGCGCATGAGCCGTGAGGAGGCAGCCGCCAGGCTCCACGCCCTCGCCGACGCCCTGGCGAAGAACAACTCGGTCGAGTTCCAGCGCGCGGGGCGGCTCATCACCGTGCGCGTCCCCGACGAGGTCGACCTGAAGGTCGAGGTCGAGCTCGGCGATGAGGGCGGCAACGAGCTCGAGGTCGAACTCACCTGGTGACCGCTGGCGGGCCGTTCGGTGCCCGAACGACGCCGTCAGGGGACGACGATGTCGAATGACGGGTCGCCGCGGTCGAGTACGGACATCAGCCGGTCGAGGACGTCGGTGTCGCCGCGCTTGTCGATGCCCGGGCTCTCGCGGTCGCCGGCGAGCAGGGCGAGCATCCGCGGCTTGGTGAGGAGGACCGTCGCCTGGGCGCTCGACTCGTCGGCCGGCTTCTCGACGTAGACGAGCACGCCGTTGCGGAGCGTGACGCGGAAGTTCCGGTCGACGTCGGTGAAGGTCAGGTCGAGCGCGAGGTCGAGGTCCCAGGCCCGTGGTCCGTCCACCGTGATCGCGATGGCGTCGAGCAACTGCTCGGGCGTGAGCTGGGCGAGGATCTCGGGCGCCGCCGTGCTCGTCGGCGTCCCGAAGTTCTCGCCGCGCAGCTCCGTCGCTCCCGAGAGGAAGAAGTTGCGCCAGGTGCCGTTCTCGGCGCCGTACGCAAGTTGCTCGAGGGTGTCGGCGTAGAGCGAGCGAGCGGCCGCATGCCCGGCGTCGGTGAAGACGGCGTGGTCGAGCAGCGTCGCCGCCCATCGGAAGTCACCCGCGTCGTACGCCTGCTTCGCGAGCTCGACGACGCGGTCGACCCCGCCGATCGCGGCCACGTACCGCTCGGCGAGCGGCTTGGGCGGGTGCGGCCACAGCCGCGCCGGGTTGCCGTCGAACCATCCCATGTAGCGCTGGTAGACGGCCTTGACGTTATGGTTCACGGAACCGTAGTAGCCGCGTGCGTGCCAGGCGTTCTCGAGTGCAGGCGGCAACTGGATCTCCTCGGCGATCTCTGCGCCGTTCATGCCCTGGTTCAGCATCCGCAACGTCTGATCGTGCAGGTACGCGTACAGGTCGCGCTGCAGACCGAGGAACTCGCGGATCTCGTCGGCGCCCCAGGTCGGCCAGTGATGCGATGCGAAGACCACGTCGGTGCGGTCGCCGAACCGCTCGATCGCCTCGGTGAGGTACTTCGACCAGACGTGCGGATCGCGCACGAGCGCGCCGCGGAGGGTCAGCAGGTTGTGCAGGTTGTGCGTCGCGTTCTCGGCCATGCACAGCGCACGCTTCTGCGGGAACAGGAAGTGCATCTCGGCCGGCGCCTCGGTGCCGGGGGCCATCTGGAACTCGATCTCGACGCCGTCGATCACATGGGCCTCGCCCGTGCTGCGGATCTCGAGTGTCGGCACGACGATGCCCGGATGCCCCTTCGAGGTGGACTGGCCGAGGCCGGCACCCACCGCGCCGCGCGGCCCGCGTTCCAGCGACGCGCCGTACATATAGCCCGCGCGACGCCCCATCGCGGTGCCCGCATACACGTTCTCGGCGACGGCCTCACCGACGAGGCCGGCCGGCCCGATGACCTGCACGCCGTTCGCGCCGACGTCCTCGTGCGAGACGACGCCGAGCACGCCGCCGAAGTGGTCGATGTGGCTGTGGGTGAAGATCACCGCGGTGACGGGGCGGTCGCCGCGGTGCTCGCGGTACAGGGTGAGGGCCGCCGCGGCGGTCTCCTTCGAGATGAGCGGATCGATGACGATGACGCCGGTGTCGCCCTCCACGAAGCTCACGTTCGAGAGGTCGAGGCCGCGGACCTGGTAGATGCCCTCGACGACTTCGAAGAGCCCCTGCTTCGACACCAGGGTGGACTGCCTCCAGAGGCTCGGGTTGACGGTGTCGGGCGCGTCGCCAGTGATGAACGCGAACTCGTCGGCGTCCCACACGATCTTGCCGTCGGCATCCCGGATCTCGCCCGGCTCCAGCGCAGCGATGAAGCCGCGCTCGACCGCCTCCAGATCGCGGCGATCGTCGAACGGCAGTCGTTCGGCGAGCTCGCGTTGCTGCGCCCGGATGCGCTCGGTCGCCTCGTTCTGCTGCATGCTGTTCCCCCTCGACGCCCATCCCCGCCTGCAACCTACCCGTGTGCAGCCGCAGTCCGCCAGACGCCGGATCGGTTCGGGAGGCAGCGGGGCCGGCAGGCCACGAGGGGCACGCCCGAACGGACGTGCCCCTCGTGTGCTCCGGCGTGATGCCGCCGAAGCGTGACCGCGTTTGGATCAGACCGCCTCGCGCAGGACCTCGCGCAGCGCCTCGTACTGCGGCTTGGGGTTGTCGTGCATGTCGTACAGCAGGCCCGCGCCCTGGCCGGTGAACCAGCCCGGGATCCACGAGTTCGCGTCGGACACGCCCCACACCGTGTAGGAGTTGCACGCCTCGACGGCGAGGCAGGCCTCGAGCGTGCGCGCCCACCAGTCGACCTGCTCGGCGCCTTCCGCGGGGTCGGCGGGGGTGTTGGTGTACTCGCCGTTGGGCTTCTGCGTGACGAAGGTGCGGATGTCGACCTCGGTGAGCGCGACCTCGAGTCCGAGGTCGGCGAACCGCTGCAGGTTGTTCTGCAGGTCCGGGTAGCCGTACTGCGTGTCGAGGTGGCCCTGGAAGCCGACGCCGTCGATGGGCACGCCGGCGGCGATCAGCTCCTGGACGAACGCGTATGCGGCGTTGCTCTTCGGGCCGGTGAACTCGAGGTTGTAGTCGTTGTAGAACAGCAGGGCCTCGGGGTCGGCCTCGTTCGCCCAGCGGAACACGTCGGCGACGTACTGCTCGCCGGGCAGACCGAGCTCCTCGTAGGCCAGGTACCAGATCGTCTCGCGGAAGGTTCCGTCGTCATTGAAGATCTCGTTGACGACGTCCCACTGCTGGATGTCGCCCGCGAAGTGCGCTGCGACCGTCTTGACGTGGTTCTCGAGGATCGCGCGCAGTTCCTCGGCGCTGTAGTCGCCGGTCGTCAGCCACGTGGGCAGCTGGTTGTGCCACACGAGGGTATGGCCGCGGACGACCTGGCCGTTCGCCTCGGCGTTCGCGATGAGGGCCTCTGCCGGCGCCCAGTCGTAGACGCCGGGCTGCGGGTTCAACGCCTCCCACTTCATGACGTTCTCGGCAGTGACGCTCGAGAACTGGGTGTTGACGATGTTGCGGTACTTGACGTTGTTCTCGAGGAGGTCGGCGTTCACCGCGACGCCGATCTCGATGCCGGCGGCTTCGGCGAGCGCGCGCAGGGTGTTCTCGCCGATCACCGCCGAATGCTCGGACGCGTTCGGGTCGGCCGGCGGAGCCGGAGCCGCGAACGCCGTGCCCGGGACGATGGCCACCGAGGCCAGTGCGAGGACACCGGCGAGCAGGGGACGTGATGTGCGCATGAATGCTCCTTTGCATGATCCTGAGCTGGATGCCACTGGCAGGAGCTCTCTCCGTCCAGCGATCCCCGGCATGGTAGGCAGAGATAAGTAGGAGCTGTCAACAAATTTGTTTCGGGCTTGACTTCGAAACATGGAGTACGCGATGGTCGATCATTTCGACCTCCGCGGCGGGGCCGGGCCGACGAGCGTACGCTCGGTCCATGGCTCGAGCCGGACGGCCCGCCTCCAGGAGGGTGGCCTCCCCCGTGTCCGCAACGATCGGGCCAGCTTCTTTCGGAGATCCGGCGTGGCCGTCACATGAGCGATGACCGCTCGCTGGGGCTGACAGTTGGAGGCGGCGGCGCGTTCGCCGCCGCGCACGTCGGGGTGTTGCAGGTACTGGACGATCGCGGCATACGACCCGGGATCGTCACCGGCACGAGCTCCGGTGCGCTCGTCGCCGCGGCCTATGCGGCTGAACTCGAGCTTGAGACGATCGAGCACGCGACGCGCGAGTTCCGGTGGGCGAGCATTGCGGCGTGGTCGATGCGCCCGAGGTGGGGACTGCTCGACTCAGGGGTCGTCGAGGACACGGTGCGCCGTGCGCTGGGGCGCGACCCGATGATCGAGGACCTGCCTCGCCGTTTCGCTGCGGTCGCCACGGACCTCCGTACCCGTCGGCCCGTCGTCATCGACACGGGACTCCTCAGCCGTGCCCTCCGCTCGACGATCGCGGTGCCGGGTCTGCTTCCGCCGGTTGCGCGGCGAGGGACCCTGCTCGCCGATGGCGGCATGGTCGACAACGTTCCGGTCGCCGCTGCCCGTGCGCTCGGCGCCGCCCGGGTCATCGTCGTGCGGCTGCATGCCAGTTGGGAGAACGTCCGCATGATGCGCACGGTCACGCGCACCGCCGAGCTGGTCGCCGATCCGTCGGTGGTGCTCATCCAGCCCGAGATGGAGCGGATGGCGCAGTGGAGGACGACGGACGTGCCTCGCCTCATCGAAGAGGGCCGGCGTGCGGCCGAGAAGGCGCTGGACGGCTGAGCCTTCCGCTTCAGCGTCTGCTCGATCTTCGTACTCCACGTGCACGACGCGAACCATCAGTTCGGCCTGCTTGCCGCCCGCGCCCGGCACCGAGAAGCGACTGCTACCATCGCGTTCGTAATGCGCACATCCGTGCGTATGATGAACATTCCAGTGAGCCGTGAGCGGCATGACGATCGCCGCGTTTGGCGGAGCCGGTCAGCCGGTCGAACTCATCGATGCCGAGGCGGGATAACATGGGAGCCAGCTACGTCTACGACGCCGTCCGCACGCCGTTCGGACGCATCGGCAAGTCCCTCGCGGGCGTGCGGCCCGATGACCTCGCCGCGGCGACGCTGACCGCCCTCGCCGACCGCAACCCCGGCCTCGACCCGGGGCGCGTCGACGAGGTGTTCCTCGGCGCCGCGAACCAGGCCGGAGAGGACAACCGCAACGTCGCGCGCATGGCGACGCTGCTCGCCGGCTGGCCGACGAGCGTGCCCGGCGCGACCGTGAACCGCCTCTGCGGGTCGAGCGTGGAATCGGTCATCCAGGCGAGCCGCGCGATCGAGACGGGCGACGCCGACCTGATCGTCGCGGGCGGCGTCGAATCGATGAGTCGCGCGCCGTGGGTGCTACCCAAGCCCGGGCGCGCCTATCCGGCCGGCAACGAGGTGCTGCACTCGACCACGCTGGGCTGGCGGCTCGTCAACCCGCGCATGCCGACGCAGTGGACCATCGCGCTCGGCGAGTCCGCCGAGATCCTCGCCGATCGCTACGGCATCTCGCGCGACGCGCAGGACGAGTTCGCCGTGCGCAGCCACCGCAACGCGGCCGCGGCGTGGGACTCGGGCGTCTACGCGAACGAGGTCGTGCCGGTGCCGGGCGTCGCGCTCGAGCGCGACGAGAACATCCGACCGGATGCCTCGACCGCCTCGCTCGCGCCCCTGCAGCCGTCCTTCCGGCCCGACGGCACCGTCACGGCGGGCAACGCCTCGCCGCTCACCGACGGGGCCTCGGCGCTCGTGATCGGGGCCGAGGACGCACTCGACGGCGCGGAGCCGCTCGCCCGGATCACCGGCCGCGGTTCGTTCGGCAACGACCCCGACATCTTCGGCATCGCGCCGGTCGAGGCGGCGAACCGCGCGCTCGCCCGCGCGGGCCGCACCTGGGCCGACGTCGACCTCGTCGAGCTCAACGAGGCGTTCGCGTCGCAGAGCCTCGCGTGCCTCGCGCTCTGGCCCGACCTCGACCCCGAGAAGGTGAACATCCACGGCGGCGCGATCGCCATCGGGCATCCGCTCGGCGCGTCGGGTGGTCGTATCATCGGACACGCGGCGCACGAGCTCGCCCGTCGCGGCGGGGGCGTCGCGGTGGCCGCGATCTGCATCGGCGTCGGGCAGGGCCTCGCGGTCGTGCTCGAGCGCTAGCGGCGCCGGGAGCCGAACGGGAGGTGGGAGTCTGGACGGTCCGGCCAGCGGCGACTTCGTGCAGTCGCTCGCGCGCGGGCTCGCGGTCATCCGCGCCTTCGACAGCGAACACGCCGAGCTCAGCCTGAGCGACGTCGCGCGGCGCACCGGCCTGACGCGCGCCGCCGCCCGGCGCTTCCTGCTCACGCTCACGACGCTCGGGTACGTGCATGCCGCCGACGGCGTGTTCTCGCTGACCCCCCGCGTGCTCGAGCTCGGCTTCAGCTACCTGTCGGCCCTGTCGCTGCCCGAGATCGCCCAGCCCCACCTCGAGCGGCTGAGCCGCACCGTCGGCGAGAGCGTGTCGGCGGCGGTGCTCGACGGCGACGAGATCGTCTACGTCGCACGCGTGCCGACCCGCCGCATCATGAGCGTCCGCATCACGATCGGCACCCGGTTCCCGGCGGCCGCGACCTCGATGGGGCGCGTGCTGCTCGCCGGCCTCGACGAGCGCCGGCTCGCCGACCTCCTCGACCACGGTCTTCCCGAGCCCCGCACCGACCGGACCATCGTCGACGCCGCCGCACTGCGCCGGGAGCTCGAGAAGGTTCGCGAGCAGGGCTGGGCGCTTGTGGACGGCGAGCTCGAGGCGGGCCTGCGCTCGGTCGCCGCGCCGCTGCACGGCAGTGGAGGGCGCGTGGTCGCCGCGATCAACGTGTCGACCAGCGCGACGCGCGACTCCGTCGAGCGGATCCGGGACGCCTACCTGCCCGAGCTGCTCGCCACGGCGGCCGCGATCGACGCCGAGCTCGCCCTCGTCTGAGCTCGCTCGCCGTGCGCGGCCGTGGCGCCCGATCAGATCTCGTCGCGCATCGGCGAGGGGACCTCGACGGCATCGCGCTCGGTCGAGGCGTCGGATGCCGACTCGACTCGACGGAACGGGATCGAGCACGCGAGGCACAGCACCACGACACATCCGGCCCCCAGTATCGCCACCCAGGCGCCCCGCGGCTGGTCGAGCCCCAGTCGGATGCCGCCGACGGCGGGAACGGTGGCCACGATGCCGGCGACGACGGCAAGGGCGAGCACACCGCACACCAGCCGAGCCCAGATCGGGCCGCGGCCGGACGCGGCGAATCCGCCGGCCATCCCGGTGAGTGGGACGGCCACGGCTCCACCACCGAGGCCCATGGTGAAGAGGGCGAGGATCGCGTCGGGCATCGTCAGGGGCAAGATCGCGAACGCGAGCGGGGCGAGCGCCAGCCAACGCCAGTGCCGCCGGCCGCCGGTTCGGCGGGAGTACTCGGCCAGCCCGAGCAACGCGCCCGTGATCGCCCCGGCGAGCAGGATCGCGACGAACGTGCCGTACCACTCGAATCGCGACCCGCCACCCGCGATCTCGGACATATACGCCCGGAAGGCGGCGGCCCACACCACGCCGCACACCGTGCCGACGAGAATCGAGGCGATCCTCGAGGCACGCGGGCGTGCATCCGCTCGGCCCGCAACTGGCCCGGTCCTCGAGACATCCACGTCGACGCACCCCCGATCTCGACGGAGTGACTGCGGTCAGTCTACGAAGGCGATGCCGCGCCTCCATCGGGGCATGCCCCGAGTCCGGGTGGGGCGGGCCACGTGACTTGTCGAATCGCCCGAGGCCGCGACTCGCTGACGGGCTCAGCCACCCGACTGCACCCACCCTCCATCGGGCAGGATCGGTCCGAACACCACCTCGAGCTCGGCACCGTCCGAGGCGGTCAGTGTGGCGTAGGACGTGTCATCCCGCAGCATCATCGCCTGGTCCCTGGGGTCGCCCTGCGCCCATACCGCTCGCGCTTGCTCCGGGCTCAACATGAAGCAGTCGACCCCCGGTCCGGCCCCGGTGCTGTAATGGAACCCTGCCCCTAGCCCTGACTCTGCCCCGTTGCCGCCAAGCGTGAAGGTTTGTTCGGTTCCCCGGAGGAGCGCCTGTAGGTCCGGTGGGAGACGGTCGAGGATCGCGCCCACGTCGCCGATCGCGCCCACGCGGCCGGCCTCGTCGGTGCGGCAGAGGGCATACTTCGACGGCCGGTACTCGTCGGGAGCCGGGTCGAACCACATATCCAGCGGTACGTCGTCCCGGTCGACGAGGAAGGTACGCGGCTCAATGACGCCGGTGCGAACGAGCTGCAGCCCGCTCGGGGTGAGGCTTTGCACGAGGATGCCCTGCAAAGGGTCCCCTCCCTCACGAAGCGAGGCGTGCGAATCCGGGTACCACACCACTCGGCCGTCGTCGTAGACGTAGACCCAGCCGACATGGAGCTTGCTCCACCCGGCGACGATCTCGGCTTCGTCGACCGGACGCGAGAATCCGCTGGATTCACCGAACTGTTCGGATCACTGATCGGGATCCAACGACGAACCGGCGAACATCGCGAATGCGCCAGCCGAGATCGCGAGCGCTGACGCGGCGATGAGATATGCGCCCCGCCGTCGGCGGGCGCGGTTCCTGGCTTCCTTGATGAGCACCTCGACGGGCTCGCGCCTCGCGGACTCGTCGATCACGGACCGAGCTGAGGCAGTATCGCGGAGTCTCGCGTCACCAGGCTCGTGCGATTCAGCCTCGTCGAACTCGGACGGGGCGGGGGCTGGCTTACGAAGCGGAGTCGTGACGACCATCAGTATCACCTTCGACCTTGGTGATATTATTACTATCACCATCCCTTCCTGTCAAGCAGAACTCGCCATGCGCCCGGCCGCGACGATCGACGAGCTGCAACTCGTCCTGGACGGCTTCCGCGACTACTACAACCACCAGCGGCCGCACCGGGCCATCAACCGGCGCACCCCCGCGTTCGCATACGGCCTGATCCCGAAAGCGTCGCCGACCGCGCCAGACGACCCGAACCTGTGGCGGGTCCGCTACGACCGTGTCGACCCCGGCGGGAAAGTCTCACTCCGCTACGCGAACCGGATGCTCACCTGGGCATCGGAAGACCCCACGCCGGCACCGACGTCATCCTGCTCGTCCACAACACGAACGTCACCGTCATCGACCCCGACGGCACCGTGCTCAGCGAACACCGAATCGACCCGGAACGGACCTACCAACCAGCAACGAAAAACGGCTGAACCCGCGTCATCCGCGGGTTCAGCCGTTCACGATGTCCTGAGACATCACACAGAGCCGATGACGGGAATCGAACCCGCGCTGTCTGCTTGGGAAGCAGAAGTTCTACCATTGAACTACATCGGCGTGCGGCATCCGTGGATGCAGCGATGACCATCGTAGCAAGGCGCGGGGGTCGATACGGGACCGCCGGGATGCGCGGCAGGATCTGGCCGGTTGAGGCGCGCCCGCGACATCCGCCCCCCGTAACACCCACCCGCAACAGCTGAAGCCGCGTCGGTAGGCTGGCACCGTGCTTCTCTCGGATCGCGACATCAGGGCCGAACTCGATCGCGAGCGCGTCAAGCTCGAGCCGTACGATCCGTCGATGGTCCAGCCGTCGTCGATCGACGTGCGCCTCGACCGGTACTTCCGGCTGTTCGACAACCACAAGTACCCGTTCATCGATCCGGCCGAGCACCAGCCCGAGCTGACGCACCTCATCGACGTGCGGCCCGACGAGCCGTTCATCCTGCACCCGGGGGAGTTCGTGCTCGCGTCGACGTTCGAGGCGGTCACGCTGCCCGACGACATCGCCGCGCGCCTCGAGGGCAAGAGCTCGCTCGGCCGGCTCGGGCTGCTGACGCACTCGACGGCGGGGTTCATAGACCCCGGCTTCACCGGGCACGTCACGCTCGAGCTCAGCAACGTCGCGACCCTGCCGATCAAGCTCTGGCCGGGCATGAAGATCGGGCAACTCTGCTTCTTCCGCCTGTCGTCGCCGAGCGAACGGCCGTACGGGTCGCCGGCCTACTCGTCGCGGTACCAGGGGCAGCGCGGGCCGACCGCGTCGCGCTCGTTCCAGAACTTCAGCAGGGCCGATGTCGGCGTGACCGACGCCGGGTCGACCGGAGGGTGAGCTAGGGCGGCGGATGTCGCGGTGTGGCGCACCGACGAGACAAGGAGCGCGACGTGAGTATGGACGCGGCGGTGCGCGCTCGCGCGCCTGCGGGTGGCGGCGGTCGGGGCGACGGCGTTCCTCGGGCTCTACGCCGTGCATCGCGTGCCGCAGGGGCCGGCCGCGGGACCGGTGCGCCGGCAGCCGACCTCGCCGCGTGGATCACCGACCACCGCGTGCTCCTGCTCGCGGGTGAGCTCGCGCTCGGCGTCGCGCTCCTCGCCGTCATTGTGGTCTCCGCGCCGCTCGTCGTCGTGATCCGTGGCGACGGCAACGTCGTGACGGCCGTCGCGTTCAGCCTGGTCTTAGCCGCGTTCATTGGAATGTGCCTCAGCTCGCTCACACCCCAGACGGCGCTGTTCGCCGCCGAACCGGCAGACGACACCCGGCTCGCCGTCCTCGACTCGCTTCAGCCGCGGGTGCGGACGTGCTGACGGGTGCCGCGCTCGCTGAGCGCGCCGTCGCGTTCTGGCGGAGCGCAGCCGCCACGATGTGCGGCTCCGACTCGCCGAAGTGAGCCAAGGACGCGCCGGTAGGCTGCCTCCATGCAGTCGGTCTCGGTCGTGATCCCGGCGTTCAACCCGGGGTCGTACCTGGCTGATGCCGTCGAATCGGCGGTGTCCCAGGTGCCCTTCCCGCTGGAGGTGCTCGTCATCGATGACGGCTCGACCGAGCCGCTGATTGTTCCGAATCATCCGCTGGTCCGGGTCATCCGGCAAGAGAACGCCGGTGTCAGTGCAGCGCGCAATCGCGGCATCCGTGAAGCCAGAGGCGACCTCGTGGCGTTCCTAGATGCCGACGACGTGTGGTACCCAGGCAAGCTCGCCGCGCAGATCGCACTGATGCGCCCTGAGATCGGCCTCTGCTCCTGCAACTTCGACGTCATCGAACCCTCGGGTACGCGAGAGGGCTGGGGCGGCCATGGCGGTCATTACCGCCAATTGCTGCGAGGCAACAGCATCCACACGTCGTGCGCGATCGCGCGTCGTTCGCTGCTGCTCGAGGTCGGAGGATTCGACGAAACGCTGACCCACAGTGAGGAGTGGGGGACCTGGCTGGACATCGCGCGCCGAAGCGGGCTGGATCACGCCGACGGAGTATTCGTCGGCTATCGCCTGCACGACCGCAATGCGAGCACCGACTACCGCCGTATGTGGTGCGGAGCGATGAAGGTGCTCTGGCGTCACCGGAGTACAGATGCGCTTAGAGGCGTCCGTCGTGCCGGACAGATCTACGGGCCACAGGCGTTCGATGCCTTCCGCTCGACTCGAAGGTCCGCCCATCTTCTCTGGGCGTGCGCGTTGTCGCCGGGGTTCGTGCTGCGTCAGGCTCGGCGGCGCTTGCCGAGCCATAAGCGACGCGCCGACCCCGCCGCGCGCTCTCGGGGCGACGGTGCCGGACCCGTGAGCGAGAGGAAGCCGTGACTGAGATCGTCCTCGCCCACGACTATCTCGTACAGGTCGGCGGGGCGGAACGCGTCGTCGCCGAGTGGGCGGCCGGATTCGGTGCGCGCGAGGTGGTGACGTTGGCGTATCGACCGGAATCCACCTACGAGGAGTTTCGCGGGCTCGACGTTCGCGCCACGATACCGTCGGCGCTCTCAGGCCAGGTCGAGCGGATGCTTCCGGCGCTGCCGGCCATCGCCGCACGGACGACCGTCGCGGGCGGCGACGTGGCGCTCGTGTCGAGCAGCGGGTGGGCGCACCGGTTCCGCTTCGAGGTACCGCACGTCGTCTACGTGCACAGCCCCGCCAGATGGCTGTACGCGGCAGAGGACTACCGGCTGCGGCTGAGCCCGTTGCGTCGCGCTGGGCTCACCCTCAGCACGCCGCTGCTGCGGGCCGGTGACGCCGACGCAATGGCGCGGGCCGCCGCGATCGTCGCGAACTCCGAGGTCACGCGCACGCGCATCCACAGGGCCTACGGTCTCGAGTCGACCGTGATCCATCCGCCGGTCGAGCCCGTCTCGAGGGACGCCGCGCCGCCGTCCAGGGACCTGGGCCGGCCATTCGCGGTCGTCGTTGCGCGCGATCGCGGGTACAAGAACGTGCCACTCGCCGTCGAAGCGTCCCGCGAAGCCGGCCTCGAGATCGCCATCGTCGGCGCGGGATCCGAGTCGCTCGACGACCCCGAGCGTGGGGTGCACGGGCTCGGCCGCGTCAGCGATGCGGAGCTGCGCTGGGTCTATCAGCACGCCGAAGTGGTCGTCGGCGCCGGGCGCGAGGACTTCGGCCTCACAGTGCTCGAGGCCGCGCTCGAGGGCACGCCTGCGGCAGCGGTCGCGGCTGGGGGCTACCTCGAGACCGTACGTCCCGGTGTGAGCGGTGCGCATGCGACATCCGGCACCGCTGCCGACCTTGCGCGAGCGATCACGCTTGCGCGGGCGATCGATCCGGAGTCGACGCGGGAATGGGGGCGTGAATTCCGGCGGGATGCTCACGTCGCCCGCCTGACCGCGGTGATCGAATGGGCGGAGCGCGGAGCGAGCGGACCGCGCCCATGACGCAGACAGGGGAGTGGGTACTGTAGCGGCATGACGACTGACGCCGGGAAGCACCGGCCGCGCTGGCGCCGGATTCTCGGCAGTTTCTGGGCCCAGTTGTTGCTTGCCTTCCTCGTCGCCGGGCTGCTGCTGACCTTCGTCGCGAAGCCGTACGAGGTGCCGTCCGGGTCGATGCTGCAGACCCTCCAGGTCGGCGATCGCATCCTCGTCAATCGACTCGCGTACCTTGCAACCGAGCCGACCACGGGCGACATCGTGGTGTTCGATGCGGACCGCACGTGGGAGGTGTCCGGCGCAACGCCGGCCGAGCCGATCCGCACGGCGCTGCGCTGGATCGGCGAGGTGACCGGATTCGGCCCCTCTGGACCGCACACGCTCGTGAAGCGGGTCATCGGATCGCCAGGCCAAAGCGTCGCCTGCTGCGATGACGCTGGAAAGGTGCTCGTGGATGGCGTGCCCATCGACGAGCCTTATGTCTCCGATGACTTCCCGTTCGAGGCAGGGGTGCTCGACTGCGGCACGACCCCGCGGTCGTCCCGGTGCTTCGATGAGGTCGTTGTGCCCGCGGAGGCCTACCTCGTGCTCGGTGACGACCGCTCGGGTTCCCGCGATTCGGCCGCATCATGCCGATCCCCCGTGGCAGGTGCCGACTGTTGGCGCTGGGCGTCGGACACAGGCCTCGTGGGCAAGGCCGTCGCCATCATCTGGCCGATCCCACGATGGGCGGCACTCGGCTGAGCATCGATCGCCGAGCGGGGGGCCATCGGCGTCGCATCCGGCAACGGCACCCGAGTGACGGTGTAGTAGTTTGGACTGGTTATCGCACATCGGTTCAGGCCGGGGAGCGGCGCCGACGCGCGAGAGGATGAACGCATGGACGTCCGCGAATACTCGGGCGGCACTCGATCGAAGCGGCCTGAGCGGGCGCGGTCCGGCGCCCGGGGATGTGGTCGCGCGAGGGTGAGCTCGGGCGTCTGGCGCGGGACGATACGTTGAACGTGACCGATCCCGCACTCGCCCAACACCTCGATGTCGCGGCGATCGGTGCGAAGGTGCGTATCGAGTTCGCACCGGATGTGCCGGAACCGACGCGACAACGCGTCCACGATGCGTGGGCGGGCGCGATTGCGGAGGATGGGGTCGCCGACGCGGTCGTCCGCGTCGACACGCACGGGGCGATCGAATCGATGCTCGAGCAGCTCTCGGTACGCGTGACGGTTGCAGCCCTCGAACGCAAGCGGGGCGAGCTGATCATGATGCATGCCGCCGGAGTCGCGATGGATGACGGCCGCGTCGTCGCGTTCGTCGGCCCATCCGGGCGGGGCAAGACGACGCTGAGCGCGGCGCTCGGAGCTCACTTCGGCTACGTCTCGGACGAGACCGTCGGCGTCGACCCGGACCTCGGCGTGTGGGCCTACCGCAAACCACTCTCGTTGGTTCGGTCGAGCGGTCCCAAGGAACAGGTCTCTCCTCGCCGTGCCGGGTTGCTGGAGCTACCGGATCGCCGACTGCGACTCGCCGCGCTCGTGCTGCTCGATCGCCGACCCGACGTGACCGACCCGGTCGCGTCGCGTGTTCCACTGATCGAGGCGATCACGGAGCTGGTTCCCCAGCTTAGCTTCCTGAACGATTTCGATGCGCCGTTGCAGCGGCTCGCGGAGCTCTTCGACGCCGTTGGAGGCGTATGGCGCGTCACCTATGGCGAGGCCGCCTCGCTGATCCCGATGGTCCCGGAACTCGCGCGCGCAGTCCCTGGAGTCGTCGGCGCGTGGCGATCGCTCACGACGGCCCACGGCGGAGCGACTGAGTTCCGGTGGGGTGACCTTTCGGACGCCATCGCCGCCGACGGATCCGTCGCGGTGATGAGTGAGGGTGTCTTCCGCGTCCTCACCGGAATCGCTCCGACGATCTGGCTCGGGATCGGCACGGGCTTGTCCATGGAGCAGCTGGTGGAGCAGACCCTCAGCGACTTCGGCCCTCCGCCAGCCGGCGACGCGTGGGAGCTGGTCGCTGCGGCGATCGATGAACTCACCCGGGTGGGGTTGGTCGTTCGCGGGGGTTGAGCGGACTAAGCGTGCAGGCTGGCGAGGTGCGCCGCCTCGGAGCCACGCCCCGAATGAAGAACACCGACCCGTCACCGGGTCGGTGTTCTTCATTCGAAATGCATCAGGTCGGGCAGGTTCCCAGCGCGTTCTGCGTCTTGTTGCAGTCGGGCGGCGAGGCAACCTCGGCGGTCAGGGTGGTGTCAGTGCCCTTCACGTGGTACTCGATCTCGAGGAAGTTACCGCTATTGTTCGCGAATCCTTCGACGACGACGCAATCGCCGGTAGCGACCTCCTGCGAACCCTGCCAGATGGTCCGGGGCTGGGCGTTCGCCTTGGTGTACACCTTGGTGATGACGAGCACTGCCGAGCTCTCGGGGCATGCGACCCCACCCGCGCAGATCTTGAGGAAGTAGTGCCAAGGCAGGTCGGTGCTCTGGCCGGGGCACTTACAGCTGCCGGGGCCGAGCGTGACGGTGGGGATACAGCTCGCCGCGGCGAGCGGTGCGGTTGCGGCGATGGCGACGACGGGCGCTGCCCAAGCCATTGCCTTCGTGACGGTCCGGCGGCTGACACCGGTCTGTTCGGTCGGATCGATCTCGGCCATTGGCGGTTCGCCTCCTGGGCTGTGGTTGGTGACTCGGAACCTGAGTTCGGGCGGTGAATGCTGAGAGAAACCCTAGAATCGTACCGCACCATCCGGCGTGCACAACATCCCCACTTACCCCCTCATCGGGGGACGCTTCACGCGTCCTTCCGGCGTGTGGCTTCACGAATTCCGCGTGCCGGTCGCGCAAGGAACTCGCGGAAGATGTCGCCAGAAGACGGGCGCCGTCCGAGACGGTGTTCCAGGTGGGCGCGGTTCACGAGGGGAGCCCGGAGGACGAGTGCGGCGCGAGCACGGAACGTGGGCGCGGCCTGCACGCGGCCCAACCATTCCTCGACGCGGCCGCCACCCTGGGTGATCGCCTTCCACAGGCGGTACTCGCGAGCTCCGCGATGGTTGTCGAGCCGCCCGAAGGCGGCATCGAAGGCAAGGCGCGCCTCTAGTTCATCGACCTCGATCTCGATCTCTCGGCGTGGACCAGCGTCGTTCCACGCACCATCCGGTTCGAGGGGGCGGCGCGCTCGAGCCGCATTCAGGATGACGATTACCGCTTGCGCCGGCAGGCTCGGCACGGAACACCTCACACTGGCGAACTCGATCGTGCGACGGGTCGCCCACAGTCGTTCGAACGCGGGCGACGGCGCCAGGCCGATGCCGGGGAACGAACGATGCACGTCCAAGAAGCCCCAGGTGTCGTGATGATACGTCTGCGCGTGGCCGAAGGGCGACCCGCCGAGGTATGTGCTGTAGACGCTCCAACCCAGATCGCGGAGCACGCGATCCAGCGCGGAGGCGTGTTCCGGACGCACGAGCACGTCGACATCACTGCCCGGCGATGTCGGCGGACGTACCGCGACTTCGACCGCGTCACCCTTGATGTGGAGCAGATCGACACGATGACCCCCAGCGAGCACCTGCACGGCAGCCCGCCCGAGATGCAGCCGCACGACCGCCGGCACCGCTGTGAGCGGGGGATCCCCCGCTCGGCTCATGCTGGCGGCTCCGCAGCGACTGCATCAGGCGCTGGCATCGCTCAGGCCGTCTCTGCCGCTGCGCGGCCGGTCGCCCGCTTCCGACTGCTCCCGCTGGCGTAGTCCTGCACGTACGCGGCTGCCGCATACGGCGAAGCGTCGCCGCCCTTCAACGGCACCTTGTTGAGCACCAGTCCGAGGGCCCGGCCATTGACCTTGTGGACCGCGTCAAGTGCCTTCTCGACGAAGTCGTAGTTGGTCTTGCCCACGCCGACGACCAAGAGTGCCCCGTCGGCTTGCTGCGTCAGCACGGCGCCATCGGTGACGGCGAGCAGCGGTGGCGCATCGATGATGACGGTAGCGTGCTTCGCGAGGTCCTCGAGCAGCTGACGCATGCGAGCCGAGCCGAGCACTTCGCTCGGGTTCGGCGGGATCGTCCCAGCGGCGAGCACGAGCAGGTGGGCGTCGTGAGGCGTGCGTTGCAGCACATCGGCGACGGAGGCGCGCCCGGTCAGCACATCGCTGAGGCCTGCTCCCCCCGGCAACTCGAGATTGGATGCGACCATCGGTCGGCGGAGGTCGCCGTCGACCAATACCACAGGCTCGCCGCTGCGAGCGAGCGTCAGGGCGAGGTTGCACGCGATCGTCGACTTCCCGTCGCCGGGCAGCGGGCTCGTGACGACTATCTTGCGCGGCGGATTGTCCACATCCATAAAGCGAAGATTGGTGCGGAGCGTCCGCAGGGCCTCCGCGACCGGGAAGCTGCGCTCGTTCGGGGTGCCCGTCAGCAATGAGCTGACACCAGCGAGCACGGGCGACGACGGAATCGTACCCATCACCGGGACGTGGAGCTTCGCCTCGACGTCATCGGTCGCCCTGATGCGCCGATCGGATGCGGTGCGAATCAGCGCGAACGCGATGCCGGCACCGAGGCCCAGTACGCCGCCGACGATGAGCGCCGTCCGCGTGTCGGGGAAGACGGGTGCACTCGGCACGGTGGCTGCGGCCGCCGAATATATGCTGATCTGGGTGGGGTTGTCGTCACCGTCGACTGCGGTCACGGTGACCGCGAGCGCGTCGATCCACGCTTGCGCGAGCGCAGCAGCCTCTTCGGGGGTGTTCGCGCGCGCGGTGAACTTGATGATCGACGTGTTCTCGGGGTTCTCGACCGTGACGCGGGCGGCGACCGCTTCGGGGCTGGCAGTCAGCCCCAGATCGTCGATCGCCTCCTCCGCGACCTCTTTCCAGCCCGCCATGTCGAGAAGCGTCGGGACTTTCGCTCGGGCGGCACCGTCGTCGCTGATGAGCTGGCCGATCTCGTATTCGGTCTTGGCCTGGACGACCCCGCTCGCCGTCGCCTCGTAGACGGGGGTCTGCAGGAGGGACCAACCGTAGGCGGTGCCGACGCCGAGCAGCGTCATCAGCGTGATCGCCAGCCAATGACGGCGCAAACCGCGAAGGTAGTCGCGCAGTTCCATGCGCCCCCCTGGGAATCAGCCTCCGCCGACCGGGCGGTCGACGGCTCTATCGTAGGGCAGCGGGCGTGACAGGCCCCGTGGACGTACTGGCGACACACGTCCGATGTCCGAAGAGAGAGAGGCAACCGTCGAGTCACGCAAAGCGAGTGCGCCGAGGCAGATGCCGGCGATCACGAACGGCACGGACGTCTGTACACCGGCCCAGAAGAGGTCGAATTGCGCCTGGACGATCCGGCTCAGCACGGCCGCAAGCGCGAGCGTGCCGTACGCCTTGTCGACGCGCCAGAGTACGACGATGAAGCCCACCCACATGATCGCGAAGGCGACGAGTCCGAAAAGGCCTGCGGAGGCGACCACCTCGAGTTCTGCCTGGGGTGGTTGGTACGGCAGCGTCGGGTCGACATACCAGAAGCGCAGTCCGTGCCCGAAGATCGGCTCGTGCTTCCAGTATGCGTAGACCTCGCGGAACCATTGCAGTCGCTGGAACATGGAGTTGTGCCGGTTCTGCGACTCGAGCTGTTCGAGCACCATGGACACGGTGAGCCAGACGGCCGGCACGGCGAGCAGGATCAGCAGCTTCGATTGGCCGCCCCGACGCGCGGTGATCACGATCGCCGCAATGACGAGGCCGATCCAGGCCTGACGTGATTGGCTCATCACGATGGCGATGACCAGCAGCCACAATGCGGGGCGCGTCCATCGGGTGGAAAGGCCTGCCCAGGGCGGATGCACGTACGCGATCAACGCGACGAATGCGAGGGCGGTACCGACGAAATTCTTGTGCATCGGCCAGGGGATCTCGGGATATACCGGGCCGAAGTCTCCTCGGGCGTATTGCATGACGCCCCAGATCACCGTGCCGGCGGCGAGCAGGCAGCCGGCGACCAGCATCGCGGTGAAGGCCCACTTCGCGTAGCCGGCCCGTCCGATCGCCCAGCCCACCACGAGTGCGCCCGAGATCAGCAGCCAAGCATGGAACCATTCGACGGTGTTCTGTAGGTACGGGTTCACGATCACCGTGATGAGCGTGGCGAACTGGTACCCGAAATTGAACCACAACAGTGCTCGGAGCTCGCGGCTGTACGGCCGGTGACCGAGCAGCACGGCGGTTCCGAACGCAGCGGCGAGCGCGACGTCTGAGACCGAGATGTCGGCGCCACCCATGCTCGCCCGCTGTGCGACGAAGAGCGCCGGCATGGCCATCAGCGCGATCGCGAGCGGTTTCGACATCGTGAGGACCGCGCCGACGATGAGCGCTGCGAGCGCGATCCCGGTGATGAGGGCACCGCTGCCCGACCGATCGAGCAGCACGTAGGTGGCACCGACGGTGCCGGCGGCGATGATCGACCACCGCCAAGCGCCCGCCCACCAGTCCGCCACCCGGTCGCGCCACCGTGCCCGCTGCAGGTTTGCAGCCATCATGCGCCCGCCTCCACCAGCAGGCCACGAGCGACGAGGTCGTCGAGGAATGCGCTCACATGCGACGCGATCTCGTCGATAGGGCCGTCGACTTGGGCGAGCACCCGGTCGACGAGGTGCTCGCGGTCACCCTGCATCGCCTCGGTGAAGATCAGTGCCGCGACACCGTCGAGCACGAGGATCGGTCCTTCCGGCAGCGGCGCGAGGTAGATGGCCTCGCCGGAAGCCTCGAAGCCGATGTCTCGCGCGAGCGCGTACCTCATCCGCCGCGTGGACCTTCCTCGGGCGGACGCTCGCCGTGCAGGCTCTCGTAGATGTCGGCCACGAAGGACGTGATCGCCTGCGCTCCCTGCTCCGGACCGCCGGCGAGCAGCCCATCGACACCGAGCAGCACCGCGGCAGGAGTCCCCCAATCGGCGATGGACGCCCGCACGTTTTGCTCGGGATCGTGCAGCGTCTGCGGATGGTCGAGTTCGGTGAGCGAGCTCTCCTCGGGCAGCCGCGAGAGCAGCATCCGGACCTCGACTTCGGGAAGGAGCGCGCGCCACTCAGGCACTCGCTCGATGACCGGACCGCAGGAGCCGCACGTCTCGGACACGGCGAGCAGGAGGATCGGCCGCTTGCGAGACAGCGATCGCAGGTTGGCCGGCCCACCGTCACCGAGAATCACCGGGACCGCCGGCGTCCTGGAGCGCACATAGTCGAGCTCGTCTTCCGCAGAGCCAGATGTGCCGGTGATGGCCGGGATCGCCTCGGCGCGGGCCTGCTCCGGATGGCGCCAGACGATCACGGCGGTGGTGAATGCGGCGGCCGCAAGCGCGACGAGCCAACCCCGGTCGGCGCCCAGGGCCGCGACCGCGCCACCCCCAAGCGGTGCCGCCCAGACCGTTGCCGCCGTCGTCACCGCGAGGATCAGCAGCCACACGTTGCGGAGGAGCGTCACCCCGGTGACCGGCGCCGATTCGCCGAAGCACGCGCAGGAGGCATCTGTGCCCGACTGCCGGGCCTTCGACCAGGCGCGACCGATCAGCCAGGTGTACGCCGCCATCAGCGCGACGGCGGCGAGTGCGGCGAGCATGCCGAGCAGCCCTCCGAGGAGGGCCAGAGCGAGACCGAGGACGAGTTCGCCCCACGGGTGCGTCTTCAGCAGCCATTCCTTGCGGAAGACCGACGGCACACCCAGGTCGGTCCATCCTCCGAGATCGTCGGGCCGGCTGAACTTGCCGATGGCACTCGCAATCATGACCGCGGCGAGGATGAGCGCGGGGGCGGCGATGAGGGCGGGCGACACGACATGATCCTACCGAGGCGACCCGTATAAGCTGCTCTCGCGAGTCGGGTCGGGCTCGCCGCGGCAATGAGGGAACGATGGGAACACCGGCACGGGGCGACGGGCTCTTCTCTCAGTTGAGGCGGTTGCTCGGAATCGCAGGCGCCCGCCCGGCGGGCTGGGTCGTGACGACGGTCACGGTGTCCCTCGTTCTCGCCGGCCTCGATACGTTGGGTGTCGCCGCAATGGTGCCGCTCACACAGCTCATCGGCGGTGCCGAGACCGACTCCGGCGTACTCGCCGTGATCTCGGATGTGATCGGCACGAGCGATCCCACGGTGCTCATCCCGGTGGTGGCATCCGCCATCGCCGTGCTGTTCGTGGTGAAGAGCCTCGCGTCGATCGGCTTCCGCTGGCAACTGCTCGGTCGCACGACGCGCGTGTCGGCGGATGCGGCATCCGCACTTCTGCGCGGCTATGTGCTCGCACCGTACGCGGCGCATCGTGCGCGCCCGCTTCGCGAGGTCTATCGGAACGTCAACGACTCCGTCTCGCAGGGGACGTCGGTGTTGCTCGCGGTGGTCAGCATCTGCACCGATCTCGCGGTGCTGGTTGCGATCACCATCGTGCTCGCGATCACCGACCCGGTGGTCACCGTCGTCACCGTGCTCGTGTTCGGCGTGTTCGTCGTCGGCCTGCAGCGCCTGCTGCGCCGCACGCAGACCCGCCTCGGCGAGGAGTCGGCGGAAGTCGGACTCGAGGCATGGCAGTATCTGTTGCCGAGCCTCGACGGCTTCCGTGAGGCTCGGCTGAGCTCGCGCGGCGAGGATTTCGTGCGCGGGTACCGGAAGGCGCGACTGCGAGGTGCACGGCTCGGCCGAGATATGG
This sequence comes from Agromyces flavus, assembly GCF_900104685.1. Classification (NCBI taxonomy): domain Bacteria; kingdom Bacillati; phylum Actinomycetota; class Actinomycetes; order Micrococcales; family Microbacteriaceae; genus Agromyces; species Agromyces flavus. Next base: position 3,170,724 of record NZ_LT629755.1, read on the forward strand.
GGATCATCGCCGACATCCCGCGCTATTCGCTCGAGATCGGGTTCGTCCTCGCGGTCGCCGCCATCTCGGCCTATCTCTTCAACGTCGGGACTCCCGCCGAGGCGTTCGTCGTACTGGGCGTGTTCGCTGCGGCCGCGCTGCGCGCCCTGCCCACACTCACCAGGGTGTCCTCGAACATCGCCACGCTGCGCACCGGGCAGCCGGGCCTGCGTATCTTCCTGGCGGCGGCCGACGAGCTCCGCAGCGTCGGTGCGCACGATGAGCAACCCCGTGATCACACGCGCTACCTGGGAGACATCGTCATCGATGGGGTGGAGTTCCGGTACCCGGACTCGAGCGACCCGGTGCTGGACCGGGTCTCGCTCCGTATTCCGCAGAACTCCACGATGGCCTTCGTGGGATCGAGTGGGGCAGGGAAGAGCACCCTGATCGATCTCGTGCTCGGGCTGCTCGAGCCGACCCGCGGAACGATCGAATGCGGCGGCAGACCCATCGCCGACGACCGTGCCGCCTGGTACGCGGGTCTCGGGGTCGTTCCTCAGGACGTCTTCCTGTTCAACGACACGATCGCGATGAATGTGGCGTTCGAGGTGGATGCGGACCGCGTGGACCTCGACCGCGTCGACGAGGCGCTCGCGATGGCCCAACTCGATGGCATCGTCGCCGCCATGCCCAACGGCGTGGACACGGTGGTCGGCGAGCGCGGGGTGCGGCTCTCGGGCGGGCAGCGTCAGCGGTTGGGCATCGCGCGCGCGCTCTATCGCCGCCCGAGCGTGCTCGTCCTCGACGAGGCCACGTCAGCACTCGACAACGAGACCGAGCGCCAGATCTCCGAGACTCTGGCGAAGCTCGGCGGGACGATGACGATTCTGATCGTCGCGCACCGGCTGTCGACGGTCCGGCATGCCGACACGCTGGTCTTCCTGAAGGACGGCCGCATCGAGGCACAGGGCGGGTTCGAGGACGTGCGATCGTCGAACGACGAGTTCGCCCGGCTGGTCGAACTCGGCCGACTGGACTAGTCCGGCGATCCAGCGTGGAAGCCGGGCACCGCGGCATCGAGGACTTCCCGCAGGCGCCCCCATGCCCACGACCAGTCGTGTGCCTCCGCCCATCTGCGTCCCGCCCAGCCGATCTCGCGACGACGCTCGGGGTGCTCGAGCAGGCGGCGGAAGGTCGCCGCAAGTTCGGCCGGGTCATCGGGTGTGACGAGCAGACTCGCAGGGCCTGCCGCCTCGGGGATGCCGCCTACCCTGCTGGCAACGACGGGTACGCCGGACGCGAGGCCCTCGCCCAGGGTCAGACCGCTGGGTTCGGGCCATCGGGAGGGCACGCAGAGCACATCCGCGGATCGGAGCAGTTCCGGCAGCTCGGTTCGATCCACGAACGAACGGAACTCCACGCGGGCGTTCGAGCGTGCCGCAAGCGCTCTCAGCCCCGTCTCGTAGTCGGTGAGCGGTGCCGCGGAGTCGAACCCGGCACTGCCGACGACCACGATCTCCAGCTCGGAACGCGCGAACCCGGCCGCGGATCGCAGGAGCGTGTCGACGCCCTTCTCCGGCACCACGCGGCCCACGAACATGACGCGCATGGGGCCGCCGCGCGGTCCTTCCATCCTGGGCGTGAATCGAGCTGTATCGACACCGTTCCCGACGACATGCACCTTCGCTTCGTTCTCCGTGCCGACCGCGGCTCGGGTCCGCTCGGCGAGGTCTCGACTGACGCACACGATTCCGTCCGCCGGCCGCAGGGCTCTCGTTGCCTCGGGACGCGAGTACGTTCGCAGCAGCTCGTTGTGCGCGTACAGCACGACCCGATGAGGGGTGTTCCGCAAGAGCCACGGGAGCTGCGGCGCGTTGTGCGCCAGCACGATCGAAGGCGGCTGCGCGCGCAGGGCCGCGACGAGGGGCGCGAAGTACTCCGCGGTACCGAATCGCGGCACAGCCAAGCGGCCGAGCGCCGGATCGATGAACTGGCGGACGGGCGCCGGCACATGCCGACCCGCGTACTCGATGACATCCGCGCTCTCATACCGGGGCTGGAACGTCGAGCGCTCGACCACCACGGCGTGCCTGGGATCGCCGTGCGCCGATGCCGCGCGTGCGAGTCCATCGACCACGGTGGGTATCGCCGAACCCGTGCGGGGCGAGAAATGATCCCATGGAGTGATCGTGTGGATGACCCGAGTCATCGACCGACCAGCGACGCGCTGCCGACCGTCATTCGGACAGTGTACGGTCGGCGAATCGAGCGAGATAGCGCCGGTGCCGGCGCCGGTAGGCTCTCCCCGTGCGGATAGGCGACTCGATGAAGGCGGTCCAACGCCGCTGGAACAAGGTGCAGAGCCGTAATCCGGTGAATCTCTGGGTGGATCGAACCAGGGCCGACGTCATGAGCAGACTGTCTTCGCCGGATTTCTGGTACGGGCGATACCCGCACACCTTCCTCGAGCGACGTCCGCCGGACGGGGGTGACGCCGCCTCCCAGGTTCCCGAGGTCATCTGGTGCTTCTGGACGGGCAGCAATCCGCTGACCCCGAATCGCGCGGCGTGCCTGGCGCAGATGCGCGAGGTCAACCCGCACACACCGGTGGAGCTCATCACGCCCGAGCGGCTCCCGAGCTTCGTGGTGTCGACCCATCCCTTGCACCGCGCATACGACGACCTCTCGTTGGTGCACCGTTCCGACTATCTGAGGGCTTACTTCCTGCACCACTTCGGCGGCGGGTACTCCGACCTCAAGCAGTTGAGAGGTCCTTGGCGTTCCGCCCTCGACCGCATGCGGACGTCGGACGCGTGGCTGATTGGCCCACCGCTGACGCACCCGGCCTGGGCGGGTGAGGGGCCGGGGCGGCTCGGCGCCCACCTGAGGCGGTACTACCGCAGGATCGCGTCCGAGAGCACGCTCATCGCGAAGTCCCACACGCCCCTCACGGGGGAATGGCTTCGCGAGGTCGAGCGACGCCTCGATTACCAGGCTCCCGCGCTGGCGGAAGCAGAGGGCGGGATCTGGGGCCAGGAACCGGGCTATCCGATCTCGTGGACCGGGCTGCTCGGAGACGTGCTGCATCCGCTCTGCCTGAAGTACGGCGATCGGGTGGTCCTCGACGATTCGATCGCCTGGGTGGAGGACGTTCCGTACCGGTAGTCCCCGCGCAATGTCGGCGGCCGTCGTTGTCGCAGCTTCACCGGCTGGCGACGATCACGTCGTCGAGTGCATCGAGCAGCGTCGTGCTTGCGACCGGGTCGACCTTCCGACAGAACGGCGATCCCGAATCGAGCAGGATCTCGAGATCATCCCGTGTCCAGGTCTTGGGCTCATCGCGAGCGACATCCCACACCATATGGCTGACCGGTGGGAGCGGTGCGGGCGGGCGACGCCAGGCGAGCGCGGTGACCAGGGCGGACTCGTCGGGGATGATCGACCGGCGATACAGGCGTCGCAGCCGGGAACCGGGCGCGAGGTCGACATGGACCAGTCGATCGAGTTCTCGTCGGTGGAGGGCGAGCCATTGGCTGCCGTACCAGCACGGGGTGGTCGGCCCGAACGGCGAGGGGATGCGACGGACGCCCCAGTAGACACCCCGCCCCCGGGTGACGTGACGGACGCTCACGAGCGGTTCCGCCCGCAGGGCGATCGCATCGCGCAGTCTCCTCAGGAAGTCGCCGCTCCGGCCGGGGACGCGGATGCCCATGCGGCTCGCGGGTGTGCGGAACCATCGATACGCGTAGCGCGTGAGGTTGTCCGAACCGACGCCGCGGCGGCGGCCCCATCGAGGCGTGTAGTCGATGGGCTCAGCGGAACCGATCCAGCCCTGCGCAGCGATCGCCTCGGACTCCCATTCCTCGAGCCTCCGAACCGGGTAGTCCTGACCCGAGATGAGGCAGACGAGGTCGGGGTCCGTACGCTCCCGTGCTTGGATCAATGCCTCCAGCATCGCCTCGACGAGCTCCCACGAACCCCAGTCGGCTGCGAGACCGTGCTCGACGATCTCGATGCGCTCATCAGGCACTCGGGTCGGGAACGTCTCGTGGCGGCCGTCATGGGCGATGAGTACCCGCGAGCTCGGACTCGAGGCGAGGATGGCCTGCGCGAGCCGGTTCACCTGCGGCCAGTCCTTGTGGCTGAGAATGACGTAGCAGACTCGAGGCCGCCGGATCGCGGGCCCGGCTGAAGCTTCGCCTGACTGCACGCTGCCAGCATAGGATCGACGCGGCGCGTGGGCGATCGTGCCGGCAACCGGAGCCGAACCATTCCGGGCGGGCGGAGCTTGGAAAGCATGGGCGAGTCGGTACGGCTCAGCGTGTGCGTCGTCACCTACGAGCGTGCGGCGTTCCTGGAGCGATGCCTGGCGGCGCTGGCAACGGAGCTCGACGGTCGCGCCGAAGTCGTGATCGTGGACGCCTCGAGGAGCGACCACGCGCGCGAGGTTCGCGCGATCATGCCCAAGGCGACGTACGTGCACGCCCCCCAGCTCGCCGGTTGGATGACGCGGTCCCGCAACGAGGCCCTCCGGCACGTGCGCGGCGAACTGGTGGCGTTCCTCGACGACGACGTGGTCGTGCGACCGGGCTGGCAGGCGGCGCTCGAGGCGGCCTTCGATGCCGACGGTGTCGGCGCGGTCGCCGGCCGCACTTGCAATGGGCTCCCGGGCGAAGAGGAGTACGACCGGCCGATCGGTCGTCTCCTTCCCGACGGCAGTCTCACCGACGGCTTCGCAGCGGATGCACCGCGGCTCGTCGACGTCGACCACGGCATCGGCGCGAACATGTCGTTCCGGCGCACCGTCCTCGCCGCGCTCGGCGGATTCCGCGACGACTACCCGGGCACTGCCATCCGCGAGGACACCGACATGTTCCTCAGGGTGCGTGCAATGGGAGGCCGTTCGGTGTTCGCGCCCGAGGCGGTCGTCGACCACCTGCCCGCCCCCCACTTGCGGGGCGCCCGGTTCGACACGCGCTACAAGCTGTACGGACGGCGGAACCACATGGTGCTGCTGGCGCGCGACGCGGGCATCGGCTCACGCACGCTCTGGAGGTGGGTCGGAGCCCAGTTCCGGAACATCGGCGGCGCGTCCGGTCTCCGGGCGAGGGCGCAGCGGCTCGGCGTGACGACCCTCGGGATCCTCTGGGGCGCGGCCGCCATGCTGCGAGACGCAAGCTGGCGACCGACGCCACCGCAACGGACCGACCCGGCCGGCAACGAACTGCGGCGCAGGCTCGGTGGCGCTCCCATCTGATCGGCCCTAATCAGCCCGACCTGGCTCGTCGAGCCCTGCGGCCGATCGAACGCGATCGACGGCCGATCTCAATTCCCCATGCTCGCCAGCACCCCGGCCATCGCTTCGACGCGCTCGCTCCAGTCGGGGACCGCTCCGGCGCCACCATCGGTGCGCTCGGGGAAGCGCCACGTCGCGGGCAGCGCCGCCGCCACAGCTGCCGGGAAGTCATCGTCGTCCGCGATGGTGATGCGCGGATCATCGGCATCGCGGAAGCCGGCGACCGCCGTCGACACGACCGGCCGCCCCACCGCTTGGTACTCGTAGAGCTTGATCGGATCCAGGCTATCGGTGAAGGTGGTGACGACATGCGGCACCACGAGCACGTCGGCGTGCTGGAGGTAGCCGATCACCTCGTTCCGCGCACGGGGTCCTAGGAGCACGACACCGGCGAGACGCAGGCGCTCTTCATCGGTGGACGAGAGCGCATTCGGGCCGACCAACACGAGCGAGGCATCCGGCCCGATCGTGCGCGCCGTCTCGGCACAGAGCTCGACATCGAGGCGATCGCGGTGCAACGTGCCGAGGTACAGCGCGACCGCACCCTCCGGCAGGTCGCTCGGGCGGGGCACCGGACGGCCGTAGGCGGCGGTGTCGACCGCATTGCGCACGAGCACGACCTCACGGACCGCCTGCCTGCGCCGCACGAGCTCTGGCGAGCACACCACGACCACGCGGGCGATTCGCATGAGTGAGGCCTCGCTTGCCGTGATCCGCTCGAGTTCCGCCGCGGGGCGGTCCGCGGCGAGCCAGTCGTCGGTGATGTCGTAGAGCGTCGGCCAGCCGGTGCGCTCGGCGAGCACCGCCATGCCGGGATCGTTGATCCAGAGCAGTGGATGGCGCATGCCGAGGCGAGCAGCGCCCCGGACGATGCCATGGGCGAGCCGGTCGTCGGTCCGAGCGTCGAGCCGACGAGGCATCCACTTGGTGAGCTGCAGCCGGTGCAGGCGACTCGGTGCGATGTCGTGGATCTCGCTCAGGCCGCGCCCGAGACGAGGCCGCCGCTTGGAGCGCAGGTCGTGCGTGGGATCGGCCGGGGGCTCGACGAACAGCACGCGAAGCGCGGGGTCGCGGGCGAGGAGGCCCGCGACAAGATGCTGATTGCGCCGCCAGACCTGATCCCAGGGCTCGAGCGAGACGACGATGAGGTCGGTCATTCGGCTCCGTCCGCGAAGGAGGGTGACGACTCAGCGTAGCCGAGGTCGCGGGCGCTGGGCGCCCGGCGCTGAGGCGCCGATATCGTGGTGCCGGGAGGTCCGATGCGCATCGTGCAGATCGTGCCGTTCGTCGGCCCGGGGAGCGGCGTCGCCGGGGTCGCGTGGAACCTCGATCGGGAATTGCGGGCCCTCGGGGTGGATGTCGAGAACTTCACGTTGGCGACTGCGGCGCGCGGGCTGCGCGAGGTTCGAGTTCGCGGCTGGCGCACCGCGCGCATCGCGCAGGCGCAGCGCATGATCTGGTTCAGTCTCGTCGGCACGCGGCGGGCGAAGGCGTTCCTCGCCGAGCGACCCGACGCGGTCTCGATCTGCCACAACAACGCGATGGTGGGCGACATCTACGTGAATCATGGCGTACTGCTCGCTGCGATGCGGGCGCGCGGCAATTCGGCGTTGCGGTTCCTGCGCGACCCGACGCACATCTTCACGCATGCCCGCGACCTGATCCGGTACCGCTCGGATGTCCACCGTCGCATCGTCGTCCTGAGTGAGCCGGAGGCCGACGTGCTCAGGCGCACCTACGGCCGCGTCCACCCGCCGATCACGGTGATTCCGAATGGCGTGGACCTCGACCGGTTCCGCCCGCCGAGCGATGTCGAGCGCCGAGAGGCGCGCGAGCGGTTCCGGCTCGACGATGAGGACCGCGTCGCCGTGTTCGTCGGGCACGAGTTCGATCGCAAGGGCCTGCCCCTCGTGCTCGAGGCGCTCGCGGCGGCGTCCACCGTGCTGCTCATGGTCGTCGGCGGCAATGCCAGGCTGCTCGCCCAGGCGCAGGCGGCCGCGACGCGACTCGGGGTGGCGGATCGGGTGCTGTTCGTGGGCCAACAGGGCGACGTGCGACCGTTTCTCGCGGCAGCCGACATGTTCGTCTTGCCGAGTCACTACGAGTCGAGCGGTCTCGTCTTCCTCGAAGCCCTCGCGAGCGGGCTCCCCGTCGTCGCGACCCGGGTGGGCGCGGCCGCCGAGCTCGTGCGAGACGGCCAGAACGGCTTCCTGGTGGGCGGGGATCCCCGCGACATCGCCGATCGGCTCGAGCATCTCGCGGCTGAAGACCTCGCACCCTGGCGCGAACGCGCACGTGCGAGCGTCGCGGGCTGGACGTGGACGGACGTCGCGCGCCGGTATCTCGAGTTGGCCGAGCAGATCGCCGCCGAGCGGGCGCCTTCAGGGGCGTCGTGACGGGCGCGCGTCAGACCGGCGTCGGCCTGCGCAGCACGCTCCGGTACACGCGCTCGGTTCCGGCGGCCTGGGCGCGCAGTGAGAATCGCCGCTGCTGCACCGAGTGCATCACCACTCCGAGTGCCGACCGGGAATCGTCGTCGTCGGCGAGGCGCCGCAGCATCCGCGCGGCGTCGTCGGGGTGGTCGACGGCGAACAAGCACCGATCCTCGAGTCCTTCGAACACGTCGAGATGTCCGGCTGCGCCAGCCGCGACGACCGGCATTCCTCCCGCCATCGCCTCGAGCACGGTGAGGCCGAGTCCTTCGACTGGACAGGGCGCGATGAGCAGGCCGGCACGGTCCATGACCTCGGGCAGGTCCGCCCGGTAGCCGAGGAACCGGACCGCCCGCGCTATGCCGAGGTCACGCGCGAGTTGTTCGAGAGCGACCTGCTCGGGGCCGTGGCCGGCGATCTCGAGGGTCCAGCCCATCTCGGCCAGGCCCGCCGCCGCGAAGGCCCGGATGCCGACGTGGCCGTGCTTCTCGGGTTGCAGCCGCTGGGCCATGAGCACCGTCCGCCCGCGAAGCAGGCCGTCGCGCATCGGTCGGGCCTCCACGCCGGAGTGGACCACGGTGCTCGGGCCGTCGATCGCCGACGCGACCGCCCGGCTGATCGAGATCTGGGCGTCGATGAATGGGCGGACGAGCGGTCCCACCGGGATCGGGCCGACTCGTCCGTGCGGCTTCGCGAAGTGCCGTGTCACGACGACGGCCGGGCGCCGAACGCGTCCGGCCAGGCCGGCTGCCGTGCCGAGCTCGGCGGCGGTCATGTGCGCGTTGACGACATCGAATGCGGAAGCCGACCGTCGGACGGCCCGAGCGACCTCGTGCGTATGGGGCGCGGCGGTGTGCGGAATGCCGATCGGGTCGAGCGACTCGCGCATCTGCTCGGTGGCTCCGCCGATCACTGCGACGTCGTGCCCGTCGGCCTGCTGCTGGCGGGCGAGGCGCAGGACGAAGCGTTCGACGCCCGAGAACCCGTCGGAGCGAATCGCATGCAGGATGCGCAACTGCGATCTCACGACCGCCTCGGCTTCCGCAACTCCTCGAGCAGGTCGAGGTAGCGATCCGCGATCGCGGGCCACCCATGGTGTTCGGCGGTGGAGCGGGCCAGAGCACGCCACGGGACGAGGTCACGCCGCGAGAGCTCGTCCAGACGCGCACCGATCACCGCCGGGTCGCCTTCCACGAGGTAGCCGTTCTCGCCATCGGAGACGAGTTCGGGGGCGAATCCCACCCGGGTCGCGACCACGGGCAGGCCGCACGCGAGCGCTTCGAGGAATACGAGGCCGCTCGATTCGTAGTGGCTCGGCAGCACGAATACGTCGGCGGCGTGGTAAAAGGTCACGACATCGCTGTGTGCCCCCGCGAATGCGACGCGGTCAGCGACACCGTATCGCCGAGCGAGCTCACTCGCTTGGCGGATCATCGGCGAAGTGCCACCGACCACGACGAGGCCTACGCCGTGGGCGTCTCGAAGTGCCTCAATGGCGAGCGGCAGTCCCTTGCGCTCGAATTCGTGGCCGACGAATAGCGCGAGCATCAGATCGTCGGCCAACTCGACCCGTGCCCGTGCGGTGGCGCGCTCCTGCGGTGTGGCCGGCCTGAACACCTCCGTATCGACACCGTTCGGGATCACGCGGATGGGCGGGCGCACGCGACCGTAGGTCGACACGAGCAGCTCGGCTTCGTGCTCGGTCAGGGCGACGACGGCGCGGTGAGCCGTCCCGCGATACCGCGCGCGGTCGCGAGCCGCCGTGAAGAGGTGCACGGGATTGCGCACCATCCGCCAGAAGTAGTTGCCACGGGCTCGCATCGCCACCTGCAGCAGGCCGTGATTGACGTAGACATCACCGGCGAGCACGTCGTTGTGGCAAATGCTGACCGCATCCGGTCGCTCGGCGAGGAACCGCCTCGCCCTCATCGTGCCGACGGTGCTGAACCACACTACGTTCCCGGCACGCTCGAGGTGCATGCCGATCGCGGACTTCGGACGTCCACTGCGATGGCGACCCGCCGTCGCAGCTGTGAAGCGCTCCACGGTCGCCCCCCGCGCAAGGAATTCCCGTTCGAGATTGAACGCGACGCCCTCGACACCGCTCCCACGGGTAATGGCCGGCGAGATCTGCACGATATGGAGGTCGGTCGAACGGCGGGCATCGGCGTGAACCGCGTCGGCACGCAGGACGTCGGGCAGTTCGGAGGCGTTTGACGCCTCGGATGCTGCACCCACGACTCTCCCAGCTCTTTCGCGCCCTCTCGGCGGCTTCGGCCAGCCCGAACTCAAGCAGCAACCCTATCCCGCTCCGGCCCCCGGTGCCTGAGCGCGTCAGCCCCAGCCCGTAAGCTCGGATGTCGTGCAGGACAGCGCAAGTGACCGGTCCCACCAGGCTCCGTCGGTGCTCACGATCGCAACCGTCGCGACCTCGGCGCCGATGGGGGCGTCCGTCTATGAGGAGCGCGTCACCGAGCGTGCCGCGGGGGCGCTGGGCGACGGTTGGGCGGTCCGTCGTTCGGTGTTCCGTTCGATGTCGTCCCCGCTTCCAGGGAATCGCCGCCTCCCGTTCGGCGCCGTCACGCGGGCCTCTCCGGCGATCCGCCGGCAGTTCGGCCGGCTGCTCTATCCCGGAGGCACGGTCACCCACCGGATGAACCTTGAGCTGCCGCCCGCGTCTCACGGGGATGTCATCACGCTCCACGACGTGGTCGCGTGGCGGTTCCCCGACGAGTCGACGCCGGTCGCCGCCGCCGCAGAGGAGGCCCGTCGAGCGGATGCCGTGATCTGCGTGTCGGAGTTCAGCGCGAACGAGGCCGTCGAGTTCCTCGGAGTACGCGACCCATACGTCGTGCACAACGGCATCGACGAGGCGTTCTTCGACGCCGCGCCCCTGGGCGAGGCCGACCGGGCTGCGCTGGGGCTGCCCGACCGATACGTGCTGCATGCGGGAGGGGCGTCAAGTCGGAAGAACCTGCCCGCGCTCGCGGAGGCCTGGCCGCTCGTGCATCGGAACCGGCCCGAGCTCACGCTCGTGCTCAGCGGCCCTCCGCACCCGACGCGTACCGCGCTCTTCGAGGGTTTGCCCGGCACGCGACTGCTCGGCCGCGTCGCCGATGCGCTCGTCCCGGGTCTCGTCGCCGGCGCCGCCGCGGTCGTCGTGCCCTCCCTCTACGAGGGGTTCGGCCTGCCCGTCCTCGAGGCCATGGCCGCGAACGTGCCCGTCGTCGCGGCCCGAACGAGCAGCCTCCCCGAGATCGCCGGCGATGCCGCAGTGCTCGTCGAGCCCACCGGAGCCGGCGTGGCGGAGGGGCTCCTCGCCGTCACCGGCGATGCCTCCGCCGTCGCCGCGCTCGTGGCGGCGGGGCGAGCGCGGGCCTCGGGGTTCACCTGGGATGCCTCGGCGCGCGCACACGCGCGTGTCTGGCGCTCGCTCTCATGAACGGCCGCCTCCGTCATCGGCGGTCGTAGCGGGCGCGGTACTCTGCGGCTACAGCGACCCAGCTGAACTCGGACACGCGCGCCCGGCCGGTGCGCGCGAGCCGCGCACGAAGGTCGGCATCCCCGTGCAGGCGCTGCAACGCGCTTGCGAGGGCCTCGGGCTCGAGTGGATCGACGAGGAGGCCGTCGATGCCATCGCGGACGAATTCCGGACCGCCGCCGCGTTCGGTCATGATCAGCGCCGCACCGGCCCGCCACGCCTCGAGGGCGACGATGCCGAACGGCTCGATTCGGCTCGGCACGGCGACCGCGATCGACCGTTCCATCACGCGCGCAACCTGCCCGGCGTCCAGGCGGCCGAGCAACTCGGTTCGGTCGCCGAGGCCGAGGTCGGCGATGCGCCGCTGGATGGCATCGCGCTCGGGGCCGTCGCCGCCGATCAGCAGTCGAGTGTCCGCGGGCAGCCCGGCGCGAGCGAACGCGTCGAGCAGCAGGTCGAATCCCTTGAGCGGGCCGAGGCGGCCAACTGCGGCGAAGAACGGGCGCGGATCGTCGATGGCCGGGAGCCGGCCTGGCCTCGTCTCGGGAAGGTCGACCCTCGCGGTGACCCCGTTCGGCACGACGCTGCCGTCGGTCAGACCGTACGACGAGCGCAGTTCTTTGAGCACCCATTCGGATGGTGCGGTGACGAATCGCGCGCGGACCAGCGCGGTGCGCAGCGACCGCCGCAGCAGCGCGGAGCGGGCGAACGCACCGCGGTCGTCGGCCGACGTCTCGCCGTGAGAGGTCACGGCGATGGGGAGTCGCCAGAGTCGTCCGAGCATCAGGGCGTAGACGCCGTTGGGTCCGAAGCAGTGCACATGCAGCAACTGAGGCCGGAACGCGCGCCGAGCCCGAGACCATGCCGCCACCGCCGGCGGCAGATCGCGCAGCAGCGCGAGCATCGATCGAAGGTTGCGAGCGGGCAGCGGCGTCGGCAGATCACGCACCACGATGCCGTCGACCTCCCGGACGCCGAGGTGCTCCCCACGATCGACCGTCCATACCTCGACCTCGGTGTCGCCTCGGCGGGCGAGCTCGTGCGCGACCTGTCGCACGTGCTCCTCGACGCCACCGAAATGAGGAGCGAACGAGGAGGTGACCAACGCCACCCGCCGGATCGGCGTCCGGCTCATCGCGCTCGAGGGAGTCCCCGCGCGGAACCGCGCCTCGACGCGCACCGGCCCCAGCCGGTAGATGGCCGCGCGGCGGCGGGCGGCCGTGCCGCGCTCGCCGTGCAGCAGGATGGCGCGTGCCGTGGCTCCGAGCCACTGCGCGAGCCGCGCGGACTGCCACCCCAGCGCGCCGTAGTGCTTGCGCAGGTAGCGCTCCTGCGACGCGTGGAAATGCGCCTCGCGCCGGCGGGGATCGCCGCCCGTGCCGGCGCCGACGTGCGTCGCGCGCGCCTCCGGCACGGCGGCGTGGCGCCATCCGAGGCGGTGCGCGCGATAGGCCCAGTCCGCCTCCTCGGCGTACAGGAAGAATCGCTCGTCGAAGCCGCCGACCTGGGCCAGCGCCTCGGCGCGGAGCAGCAGCACCGAGCCGATCACGTAGGACGGGTCGCGACGCAGGCGTGCGAGCCCGAGCGCCTCGAGCCACGTGCCCGCTGGAGACGGCAGCCACCAGTCGACGCGCGCGGGCCGGCCGTCATCGTCGACCTGGACAGGGCCGACGCTCGCGACGTCGTCGCTCGAGCGCAGGGCGCGCTCGAGCACTGCGATGTCGGCGGGGGTGATCGCGGCGTCGGGGTTCAACAGCAGCACGTCGGCATCGGGCACCAGCCGGTCGGCGAGTGCGACGTTCACACCGGCGGCGAAGCCACCGTTGCGGCCGGGGTCGAGGTAGCGCACGCCGAGGTCGGCGCAGAGCGCCGCGATCTCGGGGAGCGACGAGTTGTCGACGACCGTGACGGGCAGGCCGCGCACGGGCTCGAGCGCCCGGCGCAGCAGCTCGGGGGAACCGTAGGCGACGACCACGACCTCGACGGGGCGCGCCGTGTCGTCGTCGATGGCGGCGGTCCCGCCATCCGTCGTCGATGAGCGCCCAGCGGATGGCTCGTGCCGAACGGCGTGGTAGAGATCGAGGTAGTCGCGGCCGACCGCGCTCCAGCTGCATTCCTGGGCACGGGTGGCGCCCGCCGCGCGCAGCTCGGCGGAGCGCGGACCCGCCGCCTCGACGAGCGCCTCGGCCAAGGCAGGGGCATCACCCGCCGGCACGACGATCCCGGCGCCCACGACGACCTCGGGCAGCGCACCTGCGTCGCTCGACACGACCGGGACGCCGCACGCCATCGCCTCGATCGCGACGCGACCGAACTGCTCGGTCCACGAGGGGGTCGGCAGCGATGGCACGGCGAGCACGTCGAGGGAGCGGAGGAAGTCCGGCACCGCGTCGGGGTCGATGGCGCCGACGAGCTCGAGGCGATCTTGCACGCCGACCGCCGCGGCGCGTGTCGGAAGCTCGGCGGCGAGCGGGCCGGTCCCGCCGACCCGCAGCCGCAGGCGCGGCTCGCGCGCGAGCGCGTCGAGCAGGACGAGCAGGCCCTTCTCGGGGACGAGGCGGCCGAGCACGCCGACGGTGATGAGGGCGCGATCGGGCTCGGTGGGTGCCGGCGACCCCGCGCCATCCGCCGCCGCTGGCCGGAACCGCGAGAGGTCGACGCCGAGCGGGATGACCCGCGCTCGACCCGCGAAGCCCTTCGCCTCGACGATTCGCGCGGCCTCGGCGTTGCAGGCCGAGACTCCCGACGCGGTGCGCAATGCCCACCGCTCGAACCAGCGGAACGGGATCGGGTAGCGCTTGCGCAGGTTCTGCGCGGTGTAGAGCACGACCGGCGGGCGGCGCCCTCCGCGCCGCCGCCGCAGCGCCCGCAGCAGCAGCACCTCGGCGGTCGCGAGCGCGAACGGCTCCTCGTGCACGTCGAGCACATCCCACGGCTCGGCGAGTGCGCGCCAGATCGGCCGCGGGTCGTACACGAACAACGCGGGGTGCCGACCGAAGGTGCGCGCGCCGGTCACGTGCTCGCCGGGGCGAGGGGCGAGCACGACCTCGGCGCCGCCGGCGTGCCACGTGCGCGCGCAGATCAGCGCGACGTCGACGCCCAGCTCGGTCAGCGCACGCTCGCGACCGCGCCATTCATCGACGACGGCACTGTGCGAGACCCTGAGTACGCGCACCGCACCCCCTCTAGACTCCTGTCAGGAAACCTTATCCGGGGCGGGGCCCGGGTCGCCGTTCGAGCCAGGGGGTGGAGGCGTGAGCCCGGAGTCCTTCACCGTGCTGGTCGTCTGCACGGGCAACCTCAACCGCTCGGCGCTCGGCGGCGCACTGCTGCGAACGTGGGCCGGCTGGTACCTTCCGGCGTCGCTCGCCGACCGGGTGCAGGTCGCGAGTGCCGGGCTCTCCGCGCCCGTGGGCAGCCACATGCGCACGCGCAGTCGGTCGATCGCCGCGACGCTCGGCGCCGACGCATCCGGTCACCGCGCGGTGCAGATCACCGAGCCGATGATCCGCGCGGCCGACCTGGTGCTCGTGGCCGAGGCCTCGCAGCGCGACAAGGTGCTCGGCTTCGCCCCGGCTGCGCTGAAGCACACGTTCACCATCCGCGAAGCCGGGGCCATCGCGGGTGAGCTGCCCGAGTGGGCGCCGCCGACCTCGGTCGACGAGCTGCGGGACCGCGTCGCGGAGTTCGGCGCCCACCGCGCGCTCGCGACCGGCGCGCCATCCGACATCATCGACCCCCAGGGCAAGGACGACGAGGCGTACCGCATCATGGCGCGCGAAGAGGTGCCCGCGCTGGCCCGCCTGGCGTCGGCGCTGTTCGGCATGCCGGCGCGCGAGGTCGTCGCCTATGACGAAGCGGTGGCGGATGCCGCGGCCTTCCCGTTCGGCGAGGTCGCTCCCGATCCCGGGGCCGACGCGGCCCGGCCGCGGGGGCGGCGACAGGCGTGAGCACCGCACCCGTGGCCGGCGACGGCGGCGAATCGGATGTCGCGGCTCGGCCCTCCGCGCGGCCGGTGCGCGTCCTGCACCTCGATCACACGAGCGCCGCGGGCGGCGCCGAGTACGCGCTGCTCCGGATGCTGCAGGCCGGACCTCGGTGGGCGCCGTACCTGCTCATGGCGCCACCCGAGAGCCACCGCGAACGTGGAATCTACGACGCGATCCCCGCTCGCGTGCCCCGTCGCATCGGCGGGGTGCGTCAGCCGGCGGGTGCAAGTTCGGGCGGTCGACTGACCGCGCTTGCCGTGGGCGCCCGTGTGCTCGTCCAGTCGGCGGCGGTGCGCGGATCGCGGGCCTTCCGGAGTGCGGACGTCGTCGACGCCAATACGGCACGCGCGGCCGCGTACGGGGCGTTCGCGGTGCGCGGCACGCGCCGCGCCTTCGTGGTGCACCTGCGCGACCTCGTCGACCCGGGAGCGCTGGGTCGCGCGGGACACGCACTCATGACCAGGGTGGTGCTCCCGCGCGCCGACGGGGTCGTCGCGAATTCCCGAGCGACGCTCGAGTCGGCGCGGCCGTTCCTGCGGACGGGCGTCCCGGCCGAGGTGATCCCGAGCGCGTCGGGGCTCCTCGTGCGCGGGGCGGATGCCGCGACCTCCGCGCCGGGCGCCGGCGGCCCGATCCGCACGGTCGGCCTGCTCGCGCGCATCGACCCCTGGAAGGGGCAGGAGCTGCTGCTCGAGGCGTTCGCGCGGGTGTTCCGCGGCCGCGACACGCGCCTGCAGCTCGCGGGCGGTGCGCCGTTCGGGCACGAGGCGTTCGTCGACCGCCTGCGGCGTCGCGCCGACGAACTCGGGGTGGGCGGGCAGCTCGACCTGCCCGGCCACGTCGCCGACATCGGCGCGCTGCTGCAGGGCTGGGATGTCGCGGTGCAGGCGTCGACGCGCCCCGAGCCGCTCGGGCAGAACGTCCTTCAGTACCTCGCGAGCGGCCGCGCCGTGGTCGTGGCGGGCGAGGGCGGTCCCGCCGAATGGGTCGAGGACGGCGTCAATGGGCTCGTGGTCGCGCCGCGCGACGTCGACGCGCTCGCCGATGCGCTCGCGCGACTCGACGCCGATCCCGAGCTGCGCGCCCGCCTCGCCGCCGCGGCGGTGGAGACGCCCGGCCTGCTCGACGACGCCGCCGTGACCCGCGCGCACGAGGCGTTCTACGCGCGAGTGCTGAGCTCGGTCGCCGAGCGCCGCGCCGCTAGGTCGCGCCGCTCGCGCTGACCGCGCAGCGCCGCCCGACGCCTCCTCGATGACGCCTACTCCTGGTTGGGACCCATACGGGCGCGGAGCGACATCCTCGTTTCAGGAGAACGGAGGCTCGTCAGGAGCGTTTGGGCGAAAGCGTCCTGAGCAGCCTCTGTTGTCCTGAAACGGGAGCGGGCGTGGCGACGCGTGCGTCAGGGAGTGCGGGTCGCGGCTGCGGAGGTCGCGCCGAGCGCGTCGATGCCGGCCGTGCCGCCCGTCACGAACGCGGTGACCGCGTCGAGCGCAGCGTCCGCGCCGAGGATACGCGAGTGGCCGGCGCCTTCGGTCAGCACGAGCCGCGAGCGGTCGCCGTGTGCCGCGTGCAGGCGCACGGCCTCGCCCACCGCGACCTCGCGGTCTCCGCGATCGTGCACGACGAGCAGCGGCATGCGCTCGGGAAGCGGGTGCGCGACGCTGTCGAAGCGCGGCCACGGGTCCTCGAGGTGCGGCAGGATGCGTCGCGCGAACCGGTCGGCGAGGGCGTCGGCCGTCGCGGTGCCCACGCCGAGCCGGGCGGCGAACGAGTCGACGAGGTAGCGGGCGTCGGCCATGCCGGCGATCGCGACGAGTGCGCCGGCGGACGCGCCGTTCCGGATCGCGGCCGCACTCGCCATCGCACCGAACGAGTGGCCGATCACGGTGTGGAAGCGCCCCTCGCGCGACTGCAGCAACTCGATCGCGGCGAGCCAGTCGCGCACGTCGGTGCGGCGGCCGGCCGATTCGCCGTTGGCCGGGGCGTCGAAGGCCAGGAGCCGGAATCCCGCGGCGCGCAGCTCGCGCACGATCGGCGCGAACTGCGACGCGCGGCCGCGCCATCCGTGCACGAGCAGGATCGTGTCGGGTCCCGTGCCCCACTCGTATGCGACCACGTCGCGGCCGCGGACGCGGAGCAGGCTCCGGCGCGCGGACTGGTGCACCGCCCGATCGCCGTCGCGGATGGGAAGCCGCGGCCCCACGCGCATGAAGAGCGGGAGGGCGAGGGCGGCGGCGACGTGCGGCGAGCTCCGCTCGGCGAGTCGGATGGCGCGGGCCTGGGCGCCGAGGGCGGCATCGGTGAGGGACACAGCGAACTCCGATCAATCAATACGAACGGTCGTACGTTGAGTATACGAACGTTCGTGCGTAAAATCGAGAGGGTGAGCACGGAAACTTCGAGCACGGTTAGGCCGGCCGACGGACGACGCGTCCGCGGCGACGCGTCGCGACGCACCGTGCTCGCGGCGGCAGTCGACCTCGCCTCAGTCGAGGGTCTCGACCAGCTCTCGATCGGCCGCATCGCCCACGCCGCATCGGTGAGCAAGAGCGGGGTCGCCACGCTGTTCGGCAGCAAGGAGCGTCTGCAGCTCGCGACCGTCGAGGCCGCGCGCGAGCGCTTCGTCGAGGCGGTGCTGACTCCCGCCCGCGAGTTGCCTCGGGGACTCGGCCGCGTGCTCGCGCTCGTCGACCGCTGGATCGCCTACTCGCGGGACCGCGTATTCCCGGGCGGGTGCTTCTTCGCCGAGGCCGCGGCCGACTTCGACGCCAAGCCCGGCGAAGTGCGCGAGGCGATCCGCCGCGCGCTCGACGACTGGGAGGGCTACCTCGCGGCATCCCTCGCGCACGCACGCGACCTCGGCGACCTGCCCGGGCTCGACGACCCCGCGCAGCTCGCGTTCGAGTGCAGCGCCCTGCTCGACCTCGCGAACCGTGACTCCGTCATGCGGGGCACGAACGTGTCCTATCGGCGCGCGCGGGTCGGCGTGGCTGCGCGCCTCCGCGCGGCAGGCGGCGACGAGACGGCGATCGCCGCCTTCGCCGCCATCCCCGACGCCTGACGGCTGACACCCTCACCTGCCTGCCGACGCCTGACGCGAACCTTCTCGCCGCGCGGGGAGGAGATCGCGCGGTCCGGAGGACGCGAGAGCGCGGGTGAACTTCCAGTCCGCGCGTTCGCCTCCGAACCTGCCGACAAGGCCTCGGGCGCAGCCCGGTTTCAGGAGAACGCGCCCGAATCAGGATGCGATCGCAAATCTCGTCCTGATCAGCTTCCGTTCTCCTGAAAGCGAGAGAGCCGCTCGCGCCGGGGTCAGCCCGCGACGAGCGCGCCCGCGCGCGAGATCTCGACCTGCTCGTCGCGCGGCACGACCTTCACACGCTCGCGAGTGACCGGTCCCTCGAACGCCTCGCCGAGCGAGCGCTCGTGCGCGTCGAGCGCGAGCCATCCGTTCCAGGTCGTGAAGCGGATGCCGCGGGCCTCGAGCAGCTCGAGGACCTCGTCGCCGTCGGCGGCCGCCACCGCGGGCGCCGCGAGCCGGCCCGACATCGCGTCCTCCACGAGGTTCGTGATCGTCTCGAGCGCGTCGCCCTTGGTGTGACCGATGAGACCCACGGGGCCGCGCTTGATCCAGCCGGTCGCGTACACGCCCGCGGTCGGCGCGCCCGCGCCGTCCGTCACCCGGCCGCCCTCGTTGGGGATCACGCGGGAACGGTCGTCGAACGGCACGCCCGCGATCGGCGAGCTCGCGTAGCCCACCGCGCGGTACACGGCCTGCACGGGCACCTCGACGAACTCGCCGGTGCCGACGACCGAGCCGTCGCCGACCGGACGGGTCCGCTCGAAGCGCACGCCCTCCACGGCAGAGGAGCCGAGCACCTCGACGGGCGAGTGGAAGAAGTGCAGGTGCAGGCGGCGCGACGCGGTCGGCTGCCAGTCGGCGGGCTTGCGCCATCCGTTCAGGGTGCGCGTCATGACCTTGACCTGGTTGTTGGTCGCGAGCAGGTGGGCGGCGTGCTCGTCGCCCTCGGCGCGCGCGAAGTCGTCGTCGTAGACCACGATGTCGACGTCGGGCACCTCGCCGAGCTCGCGCAGCTCGATCGGGGTGAACTTCACCTGCGACGGGCCGCGACGGCCGAAGACGTGCACGTCAGTCACGGGCGACGCGAGCAGCCCCGCGTGCACGTTCGCGGGGATGTCGGTCGAGAGCAGGTCGGCGGGATGCTTCGCGAGCACGCGCGCCACGTCGAGCGCCACGTTGCCGTTGCCGATCACGGCGATCGACTCGGCCTCGAGCGGCCAGTCGCGGGAGACATCCGGGTGGCCGTCGTACCAGGCGACGAGGTCGGCGGCGCCGTACGAGCCCGGGAGGTCGATGCCGGGGATGTCGAGCGGCGCGTCCTTCAGGGCGCCTGTGGCGAAGATCACGGCGTCGTAGCGCTCGCGCAGCTCGTCGACCGTGACATCCCGCCCGACCTCGACATTGCCGATGAGGCGGATGGTGCCCTCGTCGAGCATCTCGTGCAGCGAGTTGACGATGCCCTTGATGCGGGGGTGGTCGGGCGCGACGCCGTAGCGGATCAGGCCGTACGGCGCGGGCAGCGACTCGAACAGGTCGATCGCGACCTGGCCGCCGGCCTCGTCGACCTGGCGGCGCAGGATGTTGCCCGCGTAGATGCCGGCGGGGCCGGCGCCGACGATCGCGACACGGAGGTTGAGGGTCATGAGGGCATGGCCTTTCGAGGGGGGTCCAGGGTGTGGTCAGTCGATGACGGGGGGCGCCGCGAACGCGGATGTCGCGAGCTCGGCGGGCGCGTACGGGCTCAGTCGCACGACATCGCCCACCACCACGACGGCGGGCGAGCGGACGCCGCGTTCGGCCGCCTGGTAGGCGATCGTGTCGAGCGTGCCGATCGTCACTCGTTGGCGAGGGCCGTATCCATCCTCCACGATCGCGACTGGGCATTCGCCGCCGCGCTCGCCGCGGGCGAGCGTGATCGCCGAGTTCGCGAGCGTACCGACGCCCATGAGCAGCACGACCGTGTGGTTGCGACCGCCGCCGAGCGCCTGGATCTGATCGTGCCCGGTGACGACCGTGAAGGTGGTCGCGAGGCCGCGGTGCGTGAGCGGGATGCCCGCGATCGCGGGCACCGACACGGCGCTCGTGATGCCGGGCACCACCTCGACGTCGACGCCGCGGTCGCGGCAGTACGCGAGCTCCTCACCGCCGCGGCCGAAGATGTACGGATCGCCGCCCTTGAGGCGCACGACGCGCTTGCCCTCGCGGGCGAGCGTCACGAGGAGCTCGTTGATCGCGTCCTGCGGCACGGCGTGGTGGCCGGGCAGCTTGCCGACGTCGACGACCTCGGCCTCGAGCAGGACGCCCTCGGCCACGAGCCCGTCGAGCACCGAGCGGGCCCCCAGCCGGTCGGCGACGATGACGTCGGCGGCCTTGAGTGCGCGCAGGCCGCGGATGGTGAGCAGGCCCGCGTCGCCCGGGCCCGCGCCGACGAGCGCGACGCGGCCGGTCATGCGCCCGCTCCCGTCAGGCCGCGGCGGCGCAGCAGGCCGCGCTCGATCGGCGCGAACACGAGCAGCTCGATCACGACGCCGATCGCGAGGATCACGAGGATCGTCCCGAGCGCGCCCGCGAGATCGGCGAGGTCGCGGCTCTGCTGGAGCATCGATCCGAGGCCGAACCCGATCGTGCCGCCGAACGCGATGATCTCGGCCGCCATGAGCGAGCGCCACGAGAACGCCCACCCCTGCTTGAGGCCGGCGAGGTACCCGGGCAGGGCGGCCGGCACGATCACCGTGGTCGCGAGCTGCCAGCGCGACGCGCCCAGCACCGTGCCCACACGCCGCAGCTGCGGCGGCACCTGGGCGATGCCGGCCACGAGCCCATTCGCGATGGACGGCACCGCGCCCATGAGGACGACGAAGTACACCGTGGCATCCGACAGCCCGAACCAGATGATCGCGGCCGGCACCCAGGCCACCGACGGCAGCACCTGCAGGCCCGACAGCAGCGGGCCGAACGCACGCCGCAGCAGCCGCGACTCGGCGAGCAGCAGGCCGAGCGGCGTGCCGATCGCGATCGCGATGAGGAACCCGAGGATGCCGCGCTCGAGGCTCGTCGTCACCGCGACCTGGAGGCGACCGTCCTCCCACGACTGGCCGAGCGCGGCGGCCACGTCGAGCGGACCGGGCGAGAGGTCGGGTCGAGGCTGGGCGATGAGCGTGTAGGCCTGCCACGCCGCGATGAGCAGGGCGAGGAGCACGATCGGCGGCAGTGCGCCGTCGACGAGGCGTCGCCACCACGGGCGGGAGGTGCGCGTCTCGGTCTGCAGTGCGTCGAGCCCGCGGAGGTCGGCGCTCAGCGAGTCGCCGGGGTCGCTCGCGGGTCGAGGTGCCGCTTCGGCAGGGTTCGGCCGCCGCGCACCCGGCGAAAGCGGCAACTCGGCGGAGGGGGTGGCAGGCTGCGAGGGGTCGAGGGTGTCGAGCTCAGGCATTGCGACGGATCTCCCTTCGCAGGTGCTCCGTGATCTCGATGGAGAGTTCGCCGACCTGGGGCGACTCGATGCGGCGCGGGCCCTCGTCGGCGATCGTCCACTCGCGGACGATGCGCCCGGGACGGCTCGACATGAGCAGCACCCGCTGCCCGAGCCGTGCGGCCTCGCGCACGTTGTGCGTGACGAACACGATGGTGCGGCCCGTCTCGCGCCACACGCGCTGCAGCTCCTCGTGGAGCAGGTCGCGCGTGATCGCGTCGAGCGCCGCGAACGGCTCGTCCATGAGGAGCACGGGCCGGTCCTGCGCGAGGGCGCGCGCGAGGGCGACGCGCTGGCGCATGCCGCCCGAGAGCTCGTGCGGACGCTTGTCGGCGGCATCCCCGAGGTTCACCACCTCGAGCAGCTCGAGCGCGCGCGCCCGGCGGGCCGGGGCCGAGAGCCCCGCCCCGCCGAGCCGCAGCGCGAGCTCGACGTTGCGCCGGGCGGTGAGCCACGGCAGCAATGACGCGTCCTGGAACATCACTGCGGCGCCGCCGTCGGCGATCTCGACCGTACCCGTCGTGGGCTTCTCGAGCCCCGCGACGATCGAGAGCAGCGTCGACTTACCGCAGCCCGACGCGCCGAGCAGGCACGTGAACTCGCCGGGCGCGACATCCAGGTCGATGCCATCGAGCACGACCGGGCCGTCGTCGGCGTACCGCTTGCCGAGGCCGGCGATGCGGATGGCGGGGGCCGGGGCGGGCGAGGCGGTCACCGAATGTCCGGTCCCGGCCGGCAGGCGCTCCGCGGTGATGCTCGACATGGCTACTCCGTCCCGAGGCTCGCCGCGCTCACGGACTCCTCGCCGGAGTCCTCGAGCACGGCGTTCAGGGCCGACAGGTCGAAGAGGCCGTCGATGTCGCCCTGCTTGGAGGTGCCCGCGTCGACGCCGTCCTGCAGCAGCTGCTCGAACGTGTCGGCGTGCGGGTCGAACGTGAACTCGACGTGCTCGAGCGCCCGGTCGATGACCGCGTCGGAGAGGCCCTTGCCCGCGTCGGCAGTGAGCCGCGCGTTGATCACGTCGGCTGCGGCATCCGGGTTCTCGGCGAGCCAGTCGACGGATGCCACGTGCCCGGCGACGAGCGCCCGCACCGTCTCGGGGTGCTCGGCGAGGAAGTCGGCGCGCACGAGCAGCACGGTCGTCGGGAACTCGCCGTCCTCCCAGAGGTCGGCCTCGTCGACGAGCACCTCGGCGCCGGCGTCCACGACGAGCCGCGACACCCACGGCTCGGGGAGCCAGGCGCCGTCGAGCTCGCCCGACTGGAACAGCGTGAGCGTCTGGGCGTTCTCGGTGGGCGAGATGGTCACGTCGCCGCCGCCCGACGTGGAGGTCTCGTAGCCCTCCTCGCCGAGCCAGGTGCGCAGCGCGACATCCTGCGTGTTCCCGAGCTGCGGGCTCGCGAGGTTGGTGCCCGCGAGGTCGTCGGCGCTCTCGATGCCGGGCTGCACCACGAGCGCCGCACCGCCGCTGGCCGCGCCGGCGACGATGCGTGCCGACTGGCCGCCCGAGGCGACGAACGTGTTGATGGCCGGATTGGGGCCGATGTAGGTCGCGTCGATCGCGCCGGCGCTGAGCGCCTCGATCGCGGCAGGGCCGGCGTTGAACACCTGGGTCGACAGCTCGGTGTCGCCGAGCGCGTCCTCGATGAGCCCCTCCTCGAGGCCGACGAGTGCGGGCGCGTGCGTGACGTTCGCGAAGTAGCCCAGGCGGAGCTCCTCAGCGGGCGTGCCGGTGGCCTCCGCGGCGGGCGCCTCGGGCTGGGTTCCGGCCCCCGATGCGGGCTGCGCGGCGCAGCCGGTGAGTGTCGCGCTCAGGACGATGCCGCCGGCGAGCATCATGCCGGCGAGGTCTCCGAGTCGGGTCGAGCGGATGGCGCGCGGACGTGCGGTCATGCTGAATCTCCTTCGGTGACGATGCCGGCGGCGAGGGTGGCGCCGTCGTGCGGATGGATGACGAGGAACGCCCCCGCCCGGCGGTGTGCGGCGTACGGCTCGACGGCGAGGTCCGCCGCGAGCTTCAGCCGCACGAGTCCGATGTCGTTCGTCTCGAGCGCCGCCGTCGGCGCCGTCTCGAGCGTGTCGAGGTCGAGCCGGCCCCGGATGTCGGTGACGAGCGCCTGCACGGTCGACGTGCCGTGCTTCACGAGCACGCGCGACCCCGTGGTGAGGGGGCGCCCGTCGAGCTGGAAGACGTCGGCGTCGAACTCGCGGCGGGGCTTCGGCACGGAGCCGGCCGCCGCGATGACGGCGCCGCGCGCCGCGTCGACGGGGTCGGCGAGCCGCAGCGAGACCGAGAGCGGGGCGGATGCCTCGTCGACGGCGACCGGGCCGCAGTCGATGCCCGCGACGGTCGTGGTGATGCCCGAGGGGAACACCTCGACGCGGTCGCCCACACGGACCGTGCCGGACTCGATGCGTCCCGCGAACGCGCGGTAGTCGCGGAAGCCGTCGGCGGTCGCGTCGTCGGCGGCGAGCTCGGGCGACAGCGCGCCCTGCGGGCGGACGACGAGTTGCACCGGCAGGCGCAGCGCCTCGAGGTCGGTCTCGAGCTCGTCGATGGTCGACAGCTCCTCGAGCAGCTCGAGCAGGCTCGGGCCGCGGTACCAGGGTGTGTTCGTCGACCGCTCGACGACGTTGTCGCCCGCGAGCGCCGACACCGGGATGACGTGCGCGTCGGGCAGCCCGAGGTCGCGCGCGAGGGTCGCGACATCCGCCGCCACCGACTCGAACGCGGCGCGGTCGTAGCCGATGAGGTCGATCTTGTTGACCGCGACGATGACGTGCGGCACGCGCAGCAGCTGCACGACCGCGAGGTGCCGGCGCGTCTGCTCGAGCACGCCGTTGCGCACGTCGACGAGCACCACGACCGCGTCGGCCGTGGCGGAGCCGGTGACCATGTTGCGCGTGTACTGCACATGGCCGGGGCAGTCGGCGAGGATGAACGACCGGCGCCCCGTCGAGAAGTAGCGGTACGCGACGTCGATGGTGATGCCCTGCTCGCGCTCGGCCCGCAGGCCGTCGGTGAGGAGGGCGAAGTCGATCGCGCCGGGCTCGCCACCGAAGCCGCGCTCGGCGGACGTGCGCGCGACCGACTCGAGCTGGTCGGCGAGGATCGCCTTCGAGTCGTGCAGCAAGCGGCCGACGAGCGTCGACTTGCCGTCGTCGACCGACCCGGCGGTCGCGAAGCGGAACAGCGAGCTCATCAGAAGTACCCGTCCTTCTTGCGGTCCTCCATGGCCGCCTCCGAGAGGCGGTCGTCGGCGCGGGTCGCGCCGCGCTCGGTGAGGGTGGATGCCGCGACCTCGCGGACGATCTCGGGCAGCGTCGCGGCATCCGACAGCACCGCGCCGGTGCAGCTCAGGTCGCCGACGGTGCGATAGCGCACGGTGCGGCGCTCGACCGTCTCGCCCGTCCGCGGCGCGGACACGTCGCTGACGGCGAGCCACATGCCGTCACGCGCATACACGTCTCGTTCGTGCGCGAAGTACAGCGGCGGCAGCGCGATGCCCTCGCGCTCGATGTAGCGCCACACGTCGAGCTCGGTCCAGTTCGAGATCGGGAACGCCCGCACATGCTGGCCGACGGTGTGGCGGCCGTTGTAGAGGCTCCAGAGCTCGGGGCGCTGGTTGCGCGGATCCCACTGGCCGAACTCGTCGCGCAGCGAGATGATGCGCTCCTTGGCACGGGCCTTGTCCTCGTCGCGGCGCGCGCCGCCGAAGACCGCGTCGTGCTTGCCGGCCGCGATGGCGTCGAGCAGCGGCTGGGTCTGCAGCGGGTTGCGCGTGCCATCCGAGCGTTCCTGCAGTCGGCCGTCGTCGAGGTAGTCCTGCACCGAGGCGACTTCGAGGCGGATGCCGAGCCGCGCGACGGTCTCGTCGCGGAACCGCAGCACCTCGGGGAAGTTGTGGCCGGTGTCGACGTGGAGCACCGGGAAGGGCACCTTCGCGGGCCAGAACGCCTTGGTGGCGAGATGGAGCACGACGACCGAGTCCTTGCCCCCCGAGAAGAGCAGCACCGGGCGCTCGAACTCGGCGACGACCTCGCGGATGATGTGGATGGCCTCGGCCTCGAGCGCGTCGAGCGCGTCGAGGTGCCCCGTCGGGACCGCTGCACGAGGAACCGCCGGGGATGTCGTCTCGACGGCGTCCCCCTCGCCGGTGTTCCTGAAAGCAAGGACGTCGTCCCGGAGGGAGTGGTCGTCCTTCGATTCAGGAGTCACCGGGAACTCTTCATGTCGAGATGGCGCGTACTGCGCCGGCTCCACCGACTGACCGGGGGTGAGCTCGTTCATAGGTGCAATCCGCATTCCGTCTTCGAGAGGCCGGCCCAGCGGCCCGACCTCGGGTCCTCGCCCGCGGCGACGGGCTTGGTGCAGGGCTCGCACCCGATCGAGGGATAGCCCTGCGACATGAGGAGGTTGACGGGCACCTGGAACGCACCCGCGTAGTCGAGGAGGTCGTCGAAGGTCCAGGCCGCGACGGGATTCACCTTCACGAGCCCGTTCCGCTCGTCGTACGTGACGAGCGGCGTGAGCGTGCGCGTGGGCGCCTCGTCGCGGCGGACGCCCGTGAACCACACCTCGTAGCCGCCGAGCGCACGCTGCAGCGGTTCGACCTTGCGGCGCGCGCAGCACAGGGCCGGGTCGCGCGCGAAGAGCTCGGCGCCGAGCTCGGCGTCCTGCTGGGGGACGGTCTGCCCGGGCAGCACGTCGACGATGCGCACGTCGAGCGCACGGGCGACCTCGTCGCGCGTCGCGTACGTCTCGGCGAAGTGGTAGCCCGTGTCGAGGAAGAGGACGTCGACGCCCGGGAGGTACTGCGCCACGAGGTGCGGCAGCGCGGCGTCGGCCATCGAACAGGCGACGGCCGCGGCATCCGTCGAGAAGTTCGCGGCGACCCACGCGACGACCTCGGCGGGGGAGGCCTCATGGTCGGTGAGGCTGCCGAGCGCGGCGTTGCCGGCCTCGGCGAGAGCACGAAGCTCGTCGGCGGAGCGGCGGCTCCCTGCCGCGATGGGTGCCGCCAGGCCGATGTTCCGGGCGCTCACCGCAGGGCCTCCTCGTCGGCGCGGTGCGCCCACTGGGCGAACGTCTCGTCGGCGTCCCCGTTGCGCTCGTCGAGGAACCGCGTGACCACGCGCTCGACGTAGTCGGCGATGCCGTCGGCGGCGACCTTGAGGCCGCGGACGGTGCGGCCGAGGCCGGCCTCGTCGCGGTCCTGCGAGGCGAGCCCGCCGCCGAGGTGCACCTGGTAGCCGGGCACCTGCTCTCCGTCGATCGTGACGAGCTGGCCTTTCAGGCCGATGTCGGCAGTCTGGATGCGCGCGCAGGAGTTCGGGCAGCCGTTCACGTGCAGCGCGATCGGGTGCGGCAGGTCGAACGCGGCGAGCCGCTCCTCCAGGTCGAGCACCGCGGCCGTCGCATATGCCTTGGTCTCGACGATCGCGAGCTTGCAGAACTCGATGCCCGTGCACGCGATGGTGCCGCGGCGGATGAGGCTGGGCCGAGCCTGCAGCCCGAGCTCGTCGAGGCCGGCGATGAGCGATTCGACGCGGTCACCGGGGATGTCGAGGATGACGACCTTCTGGTGCGGCGTCGTGCGCAGGCGGGTCGACCCGTGCGCCTCGACGAGGTCGGCGAGCTTGGTCAGCACCGGCCCGGACACGCGCCCGACGATGGGGGTCGCGCCGACGTAGTAGCGGCCGTCCTTCTGCCGGTGCACGCCGACGTGGTCGCCGGGCGTCGAAGGCGTGGGCGCGGCCGGACCGTCGGGCAGCGCGTACCCGAGGTACTCGGTCTCGAGGATCTCCCGGAACTTCGCGGTGCCCCAGTCGGCGAGCAGGAACTTCAGGCGAGCCTTGTTGCGCAGTCGCCGGTAGCCGTAGTCGCGGAAGATCTGCGCGACGCCGTGCCACGCGTCGGCGACGCGCTCGGGCGCGACGAACACGCCGAGCCGCTCGGCCAGCCGCGGTGCGGTCGAGAGCCCGCCGCCCACCCAGAGGTCGTACCCGATGCCGAGCGTCGGGTGCTCGACTGCGACGAACGCGACGTCGTTGATCTCGTGCACGACGTCCTGGCTCGGGTGGCCCGTGAGGGCCGACTTGAACTTGCGCGGGAGGTTCGCGAGCGACTCGTCGCCGATGAAGCGCGAGGTGATCTCGTCGATCTGCGGCGTCGGGTCGATGAGCTCGTCGGCTGCGATCCCCGCGACCGGCGAGCCGAGCACGACGCGGGGCACGTCGCCGCACGCCTCCGTCGTGCCGAGGCCGACCGCCTCGAGCCGGCGCCAGATCTCGGGCACGTCCTCGACGCGGATCCAGTGGAGCTGCACGTTCTGGCGATCGGTGAGGTCGGCGGTGTCGCGCCCGAACTCGGTCGAGATGCCGCCGATCACCCGCAACTGCT
This sequence comes from Agromyces flavus, assembly GCF_900104685.1. Classification (NCBI taxonomy): domain Bacteria; kingdom Bacillati; phylum Actinomycetota; class Actinomycetes; order Micrococcales; family Microbacteriaceae; genus Agromyces; species Agromyces flavus. The sequence continues at coordinate 3,198,858 of NZ_LT629755.1, forward strand.
CGGTGGTGAGCTGGCCGCCGTCGATGCGGACGCGCAGCATGAAGTACTCGTCCTCGAGCTCGTGCGGCTCGAGCGTCGCGGTGCGGCCGCCGTCGATGCCCGGCTTGCGCTGCGTGTAGAGGCCCCACCAGCGGAAGCGCCCGTGCAGGTCGGTCGGGTCGATCGAGGCGAAGCCGCCGGCCGCATAGGTCGACTCGATGCGCTCGCGCACCGCCAGGCCGCCGTCGGCCTGCTTCCATTCCTCGTTGGCGTTGAGCGGGGCCGTGCCGTCGACCTTCCATTGCCCGTTCGGCTTCGCCGAGGGCCGGGGCGGGCGGATGTCGCCTGCCGGGCGCTCGCCGCGGACGGGACGCTCGCCCGGTGCGGGACGGCCGGCGCGCGGCGGCCGCGTCGCGGCATCCGTCGTCTCGATCGTCACGGGGTCCCCTCTCGCTCGCGCACCCCGATCGGGGTGCGTGGGCTCGAAGGTACGGGGCCCGGGCGGATGCCGACAGGTAGGCCCGTCACGATGGGTCACGTGATGTCATGCGGTGTCGCATGACGTCACACGCGACGTAACGCGAGCTGTCTAGAGGTCGTCGTAGACGTTGCCGCCGGGACCCTGCGTCATCACCGCGGACGGTCCGGGCGGATGCTGGAGGGCACCGGTGAGTCGCTTCAGCTGGTCCACGAGCTCCTCGTCGACCAGCTCCTCGTCCTCACTCTGCTCGGCGTCCGCGATCAGCTGACTGGCCGGGCCGAGGAGAAGGGTCGCGTGTCCGACCGAGCCGTCCTCCTCACGCGTCGGAATCTCGAACGTGGCCGCGGTCGCCGCCTTCGCGAGCATCTGCGCGTACTGGAGCAGAGCGTGGGCGATCTCCGAGCCCGTCAGGATCGAGTCTCCCGCGTAGTAGATCCGATGCATGATCCCTGAATACGCGATCGCCGCCGACGGCGACAGGGCTTGACCCGCTCGGGTCGCCCGGTCTCACGAGATGAGCGGGGCGGACGCCGCGTAGCGGTCGAGCACGATGTCGACGAGCTCCCGCGGGGCGGGTGCATCCGGCACGAGCAGCGGCTGGGCGGTCACGTCGGCGCCGGCGGCACGCGCGAGGTCGTCGAAGTAGCCGGGCGCGAGCAGGTAGTTGGCGACGACGACCCGCGCTGATGTGGCATCCGCTCGCGCCGCCGCGACCGCGTCGGGCAGGCGCGGCTCGGCGGCCGAGAGGAAGCCCACGAGGACGTCGCGACCGGATGCCTCGGCGAGTCGCCTCGCCTGGTCGCGGCAGTCCTCGACCGCGCGTCGGTCGCTGGAGCCCGCGACCGCGAGCACGATCCGGTCGTCGGCTCCCAGGCCGGCCTCCTCGAGCCTCCGCAGCAGCAGTGCGGCGAGCCGGTCGTCGGGGCCGAGCGCTCCCGCGAGCACCACGGGGCGGGTCGTCTCGTCGGCGACCGCCTCCGTGAGATCGACGTACACGTGGTACCCCGCCGAGAGCAGCAGGGGCACGACGACCGCGGGCTCACCCGCGCCGAGCGAGGCGAGGGTCGCGGGGACGTCGGGCTGCTCGACGTCGACGTGGCCGAGCCGCACGCTCGGCGTGCCATCCGGATGCCGCTGCGCCAGCGCCTGGGCGAGGGCGTCGTGCAGCCCGCGCACGGCGCGCCGGCCCTCGGGCGAGGATGTGCCGTGCGAGATGCCGACGAGGGCGGGGGGCCGGTCGCTCATGCGTCCATGCTCGCAAACCGATGGGGTGCGCGTCGCCGCATGACGGCGGCGTCAGAAGCTGGTGACGAGATCGCCGAGCACCTCGTCGATCTCGGTCGGGTCGGTCGCGTCGTAGTAGTGGGCGCCAGTCGCACTCGAGATGGACTGCAGCGTCTTCACGTCGGCGTCGGCGCCGTACGCGAGCGTGAACACGAGCACCGGAGTGGTGTGGTGCAGGTCCTCGAGGGTCGCGATCATCTGCGCCGAGGTCGTGCTCGGCGCCTCGGTCTCGTTCCGGCCGTCGCTCAGCAGCACGATCGCGTTGATGCGATCGGGGTCGTAGTCGTCGCCCTGCTGCTTCGCGAACGTGTCGACCGCCTCGTACAGCGGCGTCCACTCGATGGGCTGGAGCTTCGCCAGCGCCGCCTCGAACCGGTCGCGGGTGTCGGCGATGTCGTCGACCGCGCTCACCTCGCCGGGCGCGAGCGGGTTCGCGTCGACCTCGGAGAACGCGGCCAGGCCGACGTGGTCGCCGTCGGCGAAGTGGTCGAGCGCCTGCGAGATCGCGGCCTTCGCCGCCTCGAGCTTGGTCGCGCCCGTGGAGATCCGATCGCCCATCGAACCCGAGACGTCGACGAGGAACAGCACGTTGGCTCGCTTGCGCACGTCGGGGAACGCCTCGTGCATGGCCACGACGACGGTCGGCTCGGGGAACGCGAGGCCGCCTCGGGGCGTCTCGGCGAGTGCGCCGACGCTCGCGACGCCGGGGTCGAGCTCGCGATTCAGGTCGCGGTACCCCGTCTCGCGCACGATCGCCTGCCCCTCCTCGGTGGTCGCGAACCGCAAGAAGTCCTCCGCGGCGGCCGCCTCGGCCTCATCCACCCAGGCACCGGTGAGCACCACCGCGGGATTGTCGGCGACGTAGAACCCGTCGGTCGGGTAGATCGGCACGAGCTGCTCGGCGGGCGGCTCGCTCTCGATCCGGGTCACGCCGTCGCGGCTCGTGATGCCGCGGTTGTAGTCCCAGACCGACTTCTCGTCGACGATGACGGCCGAGAGGAAGTCCGCGGCCGATCCGCCCTTGTCCTCTGCCTGACGGGCGTGCCAGAGGAAGTGCTCGGGCGTGGCCATGTAGTGGCTCGTCGCGAGCTCGTGCTGCCGGACCTCGTCGGTGATCTCGTCGTCGGCGATGTCGTCGGCGGAGAGCTCGGCGACTGAGCCCGCGGCCGCCCCGTAGGAGGCGAGCATCGCGGCCTCGCCCGAGCTCGCGACGAGCGGGCTGGTCTTGCCGAGCTTGAACTCGCCCCACTCGGGGTGGTCGAGGTCGTTCCAGACCTCCTCGTCGTCGGCGGTCGCGAACACGTCGGCCCAGGTCGGCGGCTCCTCGTCCCACCCGATCGCCGAGGCGAGCTCCTCGGGCATCGCGAGCACGATGTCGGAGGAGCCGATGCTCTCGCCCTCCTCGGGCACGTTCGCCGAGCCGCCGGCCTCGCGGGCGATGCCGAGCCACGAGCTCGCATCGGGGATCCACAGCGTCGGGCGCTCGTCCTCGGGCAGCTCGGTGAAGCCGACCGCCGCCTCCTCGGCCGCGATGCCCGACTTGTCCTTCGTGGCGACGACGGTGACGCACGAGCCGTCGACGTTCCGCGGCTCGGCGTTGTAGGCCTCGGCGAGCGTCGAGACCATCTCGGCGTTCTCGAACGACGACAGCGCCCGCACGGTCGTGCACGGCTCCGTTCCAGGGGTGGGTGCGGGCTCGTCGGAGGGGAACACGATCGGCTCGGGCTGGGCGGTCTCGGCCGGGGCTGCAGTGGTGCCGCCCTGGCTGCCGAGCATGGCCGCGGTGACGGCGCCGCCGACGGCCAGCAGCGCGACGACGGCCACTGCGGCGCCGATCCACAGCGCGCGCTGGCGCCGCCGTCGGCCCTCCTCGCGGATCCGACGGCGGTCGCGTCGTGCGGGAACGGTCTCCGGTGCGTCGCGCATCGCTCGTCCTCCAGTCGGCGGCTGCCTCGTTGGTGAGCCTAGCTCAGCGCCCCCCGAATGGGGCCCGACCATCCTGTCACGCAGCGGAACCTCATCAACCGGTCGAGTTGAGGAGGCCGACGATCACGGCCGTCCACCACGCGACCTGCGAGACGATCGCGCTCCCGACGAAGCCCGCTCGCGCGCGCGGCGGAAGGGAGGCGAACCGTGCGTTCCCCGGCAACCGGGCGAGAGCGTGGGTCCAGTGCGTGAGAGCGACGCCGTTGAGCGCGAGCACGAGCACGGCGGCCATCTTCACGAGCGTCGCGGGCTGCTGCAGGTCGGGCTCGAGCAGCGCTCCGCTCACGAGCAACCCGCCGAGTCCGACCCAGACGGGCAGGATCATCGTGCGATCGGCCTGGCGGAGTTCGCGCACGCTGCTCCATCCGGTGGCCCACAGCAGGGCGTGCCACTCGATCATGAGCACCGCGCCGAGCCCGACGACGAGCGAGGCGAGGTGCACGAACAGCGCGATCCCGTGCAGCCAGTCGGGCGGCGTGACGACCGCCGCCGCCCAGACGGTGACGGCCCACGCGGCGGCGACACCGGCGTACGCGACGAGCCGGCGCCGCCTGCTGCGCGCCCGCTTCTCCCTGAGGGTCATCGTCACGCCCGACCGCCCGTTTCGCCGGCGTGCCGCTCTCACGGACACGCGTCCGATTGCGTCAGCCCTCACACTATCCGGGACCAGCCGCCGGATGTCGCGACCGCGCGGCGCTGTGGACAGCTCGCGGACGTGGCTACTCCACGACCAGAGCGAGCGAGGTGTCGCCGCAGGGGACGACGTCGGCCCCGCCCGGCAGCGGCGCGGCATCCGTCGCCCGACCCTCGGCCTCGGCCTCGCGGAGCGGGGCGAGCGCGTCGGCGAGCCCGTCGAGCCGGAGCAACGCACCGGTCGCGCGGTGGGTGTCGGTCGACGCCACGATGCGGCCCGACGCGTTCACGATCGTGCACGTGCGGTCGGCGGCGCGGAGCACCGGCAGCAGCGCCTGCTCGAGGCGAGCGACGTAGACGTCGGCGCCCACCAGGCCGGCCATCTCGCCGTCGACGACGACGGGCGTGGTGATCGTGACGGTGTAGTCGTCGGTGCAGAGGTAGTCCACGTACGGGCCGGTGAGGTGCCGGCGGCCGGTGCGCGCCGGCACGCGCCACCACTCCAGCGTGGTGTAATCGCGGAACGCTTCGGCATCGGGATCGCTCACGGCGTCGAGGCGGCGCAGGCCCCCGCCGGTCTGCTCGACGCGGAACGGCGACGCACCGCTCAGCCACCACGCGAGGTGCCAGGGCGCGTCGGGGAGGAAGCCCGGCGCCGCGACGAATCCGGCTCCGGTGATGAGCGTGCCCGGCCGCTCGAGCTCGCCCGCGACGAGGTCGGCGACGAGCGGATCGAATGAGGCGGCGCGCGGGTCGTCGTCGGCCTCGAGCGCCTGCTCGACGCGGGTGCGCCATTCCTCGATCACGGCGAACACCGGGTCGATGGTCGCGGCGATGCGCTGCGCGATCCCGGTCGACGTGTCCACGAGCGTCATGACCGGCTCCCTTCGGTCGTGGATGCCGCCTCGAGCCGGGCCTTCTCGTCGACGAGCCACTCGACGGCGGACGTGATGTGCTCGACCGTCGCGGCGCGTGCGGATGCGGCATCCGCTCGCCGGATCGCGTCGATCACCTCGAGGCGTACCTCTCTGCTGCGGTCACGGTACTCCTGTTGCCGCAGGCAGAGCCAGAGCAGGGCGCCCGTCTCGGCCTGGAGGCGCAGCTCCTCGTGCACGAGCCGGGGCGACTGGCTCACGGCCGCCACCTCGAGCTGGAAGCTGCCGACGGCACGGCGGGCGCCGCCCGGGGTGGTGAGGTCGGCGCGCGCGTCGATGTCGACGAGGCTCTGCACGTCGTCGTCGCTGGCCCGATCGGCCGCCACCTCGGCGGCCATCCCGGCGATCGCGGCCACGTGCAGCGACAGGTCGCGCAGCTCGATGCGGCTCGCCGCGCGCAGCCGCGCGTCGATGAGGCGCGTGGACGTGTCGCGGTCGTAGGTGACGAAGCTGCCGCCGTCGCGACCTCGGCGCGTGCGCACGAGGCCCTTATGGCGGAGGGCGACGAGCGCCTCGCGCGCGGTGACGAGGGCGACGCCGAGCCTCCGCGCGAGGTCGTTCTCGCTGGGCAGGCGCTCGCCGTCGTGCAGCACGCCGGAGACGATCGCGTCGGTCAGGCGCTGCTCGACGAGCTCAGCGCGACCCGCGCCGTCGAGCGGCGAGAAGATGACGGCCCGGGCGGCATCGGCGCGAGCGCTGGCCTGCGGCATCCGTCCTCCTCGATGAGCGGCCCCGGCAACCCTCCCCCGGATTGGGGGCACCGGCCGGCGGATCCGTGATGCGACCGTAACACGAACCTCTGGACTATGACATATGAGTCCATATGATTTACAGCACGACCATCGAAGGAGATCGTCCATGACCGACCAGCAGCCGGCCATCAGGCTGACCGGGCTCACGAAGGAGTTCGGCGCCGTCACCGCCGTCGACCACGTCGATCTCGAGATCGCCGCGGGCGAGTTCTTCTCGATGCTGGGTCCGTCGGGCTCCGGCAAGACCACCGTGCTTCGGCTCATCGCCGGCTTCGAGCAGCCCACGAGCGGCACGATCGAGCTGTTCGGCACGGATGTCACGAAGCGGGCACCCTTCGACCGCGACGTCAACACCGTCTTCCAGGACTACGCGCTGTTCCCGCACATGTCGGTCCTCGAGAACGTCGCCTACGGACTCCGCGTGCGCGGCATCGGGCGCAAGGAGCGACTCGAGCGGGCGCGACGGGCCCTCGCCTCGGTTCGCCTCGAGCAGATGGGCGACCGCAAGCCGTCGCAGCTGTCGGGCGGTCAGCGCCAGCGCGTCGCGCTCGCGCGCGCGACGGTCGTCGAGCCCAAGGTGCTGCTGCTCGACGAGCCGCTCGGCGCGCTCGACCTCAAGCTCCGCGAGCAGATGCAGGTCGAGCTCAAGCAGATCCAGCGCGACCTCGGCATCACGTTCATCTTCGTGACCCACGACCAGGAGGAGGCGCTGACGCTCTCCGATCGGATCGCCGTCTTCAACGCCGGCAAGATCGAGCAGCTCGGCACGCCGAACGAGCTCTACGAACGGCCCACGTCGCGCTTCGTAGCCGACTTCGTCGGCACCTCGAACCTCTTCGACGACGAACGTTCCAAGACCATCCTCGGTCGCGACGGGCACCACTCGGTGCGTCCCGAGAAGATGACCGTCACGCGCGACGGCCTCGCAGGCGCCGGCGTGGTGAACATGCCGGGCACCGTCGTCGAGGCCATCTACCTCGGCAGCGGCGTGCGCCTCGTCGTCGACCTCGACGACGGCACGCGCGTGAGCGTGCTCGAGCAGAACGACCGCGGTCGCGTCCACGACGACGAGCGCGGCGACCGGGTCGTCGTCTCCTGGCACGACGACGACGTCGTGGCTCTCGGGCCCGGCGTCCTTCCCGGCATCTCCGGCTGAGCCAACCGCCCGGCCGAACCGACCCACCCGCACCTGCACCACCACCCGCACCACCTGCACCCCGCACAGAACAAGGAGACAACCATGATGCGAATGCGCACCGCCGCCCGCGGCGCGACCGTGGGGCTCGCGATCGCCTCGGTCGCGCTGCTCACGGCCTGCGGCACGTCCCAAGCCGGCTCGACCGGCGGCGAGGCCGCCGAGGAGCTCGGCGAGATGGAGGGCCAGCTCTCGGTCCTCGCCTGGCCCGGCTACGCAGAGGACGGCTCGAACGACCCCGAGGTCGACTGGGTGACCCCGTTCGAGGAGGACACGGGCTGCGAGGTCACCGTGAAGACCTTCGGCACGTCCGACGAGGCCGTCAACCTCATGAAGACGGGCGAGTACGACGTCGTGTCCGCATCCGGCGATGCGTCCCTGCGCCTCGTGGCTGCCGGCGACGTGCAGCCCGTCAACATGGAGCTCACGCCGAACTACGAGAACATCTACGACTTCCTCAAGGACAAGGCGTGGAACACCGTGGACGGTGAGAACTACGGCATGCCGCACGGCTACGGAGCCAACGTCCTCATGTACAGCACCGACGTCTTCCCCGAGGCCCCGACCTCGTGGAGCGTCGTGTTCGACGGCTCCGACGAATACGCCGGCAAGGTGACCGCGTACGACTCGCCGATCTACATCGCCGACGCCGCGATGTACCTCATGGAGCACGAGCCCGACCTCGGGATCGAGAACCCCTACGCCCTTGACGAGGAGCAGCTCGCGGCCGCCGTCGACCTGCTCAAGCAGCAGCGCGAGAACATCGGCGAGTACTGGTCGGACTACCTGAAGGAGATCCAGGCCTTCACGACCGGCGACACCGTGGTCGGCACGAGCTGGCAGGTCATCCAGAACGTCCTCGAGTCCGAGGGCGTCTCGACCGCCGTCACGCTGCCGGAGGAGGGCGCGACCGGATGGTCGGACACGTGGATGATCGCCTCCGACACCGAGAGCCCGAACTGCGCCTACGCGTGGCTCGACCACATCGCGAGCCCCGAGATCAACGCCGAGGCGACCGCGTACTTCGGCGAGGCCCCCTCGAGCGACGAGGCCTGCGAGTACCGCGAGGACTGCGAGGCGTACCACGCGGGTGACGCCGAGTACGCGTCGCAGATCTGGTACTGGACCACGCCGATCGAGGAGTGCATCGACGGTCGCACCGACGTGAAGTGCACCGACTACTCGGCGTGGACTGCGGCATGGCAGGAGATCAAGGGCTGACGCCCTTCCCGACCGGGGCGGCCCCGCGACGCCGGGGCCGCCCCATCCCGAACCTTCTCGACAGGAACGCTGCATGACGACGAACGCCCCTCCGCGGCATCCGCTCCCGGCCCCTCGCGACTCGGTCGCGCGCAAGGGGTCGGCCTTCCTGGCCACGCACCCGCGCGCACGACTGGCGTTCCTGCTGACCGCGCCGCTGTTCTGGCTGGTCATCGTCTACATCGTGGCGCTGGTGCTGCTGCTCGTGACCGCCTTCTGGTCGGTCGACAGCTTCACCGGCGAGATCACCACCGAGTTCACGCTCGACAACATCATCGAGGTGCTCACCGGCTCGCTCTACCAGACGGTGACGCTGCGCACGGTGGGCGTCGCGCTCCTCGTCACGCTCATCGACGTCGCGCTCGCCCTGCCGATCGCGTTCTTCATGGCGAAGGTCGCGTCGCCACGCATGCAGCGCGTCCTCGTCATCCTGGTGCTGACCCCGCTGTGGGCGTCGTACCTCGTGAAGGCGTACGCGTGGCGTTCGGTGCTCTCGCAGGAGGGCATCCTCGAGTGGCTGCTCGCACCGTTCGGAGGCCACACGCCGGGCTACGGCCTGCCCGCGACGGTCATCACGCTGTCGTACCTGTGGCTGCCGTACGTGATCCTGCCGATCTACGCGGGGCTCGAGCGCGTGCCCGACTCGCTGCTCGAGGCGTCGGGCGACCTCGGCGGGAAGACGTGGCCCACGCTGCGCCTCGTGGTCCTGCCGCTGGTGTTCCCCGCGATCATCGCGGGCACCATCTTCAGCTTCGCGCTCTCGCTCGGCGACTACATCACGGTGAACATCGTCGGCGGCGCGAGCCAGATGCTCGGCAACCTCGTCTACACGAACGTCGGCGCGGCGAACAACCTGCCGCTGGCCTCCGCGATCGCCCTCATCCCGATCGTGATCATCTTCGGCTACCTCTTCCTCGTGCGTCGCACCGGCGCACTCGACAACCTCTAGGGGCGACGGATGCGACTCTCGAAGGCCTCCCGCACGATCCTCGGCGTGGTCACGGCGATCATCCTCGTCGTCGTCTACGTGCCGCTGCTCGTCGTGCTCGTGAACTCGTTCTCGACATCGACGTCGCTGACGTGGCCGCCGCCCGGCTTCACGCTTGAGTGGTGGGGGCGCGCGTTCTCGAGCGCGGGCGCCGTCGAGGCCGTGTCGACGAGCGTGCAGATCGCCGCCATCGCCACGGTGATCTCGCTCGTGCTGGGCACGCTCATCTCCCTCGCGCTGCAGCGATTCTCGTTCTTCGGCAGCGACGCCATCAGCCTGCTCGTGATCCTGCCGATCGCGCTGCCCGGCATCATCACGGGTATCGCGCTCAACAACTTCTTCCGCACGATCATGGGCGTGCCGCTGTCGATCTGGACGGTCGTGATCGCGCACGCGACCTTCTGCATCGTGACGGTGTTCAACAACGTCATCGCGCGACTGCGCCGTCAGGGCACGAACCTCGAGGAGGCGTCGAGCGACCTCGGCGCCGGCGTCTGGACCACATTCCGCCTCGTGACGTTCCCGCAGTTGCGCTCGGCGCTCCTCGCGGGCGGCCTGCTCGCCTTCGCGCTGTCGTTCGACGAGATCATCGTGACGACGTTCACCGCGGGATCGGGCGTGACGACGCTGCCGATCTTCATCCTGAACAACATGTTCCGGCCGAACCAGGCTCCGATCGTGTCGGTGATCGCGGTCGTGCTGGTCATCGTGTCGATCGTGCCCATCTACCTGGCGCAGAGGCTGTCGGGCGAGCGCGAGCAGAAGGCGCCGTAGCGGGGGCAGAATGAGGGGCATGGATGCCGCGCTGCCGTCCTCGTTCACCGCGTCGCTGCCCTCGTGGCTGGTCGAGGAGCTTCCGCGGCTCGGGTCGACGCCGTTGCCCGACGACGATGCCCGGGTGGGGCTCGCGATCGAGCTGGCCGACCGGAACTGGCGGGCAGGCAGTGGCGGTCCGTTCGCGGCGCTCGTGGTCGACGCGGCATCCGGTGAACTCGTCTCGGCGGGCGTCAACCTGGTGCTCTCGAGCGGACTCAGCTCGACGCATGCAGAGGTGACGGCACTCAGCCTCGCCCAGACGCGCCTCGGTCGGTGGGACCTGGGCGCACAGGGCGCGGAGCTGGAGCTCATCGTCAACTGGGCGCCATGCGTCATGTGCTACGGGGCGACGATGTGGTCGGGCGTTCGGCGCCTCGTGATCGCCGGGCACGGCGACGAGTGCATGGAGCTCACCGGCTTCGACGAGGGACCGATGCCCGAGGACTGGATCGGGGAGTTCGAGCGCCGCGGCATCCGCGTGCGCTCTGGCGTTCGCCGCGATGAGGCGATCGAGGTGTTCCGGGCGTTCGGCGCGTCGGACGCCGTCGTGTACAACGCACGAGGCCGGTCCGAACGCTAGGGTCCGGACCGGCCCCGGTCTCCACTGCGGGTCAGCGCTCACCGTGGTCGTGCGGGCCACCGTGTCCGCGGTGATGATCGCGGCGGCGGCCCCGGTGGTCGTCGAGGTGGACGTGGACGTGCACCTCGCGCTCGCCGTGGGGGTGACGGTGGTGGCCGTGCCCGTGGTGGTGGGGCTCGTGCGCCGCGCCGTGGCCCCGGTGGTCGTCACGCTCGTCGAACGCCCAGGGTGGCGTGCCGAAGCGGCCGAACCCGCCGAACCCACGGGCACGGCGTGCGCCCCAGGGTCGTCCCGGCCCGCGGCGACCGAACCGGCCGCGCCCGCGCGGGATGCCGGGGCTGGACTCGTCCCAGCCGAGCGCGCGCGCCATGGCCTCGAGGCTCGCGAGGGTCGTGGCGTAGTCGTCGGATGACACGGCGCCGCGGATGCGCGAGCGGATGCCGTCCACTCGCTCGGCGAGGTCGGCGTGCGCCGCGCGCCCGGCCTCGGTGAGCTCCCAGGCGCCGGGCTCGCCGGCGACCCAGCCCCGCTCGACGAGCGGGAGCATGCGGTCGGGTCGCGCCTCGAGCTTGGCGCGGAGTCGGTCGTCTCGGACCTCGCCCCCCAGGAGGTTGAGCACGCGCCAGTCGCGGCGGGTGACCTCGAGGTCGGCGAAGGCCGTCTCGAACTCGCGGTCGATGAGCCGATCGAGGGCGGTGAGCCAGAAGCCGAGCGGGCGGCCGGCGCCGTCGGTCGTCGAGTCGGGGGCAGGGCCGTCGGGCCGCTCGTCGGAGACGGAAGCGTCGCGCTGGGGCTGGTCGTCGGGCTGGGCCGTGTCGGGGTGATCGTGGTGGTTCATGGGAATCCTCTCGTGGCCGGACTGCTCGTCGCGTGTGGCGCGGCGTCCGGCGGTCGTCGTCGCCCGTTCGGGCGGTGCATGTCGTGTGACATGTATATGCATCATGACATGCATTCCGAGTCCATGTCAAGTGACATGTATCATGGGTGCATGGCCGAATCGTCTCGTGGCGCATCCGACACCGATCCGGTCGACCTCATCGAGCAGTCCCTGGCGGCGCTGCGGCGCGGCGGACGCCATCCAGGCGGCCCGCATGAACGCGGCCATGACCACGGGCCGCACGCGCACGGCGGTGAGCACGGCCGTGCCGGCCGGTCGCCGTGGGGAGCTGGTCCAGGCGGACCGCCGTGGGGGTCGGGCCGACCCGGCAGCGGGAGCGGCGAGCCGGGTCCCGGCACCCCACCTTGGGTGCGTGGCGGGCCGCGCGGGGCGTGGGAGTTCCGAACCGGCCCGATGGCGAGCCTGCGCCTCCTGGCCACGCTGCATGCCGCCGACCGCGCGATGTCGGTGACCGAGCTCGCGGCGGCGATCGGCGTCGACCAGCCTCGCGCGAGTCGCCTCGTCCAGGCCGCGGCGAACGACGGCCTGGTCGAGCGCGAGGCCGATCCCGATGACGCCCGGCGCACGCGGATCCGACTCACCGATTCCGGGCGCGCGGCCGTCCACGACGCCACGTCGCATCGACGGGGGGCCATCGAGGCGGCGCTCGAGGGGTTCACCGACGAGGAGCGCGCACAGTTCGCGACGCTCTTCGCGCGGTTCGCGCGCGGCCTGCACGGCCGGCGCCCGTGACGCCGTTGCTCAGTTGAGCAGGAACGGGAGACACCGCTGCACATTCGCTGGCCGGGCATGAACGTCTCGTGACGCGGCTTCCCCAGCGACGGGCCCTTCCCTAGGCTGACGCGCGTCCGGGGGGTCACGGTGGCCGCGCCGGGTGCGTGAGGAGCCCCCGATGAAACGTCGTCTACATCGTCCCGCCGTCGCCGTCGCGACCGCTTCACTGCTCGCCGTCGGGCTCGCCGCTGCACCGGCCACGATCGCGCATGCCGCGACGCCCACAGAGCTGTTCATCAGCGAGTACATCGAGGGCAGTTCGAACAACAAGGCCATCGAGATCGCGAACCTCACGGGAGCGCCCATCGACCTCGGTGCCGGAGACTACGACCTGAAGATCTCCTTCAACGGCTCCGCGACCGTCGGACTCACCATCCCATTGACGGGAACGGTGGCCCCGGGTGACGTGCACGTCGTCGCGCACGGCTCGGCGAACGCGACCATCCTCGCGGCGGCCGACCAGACCAACAGCGCCGGATGGTACAACGGCGACGACGCCGTCATGCTGACGAAGGCGGACGCGGTCGTCGACGCGCTCGGCCAGAGCGGATTCGACCCCGGCACGGAGTGGGGGTCGGGGCTGGTCTCCACCGCCGACAACACGCTGCGCCGCGGTGACGCCTATTGCCAGGGCGACACCGACCCGGGCGATCCATTCGACCCGACCGTCCAGTGGACCGGTTTCGCAAGCGACACCTTCGACGGGCTCGGCACGCACTCGGCGACCTGCGAGACTCCGCCGCCGCCGCCCCAAGCGGACTGCGATGCCGACATCGTGACCATCGGGTCCGTGCAGGGCAGCGGCACGGCGACGCCGGTCGCCGGCCAGACCGTGCGCGTCGAGGGTGTCGTCGTGGGCGACTTCCAGGCGTCCGGCGGCCTGGGCGGGTTCTTCCTGCAGGACGCCGGCGACGGTGACCCCGCGACCTCCGACGGCATCTTCGTGCTCTCGTCTGAGCCCGTCGAGGTCGGTGACCCCGTCCACGTCGTCGGCACGGCCGGTGAGAACTTCGGTGCGACGCGCATCTCCGCGATCGACGCGGCGATCTGCCCCGACGGCGTCGAGCTGCCCGGGCCAGTCGAGCTCGAGCTGCCGGTGCAGCCCTCGACCTCCGAGTCGCTCGAGGGCATGTACGTGACCATGCCGCAGACGCTCACGATCCTGGAGTACTTCGAGTTCGACCGCTTCGGCGAGATCGTGCTCGGTACGGAACGCCAGATCCAGCCGACCGCCATCTACGACCCGGGCTCGGCCGCTGCGATCGCGCTCGCCGCCGAGAACGCGGCGAACCGGATCACCGTCGACGACGGTCGCAGCGAGTCGAACCCCGACCCCGCGATCCACCCGAACGGTGAGGAGTTCACCCTCGAGAACACGTTCCGCGGCGGCGACCTCGTCTCCGACGTCACCGGCGTCCTCGACTTCGCGTTCGGCAAGTGGCGGATCCAGCCGACGCAGGGCGCGAACTACGAGGCGGTCAACGAGCGCCCCGAGGTCCCCGAGGTCGGCGGCGACTTCACCGTCGCGAGCTTCAACGTGCTGAACTACTTCACGACGCTCGATTCGCGTGGGGCCGCGACCCAGGAGGAGTTCGACCGGCAGGAGGCGAAGATCGTGGCGGCGCTCGCCGAGATCGACGCCGACGTGTTCGGCCTGATCGAGATCGAGAACAACGGCGACACGGCCGTCGGCACGCTGGTGCAGGCGCTCAACGACGCGGTCGGCCCCGACACCTACCGGTTCATCTCGACCGGGGTGGTCGGAACCGACGAGATCACCACGGCGCTCATCTACAAGCCGTCCGCGGTGAGCCCGGTCGGGAAGTACGCCAAGCTGGACTCGACGGTGGACCAGCGGTTCGACGACGACGCCAACCGTCCCGCACTGGCGCAGACCTTCGCCGACGTCGAGACCGGTGAGGAGATCACCGTCGTGGTGAACCACCTCAAGTCGAAGGGCTCCGCCTGCGCCGGCGACCCCGACCTCGGCGACGGGCAGGGCAACTGCAATCTGACGCGCACCGCGGCCGCCGAGGCGATGGTCGACTGGCTCGCCGCGGGCCCGACGGGGGCGGAGCCGGGTCGTGAGCTGATCATCGGCGACCTGAACTCCTACGACAAGGAGGACCCGATCGACGTCCTGGTCGAGGCCGGATACACCGACCTGCTGCTGCGCGAGCAGGGCGAGGAAGCGTACTCGTACGTGTTCGACGGCCAGGTCGGCTACCTGGATTACGCTCTGGTCGGCCCGGCGCTGCTCCCGAAGGTCACGGGAGCCTCCGACTGGGCGATCAACGCCGACGAGCCCGACCTCCTCGACTACACGATGCAGTTCAAGCGGCCCGCGCAGGACGCGATCTTCGCACCCGACGCGTACCGCTCGAGCGACCACGACCCGGTCCTCGTGGGCTTCGACTTCATCGCCCCCGAGCTCGAGGTGACGGCCGATCCAGGCCTGACCTTCCCGCCCAACGCCCAGTGGCGAACCGTCGCGTTCGACGTCGACGCCACCGACGATTCGGGTGAGGTCGACGCCGAGATCGTCGACACCACAGCCGAAGGGCACAAGGCCGAGATCCGGGTGATCTCGGACACCGAGGTCGAGGTGCTCGCCCGCCAGGGCGCCGTCTACACCGTCACGTTCGAGGCGACCGATCCCTACGGGAACACGACGACCGAGGTCGTGACCATCCGCGTCCTGCCGTGATCCGGTAGGCGCCCCCAGAAGACGACGCGCCGCTCCCCGTCGGGGGCGGCGCGTCGTCGTGCGAGGGACGTGACGGCTACTCGGCCGCGACCGGCGCGGACGCGGCATCCGCGACCCGCTTCGGCAGCCGCACGAAGAACATGAGCACCAGGCCCGCGGCGAGCACCACGACGATGCCGAGCACGCCCCAGTACGTCGCGCCGAAGACCGCGATGAACGTCGACCAGAGCAGCGGCGACAGGAAGCTCGCGGCGCGGCCCGTGGTCGCATACAGGCCGAAGATCTCGCTCTCGCGCCCGGCCGGGGTGACCCGCGCGAGGAACGACCGCGAGGCCGCCTGCGCCGGGCCGACGAAGAGGGTGAGCACGAGTCCGAAGATCCAGAACGGCAGCTTGCCGGCATCGTGCAGGAAGAACACGACGAGGCCCGCGCCGACCAGGCCGGCGAGCGCCGTGAGGATGACGGCGCGCGGGCCGAACCGGTCGTCGAACCATCCGGCCGCGATCGTGGAGACGCCCGCGAGCAGGTTCGCCGCGATGCCGAAGATGAGCACCTCGTCGGACGTGAAGTGGAACGCGACCGCCGCGATCACCGCGCCGAACGCGAAGACGCCCGCGAGCCCGTCGCGGAACACGGCGCTCGCGAGCAGGAACCAGAACGTCGGCCGGGCATCGCGCCAGAGCCGTGCGATGTCCCGCACGAGCTCGGCGTAGCTCCGGAGGAAGCCCACCCGCTCGCGGCCCTCCGCCGGCGGCGCCTCGGGCACGAAGACGAGCACCGGCCACGCGAAGAGGAGCGTCCAGACCGCGCAGCCGATGGCGATCACGCGGTAGACCAGGCCGTCCTCGGTCGGCATGCCCCACCAGTCGAACGCGGTCGCGACCACCACGAGCACCAGCGCGACGATGCCGCCGAGATACCCCAGACCCCAGCCGAGTCCCGAGACCTTCCCGACCGTGCGGGGCGTCGAGACCTGCACGAGCATGGCGTTGTAGTTCACGCCGGCGATCTCGCTGAACACCGTGCCCGCCGCGATGAGCGAGATGCCGAGCACGAAGTACGACGGCGAGCCCTGCACGAAGAACAGCGCGAACATGCACAGCACGAGCGCCGCGGTCGCGCCGGCCAGCCAGAGCTTGCGCCGCCCCGCGACATCCGCTCGCTGGCCCAGCACCGGTGCGAGGAGCGCGATGAGGATGCCGGCGATCGTGATCGCCCAGCCGAGGCCGCTCGCCAGCTCGGCCAAGGCCCGTTCGTACGCCGGGTCGCCCTCGCCGAGCGCCGCGACCGCCGGATCGAGGAACCAGTCGCTCGTGAGGTAGAGCGCCGTGAAGACGAACGTCAGGATGACGGAGTTGAACGGCTGCGTCGCCCAGTCCCAGAGCGCCCAGGACCACACCTGCTTGCGCGGGATGCGCCGCTCGGCCTGCAGCTCGAGGCCGGTGAGCGGTTCGACCGCGGTGTGGTCGTGGTGATCGGGTGCCGGCGCGTGCGCCGCGAGCGGGTCGGTCATGGGGGGAGTCTTCCGACGAGGGGTGAACGGGCGGTGACGGCGCGCCCGGCTCACCGATCCGCGTCGATCCCGTGCAGGCTAGCGCCTCCGGCTCGCCACGCGAAAGCCGGTCGCCGACTCCCCCGGCGCTCCCGCCTGACGGGTCGGGTCAGGCGGCCTTGGACGCGTCGTCGGTGCGCTTGATCGCCGAGAGCTCGAACTCGAGCGTGATCTTCTCCGAGACGAGCCATCCGCCCGAGTCGAGCGCCATGTTCCACTCGAGGCCGTACTCGCGGCGATCGATGCGTCGCGTGCCCTCGAAGCCCGCACGGAGCGCCCCGAAGGCGTCGGTCTCGACGCCGGTGAACTCGATCGGGATGGTGATCGGCTTGGTGACGTCGCGGATGGTCAGGTCGCCCGAGACCACGAGCGCGTTCTCGCCGACCTCTTCGATCCGGGTGCTGCGGAAGGTGATCTCGGGCCACTTCTCGGCGTCGAAGAAGTCGGCGCTGCGCAGGTGCTCGTCGCGCTGCGCGTTGCGGCTGTCGATGCTGGCGACCTTGAGCGCGATCTCGGCGTACGACTTCGAGGGCTCATCGAAGTCGACGTGCAGGGTGCCGGTCACGTCGTTGAAGGCGCCACGGACGTTGGCCACCATCGCGTGCTTGGCCGAGAATCCGATGCGGCTGTGGCCGGGGTCGAGGTCCCAGTCGCCGCTCAGGTCGGGTCCGTTGTCGGTCATGATCTCCCCACGGGTCGTTGCACGAAAACTCGAACAGTCTCTCATCCGCGGCCTGAAGGAATGCTCATCACTCCAGTCGGCGTCATCCGCCCGGCCCGGCCGACAGTCGCAGGTCGGCCACGACGGCGAAGTGGTCGGACGGCTGGATGCCGCCGACGGGCGCGTCGGCGATCGCGACGGACTCGACCGCGACGCCGTCGCCGCGTCGCACGAGGATGTGGTCGATGCGGCGATCGATCTCCTTGACGGCCTCGAGCGGAGCGAACGGCACCGCCGAGCTGAGCGTGACGGCGTCGGGTGCGCCGCCACCCGCGGCCCACGTGTCGCTCGCCACCATATCGAGCGGGGCGAACTCGGGTTGCGTGACGTCGCAGTTGAGGTCGCCGAGCAGGAACGTCGGCGAGGTCCGGCCGTTCCGTGCGGAGATGAGCTCGGCCAGCCGTGCGGTCTGCGCCAGGTGATCGTCGGCGTAGGCGGGCTCCCATTCGGTCGCGGCGACGATGACACGGAACGGCGTCTCGGGGTGCGCGATCTCGGCCTCGAGCGCGATCGGTGCGACCTGCCGATGGCTCACCGGCAGCGCGTGCTCGATCACCCGCACCACCGGCCAGCGCGTCACCAGTCCCACGCCCATGCGCACCCCGGCCTGGTCGGCGTGCTCGGGTGGGTCGGGCACGGGCGGAAGCGACGGGCCCGCGAACACCGCGTGGAGCCCGAGACGGGCGGCGACGCGATCGGCCTGCGTCTCGTCGGCCGTCGCCCAGCACTCCTGCAGCCCGATGACGTCCGGCTGCAGGTCCTCCAAGGTCGAGAGAATGACGCGCTCCCGCGCGCGCCAGTCGGGCGCGAACCGCCAGAGCACGTTCCAGGTGACGAGCCGCATGCCCGGCAGCGTAGGCCCGGCGGCGGTCCGACGGCAGGGCATTGCGGATGGCGCCGCCCCGCGCCATCCGCACGGCCCGCTCACCGGTAGACGTCGCCGACCAGGTCGGCGAACAGCGCCTCGGCGTCGCACTCGAGCCGCTGGCGCGTGAACCACTCGCACACGTTGACGCAGTCGCGGTGCAGCAGGTCGAACCCGTTGGGGTTGGCCACCACGTCGACGACCTGCGGCAGGTCGATCGCGACCACGCGGCCGCGGTCGACGAGCAGGTTGTACGGCGAGAGGTCGCCGTGCGCGAGGCCCGCGAACGCGAGCGTGTGCATGAAGCCCATGACCTGGTGGAACAGGTCGCGCAGCTCGTCGGGCGTCGCCCGGACCTGCGCCAGGCGCGGCGCCGCGGTGCGGCCCTCGCCGATGAACTCCATGAGCACCTCGGTCTCGCCGACCTGCACCGGGTACGGCACGGGTGCGCCGAGCTCCGTGAGGCGGCTGAGCGCGGCGAACTCGGCGTACGCCCATTCGGTGCGTGCGACCTCGCGGCCGTACGTCGAGTTGCGCTGGACCGCGCGCACGTCGCGGCTGCGGCGGGTGCCGCGGCCCTCGGTGTAGATCGCCGAGCGATGGAACATCCGGTGCTCGGCGCCGCGGTACCGCTTGGCCGCCATCAGCGTGCGGGTACCGGGGAGGCCGGCGGGCGCGCCCGGCACGGCACGCTCGATGAGCCACAGGTCGGCCTCCTTGCCCGACTTGACGATGCCGAGCTCGGTGTCGAGCGCGGCGGCGGAGGTGACGAGCCAGTCGGGACGCGGCTCGGGGCCGCGCTCGCTGGGCTGGGTGGCCGGCCAGGTCGACCAGCGCTGGTCCTCGCCGGGTTCGACGTCGGCGAAGGCGAGATGGGCGGATGCCGCGCCGAACGACGCAGCGGATGCCGCGCGAGGCGCGGCGGAATCGTCCAGGGACGACAGCATGTTCACGGTGGTGTCTCCGAGATCGTGGAGGCCACCGCGGCGGATGCTAGCGGGCGACCTCACAGGGAAGGGTGTCTGCGAAACGCGCGACAAGGACGGTGGTCATCGCTCACTCCTTCCGGTCTCGGCCCGCTCGGGCTCGTGATTGCGCCGCGAACGCCGCGGCCCGCCCGAGCATACGCCCGCGAGCGGCATCCGTCCAGACCCGGCGCCGGCGGGCCTTTGGTCCCCGGGGCGCGGGCCGCCCGCATGCTCGGATGACTCATGACCACGTCATCGCACAGGCCCGGCGCGGCCGCGCCATCCGATACCGGGAAATTCAACGGCAGGCTCGCCATCCTGCTCGCGATGGCCATGTTCGTGCTCGTCGTCGACACGTCGATCATGAACGTCTCGATCTCGGCGGTCGTCCACGACCTCGACACCACCGCGAGCGGCGTGCAGGGCGCGATCGCGCTCGAGGCGCTCGTGTCGGCCGCGTTCATCCTGATCGGCGGCAAGACCGGCGACCTCATCGGTCGCAAGCTCGCCTACATCCTCGGTCTGCTCGGCTACGCGATCGGGGCGATCGCCATGACGCTCGCGCAGGACCTGCGGGCGATCATCATCTTCTGGGCGATCATCGGCGGCATCGGCGCATCCCTGCTGCTCCCGTCGATGCAGTCGCTGATACACGGAAACTTCGCGGGCGCCCACCAGAAGCGGGTGTACGCGCTCGTGGGCGCATCCGCGGCGATCGCCGCCGCCGTGGGCCCGCTCCTCGGCGGGTTCATCACCACCTTCCTGTCGTGGCGGGTGGGGTTCCTGCTGGAGGCGCTCATCATCGCCGTGGTGCTCTCCGGAATCAAGCTCGTCAAGGACGTGCCGTACACGGGATCTCGGGCGGTTGACTGGGTCGGCGCGGCGCTCTCCGTCGTCGGCATGGGCGGCATCGTGCTCGGCATCCTCGTCTGGCAGGAGGGCGGCGAGTGGGTCGGCCTCCTGATCGCGATCGGCGCCGTGGCGATGGGCGGGCTCGTCTGGTGGCTGCGGACCCGCAAGCGGCGCGGCCGGGCGACCCTCATCGATCCGGGCCTGTTCGAATCCAAGCTGTTCCGCTCGGGCGTGAGCGGACAGCTGCTGCAGCAGGTCGCGCTCGGAGGCACCATGATCGTGCTGCCGCTCTACCTGCAGCTCGTGCTCGAGTACAACGCGCTGTGGGCGGGCATCTCCATCGCGCCGCTCTCGCTCACGATGTTCGTGGTGGCGCTGCTCGCGGGGCGCCGCGGGCTCGGCCGCCCGGCCAACGTCATCCTCTGGGGCTTCATCCTGCTCGTCGCCGGGCTGGTCGTGCTGCTGCCGATCGTGCCGCGCGCCGACTCCGGCTGGTGGCTCACGATCCCGCTCATCATCTCGGGTGCCGGCCTCGGGCTGCTGGTCTCGCAGCTGAACAACTACACGCTCTCGCCGATCTCCGACGAGCGCGTGAGCGAGGCGGCCGGGGTGAACTCGGCGGCCGGGTCGTTCGGGCTCTCGTTCGGCCTCGCGTTCGCCGGTGCGATCATGCTCGCGACCCTCGCCTTCACGTTCACGGCGAAGGCCGACGCAAGCACCGTGCTCTCACCCGAGGAGCAGCAGCAGGTGTCGACGGTCCTCGAGGAGGACGCCGAGCTCATGTCGAACACCGGCCTCGAGGAGCTCCTCGTCGACCAGCCGCAGGACGTGCAGGACGAGATCATCGCGATCAACACCGAGTCGCGCCCGATCGCCCTCCAGGTGGCGCTCGGCATCCCGATCCTCGCGGGCCTGCTCGGCCTGCTCAACGCGCTGCGGATGCGCCGGCTGCCGGATCCGAAGGCGTCGACGGCGGCCGAGGGGGTGCTGGGCGGGTAGCGGCGGTCTCGCGGTGGGGTCGCCGGTCAGCGCGTGGCCGCGGCCGCTCGCTCGTCCTCTTCGGTGACGACGAGCTGCCCACAGGCGCCGTCGATCTCCTTGCCGCGCGTATCGCGGATGGTGGTCGGGATGCCCGCCTCGGTGAGCCGACGCACGAACTCCTGCTGGACGTCGACCTCGGACGCGGTCCAGATCGAGCCCGGCGTCGGGTTGAGGGGGATCGGGTTGACGTGCACCCACCCTCGGCCGCGTTCGTTGAGCTTCTCGGCGAGCAGGTCGGCGCGCCATCCGTGGTCGTTCATGTCCTTGATGAGCGCGTACTCGATCGAGACACGGCGGCCGGTCTTCTCGAAGTACTCGCGCGCGGCGTCGAGCGCCTCGTCGACCTTCCAGCGCGAGTTCACCGGGATGAGCTCGTCGCGCAGGCCGTCGTCGGGCGCGTGCAGGCTGAGCGCGAAGGTGACCGGCACGTGCTCGTCAGCGAGCTTGCGGATGGCGGGCACCAGCCCGACCGTCGAGACGGTGATGTTGCGGGCCGACATGCCGAGGCCCTCGGGCGCCGGCGCGGCCATCGTGCGCACGGCGCGCATGAGCCGCGCGTAGTTCGCGAGCGGCTCGCCCATGCCCATGAAGACGATGTTCGAGACGCGCTCGGGGGTGCCGTCGTCGGCGCGCTTGCCGTGCAGCGCACCCGACGCGATGACGCGGTTCGCCTCGACGACCTGCGCGAGGATCTCGGCGGCCGACATGTTGCGCGTGAGACCCGCCTGCCCGGTCGCGCAGAAGGGGCAGTTCATGCCGCAGCCGGCCTGGCTCGACACGCACAGCGTGATGCGGCCTGGGTAGCGCATGAGCACCGACTCGACGAGCGCGCCGTCATGCAGCTTCCAGAGGAACTTGATGGTGTCGCCGCGATCGGTCTCGAGGCGGCGCACCTCGGTCAGCAGCGGGGGCAGCAGGCCCGCGACGAGCTCGTCGCGGCCTGCCGCCGGCAGGTCGGTCATCTCGGCTGGGTCGCTCGTCCATCGCGTGAACCAGTGCCGCGCGACCTGCTTGAGGCGGAACGCGGGGACGCCGAGCTCCTCGGCCCTCGCCTTCCACTCCTCGGCCGCGAGATCGGCGAGGTGGGCCGGCGGCTTGCCGCGTTTGGGGGACGCGAACTGGAGCAGCGGGCGCCCATCGGGCCCCTTCTGCTGCTGCCATCCCTCGGTCTTCGGCCGCACCTGGCGGGGCTTCGTCGAGCGGATGCCGCTCGCGCGCGTCTCGCGTACCGCGCCGTCGCGCGGGGTCGCCGCGTCCTCCGCGGGGCGTGCGGGGGTCTCGGGCGCGTCGGTCGGCATGCCCCAAGGGTACGCGGGCCCGCCTCGGCATCCGCTGGACGCGGTTGCGCGACCATGCGACCGTGCGGCACCGCCGAGTGCCGAGATCCCGCTTCGGCCGGGGTCGCGGCGGTCGGACCCGGCGGAAGCGGCACCTCGAGGGGGGGCTCGCGGATCAGCTCGCGGGACGCACCCAGCCCGCGTACGCAGGCACGCTGACGAAGGTGATCGTGCCGTCGGCGAGGATGACGATGGGCGTGATGCCGTTCCCGGCATCCGGCTGACCGGTGTACGCGCCGGCGACGGGGTCGTCGGTCGGCGTGTATCCACCGTCGGCGAGCGCCGCGGTCCACGCGGCGTCGTCGCCACCGGTCGCGACCTGCGCCACGGCCAGCACGAGGTCGGTCTGCGGCTTGCCCCACGAGCAGGTGAGCCCGCCTTCGTCGGCGATCCGGACCTCGACGGGGTCGAACGGCGTGAACGGCATCGGCACCAGGCCGTCGGCCTCGAGCTTGGTGTACGCCTCCGGCGTCAGGACGGTGTCGCACGTGGCGCCGACGGCGGGTGCCTCGCTCGGCGACGCCTCCGGCGTCTCGGAGGTCGAGGCGGCGGGCGATGGACTCGGCTCAGCGGTATCGGATGGCGCGGGTACGCCGGCCGTGCATCCGGCGACACCGAGGGCGAACAGGACGAGGAGCGGGGTCGCCGCGGCAGCGCGGCGCGAGTGTGGACGGGTCATGGGCCGACGTTAGCGGTCCGAGCGCACCGAAGGGGCGATCGAGATGCCGGTTCCGCCGGCTGGGATGCACGTCGATCCGGCGCAACCGGCAACTCGATGTCACGGCGAGCGGATGCCGCGCCAGCCGCGACTCCGCAGCGCCAACTCGAGCTGGTCGAGCGCCCGCTCGAGGGGGAGCCGTCGGCCGACCCTGATCACGATCCATCCGGCAGCGGCGAGGTCGTTCAGCCGCTCGACGTCGCGGTGGAACTGGGCATCGTCGCCTCGGTGCTGCTCGCCGTCGTACTCGAGGAGTACGCGGTAGGCGCGGAACACGAGGTCGCCGTGCGTCGAGCGACTCCCTGCGAGTCCGATGCGCGTGTTGAGCTCCGGTTCGGGAAAGCCGGCTCGCAGCACCCGCAATCGAAGGCGGGTCTCGCGCCGAGAAGCGGATCCGGCCCTCAGGTCGAGTCGCGCCGCGCGAAGGCGCACCGCGCCGCGTCGCGAGCCGAACCGCTCGATCGCGGCGTCGATCTCGTCGAGTGTTCCGATCGGCCTGGGCCAGCCCACGATCCGATCACCGGCCGCCACGAGGTCGTCGTGAGAGAGGATCGTCGCCAGCTGGCACCACGCGTCGGCGGCCGTCACGACGGGCAGTCCGCGGCGGCGGACGACAGGGACGTCGTGGCCGAGTCGATGACCGGCCACACCTTTCGCGCGCGGTTGCCGTAGCGGGGCCGGCGCCGAGACGTGGAGGGGCAGCAGCTCTTGGTCGGGAAGCGGCAGCCCCCAGAGATGCGCAGCGGTCGCATGACTGAAGGCATGTCGGCGCGGCATCCGCTGGGCGTACGCCCGGCACAGGTCGATGAGGCTCGTGGCGCCCGCGGGCGCTCGTACTCCGCGGAACGGCGCCATGAGATCCCGCGCTCCGAGTCGTCCGCGCGTGACCCCGAGTTTCAGGGCTCGGGCCGTGCGGAACGCCCGTCCGGCGAGTGAGGGCGGAAGGGGTTTCGCGAGCATGTGCGGCATCCTGCGCCGCCGTCGCCCCCGATTCGCGCCATTCGCCCTCGGAGCTGGGTACTCGCCCGGCCCGGCTACCTGGGGAGGACGACTCGCTCCACGCTCATTCCGCGCGGCCGAGTTGCCCCTTGTGCCGAGTCCTTCCGCTGCGGACCCGGCGAAAGTGGCATCCGGCGTCGGAGACGGACAGCTCGGGCGCGAGAGGCCCGCTTTCGAGGTGCCAGTTGCGCCGGGTGGGCGGAGCGCGCACCCGGCCGAAGTGGCAACTCGCGCTCGAGATGGCCGGGAAGCTGGTGCCAGGGCTGGGAAAAGGAGGGCGAGGTCGGGGGAAGGGGAGTCGAGGGCAGGGAATGCTGGAAGCTCGCCGTGAGTTGAGTCGAGTAGGCTCAAGTTTGGCCCTCTCGACTTGACACCCGTCGAGCCGGATTGGGACACTTGAGCGGTCGGGACTCAAGTCTCGACGAGCAGACTTCGGCCGCGGGCGGGCACCGCCGGGCCGATCGCCGTGGGGCGACATCCCAGACCCCTCGGCAGAAGGAGAGAGACACACATGTCACGTGCAGTCGGTATCGACCTCGGCACCACCAACTCGGTCGTCAGCGTGCTCGAGGGCGGCGAGCCCGTCGTCATCGCGAACGCCGAGGGCTTCCGCACCACCCCGTCGGTGGTCGCATTCACCAAGGACGGCGAGGTGCTCGTCGGCGAGACCGCCAAGCGCCAGGCCGTGACCAACGTCGACCGGACCATCTCGTCGGTCAAGCGCCACATGGGCACCGACTGGAAGAAGGAGATCGACGGCAAGCAGTACACGCCGCAGGAGATCTCGGCGCGCATCCTGCAGAAGCTCAAGCGCGACGCCGAGCAGTACCTCGGCGACACGGTGACCGACGCGGTCATCACGGTGCCGGCGTACTTCAACGACGCCGAGCGCCAGGCCACCAAGGAGGCCGGCGAGGTCGCGGGCCTCAACGTGCTGCGCATCATCAACGAGCCCACCGCCGCGGCCCTCGCGTACGGCCTCGACAAGGGCAAGGAGGACGAGCTCATCCTCGTCTTCGACCTCGGTGGCGGCACGTTCGACGTGTCCCTCCTCGAGGTGGGCAAGGACGACGACTTCTCGACCATCCAGGTGCGGGCCACCGCTGGTGACAACCGCCTCGGCGGCGACGACTGGGACCAGCGCATCGTCGACCACCTCATCAAGCGCTTCAAGGACTCGACGGGCGTCGACGTCTCGAAGGACAAGATCGCGCTGCAGCGCCTCAAGGAGGCGGCCGAGCAGGCCAAGAAGGAGCTGAGCTCGAGCATGAGCACCAGCATCCAGCTGCCCTACCTCTCGCTCACCGAGAACGGCCCGGCCAACCTCGACGAGACGCTCACGCGCGCCCAGTTCGAGAACATGACGAGCGACCTGCTCGACCGCACCAAGAAGCCGTTCGAGGACGTGATCCGCGAGGCCGGCATCAAGCTGTCGGATGTCGCGCACGTCGTGCTGGTCGGCGGCTCGACCCGCATGCCCGCCGTCTCCGACCTCGTGAAGCAGGAGACGGGTCAGGAGCCCAACAAGGGCGTGAACCCCGACGAGGTCGTCGCCGTGGGCGCCGCCCTGCAGGCGGGCGTCCTCAAGGGCGAGCGCAAGGACGTGCTGCTCATCGACGTCACCCCCCTCAGCCTCGGCATCGAGACCAAGGGTGGCATCATGACCAAGCTCATCGAACGAAACACGGCCATCCCGACCAAGCGCAGCGAGACCTTCACGACCGCCGACGACAACCAGCCGTCGGTCGCGATCCAGGTCTTCCAGGGCGAGCGGGAGTTCACGCGCGACAACAAGCCGCTCGGCACGTTCGAGCTGACGGGCATCGCCCCGGCGCCCCGCGGCATCCCGCAGATCGAGGTCACCTTCGACATCGATGCGAACGGCATCGTCCACGTGTCGGCGCGCGACAAGGGCACCGGCAAGGAGCAGTCGATGACGATCACCGGCGGCTCGTCGCTGCCCAAGGACGACATCGAGCGGATGGTTCGGGACGCCGAGGAGCACGCGGCCGAGGACAAGAAGCGCCGCGAGTCGGCCGAGACCCGCAACCAGGCCGAGCAGCTCGTCTACTCGATCGAGAAGCTGATCAAGGAGAACGACGAGAAGCTCCCCGCCGACGTCAAGTCCGACGTCCAGGGCGACGTCGACGCGCTGAAGACGGCGCTCGCCGGTGACGACGACGACGCCGTGAAGTCGGCGTTCGACAAGCTCAACCAGTCGCAGGGCAAGCTCGGCGAGGCGATCTACGCGCAGGGCCAGCAGGCGGATGCCACGGCCGGCGCCAACCCCGGCGAGGACGCGAACGCCTCGGGTGCCGAGGGCTCCTCGTCCTCCGATGAGGACGTGGTCGACGCCGAGGTCATCGACGACGAGGACGAGAAGAAGTAACCATGTCGGATGAGAGCCAGAACCACGAGGAGCCGGTGATCCGCGACAAGCGGCGCATCGACCCCGAGACCGGCGAGGTTCGGAAGCCGACCGAGGGGGCGGGTGAGCAGCCCGCCTCCGAGGCGGCGCCCGAGGCGACGGATGCCGCGGCATCCCCCTCGCCCGAGGGCGCACTCGGCGACGAGAAGGAGCTGACGGTCGACGACATCCTCAACGCGGCGCAGGCCGAGGTCGAGGACCCCACGGCCGAGCACCTCGCCGACCTCAAGCGGGTCACGGCCGAGTACGCGAACTACCGCAAGCGCACCGAGGCGAACCGCGAGGTCGAGCGCGAGCGCGCGATCGGCGCGGCCGTCTCCGTGCTCCTCCCGGTGCTCGACGACCTCGACCGTGCCGAGAAGCACGGCGACCTCGAGGGCGACACCCCGTTCGCGACGATCGCCGCCAAGCTGCGCGCGTCCGTCGAGAAGCTCGGCCTGACGCCGTTCGGCGAGGTGGGCGAGCCGTTCGACCCGCAGCAGCACGAGGCGATCTTCCAGCAGCACTCCGACGAGGTCGAGGTCGACACGGTCGCCGACGTCGTCGAGACCGGCTACACCCTGGGCGGCACGCTGCTGCGCGCCGCGAAGGTCGTCGTCAAGACGCCCGCGTAGCGGCATCCGTCACCACCCGCCGGTGGTCGAGTGAGGCCTTCGGCCCTGCTCGACCGCCGGCAGGGACCCGCTAGATTTCAGGAAGGAGGCGCCGATGGCCAGCCAGGATTGGTTCGACAAGGACTTCTACGCGATCCTCGGCGTCTCGAAGGACGCGAGCGACGCCGACATCAAGAAGGCCTACCGCAAGCTCGCGCGCAAGTACCACCCCGACCAGAACCCGGGGGACGCCGCGGCCGAGGCGAAGTTCAAGGAGATCAGCGAGGCGCACTCGGTGCTCTCCGACGCCGAGGAGCGCAAGGAGTACGACGCCGTCCGCGCGATGGGGGGCGGAGCCCGCTTCACCGCGCCCGGCGGCGGGGGCGGCGGCTTCGAGGACGTGTTCGGCGGCATGTTCGGTGGGCCGGGCGGCGCCGGCGGCACGCGGTACACCTACCAGCAGGGCGGGCAGTACGAGGACCTGCTCGGCGGGCTCTTCGGCGGCGGTCGCTTCGGGCAGCCGACCGGCGGATACCGCGGGTTCGGCGGCCCGACCCGCGGCCGGGATGTCACCGCGTCGACGACGCTCGACTTCATCACCGCGACGAAGGGCGACCGCATCACGCTGCAGACGTCCGAGGGTCGCGAGATCACCGTGAACGTGCCGGCCGGCGTCGCCGACGGGCAGAAGATCCGGCTCCGGGGCAAGGGTCATCCGTCGCCCGACGGCGGCGAGCCCGGCGACATCGTACTCACCGTCAAGGTGCGCCCTCACCCTGTCTTCGAACGCGACGGCCTCAACCTGCGCGTGAACGTGCCCGTCACGTTCACCGAAGCCGCGCTCGGCGCCACCATCCAGGTGCCGACGCTCGGCGGCGACCCGGTCAAGTTGCGCGTCGCGCCCGGCACGCCGAGCGGCCGCGTGCTTCGCGTCAAGGGCCGCGGCGTGCACTCGTCGAAGGGCACGGGCGACCTCCTCGCCGTCGTGCAGGTCGCCGTGCCGTCGCACCTCTCGAAGGACGCCGAGGAGCGCCTGCGCGAGTTCGCGGCGCAGCTGCCCGACGAGGACCCCCGCGCCGACCTCCTCGCCAAGGCACGGGGCGCATGATGCAGGTCGACGGCGAGAGCCCGCTCTTCGTGATCTCCGTCGCGGCCGAGCTCGCCGGGATGCATCCGCAGACGCTCCGCCAGTACGACCGACTCGGCCTCGTGTCGCCCAAGCGCACCGCGGGCAAGTCGCGGCGCTACTCGATGCGGGATGTCGCGCAGCTGCGTGAGATCCAGCAGCTCTCGAGCGAGGGCGTGAGCCTCGAGGGCATCCGTCGTGTGCTCGGACTCGAGAACGAGGTGACCGAACTGCGTGCCCGCGTGCGCGAGCTCGAGCGCGCGCTCGCCGACGAGATGCTCAACCGTCCGGGTCGTCGCGTGTTCGCTGCCGGCAGCGAGGGCGACATCGTGTCGGTGCGCACCGGAACCCGTGTCCGCCGTGAGAATGCGGTCGTCGTCTGGCGACCGCTCGAGCGCGGCTGAACGGCGCCCGCGAGATCGCGCGCCGATTATACGGATCGACCTGCGCCGTGTCCTCCTTTTGACCGAAATCGGCTGAGGCGCGCAGAATAGCCACGGCCCATGCGGGCCGGGGGAGGAAATCGTGCACGGGAACCACCGCGTCATTCGCGAGCTGCGCCGTGCCGCGGCGCGCGGCGAGATCATCGCGGAGTACCAGGCGCAGGTGGATGCGACGAGCGGGCGCACGGTCGCGGTCGAGGCGCTGAGCCGGTGGCGTCATCCCGAGCGCGGCGTGCTCGGACCGCAGCACTTCATCCCCATCGCCGAGGAGACCCGGTCGATGGACGCGGTCGGCGATGCCATGATCCGCGCCGCCTGCCGGTACGGCGCAGAGCTCGCGGACTCGGGTCGACCGCTCGAGGTCGCCGTCAACGTCGCCGCAGTGCAGCTCGAGCAGCCCGACTTCGCCGAGCGCGTGCTCGATCGGCTGGCGCACGCCGGTCTCGTGCCGAGCCTGCTCACACTCGAGCTCACCGAGTCCCGGCCCTCGCCGGCGACCGCCGCCGCCATGCTCGACCGACTGCAGGCGCACGGCGTCGGGGTGTCGCTCGACGATGTCCGCAGCCTGGAAGAGGCGGAGTCCCGCTCGGCGGCCCTGCCGATCACCGAGCTCAAGGTCGATCGCTCGGTGATCGAGCGTCTGCCCGACGACGACCGTATGGCCGCGAGACTCGTCGGCTTCGCCCACGAGCGCGGTCTCCGTACGGTCGCCGAAGGCGTCGAGACCGAGCGGCAGTGGGAGGCCGTGCGGGCGCTCGGCTTCCACCGGGCCCAGGGGTTCCTGTTCGGTCGTCCCACGCCACCCGAACGGATGACCGCCCGCCTCCAGGCGGAGGCGGACGGTCCGGCTCAGAGCGAGCTGTAGGGATCCTCGAACGACTCGTCGTCGGAGTCCTGGCCGGAGCCCGATCCGGGTGCCCCCGGCTCCCCGGACTCGCCTATGTCGAGCTGGGTCCACGTCACCGGCATGCCCGGTGAGAAGAGGATGTCGATGCCGGGTCCGCCGCGCAGCGGCGGGATGTTGACGTAGCCGCCGCCGCCCTGCACCGCGGCGAGGATCTGCGCCCGCAGTTCGTCGATGGGGTCGGGCAGGAAGTAGTCCTTGCCGTCGACCGTCAGTCGATGGATCTTCACTGTGATGCTCCGTTCTCTCGTGTCCGTCGTGCGCCGCGGCCCGTCACGCGCGAACCGCTTCGGTCGGTTCGGGCACCCAGTGCAGTCCGGCGCGGCTGTTCGCGCTGTCCATCAGGATCTCGAGCCAGGCGCGATTGAGCGTGGGGGCGCGGTTGCCGCTGAACCGGAAATGCACCTGGGCAGCCGGGCTGATCCAGATGACGCTGCGGCCGCTGCCGCGCTCCATCCCATGGCTCCAGGTGAACATGAAGTTCTCGCCGCGCTGCAGCTTCGCCGCGATCACGAACTGCAGGTGCGCGAGCGTGCGATCCTCGATCTCGAACTCCGAGATCCGCGGACCGTAGATCAGCGTTCCCATCCCGTTCCTCCTCTTGGTGTCGATGTCATCGGGTCGGCGCCGGCACGTCGCCGGGCTCCGCGACGAGCCGCAGCCCGCCCGCCGAGTTGGCTGCCTTGGTCAGGACCTCGACCCATCTCGGATTGAGCTCGGACGGCTCGGCCTGGTCGAACTGGAAGCTCATCGGGATGGTGGGACTGCACCAGACCGAGGTCCGGGGCGGTGAGGCCTCCTCGTCGACCCACGTGAATGCGAAGTGCTCGCCGCGACGCAGCTTGGACCAGATCACCACCTGCAGGTGGGCGAGTGTCCGGTCGTCGAACGTCGCCGAGAGCTTCGAGTTGTATTCCAGTGTTCCCATGTCGCCTCCTTCCTCGGGAACGGAACGGATGCCGGGCGTCCCGGCGTTCGGCCGGACGAGCCGGCCGGTGTGCGGTGCATCCGCCTACGCCGTCACCGACGTGACGCGGTCACGACCGCCACGCTTCGAGTCGTACATCGCCTCGTCGGCCAGCCGGATCAGCTGGTCGGCGTCCGGCGCGCCCGCGCGGTCGTCGGGGTTCCAGGTCGCCACGCCGATGCTCGCCGCGACAGCGTATCGCGGTGGCACGCTCGTCAACGGCCGACCCACCTCGTGGCGGAATCGCTCGGCGAGGATCCGCGCGGCCTCGGCATCGGCGTTCTCGCACACGATGACGAACTCGTCGCCGCCGTAGCGGGCGACCGGATCGGACGCGCGCGCGACGCCCCGCAGGCGGTCGGCGACCTCGACAAGCACCTCGTCGCCGATGCGATGGCCGAGTGCGTCGTTGATCGGCTTGAAGCCGTCGAGGTCGATGAACACGATCGAGAGCGGCCGGCCGTCGCGCTGCGCGCCGGCCAACGCCGCCTCGAGCCGCTCCTGGAGCAGCTTGCGATTGGCCAGCCCGGTGAGCTGGTCGTGCAGGGCGCGGTGGGAGAGCTCCTCCTGGAGCCGGACCCTGCGGAGCACCTGCGCCGCCTGCCGCGCCAGCGCAGCGTGGATGTCGCGGGTCTCGTCGTCGAAGACCTGATCGCGTCCGTAGAAGCAGACGACGACGCCGCGTGAGGCCGAGTCGCCGCGGAGCGGCGCGATGCTGAGTGCCGCGAGCCGCTGATCCTGCAGGGCGACGTCGAGGTCGGGGCGGATGGCGGCGGCCTGGTCGAGGCTCGACACCGTGACCACCTCGTCACCCTCGATGGCCTGCGCGGCGAGGTCCATGAGTCCTGCGGAGATGAGCGGATCGACCTGGACGCCGTCGGCGATGAGGTCCTGGTTGCCGTGCTCGTCGTGCAGGAGGACCGCGGCACCCGCGGCGAGCAGGCCCGTACGGGCGGCGGAGATGAGCGCCTCGCCGAGTTCCTGCGCGTTCATGACGAGGCCGAAGGCACTCGAGGCGTCCTGCAGGACGCGGACTCGGGCCTCGGACGCCTCGGCCTGTCGACGGGCGACGAGAAGCTGTCGCTCGTAGTCCTGGCGCTCCGTCGCGTCGAAGATCGCCGTGCGGATCTCCTCGGGCGCTCCATCGCGTTCGGGCGCGATCACCGCGTTGACGAGCACGGGGAGGTCGCGACCGTCGGCGCAACGGATGGAGAGCGCGACCTCGCGGACCTCGCCGGCGAGCCGGAGGACGGTGGCGTATCGCGCCTCGTAGAACAACTGCCCCGCTGGCGTGAGCAGGTCGACGAGCGAGGTGCCGATCAGGTCGTCCTCGGAGTGGCCCGTCCAGGTCACGAGCGTCCGGTTCGCGCGCGTGATCACGCCGTCGGTGGTCGTCGTGAGGTACCCGCACGGCGCGCCGTGGAAGAGTTCGGCGAACGACTCCCGGAGCTCGTCGGCGCCGCTCCCGAGGGGTGGTGGGGCTGAGGAGATCGTCATCGGAGGAACGCCCTGATCTCGTCGGCGAGCTCATCGGGCGCGGAGACGTTCGGGCAATGGCCGGTCGCAGCCAGCTGCACGAAGCGGCTGCCCGGGATCTGCTCGTGCACGTACCGGCCGACGGCCGTCGGCGCGATGACGTCCTCGGAGCACTGCAGGACGAGCGTCGGAGTGCCGACCAGCTCGAGGTCGCGGCGGTTGTCGGAGAGGAAGGTCACGCGTGCGAACTGGCTCGCGATCCGCGGGTCGATGCTGCAGAAGCTCTCGGTCAGTTGCGCCCCGTACTCGGGGCGATCGGCACGTCCCATGATCAACGGGGCCATCGTCTCGGACCATCCGAGGTAGTTGGCGTCGAGCGCGTCGAGCAGGCCGTCGATGTCCTCGCGGCGGAAGCCGCCCGTGTAGCCGTCGTCGTCGAGGTATCGCGGTGAGGGCCCGACCAGCACCAGCGCCCCGAATCGCGAGGCGTCGACGTTGGAGGCCAGCACGCCCACCATGGCCGCCACCGAATGCCCGACGAAGACGACGTCGTGCAGGTCGAGCGCCTCGAGGATGTCGAGCAGGTCGTCGGCGTAGCCGTGCAACGAGTCGTACTTCGCCGGATCGTACGCGGCGGGGTCGGAGCTGCCCGAGCCGACGGCGTCGAACAGCACCACGTGGTGGTCGGCTTCGAACTGCGGGGCCACCGCCTGCCACATCTCCTGGCTGCAGCCGAAGCCGTGGGCGAAGACGATCGGTCGCGCCGTGCGATCCCCGGACTCCGTGACGTTGTTCCTGCGAAGCACGTGCGAACGCGGGTCGGCGGCGATGATGGTCATGGGGCTCCTGATCAGCGCGGGGTTCGGGTCGGCTGGGTCGGCCGTGGAGGAGCGTCGCCGCATCCTTTCCGGGACTCTACCGCGGCCCGGTGAACCGGCATATTCTGGCGCGTTCGGTCAAGGGGGGTTGACGACGGAACCCGCCCCACGGTATGCGTGAGCGAGCGGATGCCGCGCCGCGCCGTCACAGTGCTGCGATGACGAACCACACGCACGTCGTCGCGAGCACCGCGGCCGCGACCAGCGCGATGCCCACACCGAACCGGCGATGGTACTGGTACTCCCTGGTGACGAGCGCGATGACTCCCCCGGTCGAGAACGTGGTGACGATCGCCGCGGCCCACAGCCACAGGTCGAGCGTCGGATCGGTGCCCGCAGCACCGTCGGCGATCATCCGGAGTCCGCCGCACATGGCCGCGACGAGCACTCCGAAGATGAACAGCAGGCCAGCCCCGTCTCGGGCGCCGGCTCCGGGAGGAACCGGCTCGACATCAGTCGCCATGGGGGGATGATCGCACGTACGCGCCCCCACGTCGATGACCTTCGGCCCGGAGGGACTCCGGGGCGGTTGCGGTCAGCGAGATGCGGTGACGTCGAGCAACTGCGAGAGCTGCCCGAGCGCACCCGGGACGAGCTTGTAGTACGCCCAGGTGCCGCGCTTGCTGCGCGTGAGGAACCCGGCCTCCATCAGGATCTTGAGGTGGTGCGAGACGGTGGGCTGGCTCAGGCCGACGGGGTCGATGAGATCGCACACGCAGGCTTCCTCACCATCGGATGCCGCGACCATCGAGACGAGCCGAAGACGCGTCGGGTCGGCGAGGGCCTTGAGCTTGCGCGCGAGGAGGTCGGCCTGCTCGGGCTCGATGGTCTCGCGAGTGAGCGGAGCGCAGCACACCGTCGACTCCGGCTCGGCCATCGGAAGCAGTGTCACCGTCATGCGACCCATCCTAGCTTGAATATTGACAAACTTCGATGGAATGGCAACACTGAATATTGAAGTTCATCGATATCCAAGGAGCAGCCCGAAATGACCCTGATCGATCTCACCGCCGAGACCCTGCGGGAGCGCCGGCTCGACACCCTGCCGGTCGCGATCATCGGCGCCGGCCCGATCGGGCTCGCGGCCGCCGCGAACCTCGTCGAGCGCGGCATCGAGTTCATCGTCTACGAGGCGGGCGACGAGATCGCGAGCAGCATCCGACAGTGGGGTCACACTCGCCTGTTCTCACCGTGGAAGCACGTCGTCGACCCCGCCTCCCGCCGACTGCTCGAGGCGGTCGGCTGGGAGCTTCCGTCGCCCGAGTCCCTCCCCACGGGCACCGAGCTCGTCGAGCGCTACCTGGAGCCGCTCGCCGCGCTCGAGCCCATCGCCGCGCGCATCCGCAAGGGCGTGACGGTCGACGCGATCACGCGCCGAGGCATGGACCGGACCCGCACGGCGAATCGCGCGTCGACGCCCTTCCTCCTCCGCGTCCACTCGGCCGACGGCGTCGAGGAGACCACGGCGCGCGCCGTCATCGACGCGTCGGGCACGTACCAGCAGCCGAACAGCCTGGCGTCGTCGGGGCTCGACCCGCTCGGGCTTCCCGACGTCGCCGACCGGGTCGGCCATGCCCTTCCCGACGTGCTCGGCCGCGAGCGCGCCCGCTTCGCCGGCCGCCACACGACGGTCGTCGGAGCCGGGCACTCGGCGGCGAACACCCTGCTCGCCCTCGCCGCTCTCGCTGACGAGGAGCCGGGCACCCGCATCACCTGGCTGATCCGCAACGCCCGTGCCGTCCGGGTCACCACCTCGGAGGACGACGAGCTCGCCGCTCGGGCCGACATCGGCCGGCGCGTCGACGCGCTGGTGCACTCCGGACGCATCGAGCTGGTCGATCGATTCGAGACCGTCCGCCTCGGCCGCACCGACGACGGCGTGCGCCTCTACGGGCTCCGCGGCGACGAGCTGGTCGAGCACGAGACCGACGTGGTCGTGAACGCGACCGGCTTCCGGCCGAACCTCGACATGCTCCGCGAGATCCGCCTCGAGCTCGACGACATCGTCGAGGCGCCCAAGCGCCTCGCGCCCCTCATCGACCCGAACGTGCACACGTGCGGCACGGTCGAGCCGCACGGGTTCGCCGAGCTCGAGCATCCCGAGCCCGGCTTCTTCCTCGCCGGCATGAAGAGCTACGGCCGCGCGCCGACCTTCCTGCTCGCGACCGGGTACGAGCAGGTCCGTTCGATCACGGCGTGGATCGCCGGTGACGAGGTGGCAGCCCGCAATGTCGAGCTCGTGCTGCCCGCGACGGGCGTCTGCTCGTCGAGCCTGCCGGCGGATGGCGCGAGCGCGAGCTCCTGCGGGATCGATCCCGTCGCGGCATCCGGCACCGCCGCCCAGTCGAGCTGCTGCAGCTGACGCGTCGGCGCGCGTGCTATGCGGGCGCCCGATCCGCGAGGATCTCGCCGAGCAGCTTCTCGACGCGCCGTCGGATCTCATCGCGGATGGGGCGGACGGCCTCGATGCCCTGGCCCGCGGGGTCGTCGAGCCCCCAGTCCTCGTAGCGCTTGCCGGGGAAGATCGGGCAGGCGTCGCCGCAGCCCATCGTGATCACGACGTCAGAGTCCTTCACGGCCTCGGTCGTGAGCACCTTCGGGGTGTTCCCGGCGATGTCGATGCCCTCCTCGGCCATGGCGTCGACGGCAACGGGATTGATCTCGTCCTTCGGGGCCGAGCCGGCTGAGAGCACCTCGACGCGGTCGCCGCCGAGCTGGCGCAGGTAGCCGGCAGCCATCTGCGAGCGGCCGGCGTTGTGCACGCAGACGAACAGGACGGTCGGCTTGTCGGGCATGGGCGGCCTCCCTCTGGGTTACCTAAAGCATAGATCGAGATCTATGCATCGGCCAAGCGGGTGTCGCGGTGTTCATCGCGAGTTCATCCGCACGACCGTCGTCCTCAGGCGAGCTCGGCCAGCAACTCCCGCACGCGCCGGTCGATGTCGTCGCGGATGGCGCGCACCCGTGCCGTCGGCTGCCCCACCGGATCGTCGAGCTCCCAGTCGAGGTACCGCTTCCCGGGGTAGACCGGGCAGGCGTCGCCACAGCCCATCGTGATCACGACATCGGCCGCCCGGACGACCTCGTCGGTCAGCGGCTTGGGGAACTCCCCGCCGGTCGGCACGCCGATCTCGTCGAGCGCGCTCAGGATGGCGGGACTCACTTCGCTCGCCGGCTCCGACCCGGCCGTGCGCACGTGCACGCGGTCGCCGGCGAGGTGCCGGAGGATCGCCGCCGCCATCTGCGACCGCCCCGCGTTCTGCACGCACACGAAGAGGACCTTGGGCGTGCCGCGGGATTCCGCGCGGTGCCCGGCGAGTGCCGAGAGGCGCTCTGCAGCGAAGCCGCTCGTCCGTGACGCCAGTCGCGGGGAGTCGGCAGCGTGTTCCGAGACGAGATCGAGGCTCTCGCGCACGTAGCGTGCCACGGTCTCACGAGCGAACGTGCCCGCGAACCGCTGCGAGAGGTCGTCGACGATGCGATCGACCACGGCGTCATCGGGCGGGGCGGCGCCGGGTTCACCCAGCAGGCCGCGCACGCGATCGAGCTCGGACGGCGCGACGGAGTACCAGGCGCGCCGGCCTTCAGGGGTGCGCTCCAGCACGCCCTGGTCGTGCAACGTCTTGGCGTGGTGCGACACGGTCGGCTGGCGGAGCCCGAGCTCGTCCGCGAGTGCCGTGACCGTCGCGCGGCCCTCGGGGCTGGCGAGGATGAGCGCCAGCATGCGCGCGCGCGTGGGATCGGCGATCAGCGCGAGACCGCCGGTCGCCGCATCCGTCGCGCCCTTGCCCATAGATGGCAGTCTATGAGACCCGGACACATCGGCGGGCTCAGCGACCCCACGCCGAGGCCGGCGCCGTGACGACCGGCACGGGCGCGGACGACCACCAGCTGCCGTAGCCGTAGTGGCTCTCGGCCCACGGCGACGCCCAGATCGCCTGGGCCGTGGCGTGCGCCGACGTGCCGGCCTCGAGTCCGGCGACGATGTCGGCGTAGAACGAGCGCTTCTGCAGGTTGGAGGCGGCGTACCGCGCCGCCGTGACCAGCGTGTCGTAGCTGCCGAGCCCGCTTCCGCCGCCCGAGCCGTAGCCGTTGTTGAGCGGGTTGTTGCGGTTCCACCAGTTGTCGGGGCCGTTCTCCTCGCGCATCCACTCGACCATGAGCCGCACGTTCTCGTCGGTGGTCGGCCAGCCGCCGAAGATGAGCACGAGCTCGGCCCAGTCGTAGTTGGTGCCGGATGCCACGAGCGTCTCGGGCCCGGTCGCCGCCGAGTAGCCCTCGCGCGAGACGCCGGCGGGTGCGATGGCGCCGTCGACCGTGACCTGCTGGGCCGCGCTCGAGAACGGCGAGAGCGCGGCGACGGTGCTGTCGGCCACCGCGATCGACGGGCGCGGGAGCGGGGCGACGGCGAGGGTCGCGAGCAGCCCGCCGACCGCGACGGTGGCGGCAAGCGCGGCGATGCCGCGACGGCGGGCGGGGCGGACGCGGTCGCGCCGTGGCCTCGGCGGCGGTGCGGCGGCCGGCTTCGCCGTGACGGATCCAGCCTGTCGGCGCGGTCCGGGCGCACGAGACGAGCGCCGTGCGGTCGATCCCCTCGCCGCGCGGCGCTCCCCCTGGAACTGCGCCGAATGTCGCATCGGGGGCCGAGGGTAGCAAACCGAACTGGTCGCCGCATGGGCTGACCCGCTCCGGCTCGGCCCGAACCGACCGTCGCATCGCCGGGCGCGGTGGATGGGCGTACACCCCGCACGGATGCGGGTCAATCCCGCGCGGCGCCTCGAGCCGCTGCGTAGCCTCGTCTCGTGGATGGGGCGACGGGCGCGGCGGCGCAGCTCCGGGGGGTCGTGAGCAGCCGCCGCGCCCGATTCCGCGAGGAGCTCGCGGAGTGGGTCCGCATCCCGTCCATCGCCGGCGACGCCGAACGCGTCGAAGCCGTGCATCGATCGGCGGCGTACCTCGCGGGGCGCTTCCGCGAGGGGGGCTTCCCGCGTGTCGAGGTCTGGTCCCAGGCCGACAGCGCGGCCGTGTTCGCCGAGTGGATGGCGCGGCCCGACGCGCCGACGGTGCTCGTCTACAGCCATCACGACGTGCGCGCCATCCGGCCGGAATTGTGGTCGGTCACCGCGCCGTTCGAACCCCTCGAACGCGACGGGCTGCTGTTCGGCCGGGGCGCGTCGGATGCCAAGGGCCAAGTGCTCACCCACCTGGCCGGACTCGCCGCGCACGTCGCCGTCGACGGCGAGCCCGCCGTCAACCTCCGCTTCCTGATCGACGGCGAGGAGGAGCTTGGCTCGCCGCACCTCGCGACGGTCATGGAGACGCACGCCGCGGACCTGCAGGCCGACCTCGTGCTCTTCTCCGACACGCTCCTGCTCGACCCCGACCGACCGGCGGTGTGCACGAGCGTACGCGGCATGATCGGCGCGACGCTCACGGTGCACGGGCCCGAGGTCGACGTGCACAGCGGAACCGTCTCGGGCACGTCGCCGAACCCGATCCACGACCTCGCGCGCGTGATCGCCGCGCTGCGCGACGACGAGGGCCGCCTCGCCGTGCCGGGCCTGGAGGCGCCGAGCTCGCCGGACGGGCGACAGCGCGCCGACTTCGCCGAGCTCGGCGTCGAGCCGACCCAGTGGGTCGCCCTGACGGAGACCTCGCGTGACGAGGGGGAGCCGGGCTGGACGGTGCCCGAGCGGCTCTGGGCCCGGCCGTGGATCGAGGTGATCAGCGTGCAGGCGGGCGACACCGAAGGGCTCCCGCGCGCCGTCATCCCGGCGACGGCGACTGCGGAGCTCAGCATCCGGCTCGCGGGAGACCAGGACCCGCAGGAGATCGCGGGGCACGTCGAGCGGTGGGTGGCGGATCGCCTGCGCGGCATCCGCTTCGACCTGGAGTTCGACCACGTCACCGCCGAAGCGCCCTACCGGACGCCCGAGCATCCCGCGGTCGACGCGCTCGCGGCGGCCATGGAGGTCGGTTTCGAGGTCGACCGCGTCGGCCGAATGGGCAACGGCGGCGGCGGGCCGGCCGACCTGCTCGCGCGCCGCACGGGCGCGCCCGTGCTCTTCTTCGGCACCGGACTTCCGAACGACCGCTGGCACGCGCCCGACGAGCACGTCCGGTTGGACGTGCTCGAACGCGGCGCCGTCACGCTCGCCGAGTTCTGGCGTCGCCTGCCCGCCGCGATTCGATAGCCGCAGGCGGAGCGCGCCGCCCGGCTGCGGAGTCGCGTCTGTCAACCGTGCATCCGAGGACCAGATCCCGCGGGAGAATGGGGGCATGGGACGGGTCCGCCTGGTGCGAGGTCACGGCGTCCAGCTCGTGCGCTGGCGGCCGGCGGAGCACGGCTGGGTGGCCGACGTCCGTCGCGGGCGTCGCCTCGCGGAGGACGCCGACGGATGGACCGTGCTCATCGCGGGCCGCACGCAGCGCTTCGAGCGCTCCGAGTGGACGGAGTTCATCGGCGAACTCGTCCCGCCCGGCGCGGCGAGACGCACCCCACTCCCCGAGACCGAGCCGGCCCCCGGCGACGGCGACGTCAACCCCGACGTCACGCTCCAAGGGACGGACGACGACGGGACGTCGATCTACGCCCGGAGCTCGCCGCTGATCGAGATCCCGTCCACGCGCCCCATCTTCGAACCGTCCCGGGACTCGCCGGATGCGGGAACGCCCGGCGGCGAACCGGCCCCGTGATCGACCTCGACCTCCTCCGGCGGCATCCCGATCTCGAGGCGCCGGGGCTGCAGGCGACGGATGCCGCGGATCGGCTGATCCTCGACGAGGCGGGGCCCGCGCTCGCCGACGCGGCTCACGGCGAGGTCGTCGTCATCGACGACGCGTACGGCGCGCTCGCGCTCGGCGCCGTCGGCGCGGGCGCGCGCGGGGTGCGCGTGCACCAGGACCCGATCACGGGCGAGCGCGCGCTCGCCGAGAACGCCGTCCGTGTCGGAGTGTCCGCCGACGATCGTCCGCTCAGCCGTCCGCTCGAGCCGCAGCTCGTCGCGGGGGCCCGCGTCGTGCTCATGCGCCTGCCGCGCTCGCTCGATCGGCTCGACCAGGTCGCGGAGCTGATCGCCGTGCACGCGGCCGCCGACGTGCGGGTGTTCGCGGGCGGCCGCATCAAGCACATGTCCCTCGCGATGAACGACGTGCTCGCGAACCGGTTCGCCCGCGTCGACGTGACGCATGCGCGGCAGAAGTCGCGCGTGCTCGTCGCGTCCGGCGCGCTGGGTCCGACGTCCGGCGCACGACCCTCCGACGGCTGGCCGCGACGCGCGCACGACGAGGCGCTCGGGCTCACGATCGTCGCGCACGGCGGCGTGTTCGCGGGCGCCGCCGTCGACATCGGCACGCGGTTCCTGCTCGACGTGCTCGACGACGCGGTCCCGGATGCCGCGACCGCCGTTGACCTCGCGTGCGGCTCGGGCGTCGTCGCCACGTGGCTCGCGCGCCGGCGCCCGGAGGTCGTGGTGCGCGCATCCGACCGCAGCGCGGCGGCCGCGGCATCCGCCGCCCTGACCGCCGACGCGAACGGCGTCGCCGACCGCGTGGAGGTCGCGCGAGCCGACGCCCTCGAGCACCTGCCCGATACGAGCGAGCGGCTCGTCGTGCTGAACCCGCCGTTCCATTCCGACGCGGCCGTGCACACCGGCATCGCGACCCACTTGTTCGCCGACGCGGCGCGCGTGCTCGAGCCCGGCGGCGAGCTGTGGTGCGTCTGGAACTCGCACCTGCGCTACCGCCCACTGCTCGAGCGGCTCGTCGGCCCGACGCGCCAAGTCGCCCGCAATCCGAAGTTCACCGTGACGGCGTCGACCCGCTGACACACCCGGGCCGAGGGTGCGGACGAGCCGAGGTCGTGCCACTCTCGAAGGGTGACCACCACGGCTTCGCGAAGTCGTCGTCTCCCGACGGGGACGGTCACCTACCTGTTCACGGATGTCGAAGGATCGACCCGTCTGCTGGAGGCTGCCGCCGATCGCTGGCCCGCGTTGCTCGCCGACCACGACCGGCTCCTCCGTGGCGCCATCGCCGAGCACGGCGGAACGGTCGTCAAGACCGAGGGCGACGGGTTCTTCGCGGCGTTCTCCTCGGCCGTCGACGCGGTCGCGGCCGCCGTCGACGCCCAGCGCGCGCTGGCCGCGAACGAGTGGCCCGACGGACTGGCGCCGAGCGTGCGGATGGGCCTCCACACCGGCCTCGGCCTCCTCGGCGGTGACGACTACATCGGGCTCGACGTGCACCGCGCCTCCCGGATCATGGGGAGCGCGCACGGCGGCCAGGTCCTGCTCTCCGCGGCGACCGCCGGGCTCGTCGAGCACGAGCTGCCCGGCGGCGTCGCGATGCGCGACCTCGGCCCGCACCACCTGAGGGACCTGACGCAGGCCGAGCGGATCTTCCAGCTCGACATCGATGGGCTCGACCGCGCCTTCCCCGCCCTGCGATCGCTCGAGGCCGTGCCGAACAACCTGCCGATGCCGGTCACCCATTTCGTCGGTCGCCGACGCGAGAGCGTCCGGGTGCGGGAGCTGCTGGAGTCCTCGCACGTGGTGACCATCACGGGCACCGGTGGGACGGGCAAGACCCGGCTCGCCATCCAGGTCGGCAGCGAGATCGGCGCGCGTTTCCGCGACGGCGTGTACTTCGTCGACCTCGCGCCGGTCGACGATCCCGCCGTCGTCCCGTCGCAGGTGCTCCGGTCGCTCGGCGAGGACTCGGCCCCCGGGAACCGACCGCCGCGCGAGGCGCTCCTCGACCGGTTGGCCGACAAGGAGGTGCTGCTCATCCTCGACAACTTCGAGCAGGTCATCGCCGCCGCATCCGTCGTCGCCGACCTGGTCACGGCATCGCCGAGATCCCGCTTCCTCGTCACGTCGCGCGGTCCACTGCGGATCGCAGCCGAGCAGGAGATGCCCCTCGAGCCCATGGACCTGCCCTCGCGGCACGACCCGGGCGCGGCAGCGGACTCCGACGCCGTCGCGTTGTTCATCGATCGAGCCATGGCGGTGCGCCCGGACTTCTCGGTGACCTCGGAGAACGTCGCATCGGTCTCCGAGCTCGTGCGCGGACTCGACGGCCTGCCGCTCGCCATCGAGCTCGTCGCCTCCCGAGTGCGGCTGCTTCCGGTGCCCGAGATCCTCGC
Source organism: Agromyces flavus (assembly GCF_900104685.1). Classification (NCBI taxonomy): domain Bacteria; kingdom Bacillati; phylum Actinomycetota; class Actinomycetes; order Micrococcales; family Microbacteriaceae; genus Agromyces; species Agromyces flavus. The sequence goes on from NZ_LT629755.1 coordinate 3,241,139, forward strand.
CCGGCTGGATCCGGCCCGTCCCGGCACCGGAACCGTCGACATGCCGGAACGGCAGCGCACGATCGAGGGGGCGATCGCGTGGAGCCATGACCTGCTCGATCCGCCGGTGCAGGAGCTCTTCGCGAGGCTGGGCGTCTTCGCGGGCGGCGCCGACCTCGAGCAGATCGAGCGGGTGTGCGACGATCTCGACGTCGACCTGCTGGGCGGGCTCGCCGAGCTCGTCGACCAGGGGCTGCTGCGACAGGTCGCGTCCCCGGGCGGCCGGGCCCGGTTCCGCACGCTGCACGTGATCCGCGAGGTCGCGCTGCTGAAACTCGAGGCGAGCGGGTCCGGGGAGGTCGTGCACCGCCGGCACCTCGAGGCGTACGCCGACTGGGCCGAGGAGGTCGCGGCGCACGTCATGGGGGAGGCTCGCTCCGAGTGGCTCGACCGCTTCGACACCGACCACGACAACGTGCGGACGGCGCTCGACTGGGCGGCGGTCCACGGGGAGACCGATCTCGCGCTGCGCCTCGCCGCGGCATCGTGGCGGTTCTGGCAGTCGCGGGGTCACCTCTACGAGGGACGGAGCCGGCTCGAGACCGTCGTCTCGCTCGAGGGCGGTGAGCCGCAGCACCGGGCCCGGGCGCTCGAGGCGCTCGGCGGCGTGTACTGGTGGCAGGGTGAGATCGATCGATGCGTCCCGCCCTATCGGGAGGCGCTCGTGATCCAGCGCGAGCTGGGCGACCGCGGCGAGATCGCCAACGCGATCTACAACCTGGCGCTGGGGCAGTCGGTCGCGGCCTTGGCCTCGGGCGTCACCGACGACCTCCGCCGCGAGGTCTACGGGCTCTACGACGAGGGCGAGGCGATCTACCGCGACCTCGCCGACGAGAACGGGCTCGGCAACATCGCCTGGGGCAGGGGGCAGTCGGTCTCGGACCTCGACAACGACTCGAGGAGGGCACTCGAGCTCTTCCACGAGAGCATTGCGCACTACCGTCGCGCGGGCAACGAGTTCGGCATGGGCTGGGGCATGTTCGAGGTCGCCATCTTCAGCGCGCGACTCGACGACATCGAGACGTCCTGGGACTACCTCGAGCGGGGTCTCGATCTCTTCGCGCCGCACCGCGACGTCTCCGCGGTCGTGCTGTTCCTCTCGCTCGCAGCGACCCTCGCCCTGGCCTCCGGCGACGAGGAGCGAGCGGCTCGGCTCGCCGGGGCCGTGCGAGGTCTCCGGAACTCCTCGGGCGCCAAGATCGTGGACCACGAGGTGACGCGCATCCGCGATCTCACGATCGATGAGCTGGATCCGACGCGTGAGGACCTGGCACCGTTGTACGAGTCGGGCATGGCGATGGATCTGCCGCAGGCCGTGGCCTATGCGCTCGGCCGAGATCCCACGGGGGACATGCGATCCGGCCCGCGTCCGTGACAGTCTGGATGGGTGACGTCCACGATCGAGCAGCTCGACGCCGACCTCGTCACCGACGAGGCCGTGCGACCCGACCTGCCCTGGCAGACGATCGTCTGGGATGACCCCGTCAACCTCATGACCTACGTCACGTACGTGTTCCGCAGCTACTTCGGCTACCCGCGCGAGAAGGCGGAGCGGCTCATGCTGCAGGTGCATCACGAGGGCCGCGCGGTCGTGGCATCCGGCAATCGCGAGGCCATGGAGCGTCACGTGCAGGCGATGCACGGCTACGGGCTGCAGGCGACCGTCTCGAAGGTCGAGCCGTGATCGTCGCCGGGCGCGAGGGGGGCGCAGACGGCGTGCGGATCGTCCTCGAGACCGAGGAGGCCATGCTGCTCTCCGAGCTCGCCGACCAGGTCGACTCGGTCCTGCTGCTCGGCGGCGAGGACGACCCCGCGCTCGGCCGCTTGTTCCCGTCCGCGTACGAGGACGACGAGACATCCGCGACCGAGTTCGCGCGCTACACGCGCGAGAGCCTCGTCGACGGCAAGCGGCAGGCCGCCCAGTCGGTTCGGGATGCCACGGCCACCAACCGAGGCGAGGGGCTCGTCGAGATCGAGCTCGACCAGGCTCAGGCGTGGGGATGGCTCACCTTCCTCACCGACCTGCGGCTGATCCTCGCCGAGCGCGTCGGAGTCGCCGACCCCGAAGAGGCCCAGGAGGCCGACGAGGAACGCGACGACTACCTGCGCGCCGCCTACGAGTGGGCCGGGATCGTGCAGGGGTCGATGCTCGAGGTGCTCGACCCCATCGGCCGCTGAACCGCCGGGGTCGGACGCTGGGCGTGTCGCAAGCGGAGTCCGCGACGGGACGCGTCCTCGACTGGCAGGCTGGTGCCACGGCCACGGTGGTCGCGCCGGGCGACGGCGCGCCGGGGCCTCGAGCGGAGGATCCATGTCGCAGCCCTCGACGATCGCCGGGATCCTCAGGGAACCCACCCGCACGACCGAGTCCGAGGAGTCGTCGGCGCTCATCGTCGGCGCCGGCGTGTTCGTCGTGTCCGCGCTGCTCGGCCTCGCGCTGTTCTGGGGCCGCGACCTTCCCATCGCCGGGCCGGGGTCGCTCGGCGCTGCCGTCGCGATCGGGTCGGCGATCGTCGCGGCGCTCGCCTTCGCCGCGGGCCGGATGGTGCTGCGGCGGCGCTTCGGGGAGGGCGACGTGGCCGTCGAGCCGGCCGCGGCGCCGACGGGCCCCGATCGCGCGCCGGGATCGCTCGACGAGCCCGGTCCTCGACTGCACTGGTTCGACGTGCTCGCGCTGGCGCTCGCGCACGCGGTCATCGCGCTGCTCGGATGGACCGGGCTGGCCGACGTGCTCGAGCAGAGCTTCCTCGGCGCCGAGGTGTACCTGATCCCGGCGGCGGCGCTCTTCGGCGTGGCGCTCGCGCTGACCGCCTATGTGTCGTTCCTGTCGTCGGTGCGGATGACGCCCATGCTGCTCTCGCTCGTGCTCGCCGTGTTCCTCGTGGTGGGCGTGATCACCGCGATGCTGAGCTCGACCGACCCGCTGTGGTGGGAGAAGAACCTCTCCGCGCTCGGCATGACCGACGACGTCTCGGCGCTGGCGTTCAACCTGACGCTCATCATCGCGGGCGCGATCGTCACGATCGTCGCGCGCTACGCCACGGCCGGCCTCCCGGCGGCCAATCCCGGCGAGCGTCGCGGCCGCGACGTCGCGCGCTGGGGGCTCGTGCTCATCGGCATCCTGCTCGCGTGCGTCGGCATCTTCCCCGTCGACGACTTCTTCGCGCTGCACAACACGGTCGCGACCGGGATGGCGGTGGTCTACGCGGTGCTCGTCATCGGCCTGCCGAAGTTCCTCCCGACGATGCCCCGCGTCTTCGTGTACGTCGGCTGGGCCTACGTCGGCGTCATCGTCGTGCTCGCGGTCTTCTTCATCACCGGGTACTACAACCTGACGGCGGTCGAACTGGTCGCCGGCCTGCTCATCTTCAGCTGGATCATCCTGTTCCTGCGGAACACCGGCTCGGTCGTCCCCCGCCGGGTCGTGGCGGTCACGGCCTGACACGCCGAACGGCCGGGCGCGTGGAGCGCCCGGCCGTTCCGTTCCCTCGTTCAGGCGGTGTGCGTCAGCGCCTTGGCCTTGAGCGCCTCGTACTCCTGGGCGTTGATGGTGCCCGCGTCGAGGAGAGCCTTCGCCTTGGCGATCTCGTCGGACGGACTGTGCGATCCAGCCGTCTGGCGGATGTACTGGTCGGTCTGCTGCTGCATGTCGGCCGCCTGCTTCGCGGAGCGGCGCGCCATCCCGTCGCCCCTGGCGATCAGGTAGATCAGTGCGGTCAGGAAGGGGAGGAAGATCAGGAAGATGATCCAGATCGCCTTGACCCAGCCGTTGGTCTCGTGATCGCGGAAGAGGTCGCCGATGATCGCGAACAGGGCGAACAGGTAGGCGATGAATGCGAAGCTCCAGAAGAAGATCCACACGAAGTTCCAGAAGTTGTCCCAGAAGTCCACGGGGGTGCGCCTTTCGAGTCGATGGCGGGGACGTCGGTGCCGCCCCCGTAGCGTCACCCTAGCGACGGCGCGACGGAATCTCGGGACCTTCGGCACGTGAGGTGTCGGGCGGGCACGACTTGAATCGTGGGGGCGGCACCGCCGCCCGCAGCCTCGATCAACAAGGGGGAATCGCATGGCCGAGTTGGAGTACGGTCCGGTCGACATCTACGTCGTGAGCTTCCAGGGCGACAGACCCGACGACGCGACGCTGTCGGCGCTCGGCGACCTGATGGTGGGCGACGAGATCCGCCTGCTCGACCTGCTCATCGTCGCTCGGGGCGAGGACGGCAGCGTGACCATCCGCGAGTTCGAGGAGTTCCGCGACGACTACGGCTTCACGGTCGTGGAGCTCGAGGCCTCCGGCATCATCGGCGACGAGGACATCGACACGCTGGCCGACGGCATCCCGCCGGGCATGGCCGGCGCGATCATGGCGATCGAACTGCTGTGGGCCAAGCGGATCGCGTCGGCGTTCGCCGCATCCGGCGGCGAGGTGCTGCAGGTCGAGCGCATCCCCGCAACGGTCGTCAACCAGGTGTTCGCCGCCGCGGCGGACGTGGAATAGGGGAGGACGGACATGCCACTGGGTAGAGGAGGCCGGCCGGGACTGATCGGCATGGCAGCACGCACGGCCGTGGTCGCCGGGACCGCGACGGCGGTGAGCGGGCGGGTCGCCCACCGCCAGAACGAGCGCTACGCCGACCAGCAGGCGCAGGAGCAGGCGGCCGCGCAGCAGCAGTGGGAGGCCGAGCAGTACCAGCAGCAGCAGCAACAGCAGTATCAGCAGCAGCAGTACGCGGCGCAGCAGGCCGCCGCGCAGCAGGCGGCGCCGCCGCCCGCGGCCGCCGGCGGAACCGACGTGGTGGCCGAACTGCAGAAGCTCGCGACGCTGAAGGAACAGGGCATCCTGAGCGACGCGGAGTTCGCCGCCGCGAAGGCCAAGCTGCTCGGCTGAGGCGACGGGGTGAGCGCACCAGCGCCGGCCCCCGGCCTGCGCGCGGCCGTCGTGCTCATCGCGACGCTGCTCGCGGTCGGCGCCCTCTGGTTCGCGCGCGAGATCGTGGCGCCGCTCGCGCTCGGCGCGGTGCTGGTGATCATCGTGCACCCGCTGCGCCATCCGCTGCAGCGTCGCGGATGGCCGCGCTGGGCCGCGACGACTGTCGTCATCGCGGTCGCGTACCTGATCCTCGCGGTGCTCGCCGCCCTGCTCGTGTTCGCGGGCGTCCAGTTCGCGCAGCTCGTGACCGATGTGCTCGACGAGCTGCAGGCCGCCGCGGCATCCGTCGTCGACTGGCTCTCGTCGGTGGGGCTCGGCGACCAGGTCGCCGACGCGACCTCCAGCGCGCTCGACCCGGCCGCGCTGCTCGACCTGGTGCAGGGGGCGAGCGGATGGCTCGTGGGATTCGTCACGGCGGCCTTCTTCGTGCTCGCGTACGTGATCTTCATGGCCGCCGACGCCGCGCGGTACGGGCGCGCCGAGCGTGCGCTCGGCTCCGGCGTGCGCCCGGCGATCGACCGGATCCGCGCGTACAACTCGTCGGTGCGCCGCTATTACGTCGTCAACGCGTCGTTCGGCGCCGTGGTGGCGGTCATCGACGGGCTCGCCCTGTGGGCGCTCGGCATCCCGGTGCCGGCCGTGTGGGCGATCCTCGCGTTCGTCACGAACTTCATCCCGAACATCGGGTTCGTGCTCGGCGTCATCCCGCCCGCCGTGCTCGCGTTCGTGGTCGGCGGCGTGCCGCTCATGATCTCGGTGCTCGCGATCTACTCGGTCGTCAACGTCGTGCTGCAGGTGCTCGTGCAGCCGAAGTTCGTCAGCGACGCCGTCGACCTCTCCCTGACACTGAGCTTCGTCTCGGTGGTGTTCTGGACGTTCGTGATCGGTCCGCTCGGCGCCATCCTGTCGATCCCCCTGACGCTGCTCGTGCGCGACGTCCTGCTCGACCGCGATCCGGACGCGCGATTCCTGCGCTGGCTGTCGGGGGACGCCAGAGTCCCCCAGCAGACATCCAGCGGATCTCCCTAGACCGGCCCGGCGGCGGCGGGGGCGAAGTTGCTCGGCTAGTCTGGCGCCCATGACGAGAGCGCTCCCGTCGTGGAACGACGGTCCGGCTCGCGAGGCGATCCTCCGGTTCGTGGCTTCGGTCTGCGAAGGGCCCGATGCGCTCCCCGAGGAGGAGCGCATCGCCGTCTTCGACAACGACGGCACGCTCTGGGTGGAGAAGCCCGTCCCGACGCAGCTGCACTTCGTCATCGATCAGTGGCGCGCAGAGGTCGAGGCCGACCCGTCGCTGAAGGAGCGGGAGCCGTACCGTGCCGCGGTCGATCGTGACGACGCGTGGTTCCGCCGGGCGATCGAGCACCACCACGCCGGGGACGATCACGACATGGACCTCGTGATGGACGCCATCCTGTCGACCGTCAGCGATCGGCGCGTCGATGAATACCACGCGGAGGCCATGGAGTTCTACCGACGCGAGCGGCACCCGGCGCTCGATCGTCCGTACGAGCGCACGGTGTACCAGCCGATGCACGAGCTCCTGCGCCATCTCGAGGACCACGGCTTCACCTGCTATCTGGTCTCCGGCGGGGATCGCGACCTCATGCGTCCCATCAGCGCCGAGTACTACGGCATCCCGATCGACCAGGTGATCGGCTCCGCCGTCGGGGTCGAGTACGACGCAGACGCGAACGAGCTCCGGTACGGCGGCCGGTTCGAGATCATCGACGACGGCACCCAGAAGCCGGTTCGCATCTACGCGAACGTGGGCCGGCGTCCCATCCTCGCCGCCGGCAACTCCGACGGCGACCTGCCGATGCTCCGCTACACGACGCGCTCGCCTCGATCGCTCGGCCTGCTGATCCACCACGACGACGACGGCGCTCGGGGGGATGAGGCCTACGACATCGGCGCCGAACGGGCGCTGCGCGAAGCCGACGAGCACGGGCTCGTCGTCGTGAGCGTGAAGGACGACTGGTCCGAGGTCCTCCCCGACACGGATGCGGAGACCGAGACCGAGCCGGGTGAGCGGCCGAGTCCCCAGCAGACACCCAGCGGGGCTCCCTAGACCGCCTCGGCTCCCGGTGGTTAGTCTGCAAGCGGGAGAGGGGGCACCCATGCCGCAGCGACGAACCGACCCGAGGCCGGCGGCATGAGCGCGGGGGTGCACCTGCGCGGGCTGTCCACCGTCGTGCCGCCGACCATCCTGCCGCAGGAGGCGGTGCGCGACGTGTTCCGCGATCAGCCGGGGCTCAACCGGCTCGCGCAGCGGATCATCGGCACGTCCTTCGACGTGTCGGGCATCGAACGGCGCTACACCGTGCTCGAGGAGCTCACGTTCGACGATCGCGGCGACGACCCGATCTTCTTCGATCGTTCCACGGGCGAGCTGATGCTTCCGGGCACCAAGGCGCGCAACGAGATCTACGCGACCGAGGCCACGAAGCTGTACCTCGAGGCGGGCCGCGCGGCGATCGCCGCGACCCCGGGGATCGAGGCATCCGACATCACGCACGTCGTGACCGTGTCGTGCACGGGCTTCTACGCGCCGGGCCCCGACTACATGCTCGTGCGCGACCTCGGGCTCGGGCCCGCGGTGCAGCGGTACCACCTCGGGTTCATGGGATGCTACGCGTCGATGCCGGCGCTGCGGAACGCGGTGCAGTTCTGCGAGGCCGACCCCGACGCGGTCGTGCTCGTGGTCAGCGTCGAGCTGTGCACGCTGCACCTGCGCTCGTCGAACGATCCCGACACCATCGTCGCGTCATCGCTGTTCGCCGACGGCGCGGGCGCCGGCATCGTCACCTCCCGTCCACTCGAGGCCGGCGAGCGGGCCCTCGCGCTCGACCGCTTCGAGACCCGGATCACCCCGGTCGGCGAAGGCGACATGGCGTGGAAGATCGGCGACCACGGCTTCGAGATGGTGCTCTCCAACGCGGTGCCGGCCATCATCGACGACCACATCACGGGCGCACTCGAGCCGCTGTTCGCGCCCGACGCGCACCTGGCCGAGGCGCTCGCGACCGACGTCGCGGGCGAGCACGTCGAGCACTGGGCGATCCATCCCGGCGGGCGCAGCATCCTCGACAAGGTCGAGTCGCGGCTGCAACTGTCCGAGGCGCAGCTCGTGCCGGCCCGGTCGACGCTGCGCGACTTCGGCAACATGTCGAGCGCCACCGTGCTGTTCGTGCTGCGCTACATCCTCGACCAGTCGTCATCGTCCGACGGCGACCGGGTCGCGGCGATGGCCTTCGGACCCGGGCTCACCGTCGAGTCGGCGCTCATGACGGTGAAGGGCTGAGGATGGCCCCTCCCGCCGCGGCCCAGCCGGGTCTGCTGCACGCTCTGGCCACGATGGACCGCCGCGACGAGTCGGCGCGCGAGCTCATGGACGATCCCGGGGCCGACCGGGTCGCGATGGATCGCACGTACCACCGCTTCGGACCCGTGAACCGCATCGTGTCCCGCCCGGCCGCGGTGTACGAGGAGTGGGTGCGACCGCGGCTCGCGACCACGCATGCGGCGCGCATGCTCGACGTCGGCGCAGGCGGCGGCGACCTGCCGCGCGAGATCCTCCGGCACGCCGAACGCGACGGGCTTCGGCTCGAGGTCGTCGCGATCGACCCCGACGAGCGCGCCGTCCGCTACGCCTCGCGGCACGCGAGCCCGCGGTTCCGCGCGCGCGTCGCGACCACGGCCGAACTCGTCGCCGAGGGCGAGACCTTCGACGTGGTGTGGTCGAACCACGTGCTGCACCACCTCACGCCGACCGAGCTCGGCGCGCTCCTGGCCGACACCGAGCGGCTCGTGGCGCCGGGCGGCATCGGCGTGCACGGCGACATCGAGCGCAGCCGGGCCGCGTACCTCGGCTTCTGGGCGGCGACCCTGCCGTTCGCGTGGAACGCGCTGGCCGGCTCGTTCATCCGTCCCGATGGACTCACGTCGATCCGGCGCAGCCACACGGCGTCCGAACTGGCCGCGGCGATCCCGAGCGGATGGCGCGTCAAGCGCGGGTTCCCGTCGCGGCTCGAGCTCGTCTGGGGCAACGAGATCGCCGATGAGTGACGAGGCGGCCTCCGTGTCGGCCAGCGCTGCGGCGAGGACCGACGGCGATGGCGACGGCCACGACGGCGGCCGCATCCACGACGTCGCGGTCGTGGGCGCCGGATCGGTCGGGCTGCTGCTCGCCTGCCTGCTCGCGCGGCGCGGGCTCGACGTGGTCGTGCTCGAGCGCCGGCCCACTCCGCCGCCGCCGACCGCATCCTCGCGGGCGATCGGCATCCACCCGCCCGGACTCCGGGCGCTCGACGTCGCGGGCATCGGCGACGAGGTGCGCCGGCGAGCCGTCGAGATCCGAGACGGCCGCGTCACGTGCGAGGGCCGCACGCTCGGCGCGATGCGGTTCCCGAATGCGGGCCTCGTGCGCTCGCTGCCGCAGCGCGAGGTCGAGGCGATGCTCGAGGACCGGCTCGCGACGGCACCGTCGGTGCGCATGCGACGCGGCGTCGAGGTCTCCACGATCCGGGACCGCGGGACGCACGTCGTCGTGCGCGGCACGTCGGCGGGCGAGTCGGTCGGGGTGGCCGCGCGCTACGCGGTCGGGGCCGACGGCGTGCGCAGCGGCATCCGCTCGCTCATGGGCGCCGACTGGCACCGCCGCGGCGGACGCGCGAGCTACGTGATGTGCGACACCGTCGACGACACCGATGCGCGGCAGAGCGCGCTGCTGCACTTCGAGCCCGCCGGGGTCGTCGAGTCGTTCCCGATGCCCGGCGGCCGGCGTCGCTGGGTCGCGTGGGTGCGCCGCCCGCCGACCGAACTCGACGCGACCGCGATGGCGACCATCGTCGCGACCCGCACCGGGGCCGCGTTCTCCACGGACGGCGCGGGCGCGCCCACCGCGTTCGAGGCCGCCCAGCACCTGGCCCGCCCGATCGCGGCGGGCCGTGTCGCGCTCGTCGGCGACGCGGCGCACGAGATCAGCCCGATCGGCGGGCAGGGCATGAACCTCGGGTGGATCGACGCCGTGCACCTCGACCGCGAACTGGCGCGCGCGCTCGCCGCGGGGGCGCCCATCGACGTGTTCGAGGCCTACGACCGCTCGCGCCGTGCGGCCGCGCTGCGCGCGACCCGTCAAGCGGCGTTCAACATGCGGATGGGCGCGCCGGCGTCGGGCCTGCGGCTGCGCACGCGCAACGCTGCCGTGCGGGTACTCGCGCTCCCGGGCCTGCGCGGAGTGCTCGCGCGCGCCTTCACCATGCAGTGGCTGTGAGCCTCAGGTGACGTCGATCGGCGTCAGCACGAAGATCGGGATCTGGCGGTCGGTCTTCGCCTGATAGTCGTCGTACGGGGGCCAGACCTCGGTCGCCCGCTGCCACCACGCCGCCTTCTCGTCGCCCGTCACCTCGCGGGCCAGGTAGTCGCGGCGGACATCGCCGTCCTGCAGCTCGACGTGCGGCTGCTTCACGATGTTGAAGTACCACGCGGGATGCTCCGGCTCGCCGCCCTGCGAGGCCACGACCGCGTACTCGCCCTCGTGCTCGACGCGCATGAGCGCCGTCTTGCGCAGCTTGCCGCTCTTCGCGCCGACCGTCGTCAGCACGATGACGGGCCTGCCGCGCAGCGTGCTCGCCTCGCGACCTCCGGTCGCCTCGTAGGTCTCGGCCTGGTCGCGCGCCCACTTCGACGTGCTCGGCGCGTACTCGCCCTGCAGCGGCATCCGTTCCTCCTCGTTCGGGTCCTTGACGACGCCAACGCGCGGGTGCGCGCCGGGATTCCCGGTCGTCGCGCTCACCGTGACGACCGATGTGGCGGGTGCGGGGGTCGCGCGACCCCTATCGACTGTCGTGACGCGTCCGACGGCGACCCGGGACATCCGCGCGTCGATGGGCCGCGCGACGTGCGCGCAACCCCCGCGCGGGATGGTCCAGGGCTGCCTACGCTGGCCGCATCCGTGAACGGAAAGGAACGGACATGGGCAGGACGAGCGGCACGGGCGAGCGGCCCGACGAGGCGGCCGCGGCCATGGGGACCGCGCAGCAGGCAGCGTTCGGCGACGGGATCGTGGGCGGCGCGAACGGCAGGCAGCGCGACGCCGCGGGCGCCGATGAGGCCGGCGACGCGTACGACGGTCGCGAGGAGGATCACTCCGGCCTTGTCGACGGCGGCCCGGTCGATGAGACGGATGCCGCGGGCGGCTCCCGCGCGGGTGCCGGCGAGGTCGTGGCCGACCGTGCCCGCGCGGCCGATGCGGACTCACCGCAGGAGGAGGCGGGCCTCGCCCCCGGCGAGTCGGACTAGGTACGGGAACGCACCGTCGACAGCCCCGCGGCATCCGTCTAGCGTGAGGAGCGGGGAGCGGACCGGCCCGCGCGAGCAGTACACGAGTGCGCGACATCCGGAATACCGGCCCCTTCGGGGAAGTTGAGCGTAGTAGGCTCAAGTTTGAAGAAGGGAACTCCGTGGCCAACATGCAGGGCGCGCCGAGCTCGCAGGAAGAGCAGAAGTCGGCGCTCGAACAGTACGGCGTCAACCTCACCGAGATCGCCAAGCAGGGCAAGCTCGACCCGGTCATCGGGCGCGACGCCGAGATCCGCCGCGTCAGCCAGGTGCTGACCCGGCGCACCAAGAACAACCCCGTGCTCATCGGCGAGCCGGGCGTCGGCAAGACGGCCGTCGTCGAGGGGCTCGCTCAGCGCATCGTGGCCGGCGACGTCGCCGACTCGCTCAAGGACAAGCAGCTCGTCGCGCTCGACATCTCGGCGCTCGTCGCCGGAGCCATGTACCGCGGCCAGTTCGAGGAGCGCCTCAAGGCGGTGCTCAAGGAGATCAATGAGGCCGAGGGTCGCATCATCACGTTCGTCGACGAGCTGCACCTGCTCATGGGCGCGGGCGGCGGCGAGGGCTCGGTCGCAGCGTCCAACATGCTCAAGCCCATGCTCGCGCGCGGCGAGCTGCGGCTCATCGGCGCGACCACGCTCGACGAGTACCGCGAGTACATCGAGAAGGATGCCGCGCTCGAGCGACGCTTCCAGCAGGTGTTCGTAGGTGAGCCGTCCGTCGAGGACACGGTCGCGATCCTGCGCGGCCTCAAGGGACGCTACGAGGCGCACCACGGAGTCACCATCACGGATGGCGCGCTCGTCGCCGCGGCATCCATGTCGAACCGATACATCTCGGCCCGCCAGCTGCCCGACAAGGCGATCGACCTCATCGACGAGGCGATGTCGCGACTGAAAATGGAGATCGACTCGAGCCCGGTCGAGATCGACCAGCTCAAGCGACAGGTCGACCGCCTCAAGCTCGAGGAGCTCGCGCTCAAGCGCGAGAAGGACGAGGCCTCGAAGGAGCGCCTCGAGCGCCTCCGCGAGACCCTCCAGGAGCAGGAGCGCGAGCTCGTGCAGCTCGAGGAGCGCTGGTCACGCGAGCGGATGTCGCTGAACCGCGTCGGTGAGCTGAAGAAGCGCCTCGACGAGGCCATCACCCAGCGCGACCGCGCCATGCGCGAGGCCGACTACGCCACCGCGTCGCGGCTCGAGTACGAGACGATCGCGCAACTGCAGCGCGACCTCGACGAGGCCGAGCGCGCCGAGCAGGCGCCCGACGAGCCGCGCATGGTCAACGAGCAGGTCACCGAGGAGGACATCGCGGCCGTCATCGCGCAGTGGACCGGCATCCCCGTCGGGCGGCTCATGCAGGGCGAGACCGAGAAGCTGCTGCATCTCGAGCAGGAGCTCGGCCGTCGCGTGATCGGCCAGCGCGACGCGGTCGCCGCGGTCGCCGACGCCGTGCGCCGCGCCCGTGCCGGCGTCTCCGACCCCGACCGGCCGACCGGCTCGTTCCTGTTCCTCGGCCCGACCGGCGTCGGCAAGACCGAGCTCGCGAAGGCGCTCGCCGCCGTGCTCTTCGACGACGAGCACGCCATGGTGCGCATCGACATGTCGGAGTACGGCGAGAAGCACACCGTCTCCCGCCTCGTCGGCGCGCCGCCCGGGTACATCGGCTACGAGCAGGGCGGCCAGCTCACCGAGGCCGTGCGCCGTCGCCCGTACTCGGTGATCCTGCTCGACGAGGTCGAGAAGGCGCACCCCGAGGTGTTCGACGTGCTGCTGCAGGTGCTCGACGACGGCCGGCTGACCGACGGCCAGGGCCGGACGGTCGACTTCCGGAACGTCATCCTCGTCCTTACGTCGAACCTCGGCTCGCAATACCTCATCGACCCGTCGCTGTCGTGGACCGACAAGGAGCAGGCCGTCATGGCGGCCGTGCGGCAGGCGTTCAAGCCCGAGTTCGTGAACCGGCTCGACGACCTCGTCGTGTTCTCGGCCCTCAGCCAGGACGAGCTCGGCGAGATCGTGAACCTGCAGATCGACCGGCTGACGGCGCGGCTGCACGAGCGGCGGCTCGAGCTCGGCGTCACTCCCGACGCGCGCACCTGGCTGTCCGAGCGCGGGTACGACCCGTTGTATGGAGCGCGTCCGCTCAGGCGGCTCATCCAGACCGAGGTCGCCGACCGGCTCGCACGGTCGCTGCTCGCCGGCGACATCCGCGACGGCGACACCGTCGTGGTCGGGCTCGCTCCGAGCGGAGACCACCTCGAGGTCGTGCGCGCGCCCGAGCCCGGAGAGGCGCCCGAGGGCGGCGACCACGACGTGATCGACGCCGAGATCATCGAGGAGTAAGCAGAGGCCGCTACTCCGCGACGTCGGCGGGTACCGTCACGCCGTTGACCGCGGGCGACACGCGCCGCTCGAGCACGGACGCGAGCACGCCGATGCCGACGCATCCGAGCACCATGACGGCGATATACCAAGCCTGCAGGTCGAGGTCGAGCAGCAGGCCGGCCACGATCGGCCCGGTGATGGCACCGCCCTGGAACGCGGCGGAGTTGATGGCGTTGATGCGGCCCCGATTGCGGTCGGTGGCGAGGTCGTTGTACATCGCCGGCACCGTCGGCTGGAGCAGCGTCTCGCCGAACGCGAAGACTCCCATGAACGCGAGGACGCCGATCGCGGCCGCGAGGCTGCCCGGAAGGAGGCCGGTGGCGCCGAGCAGCAGCCACGAGCCGGCCCAGACGGTCGCCATCACCATCATGACTCGGGTTCGGCGCCGGCCGCTGATGCGCTTGAGGACGGCGAACTGCAGCAGGACGATGACCGCGGTGTTCACGGCGAACGAGAAGCCGATCACCCGCGTCGAGACCTCGGCGACCTGCCGGGCGAACGCCGGGAATCCGGCCTCCATCTGGCCGTACCCGATGAACATCGCGAGGAACGTGAGCAGGGTGAGCCACACGACCGCGGGTCGGCGGAGGAGCTCGCGGTAGCTGCCCGCCTCGGGCGCCTCCTCGGTCGCCTCGGCGGCACGCGGACGCACGTGCCGGAGCGGACCGAGCAGGAGGGCCATCGGGACCAGGCTGCTGGCCGCGTCGACCAGGAAGATCACCGTGAAGGTCTCGGGGGCGCCGACGTCGACGTAGAACCCGCCGAGGATGCCGCCCACGCCGATGCCGAGGTTGACGAGGGCGAAGTTCACGCCGAAGTACTGCTGCCGGAGGTCGCCATCGACCACGGTGGCGACCAGCGCGTTGAAGCCCGGCCAGGACACGCCGAAGTTCACGCCCATCAGGACGAGCGCGACCGCCGCGACCGCCGGATGCGTCGCGAACGCCAGCAGCGTGCAGCCGGCGATCATCGCGGTCAGCCCACCGAGCAGCACCGCGCGCGCGCCGTATCGATCGATGAGCACGCCGCCGGGGCCCGTCACGATGAGGCCCGTGATCGCGATCAGGCTCATGAGCGCGCCCGAGAGCCCGAGGTCGAAGCCGCGAACCTCGTGCAGGTAGATGACCGTGAAGGGCAGCGTCAGCCCGCGACCGAGCGTCTGGATCGCGACGGTCGAGAGGAGCCACCTGCCCTCGACGGGGAGTGCGCGCCAGAAGCTGCCGATGCCGACCACCAGAGCATTCTGTCGGACACCGCCGACATGCCGCGGGCGCGACTGCGCGGCATCCGCTCATCTCACCAAGCGGATGCCGCGATGGTCGGGTTCGCGGCGCCGGCGGTCAGCCGATGAACTCGATGATGTCGGCGCAGAAGTCGCGCTCGGCGGTGTCGAACTGGCCTCGGGCGTCGTTGCCGATGAACTCGACGAACTCGTCGTCGTCGGGATTCCCGGGTGTGCCGTTCACGTCGATGACGATCGTGTAGAGGTTGCGGCCGACATCCTTGAAGCGGGACCCGTCGTCGGCGTAGTACGTCGTGGGCCCGGTGCTGACGCCCTCGATCGTGATCGTGCCATCGCCGTTGTCGGTGATATGCAGGTCGCGGTCGGTCCCTCGGGAGATCGCCGTGTACGTCCGCCCGTTCTCCGTGTTGGTCCACGAGAACTCGCTCCGGAAGGTGGACCCGCCGTAGTAAAGGCCCGTGCTGCCTCGTTGGCCGAAGATGAACGTCCCGGAGGCGTCCTCGGTGTAGAGCACGTCGAACGGAACGACGACCGAGCCGTCGGAACCGTCGCACCAGTTCTCGTGCTCGTCCTGCTCGATGTGCTCGATGTGGTCGGTCCAGTGATCGACGATGGGCGGTGCTGCGGTCGCCGGCGAGGCGACGAGCAGGCCGAGAGCGGATGCCGCCGCGATGCCCGCGACGAGGCCCTTGCGATTCATGGGGATCCCCAGTCGTTCACGCCGGGTCGCCCGCAACCTACTCCGATCGCTCCGGTGCGGTCACCCCAGAATGGGGGCCCTCATGACGCGTAGGCTCGGAGGCATGCTCGCCACCGTGATCCACGCCGCCCGTGACATCCGCGTCGAGGAGGTGCCCGACCCCGAACTCTCCGGCAGCGGCGCCGATGCGATCGTGCGCGTCGTCGCCGCCTGCGTGTGCGGCTCCGACCTGTGGCCGTACCGTGGCGTCACGCCCACCGACGCCCCGCACCGGATCGGCCACGAGTTCGTGGGCGTCGTCGAATCGGTCGGCGCCGATGTGGAGCACGTGAAGACCGGCGACTTCGTGATCGCGCCGTTCTACGTGTGCGATGGCACGTGCGTGAACTGCCGCAACGGCGTGAGCACGTCCTGCGTGCAGGGCAGCTGGTGGGGCGGCTCCGACCGCTCGGGCGGCTTCGCCGACGGCGGGCAGGGCGAGCGCGTGCGTGTCCCGCTCGCCGACGGGACGCTCGCCGTCGTGCCGGGGCCGGTGGGCGACGACGAGATCCCCGGCCTGCTGACCCTCAGCGACGTGATGGGCACCGGCCACCACGCGGCGGTATCGGCCGGCGTCGGCCCGGGCGACTCCGTCGCGGTGGTCGGGGATGGCGCGGTCGGGCTGTGCGCGATCATCGCGGCCAAGCGGCTCGGTGCGACGACCATCATCGCGATGTCCCGGCATGCCGATCGTCAGGCGCTCGCTCGGGAGTTCGGTGCGACGCACATCGTCGAGGAGCGCGGCGACGAGGGCGTCGCCGCCGTGCAGGACCTGACCGGCGGAATCGGCGCCGACCGCGTGCTCGAGTGCGTCGGCACGAAGGAGTCGATGGACCAGGCGCTGCGCTCGGCGCGGCCGGGCGGCATGGTCGGCTTCGTCGGCGTCCCCAACGGCGGGCCCGAGCTGCCCGTCCGCCAGATGTTCAACCGGAACGTCGGCGTCAACGGCGGCGTCGCGCCGGTGCGCGGGTACATCGACGAGCTGATGGACGACGTGCGCTCGGGCGCCATCCGGCCGGGCCGCGTCTTCGACCTCGAGCTGCCGCTGTCGCAGGCGGCCGAGGCCTACGCCGGGATGGACGAGCGGCGGGCGACCAAGGTGCTGCTGCGGCCCTGAGCCGCGCCGAGCGGATGGCGCGCCCGCCCCGCCCACCGAGCAGATCGCGCCCGCCCCGCCCACGGAGCAGCCCGGCGAAGTGACGCGAACTGCGCTTCCCACGGCGAGGAACCGCGTTCCGCGTCACCTCGTGCGTGCCCGGCGTCGGGGCCTGGGCTGCGCCGAAACGGGAGGTGACGCGAAACGCTCTTCCCGCGGCGGTCGAACCGCGTTTCGCGTCACCTCATGCGTGCCCGGCCTCGCGCCCGACTCAGGCTGCGGCGATGACCAGCTCGTCGAGCGGCTTGCGGCTGCGGGGTGCGACCTCGCGCTCGCGGAGCGGCTCGGGCAGCGCGGCGGCGTCGCCGACCTTGCCGACCGCCGTGATCGAGACGACCTCGAGGCCGTCGGCCAGTCCGAACTCCGAAGCGAGGCGCGCGGCGTCGAAGCCGCCCATCTGGTGCGTGTGGAGACCGTCGTGCTGGGCCTGCACCGACAGGTGTGCGACGGCCTGGCCGAGGTCGTACTTGGCCCACGGGCGCGGCGCGCCGGCCTCGTCGGCGACCTCGGCGATGTTGACGATGAGGGCGGCGGCCGAGTCGGCCCACGCCTGGTTGAAGCCCATGAGCGCGTCGTGGATCGTCGTGAACGATTCGGTGCCGCGCCGGGCGACGATGAAGCGCCACGGCTGCACGTTGTTCGCCGACGGCGCCCAGCGCGCGGCCTCGAGCAGGGTGCGCACGTCGTCGTCGGTGAGCTCGGCGGCGGGGTCGTAGGCGCGGGGGCTCCAGCGCTCGACGAGGGGGGTGATGAGCGGGGCGTCGGTGTCGGCGTGGCGCGAGGCGAGGTCGAGAAGGGTCATGAGCGTGCCTTTCGTGGATGGTGCTGGTCGGGGACGCCGTCGGCCCGATCCATTGCAACGCATCTTTCCTCGGAGTATTCCGAGCGTGTGACGCCCGGTGACGCGCCCACGCGCTTACGCGCGCAGGGGTCAGCTCGCGACGCGCGCCAACTCCTCGCGGATCCCCGCGACGAACGCGTCGATGTCGGCCTCGGTCGTGTCGAACGAGCACATCCAGCGCACCTCGTTGCGCGCGGCATCCCAGTCGTAGAACTTGAAGCCGCGGTCGCGCAGGCGGTCGGCGACGCCCGCGGGCAGCACGGCGAAGACGCCGTTCGACTGGGTGGCCTGGGTGAACGACAGGCCGGGAAGCTCACCCGCCGCGATGCCGGCGTCGAGCGCGTCGCGGAGGCGACGCGCCATGGCGTTCGAGTGCGACGCGTTGCGCAGGTAGAGGTCGCCGTCGAGCAGCGCGATGAGCTGGGCCGACACGAACCGCATCTTCGAGGAGAGCTGCATGTTCAGCTTGCGCAGGTACTTCAGGCCCGCGGATGCCTCGGGGTCGAGCACCACGATGGCCTCGCCGAGCAGCGCGCCGTTCTTGGTACCGCCGAAGCTCAGCACGTCGACGCCGGCGTCGCGCGTGAACGCGTGCAGCGGCAGGCCGAGGGATGCCGCGGCGTTGGAGATGCGCGCGCCGTCCATGTGCAGGCGCATGCCGCGCTCGTGGGCGTGGTCGGCGAGCGCCCGGATCTCGTCGACCGAGTACGCGGTGCCGAGCTCGGTGGTCTGCGTGATCGACACGACGAGCGGCTGCGCGCGGTGCTCGTCACCCCAGCCCCAGGCCTCGCGGTCGACCAGCTCGGGCGTCAGCTTGCCGTCGTCGGTCGGCACGGTGAGCAGCTTGATGCCGCCGACGCGCTCGGGGGCGCCGCCCTCGTCGACGTTGATGTGCGCGGTCGACGCCGAGATCACGGCACCCCAGCGCGGCAGCATCGACTGCAGCGCCGTGACGTTCGCGCCCGTGCCGTTGAACACGGGGTACACCTCGACGGGGTCGCCGAAGTGGCGCGCGAACACCTCGTGGAGGTGCTCGGTGTACACGTCGTCGCCGTAGGCGACCTGGTGGCCGCCGTTGGCTGAGGCGATCGCGGCGAGCACCTCGGGGTGCACGCCGGAGTAGTTGTCGGAGGCGAAGCCGCGGATGGCAGCGTCATGCAGGGGCGGGAACTCGTGGGTCACCGGATGATTCTCCCAGACCGCGAGAGGTCGGCCCGCGGTGAACGGCTCGTGAACCCCGCGCGCAAGGGGTTGACCGTGCTCGGGGGCGACCGGAAGCGTGGACGCATGCACGATTCCTCCGGTTCGGTCTTCCCCTACGTCGCGGGATTCGCGCTGTGCGTGGGCGCGGTGTTCCTGCTCGTCGCCTGCACGACGCCGGCGGTCGGGGGCGGGGCCGACGCGGGTGCCCGCAGCGATTCGGTGGTCGTCGAGCAGTCGGCGCAGTGACGTCGGAGGCCGGACGGTCGGGAGCGCGCGACATCCTGCCGCAACCGCCTCGAGGGGTTTCGGGTGTCGGGGGTGCCCGGTAGCGTCGCGACCATGTCCGATCCAACGGGGGAGCCGAACATCCCACGCGGGCCGGCGCACGGTGCAGAGCAGGCCGCAGAGCCGGCCACCGTCCCGGCGGACCGCCCGAATCCCGAGCCGCCGCCGAACGGCATGCGCATCTTCATCCAGCTGCTCGCGAACACCATGGTCGCGAACGTCACGACGAGCTTCCTGTGGTTCGCGCTCACGTTCTGGGTGTACCTCGAGACGCGATCGGTGCTCGCCACCGGCATCATCGGCGGTGCCTACATGCTGCTCATCGCGTTCTTCGCGATGCTGTTCGGCACGATCGTCGACCGGCATCGCAAGCTGCAGGTCATGGTCTTCTCGAGCGTCGTCACGCTCGCGTCGTTCCTGATCGCCGGGGCCGTGTACCTGATGCAGCCCGAGTCGGCGCTCGTCGACCTGGGCGGGCCGTGGTTCTGGGTGTTCTCGGGCGTCATCCTGTTCGGCTCGGTCGTCGAGCACATGCGCAACATCGCGCTGTCGACGACCGTCACGCTGCTCGTCCCCGAAGAGCGCCACGCCAACGCCAACGGCATGGTGGGCACCGTGCAGGGACTCGCGTTCATCGTGACGAGCGTCTTCAGCGGGCTCGCGATCGGCCTGCTCGGCATGGGATGGACGCTGGCGATCGCCGTCGCGCTCACGCTCGTCGCGCTCGTGCACCTCTTCTTCCTGCGGATCCCCGAGGAACGGCCGACCGTCGACGGCGAGCACCAGCCGATCGTCGACGTGCGCGGCAGCATCGCCGCGATCCGCCAGGCACCGGGCCTGATGGGCCTCATCCTCTTCGCGTGCCTCAACAATCTCATCGGCGGGGTCTACATGGCGCTCATGGACCCGTACGGCCTCACGCTGTTCCCGGTCGAACTGTGGGGCATCGTGCTCGGCGTGACGTCGACCGGGTTCATCATCGGCGGCATCACCATCGCGAAGTTCGGCCTCGGGCGCAACCCGATCAAGACGATGCTGCTCGTGGTGGTCGGCATGGGCGTGCTCGGCGCGGTCTTCACCATCCGCGAGTGGTGGTGGCTCTACGCCGTCGGCATCTTCCTCTACATGGCGGTCGTTCCGGTCGTCGAGGCATCCGAGCAGACCGTGATCCAGAAGGTCGTGGCGTTCCGGCGCCAGGGGCGCGTGTTCGGCTTCGCCGCCGCGGTCGAGGCGGCGGCTGCGCCGATCACGTCCTTCCTGATCGCGCCGATCGCCCAGTTCTGGATCATCCCCTACATGGAATCCGAGGACGGTCAGGCGACGTGGGGTTGGCTGCTCGGTGACGGCGAGGCGCGGGGGATCGCGCTCATCTTCCTGTTCGCGGGCCTCATCATGGTCGCCCTCGCGCTGTTCGCGTTCACGACCCGGTCCTACCGGCTCCTCTCCGAGCAGTACGCGGGCAGCATCGAGTCCGTCGCAGCCGAGGAGCCGGGCGAGATCGACCGGGTGGCATCGGAGCCCCGTCGATAGCTCGGTCGCTTGCGCGGCTACCGCAGCCGGTAGTGCAGGCTCACGTGGCCGGTCGGATGCGTCACGGCATGGTCCAGCTCCACGGCGCGCGTGCCCAGCCCGGCCGGCGTGAACGAACGGCCGGCGCCGATCAGCACCGGCAAGATCCGGAGCCGCAGCTCGTCGACGAGCCCGGCAGCGAACAGCGCGTCGGCGAGCTGCAGGCTGCCCCACAGCACGATCGCGTCGAACCGCTCCTTCAGGCCGGTGACGGATGCCGCGGCATCCCCTCGGAGTACCTCGATCTCGCCGTCGCCCCACGGAGCTCGTGCGAGCGAGTTCGACACGACGTGCTTCGGCAGGCGCGCGATCGGCTCGGCGACGGGCTCCGTTCGGGGATCGGCCGCCGGCCAGTACCCGGCGAACATCCGGTAGGTGTTCGCGCCGAGCAGGATGGCGTCGACGCCCTCGAGCCACGCCAGCTGCTCGCGGTCGATCCCGCCGTCCCCGGCCCCTCGGTCGCCGCCGGGCTCGGGCGGCACCGCGAAGAAGTCGATGCCGCCGTCGACATCGGCGGCGTACCCGTCGGCCGAGACGATCTGCTCGACGATGAGCCGTCCCATCAGCGCGCCCGCGCGGTCAGCTGCTCGCCGAGCAGGTCGAAGGCCGAGTCCCAGCCGTCGTACACGTCCTCGTCACCGGGCCGGCCGGCGACGCCGCGCAGGTGGAACAGCATCTCGGTGCGGTCGCCCGGCAGCTCGCGCAGGTCGACCGTGATGACCGGTGCGGTGTCATCCGGATCGCCCGGCGACGCCCACGTGAACACCAGCCGCTTCGGTGGATCGACCTCGCGGTAGACGCCCACCGTGGGGTACTCGGCACCGTCGGCCGGGTTCACCATCGTGTAGGCGTACCGTCCGCCGGGACGGACGTCGATCGCGACGCTGCCCTCCTTGATCTCGATGCCGCGCGGATGCCACCACTCGGCGGCGTCCGCCGACTCGGTCCACGCGCGCCAGACCAGGCTGCGCGGCGCGTCGAAGATGCGGGTGATCGTGAACTGCGCGTCATCCGTTCGCTCGTTCATGGTTCCTGCCCTTTCATCCTGCGGAGTTGCCGGTCGAGCAGGTCGAACCGCTCGTTCCACTCGCCGCGATGCCGTTCGACCCAGGCGGATGCCTCGTCGAGCGGTTCGGTCCGCAGCGAGCAGGTGCGCCACTGTGCCGTGGCGGTCCGCTCGATGAGCCCCGCCCGCTCGAGCACGTTGAGATGCTGCGAGATCGCCGGGCGGCTCATGTCGAACGGCTCGGCCAGTGCGCCGACGGTGGCCGGCCCGGCGTGCAGCCGGGACAGGATGGCCCGTCGAGTCGGGTCGGCCAGCGCGTGGAAGACCCGGCTGAGCTCGTCATCCGCCGCCTTCACGTAAGCAACTCCTTAATTAATGATGTACTTACGGTACGCTGACCGATTTCCCGCGTCAAGGGTCGGCTCAGGCGGTCGCGCGATCCGAGCGCCGCTTCCGGAAGAGCAGCAGCGGGATGAGCCACGTACCGAGCGCCGTCACCGCCCAGAGCAGCAGCGTCGCCAGCACCCACGCCATGACGCCGTCGATGCGGATGCCGCCGGGGAACAGCGAGGCGATGAGCAGGGCGACGAAGGTCGAGATCAGCCCGATGCCGCCGAGGATCGCCGAGGCGTGCCGGCGGGCGAGCCTCGTCGCCAGCGGAGCGAGCAGGGCCTGGGCGATCGTGAAGACGACCACGGCGACGAGGAAGCCGGCGGCGTCGAGGTGGAAGTCGGGGAGCAGCCAGGCCGCCAGCATCAGCCCGACCGCGGACATGACGAGCGAGATCACGACGGTCGCGAGGAAGCGCACCATGCTCGAAGGCTAGCGGCGGCCGCACCGGTCGGGCAGGCGGGACGCGGCGCAGACGGAGACGGGCCGTGCTCCCGAGGAGCACGGCCCGTCCCGTTCTTGGTGCGGCCGGCGGATCCCGCCAAGGTCGTTTTCCGACCGCACCGGCTGGTCACGGCTCCGGGTTCGGAGCCGCGGGTTCTGCTACAGGTTCGCGATCACCGCCTCGACGGCGCGGATCACGAGCGCTGCCGCGTCGGCGTCGGTGCGGATCCGGTTCGGGACCTGCGTGGCGATGAACTCGAGACGGGCCGTCGCCGTCGCGGTGTCACCGGCGGCGAGGGCCGCGTCGACCTCTGCCAGCACGTCGCCGAAGGACGCCGCGACGCCGCGGGTGATGCGGCCGTCGTCCTGCAGGGCGGCGAGCAGCGAGCGGATGTCGCTCACCGAGGTCGTGAACTCGAACTGGTCGAGGTCCACGCCGCCCGTCGAGGTCACGACGACCCGTCCGGTGCCCTCGGGGATCACCGTGAGCGGCACCGCGACGTCCTGCCACTCGGCGGAGTCGACGTCGAACTCGGCGATCTGCTCACCGTCGGCATCGGCCCACGTGAGCGTGACGGTGCCCTCGCCCTTGGTGCGGAGCTCCACGCCCGTGATGCCGCCGAGCTCCACCGGGTCGTAGGCGATCCACTCACCCTCGTCGAGGCCGCCGAGGTAGCGGAAGCCCTCGGCCGACTCGTCGTCGACCACGGTCACGTCGCCGCTGCGAGCGTCGTTGTGCTCGGCCTGCAGTGCGCGCGGGTTGAGCAGGACGACGTCGTCACCCGAGAGTGCCGGCGCGGTGTCGGTGCCGCCGTCGGTGTACGAGGCGCCGATCTGGGCGTAGATGTTCTCGGTCTCGCCGTGACCGGCCTCGAGGGCCGTCTCGATCGTGGCAGTGCATCCCGTGCCCGTGAAGAGCGGGTGGGTGTGCGTGTTGTCGTGACCGAGGCCGTAGCTCCACAGCACGCGGCTGCAGTCGATCGTCTCATCGGGGTCGGTGACCTTCACCTCGAAGGCGACGGTGTCGCCCCAGTCGGTGAACGCGCCGTCGGCGGGCGAGACGATCTCGACGACCGGCGCCGTGTTGCCCACGGTGATGGTGACCGAGGCGAGGCTCACGCGACCGCTCGAGTCCGTGACCCGCACGCGGGCCTGGTACTGGCCGTCCTCCGTGAACGTGTGCGACGCGACCGCGTCACCGTCGGTGAAGGTGCCGTCGCCCTCGAAGTCCCAGGCGAAGCTCAGGTCGAGCCCGTCGGGGTGGGTCGTCTCCGATGCGTCGAACTCGACCTCGAGCGGTCCCTCGCCCGACGTGACGTCCGCCGACAGCACGACGCGCGGACCCTTGGTGCCCTCGACGTAGTCGACGCGGTAGAGCCCGGCGTCGGGGTTCGGGCGGAAGAATCCGTCGCCGTAGTCGAGCACGTAGAGCGAGCCGTCGGGGCCGAACTCCATGTCCATCACGTTGTCCCAGACCGGCATGCCTGCGGCGGTGAGGGCCGCGTTGGGCAGGAAGTCCTCGATCTTCGTGACGGGACCGTCGGGGTCGTCCTGCGAGAACGCGAAGATGCGGTCACGTGAGAACTCGCCCATGAAGGCCTTGCCGTCCCAATACGCCGGGAACTTGGTCGCCGACTCGAGCTCCTCGTCGTAGCGGTAGGTCGGCCCGCCCATGGGCGCCTGGCCACCGGAGCCGAACTCGGGCCACGGCTGGTGCTCGGGGCGGTCGCCGTACCAGATCTGCGGTTCGGTCGCAGCCGGGAGCTGCTGGAGACCCGTGTTGTAGGGCGACGGGTTGACCGGTGCGTCGCAGTCGTACCAGTTGCGCACCGTGAGCGTCTCGTAGTCCCAGTTGCTGTACTCCGCATTGGGGCCGTGGCATAGGGGCCATCCGCCGTTCACGGGGACCGTGGTCGACTGCCACTCGACGTAGCCCATCGGGCCGCGGTCGACGTTCGCCGTCCCCGCGTCGGGACCGTAGTCGCCCCACGTGACCGCGCCGGTCTCCGGGTCGAAGTCCATGCGGAACGGGTTGCGGAGACCCATCGCGAAGATCTCCGGGCGGGTGTCGGCGGTGCCCGGCGCGAACAGGTTGCCCGCGGGGATCGTGTAGCTGCCGTCCTCCTGGACGTCGATCCGGATGATCTTGCCGCGGAGGTCGTTCGTGTTGCCCGAGCCGCGGCGTGCGTCGAAGCCGGGATTGTAGCCGGCCCGGTCGTTCATGGGCGCGTAGCCGTTGGCGCCGGGCGTGCCGGCGGGCGTGTTGTCACCCGTCGAAAGGAGGACATTGCCGTCGTTGTCGAATGCGACGTCACCGGCGACGTGGCAGCACTGCCCGCGCTGGACCTCGACCTTGATGATGACCTGCTCGGTGGAGAGGTCGAGCGAGTTCGCCTCGTCATCCCACCTGAAGCGGCTGAGCTGGTTGTAGCCCTTCCATTGGTCCCAGTACGACGCATCGGCGCCGGCCGGCAGCGTGTTGGGCGAGGATCCGGCAGGCGTGGTCTCGGGGTACGGGGCGTCCATCACGCGCGGTGCGTAATAGAGGTAGACCCAGCCGTTCTCCTCGAAATCGGGGTCGAGCGTGACGGTCTGCAGTCCGTCCTCGGAGTTGGCGTAGACGTCGATCGTGTTGACGACCGTGGTGGTGCCCTCGGCGGGGTCGGTCAGTCGGAGCTGGCCGCCGCGCGTCGTGTGGAGCACGCGGGAGTCGGGCAGCACGGCGAGGTCGATCGGCTCGCCGACCCCGCTGGTGCCGGCGAGCCTGACGCGCTCGTAGTTGGCCCACGTGGTGGCCGCGACCTCGTCTCCGTGGTCATGGCCCTCATGGGCGGCAGCGGGCCCCGCGACGACGAGCGAAGCCGCGACGGCGGCTCCGGTCACCAGCGCCGCGAGGCGTGAACGTGCGATGTGCATGGATGTCTCCAGTCGGATGGAAGGAGGTTCGGCGGGATCCATGTGGTGCCGGGCCGCGCGGGGTAAGGCACCGCGCGGCCCGGGGTCGTGCGTCAGCCGCGCAGGGCGGCCAGATTGCCGTAGCTGTACGCGGAGTTCTCCAGCGACAGCGAGGGCGACGGCGCGTTCACGCCCAGCGAGTTGACCGTCGACGCGTTGTCCTGCTCGTACATCGAGTTGTGGTACCCCTTCGCCCCGATCCGCTGGAAGAACGTGGTGAAGTCGATGTCGCCCGCGCCGAACGGCACGATCGAGTAGCCCGCGGCGAGGTCGGGCCGCGAGGCGCCGTCCTTCGCGTGGAAGAGCGGGAACCGGGTGGTCTGCGCGGCGACGAGACCGGCAGGGTCGAACACGTTCTGCACGACGGAGCCGTCGGGCGCCGTGTAGCTCTGGAATCGGTGCTGGGCCACGTGCGCCCAGTAGATGTCCATCTCGAGGTACACGTAGTTCGGGTCGGTGTTCTGCAGGAACCACTCCAGGCGGCGGAGGCCGGTCGAGCGAGTCGGAAGGCCGGTCACCGCGTCGGGGGTGCTGTCGAGCAGGAAGCTGTACGCCGCGTCATGGTTGTGCGTGTACAGCTTGAGCCCGTGCGTCGCGGCGCGCTCGCCGAAGAAGTTCCAGCGGTCGGCCGCGGCCTGCCAGTCGGCGAGGTACGAGCTGCTCGTCGGGTCGCTGCCGGTGCCGATGTGGCCGAATCCGAGGATGTTGGCGACCTCGCACGCGGCGTCGAATGCGGCGATCGTCGCATCCGTGATCGTCGACGGGATCTGGCCGTGGTTGCCCTCGGCCTCGAGGCCGTTGTCGTCGAGCCAGGTGCGGAGCAGCTGTGCTCCCTCGGGCGTTCCGAGGTTCGCGCCGCCCTCGGAGTTGGCGTTCTGCCCGTAGCCCGCGAACTCGATCTGCTTGTACCCGATGCGTGCCAGCTCCGCGAGGACCTCCTTGAAGCCGGAGGGGAGGTCGCTCGTGAGCGGGTTGCGGCCGACCGCGTCGCGCACCGTGTAGAGGATGATGCCCCGCTTGCCGGGCGGGACCAGCGGTCCGTTCGCCACGTCGGCGGCGGCGCCCGTGGCCGCGTGCGCGTGCGTGTGGCCGCCGGCGAGCCCGACCGCTGCGGCGGCGGCCATACCCGTCGTGGCCGCCAGCAGTTGCCGGCGCGTCAGGCCGAGGCTGCGCCCGAGGACGCGGGCGTCGTGCTCGGCCTGTTCCGTCAGTTCATCCATGATGCTCCCTTGCACTGAACCGTTTTCTTGTAGGGACGGCGCGAAGGGTCTGAACCCGAGCGCCGTTGCTCGTGAGTTGGCATCCACGAACTTTTTCGGAGGCTACGGCATTTGTCTCGCTGAGGTCAAGCAAAAGCGTGGGTGATATGCGCGGCTTTTCACTTTCCACGACAAAAGTCCGAATGGCCCGTGGGAAACGTCCGAGGCGGCGGCGCGGCCTGTACGTGCGAGGCGACGTGCAGCATGATGGTCCGATGGGCCGTCTGCGGAATCGCGCATGACCGCCCCCGCATCCGAGGGCGGAGGGCGAGCGGCCCGGCGCGTGCAGGGCACGTACTACACGCTGATGCTCGGTAACACGTTGGCCGCGTCGTTCATCTGGGGCATCAACACGCTCTTCCTGCTCGATGCCGGCCTGACCAACCTCGAGGCCTTCGCCGCCAACGCGTTCTTCAGCCTCGGCATGTTCGTGTTCGAGATCCCGACCGGCGTCGTGGCCGACACGCTCGGGCGACGTGCGTCGTACCTGCTCGGCACGATCACGCTCGCGGTCACCACGGCGCTGTACTGGCTGCTGTGGGTGTGGCAGTCGCCGTTCTGGGCGTGGGCGGTGGTGTCGGTGCTCCTCGGCCTCGGCTTCACCTTCTTCTCGGGCGCAGTCGACGCGTGGCTGGTCGACGCGCTCCAGGCGACGGGATACCGCGGCAGCCTCGAGACGGTGTTCGGCCGGGCGGTGATCGTCGGCAACGTGGCGATGCTCGGCGGATCGGTGCTCGGCGGCGTCGTCGCCCAGCTGACGAACCTCGGGGTTCCGTTCCTGATCAGGGCCGGAATCCTCGTGGTCATGTTCGTCGTCGCCGCGATCCTCATGCACGACCTCGGGTTCACGCCCGAGCGGGGTGCCGGCCCGCTCGCGGCCACGCGCAACGTCTTCCGGGCCTCGGTGCGCTACGGACTCGGCAACCGGCCCGTGCGCTGGCTGATGCTGACCACGCCGTTCACGATGGGCGTGGGCATCTACGCGTTCTACGCCCTGCAGCCCTACCTGCTCGAGCTCTGGGGCGACGAGGACGCGTACTCGGTCGCCGGGCTGGCCGCGGCGCTGCTCTCCGGCGCCGGCATCATCGGCGGATTCCTCGCGCCGCACGTGCGCCGCCGGTTCCGCAGGCGCACGTCGGTCATCCTGCTCGCCGCCATCTCGAGCGCCCTGGGACTCGTCGCCCTTGCCGTCACG
Source organism: Agromyces flavus (assembly GCF_900104685.1). NCBI lineage: Bacteria > Bacillati > Actinomycetota > Actinomycetes > Micrococcales > Microbacteriaceae > Agromyces > Agromyces flavus. The sequence goes on from NZ_LT629755.1 coordinate 3,269,119, forward strand.
GCGAACTTCTGGGTCGCGGTGGCGATGATCGCCGTCTGGGGCATCGCGTCGTCGATCGACGACCCGGTGCACCGGGCCTACCTCAACGACATGATCCCGTCGAAGCAGCGGGCCACCGTTCTGTCGTTCGACTCGTTGCTGGGCAGCGCGGGCGGGGCGGCGATCCAGCCCGTGCTCGGCCGCGCGGCCGACCTCGGCGGGTACGGATTCTCCTTGCTCTGGAGTGGTGTCCTCCAGGCCTTCGCCGTGCCGTTCGTGCTGCTCAGCCGGGCCGAGCGCGACCCGGCAGACACCCGGCGCGACGTGGCCGGCGACGGTGATGGCGACGGGGCCGGCAGGGCGGGCGACGAGCCGGCCGCGGACTCCGCGGTGCCGCCGGCGGCGACCTGATGCCCTTCGGATCCGTGTCGGTCGTCGCGGACCTGCGCGCTGCCGTCGAGGGCGCCGACGTGCTCGCCGACCCGTCCGATCTCGCGCGGTACGCGCACGACGACGCCGAGTGGGCCGACTTCGCAGACCCCATCGCGGTGGTGCTCGCCGAGTCGATCGACCAGGTCGCCGCCACGGTGCGGTTCGCAGCGACATCCGGCCTGCACGTCGTCGCGCGAGGCGCCGGCACCGGCCTGTCGGGCGGCGCGAACGCCACCGCGCGGTCGATCGTGCTCTCACTCGAGCGGATGACCCGGATCGTCGAGATCGACCCCGGCGAGCGAATCGCCGTGGCCGAGGCGGGCGTCCTGAACGACGACCTCCGCCGTGCGGTCGCCGCCCACGGGCTCTGGTACCCGCCCGACCCCGCGAGCCATCGGATCTCCACGCTCGGCGGCAACGCGGCGACGAACGCCGGCGGCATCTGCTGCGTCAAATACGGGGTGACGCGCGACTACGTCCTGGGCCTGACCGTCGTCCTCGCCGACGGCGAGGTCGTGCGCCTCGGCCGCCGCACCGCGAAGGGCGTCACGGGGTACGACCTCAGCGCGCTCATGGTCGGGTCCGAGGGGACGCTCGGCATCATCGTCGAACTCACGCTGAAGCTGCTGCCGCTCGGCGGCCGCGAGGAGCGCGCGGTCGTGGGCTCGTTCGACGCGCTCGAGACCGCCGGTCGCGCGGTCGCCGAGATCTCGGCGGCGGGCATCGTCCCGTCGGCGCTCGAACTCATCGACCGGACGTGCATCGAGGCCGTCGATGCGTGGAAGGGGCTCGGGCTTCCGCACGGCGTCGAGGCGCTCCTGCTGGCGAGGGTCGACGAGGTGGGTGCGGCGGGCGACGCGCTGGCGTCGCAGGTCGCCGAGCGGATGGCGCATGCCGGTGCCCTGACCGTCGAACGCGGCGCGTCGCCGGCCGACGCCGATCGGCTCTTCCTCGCGCGCCGCCTCGCCTACCCGGCCGTCCAACGACTGGGGCCGGTCCTCACCGAGGACATCTGCGTGCCTCGCGCGCGCGTGCCCGAGATGCTCGCGCGCATCCAGGCGACCGCGAGCGAACACGACGTCGTCATCGCCAACATCGCGCACGCCGGCGACGGCAACCTGCATCCGCTGATCATCGCGCCTGAGGGGGATGACGCGGCGAAGGCTCGGGCCAAGCTCGCCTTCGACCGCATCGTCGAGGACTGTCGTGAGCTGGGCGGCACGGTGACCGGCGAGCACGGCGTCGGCCTGCTCAAGCTCGCCGGCGCGAGTGCGGAGTTGAGCCCGCGCGTCGTGGAGCTGCACCGGGCCGTGAAGCACGCGTTCGATCCGGCGGGCGTGCTCAACCCGGGAAAGGCGTTCCCGACCTAGGGCGTGCGCCTCGCGAGCCAGTCGAGCAGGATCCGGCTGAACGCGGCGGGCTGCTCGATGTTGGCGGCGTGGCCGTCCCGTTCGATGACGACCGCCTGCGCGAGCGGATTCAACGCCGCCGCGGCGTCGGCGTGACCCGACGGCCACACCTCGCTCTCCGCGCCCGCCACGAAGAGCACCGGAACGTCGGCGCGCGCGACGACCGGCCTCCAGTCCCGCTTCGCATGGTCGGCCAGCGGCGCGAGCTCGGCGTCGGAGTACGTCGGCGCACCCCCCTTCGGCAGGTCGAGGGCACGCAGCATGCGAGCCACGCGCACGAGGCCCTTGGACTTCGCAGGGAATCGGCCCGGGTCGTGGATGCCGGTCGCGAAGAGCGTGTCGACGTTCGATGCGTCGTAATCGTAGAACCCGTACGGCCAGTCGTCGTGGTTGAGCATGCACGGCGTCTGGTCGACGATGACGAGGTCGCGAACCCGGTCGGTGCCGAACCGATCGACGAGGGCCCAGATGGCGTTGCCGCCCATCGATTGGCCCACCAGGGTCGCGTCGCGCAGGTCGAGTCCCTCGAGCAGGTCGTGGATGTCGCGGCCGTGGCGTTCCATCGTCGGCTCCCGTTCACCGGGGTCGGACGCACCGTGGCCGCGCCGATCGAACGCGATCACCCGGTGTCCCGCACGTTCCAGCGGTTTCACCTGGTAGCGCCAGCTGGATGCGGCCGCCTTGAATCCCGCGATGAGCACGACGGGTCGCGCCGCCGGATCGCCTGTCTCCGCGTAGTGCAGCCGGGTTCCGTCGGATGCGGTGATGTCGGGCACCGTCGCCCCCCTCCCAGGTCGTGGACCCGACCCTACCGGCGTGCGCCGCGGCTCACCCGTTCCTCCCGGTGGGGACGGCGGCGGGCGGGCTCGGCTCGTGGTGGAGTCTCACGTCGGTCGGCAGCCCCATGAGCTTGGTGCCCCGCCGCGAGGTGTCGATCGAGATGCGCTTGCCCGCGAACGGCACGTTGCGCAGGTGGATGTCGCCGAATTCGCCGAGGGAGGTCGGGGCCACCCAGACGTCGCGCGTGGGCATCGACGGATCGAACCTCAGCGTGGTGCGCAGCAGCGACAGCGGCGTCGCCGCCGCCCACGCCTGCGGCGAGCACGACGCGGGGTACGACACCGGTTCGGGGTACTGCGCGCGTTCGAACCCGCAGAACAGCTCGGGCAGGCGGCCGCCCGAGAATGCTGCGGCCTCGAACAGCCCCGCGACGATCCGGTTCGCCTCCTCGACGAAGCCGTACCGCATGAGCCCCGCCGCGATGATCGCGTTGTCGTGGGGCCAGACCGAGCCGTTGTGGTAGCTCGCCGGGTTGTAGGCGCCCATGCCCGATGCGAGCGTGCGGACGCCCCACCCGCTGAACATCTCGGGCGAGAGGAGCCGCTCGGCGACGGCGGCGGCCTTGTCGTCGTCGACGATGCCGCTCCACAGGCAGTGGCCCATGTTGGACGCGCAGGCGTCGACCGGGCGCTTGTCGCGATCGAGCGCGACGGCGAACCATCCGCGTTCGGGCAGCCAGAACCGCTCGTTGAACGCGCGCTTCAGCGCGGCCGCCCGCTCCGACCAGTGCTCCGCTCCCTCGGCATCGCCGCGCAGCCAGGCGAGCGTGCCGCGCGCGATGAACGCGGCGTACACGTAGCCCTGCACCTCGCACAGCGCGATGGGCGCCTGGGCCAGGGTGCCGTCGGCGAAGTTGATGCCGTCCCACGAGTCCTTCCAGCCCTGGTTGACCAGGCCGTGCTCGTTGAGGCGCTCGTACTCGACGAACCCGTCGCCGTCGCGGTCGCCGTACTCGTCCACCCACTTCAGTGCCCGGTCGGCGGCCTCGAGCAGGTCGTCGGCGTCGTCGGGCAGGGCTCCCCAGCGCGCGAGCTCGCCGAGCACGACCACGTAGAGCGGCGTGGCGTCGGCCGTGCCGTAGTAGACGGAGCTTCCGCCCAGCGCGAGGTTCGTCGTCGCGCCGAGGCGGACCTCGTGCAGGATCCGGCCGGGCTGCTCCTCGGAGGAGGCCACCTCGCGGGTGCCCTGCAGCGAGGCGAGCGTCTGGAGCGTCCCGAGCGCGAGGGAAGGGTCGAGCGGCAGCGCCATCCACGACGTGAGGAGCGAGTCGCGACCGAACAGGGCCATGAACCACGGCACTCCCGCCGCGACGACCGGCCGGTCCGGATTGGCCGGGTCGAAGATGCGAAGCGAGCCGAGATCGCGCTGGCTCTGGCGGATGACGCGCTCCATCGCGTCGTCGCGCAACGATGAGGTCGGTGATGCCGACTGCCAGGCGAGGAAGCGACGCGTGGGCTCGTCGATCGCGGCGGCCTCCGAGTCGGGTCCGATCGTGTCGTCCACCGTCTCGTCGCGCGGCGTCACGAGCACGCGCCGGGACCAGGTGCCGCGCGGCTCGAGTACGACGTCGAACCGGATCCGGTCGCCGGCGACATCCGCGCCCTCGGCGGTCACCGTGACGCCCGGATGCCCGCCCGCGCTCGATGCGATCGCGAACCTGCCGGGCTCGGACTCCCGCATCGCCCCGGGCCGACGGGCCGCGCGTCCCTCCTTCACCTCGAAGATGTCGGCGAAGTCGGCTTCGAGCACGAGCTCGACGCGCACGGTCAGCGCCTCGCGCGAGTAGCTGCGCAGGGTGATCTGCTCGCGCAGCCCGGCGCCGATGCGACGGTCGCGCTCCACGAGCAGGGGCGTGTCGGCCCGGCCGGGGATGTGACCGGCCCGTCCGACCATGACGACACGGTCGGGGTGGGGCGTCATCGCCGACAGCGGCTCGACGGTCGCCCCGTCGATCAGGAGGGTCAGGCGCGAGACCATCCTCGTGTCGCGATGGAACGCCCCGTGCGGCAGCTCGGGCACCATGTCGCCGTTGGGTCCCGAGACGCAGAACGAGGTGCCCTCCACGATCGTGAGGGCGCCCGCCCCCGCCGTTCCTGCCAGCGTGTCCGTATTCCAGCCGGTCATGTCACCGCCTCCGCTCCGGGCAGCGCGACCGTCCGTGCGACGGGGCGGGCCGCTCCGGCGTCGGCGCCACGATAGGCACGTCGCGCGCGGGCGGACAGGGGATTGCATGTCCGGAGGCGGTTCGCTAACCCGGTCAGGGGCGGCGCCCGCCGGTTCCGGTCACTTCGCGAGCGTCGTCACGCGCCCGTTCAGGTCGGATGCCGCGGCATCCGCAGCCCACAGGGCGACGACCTCGTCGGCGAGCCGCGCTTCCAGCCCGTCGAGGGCCTTGACCCGGAAGGTGACCGCCGCGCCCGGAGCGCCGGCCTTGGCGAATCCGTCGGCCAGCGAGCGCATCCACGACTCGCTGGCGGCCTTGATCGAGGTGTAGTTCGCCCCGCCGGCAGTGGGCTTCTCGACGGTCGTCGAGGACACGATCGCGACGCGACCGGCGTCGGAGGCGACCAGGTCGTCCCAGAACACCCGGCTGGCGTTCCGCAGCGCAGTGAAGGATCGCTCGAGCACGCGATAGTCCTCCTCGGTCTGGCCGGGGATGCCGCCGCCCCCGCGCCATCCGCCCACCAGGTGCACGACGCCGTCGACGTCGCCGACCTTGGCGTGCACGCGCATCGCGAGCTCGAGCACGTCGTCGCCGTCGGTGAGGTCGGCGCGCTCGCCCGTCACGCCGGGGATGTCGACCTCGAGCTCGTCGAGCCGGCCCTGGTGCGAACCGACCGCGATGACGCGTGCGCCGGCGTCGACGAGCGCGCGGGCGACGGCACGTCCCGACGCGCTCGTGGCGCCGGCGATCACAATCACCTTGTCGTTCAGTGCGCTGGTCATCGGGGGAATCCTCTCATGACGCGAGTCACCCCGGGCGGCGGGCGGAAGCCTCGGGCGCGCCGTCCCGGGGTGACTCGGCTCGGTCGGGGGCGAGCCGTCGAAGGTCAGGCGTCCCGGGCGGTGATCCCGACGGTGGACTCGATGACCGGCTTCATCTTCTTGTCGAGCGCCTCGTAGAACATGGACAGCGGGAACTCGTCGTCCATGACGAGGTCGGTGTAGCCCTTGGGCGGGCCGGCGAGCACCTCGCGGGGCAGCCCCTCGGCCCACACCGAGGCCGGGTTCGGCGTCAGCACCCCGCGCACAAGCTCGTAGGCGGCGAGCCAGTGTGCGGTCTTCGGGCGATCTATCGACTTCCAGTACAGCTCGTCGATCGCGTCGCCGAGCTCGACGACGGCGTCGGGGACCGCTTCCCAGTCGAAGGCGAGCTTCACGTCGGTCCACTCGAGCGCGTGCTTCTGGTGCAGCCAGGCGAACAGCAGCTGCCCGCCGAGGCCGTCGTAGTTGCGCACGCGCGACCCCGTGATCGCGAATCGGAAGATCCGGTCGAAGATCACGGCGTACTGCACGAGCTTGGCGTGCTCGAGCAGCTGGGTCTCGACCGCATCGAGCTGGTCGCCCTCGTCGGCACGCTTGCGCAGGCTGCGCTCGATCCGGACCGACTCGCGGAACGCCGTGAGGTCGCAGCGCAGCTCCTCGAGCGAGTAGAGGAAGTACGGCATCCGCTGCTTGATCATGAACGGGTCGAACGGCAGGTCGCCGCGCATGTGCGTGCGGTCGTGGATGATGTCCCACATCACGAACGTGCGTTCGGCGAGCTGCTGGTCGTCGAGCAGCGATGCCGCGTCGTCGGGCAGTTCGAGCTTGGTGATCTCGGATGCCGCGCGCACGACCCGGCGGTAGCGGGCGGCCTCGCGGTCCTGGAAGATCGCGCCCCACGTGAACGGCGGGATCTCGCGCATCGCGACGGTCTCGGGGAAGAGGACCGCGGAGTTCGTGTCGTACCCGGGCGTGAAGTCGACGAGGCGCAGGCTCACGAAGAGCTTGTTGCCGTAGTCGCCGGCCTCGAGGTGCGCGATGAACTCGGGCCAGATCGTCTCGACGACGAGCGCCTCGACGTGGCGGTCGGACGAGCCGTTCTGCGTGTACATCGGGAACACGACCAGGTGTCGGATGCCGTCGACACGGTGCACCTGCGGCTGGAACTCGACGAGCGAGTCGAGGAAGTCGGGCACGCCGAGGCCCTCTGCCTGCCAGCGACGGAAGTCGGCCTGCAGGGCCGTGAGGTAGGCGGTCTCGTGCGGGAATCGGGGCGCGAGGGCCTCGACCGACTCGACGATGGCGTCGACGAGGGCGGATGCCTCGGGCTTGTCGCCCTCCTCGGGCACCGAGCCGTCCTTGACCTGCAGCCCCTGGAGCTTCGTGGCCGACTCCTTGAGGCGGAGCCAGGCGGGGTCGGACTCGACCCCGTCGGCCAGGCCGATGAGCTCGGCGGTGATCTCGATGCCGGACTCGTCCTCGAGAACCTCGGGTTCGCCAACGATTGCAGCAGTCATGGTGTTCTGTGACATCGGAACCTCCGTTCTCGGGATTCGGGGCCTTTCGGCGGCGGTGCGCGGCGGGATTCGCCGCGCGCTTCAAGGCTACGTGCGGCGCCTCCGCGATTGATTGCGGTTCGGCGCGGGAATGTTGCGTGAACGGACGGATTCGCGCGTGCTTGCTGCGGCGTCATCCATCGGGAGCACCCGCGACCCACCACTGCACTGAGGAAATCTCAGGATAATCCGCGCTCATTCCGGGTGGCCGCACGGATCCGGCCGGGTGGGGACCTTCGTACGTTCGCCATAGCCCGAGAGCCAGACCCAGAGTCAAGGAAGGAAACGAACCATGAACACCAAGCACGCGGCACCGGTGGTCTTCACCGTGTCGCTCGTGGTTCTCATCGGCGGCGGTGCAGGCACGGCCGCGTGGGGCGGACCGGGGCCGGTCCGCGACGACGGCGGCGCCACCGTCGTCGGATTCGCACGTGGGCACGTCATCGTCAAGGACGACCTCTCGCCCATCCGCAGCTCCGCCGACATCCTGTCCGCGGCGACCGTTCGGACGCCGCAGACGGTGCAGGGGCTCAGCAACGAGGCGCTGCGCGAGCTGCACTCGCAGGGGCCGGCTCCGCAGTCGGTGCCGGAGTTCAGCAACGAGGCGCTGCGCGAGCTGCACTCGAGTGCGCGGGCTCCCCAGTCCGTGCCGGAGTTCAGCAACGAGGCGCTGCGCGAGCTGCACTCGAGTGCGAGGGCTCCGCAGACCGCGAACGGCTTCACCGCAGAGGCCATGCGCGAGCTGCACTCGCAGGGCGTGGCACCTCAGTCCGCGCGTGAGATGAGCACCGATGCGCGGCGCGAGCTGCACTCGGGCGCGGTCGCTCCGCGGACCACCGCGGCGGATGCCCAGGGCCAGCGGCTCGCGGCGTACGCCGAGGCGATGTCACGCAGCACTCGTCCGTCGGCCGCCCAGATGCAGGGCGAACGACTCTCGGCCTACGGCGATGCCTTCGCCGGCGCTGCGACGCAGACCGAGTGGGTCGACGACGTCCTGTCCCCGACCGCCGGAACGCGATGAGCCGTCCGTCCCCCGAACGCGCGATGGGCGCGGTGATCCGATCCCGGAGCACCGCGCCCATCGCCATGCGGGCGGCACGCGCCGGATCTGCGGCGCCTCGGGTTAGGGTGTGCGCATGCCTCGGGGTGGGGAGGCGACGCACTCGCGTGCGTCGGTCGCCGCGGCGATCGCGGTCCTGGTCGCCGCGACCGCACTGGGCGGCTGCTCTGCCGGTGGTGCCGGCCCCGGGGCGAGCCCGATGAGCGTGCCGTTCGCCACCGCCTCCCCGACCGCCACGCCGGATCCGAGGCCGGGCGCCGCGCCGATCCCCACGCCGCAGGTCGTGCCGGGACCGCCCAGACTGGGGCCCGATCGAACGGGCGCACTCGTCCCGCGGCTCGCCGCCATGCGCACCGACACGCTCGCGGCATCCGCGCGGTGGGCGACGCCGCCCGGTGTCACGGAGTTCGGCGAGGCGCTCACCCGACGGGTCGAGGAGGCGCTGCTCGCGTACGTCGGCGAGCGGGGGGTGGACTGGCAGCCCGGTGTGGACCTGGTCGCCGGCGGCGCAGCCCAGCCGTGCTGGGGCGGATCGTTCACGACGCCCACGCCGTCCAGCCTGATCGTGGACTGCTCCATCGTCGTCGCCTCGGGTCCGCTGCTCGGCGAGCGCGTCTCGCTGAATCGGCACGAGGCCGGTGCGGCGTCCTCGGTCGTGCGCGAGGTCTGGTACGCGGATGCCGCGACCGGCGGGGTGTACGGCGGAGCGACCCTCTACGCGCCCGGGCGCGAGTCGCGCGTGCTGTCCCTCGTCGCGGAGGGCCTCCGCGCGACCGGCCGGATCGAACCGGGCGTGGATCCGTTCGCGGGCCTGGGAACGGACGCCCGGCGGGCGATCCTCGCCGACTCCGCGGTCACGCCGGCGGGTGTCGTCATCTCGGTCGCACTGGCCGCGGACGTCGGCCGGGTCGTCTCCGTGCACGTCCCCGCCCGACTGCTCGGACCGCTGCTCTCGGAGCAGGGCAGGGCGGCGCTCGACGCGGCGGCGGCCGGCGGCGACTACGCTCCGAGCGGTGCCGCCGTCGGGGACGACCCCGTCGACTGCTCCTTCGTGCCCTGCGTCTCGATCACGTTCGACGACGGGCCGTCGTCGCTGACCCCCGGCCTGCTCGACGTCCTCGATCGCGAGCGCGTGGTGGCGACGTTCTTCGTCCAGGGGTCGGCGGTCCAGGCGTCCCCGGACGTCGCGGGGCGGATCGTCGAATCCGGCCACCAGATCGGCAACCACACGTGGCGCCATCCGAACCTGACCAAGCTCACCGATGAGGAGGTGCGGCGCGAGCTCACCCGGACCCAGCAGGCGATCGCGAGCGCGACCGGCGCGAGCGCCTCGAGCATGCGACCGCCGTACGGGGCGTCGAACGCGAAGGTCCGCGGGCTGGTCGGCCTGCCCGTGATCGTCTGGGACGTCGACACCCGCGACTGGGAGGAACCGGGGACGGACGTCGTCGTCGATCGCGCGATCACCCAGAGCTCGCGGGGCAGCATCGTGCTCCTGCACGACACCCATCAGCAGACCGTGGACGCCGTGCCGGCGATCATCGCGGGCCTGCGCGGACGCGGCTTCGCGTTGTCGACCGTCGCCGGGCAGTTCGACGGCGGCCTCCCGGGTCCCGGGACGCTCGTGAGCCACGGGCCGCGATGATCGAGCGGCCGCACCGTCGCCGGAGCGGCGACACGTGCCTCCGAGATCCGTGGGATCGGCGCCCGTACACGCCATGATTCGGGGATGGACGCCTCCCCGGCCCGGCCCCCCGCCCGGCCCGATCGCACGCTCCTCATCATCGTCGGGGTGATCGCGGCACTCGTGATCATCGCGCTGGTCGTCGTCTTCACGCGCGGCGAACCGCAGTCGCTCGACGAGTCGACCCCCGAGGGCGTCGTGCAGCGCTACTCGGCGGCGGTGATCGACGGCGACGAGGAGACGGCGAAGGAGTACCTCGTCGACGAGCTCGCCGAGGGGTGCGTGCGCCTCGAGGGCCCGCCGGTCGACGGGATGCGGGTCACGCTCGTCGAGACCGAGGAACGCGACGAGTCGGCCGACGTGCGCGTGCTCATGGCGATCTCCTACGGCGGCGGCGGGCCGCTCGGTCCCGACGAGTCGCAGGAGGAGGGCGAGTTCGACCTCGTCCGCGAGGGCGACGAATGGCGCATCGAGACCGCCCCGTGGCCGCTCACGATCTGCCAGCCGGAGATGCCGTGATGTCCGACGCGACGCCCCCCGAGGAGGAGGTCCGCCCGCCCGAGTCGAGCGGGAGGGCGCAGGGCACGGTGCGTCGTCTGATCGTCTACACGCTCCTGGCGGTGCTCGTCGTCATCGCCGCGATCGGCGTCGCCGGCCTGCTCGGGCGCCTGCTCGAGTCCACGGCGCCGATCGCGTCGCGCGGCGCGGGCGACCTGGCGCTCTCGCTCGCGTTCACGCTCATCGGCGGTCCGCTCGCCGCCCTGCTGTGGTGGTCGGTCCAGCGGCGACTGGGCGATGACACCGAGCGCGGCTCGCTGGCCTGGGGGCTGTATCTCACGGTCCTCTACGTGGTTTCGCTCGCGGTGGCCGTGTCGGCGCTCCTCACTGCAGCGGACGCCGCGATCCACGGCCGTTGGGATCCGGTCGCGGCCGCGACGACCGTGACCTGGGCGCTCGTCTGGACCTGGCACCGATGGATGCTGCGGCGCACCCGGAGTCAGCCGTTGCGCATGACGACGGTCCCGCTCGTGATCGCCGCCGCGTACGGGCTGGTCGTCGCGCTCATCGGCGGCATCGGCGCGCTCGGCGGCCTGCTCGACGAGGCGATCCGGGGGCTCGCAGCGATCGAGATCGCCGGAGGCTCGTGGTGGCGGGCGCCCGTGACCGCGATCGTCACCCTGGTGGTCGGCGCGACGATCTGGGCCTGGCACTGGTTCCGGGACGACGTCCGCCGGCTGCGCACGGGCTTCGCCGACGTGGGACTCGTCGTGGTCGGCGTGCTCGCCACCGCCGCGACGATGCTCACCGGCATCGCCGTGGCACTGTTCGTCCTGCTTCGGCTGGCCTTCGACCCGGGCGATCCCGCCAGCCTGGTGCTCGCCCCGCTGGGCACCGCGATCGCCGCCGCGGTCGTCGGAGGGCTCGCATGGCAGCATCACCGCACCGTGGCCGTCGACCGCGGCGACCGGGTCCAGCGCGCCGTCCGGCTCGTGATGTCGGGGGTCGGCCTGATCGCCACGGCCTCGGGGATCGGCGTGGTGCTCAACGCCACGCTCGCCGAGCTCGTCTCACCCCTCGCGGGGTCCGACAACCGAACGCTCCTGCTCAGCGGCCTGAGCGCGCTCATCGTCGGCGCACCGGTCTGGTGGCTGAACTGGCGGCCGCTGCGCCATCCCGACCCGGCGGAGGTCGCCGACGCCGGTCGCCGCGTCTACCTCGTCGTCGTCTTCGGGGTCAGCGCGATCGTCGCGCTCGTCGCCCTGCTCGTCATCGGCTACCGGCTCTTCGAGTTCGTGCTCGAACCGGCCGCAGCGGCGAGCCTCGTCGACCGGATCCGGGCGCCGCTCGGCGTCCTCGTCGCGACCGCGCTGGTGTTCGGCTACCACTTCGCGGTCTGGCGTCGCGATCGCGCCGAGATCGCCGCGCAGGGCCTGGCACATGCCCGCCGCATCGCCCGCGTCATCCTCGTCGCCGCGGGCGACACCGATGCGCTCGAACGCGGCATCGCCGAGGCGACCGGCGCCTCCGTCACGGTGTGGCGACGCGCCCTCGACGTGCCCGAGACGACACCGGATGCCGCGGCCCTCATCGCGGCGCTCGAGGGCGTCTCCGCGCGTCGCGTGCTCCTGCTCGCAGGTCCGGGCGATCGCGTCGAGGCGCTGCCGTTGTCGGACTGACGCTCAGAGCGGCTTGGCCATGTGCAGCGACGCCGCCCGGAACCCGAGCGCGTCGTAGAGCGCGACCGCGGCCTCGTTGTCGGCGAACACGTTGAGCATGAGCGTGACCGCGCCGTGCTCGCGTGCGATCTCCTCGGCCGCGAGCATCGCGCGGCGCGCGACGCCGCGACGCCGGTAGCCCGGGTGCACCATGAGGTCCCAGACCCACCAGACCGACCCCGAGTCATCCCACGGACCGACCCACAGCCACCCGGCGTCCTCGTCGCCGATCCGGATCGCGTGCAGCAACTGCCCGTCCACGATCCGGCCGTCGGGGAAGAAGCGCTCCTCGGAGGCGCGCCGCCCGGCGGCCGCCTGTTCGGGTGTGTCGCCCGCCTCCCTCCGGGCCTCCTCGTAGTGGGCCATGGCGATGGGCAGCCAGGCCTCCACCTCGGCATCGGACATCCGGACCAGGCGCACGTCGGGTTCGCTCATGCCTCGGATTCTGCCCGGTCGGACGCGGGCTGCGCCATCCGCCCCGCACTAGATGATGCGCGAGAGCCACCGCACCCGGCTGACGAGCAGCCACGCGAGGGCGAACGAACCCGCGACGCCGCCGGCCGCCACGACGAGCGCCTTCAGCTCGGCGGGCAGGGACAGCCACCGCAGGGCGAGGGCCAGGCCGATGAGCACGAAGCCCTGCAGGAGGAACGCGCCGTACGCGCTGCGCCCCAGGGCCGCGCCGGCGGGGAGCGGGCGGGCGAGATGGCGCTGCGACGTGCCGAGCAGCCACACGGAGCCGAACACCATGAGCGCGCTCTCGATGACGTCGAGCGTGATCGCCGGCCACGTCCATCCGCCCCACATGAGGTCGGTCGAACCGAGCTGCATCACGAGGAACAGGAACCCGGCGGCGGTGATCGCGGCGACGATCGTGATGATGCCCGATCCGCGCACGAGCCGGGATGGGACCCGGGTGGTCCAGTCGCGATCGCAGGCGACGATCCCGAGGCCGAACAGGGCGACGCATCCGGGCCACTCCCAGAGGTTGAGGTCGGTGGCGGATTCGCTGCCGTACGGGAATGCGAGGCGGACCAGGAACGTGACGCCGGCGACCGCGGCGGCGAGCCCGCCGAGGTGTGCGAGGCGGATGGCTCGGGGCGTGCGCGGCGTGGTCTCCGCGGCGTCCCGGCGCGTCCCCCCGAGCAGTGCCCGCAGCCCCGCGTAGCCGAGCGAGAAGATCAGCAGGACGCCGAGGAACCACAGGTGCCCCGTGTCGATGGCGCCCTCGTCGCTGAGGTACTCGTCCCAGAAGGACCCGGGTGCTGCGCCGAACGCATGGTAGAGCGCGTACGTCGTCGCCGGCCACAGGACGAACGTGAAGGCGGCGAAGGGGATGCCGAGGCGCACCAGCCGGTCGACGACGAATCGTCGCCCGCCTTTCCGCCTGAGCGACGACGGGGTGAGGAGGCCGGCGACCAGGAACAGGAGTGCGATCATGAACAGCCCGAACGGCACGACCACCACGGCGAGCACCGCTTCGGTGACGGGATGCAGCGTCGTCTCCTGCACGTCGGCGTACGTCCAGTACTGGTCTGAGCCGACGTAGCCCAGCACCGCGTGGATCGCGATGATGGCGGCGATCAGGACCACCTTGAGGTTGTCGAGGTACGTCTTCCGATCGGTGGTCCACCCCGCGAGCGCGGGCGTGTGCGCGACCATGCGATCAGGCTAGGCGTGCGCCGAGCGTCGACGCGGGGCGAAGGGCCCCTCACGCTTGCGAGAATGGTCGGCATGGCGAGAACGGCGCGGGGCGCGCGCATCCTGATCACCGGGGCGGCGGGCGGCATGGGCTGGATGTACGCGGAGCGCGCGGTCGATGAGGGCGCCGCCTCGGTGGTGCTCTGGGATCGCGACGCGCCCACGCTCGCGCGGGCCGCCGACGAGCTCGGCAGCCGGTCCCGCGGACGCACGGACGTGCGGTCGTACGCTGTCGACGTGTCGGAGCTCGGCGCGATCGCGAAGACCGCGCACAAGGTGCGCCGCGACGTCGGGAACCCGGACATCCTCGTCAACAACGCGGGGATCGTCCGCGGCAACCGGTTCTTCTGGGAGACCGACGCGGGCGACGACGTCCGGCCCACGATGCTCGTGAACGCGCTCGCACCCATGTACGTGGCCCGCGAGTTCCTGCCCGCCATGATCGCGTCGGGCCGGCCCGCGCGGGTGGTCAACATCGGCAGCGCCGCGGGGACGCTCGCCAACCCGCGCATGGCCGTGTACGCGGCATCCAAGGCGGCGCTCAACGGCTGGAGCGACTCGCTGCGACTCGAGCTGCGGCAGGCCGGGCACGCGCACGTGACCGTGACGACGGTGACGCCCTCGTACGTCTCGACGGGCATGTTCCACGGCGCCCGCGGCCCGCTGCTGGCCCCCGTGCTGGAGCCCGAGGTCGTCGTCGATCGCGTGTGGCGCGCGATGCTCGACGGGCGACCGCTCGTCGAGCTGCCCGCCTCAGTGCGCCTCTCGCGCGCACTGCGGGCGCTGCTGCCGACCCGCGTGTTCGACCGCGTGGTGGGCGACGGCTTCGGGGTCTACCGGTCGATGGAGGCGTTCCGCGGTCGGGACTGAGTCGCCCGGACGAGGTCAGTCCTTGCCCTTGCCCTTGCCCTTGTCCTCGCCTTTGCCCGTGTTGGCGTTGTCGCCGCTGTTCCCGGGACCCGACGAGTCCTCGTCGGCGTCGTCGGCGTCGTCACCCTCCTCGGGGGCCGGCGCGGGCACCGTGGCCGCGGCGATCGCGGCGTCGAGGTCGCTGCGCACGAGCGCGAGCGCCTCGACGATGGCCGCCTCGCGGTCGCCCGTGAGCGTGCCGTCGGCCGCGTCGGCCACGACTTCGGCCTCGAGCTCGTCGAGGCGTGCGAGCGCGTTCGCATACTCGCCCGCCGCCGAGTACTCGGCGATCGCGGCGACCTGGGCGCGATAGTCCTGCGACTGCTGCGCGGCATCGTCGGTCTCGGCCGTGCAGCCGGCGAGCCCGCCGGCCAGGGCGAGGGTCACGGATGCCGCGGCGATCGCGCGACGGAATCGGCTCGTCATGGCGTCACCGCCTCCTCGAGTTGCTCGAGGTGCAGGCCGAGGTCGCCCGGAACGCTCGGCATCGTCGGTGCCGGCGTCGGCGTCTGTTCGGGCTCGGCGCCGCCGCCGCCGAGGCCGGCGAGCGCGGGCACGAGCACGAGGCCCGCGAGCAGGGCGAGTCCGGCGGCGATTCCGAGCATCACCCAGCGCGGAGCCCGGCGCACCGCGCGGCGCCCGGAGACGGGTGCGGGCTCGGCCGCCGCCCCCAGTCGCTCACCCGGCAACGTGTCGACGGTCAGCACCCGAGTCGCGGCGGTCGCGTCGTCGTCGTCCGCGAGCGGTGGTGCGACGGCCGCCGCGGGGACGGCCACCGTGGCGTCCTCGACCAGCGATTCGATCGCGCCGGTCGCCCCGACGGCCGCGATGATGCGCGTGTCGTGTTCGTCGTGCTGGGCCGGCGGATGGGCGATGCCGGCACCGGCGGAGCCCCCGTCGAGGCCCTCGCCCGTCGAGGTCGCGTGCATGGGGCCGACCTCGAGCGACTGGGCGGCGAGGGCGATGTCGAGCGCGCTCGGGCGGTCTCCGGGATCGCGCGCGGTCATCGCGGTCAGCAGGTCGACCCACTCCGGACCGAGGTCGGCGGGAACCACCGGATCCCGAACGAGTCGGGCGCTCGCCGACTCGAGCGCGGGGCCGGGGAAGGGCTGCTCGCCCGTGAGCGCCTCGAGCAGCAGCAGGCCGAGCGAGTACACGTCGGCCGAGCTGCCGACCGGCTCGCCCCGGACCTGCTCGGGGCTCAGGTAGCCCGGCGTGCCGATGATGCGACCGGTCGCCGTCAGGCGCGACTCGTCGAGGAGCCGGGCGATGCCGAAGTCGGCGAGCTTCGCGTTCCACCGCCGGGTCGGCAGGTGCGCCGGCGCCAGCAGCACGTTCGCCGGCTTCACGTCGCGGTGGACGATCCCCCGCGAGTGGATGACGTGCAGCCCCTCGGCCAGGTCGGCGAGCATGCGGGCGGCGTCGCGCCGGGGGATGGCGCCGCGTCGCAGGATCTCGCGGAGGTCCTCGCCCTCGACCAGCTCCATCACCAGGAACTCGCGGTTGCTCTCGGCGTCACGCGCCGCGTCGTACAGCGTCACGAGCGCGGGGTGCGTCAGGCTCGCGAGCAGCGCGGTCTCCGATCGCCGGCGATCGACGTCGTCGATGCCCTCGGTCGCGGGGCTGAAGACCTTCACCGCGACGTGTCGACCGAGCGCCAGGTCGTCGGCGCGGTACACGGCGGCCATGCCGCCGCGTCCGATCAAGCCCTGGATCCGGTAGCGACCGTCGAGCGCCGACCCGACCAGCGGGTCGAACGCGGCCCCGGGGACCTGTTCCGTGGGGGTGTCCATCAGAGGCAGGGTAGCCCGTGAGCCTGAACGTGCCCACGGGGTTGCGTGCGGACGCGTCAGCCGAAGATCATCGGCAGGTCGTCGTCGACCCGGCTGAGCTCGAGGTCGACGAGCACCGGGACGTGATCGCTCGGCGCGTCGCCCTTGCGCTCGTTGCGGTGGATCGTCGCAGCGGTCACGGCCTCGGCGAACGGCGCCGAGCCGAGGATGAAGTCGATCCGCATGCCCTCGTTGCGCACGAACTTGAGCTGCTTGTAATCCCAGTAGGTGAAGCCCGTCGGCACCAACGCGCGGACGACGTCGGTCACGCCGGCATCCTCGAGCGTGAAGAACGCCTGCCGCTCGGGCTGCGACACGTGGGTGGAGAAGCCCTCGACGACGGCGGGGTCGCCGTTGTCCTCGTCGAGGGGCGCGATGTTGAAGTCGCCCATGAGCGCGAACGGGACCTCGGGGTGCGCGGTCGTCTCGGCACGCGTGTGCTCGGCGAGCGCCGCGAGCCAGTCGAGCTTGTAGGTGTAGTGCGGATCGCCGAGCGAGCGGCCGTTGGGCACGTACAGGCTCCATACGCGCACGCCGTCGACCGTCGCGCCGATCGCGCGCGCCTCCTTCGGCAGGTCGGGGCCCTCCTGCCCCTTGAGGAATCCCGGCATCCCCGGGAACTCCGTCGCGACGTCGGAGATGGGCACGCGGCTCGCGATCGCGACGCCGTTCCACTGGCTCAGGCCGTGGATGGCCACCTCGTATCCCGCGGCCTCGAACGCGTCGTGCGGGAACTGCTCGGCCGTGCACTTGATCTCCTGCATGGCGAGCACGTCGACGTCTTCTCGCACCATGAAGTCCACGACGCGGCCGTACCGGGTGCGGATCGAGTTGACGTTCCAGGTGGCGATGCGCATGCGACAAGCCTAGGGTCGGCCGCGGACGCCGACGGGCGCGCCTCCCGCAGGAGACGCGCCCGTCGTACGTGGTCCGCTCAGCAGGAGCGGAACGGCTGCCATCCGTTGTAGTACAGCGGCTGGTACTTGCCGAGGACGAAGAACTCCGCGATCCCGAGCTCGGTCACCTGCGTCTGGACGCCCAGGCTCGTGCAGTACTCCGAGGTGATGTAGAGCGGCGCGTACAGCCATCCGGCCACGGGAGCGCCGGCGAGCGCGTCGGGGAAGTTCGAGCCGCTCGCCGAGAACCCGTAGATCGACGACTGCCCGTCCCAGACGAATCTCACGATCGCGAGCGCGGTCGCGTACCGATCGGCGCCGGCCAGGCGGAGCACCTGCGGCGCGGTCGACAGCTTCCCGATCGACGCCTGGATGCCCGACGAGACCACCGCGGCGCTGCCCGCGATGGCGACCGTCTTCGCACCGAGCTTCGTCAGCGCGCCGGCGGAGGCGGAATCGAGGGTCGACGCGATTCCGGGCACGATGAGCACGGGGATGTCGGCCGCTGCCGCGGCGCCGCTCGCCGACAGCGCGTCGGGGAAGTTGGCTCCTGTCGCGACCCAGGCGGCGGGCGCCGTCCCGAACTCGCCCGCGACGATCCTGCGCGAGGTGTCGTAGCGGTCGGTTCCCGCGTAGCGCGTCACGGGCGCGATGCCCTTGAGGGTCGTCTCCACGCCCGACGAGACCACCGCGGCGCTGCCCGCGATGACGATCCGCTCGGGCGAGAGTCGCTTGAGCTCGGCGAGGACGACCGGCGGGATGACCGTGCCGGGCACGAGCAGCAGGGGGCCGCCGCAGTGCGCCGCCGCGGGGCCGGCGCTGAGCGCATCGGGGAAGTTGGCGCCGGTCGCGACGAAGGCGCAGGGCACCTCCTCGCCGAAGGCGGCCTGGGATGCGAGGACCGCCGTCTCGTATCGATCGGCACCCGCGATGCGGTCCTTCACGAGCGGTTCGAGCTGCTCGTCGACGCCGGTCACCGCCTGCCCGTCGGCGAGCGTGGTCACGGTCGCCCAGGAGATGTGCTGCGCGTCCTCCCAGAACTCCGGGATGAGCGGCGAACCGGCCAGGTCGTCGTATGCGAGCACCGCGTAGTCGCCCGCGGGCAGGGAGGTGAGCGAGTAGGCACCCGTGGCGTCGGCTTCGGCGCTCGTGTAGCCGGCCCACTCGCCTGCGACGTCGTCCCACTTGACGGCCACGGCGACGCCGGTCGCGAGGCCGCCCTGCGAGACGCCGTTCGCCCAGTACGTGATCCGGCCGCTGATCGACCCGGTCGCGGCCGTGCCATCCGAGGAACCCTCGGCGGCGAACGTGCGGATGCCGCCGTCGGCCGCATCCGCGCCGCCCGCGCCGCCCTCGAGGTAGAACGCGGGCGTGCCTTCTCGGGGAGCCGCGCGCAGGCCGGTGTCGTCGCCGGCATCGACGAGCTCTGCCGGGCGCGGCGTGAGCTCGGGGGAGGGCAGGTCGGAGGCGTGGGCCGGTGCGATGCCGGTGCCGAGGAGGGCCAGGGAGGCGACGAGCACGGAAGCACGACGCAGCCCGGCCATGGGCGCAGGGGCCATGGGGGGTCCGTTCGGGTAGTGGGGGCCGGCCCGGGCGGGCCGATCGCCACATCGTAGGATGCGGAGGCGCTTCTCCGCCAGCGGTCCCGTGAACGGATCCAGTGGGCTCAGCGGGCCGCGCGGCGCTCCCTCGGTTCGCGCTTGCCGATCCGCGGCACGACGATCCAGAAGGCGAGCAGCACGACGAGCGCGACTCCGCCCGCGGTGTAGCCGGCCTGCTGGCTGACGGTCACGTCGAAGATGAGCATGGCGACCCCGGCCGAGGTCAGTGAGACGACCACGAGGAGCGCGAGCAGCAGCGCATTCGCGACCCGCACGACCCGCTCCTTCTGGTTCTGACCGCTGAGCTGGCGATGCAGGATGACCGGGGCCAGGCCGAGCATGGTCGAGATCGTCGCCAGGACCACGAGGATGAGGTAGAGCGTGACCTCGCGCTGCTCGAGCTCGGCGAACTTCGGCTGGAAGGCGACCGCGAGCAGGAAGCCCGTGATGAGCTGCGTGCCGGTCATCACGACCCGGAGCTCCTGCAGGATGTCGTTCCACTTCCGGTCGAGCCGCTCGCCGGGCGTCTCGTCTCGATACTCGTCGCCGTCGTCCTCGATCGACGTGGGATCTGGTCGGGGATCGTTCGCCATGCGTGGATGCTACGCCCAGCCATCCGCTCGTCGCAGGCCCTTGCGCCCGGCTCGCCGCGTGCGGCATGCGAGCTCCTGCCAAGATGGCAGGAGGAACCGAGCGGAGGGGTGACGTGAGGTACAGCATCGAAGGCATCGAGGGCCTGCCCGAGATCGAGGCGGGCGCCGACCTCGCCGCGCTCATCACGGCGGCGCTGCCCTCGCCACTCGAGGACGGCGACATCCTCGTCATCACCTCGAAGGTCGTCTCGAAGGCCGAGGGCCGTGTCGTCCGGGCCGACGACCGCGAGCAGGCGATCACCGACGAGACCGTGCGCGTCGTCGCGACGCGCGACAATCCGGGCGGCGTTCCGACCCGTATCGTCGAGAACCGCCTCGGCATCATCGGCGCGGCCGCCGGGGTCGACGCGTCGAACGCGCCCGAGGGCACGGTGCTGCTCCTGCCGATCGACCCGGATGCCTCCGCACGGGCGATCGCCACCGGCATCCGCTCGCTCACCGGCGCGCAGGTCGGCGTGCTCCTGTCCGACACGCTGGGCCGGCCCTGGCGCGAGGGCCAGACCGACATCGCGATCGGCGCGGCGGGCGTGCACGTCTTCGACGACCTGAGGGGTCGCTCGGATGCCTCGGGCAAGCCGCTCGCCGTGACGATGCCGTGCGTGGCCGACGAGCTCGCGAGCGCGGCCGAGCTCGTGAAGGGCAAGGCCGCGGGCGTACCCGTCGCGATCGTGCGCGGACTCGGGCGCTTCGTCGGCGACCTCGACCTGCCCGGCGCGCGCTCCATCGTGCGGCCCGCCGACCGCGACATGTTCCGCCAGGGCGCCGACGAGGCGTACGACGACGGATACCGCGCCGGCTTCGACGAGGCGCAGGCCGAGGGCGTGCTGCGCGACGCCTGAGCTCCCGCCCGCCGCGGTGCCGTCCGAATCGGGGCAGGATGGAAGCGTGCGCCCCCACCTCGGCTATGCCGTCATGCTCGAGCGGTTCCCGCCCGCCGAGGCGGTCGCGCTCGCCGCGCTCGCCGAGCAGCACGGGTTCCGCGGCACCATGGCGAGCGACCACTTCCAGCCCTGGCTGCCCTCGCACGGCCAGTCCGGCTTCGTGTGGAGCGTGCTCGGGGCGATCGGGCAGGCGACCACGGGCGACTTCGGCCCGGGCGTCACGACGCCGTCGTTCCGGATGCATCCGGCCGTCGTCGCCCAGGCGTCGGCGACGCTCGCGGCCATGCACCCTGGCCGGCACTGGCTCGGCATCGGGTCCGGTGAGGCGATCAACGAGCACGTCACGGGCGCGTACTGGCCCGAGCCCGCCGAGCGCATCGCGCGCATGTTCGAGGCGGTCGACGTGATCCGCAAGCTGTTCGCGGCGTCGGCGGCGGGGCGCGACATCCGGCATTCGGGGGAGTTCTTCAAGCTCGAGTCGTCGCGGCTCTGGACGATGCCCGAGCGGGCGCCCGAGATCCTCATCGCGACGCAGGGTCCGGTGACGGCCCGGCGGGCGGGGCGCACCGCCGACGGGCTCATCACGACGAACGCGCCGGCCGACCGCCTGGCCGCCCTGCTCGCGCGCTTCGCCGAGGGTGCGCGCGAGGGCGGGCGCGATGCGAGCCGCATGCCGAGGGTGCTGCAGCTCAACCTCGCCTGGGCGCCGACCGACGAGGAGGCGATGGCCGACGCGCTCGCCGAGTGGCCGATCGGCGCGCTCCGGTTCCCGCGCGGCGACATCCGCTCGCCGTTCGAGGTCGAGCAGCTCACGCGCACGGTGCGCCCCGAGGACTTCGCGGGTCGCATGGTCGTCTCGGCCGACCCCGACGTGCACCGTGCGAACCTGCAGCGCCACCTCGACCTCGGGTTCACGCGCATCTACCTGCACAACGCGGGCCGTGACCAGGCGCGGTTCCTCGAGGTGTTCGGGCGCGACGTGCTGCCGGGGCTGCGCGCATGAGCGCGGCGGCCTCGGTCTTCCCGCACGGGCGGGAGGGGTCCGCGCGGCCGGGAGGAGCCGCGCCCCGATCCGTTCCTCCCGAGGCCGCGAGTTCCTCCGCCGCGAGCGAGAGCGGGCGAGCGGATGCCGCGGCGTGGACGATCGTGATCCCCGTGAAGTCCCTGACGGCTGCCAAGACCCGGCTCGCGCCCGAGCACTCCCCGGCCGAACGCGCGGCACTCGCGCGCGCGTTCGCCCTCGACACCGTGGACGCGGCGCGCGCCGCCGGCTCGGTGCGCCGCGTGGTCGTCGTCTCCGACGAGCCCGTCATCGAGCGCGAGCTCCGCGAGGTGCCCGGGGTCGAGGTCGTGCCCGAGGTCGGCCCGCGCGGCCTCGCGGCCGCGATCGCGCGTGGCATCGCGGTCGCCCGGGCGGGCTCGCGCGCCGCCGGTGGGCGCAGCCCGCTCGACGTGACCGACGAGAGGTCGCGGATGCACGGTGCGGCCGACCATGTGGGACGTCTCGATTCGGCCGTGGCGTCTGGCGGCGCCCCGCTGTTGGCCGAAGGGTCGCGGATGCACGGTGCGGCCGACCATCCGCGACGTCTCGATTCGGCCGGGTCGGGCGGCGGCGCCGCGCTGGATGCCGAAGGGTCGGGGATGCAGGGTGCGGCCGACCATCCGCGACGTCTCGATTCGGCCGTGGCGTCTGGCGGCGCCCCGCTGGATGCCGAGAGGCCGGGGACGCACGGTGCGGCCGACCACCCGCGACGTCTCGGTGCCGACGCGGGTGCCGAGGCGGCGGAGACCGCGGTCGCGGTGCTCCTCGGCGACATGCCCTCGGTGCGGGCGACCGAACTCGACGCCGCGCTCGAGGTCGCGGCGCGACATCCGCTCGCCTTCGTGCCCGACGCCGAGGGCACCGGCACCACGCTCGCGACCGCGCGCGCGGGAATGCCGTTCGACGCCCACTTCGGGCAGGACTCCGCGGCGCGCCACCGCACAGCCGGCTTCGCGGATCTCGCCGCCGAGCACCCCGCGTCGATCGGTCCGGGACTCCGCCGCGACGTCGACACCGCCGCCGAGCTGCGCGAGGCCGTCGCGCTCGGGGTGGGGGCGCGCACGTCCACGGTGCTGCGCGCCATGCCCGACCTCGCCGAGGGGCCTCTCCCCCGGCATCCGCTCGACCCATCGATCGCGCCGCACGGCGCAGACAGGAAGGCCGCCTCATGACGCTCACCCTCGGATACAAGGCCAGCGCCGAGCAGTTCGATCCGCGCGAGCTCGTCGAGATCGCCGTCGCGGCCGAGGCGCACGGCATGGAGTCGGTGTGGACGAGCGACCACTTCCAGCCGTGGCGGCACACGGGCGGACACGCGCCGTTCTCGCTCACGTGGATGGCCGCGGTGGGCGAGCGCACGTCGAACGTGAAGATCGGCACGAGCGTCATGACGCCGACGTTCCGGTACAACCCGGCGGTGCTCGCGCAGGCGTTCGCGTCGCTCGGCGTGATGTACCCCGATCGCGTCATCGCGGGCTTCGGCACGGGTGAGGCGCTCAACGAGATCGCGACCGGCTTCCGCGGCGCCGGCGAGCAGGACTGGCCCGAGTTCCGCGAGCGGTTCGCACGGCTCCGCGAGTCGGTGCGGCTCATGCGCACGCTCTGGAACGGCGAACGCGTGAACTTCGAGGGCGAGTACTACTCGACGCACGACGCATCGATCTACGACAAGCCCGAGGGCGGCGTGCCCGTCTACATCGCGGCGGGCGGGCCGACCGTGGCGAAGTACGCGGGGCGTGCGGGCGACGGCTTCATCTGCACGTCGGGCAAGGGATCGGAGCTCTACGTGGACCAGCTCATCCCGGCGGTCAAGGAGGGCGCTGAGGCGGGAGGTCGGGAGTACGACGGCATCGACCGGATGATCGAGATCAAGCTGTCGTACGAGGAGTCGCACGGCGACGCGCTCGACAACTGCCGCTTCTGGTCGCCGCTGTCGCTCTCGAAGGAGCAGAAGCACGACATCACCGACCCCGTCGAGATGGAGCAGGCCGCCGACGCGCTGCCGATCGAGGAGATCGCGGGCCGCTGGATCGTGGGGTCCGACCCGGACGAAGTCGTGGACGACATCATCCAGTACGTGGACTGGGGCTTCAACCACCTCGTCTTCCACGCGCCGGGACACGACCAGCGCCGTTTCCTCGAGCTGTTCGAGCGCGACCTGGCGCCGCGCATCCGCGCCGCGGCCTGACCGAATCAGCCGAACCGCCCCCGACTGCTCAGCAGTCCACCACGCCTGGCTCGACGCCGGACGTGGTGGACTGCTGGCAGGGTCGGCTGCGCGCCGTCAGTCGGCGGGTTCGAGCACCAGCCCCGTGCCGCCGCCGCGGCGCACCGGCTCGGCGACCGCCGTCATCAGCCCGTCGGCGTCGACCTCGATCGCGGCCGCGGCACCGATCTCGGGCGGGGACGCGATCGGCGTCGGCGGGTCGCTGAAGACGTGGCCGTACGGGGTGAGCTGCGACTCGTACGCGGCGCGGAACGCCGCCTCAGCCTGCACCGTCGTGGTGTTCCGCTGGGCCGCGCGCGGCGCGGCGACCGCTTCTGGCAGCGTCATCCCGAGGTCGATCCGGTTCAGAAGGATCTGGACGACCGTCGTGATGATGGTCGATCCGCCCGGCGAGCCGAGCACGTACCGCACGTCACCGCCGTCGAGCACGATCGTGGGCGACATCGACGAGCGCGGACGCTTGCCGGGCTCGACGATGTTCGGGTCGGCCGGGTTCGGGAGGAAGCTGAAGTCGGTCAGCTCGTTGTTCAGGAGGAACCCCCGGTCGGGCACGGTCATGCCCGATCCGCCGGTCTGCTCGATCGTCAGCGTGTAGGCGACCGCGTTCCCCCACCGGTCGACGACCGACAGATGCGTGGTGGAGAGGCCCCGGTCGGCGGGCGCCACGGCGGCCACCGTCTCGCATCCGGTCGCTGCGAGGTCACCCGCCGGCACGGGCTTCACCGCCGCCTGGTCGGGATCGATCTCGCAGGCGCGGGCGTCGGCGAACTCCTGGCTCCGGAGCGTCTCGGTCGGGACGTCGACGAACGCCGGATCGCCGACGTACGCGCCGCGGTCGGCGAATGCGAGCGCGGTCGCCTCGAAGTAGAGGTGCAGCGCCTGAATGGGGTCATCGGCGGAGAGATCGAAGTTCTCGAGGATGTTCAGCGACTCGCCGACGGTCGTGCCGCCGGAGGACGACGGCGCCATGCCGTACACGTCGAGGCCTCGGTAGTCGACGTGCGTCGGATCCCGGAGGATGACCTCGTAGTCGGCGAGATCCTCGTCCGTCATGAATCCGGGGTAGGCGGGAAGCGTCGCCGTCGGGCTCGTGTCGGGGTGCTGGACGATCGCGGCGATCTCGTCGGCGATCGGGCCGTCGTAGAAGACGTCGGTGCCCCGCAGCGCGATCTGCCGGAGCGTGGCCGCCAGGTCGAGGTTCTTGAAGACCGAGCCGACCTCCGGCGCGTCGCCGTCTGGCAGGAACAGCTCCGCGGTCTCCGGGAACTGGGCGAACCGGGCCTGCTGGTCGAGCGTCTGGTTGCGGAAGGTCTGGTCGACCACGAAGCCCTTCGTCGCCAGGTTGATCGCCGGCTTCAGCGCGTCCTTCAGCGATCGGGTGCCGAACTCGTCGAGCGCGGTCTCCCACGTCGCGAGGGTTCCGGGCACGCCGACCGACAGGCCGGATGACACCGCGTCGTTGAAGGCGTATCCGACGCCGAACGGGTGGGCGTCGTCCACGCTTCCGGGAATGACGAAGGCGTCGCTCGGCATCTCCGCGGGCGCGGTCTCGCGGCCGTCGATCGTCGTGACCTCGCCCGACTCGGCGTCGAAGTACACGAAGTACCCGCCGCCGCCGATGCCGGCGCTGTACGGCTCGGTGACGCCGAGCGCGGCGGCCGTGGCGACGGCGGCGTCGGCCGCGTTGCCGCCCTTGCGCAGCACCTCGAGTCCGATGCGGCTGGCCTCGGCGTCGACGGATGACACGGCACCGCCGTATCCGGTCGACGTCGACGGCGCGGGCGGGGCCGGCCGGCCCGTCGCGACGCTGGAGGCGGGCGACGGCGCGGCGGTCGCGGGTGCGCCGAGGGCGACGCCCCCGAGCGCGACGATCGCGGTGACGGCGAGGGCCGATCCGCGGAGCGCGGAGCGGCGGCGGTGGCGGACGACTTCGGCCATGACAGTACCCCCGAACTGGTGACAGCGAATGCTCCGCACCCTAGACCCACGGCCGACGCGCGGCAACGCCTTCGTGGCGGGTCGCGACGCCGGGCCCGCCATCCTGTGGGTTCGCCTCGGAACGTCCGCGGCATCCGGTCGCGGGCGTAGCCTGAGCACATGAGCCCACGCACCGCCGGGCCGAATCGCCTCCGTCCGAGCGTCGTGATCCCCGCCGTCGGCGTGCCCGTCGCCATCGCGGCGGCGGTGCTCGTGCCGATGCAGGCGACGGCCTCGGTCGACCTGCCCGACAAGAGCGTCGAAGAGCTCATCGCGTTCGCGCGTTCGAGCGATGTCGAGGCGCTGTCCGGCACGATCGCCCAGCGGTCCGAGCTGGGACTGCCCGACCTCGGTGGCATCGTCGGCGACGGCCCGGGCGGCAGCCCCGGCGAGGGCGGCCCGAGCGAGGGCGGCACGGATGGCGCGACCGCCGCGGGCCTCGACGACCTCCTCTCGCTCGCGACCGGCAGCTACGACGCGAACGTGTACCTCGACGAGAACCACGCGCGCCTGCAGGTGCTCGACCGGATGGCCGAGCGGAACGTCTACCTCGGCCCCGATGACGCGTGGTTCGTCGATTCGGAGACGAACACCGCGACCCGGCTGACCGCGCCCGAGGGCACCGACCTCGAGCAGCTCGAGG
Organism: Agromyces flavus; assembly: GCF_900104685.1. Classification (NCBI taxonomy): domain Bacteria; kingdom Bacillati; phylum Actinomycetota; class Actinomycetes; order Micrococcales; family Microbacteriaceae; genus Agromyces; species Agromyces flavus. Next base: position 3,295,642 of record NZ_LT629755.1, read on the forward strand.
CCGAGGCCGAGCGACTCGCCGAGGAGTCGAAGGCCGAGCTCGAGGCACAGCTTCCAGACGGCGAGCAGCTGCCGTCCCCCCAGCAGCTGCTCGACCGCGCGCTCGATCGGCTCGACGAGACCACTGACGTCTCCGTCGGGACCGACGGGCGCGTCGCCGGTCGTGAGGCGTACGAGCTCGTGCTCGCGCCCCGCACCGGCGACACCCTCGTGGGCGAGGTGCGGTTCGCCATCGACGGCGAGAACGGCGCCGCCCTGTCCGCGTCGATCACCGCGCGGGGTGCCTCCGATCCGGCCTTCTCGATCGGCTTCACCGAGGTCGACTTCTCGGCGCCCGATCCGTCGGTCTTCGCCTTCGAGCCGGCGGGCGACATGGCCGTGACGGAGACCGAGCTGCCCATCCCCACGGCCGACGAGCTCGCGCAGTGGAAGGCCGACGCCGAGGCGCACGCCGAGGGCGACGATGGGGTCGCCCCCGACGTGCCGCACCCCCTGGTGCACGGCGAGGGATGGACGACGGTCGTCGAGCTGGATGCCACGGCGGCGATGGCCGCGCACGACGCAGCCGACGGCGCCGGCGACGGACCGTCCGGCGACGCGCTCGCCGAGGCATCCGCCGCGCTCGAGGCCCTGACCACGCCGGTCGACGGCGGACGGGCGCTGCAGACGTCGCTGGTCTCGGTGCTGTTCACCGATGACGGCCGCGTCCTGGCGGGATCGGTTCCCGTCGACACGCTCGTCGAGGTCGCCGCCGGGTCGGGTCGCTGACGGGCCGCCGGTGAGCGACCTCGCGATCCAGACGAACGGGCTCACCAAGCGCTTCGGCGCGCAGGCCGCGGTCGACGGCATCGATCTCGCGGTGCCGCAGGGCGCGGTCTACGGGTTCCTCGGGCCCAACGGCTCCGGCAAGACGACGACCATCCGCATGCTGCTGGGCCTGGTTCGGGCGACGGATGGCTCGGCGCGCGTGCTCGGCTCCGAGATGCCGAGGCACCTCGACGCGGTCCTGCCGCGCGTCGGCGCGCTCGTCGAGGGCCCGGCGTTCGCGCCGTTCCTCTCTGGCGCGTCGAACCTGCGGCGCTTCGATGCGGCCGATCGCCATGCCGCTCCCACGACACGCGGCGCGCGCGTGGCCGAGGCGCTCGATCGGGTCGGCCTCGCCCACGCCGCGCGCAAGAAGGCCGGGGCCTACTCGCTCGGCATGAAGCAGCGGCTGGGGCTCGCCAACGCCCTCCTCATGCCGCGCGACCTGCTCGTGCTCGACGAGCCGACGAACGGGCTCGACCCGCAGGGCACGCGCGAGGTGCGCTCGCTCATCCGCTCGTTCGCCGCAGACGGGACGACCGTCTTCGTGTCGAGCCACCTGCTGGCCGAGGTCGAGCAGCTGTGCACGCACGTCGGGGTGATGAGCGCGGGGCGGCTCGTCGCGCAGGGCACGCTCGAGGAGTTCCGGCGCTCGGGGGAGTCGCGCGTCGAGGTGCTGACGCCCGATTCCGGACGCGCGCGTGCGGTGCTCGCCCGGTTGGGTCTCGTGACGGATGCCGCGGGGACGTGGGATCCGGCCGACGCGGGCGAGGACGGCACGGTCTCTGCCGTCCTCGGGGACTCGTCGCCCGAGCCTGACGCGATCGTTGCGGCCCTCGTCGGCGACGGCGTGCGGGTTCGCGGGTTCGCGGTGCGCCGCGAGAGCCTCGAGCAGCGATTCGTCGAGCTGACGGGGGAGGGCTTCGATGTCGTCGGGTGAGCGGGCGGGCCGCGCCCGCCGTGCGGTCGGCCCCTCCCTCCTCGCCTCCGAGCTGCTCACCCTCTTCCGTCGGTGGCGCACGTGGGCGATGCTCGCCGCGCTCGCGCTCATCCCGATCCTCATCGGCATCGCGATCCGGGTCGCGGGCGGCGCCTCCCCCGGCCGCGGCCCGGCGTTCCTCGACCAGATCGCGGGCAACGGCCTCTTCGTCAGCCTCACGGCGCTCGTCGTCGCGACGCCGCTGTTCCTCCCGCTCACGATCTCGGTGGTCGCGGGGGATGCGATCGCCGGCGATGCGAGCCTGGGCACCCTCCGCTACCTCCTCATCGCGCCGGCCGGACGCATGCGGCTGCTCCTCGTGAAGTACCTCGTCGTCGCCGCCTTCTGCCTCGCGGGCGCGCTCACCCTCGTACTCGTCGGCACGCTGGTCGGATGGGTGCTGTTCCCGATCGGGCCGGTGACGCTCCTCTCGGGCGGTCAGGTGTCGGTCGGCGAAGGGCTCCTGCGCGTCCTCGCGATCGGCGCGTACGTGGCCGTGTCGATGCTCGGCCTCAGCGCGATCGGGCTGTTCGCCTCGACGCTGACCGTCGTGCCGGTCGGCGCCATGGCCGCGACCGCGATCCTCGCCGTCGCCACGCAGATCGCCGGAGCCATCCCGCAGCTCGAGTGGCTGCACCCGTGGCTGTTCACCGACCGCTGGTTCGACTTCGACGCGTTCCTGCGCTCGCCGCCCGCCTGGGGCCCGTTCGTCGACAACGCGCTCGTGCAGGCGGCCTACCTGGCGGTGTTCGGCGGTGCGGCGGCCTGGCGCTTCGCGACGAGCGACATCCTGTCGTAGTGGATGGCGCGCCCGCGCCATCCACGCGTCAGCCGCCGGCGTCGACGTGCGTGCGCTCGGCGAGGATGCCCGAACCGTGCTCGGCCTCGAGCCGGTCGCGGACCGCGAACCACGGGGTCGCGCGCATCGCGGCCGCGACTCCGTCGAGGTGCCCGGCGTCCGCGAGCGGCACGGGGCCGATCCCGTACGCGACGAGCAGGCGCGCACCCGGGCGCAGCGCGTGCGCGAGCGCGCGGAGCTCCGGCACCGCAGCCGAGGTCCAGAACACGTTGACGTTCACGCAGAAGGCGGCATCGAACGGACCGTACGCGGGATCGAGGTCGGCGAGCGCGCCGCGCATCACCCGGATGTCGCCCGAGTCGACGGCGCGACGGACGCGCGCCTCGATCCTCGACACCGCTTCCGCCGACCGGTCGATCGCGACGATGCACGGCCGCCCCGCGGCATCCGTCGCCCCGACCGCCGCGAGCACCACGTCGACCGACGCGCCCGTGCCCGACCCGATGTCGAGCACGCGCTCGCCGGGTCGCGGATCGAGCACGCCGACCGCCCAGCGCACGCGGTCGGGCACCGTCGGCATCGCCATGCTTCCGAGGATGGCAGACGCGGGGGTTGGCTCGCAGGAGCCGAGCGTCCGCCTGATCACGTCAGGGGGTCAACCCGCGCTCGTCGATCCACGTGTGCCACGGCGAGACCCGGCCGACGTGCACGACGGCGTCGAACGCCGAAGCCGGGTCGGAGGTGAGGAGGTGCGGACCGTGCGCGGTGCCGCTCGTGGCGGCGAGTCGCGGCGCGAGGATCGGGTCGCCCCGGACGCCACGGAGATCCACGAGGAGGCATTCGTCGGGATCGCGCGTCGCCTCGGCGAGCATCGCGTCGAGACTCTCGGGAGCGGGCTCGGGGAGGTCGTCGACGAAGGGGGTCGAGTGGCCCGGCGCGTCATCGGGTCGCGGTCGGTGCAGCCACGTCGCGCCACCGCCGTACGTCGTGCCGATCACGACGGAGCGGCCGCGAAGCTCGCGCGCCAGGTGCTGTCCGAGCGTCGGCTGCGGCTCGGGCACGAGCGGCGGCGCGTGGAAGGGGGAGCGCTGGACATGGCCGTTCGCCGCGAGGACCACGATCCGGTCGTGCCGACCGAGCACCCACCGGACGCTCTCGGCCATCGCGAGGTCGCGCACGTTCGCGGGCGGGTACCGGCGGCCCGGGGCGTCGACCATGGCGGCGAGGAACGCGTCGGCGTGACGCGCCACCACGGCGCACTGGACGGCGAAGTCGACGACCTCGAAGGCATCGGGATCGCCGTCGGCCTCCGCACGATCGAGGATTGCCGGACGACGCGCGGCGATCCGCTCGGCGAGCTCGCCGATCGCCGCCGTGAGCGGATGGCGCGCATCGGGCTCGAGCGCGAGGTACGAGGCGATCGCGACGGCGGCCCACGCGAGCCCGCCGTCGTCGGGCGGGAGGTGGTCGAACATCGGCAGGAGATGCGCGCGGACCCGCGCGGCGTACTCGGGGTCGTACCGGTCGAGCGCGTCCAGGGCCGCGACGACCGCGGGCCGCGCCGTCGCGGCCGACGCGGGCAGGTCCATGCCGAAGAAGCGCACGGGACGGGTGGCCCGGAGGTTGCGCCGCCGCATCCAGGCGAGCTGGTCGAGCATCTCTTGCGACTTCCCGTGATGGTAGGTCACGCCGCGTTGCAGCACGTCGCGCGGCGGTGTCGCGCTGCGACCCATGATCCAGTCGTCCACGAGCCGACCCTCCGCGAACCCCGACTCCGCGACGACGGCAGTGAAGCCGAGCCGTTCCACCAGGAACCGCGTGATGCGGTGACGCACGTCGAGGAACTCGTGCACGCGATGCATGCTCTCGCCGAGGAACACGGCACGCGCGTCTCCGACCAGTCCGGCGATCGCGTCGAGGTCGGAGCCGTCGAGTTCGTCGGGATCGAGGGTGGCGAGCGGCGAGGCGTACCGCCTGAGCCGTCGGACCTGCGCGTCGTCCATGGAACCTCCGCGGCGACCCTACCCGGGAGGACGGCGCGCTCGACGGGATGTTCGCTGCGGGCTGGTGCCCGAGTGCGTCCGGGCCGTCAGCGGTAGATGCGCTCCGCGTACGAGGGCCCGTAGTACTCGTCGATCGCCGCGACATCCGCCTCGGGCTGCTCGATCGCCTTCGCGATGAGCGCCCGGCGCCGTACCGCCTCGGGCCGCCAGGTGTCGGGCTGCCAGGCGCTCGAGCGCAGGAACGCCTTCGAGCAGTGGAAGAACACCTCGTCGATGTCGACGAGGAGGGCGAGGGCCGGTCGGTTGCCGTTCACGACCATGCCGTCGAGGAACGGCGCGTCGCGCACGATCGTCGCCCGGCCGTTGATGCGGAGGGTGTCGCCCCGACCGGGCACCACGAACACCAGGCCGACGTGCGGGTTGCGCAGGATGTTGCGGAAGCCGTCCGCGCGTCGGTTCCCGGGTCGCTCTGGGATCGCGATGGTGGTGTCGTCGAGCACGTGTGCGAAGCCCGCCGGGTCGCCCTTCGGCGACACGTCGAGGCGGCCCTTCTCGTCGCAGGTCGCGACGAAGGCGAGGGATGCCGCGGCGAGCCACTCGCGGTCGACCTCCTGCAGGCGATCGCGCACCTTGTCGGCGACGCGCGGGAGCGGCGTGCCGATGATCGCCTCGAGCTCGTCGACGGTGGTCACGGCGGTGCCGCGCTCGCTCACGCCCGGGACTCCACGACGGGCATCGACGGATCGGCGCGACGCTCGCCGACGCTGGGCGGCAGCTTGCAGAGATCGTAGAAGTACCGCGTCGGCGCGGACTCGTCGCTCACGTCGACGTTCACGTCGGCGGTGCCGTGCGGCAGCTCGTCGTCGCGGAGCGTCCAGATCGCGAAGTGCCAGATGCCACGGACCGACCGGTTGAGGAGTCGCCGGCCGTCGACGACGAGGATCGTCTCGTCGTCCTGGGCGCCCGCGAGCGTGCCGTCCCGGAACGGCTCGATCGTGTCGCGGCGCAACGTCGCCTCGTCGACGTCGCCGACCGAGCGGCGGACCGCGGGCTGGCCGCGGGCGACGAGGACGGCCGCGAGGTCGTCGGCGAACCGAGCGGCGTCCTCCTCGGTCGTCGCCTCGACGGCGACGAGCCGGCGGCCGGCCCACGAGTTGTGCAGGAACTCCTCGGCGACCGACTCGAGCAGGTCGCGACGTGCTTCGCTCAGCTCACCCATGCCCTCACGCTACGCCTCCGGCTCGCGCTCCGCGCGAGCCGGAGGACGCGGTCAGCCGCCGTAGCGCGGCGTGAACCACACCATGTCGTGCGGATCGTCGACCTTGCGAGCGTCGCTCGACTCGAGGTTCAGGCCGTCGGATGAGGCGGGCGGTGCGGGCGCCACGACGGCGTCGTCGCTCGGCTCGACGGACTCCGCGGGCGGCGCCGGCGCCAACCGCGCGCCGGGGTCGGCGACGGAGTCGAACAGCGCCTTCGCCTGGCTCATCACCGTGTTCGAGACGACGCTGGCGCTGCCGATCGCGATGACCTCGGTCACCCGATTCCGGACGATCTCCTCGGCGGCACCCGGACCGAGCACCGAGTTCACCAGCACCAGCACGCCTCCGGTCGACGCGACGGCGGGGGCCGCTGCCAAGGCGTCGGGGAAGTTGAGTCCGGTCGCGAGGTACGCGGTCGGCGCCTCGGACACGCCGTGGAGGTCGCGGGTGATCGCGCGCGAGGTCTCGTACCGATCCCGTCCGGCCAGGCGAACGACCTGGGGCGCGAGGGAGCGCAGTTGCGTGAACACCGCGCCGCTGACGACGGCCGAGCTCCCCACGACGACGATCCGCTGGGGCTTGAGGCGCTGCAGCTCGGCCAGCGTTGGCGGAACGAGCGAGTCGCCTTGGTTGATCAGGACCGGGCCACCGAGCGTCGCCCCCGCCGATCCGGCTGCGAGCGCGTCGGGGAAGTCGAGGCCCGTGGCGACGTACGCGACCGGCACTCCCGGCTCGAACGTCCCGGCCGAGAGCTGCGCCGCCGTCTGGTAGCGGTTGGCACCGCCCCGACGTTCCACCGTGGCGCCGGTGAGTTCGGCGATCTCGGCGGCGACCCCGTCGCTGACGACCGATGCCGAGCCGGCGATGATCACCCGGGACGGCGCGAGGCGCTGCAGCTCCGCCTTGACCACGGCGGGGATCGCGTTGGTGGTGACGAGGAGGACGGGGCCTTCGCCGCGGGTCACGGGGGTCGCGGTCAGCGCGTCGGGGAAGTTGCTGCCGGTCGCGACGACGACCGTGCCGCCGGTCGTGTCGAAATGCCGACGCGACACGAGCACGGCGGTCTCGTAGCGATCGGCGCCACCGTCGCGGTCGAAGGTGGCCGACAGCTGGAACTCCTGCGCCCTCGCGAGGATGTTCCCCATGAAGGTGCGGATCGGGACGTTGTCGTACTTGCCGACGCCGCCGAGGGCCTGGTTGATGCGCCACGTGCCTGCGCTGAACACGTCGGCGCCGGACGGGGCCCGGTAGATCCACGCCTCCGCCGTGCCGGCATGCCCGTGCACGTCGACGATGGGCGACCGAGCCAGGATGTTGCGCGAGCTCGCGGTCGGCGCCGGGTAGTTCGACATGAACCGGTCGACCTCGCCGCCGACGAGGTAGGGTAGGCGGGACCCCGTCGTCAGGCCCGTTCCCCGATACGCCCAGTGCGTGGGACTCTGCACGACCCAGGCCGCGTCGGCCGCCGGCGTCATCTCGCCGTGGAGGTCGAACTGCACGCCCATCAGTCGCTGTTCGGCCCGACCGATGTCGCGGAAGAGGATCGTCTTGTTCGCCAGCGTGGTCACCGGATCGAGCGAGCTGATCTTGTAGCAGACGACGACCCGCCGGTCCGCGCCTCCGGCGCCCGACTCGTAGCGGACCTGCCAGAACACGTCGTTGCCGCCGAGGAACCCGAGATCGACGCCGGCGTCGCGAGCCTTCTCGGCCGCGGTGTACATGGCGCCGGTCCAGTACTCGTCGTGACCGAGCGAGAGCACGCCGGCCTGCCCGATGGCCATGCCCGGGTCTCGGTCGAGGTCGATGTTCGTGACGTACTTGACCGGCCAGCCGCGCGACTCGAGGTAGCCGGCGGTCCAGATCGGCTCCCACACCTTGTGGCTCACGCCGGCCCAGTTGTAGGGCCGGTCGAAGCTGACCTTGACCGCCCGCACCGTGCCGGCGAGGGTCTTGGCCCCGGTGGAGTTGAACTCGTAGAGGCTCTTGCCCGCCCCTTCGGGGTAGTTGTTGTACGCCTGGAACGTGTTGACCGGAAGCATGGCGACGATGGCGCCCTGCTGCGCGTCGTCGCGCACCACGAACTGGGCCCAGTTCTGGTACTTGCCCTGGGTCAGCACGACGAGGTAGATGCCCGACATCCAGCCGGTGGTGTCGAAGGTGAGCGTGGAGTTCCACGGGCACGTGAGCATGCCCGTGCTCGAGTTCATCTGGCACGCGGCCTGCTTGACTCCGGGCGCCGTCCCCTTGGTGACGAGCCGCCCGCTGAGCCCCTGGTACCAGCCCATCCGGTAGACGCCGTACTCGAAGTTGCCCGCGGTCGCGACGCTGACCTTGAGGTCGATGGATTCTCCGGTGTTCACGCTCGTCGCCGACATGAAGCCCTTGATCGGGCTCACCGTGTCGGCTCCGATCTCCTTGCCTGCCGCGGGGATGCGCCACGCGGAGGTTCCGGGCTTGCGGTTCTCGAGGACCATCGGGCTGGTCGTGTCCGGCGCGGCGGTCGCCACCGCGGCCTGCGCCTGGGTGGTCGCCGTGGTGCGCGGAGCATCGGCTCGGGCCTGAGCCTGCGCGGGGCCGACGACACCCGTTTGGACGACCAGTGCGAGCAGCGCTGCTGCAGTGAGCGCGCGCGCGATACCGAGAGCCATCGTTCCTCCTCATGGCGCGTGTCTAGGGAACGCGCGCGGGTCGACCGGGATGACCCGTTCAGAGTGAACCATAGGCCGTGATGCGACGTCTCGGTATGCCGCGTTCAGGTGCCAAGCGCGCAACCGGTCAGCGCACCGGCAGGTCCTGGGGCGATCGGTCGCCGCGGGTTCCGAGCACGACTCCGGGCGCGTCCTCGACGGCGGGCGCGAAGGCGAGCAGCGGGCGGCCGGTGACCGGGTGGACGAGCACATGGGCCTCGACGTCCCACACCGCGCGGATGAGCTCGGGGGTGAGCACGTCGGTAGGCGCGCCGGCGGTGACGACCGCGCCCTGCGCGAGCACGACGACGTGATCGGCGTACGACGCCGCGAGCGACAGGTCGTGCAGCGCCGCGAGGACGCTGAGCCCGTCGTCGGCGAGGCGTCGCAGCAGCTCGAGCGTCGCGAGTTGCGCCCGGATGTCGAGGTGGTTCGTCGGCTCGTCGAGCAGCAGCAGCTCGGGCTCCTGCGCCAGCGCGCGGGCGAGGTTCACCCGCTGGCGCTCGCCGCCGGAGAGCTCGTCGTACCGCCGCGCCGCGAAGGCGGATGCGCCGGCCGCCGTCAGCGCACGCGCCACGACTTCGCGGTCGCGCGCCGAGTCGACGCCCCACGCCGACTGGTGCGGCACGCGACCGAGGCCGACGACGTGGTCGACGCGGAGGCCCTCCGGCGCCTGGGCGTCCTGCTCGACGAGCGCGATGCGACGCGCGCGTTCACGGCGTCGGAGCGAGACGAGGTCGTCGCCGTCGAGCGTGAGCGCCGCGACATCCGGGTGCTCGACGCCCGCGATGAGGTGGAGCAGCGTGCTCTTGCCCGCGCCGTTCGGTCCGAGCAGCGCGCCGACGGCACCGCGGGGGACCGTGACGTCGACGCCGTCCACGATGAGGCGCGACCCCCGCGCGAAGCGCACGCGCGACGCCTCGAGTCCTGTGCCGCCGCCGCCACGCGGGTCGCTGCCGCGCCGGCCGCTCATGACGCCCTCCGCGACCGGAGCATGAGCGCCGCGAACACCGGACCGCCGACGAGCGCCGTCAGGATGCCGACGGGCAGTTCGCGCGGGTCGAACAGCGTGCGAGCGCCCGTGTCGACCCAGATCAGGAACACGGCGCCGGCCAGCGCCGACAACGGCAGCAGCGCGCGGTGACGCGACCCGACCACGAGCCGCACGGCGTGCGGCAGGATCAGCCCGACGAAGCCGATCGCACCGCTGACCGCCACGAGCGCGCCGGTCAGCAGGGCGGTCGCGACGAGCAGCAGCGCGCGGGTGCGGGGCACGTGCACGCCGAGCGCGGATGCCGCGGTGTCGCCGAACGCGAAGGCATCGAGCGTGCGCCCCGTCGCGAGCAGCGGCACGCCGACGATCAGCAGCGCCGAGCCGGCGAGCGCGACGGACGGCCAGTCGGCGCCCGAGAGCGACCCGAGCAGCCAGTTCAGGATCTCGCGGTAGCTGTCGTTCGTCGCGCTCCAGAAGATCACGAGGCTCGTGACGGCGCCGAACACGGCCGACACGGCGAGTCCGGCGAGCACGGTCGTCGTCGGGCTGAGCCCGCCCGCACCCCGCGCCAGGCCGAGCGTCGCGGCGAGGGCCGCGAGCGCGCCCGCGAACGCCGCCACGGGCAGTGCGATCGCCATGCCGAGCACGAGCACCACGACCGCGCCGACCGACGCGCCCGACGACAGGCCGAGCAGGTACGGGTCGGCGAGCGGGTTGCGAGTCAGCGCCTGCATGACGACGCCGCAGATCGCGAGGCCCGCGCCGACCGCCGCGGCGGTGAGCACGCGCGGCATGCGCAGCTCCCACACGATGCCGTCGCGCAGCGGCGACAGCGTCGGCTCGCCGATGCCGAGGTGCGCGGCGATCGATGCGACGACGTCCGCGGGCGCGAGGCCGGCCGGCCCGATCGTGACGGCGAGCACGACGGATGCCGCGAGCAGCGCCGCGAGCGCGAGGCCGACGCCGACCGCCGTGCCCGTTCCGGCGCGCGCCCGCGCGAGCGGACGGCGCTGGGCGCCATCCGTCGCACTGCTCGCCTGCAGGGTCATCAGCGTGCCTCGAGCTGCTCCACGATCGACGCGACCGCGTCGACGTTGCGCACGCCGGCCTCAGTCGCCGGGAAGTCGACGATCACGTACCGGCCCTGCTGCACCGCGGGCATGGCGGCGGTCGCCGGGTTGGCCTCGAGCTTGGCGATCTTCGACTCGGCCGTGTTCCACACCGCGTCGACGAGCACGATCACGTCGGGATCCGCGTCGACGACGGCCTCCCACGACAGCGACGTCCACGAATCACGCACGTCGCCGACGACGTTCTCGAGTCCTGCGGCGTTCATGATCATCTGCGGTGCGCCCGTGCCGCCGCCGACGAACGGCTGGTCGTCGCCCGACGAATACCAGAGCGCCGTGAGCCCGTCGTCGTTCGGCTCGATGGCGTCGAGCGCGGCACGCTGCTCGGCCACCAGCTCGGCCGCGGCGTCCTCGACGCCGAAGATCGCGCCGGCCTCCTCGAAGCCCGCGAAGACGCCGTCGAACGTGAGCGGGTCGGGGCGGTACCCGTCGCCCTGGCATGCGGCCGGCGCCACGTAGGTGCGCACGCCCAGCTGCTCGAGGGTGGCGCGGTCGCCGGCGCCCTCGGCCGTGAGGTTCGACTCCCAGCCCGCGAAGACCAGGTCGGCCTCGGCGGCGAGCGTCGCCTCCTGCGAAGGGACCTTGTCGGAGAGGATCTCGACGTCGGCCGCCGCGTCGGCGTACTCGTCGGGCACGGGACCGTCGGTGAACGCGGCGCCGACGATGCGGTCCTCGAGGCCGAGCGCGAGCATGAGCTCGAGCGTGGACGACTTGATCGTGACCACGCGCTCCGGCGTCTGCTCGAACGTGACCTCGGTGCCGCAGTCGTCGACGGTGAGCGGGTAGCCGGATGTCGCGGCACCACTCGATTCGCCAGAGGGCGCATCGGCGCCGTCGCCCGCGGCGCCGCTCGCGCAGCCCGCGAGCGCGAGCAGGGCGGATGCGGCGACCAGCGCGGCGGCGGGCGCGCCGGCGGCGCGGCGACGAGCGAGGGGGTGGGCGGGCATGGAACCTCCGGGTGGCGTGCGAATACGGGGATCCGAGCGATGTCGGCGACTCGCGGCCCAAACCCGGGCCGGCCCGACCGGTCAATCCGAACCGGCGGTCCCCGACAGTCTATGCCGATCCGTCGCTCGTGCGGCGTCCGGCGACCTCACGCCGGGCGGAGCCGCGACGCGAGGTCGAGCGCCGCGCCGGCGAGGTCGGCCGCGCGCTCGACGTCGTGCATCCACAGCGGCACGGCCGTCGCCGCGATGTCCGCGTCGACCAGCTCGGGGACGACCGCGGCATCGGCCTCGTCGACGAGCCAGCCGTCGAGCAGGCCCTGCGTCGCCGCGGGGTCGGCGTCGGCGTCGGCCCGGGCTCCGTAGTGCCGGGCCACCGCCGCGGCATCCGTCGCGACCCCGATCGCCGAGAGGCACGCGTCGGCCATGCCGCGCACGACCCGGCCGCCGATGATCGGCGAGACGCCGACCACGGGCGCCGCCGTCGCCGCGAGGGCCTCGCGCAGTCCGGGGATCGCGAGGATCGTGCCGATGGAGACGACCGGGTTCGAGGGCGCGAGCAGCACCACGTCGGCCTCGGCGATCGCCGCCTCGACGCCGGGTGCCGGGCGTGCGAGGTCGAGGTTCCGCTGCTCGAAGCCGAGCGCCGGGATCGAGGCCCGGTACCTCGTCCACCACTCCTGGAAGTGCATGGCGTCGCGACCAGCGGCGTCGGGGTGTGCGGGGTCGATCCGCACCCAGGTGTCGACCTCGGTGTCGGTGGCCGGGATGAGCCGCACCCCGAGCGGCCAGCGGCGCTGCAGGCGCTCGCCGACCTGCGACGGCGTGAGTCCGTCGCGCAGCCACGAGGTGCGCGCGAGGTGCGTGCCGAGGTCGAGGTCGCCGAGCGTGAACCAGGGCCAGCCGACGCCCCACTCGCGCAGCTCGCCGGCCACCCGCTCGCTCTCGCCCGCCCGTCCCCAGCCGCGCTCGGCGTCGTTCACCCCCGCGAGGGCGTACAGGAGTGAGTCGAAGTCGGGCATGAGTCGCACGCCCGCGAGCCACAGGTCGTCGCCGGTGTTGACGACCACGGTGACGTCGGCGGATGTCGCGACGCCGGCGTCGCGCACGGCGTCGCCGGTCGCGCCATCCGTGCCGGTGTCGGGCCACCGCCTCGCGCAGGCCGCCCGGAGCCCGCGCACGAACCGTGCGCCCCCGACGCCGCCCGCGAGCACCGTGATCTTCACCGCTCCACGCTACTCCCGGGGCGGGGCCGCCTCGGACGCGGCGTCGCCGCGCACGAGCACGAGCGATCCCGACGCGCGGCCGCTGCGGAGGTCGTCGACCGCCTCGTCGGCACGTTCGAACGCGTACGGCGTGACCGACGGGGCCAGCCCGAGCCCGAGCGCGACGCGCAGGAACTCGTCGCCGTCGGCGCGCGTGTTGGCCGTGACCGTCCGCAGGTCGCGCTCGAGGAAGAGGTGGTCGGCGTAGGTCATCGCGGGCACGTCGGTCATGTGTATGCCCGCGAGCACCACCGTGCCGCCGCGGGTCGTCGCCTCGAGCGCGACGGGGACCAGACCGCCCGCCGGGGCGAACACGATGGCGGCGTCCGGCGGCTCGGGCGGCGCCTCGCGCTCGTCGCCCACGAAGTCGAGTCCGATCTCGCGGGCCAGCTGCCGGTTGGCCTCGCCGCGGGTCATGGCGAAGACGGTCGCGCCCTGTGCCATCGCGAGCCGCGCGGTCAGGTGCGCGCTCGAGCCGAAGCCGTAGAGCCCCAGCCGTCCACCGGCGGGCAGGTTCGCGCGTCGAAGCGCCCGGTAGCCGATGATGCCCGCGCAGAGCAGCGGGGCGACGGCCAGCGGATCGGCGTCCGACGGCAGCGCGTATGCGAACGCCTCCGGGACCGTCGCGATCGACGCGTAGCCGCCGTCGGCGTCCCACCCGGTGAAGGTGGCATCGGGGCACAGGTTCTCGCGGCCCGATCGGCACCATGCGCACGCCCCGCACGTGGAGCGCAGCCACGCGATGCCGACGAGGTCGCCCACCCGCGTCCGATGGACGCTCGGGCCGACCGCGGCGACACGTCCCACGACTTGGTGCCCAGGGACGACCGGGCTGCGATGGGGCGGCAGCTCGCCGTCGATCACGTGCAGGTCGGTGCGGCACACGCCGCACGCGAGCACGTCGACCTGCACGTCGCCGTGGTCGGGCGGCAGTACCGCGAGCCGCGCGTGCTCGAGCACCCCGTCGCCGCGCGTGATCCGTGCCTCCGCCTCGCGCATGATCCCGTTCCGATCCCCTTCCTCCGTCAGGGTGCGTCGGATGGCGCGACGCGCGCGGGCCGAAGGTCACGCCGATCGCGGCGCCCGGCGTTCCGCCTCCCGTGGCGCTCGGTCGCGTGCCGTAGCGTGACGCCATGCCCGACCACGGCCGCAGCATCGAGTTCGGCACGTTCGTCACGCCCTCGGCGCTCGACCCCGAACGCACCGTCGCGCTCGCCCTCGCGAGCGAGGCCGCGGGCCTGGAGTACGTCACCTTCCAGGACCACCCGTACCAGCCCCGGTTCCTCGACACGTGGACGCTCATGAGCTGGGTGGGCGCCCGGACGAGCCGCATCCGCATCTCGGCGAACGTGCACAACCTGCTGCTGCGTCCGCCGGCCGTGCTCGCGCGGGCGGCGGCATCCCTCGACCTGCTCACCGGCGGGCGCGCGGTGCTCGCCCTCGGCGCCGGTGGATTCCCGCAGGCCGCCGAGGCCATGGGCGCACCAGCGCGCACGCAAGCCGAATCGGGCGACGCGCTCGCCGAGGCGATCACGGTCATCCGCGAACTGCTCGACACGGATGCCACGGGCGGCGTGTTCCTCGACCAGGCGCACCATCCCATCCGCGGCGCCAAGCGGGGGCCTACGCCCGTGCAGCGGCCGATCCCGATCTGGCTCGGCGTGCTGAAGCCCAAGGGCCTCCGCCTCGTCGGGCGGGCCGCCGACGGGTGGCTGCCGTCCCTGGCTCGCCTGGAGCACGGCACGGCGTCGCTCGATGCAGCCCACGCCGTGATCGACGACGCGGCCCGGGCCGCGGGTCGCGAGCCCCGCGACATCCGCCGCCTGCTGAACGTGGGGCCCGACCTCGCCCGGCCCGACTCGCTCGCCGACCTCGCCACCCGGCACGGCGTCGACACCTTCATCGTCACCGGCGACGACGAGGCGCTCATCGCCGAGCTGGGTTCCCGGATCGTCCCGGAGACGCGCGCGCTCGTCGCCGAACGACGCGCGGCGGTCGGGTAGCGGCCGCCTCTGGCATTCCGCGCGCGACAGGGTCAGGATGGATGGACTGACGGAGATCCGCAACGTCGCGGGAGGCCTCATGAACTCGGCATCGACTGCCACCCACCGGACCATCGCCCTGGTGGGCGGGGCAGGTTCGGGCAAGACCACGCTCGCGGAGGCGCTGCTGCATCGGGCCGGTGCCATCCCGAGGGTCGGCACCGTGGAGCAGGGCACGACCGTCTGCGACCATGAGCCCGAGGAGATCGCGCGAGGCACGACCCTCGGGCTCTCGCTCGCCTACCTCGAGTGGACGGGTCCCGACGGGGTCGCGTACGGCGTCACGCTCGCGGACGCTCCCGGCCATCCCGACTTCGTGGGCGGCGTCGACGCGGCGCTGTCGGTGGCGGATGTCGCGATGATCGTGGTGAGCGCGGTCGACGGCGTCACCGCGGGCACGCGGTTCGCCTGGTCGGCGGCCGAGGCGGCGGGCGTGCCGCGCATCATCGTGGTCACGCAGGAGGACAAGGCGCGCGCCGACTTCCGTCGCGTGCTGGCCGAGCTGCGCGCCGCGTTCGGCGAGCACCTGTGGCCGCTCGAGCTGCCGCTCGGCGAGGAGCAGGCATTCACCTCGATCGCCGACGTGCTGAGCGAGCAGGCGCTGGTGTACGACGGCGACGGGCGCCACCACGACGAGCCGCTGCCGCCCGACGCCGAGGCCGAGGAGCACCAGCTCCACGTCGACGTGACCGAGGACATCGTCTCGCACGACGACGCGCAGCTCGAGGCGTACCTCGAGGGCAACGAGCCGCCCGTGCGCGACCTCGAGCGCACGCTCGCTGCCGAGGTGGCGAACGGCGAGGCGGTGCCGGTGCTCGTCTGCTCAGGCGTCACCGAGACGGGCATCGACCGCGTCGCGGACCTGATCTGCGAGCTGTCGCCGTCAGGGCTCGATCACGACGGGCGCATCATCATCGGCGGCTCGGCCGAGGACGGCGGCGGCACCGAGACCCGCGTCGCCCCCAACCCCGGCGGCGACGTCGTCGTGCACGTGTTCCGCACCGTGGCCGACCCGTTCGTCGGACAGGTGTCGATGCTCAAGGTGCTCTCGGGCACGCTGCGCACGGGCGACAAGCTCCGGAACGCGACGACCGGCGTCGACGAGCGCATCCACGGCCTGTTCAAGCTCCGCGGGGCGGAGCACCTCACCGCCGGCACGCTGGCCGCGGGCGAGGTCGGGGCCGTCGCGAAGCTCGCGGGCTCGCCATCCGGTTCGGTGCTGTGGTCGCGGACGAGCGGCACCGCGCGGCCCGCGAGCCTTCCGTCGCGGGCCCCCGTGTACGCCGTCACGCTCGATCCGGCCTCGCAGTCCGACGACGAGAAGCTCTCGTCGGCGCTCGGGCGGCTCGTGGCCGAGGACCCGACGCTCGTTCTCGAGCGCTCGGGCGACAAGACCATCCTGCGCGGCCTCGGCGACACGCACCTCGCCGTCGCGGTCGAGCGGCTCGCGCGGGTGTTCGGCGTGCACGTCACCACCGGCCCCGCCCCTGTGGCCTACCGCGAGACCATCGCCGGCACCGCGCAGGTCGAGGGCAAGCTCAAGAAGCAGTCGGGCGGTCATGGCCAGTTCGCCGTCGTGCAGCTCCGGCTGTCGCCGCTCGCGCCGGGCGACGGGTTCGAGTTCGTCGACTCGGTCACCGGCGGCGCGGTGCCCCGGCAGTACATCCCGGCCGTCGAGCGCGGGGCGCGAGATGCCCTCGCCGGAGGCGGGCCGCAGGGTCACCCGGTCGTCGACGTGCGCGTCGAGCTGCTCGACGGCAAGTCGCACTCGGTCGACTCGTCCGAGATGGCGTTCCGCACGGCGGCCTCGATCGGCGTCAAGGCGGCGCTCGCCGAGGCCGGCACGGTCGTGCTCGAGCCGGTCGCCTCGGTCACCGTCACGGTCCCGAACGACCTGCAGGGCGCCGTCCTGACGGACCTGTCGGGTCGTCGCGGCCGCGTGCACGCGACCGAGTCGGCGGAAGACGGTCGCGCGCGCGTGGTCGCCCACGTGCCCGAGTCCGAGCTCGCCCGCTACGTGCTCGACCTCCGCTCGATCACGGCGGGCCAGGCCGAGCTCACCGTGACGCCCGACCACTACGCGAAGGCCCCGAACGCGACCCGCGCCTGAGCATCGCGGAGATACTCCGCAGTCGACCACGCCTGACCGCTTCGCCAGGGTGGTGGACTGCGGACTCACCGGTCACGGCACCCGCGGTGGCCGCGTCATCCGCTCGCTGCGATGCCGGGCGGACCCTCGAGCACCGTCGGCACGTACTCGAGCAGCTGCAGGCCGCCCTCGAAGGTGCGGCTCTGCACCAGTTCGAGCCGCACGTCGGGGTAGCCGTCGAAGATGCGGTCGCGCCCGGTCGCCCCGGTGATGACCGGGAACACGACGACGCGGTAGAGATCGACGAGGCCCGCGCGCAGCAACGAGCGGCACAGCGACACGCTGCCGAGCGTGCGCAGCGGGAGGTCGGACTCCTCCTTCATCGCGCGCACCGCGGCCACCGCGTCGGTGGTCACGAGGCGGGTGTTCGCCCACGACAGCGGCTCGCTCAGCGTCGAGGAGAACACCACCTTCGGCATGCCGTCGAGCATGTCGGTGCCCGGCTCGCCCGACTCGGCCAGCGCCGACATCAGGCGGTAGGTCGTCGAGCCCATCAGGATCGGATGGTCCTGCTCCGGCGAATCCTGGAGCCACTGCAGGTATTCGGGGCTCTCCATGCCCCACCAGCCCGGCCAGCCCTCGGCTGCGCCGTAGCCGTCCAGCGAGATGATGAAGTCCACGGTCAGTCGTTGCATCACTCGTCCCCTTCGACGCCCGTCGGTCCCGAGGCTAGACCCGCGGACTCGCGGCGACCACCCCGCGGCCGAAGCTCCGTCGCGCGGAAGGAGTCCGCAGTCGACGACGCCTGGACGCCCCGCGAGCGTGGTGGACTGCGGAGTATCCGTCGGGCAGGCTCAGTACCCGCCCGCGGCGAGGTGCTGCGCGGCGCTCGCGAGCGCGTCGGCGACGGATGCCGCGTCCTCGCGCACCACGCCGACGGTCACGCGCACGAACTCCCGCTCCGGTCCGCGCTCCCGCGCAGCGCCCGCGACCGTCGACCCGTTCGACGCCGCGGCGAGGAACGGCGTGCCGCCGGCGACCCGGATCCCCGTCGCCGCGAGCTGGACGAGCGTCGACCGCTCCGAGAGCACGGGCATCCACAGGTTGATCCCGTCGGCCTGCGCCACCGCCACGCCCCGCGCCCTGAGCGCGTCGCCGAGCGCGCGCTGGCGCGTGTAGTACGCGCGACGCGCCTCGGCGACGGCCTCGATGGCCGCGCCATCCGTGAGCAGGTCGAGCAGGATCGACTGCAGCAGGCGCGAGGTCCAGCCCGGTCCGAGCATTCGGCGCGCCATGATGCGCCCGACGAGGTCGCGCGGCCCGCCGACCGCGGCGATGCGCAAGTCGGGCCCGTGCGACTTCGAGAAGCTGCGCACGTGCACCACGTGGTCGGGCAGGTGCGCGGCGAGCGACACGTCGGCCGAGGTCGAGATCTGCCCCGAATGGTCATCCTCGATCACGACGAGATCGGCGTGCCCGTCCGCGACGGCCGAGCGGATGACGTCCGCCAGCGCCGAGGCGCGTGACGCGGTCATGGACGCCCCCGTGGGGTTCTGCGCGCGCGGCTGCAGCAGCACGGCAGCGGGTCGCCGACGCAGCGCGGACGCGAGCCCGTCGGGCGACATCCCGTGCTCGTCGATCGCGACGGGCACCGCCTCGGCGCCGAGCAGGTCGAGCAGGTCGAGGAACGGCGGGAAGCAGGGGTGCTCGACCACGACCCGGTCGCCGAAGCGCACGACCTGCTCGAGCGTGCGCGAGATCGCGTCGAGGGCGCCGTCGACGACCACGATCGACTCGGCCGGGCCGGGCCAGGAGTCGCGCAGGACCGCGGCGAGCCCCGGCAGCACGGGCTCCGCCTGGTAGCTGCCGACATCCGCTCGTGCCGAGACGCGCGAGAGCGCCGGGCCGAGCGGGGGCAGCAGCAGCGGGTCGGGCGTGCCGCGCGACAGGTCGAGCCGCACCGGATCGTCGGGGGCCGCCATCCCGCGCATGCGCATGGCCGGCCCGTCGGCGGCGTCGCGGCGCACGTAGCTGCCGGCGCGCCCGCGCGACTCGATGAGGCCCGCGCGGGCGAGCGCCTGCCAGGCCTGGCTGATGGTCGCGGGGCTCACCCCCAGTTCGGAGGCCAGCTCCCGGACGGTGGGCAGGCGCACGCCCGCCGCCAGTTCCCCGCTGTTCACCAGTCGGGCCAGGTCGCCCGCGATGCCCCGGGGGGTCGTGTCGGCGAACGCGGCGAGCGTCGTCAGCTCCGAGACATCCACACGACCACCTGAACGCACCATTGCCTCCTCACGCAGCAAGGGACAGGATGTTTAACCACCGCGTCACAATCGGAAACACAAGGGAAATGTTCACGCCGAAGAATAACAGAACGGGTCGCGAGGCCCGCTCCTCCGTCGCCGGTCCCCAGCCGACGCCGGTCCTCGGCACCACCCCTCGGCGTCGCGGCACGCACGGCAGGCACTAGTTCCACGCCTGTCCGGGCGGGCGGCAACGGCGCCGACCGACTCAGGAGGCACCATGACGATCGTTCGAGCAGCCATCACCCAGACGACCTGGACGGGCGACAAGGAGTCGATGCTCGACAAGCACGAGCAGTTCGCCCGGCAGGCCAAGGAGCAGGGCGCCGAGGTGATCTGCTTCCAGGAGCTGTTCTACGGTCCGTACTTCGGCATCACCGAGGACGTGAAGTACTACGACTACGCCGAGCCCGCCGACGGCCCGATCGTGCAGCGCTTCGCCGCGCTCGCCAAGGAGCTCGGCATGGTCATGGTGCTGCCGATCTACGAGGAGGACCAGCCCGGCGTGTACTACAACACCGCGGTCGTGGTCGACTCCGACGGCACGATCCTCGGCAAGTACCGCAAGCACCACATCCCGCACCTCGACCGGTTCTGGGAGAAGTTCTACTTCCGACCCGGCAACCTCGGCTATCCGGTGTTCAACACCGCGGTCGGCCCGATCGGCGTCTACATCTGCTACGACCGGCACTTCCCCGAGGGATGGCGCGAACTCGGCCTGAACGGCGCCCAGATCGTGTTCAACCCCAACGCCACCAAGCCCGGCCTCTCGGCCCGCCTCTGGGAGATCGAGCAGCCCGCGGCCGCCGCCGCGAACGGCTACTTCATCGGCGCACCCAACCGCGTGGGCCTCGAGGACAACGAGTACGGCGAGCTCGCGGTCAACTTCTACGGCTCGAGCCAGTTCGTCGACCCGCAGGGCAACATCGTCGGCGGCTACGGCTCCGACAGCGAGGAGGAGGTCGTCATCCGCGACCTCGACATGGACATGATCCGCGACGTGCGCAACGCGTGGCAGTTCTACCGCGACCGCCGGCCGGAGTCGTACACCTCGATCCCCAAGCCGTAACGACGAGTCGCGAAGGAGCGAGCGAAATGACGACCACCCTCATCTCCGGCGGCACCGTGGTGAGCGCGACCGGGCGCGTCGAGGCCGACGTGCTCGTCGACGGCGAGCGTATCGTCGCCGTGCTGCAGCCCGGCAGCGAACTGCTGGGCACGGATGTCGCGACATCCGTCGACCGTGTCGTCGACGCGACCGGCAAGTACGTGATCCCGGGCGGTATCGACGCCCACACCCACATGCAACTGCCGTTCGGCGGCACCGAGGCATCCGACACGTTCGAGTCGGGAACGATCGCGGCGGCCCACGGCGGGACGACCTCGATCATCGACTTCGCGGTGCAGACGTACGGCCAGCGCCTCGAAGACGGATTGGCGGCCTGGCACGAGAAGGCCGGCGGCAACTGCGCCATCGACTACGGCTTCCACCAGATCGTCGGCGACGTGAACGAGGCATCCCTCGAGGCGATGCGGAAGCTGCCCGACGAGGGCGTCACGAGCTTCAAGATGTTCATGGCCTATCCGGGGGTCTTCTACTCGGATGACGCGCAGATCCTGAAGGCCATGCAGGTGTCGCGCGACACGGGCATGCTCACGATGATGCACGCCGAGAACGGGCCCGCGATCGACGTCCTCGCGGCCCAGCTCGTCGAGCAGGGCAAGACCGACCCGTACTACCACGGCATCGCGCGCGCGTGGGAGATGGAGGAGGAGGCGACGCACCGCGCGATCATGCTCGCGAAGCTCACCGGCGCGCCGCTCTACGTGGTGCACGTGTCGGCCAAGCAGGCCGTCGAGCAGCTCGCCTGGGCGCGCGACAAGGGCCAGAACGTCTACGGCGAGACCTGTCCGCAGTACCTCTACCTCTCGCTTGAGGACCAGCTCGGTGCGAAGAGCGACGAGTGGGGCGCCTTCGAGGGCGCGAAGTGGGTGTGCTCGACGCCGCTGCGAAGCCGCGCCGAAGGCCACCAGGACTCGATGTGGCAGGCGCTGCGCACGAACGACCTGCAGATGGTCTCGACCGACCACTGCCCGTTCTGCATGAAGGACCAGAAGGAGCTCGGCCTCGGCGACTTCCGGAAGACCCCGAACGGCATCGGTTCGATCGAGCACCGCATGGACCTCATGTACCAGGGCGTCGTGACCGGCGAGATCACGCTCGAGCGCTGGGTCGAGCTCACGAGCACGACGCCGGCCCGGATGTTCGGGCTCTACGGGCGCAAGGGCGTGATCCAGCCCGGCGCCGACGCCGACATCGTCGTCTACGACCCGAACGGGCACACGTCGATCGGCCTCGAGAAGACCCACCACATGAACATGGACTACTCGGCGTGGGAGGGCTACGAGATCGACGGCAAGGTCGACACGGTGATCTCGCGCGGCCGCGTGGTCGTCGAGGACGACGCGTTCACGGGCGCCGCGGGCCACGGGCAGTACCTCAAGCGCGGCCTCAGCCAGTACCTGATCTGAGCGACGGGAGCAGCATGGAATTCGGAGCGGTCCTGCAGACCAACCCCCCGGCATCGCGGACGATCCAGCTCGCGAAGCTCGCCGAGGTGCACGGGTTCAGCCACGTCTGGACGTTCGACTCGCACATCCTCTGGCAGGAGCCCTACGTCATCTACAGCCAGATCCTCGCGCAGACCCAGCGCATCAAGGTCGGCCCGTTCGTGACCAACCCGGCGACGCGCGACTGGACGGTGACGGCGTCGGTCTTCGCGACGCTCAACGAGATGTTCGGCAATCGCACCGTGTGCGGGATCGGCCGCGGCGATTCGGCGGTGCGCGTGACGAACGGCAAGCCGACCACCATGACCGAGCTGCGCGAGTCGATCCACGTGATCCGCGAGCTCGCGAACTCGCGCCCGGTCGAGTACCACGACTCGACCATCCAGTTCCCGTGGAGCACGGGGTCCGAGCTCGAGGTGTGGGTCGCCGCCTACGGACCGATGGCGCTCCGCGTCGCGGGCGAGGTCGGCGACGGCTTCATCCTCCAGCTGGCCGACCTCGACATCGCGGCCTGGATGATCAAGACGGTCCGGGACGCCGCCGAGAAGGTCGGGCGCGACCCGATGTCGGTGAAGTTCTGCGTGGCCGCGCCCATGTACATCGGCGACGACTGGGCGCACATGCGCGACCAGTGCCGCTGGTTCGGCGGCATGGTCGGCAACCACGTCGCCGACATCGTCGCGAAGTACGGCGCGCATGGCACCGTCCCCGACGCCCTCACCGACTACATCCGCGGGCGCCAGGACTACGACTACAACGAGCACGGCCGGGCCGGGAACACGCACACCGAGTTCGTGCCTGACGAGATCGTCGAGCGGTTCTGCGTGCTCGGCTCCGCCGACCAGCACATCCAGAAGCTGAAGGCCCTCGCCGAGCTCGGCGTCGACCAGTTCGCCGGCTACCTCCAGCACGACAACAAGGAGGAGACGCTGCGGGTCTACGGCGAGACCGTCATCCCGGCGCTCTCCGAGCACATCGTGGCCAAGCGATGACGACCGGCACGACGACCCCGCGCACGCGCCGCACCTCGCGCCGATGGCGTGCGGTGCTGTGGGGCGCGCTCGGGATCGTCGCGCTCGCCGCAATCTGGGAGCTGTACAAGCTCGTCGGTCCGGCCGACGGATGGCTCGTGGGAGCGCAGGAGGGCGTGACGGGCAGCGGCATCCGCCTGCTGCCTCGCACGAGCGACCAGGCGATGCCGCACACCTGGGAGATGTTCGCGCGCATCGTCGAGCCCGTGACCCGGGCGCCCGGCGCGCTGCCGCTCGGTGCGGTGGTGCTGCTGGCCGCGCTCACGAGCCTGGGGGTCGCGGCGCTGGGATGGCTCGTGGGCGTCGTCGTCGGGTTCGCGCTCGCGCTGCTCATGCTCGGGTTCCGCATCGCCGAGCGCGCCGTGCTCCCGTTCGTGATCCTCAGCCAGACGGTTCCGCTCATCGCGCTCGCGCCGCTCATCCGCAACTGGGGCTCGCGCCTCGAGTTCGGCGCGTTCTCGTGGGAGAGCTGGATGTCGGTCGTCATCATCGCGAGCTACCTCGCGTTCTTCCCGGTCGCCGTCGGGGCCCTGCGCGGCCTGCAGTCCCCTGAGGCCGCGCACCTCGACCTCATGCGCAGCTATGCGGCCGGATGGTGGAGGACGCTGTTCCGGCTGCGCCTGCCCGCGAGCGTGCCGTTCCTCATCCCCGCGATGCGACTCGCGGCAGCCAATGCCGTCGTCGGCACGGTCGTCGCCGAGATCTCGGTCGGCTTCACGGGGGGCATCGGACGGCTCATCCTCGAGACCGCGGTCGCCGCGTCGAGCGATCCCGCGAAGCCGTGGGCGCCGATCCTCGGCGCCGTGCTGCTCGGCCTCGTCGCCGCGGGATTCGTCGCCCTCCTCGCCGCCTTCCTCAGCCCGTTCCGCCGACAGGAGACCGTCGCATGAGCAGCCCATCGTCCCCGAGCACGGCCGCGTCCGCCCCCGAGCCGACCTCGGCGACGCCGGCCGGATCCGGCGCCGAGGCGTCCGAGGCCGTCGTCGTCCGCGGCGTCGAGCGGATCTTCCCCGGCGCGAAGGGCTCGAGCGTCACGGCCCTCACGGGCATCGACCTGACCGTGCACGCGGGCGAGTTCGTGAGCCTCATCGGTCCGTCGGGCTGCGGCAAGTCCACCCTGCTCCGCCTCATCGCGGATCTCGACGAACCGACGGCCGGCGACATCCGGGTCTTCGGCCGCACCGCACAGCAGGCGCGCGTCGACCAGGCGTACGGCATCGCGTTCCAGCAGGCGGGCCTGCTGCCATGGCGCACGGTCGCGGCGAACATCGAGCTGCCGCTGCAGCTGCACGGCGTCGCGGCGGCCCAGCGGCGGTCTCGCGTCGCGGAGCTCCTCGAGCTCGTCGGACTCGCTGACTTCTCGAAGCACTACCCCGACCAGCTCTCGGGCGGCATGCAGCAGCGCGTCGCGATCGCCCGCTCGCTCGCCGAGCAACCGCGCCTGCTGCTCATGGACGAGCCGTTCGGTGCGCTCGACGAGATGACCCGCGAGCGCATGCAGACCGAGCTGCTCCGGATCCGCGCCGAGACCGGGGCCGCGGTCGTGTTCGTCACGCACTCGATCCCCGAGGCCGTGTACCTCTCCGACCGCGTCGTCGTGATGTCGCCGCGACCCGGGCGCATCACCGACGAGATCGACGTCCGCCTCGGCGAGGCGGCCGAACGCGGCGAGGACCTGCGCGAGGACGCCGCGTACTTCGAGGGCGTCACCGCAGTGCGCGAGGCTCTCCACGGCCCGGCGACCGCGCCGTCCGCCGGCGCGGCACGGGGGGTGGACGTGCGATGACCGGCCTGCCCGACGCGGCGATCGCGACGCAGCTCGCGCCGCCGTCGTCCGCCGCGGCCAAGCGCCGGCGCGCCGGTGCCGACGGCCCGCTCCGGCGATTCGTCAAGCTGGTCGTGCCGCCGATCGTGCTCTTCATCGTGCTCGTGCTGCTGGTCGAGCTCGTCGTGGTCGCCGCCGGCATCCCTCCCTTCGTGCTCGCGAGTCCCTCCGCGATCTGGGCGCAGCTCGTCCAGTACGCCCCGCAGGTGCTCGCCGCGACGCTCGCGACGGGCCTGAACGCGCTCATCGGCCTCGTCATCGGCGCCGTGCTCGGCGTGCTGCTCGCGATCGTCGCCTCGTCGGTCCGCGCGATCGACGGCATGCTCGCGCCGGTCGTCGCGGCCGTCGCGGTCGTGCCGATCGTCGCGCTCGCCCCGGTGCTGTACACGATGTTCGGGTCGACGTCCGAGGTCGCGCGCATCATGATCGCGTCGCTGGCCGCGTTCGTGCCGGTCTTCCTCAACACCCTCCGGGGGCTCCGGCAGGTCCGTCCGGTGCATCGCGACCTCATGCGCGCGTACGCGGCCACGTCGTCCCAGCAGACGCGCTTCGTCACCATCCCGTCGGCACTGCCCCACTTCTTCACGGGCCTGCGGATCGCGTCGTCGCTCGCGGTGATCTCGGCCCTCGTCGCGGAGTACTTCGGCGGACCGCGGCTCGGCCTCGGCTCGGCGATCACGACGGCCGCGGCATCCAGCGCCTACGCCCGCGCCTGGGCGTTCGTGATCGGCGCCATCCTGCTCGGACTCGTGTTCTTCGCACTCACCAGCCTGATCGAGAGGATCGCCTCGCGCCACCGATGACCTGACCTCCCCCGACCCGAACCCCGACCCGCCGGCCGATGTCGCCCGGCTCACGGCCTGCCGGCATCGCCGGTCGGATCCGCACCACAGCACCACCACCAAGAGAGGAACGCAGATGAAGCGCAACAGGATCGTCGCGGGCGCGGCCGCAGCCGCCGCGACCGCACTCGTGCTCGCCGGCTGCTCCGGCGGGGGCGACACGGGCGGCGGCGACGCCGACGGCGGCGGGGGAGACGGCGAGCTCACGCCGGTCACCCTCCAGCTGCAGTGGCTCACGCAGGCCCAGTTCGGCGGGTACTACCTCGCCGAGGCGAATGGGTACTGGGAGGACCTCGGGCTCGATGTCGAGATCGTCCCCGGCGCGGTCGACATCGTCCCGCAGGACGTCCTCGCGGCCGGTGACGTCGACTTCGCGATCGCCTGGGTGCCCAAGGCGCTCGCCTCGATCGAGGCCGGCGCCGGCATCACGAACATCGCGCAGATCTTCGAGCGGTCGGCGACCCTCCAGGTCGCCTGGGCCGACAGCGGCATCGAGGGACCCGAGGACCTCTCCGGCAAGCAGGTCGGCAGCTGGGGCTTCGGCAACGAGTGGGAGCTCTTCGCGGGCCTCACCGAGGCGGATGCGACGGGCTACACGATCGTGCAGCAGAACTTCGACATGAACGCGCTGCTGAACAGGGAGATCGACGCCGCGCAGGCCATGACCTACAACGAGTACGCGCAGCTGCTCGAGGCCGTGAACCCGGAGACCGGCGAGCTCTACCAGCCCGAGGACTTCTCGGTCATCGACTGGAACGAGGTCGGCACCGCGATGCTGCAGGACGCGATCTGGGCCAACACCCAGCGGCTCGAGGACGACGAGCAGTACCGCGAGACCGCGGTCAAGCTCATCCAGGGCGCCATCCTCGGGTGGATCGACCAGCGCGACGACCCGCAGGCGGCCGCCGACGCGGTGACCGCGGCCGGATCGACGCTCGGCACGAGCCACCAGCTCTGGATGGCCAACGAGATCAACAAGCTGATCTGGCCGTCGACGAACGGCATCGGCCACATCAACGAGGACCAGTGGGACGCCACCGTCGAGATGGCCCTCGCCACCAAGAACCAGGACGGTGCGCAGGTCATCACGACCGACCCGCCGGACTCGGCCTACACCAACGAGTACGTCGACGAGGCGATCGCCAACCTCGAGGCCGACGGCGTCGACCTCAAGGGCGAGTCCTACGAACCCATCGAGGTCACCCTCAACGAGGGCGGCAACTAGATGCTCCCGCCCCGGTGGTCGAGTGGCTCGCCGGCTGCCCGACCACCGGGGACGCAGGCGCATCATGGAAGAGAAAGGCGACGACGCTGATGACCGAGAACCTCACTGCCGACCTCGACGCGCTCGCGCGCGACCTGGACGCCGAGCACGTCTTCCACTCGTGGTCGGCGCAGGGCTCGCCGCCGCAGATGGTGATCGCGAGCGGCCGGGGCACCCGCGTGTGGGATCACGCCGGGAAGGAGTACCTCGACTTCTCCAGCCAGCTCGTGAACGTCAACATCGGGCACCAGCATCCCGCCGTCGTCGCCGCGATCAGGGAGCAGGCCGAACTGCTCACGACCGTCGCCCCGTCGGCCGTCAACCTCGCTCGCGGCGAGGCCGCCAAGCGCATCGTCGCCCGCGCGCCCGAGCGGCACTCCAAGGTCTTCTTCACCAACGGCGGCGCCGACGCGAACGAGAACGCGATCCGGATGGCGCGCCTGCACACCGGCCGCGACACCGTGCTCTCGACGTATCGCTCGTACCACGGCAACACCGGCGCGGCGATCGTGGCGACGGGAGACTGGCGGCGCATCCCGAACCGGTTCGCGCGCGGGCACGTGCACTTCTTCGGGCCGTTCCCGTACCGCAGCGAGTTCTGGTCGGAGACGCCCGAGCAGGAGACCGAGCGCGCGTTGCAGCACCTCCGCAGGGTCATCGAGTCCGAGGGGCCCGCGTCGATCGCGGCGATCCTGCTCGAGACCGTGCCGGGGACCGCGGGCGTGCTCGTCCCGCCGCCCGGGTACCTCGCGGGCGTCCGCGAGCTGTGCGACCGGCACGGCATCGTGATGATCCTCGATGAGGTCATGGCCGGGTTCGGCCGCACGGGTCGCTGGTTCGCGTTCGACGGCTACGACGTGGTCCCCGATCTCATCACCTTCGCGAAGGGCGTGAATTCGGGCTACGTGCCCGCGGGCGGCGTGATCATCAGCGACGAGATCGCGGCCGACTTCGACGAGCGCGTGTTCCCCGGAGGCCTCACCTATTCGGGCCATCCCCTCGCGATGGCGTCGATCGTCGCCACGATCGACGCGATGGAGTCGGAGGGCATCATCGACCACGCGCGCGACGTCGGAGCCGAGGCCATCGCGCCCGCGCTGACCGAGCTCGCCGAGAAGCACCGCGTGATCGGCGAGGTGCGCGGCGAGGGCGTGTTCTGGGCGCTCGACCTCGTCGCCGACCCCGAGACCCGCGAGCCCTTGCCGGCCGCCGAGATGGGGCGCATCAAGGGCGCGCTGGTCGAGCGCGGCCTGCTGCCGTTCACGGCCGACAACCGCATCCACGTGGTGCCGCCGTGCGTGGTCACCCATGACGAGGTCGCCCAGGCGGCGCAGATCTACGACGAGGTGCTCGGCACCATCGCCGTGTGAGGAGGAAGGACACCATGACCGACACGACCACCGACCGGGCGGCCCGCAGCGACGCGCCCACCGCCGAGGTGCTCGACCACTGGATCGACGGCGCCCCCGCCGCGGGCGCGTCCGACCGGACCGGGCCCGTCTACGACCCCGCGCGCGGCGTCGTGCAGCGCGAGGTGCGCTACGCGACCGCCGACGACGTGGATGCCGCAGTGCAGGCCGCGGCCCGGGCGTTCCTGATGTGGCGCGACGTCTCGATCGCGAAGCGCCAGCAGGTGATGTTCAGGTTCCGCGAGCTGCTCGCCTCGCGGGCGCCCGAGCTCGCGGCGATCCTCACGAGCGAGCACGGCAAGGTGACCGGCGACGCGCTGGGCGAAATCCAGCGCGGGCTCGAGGTCGTCGAGCTCGCATGCGGGTTGCCCGAGTACACCAAGGGCGAGTACTCCGAGAACGCCTCGTCGGGCATCGACGTGTACACCGTGCGGCAGCCGCTCGGCGTGGTGGGCATCATCAGCCCGTTCAACTTCCCGGCGATGGTGCCGCTGTGGTTCTTCCCGCTCGCGATCGCGACGGGCAACACGGTCGTGCTGAAGCCGTCCGAAAAGGACCCGTCGGCCTCGGTCTGGCTGGCGCGCCTGCTGCAGGAGGCCGGCCTGCCCGACGGCGTGTTCAACGTCGTGCACGGCGACAAGGTCGCGGTCGACGCGCTGCTCGACCACCCGACGGTGAGGGCGATCTCATTCGTCGGATCGACCCCGATCGCGAAGTACATCTACGAGCACGGCACCGCGGCGGGCAAGCGGGTGCAGGCGCTCGGCGGCGCGAAGAACCACATGCTCGTGCTGCCCGACGCCGACCTCGACCTCGCGGCCGACGCCGCCGTGAACGCCGGGTTCGGCTCGTCGGGCGAGCGCTGCATGGCCATCTCGGTCGTGCTGGCGGTCGACACGGTCGCCGACGCGTTCGTCGACAAGGTGCGCGAGCGGATGTCGAAGCTCACGGTGGGCGACGGCACGCGCGGCACCGACATGGGTCCGCTCATCACGCGCGAGCACCGCGACAAGGTCGCCGGCTACGTCGACACGGCGCGGACCGACGGCGCCGACGTGGTGGTCGACGGCCGCGAGCACCCGATCGACGGGGCCGACGACGGATTCTGGATGGGTCCGACGCTCGTCGACCGGGTCCCGGTGTCATCGGCCGTGTACCGCGACGAGATCTTCGGCCCCGTGCTCTCGGTCGTGCGGGTCGAGGGCTACGAGGACGGCCTGCGCATCATCAACGAGTCGCGCTACGGCAACGGCACGGCGATCTTCACCAACGACGGCGGCGCCGCCCGGCGCTTCCAGCGCGAGGTGACGGTCGGCATGGTCGGCATCAACGTGCCGATCCCGGTGCCGGTCGGCTACCACTCGTTCGGCGGATGGAAGGACTCCCTGTTCGGGCACGCGAAGGCGTACGGCCCGCGCGGCTTCGACTTCTACACGCAGGAGAAGGCGATCACGTCGCGCTGGCTCGACCCGAGCCACGGCGGCATCAACCTGGGCTTCCCGCAGCACGAGTGACGCCGGCGTCGCCGACCTCGTCGGCGTCGTCAGCGGTGAGGCTGTGCCACGTGTCGAACGCGACCGCGGCGGCGGCCTCCCCGTCGCGCGCCGCGCAGAGCCGGATCAGCTGGTCGTGCCGCTCGAGGGATGCTCGTGCGTCGAGCGAGGCGAAGCGCAGGCGCTCGGCGCGGCGCACGACCGGCGTGAACTGGTCGAGGACGGTCAGGAGTGCGTCGTTGCGCGCAACCGACACCGGCACGCCGTGCAGCTCGTCGTCGGCGCGCAGCGCGGCGTCCACGTCGCCGGCGTCGATGGCCCGCCGGAACCGGCCCGCGGCGTCGCGCATCGCGGCCAGGTCGTCCTCGGTGAGCGCGTCCACGGCCTCGCGGACGGCCAGCTCGTGCATCGCGGCGACGACGTCGCGTGCGTTGCGGATGGCGTGGCGGTCGAGGGTGCTCACGACCGTGGACCGTCCGGGGCGCGCGACGACGAGCCCGGCCCGCGCGAGCCGGAGCAGTGCCTCGCGCACCGGCGTGCGGCTCACGCCGAGCCAGGTCGCGAGTTCGCCGTCGCGCAGCTGCTCGCCCGGTTCCAGCGTGCCGTCGACGATGGCGGTGCGCAGGCGGCTGTAGACGTCGTCGCGCAGGAGCGTGCGCGGGGGCGCCGGGGCATCTCGGGGAACGGGCACGCGATATATCGCATACGACTCCGCCGTCCCCGTCAAGTGGACGAAGCGCCTCCGCCGGCCCGATTCAGCGGAGTGCTCGACGCACGAGGCCGAGTGCGGCCATGACGGTCTGCTCGACGATGGCCGACGGGTCGCCGTCGAAGCGCCACGTCGCATCCGTCACCTCGTCGCCCACACAGACGGCCGCATACACCGTGCCGGGCGGCAGCCCCTCCTCGGGGTCGGGCCCGCCGACGCCCGTGACCGCGACGGCGACGTCGGCATCGAGCAGGCGCGCGGCCCCGGTGGCGAGCTCGCGCGCGCACTGCGCCGTCAGCACGGAGCCCGCGGTCACGCCGAGCACGTCGCGCTTGACGCTCTCGGCATAGGCGACGACCCCGCCCGCGAACCATTCCGACGCCTCCTCGCCGCGCCCGAGCGCGCTCGCGAGCGCACCCGAGGTGAGTGACTCGGCCGTCGCGATGCGCACGGACCGGCCCTGCGCCATCCGGGCGATCTCGTCGGAGCGGGACTGGAGGTCGTCGTCTGCCATGGCCCCATCCTGCCGACCGCACCACTCGACGTCACCGGGTTGCGCCGGCGACGCCCATCAGTGCCGTGAGGCGGCGGCAGCGAACGCGGCGACGGCGCGCTGCGCGTACGGCGTCTCGAACGCGGCGCCGATCGTGCGCGCCTCGTCGTCGAGCGCATCCTGGAACGTCCGGCCGAGGCCCGACTGCACGAGGCGCTTCGTCTGGCCGAAAGCCGCCGTCGCCCCGGCGAGCCATCCCTCGGCGATGTCGCGAGCGCGGGCATCGAGCGCGTCGGGTGCGACGACCTCGGCCACGAGCCCCCATTCGAGCGCCTCGGCGGCCGAGAGCGTGCGCGAGGTCAGGGTGAGCTCGAGGGCCCGGCGCACCCCGACGGCCTCGGGCAGCAGGGTGCTCACGCCGCAGTCGGGCGTCAGGCCGATGTCGGAGTACCGGCTCGCGAAGGTCGCGCGCTCGGACGCCACGACCAGGTCGGCGACGAGCATGAATCCGAGCCCGCCGCCCGCCACGGGGCCCTGCACCGCCGCCACGATGGGCTTCGTCGACTCGCGGAGCGTCCGGTGCCCGTCGTGGATCCGGTCGGCGAGCCGGCGCACGATGTCACCGGCCGGCTCGTCGCGCTCGCCCGCCAGCTCGGCCATCGCGAGCACGTCGCCGCCCGCGCAGAAGGCCCGTCCGTTCGCGTCGAACAGCACGGCGCCGATGTCGTCGCGCTCGGCGATCTCGTGCGCGAGTTCCTGCCAGCGTCCGATGGCCTCGGGATCGACCGCGTTGAGGCGGGCGGGGCGGTTCAGCGTCAGGTGCGCGAGGCCGTCGCGCACCTCGAACAGGATCACGTCGTCGGGCATCCTCGGATGCTACCCGGCGCCGGCGTCCCGAGTGCATGCCGTTCGCACCGATCCGGGCGAGCGGTGCGGTCGGCATCGACTCGTGCGCGCGGCGAGGTCCGCGTCAGGCGAACGGCTCGTCGCGATGCGCGCGCTCGAGGCGCGCGGCGCGGTCGACGAGCACGTCGAGCACAGTGCGCACGGCCAGGCGCTCGGCGACATCGGGCCGGACCAGGGCGAAGATCTGCCGGACGGATGCGACGCCCCGCAGCGGCTTCAGCACGAGCCCCTCGGGCAGCGCCCCCGACGTGTGGCGCGGCACGAGCGCGATGCCGTGGCCCGCCTCGATGAACGCCTCGACGATGCGCATGTCGCTGAAGCGCTGGCCGATCTCGATGCGCGCCCCTGCCGCCTGCTCGATGGCGTGCAGGATCCGCTCGAAGGGGTAACCGGATGGCACGCCCAGCCAGGTCTCGTCGACCACGTCGGCCGGAGTGACGTGCGCGCGACCCGCGAGGCGGTGATCGGCGGGCATGCCCACGTCGAGGGGTTCGGTGAGTAGCGGCAGCGCACGGAGCCCGCGCCCGCCCCACGGCAGCTCGCCCGGCATGGTGTGCGCGAGCACGATGTCGAACTCGTTCGTGAGCTCGGGGAACTCGGCCCACTCGGGGTCGAGGTCGGTGGCCCGAACCACCAGTCCGGCGACCGAGCGCAGGTCGGCGAGCACCGAGGGCAGGAGCGCCGCGCCGATCGTCGGGAAGGTGAGCAGCGTCACCTCACCGCTCGGGTGGTTGCGGAACTCGTCCCACAGGGCGTTGGCGCGTTCGAGCGCGATCGCGACCTCGGTCGCGCTGCGGGCGAGGGCGTGCCCCGCGCTCGTGAGCACGACCCCGCGACCGACGCGTTCGGTGAGGGGCATGCCGGCCTCGCGCTCGAGCACCTTGAGCTGCTGGGAGACCGCCGACGGCGTGCGACCGGTCGCCTCGGCGACCGCCGTCACGCTGCCGCGTTCGGCGAGCTCGCGCAACAGGTCGAGTCGATTCACGTCCATGTAGACACACTACATCGTGGGTGTAGTTCTCTGCGCTTGTGCTGAATAGTTTCCGGCGCAACAATAGACGTGTCGGACAGGTGCAAGGGCGCACGGGACCGCCCGACTCTCCCACGCTCTCGCTGAAAGGTCATCGCCATGTCCCTCTACATCCTCCTCGCCGCCGTCTCGATCGTCGGCGTCATCTCCTCGGTCGTCGTCACGGCTCGCGACGGATACCGTCGCCAGCCGCGCGAGACGTTCGCGCGCACCGTCTGAGTCGCGCGACCCGGGGCACTCGTGCTCCGAGCAGGGCCGGCGCGCGGGGGAGGGACACCCCGCGGGGCGGCCCTGCCGCATTCCCGGTACGCCGACGCGGTGGCCCGCGCCGTCGCATGGGGCGTACGTCCCGACCGCGCCCTCGGTCGGTGGATAGCGTCGCGGCAGGGGCCGGCCACGCGCCGGCATCCGGCACGTCGAGCCGAGGGAGCACGTCATGGCGACCACCGCGACCACCCGCCGCCGATCCGATGAGGATCGCCGCGATCGCCCCGTCGATCTGGACGTCCTCCGCACCTTCCTCCTGGGCCTCGCCGAGGGCCTGATCGCTGCCGACGAGTCCGTGGACCGCATCGGCGACGTCATGACCGCCGTCTCGCGCGCGTACGGGCGCGACGAGATCGACATCGCGGTGATGCCCACCATGATCATCGTCGGAACGGGGTCGGGCGAGAGCGGGCGCGTCGCCGTGCGGACGGCCGTGAACGTGTCCTTCCGGTTCGACCAGATCGCCGCGCTCTACGTGCTCGTCGACGAGGCGAAGCGCGCCGCCGTCGACCCGCTCGACGGGATCCGCCGCCTCAACGAGATCGGGGCGATGCGCCAGCGGCACGGATGGCTCGTCCGCACCTTCGGGCACGCCCTCCTCACGACCGGGCTGGCGCTCCTGCTCGCCCCGACCTGGCAGGGCGCGCTGGTCGCGTTCGGACTCGGCGCGCTCATCGGACTGCTCAAGCTCGTCCGATCGCGGACCCTCCAACTCGTCTTCCCCGTGTTCGCCGCGTTCGTGTGCGCGATCGTCGTGTTTCTGCTCGCCCCGCACGTCGAGATCGGCGATCCGATCCGACTCCTCATCGCCCCGCTCGCGACCTTCCTCCCCGGCGGCATGCTGACGACCGCGACCATGGAGCTGGCCGCCGGCCAGATGATCGCCGGTTCGGCCCGACTCGTCTTCGGGCTCGTGCAGCTCTCCCTGCTCTCGTTCGGCATCCTCGCCGCCGGGACGGTGATCGGCGTGGCGGACTCGAGCTACGCCCCGCTCGAGGTCACGGCCCCGCTGCCGTGGTGGGTGCCGCTGATCGGCGTCCTGTGTTTCGCGGTCGGGAACCACCTGCACTTCTCGGCGCCGCCGTCGGCGTTCGGCTGGATCCTGCTCGCGCTCGTCGTGGCGTACGCGGGCCAGTCGGTCGGGTCCGCGCTGGTCGGATCGACCGTCAGCGGGTTCATCGGCGCCCTCGCGATGACGCCCGTCGTGCTCTGGATCGCGACGTTGCGAAGCGGGACGCCGGCGCAGCTGACGTTCCTCCCCGCGTTCTGGCTGCTGGTGCCGGGAGCCGCGGGACTCGTCGGCCTCACCGAGGCCGTGGGCACGGCGGCCGGCCTCGAGGACTTCGTGACCGCCCTGACGTCCGTCATGTCGATCGCGCTCGGCGTGCTGATCGGCACGGCGCTGTACCGCGCGGTGCACCACGGTGCCGAGGGCATCGCGCAGTTCCACGTCGACGTCCCGGCCGCGCTGCACGAGGAGGAGCAGCCGCCGCTGTGGGCGCGCTTCGTCCCGGGCACGCCGAGGTCGTTCTGGGGCGGCGGCCGTCGCCGCGGGACCACCGACACGTCGCGATCGCCCTCGGCAACGGGGTCGTCCTCCGCGGTGGCGCAGACGTAGAGTACGCGGACACCCACGCCGCCCGCCGGCACCGCGGGACGGCACGACGAGGGAGCCGCGCATGCCGATCACGCCCACGCCGCCGCAGGCACCGAGCGAGGAACGCGCCGTCGAGGACCCGGCGCTGCTCCGCACCTTCCTGCTCGGCCTCGCCGAGGGGATGACGGCGTCCGCCGAGTCGACCGACCGCATCCGCGCCGACGTGGTGCAGATCGCCCGTGCCTACGGGTGGGAGGACGTCGACGTCGTCGTGCTGCCGACCATCGCGCTCGTGCAGACCGGGCGGGGCGAGAGCGCACGCGTCTCGCTCCGCTCGGTGCAGGCGACCTTCCGGTTCGACCAGATCGCCGAGCTGGCAGGGCTCCTCCGGCAGGCGCGCGCCGCCGAGATCGCGCCGGGTGAGGGCATCCGCCGGCTCAACGAGATCGGCGCCATGCCCGCCTCGCGCCACTGGTTCCTGCGAACCTTCGGCCACGCGCTGCTGACCGCGGGCCTGGCCCTGCTCCTCGCGCCCAGCTGGCAGGCGGCGGTCGTGGGCTTCGGGCTCGGGGCGCTCATCGGCGTCGCGAAGCTGATGCGCTCGCAGACGCTCCTGCTCGTGCTGCCGATCATCGCGTCGTTCGTCTGCGCGCTCATCGTGTTCCTCCTCGCGCCGTACGTCGAACTGGGTGATCCGCTGCGCGTGCTCATCGCGCCGTTGGCCACCTTCCTGCCCGGGGCGTTGCTGACGACCGGCGTGCGCGAGCTCGCGGCCGGCCAGATGGTGGCCGGCACGGCGCGCCTCGGCGCCGGGCTCGTGCAGCTCGCGCTCCTCGCCTTCGGCATCCTCTCGGCGGGCACGCTGGTCGGTGTCGGCGAGGACACCTACGCACCGCTCGAGGTGACGACCACGCTGCCCTGGTGGGTGGCGGGAGTCGGCCTCGCGCTCTACGCCCTGGGCGTGTACCTGCACTTCGCCGCGCCCGGGCGGACCTACGGCTGGGTGCTGCTGGCCCTCGTGGTCGCGTACGGGGCGCAGCAGCTCGGCTCGTTCCTGCTCGGCCCCTCGATCAGCGGCTTCTTCGGCGCGCTCGTGGTCGCCCCCCTCGTGCTCTGGATCGAGGACCTGCGCGACGGCGGCGTGCCCTCTCAGATGATCTTCCTCCCCGCGTTCTGGATCCTCGTCCCCGGCGCGGCCGGCCTGGTCGGCGTGACCGAGGCCGTGGGCGCGGGCGCCGGCGTGGGCGACTTCTCCGCTGCGTTCATCACCGTCATGTCCATCGCACTGGGCGTGCTCATCGGCTCGGCGCTCTACCGGTTCGTCCGCCGCAGCGCCGAGGAGCTCTCCGAGTTCCACATCGACCTGCCCGCGGTGCTGGCACCGTCCGACGAACCGGTCCTCTCGCGCATCGCCTCCGCGACGACGACACGCGCATCGCGACGTCGGCGGCGCGACCGCGAGTGAGCCCCCGGGACGGGCGGCCCACCGTCCCTCGTCCCCTCAGGATGCACGACGTAGAGTATGCGGGTGACCTCCGCCACCCCTCTCGCCACTGACGCGCGCCGCCGACTCATCGAGCACATCTCGAACGAGGCGGTCTTCCACGGCGACTTCACGCTCACGAGCGGCAAGAAGGCGTCGTACTACGTCGACCTGCGCAAGGTCAGCCTCGACCACCGCGTGGCGCCGCTCATCGGCCAGGTCATGCTCGACCTCATCGCCTCGGTCCCCGAGGTCGCGGCCGTCGGCGGCATGACGATGGGCGCCGACCCCATCGCGACCGCGGTCCTGCACCAGGGCGCCGCGCGCGGTCTCGTGTACGACGCGTTCGTCGTGCGCAAGGAGCCGAAGGACCACGGGCGGGGCAAGCAGGTCGAGGGGCCGGATGTCGCGGGCAAGCGCGTGATCGTCCTCGAGGACACGTCGACCACCGGCGGCTCCCCGCTCAAGGCCATCGAGGCGCTTCGCGCCGCCGGAGCCGAGATCGCCGCGGTGGCGGTCGTCGTCGATCGCGACACGGGTGCACGCGAGGTCATCGAGGCGGCCGGGGTCCCCTACCTCGCGGCCATCGGATTGAAGGATCTGGGACTGGAATGAACGCACGCGACGGACGCCACGACTCGGGCGACTTCGACGACGCCGACTGGCTCCTGAGCCAGTTGGGAAGTGGTCTTCGACCCGACCTCGAGGGTCGCACGAGTCCCGAGCAGGCACCCGTCCTTCCCGAGCCGAGCCTGCCGTCGGCGCCGGCCGAGCCCGTCTCCCCGCCCCCGGGCGGCCGCGCACGTCGACGCAGCGAGGAGTCGCTCGACTGGTTCTCCCTCGCGGAACCAGCCGACGAGGGCGACGCCGTCACGAGAGCGCTGCCCGTCGTGGGCGAGCCGATCCCGCGCGACGTGCCCGAGCCCCCGCCGGCCCCGCCGGCATGGAACCAGCCGGCGTGGAGCCAGCCGGCCGTGCCGTCCCATCCGCGCGTGCCCGCGCCGCCCGAGCCGGATCGCCTCACGTCGGTGGAACCGCCGGTCGGCGCTCCCGTCCCGCCCGCGTTCGGCGGACACCAGGCGCCGCCGCCTCCGCCGCCCGGACCCGTCACGCCGCCGGCGAACTTCGCATTGACCTGGGGTGATCCGTCGATCGACTCCGAGGCGGGCCTGCGTGAAGCCTTCCGCCAGCTATCCGAGCCGGCCGACCAGGTGCGCCGCGACGAGCCGCCGCACTGGGACGAGCCGGCGCCGCCCGCGCGCGATGCCGCCCCCGAGCTCCCCGCCGACGAGCCGTTCCCCGGTTTCACTCCGCCGCCCGCCGCACGTCAGTCGTTCACGCCGGCGCCGCAGGGCGGTGCGGGCGCGTTCCCGCCGGCCCGCTCCGACTACGACGACGAGATGTGGTCGGCCCTCAACGAGGATGAGACCCCTGCGCAGGACGGCGGATGGCACGGGGGCGACGATCGCCCCGACTGGCGTGAACAGTACGGCGACCGGGCCGCGTACGACCAGGTCGGCGGTCCTGACGAGCGTGGCGGCTACGACGAGCGCGGCGGCTACGACGAGCGCGGTGGCTACGACGAGCGCGGTGGCTACGACGAGCGCGGTTGGGGCGACGCACCCGGCCGAGCGGCGTCGGGCGACGACGGCGCCGGACACGACGGGTACGGCGACCCGCACGACGGTGCGTCCGACACCGGTGCCGAGCAGGCACCGTGGCCGCCCGAGTGGCAGGACGTCGCTGCGCCGTCCGCGGGAGACGACGACGTGCGCTGGTACGCCGACGAGGTCGCCGAGCGGGAGCGACGTCGGCAGCCCGAGCCGGCCGACGAGCAGGGCCGCGAGGAGTGGTCGTCGCACCAGCAGTCCGATGACGCGGCCCAGGCGACCCCGTGGGATCGCGAGGACCATTCGCCCATGGCGCGGGAGCTCGCCCAGACCGGATACTTCTGGAACCTGACGCCCGACCCGAGCGGTCGCGACCCCAAGGCCGAGCCCGACGACGATGACGCGCCCGGACCCCGTCGCACCCCCGCCTCCGGCACGGAGGACGACCAGCCGTTCGGCGTCGACACCTACGCCTCGGTGCAGCGCTACGGCGAGCCCGAGCACGACCGGGACGACGCGTATCCCGACGACCCGTTCGCCCGGTTCGCGCAGGACGAGGCCGACGCCCGCGCGCAGGCGTCGGCCGAGCCCGATGACGCCGACGATCCCGTCGACTGGTTCGCCGAGGGCGGGTACGCGGCGCACGACGACTATCCCGCGCAGGACGACTACGCCGCGCAGGCGGGCTACGCGAGCGACGGCGGGCCGGGCACCGACCCCCGTTACGCCGACGACGACCGGTACGCCGCCGACGACCGCTACGCAGCGGAATCGCCGTACGACCGCGACGATCGGTACGGCGCACGCGATCCGTTCGCGCCGGTCTCCGACCACCGCGATGACGCCGATGACTTCGACGACCCGTTCGCGGACCAGCGCGACCACGACCGCGACGAGCGTCGTCCGTCCGAACCGGCACCCGACACCGGCGACGGCCTGTCGGCGCTGTTCGGCGGCGCCGGATTCGGCGCGACCGGTCCGATGGGCACGGTCGCCGGTGCCGCGGCGGCCGGCCGGACCGCGCCGGCGCCCGCAGGCACGCCCGATCGCTTCGACCCCCTCGATGATCCCTTCGCCGACCCCTTCGGACGCGACGACCGGTACGGCGCCGTCGACCAGTACGGCACCGACGACCGATACGGATCCGACGACCGCGGCGGTCGCCCGGGCGGCGACCGCCCTGCGACGCGCGACGACGACGGCAACCGTCGCTCGCCCGTGAAGGTGCTCGCGTGGGTGGCGGGTGCGCTCGCGGTCATCGTGCTCGCCGTCGGCGGGTTCGCACTCGTCACGCGCGTGCTCTCGCCCGCCGCCGCTCCCGAGCAGTCGGCCTCCGACGCCGAGGACGCGGTCGAGCTCCCCGAGCCGACCGCCGTGCAGGGCCCTGGCGTGTACCCGTGGACCCAGCTGTTCGGCGGCGAGTGCCTCGAGCCCTTCCAGGACGCGTGGGCCGAGGAGTTCACGGTCGTGGACTGCGCGACGCCGCACGCCGCGCAGTTGGTGCTGCGCGGTGAGGTGTCGACCGACGAGGCGGCGCCGTTCCCCGGCGAGGCCGAGGTCGGAGCACAGGTCGCGCAGCTCTGCGCCGCCGAGGGCCTCATCGACCCGGCCGCGGTCGGCGACGTGACGGACCTGCAGATGCAGGCGTCGTACCCCGTCGACGAGGCGCAGTGGACCTCGGGCGAGCGCACGTTCTACTGCTTCGTGAGCCGTTCGAGCGGGGAGCCGCTCGCCGTGAGCGTGCAGGGCCCCGGCCCGCAGGCCTGACGTGCTCGGCGAGCGATCCCACGGCGGCGTCGTCGTCGTGTTCGGCTCGGTGAACGTCGACGCGACGAGCTACGTGCGCGAGTTCCCACGACCCGGCGAGACGGTCCACTCGAGCGGCTTCCGCGTCGCCCTGGGCGGCAAGGGCGCGAACCAGGCGGTCGCCGCGCACCTCTCGGGCGCACGGGTCGAGCTGATCGCGCGCGTCGGCGACGACGCGAACGCCGACGTGCCCATGCGGACGTTCGCCGCATTCGGGCTGGCGACGGATGGCGTCGCAGCCGTTCCGGGTGAACCGACCGGCGTCGCGCAGATCACGGTGAACGGCGCGGGCGAGAACACGATCGTCGTCACCGCGGGTGCGAACGCCGCGTTCGGCGCCGAAGTGGTCGAGGCCGAACGCGAGCGGATCGCGAGGGGCGACGTCGTGCTCACCCAGGGCGAACTGCCGACCGCGACGATCGAGGCACTCTCGGTCGCGGCCGATGCCGCGGGCGCGAGGTTCGTCCTCAACCTCGCTCCGCCCGTCCCCGTCGCGGTCGGATCGATCGCCCTCGCCGACCCGCTCGTCCTCAACGTGCATGAGGCCCGCGTGGTCGGTCTCGGCGTCGGGCTGGACGATGACGCGCGTCCGGACGCGTGGCGGGATGCCGCGGCATCCGCCGTCGGTGCTCTCGCGCGATCGGTCGTGGTCACGCTCGGTGCACGCGGGGCGGTCGCCGCCGATCGCACGGGTTCATGGACGGTTCCCGCACCGGACGTGCGCGCGGTCGACACGACGGGCGCGGGCGACGCGGCGACCGGCACGCTGGCCGCGATGCTCGCCGAGGGTCGGCCGCTGCCCGAGGCGGTCCGCCTCGCCGTCGCCGCGGGCGCCCTCGCCGTGCTTCGGCAGGGGACCGTGGACTCGTACGCCGCGCGCGACGCCGTGCTCGGACTCGCCGAACGGATGGAGGACGCGTGAGCATTCCCGTGATCGTCGACTGCGACCCCGGGCACGACGATGTGATGGCGCTCTGGCTCGCCGCCGGCCATCCCGCGCTCGAGCTGCTCGCCGTGACCACCGTGGGCGGCAACGTCCCGCTCCGACACACGAGTCGCAACGCCCGCGTCGCGCTCGCCGTGGCCGGCGTCGAGGGGGTTCCGGTGTCCGCGGGAGCCGCGGGGCCGCTCGCACGCGAGCTGTCGACGGCGGAGTGGATCCACGGCGAGAACGGTCTGGGCGGACCCGAGCTGCCCGATCCCGACGAGGGCCCGACCCCCGTGCGCCTGGACCCGAGGTCGGCGACCGAGCTCATCGCGGACACGCTGCTCGCGGCATCCGAGCCCGTGGCCATCGTCGCGACCGGGCCCATCACGAACGTCGCGGTATTCCTGCGGGATCGACCCGAGCTCGCCGATCGCGTCCGCGAGATCGTGTGGATGGGCGGCTCGACCGAGCGCGGGAACGTGACTCCGTATGCGGAGTTCAACGCCTGGGTCGACCCCGAGGCCCTCGATCTCGTCCTGCGCAGCGGCGTGCGGTTCA
Organism: Agromyces flavus; assembly: GCF_900104685.1. Taxonomy (NCBI): domain Bacteria; kingdom Bacillati; phylum Actinomycetota; class Actinomycetes; order Micrococcales; family Microbacteriaceae; genus Agromyces; species Agromyces flavus. The sequence continues at coordinate 3,336,758 of NZ_LT629755.1, forward strand.
CCATGGTCGGGCTCAACGTGACGCATCGCGCCCTCGTGACGACCCTCGTGCGCGAGCGCCTCGCGGCGGTCGGCAACCGCACCGCCGCGTTCGGCGATGAGCTGCTCGAATTCTTCTGCCGCACGAACGACGAGGTGTTCGGCATGCCCGACGGCCCGCTGCACGACCCGGTCGCGGTCGCCGTGCTCGCCGATCCCGAGGCCGTCGAGGTCGTGCACACCCGGCTCGACGTCGAGCTGGGCGGCACCGAGACCGTCGGCGCCACGAGCGTCGACCTCGACGACATGCTCGCTCGGGAGCCGAATGCGCACGTCGCGGTCGGGCTCGATGTCGAGCGGTTCTGGGCGGGCGTCGAGCTCGCGTACGGTCGGCTGGCCTGAGGCGGGGGATCGGGAGATGGACTGGACGTTCTGGGTCGGTGGCGCGGTGATCGTCGCCGCGCTCATCGTCACGCAGGTGTTCCTGCACGAGAGCCGCTGGTCGCGGCGCCCTCGCGCAGACAACGAGGAGAACCCGGGTCCGCCGGTTCGCGAGGATCCGGACGACCGTGGCGGCCCGCCCGGATCGGATGGCGCGCCCGGATCGGACGGCAATTAGCCGCGACCAGCGGCAGCCTGGGCGTCCGCCCACCCGATCTGGGGGCTTCGCCGAGCATCCGGTGGGCGTAGCTTCGGGGTGAGGCGACGATGGACTGGACGTTCTGGGTCGGGGGATTCGTGATCCTCGCACTCTGGGGGATCACCCAGTGGGCATTCTCGTCGCGCCGCCATTCCGAGAAGACGCGCGGACGCGACGTGGAGCAGTCCGACGCCATCGTCGAGTCGGAGCGCCGACGGGAACAGGGCCGATTCTGGTCGGGCTTCGGCGGCTGAATCACCTCCTCGGCGACCACCCGTTCGAGTCCGTCAATCCGGATCCGACTGAGACGGACCACCGGGGGTAGCCTCGACGGGTGACCCCTCGCGATGGCGCCTCGGATGCGGCCCGCACGCAGCTGACCGCGCTCACCGGCCGGCCATGGCTCGCAGAGCGGTGGGCCGACGTGCGCGAGGACGGCGACGAGGGAGCCCGCCCCGCGGCGGTGCTGATCCTCTTCGGCGTGCTCGACGGGCTCCCGAGCGATCACGAGGCGCAGGCCCGCGCGGTCTCCCGCGACCTCGACGTGCTGCTCCTCGCGCGGGCGACCACGCTGCGCTCGCACGCCGGGCAGATCGCGTTCCCTGGAGGCAGGGTCGACGACGGCGACGCCGATCCGATCGATGCGGCACTGCGCGAGGCGCGCGAGGAAACCGGCCTCGACCCGGCCGGGGTCGAGGTGCTCGGCGCACTCGAGGCGATCCCGCTCTCGCGATCGAGTCACCTCGTGACGCCCGTGCTCGCATGGTGGGCCGCGCCGACCGCGGTCGCGCCCGTGGATCACGCCGAATCGTCGGCGGTGTTCCGCATCCCGGTCGCCGACCTGCTCGACCCCGGCAACCGCTGCACGACGGTCATCCGCCGGGACGGGATGGAATGGCGCGGTCCGGCGTTCACGGTGCACGGCGCCGGCGACGAACGGCTGGTGTGGGGCTTCACCGCGATGGTGCTCGACGTGCTCTTCGATGAGCTCGGCTGGACCGAGCCGTGGGACCGCAGCCGCGAGCTCGACCTGCCCCTGCCGCCGCGTCCATAGGGCGGTCGCGCCATCCGCCCGTCGTCGGCGGAGCGTCTACAGGTCGGTCTCGACGGGATCGGCCACGACGAGGTCGGACACGCCCGCGAGGATCTCGTCGGGGCGGAACGGGTACTTCTCGATCTCGGCCTGGTCGCTGATGCCCGTCAGCACGAGCACGGTGTGCAGGCCGGCCTCGATGCCCGCCACGATGTCGGTGTCCATGCGATCGCCGATCATCGCGGTGTTCTCGGAGTGGGCGCCGATCTTGTTCAGCGCCGAACGGAACATCATGGGGTTCGGCTTGCCCACGACGTATGGTTCCTTGCCCGTGGCCTTCGTGATGAGGGCGGCGATCGCGCCGGTCGCGGGCAGCGGGCCCTCGATGCTCGGCCCCGTGGCATCCGGATTGGTCACGATGAACCGCGACCCGTTGCCGATCAGGCGGATCGCCTTGGTGATGGCCTCGAACGAGTAGTTGCGCGTCTCGCCGACGACCACGAAGTCGGGGTCGGTCTCGGTCATGACGAAGCCGGCCTCGTGGAGTGCCGTGAGGATGCCCGCTTCGCCGATGACGAACGCGGTGCCGCCGGGCAGCTGCTGCTTGAGGAAGTCCGCCGTCGCGAGCGCCGAGGTCCAGATGCGGTCCTCGGGCACGTTGAGCCCGCTCGCGCGGAGCCGGGCCGACAGGTCGCGCGCGGTGAAGATGGAGTTGTTCGTGAGCACGAGGTAGGGCGTGCCGGCGTCCTCCCACTGCTGCAGCAGCTTGGCCGCCCCGGGCAGGGCGTGGTTCTCGTGCACGAGCACGCCGTCCATGTCGGTCAGCCAGGCCTCGACCTCTTCACGCTTCGCCATGCGGCCCAGCGTATGGGACGCACATCACAGGCCGATGAACGGCGGATGCCGGTCGGCGCACGCGCGATCGGCGGCGACGGATGTCGCGGCCGCCGCTCGGGCGCACGTCACTCGGGGTGCAGCAGCGACTTCCAGTTCTCGGGCACCCGACCCTCCGGGCCCGGCGCCGGCTGATCCTCGGGCCGCCATCGCGGCGGCGCGAGCGGGACCGGCGTCGCCGCTTCGCCGGCGGCGTAGTCCCAGAACCATTCCTCGTCGGGTTCGAACGACGTGGCGACGGGATGCCCGGTGTCGTGCGCGTGGTGACTCGCATGCTGCCCGACCGACGCGTTGCAGCATCCGACGTGGCCGCACTCGACGCAGCGGCGGAGGTGGAACCACCACCCGTCGGGGGTCGCCAGGCACTCGACGCAGCCCGTGCCCGACGGCGGCGGCGCGACCCGGGTCATGCGAACACCTCCATCGCGGCGAGCGCACGGTGCACCGAGGCGACCGCGCTCGAACCCTCGCCGACCGCGGCGGCCACGCGTTTCATGGAGCCGCGGCGCACGTCGCCCGCGGCGAACACGCGTGGCACCGAGGTCTCGAACGGCAGCGGCATGCGGTCCAGCTCGCGCCAGTCGTCGCCGAGCGCGAGCACGTCGGCGCCCGTGTGCACGAACCCGGTCGGATCGCGTTCGAGGTCGACCAGCCAGTCGGTCGCGGGCACCGCGCCGATGAAGCAGAACAGTGCCGTGCCGTCGACGACCTCCTCGCCGGCGGGGCCGCGGAGCGTGACGCGCTCGAGCCGGTCGCCGCCGTGCAGCCCCGCGACCTCGGTCGCGGTGCGGACCTCGATGCGCGAGTCGTCGCGGATCCGGTCGACGAGGTAGCTGGACATGCGCTCGGACATGTCGCCCGACCGGATGACCAGCCGAACGTGGCATCCCTTGCCGGCGAGCCCGAGCGCGGCCTGTCCGGCCGAGTTCGCGCCGCCGACCACGACCACGTCCTCGCCGGCGACCTGACGCAGTTCGAGCTCGGATGCCGCGTGATGGATGCCGTGGCCCTCGAACTCGTCCCAGCGATCGAGGGGCAGGCCGCGGTACGCGACGCCGGTCGTGACGACGACGGCGCGCGCCCGCACGATCTTGCCGTCGGCGAGGAGCAGCCGGTGCACGCCGGTCTCGGCGTCCAGTCGGACCACCGGGCACGGTGCGGCGATGCGCACGCCGAACTTGAACGCCTGCAGCGACGCCTGCGAGGTGAGCGCGTCGCCGCTCACCCCGAACGGGAAGCCGAGGTAGTTCTCGATGCGGGACGTGGTCGCCGACTGGCCGCCCGGTGCGACGGCGTCGAGCAGCACGGTGCGCAGGCCCTCGGAGGCGCCGTAGATCGCGGCCGCCAGGCCGGCGGGTCCGGCGCCGACCACGGCGAGGTCGAACTCGATGTCGTCCTCGGAGGCGTAGGCGAGGCCGAGCAGCTCGGCGAGCTGACCCGGCGTGGCATTGCGCACGATCTCGCCCTGCACGATCGCGATCGGGATGTCCTCGCGCGTGTAGCCGTGCCCCCAGACGTTGTGGTCGAGGTTCGGATCGTCGACGTCGACGAAGGTGTGCACGAGCTCGAGCCGCTCGGCGTAGCGTCGCAGCGCGGTGGACTCGGCCGAGCTGGAGGAGCCGACGATCTTGAGCGTCCACGCGGCCGGCCCCTGCCGGAGCATCTCGCGGCGCGCCCAGAGCGTGCGCAGCATGAGGTCGCACAGCTCGTCGTCCTCGGCCATCATCCGCTGGAGCGAGTCGTGGTCGATGCGAAGGATGCGGCCCGGGCCCATCGCGCGTGCCGTGAGGAAGGCGCGCTGGCCGTTGAGCAGGCCGAGCTCGCCGACGAAGGTCCGTGGGCCGAGCACCGCGAGCTGCTCCTCCTCGGTCCACCAGAGCGCTTCGCGCACCACCTCGACCTCGCCGGTCTCGACGAGGATGAGGTCGTAGCTGCGGTCGCCGGCTCGGAAGAGCACCTGGCCCGCGTCGGTCTGCTGGGGCGTGCCGTAGCCGCGCAATCGGTCCCACTGCGCATCAGTGAGTTCGGGAGTGATCTTCTCGCCCGCGTGGTGGCCCATCCCATCATCCTCGCCGACGGATGGCGCGAACGGGAGGGTTTCGGGCGAGCGTTCGCTGACGGCTCAGGCGGAGACCCAGATGCCGGCGGCCGCGTCGCGCGGGATGGCGCGGCGGTCGTCGCCGATCATCACCGCGACGGATGCCGCGTCCGCGCCATCCGCGACCCGCAGTTCGCTGCCCGGGCCCACGCCCGCACCGTCGAGCTCGCGCAGCACCGCGGGGTCGCGGTCGCTGATGCGGATGACGCGGCCGACGTGGCCCGCGGGCGCCTCGTCGAGCCGCACCGCCGGCTCGGACACGAGCGTGCCGTCGGCGCGCGGGATCGCGTCGCCGTGGGGGTCGCGCGCCGGACGTCCGAGTCGTTCGTCGATGGCCTCGAGCAACCGGTCGGAGAGCGCGTGCTCGAGGATCTCGGCCTCGTCGTGGACCTCGTCCCACGCGTAGCCCATCTCGCGGACGAGCCAGGTCTCGATGAGCCGGTGCCGCCGCACGACGGCGAGCGCGCGCGTGCGTCCGGCGTCGGTGAGCCGGATGGCGCCGTACGGCACGTGCTGCACGAGCCCCTGCCCGGCCATCTTCTTCACCATCTCGGTGACCGAGGACGGCGCGACGCCGAGGGCGGCAGCGAGGCCCGACGGCGTGATCGCGTCGGGCTGCCACTCGGTGTGGGCGTACACCGTCTTGAGGTAGTCCTCGACGGCGGGGCTCTGGGTCGCGGGCATCGGGCCCACCCTACCCGCGTCCACCGGGGTCGACCCGGCCTCAGGCGCCCGTGAACACCAGCCAGAGCAGCACGGCGTTGAGGGTGATGAGGAAGATCGAGGCGGCGATGCCTGCCGCGGTGGTCGCCCAGTGGTTGCGCCAGCGGCCGAGCACGCCGGACCGTGCGGTGAGCGCGACGAGCGGCACGAGCGCGAACGGGATGCCGAACGAGAGCACGACCTGGCTGAGCACGAGCGAGAGCGTCGGGTCGAACCCGGCCCACAGCACCGCGAGCGCCGGGATGAGCGTGATGAGCCGGCGTACCAGCAGGGGGATGCGCACGTGCAGCAGGCCCTGCATGATCTCGGCACCCGCGTAGGCACCGACCGAGGTCGAGGCGAGGCCGGATGCGAGCAGGCCCACCGCGAAGAGCGTCGCGATCACGGGCCCGAGCGAGACGTACAGCGCGGCGTATGCGCCCTCGAGGCTGTCGGTGCCCTCGACGCCGGCCAGGTTGACGGCCGCGAGCAGCAGGATGCAGAGGTTCACGGTGCCGGCGATGGCCATCGCGATCGAGACGTCCCAGCGCGTGGCACGCACGAGGCGATCGGTGGGCAGGGTCGTCGCGGTGCCCGGCTCGCCGCCGCGCACCCGGGCGAGGTCGCCGCTCCCCTCGCGCACCACGAGTCGCGCGAACCCGCGACGCACCGCGCCGCCTGAGGCCGCGGCCGCGATCTCCGGGTCCACCCCTGCGGTCACGGGATCCTCGGCCGAGACGCGCGAGCCGCCGAGCGACTGCCGCATCACGAACCGGTCGCGGCTGAGCGCCGAGTGCGCGTAGATCGCGTGGGGCATGATCGTCGCGCCGAGGATCGACGCGGCGAGGAGGACCGAGTTGGCGTCCTCGAATCGCGGCACGAGCCCGGCGACCAGCTCGGCCGGATCGGGTGGGGCGATGAAGACGCCGACCGAGAAGCCGATCGCGATGATCACGAGCAGTCCCATGATCACGAACTCGAACGTGCGCGGCCCGCGCTTGGACTGCAGCACGAGCAGCACGATAGAGACCGTGCCGGTGATGAGTCCGCCCCAGATGAGTGGGATGCCGAACAGCAGGTTGAGCGCGACCGCACCGCCGATGACCTCGGCGAGGTCGGTCGCCATCGCGACGAGCTCGGCCTGCAGCCAGTACGCGCGGCGTCCCCACCGGTTGCGCATACGCCGGCCGAGCACCTCGGGCAGGCTCTCGCCCGTGACGATGCCGAGCTTGGCCGACAGGTACTGGATGAGCCACGCCATCACGTTGCCGAGCACGACCACCCACACGAGCAGGTAGCCGTACTGCGCGCCCGCCGTCATGTTGCTCGCGACGTTGCCCGGGTCGAGGTAGGCGACGCCCGCGACGAGCGCGGGCCCGATGAGCCAGGCGAGCCGGCCGACCGAGGCGGGCGGTGTCACCCGCTCGGTGCGATCGATCGGCGGCGTGGTCGCGACATCCGTGTCGGCTTTCGGCATACCGAAATCGTAGCGGGTTTTCGGCGCACCGAAAGGATGTTGCGAGTGTGCCTCGCGAGCGCCGCGCGGCGGCTAGCGTGGGGGCGTGGGAGACGATCGACCGGATGGCGCCGCCGCGCCCGGGGCCCCTGACCCGGCCCCGCACGCCGAACCCGAACTGCCGCAGCACGGCGTCGGCCCGTGGCCCGGCGGCCGCGCGGCCTGGCCCGACGATCCGCGCTACGACCCCGAGCTGCTCGCGCACGGCGACCGTCGCAACGTCGTCGACCGGTATCGGTACTGGGGCCTCGAGGCGATCGTCGCCGACCTCGACGAGCGGCGCCATCCGTTCCACGTCGCCATCGAGAACTGGCAGCACGACCTGAACATCGGCTCGATCGTGCGCACGGCGAACGCCTTCGCCGCCGAGACCGTGCACATCATCGGGCGCCGTCGCTGGAACCGCCGAGGCGCGATGGTGACCGATCGCTACCAGCACCTGGTGCATCATCCGGACGTCTCCGACTTCGTCGCCTGGGCGCACGCCGAGGGCCTCCCGATCATCGCGGTCGACAACGTCGAGGGCGCCCGGCCCGTCGACCTCGCCGACCTTCCGGAGCGCTGCGTGCTGCTCTTCGGCCAAGAGGGGCCCGGACTCAGCGACGAGGCCCTGGCCGCTGCCGACTCGATCGTCGAGATCACGCAGTACGGTTCGACGCGCTCGATGAACGCGAGCGCAGCGGCGGCGATCGTGATGCACGAGTGGGCGCGCCGTCACGCGCGGGCCTGATCGTGTTGTCCACGCGGCCAAGAGCGGTACGATGAGCGAATGGCCACCCGATTGGATCCCGCCGAGCGACGCGAGCAGATCCTCGACGCGACGCTCCGGCTCGTCGCGCGCGACGGCTTCGCCGGCGTCACGCTCCGCGACGTGGCCGCCGAGGTCGGTGTCGTGCACGGACTGATCCGGCACTACTTCGCGACGCGCGAGCAGCTCGTCGCGGCGGCCTTCGACGCGGCCGTGCTCGCCGAGTCCGTCCAGGACGACGAGCTCGCCGAGCGGCTCGAACCCGTCGCCGCGCTCGCCGACTGGCTGAGCACGACGCCGCGCGAGCACTACCTCGTCTGGATCGACGCGTGGAGCGAAGCCCCGCGCAACGCCGAGCTGCATGCGGCGCTCACGCGTCACCACCGCGACTCCGATCTCCGGCTGGCCAGGATCATCGAGCGCAACGTGGCCGCCGGGGCCGCCTCGAGCGACGATCCCGAGGCCGACGCCCGCATGCTCACCGCGCTCGTCGACGGTGTCGCGGTGCAGCACCATGCCCTGGGCCTCATCGACGAGGCCGAGGCCGATCGCATCGTCTTCGCCGCCGCCGAGGCGCGTCTCGCCATGCAACCGGGCTCGCTGGCCCGCACGCGGCCCACGCCGACGCGCGGGCAATGGGCCGCCGCTCACTGACGACACTGGGAGACTGGACGCGTGCCGGTCATCGACAACGCCGTCTACCGCGACGGACGCCGCGTCGCGAGTCCCGCGACGCTCGAGGAGAGCTTCGAGCTCCGCGAGCGGCACGGCGGGTTCTCCTGGATCGGCCTCTACCGTCCGACGGCCGAGGAGCTCGACGCCGTCGCGAACGAGTTCTCGCTCCACCATCTCGCCGTCGAGGACGCCCGCAAGGGCCACCAGCGCGCGAAGCTCGAACGGTACGGCGACACGCTGTTCGTGGTGCTGAGGCCGGCGCGCTACCTCGACGCGACCGAGGAGGTCGAGTTCGGCGAGGTCCACCTCTTCGTCGGCCGCGACTTCGCCATCACCATCCGGCGGGCCGAGTCGCCGAACCTCTCGCGCGTCCGGAAGCGGCTGGAATCCACGCCCGACCTGCTCGCGCGCGGCTCCGAGGCCGTGCTCTACGCGGTGCTCGACGAGGTCGTCGACGAGTACGCTCCCGTGCTCGCCGGGCTCGAGAACGACATCGACGAGATCGAGGAGGAGCTCTTCGACGGCGATCCGCAGGTCACCCGCCGCATCTACGACCTCGCCTCCGAGGTCATGGAGTTCCAGCGCGCCACCCGCCCGCTCGTCGACATGGTGCAGGCGATCGAGCGCGGCTTCGAGAAGTACCAGGTCGACCTCGAGCTGCAGCGCTACCTCCGCGACGTGCTCGACCACGTCATCCGGGTCGTCGAGCGCGGCGACGGGTTCCGCCAGCTCCTGCAGAACGCGCTCGCCGTGCACTCGACGCTCGTCACGCAGCGGCAGAACGACGAGATGCAGCAGCTGACCCAGACCAGCCTCACGCAGAGCGAGGAGGTCAAGAAGATCTCCAGCTGGGCGGCGATCATCTTCGCGCCCACGCTCATCGGCACCGTCTACGGCATGAACTTCACCGACATGCCCGAGCTGGACCATCCGCTCGGATATCCGTTCGCACTCGCCGCGATGGTGCTGTTCGGCGTCACGCTCTACGTGATCTTCAAGCGCCGCAACTGGCTCTAGGGCTCGCGCGCCGCGCCGGGTAGCGTGGCCGCATGACCGAGATCACCGACGATCTGCCCGCCCGCCTGCTGCACGAGGAGCATGCCGGATGGCGCGCCATCCTCGCCGGACGCGGCGGCACCCACTACGCCCGCGCGATGACGCGCGACGCGCTCATGATCGTCGAGGGCGCGGTGCTCGGTCGAGACGACGTGATGGGCGCCTTCGCGAGCGCCGCGCCATGGGACGCGTACGAGATCCACGAGCCCGCCGTCGTGCGCCTCGGCGACCACGCCGGCATCCTCGCGTACCGCGCCGTCGCCCGTCGAGGCGACGACGTCGCGAACCTTCGGATGTCGACGACCTACCTCTACGACGACGGCGCGTGGCACGTGGCGGCGCACCAGCAGACGCCCGCCTAGCGGCATCCGCCGGCTCGCCATCACCCGATCAGGCTCGGCTGCAGGTCGCGCAGGGTGCGGAAGTGCGTCATGCGCGTGACGCCGATCGCCGCGACCACGAATGCCGCGCCGAGCCACGCCACGAGCACCAGCGAGTCGGCTCCGGCCCGGCCGAGGTCGCCGCCGTACATGACCTGCCGCATCGCGTCGACCACGTACCCCATGGGCAGCACCTGGTGCAGCGCCGCGAGCGGTGCGGGCAGGGTCTGCCACGGGAACGTGCCGCCGGCCGTGACCAGCTGCAGCACCATGAGCACGAGGCCGAGGAACTGCCCGACCGAGCCGAGCCACACGTTGAGGGCGAGGATGATCGCGGCGTACGTCGCCGACGCGAGCAGCATCACGCCGAGGGTGGCGACAGGATGGCTCATGGGAAACCCGAGCGTGACGGCGAGCACCAGGAACAGCGCCCCCATCTGCACCGCGCCGAGCGCGGCCGGCGTCAACCAGCCCGCGAGCGTGATCCGGACCGGGGAGTGCAGCGCGGTGACCGCACGTCGCGAGACCGGCTTCACGATGAGGAAGAGCGCGTAGATGCCGATCCAGCCCGCGAGTGCGGCGAAGAACGGCGCGAGCCCGGCGCCGTAGCTGCCGGCGCTGGCGACCGAGTCGGTCTCGAGGGCGATGGGATCCGCGATCGTGGACGCCTGCGCGTCGCGCGTGGCCTGGTCGGTGTCGGGAATCGCCGCGGCGCCGTCGGCGAGCCCGTCGTGGAGCTCGCCGGCGCCTGCCTCGAGCTGCGCGAGCCCGGATTCGAGCGCGCCCGCGCCCTCCTGCAGGCGTGCGGCACCGGTCGACAGTCGTGCCGCGCCGTCCGCCGCGGTCGACGCCCCGGCCGCGAGCTCTGCGCTGCCGTCGGCCACGCGACGACTGCCGTCGGCGAGCCGGTCGATGTCGCCGACGACCTCGTGCACCCGCTCGTTCCCCGTCGCCACGCGTTCGCCGAGGGGATCGAGGCGGGCGAGCACGGCATCGATCGTCGCCGGGTCGACGCCCCGGGCCGCGAGCTCGTCGGCGACCGCGTGGCGCGCCTCGGGCACCGCCGACGCGGCCTCGTCGACGGCGGCGCCCACGAGGTCGGCGGATGCCGCGAGTTGCGCGTTCCCGTCGGCGACCTGGGCCGCTCCGCCCGCGAGCTCGGCCGACCCGTCCGCGAGCCGGGCGGTGCCGTCGGCCAGCTCAGCCGATCCGGCGGCCAGGCGTCGGGCGCCGTCGGTGAGGCGCGCGGCGCCGTCCGTCGCGGTCGCCGCGCCGTCCGCGAGTCGCGACGCGCCGTCGGCCGCGTCGACGAGTGCGCCCCGGATCTCGTGGATCGAGTCGAGCAGCATCGACGCCGCCTCCCGGCCGACCTGCTCGGCGACCGCGGCGCGGATCCGCTCGACCGCCTGCTCCCCGATCGTCCCGGCGAGGGTGCTGGTCGCGTCGTTCGTCGAGAGGACGATCTCGGCCTGGTGCGGGTCGTCGCCCTCGAGCGAGGCGAGCGCCGCCGAGAACTCGGCGGGCAGCGTGATGGCGAAGTCGTACGTCGCGTCGTCGAGGCCGGCCGCGGCCTCGTCCGATGAGACGCGATGCCAGTCGAAGGCGGCGTCCTCCACGAGCTGGTCGGCGACCTCGTCGCCGATGTTCCGGGCGGCCTCGCCGTCGGCGGCGATCGCGCCCTCGTCCTCGACCACGAGGGCGACGGGCACGTCGGGGAACCTGGCGTACGGATCCTGGTTCGCCCACAGGTACAACCCGCCGTAGAGCACGGGCACGGCCAGGAGTGCGAGCAGGGCGAGCACCGACATCCGCGTCGAGGTCAGGCGGCGCAGCTCGGCGGCGATCGTCTGCGGCAGCTTCACGCGAGGCCCCCTGCCGCGAGCGCGGACTCGTCGTCCTCGTCCGCGAGGTCGGCGCCGTGCAGCCGGTCGAGCAGGTCGGATGCGGCGATGGCCGCGGCCGAGGCGTCGCCGGCGATCACGAGCACCGCGACGCCGCGGTCGGCCAGTCGCTGCGCCATCCGCCACCACTCGTCGGGCGGTCCGCCATGGCGGTCGGGCGAGACGATGACGAGGCCCTCGACTCCGTCGCGCAGCAGCGCGAGCTCCGTGAGCATCCGCAGGCGCGGTTCGGGGTCGACGTTCGCGATGGGCGTGCGCGCGAGGTTCGCGAGCCCGAACTGGTCGAGCCGGCGGGCCACCGACACGGGATTCGACGGGACGCCGGCGAACATGAGCTCCTCGGCCGCGACGCCCGCGACCGTCACGTTCGGCGCCGGATCGGAGACGTCGGGCGCGTCGACGAGCGCGACGCGGCGGCGGAGTCCCGCGGCATCCGTTCGACCGTCGATCTCGACGGCGCCGGCGTCGGGTCGCATCCGGCCCGACGCGAGCAGGCCGAGCACGGTCGGCCGCTGCTGGGTCTCGGCGGTCGCGAGCGTCGCGCGGCCCGATTCGAACGCGATGGTGGTGGCGGGCAGGGCGCGGCCCCGGCGTCCTTTCGAGACGCCGTGGAGTTCGATCCTCATGGTTCCTCGACGAGTTCCGGGGTGGTGGCGATGAGCCGGTCGGCCTCGCGCCAGGACAGGCCTGCCGTGCCGAGCACGGCGAGCATGACGAGCCGGCGACCCTCGGCGTCGGGCAGGTCGTGGCGCGCGGCCTCGGCGAGCACGCTGAGCGCCGATTCCTCGATCAGGCGTGCGAGCACGGGCGGGCGGATGTCGCCGCGCACCGTTCCATCGGCGACGCCGCGCGCGACGAACTCGGCGAGCCGATCGCGCACGGGGGCGAGGGCCTGGGCGGCGCGCTCGACGTACGGCTGCCGCAGCGCCACCTGCGCGAGGAGGCGCACGTGCTCGATCGCATCCCACAGGCGCGCACCGAGCAGCGCGATCGCGGCGGGCGCGTCGGCGTGGTCGGTCGCGCTCGCGGTCGCGACGAGGCGATGCGCGCCGCGTTGGATGAGCGCGACGATGAGCTCGTCGCGGTTGGCGAAGTGGCCGTAGAGCGCGCGGCGGCTGAGGCCCGCGTCGGCGGCGATGGTCTCGAGCGAGGCATCGGGCGATGCGGCGAGCGCGGTGACGGCGGCGGTGAGCAGGGATTCGCGGTTCTCCGCCGCGTCCCGACGTCGAGCGCGACGGCCCGCGTCGGCGACGGACGGCATGCGATGATCCTACGCGGAAATTGCACAGCGGTGTGCAAGTTCGCACGAACGCGCAGCCGACTCCCAGCGAGGCTCGTGACGCAGGGCCGCGGGGGCGGCGGGGCCGCTACTGCAGCGCCGACGTCAGGCGCGCGATCCCGTCGAGGAACGTCGCGCTCGCGGGTTCGCGGTCCCACTCCTCGAGCGTGAGCTCTCGGCCGAGCTCGCGGTACTTCGCCTCGACCTCGCGCATGTCGGCCACGAACGACGCGCCGCGGACGAGCAGGGTGACCTCGAAGTTCAGGGCGAAGGATCGGATGTCCATGTTGCTCGATCCGATGACCGCGACGTCGTCGTCGATCGAGAGGTGCTTCGAGTGCAGGATGTACGGGCCCGGGTAGAGCCAGATGCGCACTCCAGCCTGGAGCAGCGCCCGGTAGTACGAGCGCTGCGCATGCCAGACGCCGCCCTGGTCGCCGATCTCCGAGACGAAGAGCTGGACGTCGAGTCCGCGCAGCTTCGCCGACGTGATCGCGTAGACCATCGCCTCATCGGGCACGAAGTACGGGCTCGTGATGATCACCTGCTCCTGTGCCGAGTTCACGAGGGTGAGGAACTGCCTGAGGTTGTTCTCGATCTCGAACGCAGGTCCGCTCGGGACCACCTGGCAGTCGAGTGCGTCGAGCGACGTGTCGACCGCGATCGCGGTCGCCGGCGTGTTCCACTCCTCTCCGAGCACCTCGCCCGTCTCGGCGTACCAGTCCGAACGGAAGACGGCGTTCAGCTCGGCGACCGCGGGGCCCGTGACGCGCGCGACGAGCTCCTGCCACATCAGCCCCCGCTTGACGTTCTTCGGCGAGTCGTAGGTGCGGTCGATGAGGTTCTGCGATCCCATGTGGCCGACCAGGCCGTCGACCACCACGATCTTGCGGTGATTGCGCAGGTCGGGTCGCTGCCACTCGCCCTTCAGCGGGCGCACCGGCAGCAGGTAGTGCCACTCGACCCCGATGCGGTCGAGCTCCGCGATCGTGGCCTTGTGCAGCGGGACCTTCGCGGACGCGATGTGGTCCATGAGCAGCCGCACCTTGACCCCGCGTCGCACGGCGGCCTCCATCGCCGCGAAGAACCCGCGCGTCGTGTCGTCGAACGCGACGATGAAGAACTCGACATGCACGAAGCGCGTCGCGGTCGCGACATCTGCCGCCATCGCGTCGATCGAGCCCTGGTAGTCGTCGATCAGGGTCGCGCGGTTGCCCGACGTGACGGGGAGTCCGGTGAGTCGCGTGTTCTGGGCGACGGCGGACGCGAACCAGGCCGGCCAGGCTTCGTGGTCGGTCACGAGGTCGAGGCCCTCGGCCCGCTCGGCGATCATCCGGTCGGCCTCCTCCTGTCGCGCCGTCCGCTGCTTCGGGAGCCGGATGTTGCCGATCAGCAGGTACAGCAGGATGCCGACGAACGGGATCAGGAAGATGGCGAGCAGCCACGCCATCGCGGCGGTGGGCTTGCGCTCGCGGGGGATCACGATGAGCGCGATGATGCGGATGATCCAGTCGACGAGGATGAGGATGCCGCCGATGACGGCGGCCCATTCGCCGCCGCTCACGGGCGGGCTCCGGCTCGGGCGCACAGGTGCTCGTTCATCGCCCCTCCCGAGGGTCTGGGAACCGCCGCCGCGGAGTGGACGCGTGCGGCCGATGCCCGAGTATGGCATCGGCCGCGACGCCGCCTCAGGACCTTCGGCTCAGTCGTCGAGCACCTCGGGACGACGCGACCCCCGCAGCGCCGGAGCGGTGAGGGGGTCGCAGGCGGTGTCGGAACCTTCGGCTCAGTCGGTGCCCAGGTCGAACGCGGCGGCCTCGTTCGCGGCATCCGTCGCGGCGTCGAGGTCGGTCTCGGCCTCGCCGGCGAGGATCTGGGCCGACTGGCCCGCGGCGATCTCGCCGACGAGCTGGGCGGTGGCGCCGCCCACGATGCCGAGGTGCGCGTACTGCTCGAGGCGGGCGCGCGAGTCGGCGATGTCGAGGTTGCGCATCGTGAGCTGGCCGATGCGGTCCTCGGGACCGAAGGCCTGGTCGCCGACGCGCTCCATCGACAGCTTGTCGGGGTGGTAGCTGAGCGCCGGTCCGGTGGTGTTCAGGATCGTGTAGTCGTCGCCGCGGCGCAGGCGCAGCGTGACCTCGCCGGTCACGGCCGACCCCACCCAGCGCTGGATCGACTCGCGCAGCATCAGGGACTGCGGGTCGAGCCAGCGGCCCTCGTACATCAGGCGGCCGAGGCGGCGGCCCTCGTTGTGGTAGTTCGCGACCGTGTCCTCGTTGTGGATGGCGTTGAGCAGCCGCTCGTACGTGATGTGGAGCAGCGCCATGCCCGGCGCCTCGTAGATGCCGCGCGACTTGGCCTCGATGATGCGGTTCTCGATCTGGTCGCTCATGCCGAGGCCGTGGCGGCCGCCGATGCGGTTCGCCTGGAGCACGAGCTCGACCGGGTCGTCGAACTCGACGCCGTTGAGCGCGACCGGCCGACCCTGGTCGTAGCGGACGGTGACGTCCTCGGCCTCGATCGCGACCGCGTCGTCCCAGAACCGGACGCCCATGATCGGCTCGACGATCGTGATGCCGGCGTCGAGGTCCTCGAGCTTCTTGGCCTCGTGCGTGGCGCCCCAGATGTTGGCGTCGGTGGAGTACGCCTTCTCGACCGAGGCGCGGTAGGGCAGCTCGCGGGCCTGCATCCACTCGCTCATCTCGGTGCGGCCGCCGAGCTCGGTGACGAACGCGCTGTCGAGCCACGGCTTGTAGATCCGGAGGCGCGGGTTGGCCATGAGGCCGTAGCGGTAGAACCGCTCGATGTCGTTGCCCTTGTAGGTGGAGCCGTCGCCCCAGATGTCGACGCCGTCCTCCATCATGGCGCGCACGAGCAGCGTGCCCGTGACCGCGCGCCCGAGCGGCGTGGTGTTGAAGTACGTCTTGCCGCCGCTGCGGATGTGGAACGCGCCGCACTGCAGGGCGACGAGGCCCTCTTCCACCAGCGCGGTCTTCACGTCGACGAGTCGGCTCAGCTCGGCGCCGTACTCGAGCGCGCGGCCCGGGATCGCCTCGACGTCGGGCTCGTCGGGCTGACCGAGGTCGGCGGTGTAGGTGCAGGGCACGGCGCCCTTCTCACGCATCCACGCGACCGCCACGGAGGTGTCGAGACCTCCCGAGAAGGCGATGCCGACGCGTTCGCCGGCGGGCAGGGAGGTGAGGACCTTCGACATGGCCTCCAGCCTACGGGAGCCGCGGAATGCTCGCGTTCGCGTGACGGTCGGCTCGGTCCAAGCCCATCGAGGTGACGCGAATCGCTGCTCCCGCGGGGAGGAACAGCGATGCGCGTCACCTCGCGGCCGATGGGGCAGCGGCCTCGTCGTCGACCCACTCGAGGAGGTCGCCGGGCTGGCAGCCGAGCACGCGGCACATGGCGTCGAGCGTGCTGAACCGCACGGCCTTCGCGCGACCGTTCTTCAGGACCGCGACGTTCGCCGGGGTGAGCCCGACCCGTTCGGCGAACTCGCCGACGCTCATCTTCCGCTTGGCGAGCTCGACGTCGATGCGCACGACGATCGCCATCAGATGACCTCTTCGAGGTCGCTGCGCATGGCGGCCGCCTGATGCAGGAGGGCACGCAGCACCACCACGACGAGCACGACCACGCCGCCGATGAGCACGAGCCCGGTGAGCACCACGCCATTGCCGGGATCGCGCAGCTCGGGCGTCGTGAGGAAGACGGTCATCAGCCAGGCGGCCACGCCGAAGAGCATGACCCACGCAGCCACGATGGTCCAGGTCATGACGTCGACCCAGGCGAACGACTTCGCGCTGAAGATGCGGTCGGCGCGGATCAGCGAGAGCAGGCGCCAGATGCACACGAGCACCACCTGCACGCAGAGCACCTCGAGGATCGAGAACGCGAGCAGGATCCACGGCACAGGCCCGAGTTCGGGTGCTTCACGTGCCTGTTGCATGAACTCGCCGGGCAGGCTCATCACCTGCGCGACGACCAGTCCGGCGAACACGAGGACGATGAGGATCCGGAGTGGCACGATCACTCGGTTCAGGGAAGTCATGCGTCGAATATCGCGCAGTATCTATCGATTGTCAATCATTAGCGATCGAGAAGCGGATGCTGCACCACAGCGCCAAATCGCAGCGGGAAGTTCTCCACAGCCCCTCCCGCCGTGACTCGGGCGTCAGTAGACTCGCGCGAACCGGCCACCCGCGGCACGACCTGCCGCCTCGTCGCATCCACTGGACGGACCGGCCCGCCGCCGACCGTTTCGATCGGCGGCACTCCATGCACATCGAACGGAGACAGGATGAGGAACACCAAGGTGATCGGCGCGGCGTCAGCCGTCGCCCTCGCCATCGGACTGGTGGGGACGGCGGTCGCAGCACCGGCCGTCGCCGTCGGACCGGAGTCCACGTACCTCGTGCTCGCGCCGCAGGGCGCGACCACGAAGGCCGCCGCCGAGCGCGTCGCCGCCGCCGGCGGCACGGTCGTGGCGGCGTACGACCAGATCGGCGTGCTCGTCGCGCGCTCGACGAACACCGCCTTCGACACCGCCGTCGTCGGCCGTGGCGTCGAGTCGGTCGCCTCGACCGACGGCCTCGGCACCACGCTCATCGACGACGACGAGTCCGTGACCGTCGACTCGGCGACCGTCGAGGCCGCCGGCGACCCCACGGGCGAGCCGCTCTGGAGCCAGCAGTGGGACATGACGCAGATCGACGTTGCCCAGGCGCACGCGGTGACGACGGGTGACTCGTCGGTCGTCGTCGGCGTGCTCGACTCGGGCATCTCCTCGACGCACCCCGACCTCGCCTCGCAGATCGCGTTCGACCAGAGCGCGTCGTGCCTCGGGGGCGTCGTCGACACGAGCGTCGCGGCGTGGAACCCGACGACCTCCGACCACGGCACGCACGTCGCCGGCACGATCGCCGCGGCGATCAACGGCGTCGGCATCGCCGGCGTCGCGCCTGGCGTGAAGGTCGCGTCGGTCAAGGTCGTCAACGATGACGGCTTCATCTACCCCGAGGCCGCGATCTGCGGATACCTCTGGGCCGCCGACCACGGCATGCCGGTGACCAACAACAGCTACTTCATCGACCCGTGGGAGTTCAACTGCATCAACGACCCGCGCCAGCGTCCCGTCTGGCAGGCCGTGCAGCGCGCGCTGAGCTACTCGCAGTCGAAGGGCACGCTCACCGTGGCGTCGGCGGGCAACAGCAACGTCGACCTGCAGCACAAGTTCACCGACTCGAGCAGCCCCAACGACGGCAGCTACCCGGTCGAGGACCGCACCATCACCGGTGCGTGCCGCGACCTGCCGGCTGAGGCGCCGGGCGTCGTGACGGTCTCGGCCGTCGGCCCGACCGAGCAGAAGAGCTACTACTCGTCGTACGGCCAGGGCGTCGTCGACGTCACGGCCCCCGGCGGTGACACGCGCTTCCGCACGGGTGGGGTGTCGTCCACGCTGACCGACGGGATCCTGTCCACCACCTGGAGCCTGGCGAACGGAAACGGGTGGGGCTACAAGCAGGGCACGTCGATGGCCGGCCCGCACGCGGCCGGTGTCGCGGCGCTCGCGATCTCGGCGCACCCCGGCATGAACCCGGGCCAGCTGGCATCGTTCCTCGAGCGCACGGCCACGGCGCTCGACTGCCCCGAGGGTGTGTACGAGCCGCGTCCCGGCTTCCCGGCGACCTGCACGGGCGGTGAGCGCAACTCGTTCTACGGTGCGGGGAACGTGAACGCGTTCAACGTGGTGCAGTAGTCCGCTGATCCGCACGAGGGGTCGGGCCCGCCAGGGTCCGGCCCCTCTCGCGTGCGCGGGGCGACCGATTCAGGAAGTCGGAGGCTCCTCAGGACGCGATCGCCGATCCGATCCTGAGCAGCCTCCGTCGTCCTGAAACGAGACGACGGGCGGATGGCCCGGCGTAGGCTCGCGGCATGGGCGCCGACGCTCCGCACCCTCCCGCCCCGTCGCGGCGGCACGGTTACACGGCCGAACAGGTCCGCGCGGCCGAGGCGCCATTGCTCGCCGCGGGCGAGCCGCTCATGCAGCGGGCCGCGGCCGCGCTCGCCGACGAGATCGCACGGCTCCTCAGTCTGCCGCCGAGCGGTTCCGTTCGACGCGAGTCCGCCCCGATGCCCGGCGACCTTCGCACCGAACGCAAGCCGTCGCGCGCGGGCGGCGTGACTGCTGCCGATGGGACGGATGGCGCGGGCCGCCCGCTCGTCATCGTCCTCGCCGGTTCCGGCGACAACGGCGGCGACGCCCTCTTCGCGGGGGCGCACCTCGCCGAGCGGGGTGCCGACGTGCGGATCGTGGCCGTCGGCAGTCGGCTCCACGACGCCGGTGCGTCCGCGGCCCAACGGGCGGGCGCAACCGACCTCGACTCCGACGACGACCCGGCGGGATTCGCGGCGGCGATCGACGACGCCGACGTGATCGTCGACGGCATCCTCGGCATCGGCGCGGCCGCGAGCCCCGCGCTGCGCGGTCACGCGCGCGAGGTGGTGGGGCGCGTGCTGGAGCGACTCGCGGAACGCGGGCACGCCGAGCGGGCGCCGGGCACGCGGCATCCGCTCGTCGTCGCCGTCGACCTGCCGAGCGGCATCTCACCCGACGACGGAACGGTGCCGGACCCGACTCTCCTGCCCGCCGACGTGACCGTGACGATGGGGGCCGTGAAGGCGGGACTGCTGCTGCCGCCGGCGTCCCGGCTCGCCGGGCGCGTCGTGCTCGTCGACCTCGGCCTGGGCCCGGCGCTCGCCGGGGTCGACCCCGTCGTCACGGTCTGACCCGCGCCCGGGCCGCGGAAAGGCCATGCGATACGGTTGAGTGTGACTCAGGACCAGACCCCCGACGCGGCCGAGGCGGTGCTCGCCGACGAACCCGAGGTCCGGCAGGCGCTCTCGGAGGCCGATCGCGGCCATGTCGCCGGAGTCGTCGCAGAGCACGCGTCATCGCCGCTCGCCTGGGTCGCACTGGCCGACGTCGCCGACTCCGAGAGTCGCGTGCTCGACGCGCTCGCCTACGCCGTCGTGGCCGTCGACCTCGCGCGCGAGCAGCTCGCGGCGTCGGGCTGGTCGCCGGGCGAGCGGGTGCCGTGGGCCGAGGAAGCCAACCGCGCCTACCTCCGCGCCCTCGACGCCGAGCGCCGCGCCGCCGAGCGGCTCGGCCTGCACGACCGCGCCGAGCGTGCGGCCGCCGACCTCGCCGCCGCCGATCCCGAGGCCCCCGCGCGCATCGCCTCCGAGTTCACGCCCACCCAGCTCATCCCCGTCATCACGGAGCCCCTGCCGCCGCACCCCGCGTCGACTGACGCACCCGCCGGCGACCCGTCCGACGAATCCGCCGCGCCGGGTGCGGCACGAGAGGACTGACATGCCCGCGGTCGTGCTGATCGGAGCGCAGTGGGGCGACGAGGGCAAGGGCAAGGCGACCGACCTGCTCTCCTCGCGCCTCGACTACGTCGTGAAGTTCAACGGCGGCAACAACGCGGGGCACACCGTCGTCGTCGGCGACGAGAAGTACGCGCTGCACCTGCTGCCGTCGGGCATCCTCACCCCGGGGGTCACGCCGGTCATCGCGAACGGCGTGGTGGTCGACATCGAGGTGCTGTTCGAGGAGATCGAAGGCCTCGAATCGCGCGGCGTCGACACGTCGAAGCTGCGCATCTCGGCGAACGCGCACGTCATCACGCAGTACCACCGCACGCTCGACAAGGTCACCGAGCGCTTCCTCGGCAAGCGCCAGATCGGCACGACCGGCCGCGGGATCGGCCCGACCTACGCCGACAAGATCAACCGCGTCGGCATTCGCATGCAGGACCTGTTCGACGAGAACATCCTCCGCCAGAAGGTCGAGGGTGCGCTCGACCAGAAGAACCACCTGCTGCTCAAGGTGTACAACCGTCGCGCGATCGGCGTCGACGAGGTCGTCGACGAGCTGCTCTCGTACGTCGATCGGCTCCGCCCCATGGTCACCGACACCTCGCTCCTGCTGCATCGCGCGCTCGAGGCCGGCGAGATCGTGCTGTTCGAGGGGGGCCAGGCGACCATGCTCGACGTCGATCACGGCACCTACCCGTTCGTGACGTCGTCGAACGCGACGTCGGGCGGTGCGGTCACGGGCTCCGGCGTCGCGCCGAACCGCATCGACCGGGTCATCGGCATCGTGAAGGCCTACACGACGCGTGTCGGCTCGGGCCCGTTCCCGACCGAGCTGTTCGACGAGTGGGGCGAGTTCCTCGCCGAGCAGGGCCACGAGTACGGCACCACCACGGGCCGCCGACGCCGAACCGGATGGTACGACGCACCCATCGCGCGATACACCGCGCGCATCAACGGCGTCACCGATTTCGTGCTCACCAAGCTCGACGTGCTCACGGGCGTCGACCGCATTCCCGTCGCGGTCGCCTACGACGTCGACGGCGTGATCATGGAGGAGGTCCCGGTCTCGCAGTCCGACTTCCACCACGCCAAGCCCGTCTACGAGGAGTTCCCCGGCTGGACCGAGGACATCTCGGGCGCACGCTCCTTCGAGGACCTCCCCGCGAACGCGCAGAGCTACGTGCGCGAGCTCGAGGCCATGTCGGGCGCCCGCTTCTCGGCGATCGGCGTCGGCCCCGGCCGCGACGAGATCGTGCAGCTCCACGACCTGCTCGACTGAGCCGGTCGCTTGCTCCGCGCGCGGACGTGGTGGCGGCGTCCAAGAAACCGACGCACGCGTCAGCGGACCTGACGAGGGGCGGACGCCACGCGGCATCCGCCCCTCGTCAGGGCGGTGTCGGCCTACGGCTCGGTGCCGATGGTCTTGTCGATGTTGGCGCGGACCTCGTCGACCTTCGCGTCGTGTTCGTCGGGCGTGACCTTCTTCGCCGCGTCCGCGACGGCGTCGAGCACCTTGTCGCTGATGTCCTCGGCCTGCTCGCTGTTGAGCGCCTCGTTGATCTGGTCCTTGTTCTCCTCGACGAAGTCCTGCGCCTTCTTCGTCAGGTCGTCCAGTGCTCCCATTCCCCGGTCCCTTCCCTGCGACAGTGACGGTTCCGGCTCATCGTATGAGCAGGGGATGTCGCATTGGCCGTTTCCACAGGGAAGGCTCGGGGTGCGACACTCGGAGGATGCCTGCACGCCGCCCGGAGACCGCGCCGCTCGTCGGCCGATTCGTGACCATCGAGCCGATGACCGAGGCGGCGATCCCCGAGCTCGAGCGCGCCATCCGCCGGCCCGAGGTCTTCGCGGGCGGCTACGGCGGCGGGCCCTCGGGCCTGCCGGCCGACGCCGACCGATTCGCGGAGTTCGCCCGCGGCTCGTACACGCCGGCCGAGGACGGGCTGCCGTTCGCCGTGCGACTGCGCGGCGGGCCGGATGACGGGACCATCGTCGGTGCGACCAAGCTCGGCGACCTGGATCTCGTGAACGAGTCCGCTCACCTCGGGTGGACCGCCTACGACCCGCGCGTGTGGGGAACGGCCGTGAACCCCGAGACGAAGCTGCTCGTGCTCGGACTCGCGTTCGACCACGGATTCGGTCGCGTGAAGCTGCAGGCCGACGCGGTGAACGCCCGCTCGCGCGCCGCGATCGAGCGACTCGGCGCGCGTTTCGAGGGCGTCCTGCGTCGCGTCCAGCGCCGTCCTGACGGGTCATGGCGCGACACCGCCGTGTACTCGATCCTCGCCGACGAATGGGCCGCCGTGCGGGCCGGCCTCGAGGCGCGGCTCGCGGAACGCGGCGACCACCCCGTCGAGCTCGCCGCACGAGCCGCCGCCGAGTAGCGGCATCCGCGTCGCCCTGTGAGCGCACGAGTCAGGCTCCGTCGCGCTCCGGCAGGTGCAGGCGGGCGAGGAAGGCGTCGACCCCGCGGGGCATGCGGCGCCGGTCGGCGCGCGAGACCGACACGGTCACGAGCACGGCGATCGGCACCGTCCACGCGGCGGGCTGTTCGACGAGCGGGCGGATGGCGGGAACCGACGCCGCCACGAGCGCGCCGCCGAGGATCGCGCCCGCCGAGAGTAGCGCGCCCGTCGCCATGCCCGCGATCGCGCCGCGCGCCGTGAGGCCGCGCCACCAGATGCCGAGGATCAGCACCGGGCAGAGCGTCGAGGCGGTGAATGCGAACACGAGTCCGACGCTGCCCGCGAGGCCGGCCGGCTCGGTCGCGAGCGCGACGACGAGCGGCACCGCCGCCGAGGCGAACGCCGCGATGCGGAAGCCGCGCACGCTGCCGCCGAGCAGGTCCTGCGAGATGACGCCCGCGACCGAGACGATGAGGCCCGACGACGTCGAGAGGAACGCCGCGAACGCCCCGCCGATCACGAGCGCGGTCAGCAGCTGCCCCGCGACGCCGGGCACGAGCCGGTCGGGGAGCACGAGCACGAGGGCGTCCGCCTCGCCGGGCACCGCGAGATCCGGCGCGAACGAGCGCCCCAGCAGGCCGAACAGCGTGGGGAAGAGGTAGAACGCCGAGAGCAGCGCGAGCACGATGACGGTCGTGCGGCGCGCAGCCGGGCCATCCGGGTTGGTGTAGAACCGCACGAGCACGTGCGGCAGGCCGAGCGTGCCGAGCAGGAGGGCCACCATGAGCGAGACCGTGCGGTAGACGTCGAGCCCGCCCGGTCCGGCGTCGGCGGGGAAGGCGGCGGATGGCGCGAGCGCGGGTTCGACCGCACCCGTCACGATGAGCAGCGCGACGACCGGCACCGCGAGCGCCGCGAGCTTGAGCCAGAACTGGAACGCCTGCACGAACGTGATCGACCGCATGCCGCCCGCCGCGACGACGACCGCGACGAGCAGCGCCACCGCGAGCGACCCCACCCAGCTCGGCAGCCCGGTCGTGATCCGCACGGTGAGTGCCGCGCCCTGCAGCTGCGGCACGATGTAGAGCCATCCGATCACCACGACCAGCACGCTCGTGACCCGCCGGACGGCGGCCGACTCGAGCCGCGCCTCGGTGAAGTCCGGGATCGTGTACGCGCCCGAGCGTCGCAGGGGCGCCGCGACGAACAGCAGCAGCATGAGGTAGCCGGCCGTGTAGCCGATCGGGAACCACAGGGCCGACGCGCCCGTCAGGAGGATGAGGCCGGCGATGCCCATGAACGATGCGGCCGAGAGGTACTCGCCGCCGATGGCCGACGCGTTCCACCAGGGCCGCACCGTGCGGCTGGCGACGTAGAAGTCGCTCGTCGTGCGCGAGATCCGCAGGCCGTAGACGCCGATGAGCACGGATGCCACGGCCACCGTCGCGATCGCCGCGTAGCCGATCGCGGGGTTCACGCGTCCTCCGCGAGCGAGCGGTAGCGCGCCTCGTTGCGCGTGGCGGCGCGCACGTACAGCGCCGCGACGGTGATGGCGAGCGGGTACACGCCCACGCCGAGCAGCAGCCACGACACGGGGACGCCGAGCAGGGCCACCTCACCGAGCCCGGGCAGGAGCGCGACGCCGACCGCGAACGCGGCCGTCGCGACCACGAACGCGGCCGCGCACACGAGCGCGAGCCGCAGCTGCGAACGGATGAGCGACCGCACGTACACGGCCTGCACGTCGCTCGAGGGGCCCGGCCCGACGGCCGTTCGGCGGCGCGCGGTCGAGCGACGAGCGGATGCCGCGACCGCGCCGGTGCGCGGGGCGGTGACCCGCACGCGCTGCGGCGGGCCCGCTGCCGGCTCGGGCCTCCGCTCGGGCTCGCTCACGAGCGGGCCCGCGGGGTCGCCTGCTCGAGCCGATCGCGCAGCGCCGGCAGCAGCCGGCGGCTCACGGGCAGCTCGGCCTGGCCGACGACGAGCGTGGGCCGGTCGGCGCCGAGGCGCACCCGTGTCACGTGCGGCAGCGCGACGAGGTACGAGCGGTGCACGCGCACGAACCCCGCATCGGCCCACTGGCGCTCGAGGTCGGACATCGGCACGCGCACGAGGTAGCTCGCCTCGTCGGTGTGCAGGCGCGCGTAGTCGCCCTGCGCCTGCACGTACCGGACGTCGTCGCGGCGGATCATGCGGGTGGTCCCGCCGAGTGTCACGGCGATCATCTCGGGGCGGGACGTCGCGGCATCCGTCGCCCCCGGCTGGGCCTGCCGGATCGCCTCGCAGACGCGCGTGACCGAGCGCTGCAGCCGCTCGGTGCGCACGGGCTTCAGCAGGTAGTCGACCGCGGCGAGGTCGAACGCCTCGAGCGCGCCCTCCTCGTCGGCGGTGACGAACACGAACGCGGGTCGATGCTCGAAGCGCTGCAGCGCGCGGGCCAGGTCGAACCCCGACAAGCCGGGCATGTGGATGTCGAGGAACGCCGCGTCGACGGGCTCGCGCGTGAGGATGCGGATCGCCTCCGAGCCGGAGGTCGCGCGATGGATGGTGCCGATCCGCGGGTCCTGGCCGAGCAGGAACGCGAGCTCGTCCACCGCGGGCTGCTCGTCGTCGGCGATGAGGACCGAGATCACGGCACCAGTCTCCCATCCGCCTCGCCACGGGCACCGAGGTCGACGGATGCCGCGCTCCGGCCGGGCTGGGACTTCGGCACGCGCATCCGCACCAGCGTGCCGGCCCCGACGTTCGTCTCGACGACGAGTCCGTGCTCGTCGCCGTACACCTGCCGGAGTCGCGCGTCGACGTTGCGGAGGCCCACGTGCTCGCCCGGCGTGCCGCCGGCGAGCACCTCGGCCGCGACCGCGGGGTCGATGCCGACGCCGTCGTCCTCGACCGTGATCTCGGCGTCGGCACCGCGGTCCTCGGCCGTGATGGTGATGCGGCCGCCGCCTTCCTTGGCCTCGAGCCCGTGGCGCACGGCGTTCTCGACGAGCGGCTGGATCGACAGGAACGGGATCACCGTCGACAGCACCTCGGGCGCGATCTGGAGCGTGACCTTCAGCCGGTCGCCGAACCGCGCGCGCTCGAGCTTGAGGTAGGAGTCGATCGAACGCAGCTCCTCGGCCACCGTCGTGAAGTCGCCGTGCCGGCGGAACGAGTACCGCGTGAAGTCGGCGAACTCGAGCACGAGCTCGCGCGCCTTCGCCGGGTCGGTGTTGATGAACGACGCGATGGCATTGAGCGAGTTGTAGATGAAGTGGGGGCTGATCTGCGCCCGCAGCGCGCGAACCTCGAGCTCGGCGAGCGCGGCGCGGGACGCGTCGAGCTCGCCGAGTTCGACCTGCGCCGCGACCCACTCCGCGACCTCGCCCGTGGCGCGGACCAGCCCCGCGCGCACCCGAGGCGCGAAGGCCACGACGGCCCCCACGACCTCGTCGCCGGCGCGGATCGGCGCGGCCACGGCATCCGTCTCGCCCCACGGCGCGGGCACGCGCCGCTCGACCTGCGCGCGGCCCGACGCGACCGCCTCGTCGGCGAGCCGCTCGGCCGCGGAGACCAGCGTCTCGTCGCCGTCGACCGCCACGGGTCCGCCCGCCATCACGAGGGCGAGCGTGTCGGCGCCGAGCATCGCCCTCAGCTGCTTCGCGGCGCGCGCGGCATCCGTCTCGGTCATGTCGCCGCTCAGGTGCTTCGCCGCGCGCGAGGCCAGGTGCAGGGTCTGGTAGGTGGCCTGTTCGGCATCCGTGCCGAGCTCGCGCGACTGCACCACGAGCCGGCGCAGCAGCACGACGAGACCCACCGCGAGCGCGCCCGCCACGACGCCGGCAGCGGCGGCGAGCAGCGTCGACTCGGGCATGCACCGACTCTAGATGCCTCGCGCGCGAGCGGCGCCGTCGTTCGTCGTCGCGCTCCGCCGTTCGTCGCACCGCTCGCGCCGCTCGGCGACGACGAACGGTCGAGGCCCCCGTCGCGACATCCGGGCCCGCAGCATGGACGCATTGCGACCGCAGCGGCGCGGGACCAGCCCGGCCGCGACCCCTCGAAGGAGAGACGCCATGGGCAACGACGCCCTGAGCGGCGAAGTCGACCTGAGCCACGTCGACTATCCCGCAGTGCAGCAATCGCCAGAATTCCAGAAGCTCCGAAGGACGCACCGGAGCTTCGTCTTCCCCGTGCTCGCCGTCTGCCTGGCGTGGTACTTCGTGTACGTGCTGCTGGCCAGCTACGCGCACGACTTCATGTCGACGCGCGTGTTCGGCAGCATCAACGTCGCCATGCTCCTCGGCCTCGCGCAGGTCGTCACGACGTTCGCCGTGACCATGTGGTACGTACGGTTCGCCGGCAAGCACTTCGACCCGCAGGCCGAGCGGATCCGCGACGAGATCGAGACCGGCGTCTTCGCCGAGCGCTCGGCGGCCGCGGCGTCCGGTGAGGGGGTGACCCGCTGATGGTCCACCTCGAAGCCGCCACGACCTCGCCGGGCGAGCCCTGGCTCAACATCGCCATCTTCGGCGCCTTCGTCGCCATCACGATGGTCATCGTGTTCCGCGCCAGCCGGAACAACAAGACCGCCGCCGACTACTACGCCGCAGGCCGCTCGTTCACGGGCAGCCAGAACGGCTCGGCGATCGCTGGCGACTACCTCTCGGCGGCGTCGTTCCTCGGCATCGTCGGCGCGATCGCGATGACGGGCTACGACGGGTTCCTCTACTCCATCGGCTTCCTCGTGGCGTGGCTCGTGGCCCTGCTGCTCGTGGCCGAGCTGCTGCGCAACACCGGCAAGTACACGATGGCCGACGTGCTGTCGTTCCGGCTCAAGCAGCGCCCGGTGCGCATCGCCGCCGCGACGACCACGCTCGTCGTCTGCTTCTTCTACCTGCTCGCGCAGATGGCTGGTGCCGGCGGGCTCGTGTCGCTGCTGCTGGGCATCCGCGACCAGGTCGGCCAGGCCGTCGTCATCACGGTCGTCGGCGCGCTCATGATCCTCTACGTGCTCGTCGGCGGCATGAAGGGCACGACCTGGGTGCAGATCATCAAGGCCGTCCTGCTCATCGCGGGCGCCGGCGTCATGACCGTCTGGGTGCTCGCGCTCAACGGCTTCGACTTCTCGGCGCTGCTCGACCGCGCGGTCGAGGTCGCGGGCAACCCGGCGATCCTCGAGCCGGGCCTGAAGTACGGCGTGTCGGATGTCTCGAAGATCGACTTCATCTCGCTCGGCCTCGCCCTCGTGCTCGGCACCGCCGCGCTCCCGCACGTACTCATGCGGTTCTACACGGTGCCCACGGCCAAGGAGGCGCGCAAGTCGGTCGTCTGGGCGATCTGGCTCATCGGCATCTTCTACGTGTTCACGCTCGTGCTCGGCTACGGCGCGGCGGCCCTCGTGGGTCCCGAGGTCATCGCGGCGGCGCCCGGCGGCCCGAACTCGGCGGCTCCGCTGCTCGCGTTCGCGCTCGGCGGACCGCTGCTGCTCGGCGTCATCTCGGCGGTCGCGTTCGCGACGATCCTCGCGGTCGTCGCGGGCCTCACGATCACCGCGGCCGCCTCGTTCGCGCACGACATCTACGCGTCGGTCGTGAAGAAGGGCAAGCCCGAGCCGGGCGCCGAGGTGAAGGTCGCGCGCCGCACGGTGGTCATCATCGGCATCGTCGCGATCCTCGGCGGCATCGGCGCCAACGGCCAGAACATCGCGTTCCTGGTGGCGCTGGCGTTCGCCGTGGCCGCGTCCGCGAACCTGCCGACCATCGTGTACTCGCTGTTCTGGAAGGGCTTCACCACGCGCGGCGCCCTCTGGAGCATGTACGGCGGCCTGATCTCGGCGATCGTGCTCATCGCGTTCTCGCCGGTCGTGTCGGGCTCCGAGACGTCGATGCTCAAGACCGCGGACATCAACTTCGCGATCTTCCCGCTGTCGAACCCGGGCATCATCTCGATCCCGCTCGCCTTCCTGCTCGGCTGGATCGTGAGCGTGCTCGACAAGCGCCGTGAAGACCCGGTCAAGCAGGCCGAGATGGAGGTGCGCTCGCTCACGGGCGTCGGCGCCGAGAAGGCGGTGCACCACTAGGGGCTCCGGCGGCCGCCCCGTCTCGGGAAGCGAGGCGGTCGCCGGGAACGACTGCGACGGGGTGGGAACGCCTGCCCTGACCTCGTCGCCGGCACGACGGGGGCGGATGTCTCGGACTTCGGGTCCGAGCCATCCGCCCCCGTTGCGCTGCGCGGGCGGACCGGCGCGGAGGTCGTGCGGTGCGCGACACGTCCACGCAAAGGTAGCGCGACGCCATCTCTCGCTCGCTGTAGCGCGGGTGATCGAGTGTCGTGTAAGCCCTTCAGTGGGCAGCTGAATCGACGTAGATCTCACCCAGGGCCTTGGTGCGGAAGATCGAGCGAACGACGAAGGTAGCCGTGCGCAAGCCGTCGCCGCTCGTGTTCGGTGCCCGGCCTCCGGCGACGCGTGCCTCGCGAATTTGAAGAACTGCTCCTACTTGGGCGACGGGAGCTTTACCCAGGCCTCGCCCTGGCTGATGCGGAGAGTGACCAGCGCAGCACCGCCCAGCGCATCGAGCATTGGAGCGTACTTGGCTGCCCGCGCCGCCGAGAGATAGCCCACCTGCGAGCCGTTGAGGTGAACGGCGATTGCGTTGCGGTCGTGCCGGTTTGCAGGCTCCCGTCGAAGCTCCCCGGGCACCTCGGCGGTCTTCATCCGCGTGAACGGGTTGCCAAAGTACTCGTCGCCAACAACGATCACATGCGAAGAACCCTCTCGGATCCTTGGGAGTGATGGAGCCCGCTTCTTGAAGAACATCGCTCCATCTTGGCGCACGCGCTGACGAGCCGCTCATGACGACCCGGGCAGCACGCTCACGCTCGGCAGTGCCCTCATAGGAGGGGGTACTGACGGTACGGCTACGCGCCGATCAGCTCACGCCCCTCGAAGTATCTCGCATGAGTCTTCTGGACGGTGTCAAGCGAGTCGCTGTTCAGGGAGGCAATTTCCCAGTCAGGATCGACGCGCTCGGCCTCCAGCTCAAGACGCCGCTTCAAGGCATCCTGATGGCCATCCTCGCCGGGGAACTCAGTGACCCGCCAATCGCCGTTGCGCCGGTTGTACTCAACCAGAAAACCAGGCATCAGTCGTCCCTTCCTGCGGCTCGGACGCTCTCGAAGAACCGGCTCAGGGTCTGCAGGTCCTTCTGCATTCGCGCTTCATTGCTACGGTACCGGGTCTTTAGGGTTGCAAGCCTAGCCCCAGTCGGGGTGGGGTGACCTCGTTGGTCCTTCACAACAACCCCAGCCTCTTCTAGCTGAAGGCTCAGCAGCTCGAACTCATTCCGATCTCGCTCCATCTGGGCAATCCGCAATGTCGATAGCTCCCGTAGTGCGGTTACCATCTGGGCTGCCTCTTGGTCGTCAGGCAGCCACTCATACCGGATGTCCCGCCCATAGAGGTCTGCCGCCGATTCGTACATGTTCGCCCAGTGCCCCTGCAGGTGCGTTCGGACCTGGACCTCGACTCGCCCCTCAAGGCGCAACCAGATGTGCACAGCCCGGTAGCCGCTGTGCGGCTCGTCACGCATGTCTCGAACGCAGGCGTCGAGGTCGTGCGCGAATCTCCCAGCAATCGCGTTCACAACGGCGTCCTGCTCATCGAGGGACATCTCTGCTTCGAACCGAACCCCAGCGATGTCCTGGACACCCGACATCGGACGGTCGTGGTCTCGAATCAACTTCTGGCGAAGGGTATCGATCGTCTTTGGCCTTGAGGTGACCTCAGGTACCCGCTCCTGAAGAAGCGGTTCCCAGTCGAGCGCCCGAATCTCTCGTTGGACCTCCGCGGCGAGATCGTTGTACCAGAGCATCACCTCGCCGTAGGTCGGCAAGCCGTCGTTGGGCGTGGACCCATCGCGAATGGCTTCACCAACTCGTCGGAGCTGCTTCTGGCTCCAGGGGCAGCTCTGCACGCAAGAAACCTACCGACCCCTCTCGCGGACACCCACACGGCACGCGGGATTTCGACGGCGGCGCAGCCTCACAGTCATCGTTGATGCGACGCCGATGACTCCTCACATGTTGATCATGTGCCCGACGAGCCCGTGGAACGACTCCTGCAGCGCCTCCGACAGCGTCGGGTGGGTGTGCACGTTGCGCGCGAGCTCGAGGGCCCCGAGGTCCCACTTCTGGGCCAGCGTGAGTTCGGGCAGCAGCTCCGAGACGTCGGGGCCGACGAGGTGACCGCCGAGGAGCTCGAGGTGCTGCGTGTCGGCGACGAGCTTCACGAACCCCACCGGGTCGCCGAGGCCGTTCGCCTTGCCGTTCGCGGTGAACGGGAACTTGGCGACGACCACGTCGTGCCCCTCGTCGCGGGCCTGCTGCTCGGTGAGGCCGAAGCTCGCGACCTGCGGCGAGCAGAACGTCGCGCGCGGCATCATCCGGTAGTCGCCGAACTCCATGGTCTCGGCGTCGCCGATCGTCTCGGCCGCGACGACGCCCTGGGCCTCGGCGACGTGGGCGAGCATGAGCTTGGCGGTGACGTCGCCGATCGCGAAGATGTGCGGCACGTTCGTGCGCATCCGCTCGTCGATGGCGATCGCGCCGCGCTCGGTGAGCTGTACCCCGGTGTTCTCGAGCCCGAAGCCCTCGACGTTCGGCGCGAACCCGACCGAGATGAGCGCCTTCTCGACCTCGAGCG
Organism: Agromyces flavus; assembly: GCF_900104685.1. Classification (NCBI taxonomy): domain Bacteria; kingdom Bacillati; phylum Actinomycetota; class Actinomycetes; order Micrococcales; family Microbacteriaceae; genus Agromyces; species Agromyces flavus. The sequence goes on from NZ_LT629755.1 coordinate 3,368,138, forward strand.
AGCCGGGCTGTCCGTCGGCGCCCGTGTACGTCACGGCGACGGACGATCCCTGATCGACGACCGTCTCGACCTTCGTCGACGCGAGGATCGGGATCCCGAGGTTGCGGTACTGACGGGTGATCTCCTTCGACACCTCGACATCCTCGTTGGGGAGCGCGCGGTCGAGGAACTCGATGACCGTGACCTCGACGCCGTAGTTCCGCATCACGTAGGCGAACTCCATGCCGATCGGGCCCGCGCCGACGATCGCGATCGAACGGGGCAGCTCGCGGGTGAGGATCTGCTCCTCGTAGGTGACGACGTTCTGCGAGAGCTGCACGCCGGGCAGGAGCCGCACCTTGGATCCGGTCGCGATGATCGCGTTGCGGAACGCGAGCGTCTCGACCGTGCCGTCGGCCTTGGTCACGTCGAGCGAGTTCGCGTCGCGGAACGTGCCGCGCCCGTCGAACTCGGTGATCCCGTTCTTCTTCATCAGGAAGTGCACGCCCTTGACGTGCTTCTCCGACACCTGGCGGCTCCGGTCGAACGCGACGCCGAAGTCGAACGACACGTCGCCCGAGATGCCGAAGGTCGCGGCCTGGTCGTGGAAGATGTGCGCGAGCTCGGCATTGCGCAAGAGCGCCTTCGAGGGGATGCAGCCGACGTTGAGGCAGACACCGCCCCAGTACCGCTCCTCGACGACGGCCACCTTGAGGCCGAGTTGTGCGGCGCGGATGGCGGCGACGTACCCGCCGGGACCCGCACCGAGGACGACGACATCGAACTGTTGGGCCATGCGGGCCAGCATAGGTCGGTCGTCGCCGCGCCGTCGGGTGTGATCGGTCACGGCCGCCCGCCTGCCAACGTTCGGCGGGTTCCGGACATCGCGTCCGGCCGGCCTCGCGGCGACTGCGGCGTGGACGTACCGTGAGGCGGTGGACACCCGAACCTCGACCCCGAACACCGCCGCCGCGCCATCCGTCTCCACCTCGGCCTCGCCGCGGCGCCGCGTCGGCGGCCTCCGCACGTGGGCGCAGTTCCTCGCCGCGGGCCTCGTGTGGGGCGCGAGCTTCCTCTTCATCGCCGTCGCGCTGACCGGACTCTCGTTCACCCAGGTCGCCTGGGCGCGCGTCGTGCTCGGGGCCGTCACACTGGGCCTCGTGGTGCTCGTCAGCCGCCCTCGCGTCGACGGCGGCCCGGTGCTGCCGCGCGAACCGGTCGTCTGGCTGCACTTCCTCGTCATCGGGGTGACCGGATGCGTCGTCCCGTTCCTCCTGTTCGCATGGGCGCAGCAGTCGGTGACCTCGAGCATGGCCTCGATCCTCAACGCGACCACGCCGATCATGACGGCGATCATCGCGACGCTCGCCTTCCGGGTGGAGCGCCTCGACGCGTCCCGATGGCTCGGGGTGCTGGTCGGCATCATCGGCGTGGCGATCATCATCGCGCCGTGGAACACGGAGCTCGGCGGCGACCTCGCGGGCCAGCTCGCGATCCTCGGTGCGACCGCGTGCTACGGCGTGATGTTCGGGTACACGCGGCGGTTCCTGAGCGGACGGCCCATCGCGGCGACGACGTTCGCGTTCCTGCAGGTCGGCACGGCCGGCGCCGTCATGCTGCTGCTGACGCCATGGCTCGCGGCGGGGCCGGTCCGGCTCGACGCGGCGATCGTGGTGTGCCTCGCGGTCCTCGGCATCGCCGGCACGGGGCTCGCCTATGTGTGGAACATCGGCGTCATCCGCGACTGGGGGCCCACCAACGCGTCGACGGTCACGTACGTGACGCCGGTCGTCGGGGTGGTGCTGGGCGTGCTGATCCTGCGCGAGCCGCTGACGTGGAACGAACCGGTGGGAGCGCTCGTCGTCATGGCCGGCATCCTGCTGGCGCAGGGCCGGGTGCGGATGCCGCGCCGCGCCACCGCACGCGCCTGAGCCGTCGCGCGCTCCACCGCGCCATCCGCTCGCCCTCGCACCCGATCGCTCCGCACTGCGGGGTCTTGCGAAATACCCCCGAGGGGTATAACGTTGCGAATCGACATACCCCCTTGGGGTACCATCGATCCATCCGAGATGAGACAAGGAGTTCCACGATGAGCGAGCGCGAGTACCAGGTGACCGGCATGACCTGCGGCCACTGCGAGCTGTCGGTGCGCGAAGAGGTCGAGCAGCTCCCCGGCGTCACGGACATCCGCGTGTCCGCGTCCGCCGGACGGCTCGCGATCACCGCCCCGGCCGACCTCGACGACGCCGGCGTCATCGCCGCGGTCGAGGAGGCCGGCTACGCCGCCGTGCGCGTCTGACGCGACGTGCACACGGCAGCCAGGCTGGGGCTGTTCGCGGCGGGTGCGGCCGCGGTCTTCACCGTCGCACTCGTCGCGGCCCCGCTCATCATCCCGGCCGACGCGTCGGCCGCCTGGACCTCGAACGAGGACGAGCACATGGACACCACCGAAGTCGGGCACGGCGCGCACGCCGGCGCCGCGGCATCCGGATCGGCGCCGATCGCCGCCGCCGACGTGCGAGGCCTGTCGGTCTCGCAGCGCGGCTACACGCTCGCGGCACTCGGCGCACCGACGGCGGCCGACGAGGCCGGCGAGATCTCGTTCGCGATCGCGGATGCCTCGGGCGCCCCGCTCACGGCCTACCAGACCGCCCATGAGAAGCGGTTGCACCTCATCGTCGTGCGCACCGACGGCGCGCACTTCCGCCACGTGCACCCCGAGCTCGCCGACGACGGCACGTGGACGGTCCCCTTCACGTTCGACGCGGCCGGCACGTACCGCGTCTTCGCCGACTTCGTCCCCGCGGCGCTCGCCGAGACCGTCACGCTGACGAGCACGGTCGAGGTCGCCGGCGCCTTCGCGCCCGAGCCGCGCACAGCCGACTCGACCACGGCGACCGTCGACGGCATCACGGTCGAACTGGCCGGCGACCTCGCAGCGGGCGCCGAGCGCGAACTCACCTTCACCGTCACGCGCGGCGGCGAACCCGTGACGACGCTCGAGCCGTACCTCGGCGCCTACGGGCACCTCGTCGCGCTGCGGCAGGGCGATCTCGCCTACCTGCACGTGCACCCCATGGGCGAGCCCGGCGACGGCGTCACCGACCCCGGACCCGAGATCGCCTTCATGGCGACGGCGCCCACGGCCGGGCGGTACCTGCTCTACCTCGACCTGCAGCTCGACGGTCGGGTGCTCAGCGTGCCGTTCGTGCTCACCGCGACCGGCGAGGCGACGGACGGCGCCGACGGCGGCGGGCACGACGACGAGGCGTCGCTCAAGCCCGCGGAGCCGGCGCACGCGGAGGAGCACGGATGACGACCGATCTCGCGACATCCGGCCCCGCCGAGGCGAATGCCGAGCGCACGCTCGAACTCGAGATCGGCGGCATGACCTGCGCGTCGTGCGCCATGCGCATCGAGAAGAAGCTGAACAAGCTCGACGGCGTCACCGCAACGGTCAATTACGCGACCGAGAAGGCGCGCGTGACGGCGCCCGACGGCGTCGGCACCGCCGAGCTCATCGCGACCGTGGAGGCCGCGGGGTACCGGGCGGAGCTGCCGGCGCCGCCCGCGCCGCCCGTGCCGACCGCTGGTGATGACACGGGCGCCCGCAGCGGTGCGGAGTCCCGCGCCGACGCCGAGCTGCGCTCGCTGCGCACGCGACTCATCGCCTCGGTCGTGCTGAGCGTCCCGGTGATCCTCCTCGCGATGGTCCCCGCCTGGCAGTTCACGTACTGGCAGTGGGCGTCGCTCGCGCTCGCCGCACCGGTCGTGACGTGGGCGGCCTGGCCGTTCCACCGCGCCGCGCTCGTCAACCTGCGCCACGGCGCCGCCACGATGGACACGCTCGTCTCGCTCGGCGTGACCGCCGCGTTCGCGTGGTCGCTCTACGCACTTTTCCTCGGCACGGCGGGCGAGCCCGGCATGGTGCACGGGTTCGAGCTCACGGTCGCGCCGAGCGACGGCGCCGCGAACCTCTACCTCGAGGTCGCCGCGGGCGTGACGATGTTCGTGCTCCTCGGCCGCTATCTCGAGAAGCGCTCGAAGCGCGCGGCGGGCGCCGCCCTGCGCGCGCTGCTCGAGCTCGGCGCGAAGGACGTCGCCGTGCTCCGTGACGGCGTCGAGACGCGAATCGCCGTCGAGCAGCTCGCTGTCGGCGACGAGTTCGTCGTGCGCCCCGGCGAGAAGATCGCGACCGACGGCGTCGTGGTCGACGGCCGGAGCGCGATCGACGCGTCGCTCGTGACCGGCGAGTCGGTGCCCGTCGAGGTCGAGGCCGGCGACGCCGTCATCGGCGCGACGGTCAACGCGGGCGGGCGGCTCGTGGTGCGCGCCACCCGAGTCGGCGCTGACACGCAGCTCGCGCAGATGGCCCGGCTCGTCGAGGACGCGCAAGCCGGCAAGGCGCAGGTGCAGCGGCTCGCCGACCGCGTCGCGGGCGTGTTCGTTCCCGTCGTCATCCTGATCGCCGTCGGCACGCTGGGCATGTGGCTCGGCGGCGGCTTCCCGCCCGAGGCGGCATTCACGGCCGCGGTCGCGGTGCTCATCATCGCGTGCCCGTGCGCACTCGGCCTCGCGACGCCGACGGCGCTGCTCGTCGGCACCGGCCGCGGCGCGCAGCTCGGCGTGCTCATCAAGGGACCCGAGGTGCTCGAGTCCACGCGCCGTGTCGACACGATCGTGCTCGACAAGACGGGCACGGTCACGAGCGGGCGGATGTCGCTCGCCGGGGTCCACGCCGCCGACGGCGTCGACGAGGCCGAGCTGCTGCGCCTCTCGGGCGCCCTCGAGCATGCGTCCGAGCACCCGGTTGCGAAGGCGATCGCGGATGGCGCAGCGGCGCGTGTCGGCGCCCTGCCGACGCCCGAGTCCTTCGAGAACCGTCCGGGGCTCGGCGTGCACGGCATCGTCGACGGGCGCCTCGTGCTCGTGGGCCGGCCCGCGCTGCTCGCCGAGTGGGCGATCGAGCCCGACGCGCGGGTCGCGGCATCCGTCGTCGCCGCCGAGGCCGAGGGTCGCACCGCGGTGATCGTCGCGTGGGACGGCGCCGTGCGCGGCGCGCTCAGCGTCGCCGACGCCGTCAAGCCCACGAGCGCCGACGCCGTCGCGCGCCTGCGTGGGCTCGGACTCGAGCCGATCCTGCTCACGGGCGACAACGAGACGGTCGCCCGGCGGGTCGCGGCCGAGGTCGGCATCGAGCGCGTGATCGCCGAGGTACTCCCCGCCGACAAGGCGGCCGTGGTCGCCCAGTTGCAGGGCGAGGGCCGCTCGGTCGCGATGGTCGGCGACGGGGTCAACGACGCGGCCGCGCTCGCACAGGCCGACCTCGGCATCGCGATGGGCACGGGCAGCGACGTCGCGATCGAGGCCGCCGACCTCACGCTCGTGCGCGGCGACCTGCTCGCGGCGGTCGATGCGATCCGGCTGTCCCGCCGCACGCTCGGCGTCATCCGGGGCAACCTGTTCTGGGCGTTCGCCTACAACGTCGCGGCGATCCCGCTCGCGGCCCTCGGCCTGCTCAACCCCATGCTGGCGGGGGCGGCGATGGCGTTCTCGAGCGTGTTCGTCGTCGGCAACAGCCTGCGCCTGCGCGCCTTCCGCTCGGCGCTCGGGAACACCGGCGCCTGAGTGGCCGTAGGGTCGAAGCATGACCGCCGAGACCCCTGCCGCCCCGATCGACGAGCGCGACGCCGCGATGACGGAGCTGCTCGGCATCCGCTCGAGCATCGACAACATCGATGCGGCGCTCATCCACCTCCTCGCCGAGCGGTTCAAGTTCACGCAGCAGGTCGGGCGCCTGAAGGCCGAGCACGGCCTGCCGCCGAGCGATCCCGACCGCGAGAAGCGCCAGATCGCTCGGTTGCGCTCGCTCGCCGAGGACGCCCACCTCGATCCGGCGTTCGCCGAGAAGTGGTTCAACTTCGTGGTCGCCGAGGTCATCCGTCACCACGAGGAACTCGCCGACGCGAACGGCGCGGAGGGCCTGTGAGCTGGTACCCCGTCCCGATCCCGTCCCAGGCGGGCCGGTCGGTGCTCGTCACCGGGGCGAACGCGGGGCTGGGGTTCTTCACGTCGGCGCGGCTGGCGCGGGCCGGCGCGCACGTGACGCTCTCGGGCCGCAGCGCCGAGCGGCTCGCCGCGGCGGTCGCCGCCATCCGGGCGCGGATGCCGCGCGCCGACGTCGACTCGCTCGTCATCGACACCTCGTCGCTCGAGTCGGTGCGGGTCGGCGCCGAGCGATTGCTCGACCGGGCTCCGCTCGACGCGGTCGTGCTCAACGCCGGGATGGTGCACACGCCCGCCGCGCGACTCGAGAGCGTCGACGGCAACGAGCTGGTGCTCGCGACGAACGTGCTCGGTCACTTCGCGCTGCTCGCGCACGTGCTGCCGCACCTCGCGACCGGCGCGCGTCTCGTGACGATCGGGTCGCTCTCGACGCGATTGTCGACGTTCCGCGTCGACGACCTGCAGCTGCAGCGGTCGTACGACGCCTGGCGCGCGTACGCGCAGTCGAAGATCGCGTCGACGTCGATCGCGTTCGAGCTCGACCGCCGACTGCGTCGCGCGGCAGTGGATGGCGCCGAGGCGGTGGGAGCGGCATCCGCGATGCCCCGCGTGCACAGCCTCGTGGCCCACCCCGGCTACTCGATCTCGGGGCGGACGCCGCGCGTGCCGGGCGTCAACGAGCCCACGCGTCTCGACCGATTCGCCGACGCCCTGCAGGCGCCGTTCGCGCAGGGCAAGCATCGCGGCGCCGAGCCCATCGTGCACGCCGTCGTGGCCGACGACGTGGAGGGCGGGCAGTTCTGGGGGCCGCAGTACGCGACCAAGGGACCGCCCCGGCTCGCGATGCCCACGCGCACCTCACGTGATCCGCGGGTGGGCGCCCGGGTCTGGGCCTTCGCCGAGCAGGCGACGGGACTCGTGCTCGATCCGGCGCGGGTGGGGTCGTGATCCGCGGGGCGATCGGCCGCTGGTGGTCGAAACCGGGCGTGCGATTGCGGATCGCACGCGTGCTCGTCGTGGTCGGGGCCGCGCTCGGGCTCATCGGCGTGCTCACGGCGCGCTACGGACTGCTGTTCGCGGGCATCATCGTCGTCGGCCTCGCCGCCGGACTCGGACCGGCGCGCATCCGCAAGCGCCCGGGCGACACGGGGGAGTCACGATGATCAGTCGCGAGCTGGCCCTGCAACTGCGCGACGCGGGCCTGGTCTGGCACCCCGAGTCGGGCGACCGCTTCCAGCTCGACCTGCCGAGCGACGTCGAGGCCGACGTCGAAGCCGACACCTTCACGGTCAGCGAGATGACGATCGAGACCCGCCGTTATCCGACGGGTCCGATCCTCGCGTTCAACGGCACGACCGAGTGGGCGCTCGACTCCGTCGCGCTCGCCGACGCCGTGTGGCTCCCGCGCGAGGACCAGCTCCGCGAGCTGCTGCGCGCGACGTTCCGCGGGCTGCGGCGCCTCACCGACGCGTTCGAGGTCGAGGTCGAACTCGGCGGCGAGCGCCGCCGCTTCGAGCACCCCGATGCATCCGAGGCCTATGGGATGGCGCTGCTCGCGCTCATCGAGCGCACGCGCTGAGTCGCGGTCGACCTGGCGCGTACCGCCGTGGACCATCCGTCGTCGCCCGCGCGTACCGCCTCGGGCCCGCCGCAGGTCACCCGCCGACGCACGCGCCGCTCCTGTTGCCCCACCCCACCCCAGCCCGCGCGTGCTGGCGGCGGCGAAGGCTGTTCCCGCTCGACGATGCCATCTGCGCTCAGGGAAATCGCGGTCGCCTGAGTTCAGGGGTAACGCGAAGGGCACGCCGCATCGCCGCTACGGGCTCGGCGTCTTCGGCGTCGACGCGTGCAACGTGCCCGACCAGGCACTCCTGGCCGGGCACGCAGCGTGTCACGCGGACTGCAGCGCCTTGGCCTTGAGCGACTCGTACTCGGCCTGGGTGATCGCGCCGCTGTCGAGGAGCCGCTTGGCGGACTCGATCTCGGCGGATGCCGACTGCCCCGATCCCGCGACCGATCGGATGTAGTCGGCCTGCTGGGCGTTCATCGCCTGGGCGCGCTCCATGTTCCGCTGGGTCATGCTCTGCCCGCGCGCGATCAGGTAGATGAACGCGGCCAGGAACGGGAAGAACACCAGGAAGATCACCCACAGCGCCTTGGCCCAGCCGTTGAGCGTCGGGTCTCGGAAGATGTCGATGAACACCGTGATGAAGATCCAGATGCACGCGACGATGACGTAGAACCAGAAGATCCAGACCAGGAAGTCCCAGAAGTTGTTCACGGCGTTCCCTTTCCTCGGTGCGGGTGAGGGTCACTCCCGCGTGGCTCGACGCTAGCCATGGATCGCTCGCGTGTATGGGTCTTTCGGCACTGTCGTTCGGCGAGTTCGAGTGCCGAATAGGCTCGGGGGCATGGGCGAGGCGGATGGCTCGGCGGCGGTCGCGCGGGCACGCGACGCCGTTGCGCGCGCCGTGCAGGCGCTCGGCGAGGCATCCGCCCGCACCGAGACGCTCGCCGAGTTCGTGCCGTCGCGGCGGGTCCTCGGCATGCCGCGTGCGCCGCGCATGCGGGTGATCGGTCCCGTGTGGCGCCTCGGCGTGCTGCTGCTCGACGCCGACGGCCGCGTGTACGGCACGGGTCGCGTCATCCGTGCCGAGCGCGCAGCGCGCAAGAGCGTCACGGCCGAGTCGGTCGCCGTGCAGCGCGCGTACCGAGCGGCCGCCGTCAAGGGCGGCATCGCCGAGGGCACGACGGTCGTGTTCGACGCCGAGCCGGTCGAGCTGGACGCCGCGGTGCTCGCGGCCGACGCGACCTCCGGCCCGCTCGTGCTGACCAGCGGCGCCGACGGATCGTCGCAGCTCGCCGTGCGTTGGAATCCGGCGCGCGACGACGCGCTCATCCCGTTCGAGTCGTACCTCGCCGAGCGCGTCGACCTCCTCCTGAACCCGCCCCAGGGGGCGTGACCCGCACGTCAGCGCGTGGGATCGGGGTGCTCGTCGCCGGCGTCGGTGCGTGACGGCCGCTGCTCGGACTCGGCGATCGACTCGATCACCGAGTCCTGAAGCCCGCGCTGGCCGGTGTGCAGCTCCTGGTAGGTCTCGCCCGCGCCCATGATCGGGCCGAATGCCGCGCGCCACCGCCGGCCGCGCGGCGCGCGCACGGCCCGGACGGCCATGCCCACCACGAGCGCCGCGCCGAACACTGCGATGAGGATGCCGACGACCGCCTCCACGCTCAGAACCCGAACGTCGTGATCGCGGGGAGTCCGCCGTCGCGCCAGCCCTCGAGGGCGAACCGCTCATGGTGCACGAGGCGCTCGGGCAGCGCGTCGAGCTCGAACCACTCGAGGGCGCTCGCCTTCTCCTCCTGCAGCGACGGGATGCCGCGCCACGACCGGGCCGCGAAGAAGAGGTCGATGCGCTGGTCGACGGGCAGCCCCGTGGGTGCTGTGCGGTGCATGGCCGTGATGGGCTCGAGCGTCGACTCGTCGACCTCGACCCCGATCTCCTCGAGGACCTCGCGGACGGCGCCGGCCGTCACGGTCTCGCCGAACTCGACGTGCCCCGCTGCCGACGCGGCCCACCAGCCGTCGTAGTAGCCCGTGGCCTCGCGCCGCTGCAGGAGCACGCGATCGGCGTCGACGAGGAAGACGTACGCCGCCGGGATGAGGGCGAACCCGCCGTGCGCGGCCGCATACCCCTCGGGATACGCCTGACGTGCGTCCCCGTCGTTCGCAGCCGGCATCCGTCACCCCGTCTCGTCGATCGGATGACGCGACCCTACCGCGTGCCGCCGAGCGGAGCCTGCGCTCGAACCGACCGGCTAGGGTGAAACGATCGAGATTCGCGGGAGGACGTGGCGCGTGCAGCTCACGATCATCGTGCCGACGTTCAACGAGGGACCGAACGTCGCCGAGCTCGTCCGCAGGGTCGAGGCCGCCGTGACGGGGATCGACGCCGAGATCGTCTTCGTCGACGACTCCACCGACGACACCCCGGCGGTCATCGGGCGCGTGGCCGCCGAGACGGCGCTGCCCGTGCGGTGCATCCACCGCGCCGATCCGGTCGGCGGACTCGGCGGTGCGGTCGTGGCCGGCGCCGCGGCGTCGACCGCCACGCTCTGCCTCGTCATGGACGGCGACCTGCAGCATCCGCCCGAGGTGATCCCCGACCTGGTCGCGCGAGCACTCGCGGGCGATGTCGATCTCGTGGTCGCCTCGCGCTATGCGGGCGGCGGGCGGGCTGCCGGTCTCTCGGGATGGCTGCGTCACGCCGTCTCGCGCACCGCGACCCTGGTGACGAAGGCCATGTTCCCCGTCCGGCTGCGCGACACCAGCGACCCTATGACGGGCTTCTTCGTGTTCGCCCGCGAGCGGGTCGACCTCTCGGTGCTCAGGCCGACCGGCTTCAAGATCCTGCTCGAGATGCTCGTGAGCCAGCCCCTCCGCATCGCCGAGGTGCCCTTCGAGTTCGCGCCGCGCCATGCCGGCTCGTCGAAGGCGACGCTGCGTCAGGGCCTGCGCTTCGCCCGCCAGCTCGCGCACCTGCGATTCGGCCTCATGTCGGGCTTCGCGGTCATCGGTGCCATCGGCATCGTCGTCAACGCGCTCATCGTCTGGGCGCTCACCAGCATGGGGATGGACTGGCTCCCCGCCGCCATCATCGCGACCGAGGTGACGATCGTCGGCAACTTCGCGCTGCAGGAGCTCTCGGTCTTCCGCGAGCTGCGCCACGACGCGCGGCCGTTGCCGACGCGGTTCGGGCTCGCCTTCGCGTTCAACAACGCCGAGGCGGTCGTGCGGATCCCCGTCGTCTACCTCATGGTCGACTCGGGCCGGTTCACCGCGGTGCTCGCGACCGTCATCACGCTCGCCGTGGCGTTCGTCGCGCGGTTCACGTTCCAGTCGCTCGTGGTCTACCGGCCGCGGGCCGTCGCCGCCCGGCGAGCAGCGGCCGACGCGCGCCGCGTCGACGCGCGAGCCCCGAAGTAGCGCCCGCGCGCCCGCGCGCCCGCGGAGCGCGCGAGATGCCACTTCGGCGGGTGCGCGGACCCCGCGACCCGGCCGAAGTGGCAATTCGATGCCCGGCCGCGGGCCGGTGAGCGTCAGTACCCGACGACAGGGCCGAACGCGTCGGCGAGCGGGGCCCGATTGAGGCCGCGCAGCTCGTCGACCGACACCGTGAACGCGTCCTGCACCTCGAGCGCCTGCGACGCGGCATCCGTCACGCCGATGCGCCGCACCGGGTAGCCCCGGCCCTCGCACAGTCCGCGGAAGCGCACGTCGTCCTCACGGGGGACGCTCACGATCACGCGACCGGTCGACTCCGAGAAGAGCGCGGTCGCAAGGTCGATGCCGGCGTCCTCGGTGACTTCGCCGAGGAAGACGCGCGCGCCGACGCCGAAGCGGTTCACGGCCTCGGCGAGCGCGATCGCAAGACCGCCGTCGGAGAGGTCGTGCGCGGAGTCGATCAGGCCCTCGAGCGCCGCCGCCTGCAGCAGCTCGGCGAGCTGCTTCTCGCGCGCGAGGTCGACGTACGGCGGACGGCCGCCGAGGTGGTCGTGCACGACGCCGGCCCAGGCCGAGCCGTCGAGCTCGGCGTATGTGTCGCCGAGGAGGTAGATGTTGTGGCCGTCGTCCTGCCAGCCCGAGGGGATGCGGCGCGCGACGTCGTCGATCACGCCGAGCACCGCGACGACCGGGGTCGGGTGGATCGGCACGTCGCCGGTCTGGTTGTAGAACGACACGTTGCCGCCGGTGACGGGTATGCCGAGCTCGAGGCATCCGTCGGCCAGGCCCTCGACGGACTGGGCGAACTGCCACATGACCTCGGGGTTCTCGGGGGAGCCGAAGTTGAGGCAGTCGGAGACGCCCATGGGCTTCGCGCCCGTGACGGCGACGTTGCGGTACGCCTCGGCGAGCGCGAGCTGCGCACCGGCGCGCGGGTCGAGCTGCGAGTAGCGCCCGTTCGCGTCGGTCGCGACCGAGACACCGAGGCCCGACTCCTCGTCGACGCGGATCATGCCCGCGTCGTCGGGCGAGGCCAGGGCCGTGTTGCCGAGCACGTAGTGGTCGTACTGGTTCGTGATCCACGCGGCGTCGGCCTGATTGGCCGAGCCCACCAGCTGCAGGAACTGCGCGCGCAGCTCGTCGCCGGCGTCGTCGGCGGGGCGCGCCAGCGACTCGGTCGTGTCGGCCTGCAGCGCGTCGAGGTACGAGGGGTAGGCGACCGGGCGCTCGTACACCGGACCGTCGACGGCGACCGTGCGCGGGTCGACGTTCACGATCTCCTCGCCACGCCAGGTGATCGACAGGCGGCCGGTGTCGGTGACCTCACCGAGCACGGAGGTCTCGACATCCCACTTCCTCACGACCTCCATGAAGCCGTCGAGCTTCTCGGGGCGCACGATGGCCATCATGCGCTCCTGGCTCTCGGACATCAGGATCTCTTCGGGCGTGAGCGTGGGGTCGCGCAGCAGCACCTCGTCGAGCACGATCGACATGCCGCCATCGCCGTTCGACGCGAGCTCGGACGTCGCGCACGAGATGCCCGCCGCGCCGAGGTCCTGGATGCCCTCGACGAGGTCGCCCGCGAACAGCTCGAGGCAGCACTCGATAAGCACCTTCTCGGCGAACGGGTCGCCGACCTGCACCGCGGGACGCTTGGTGGGGCCGCCCTCGGCGAACGTGTCGGACGCGAGGATCGACGCGCCGCCGATGCCGTCGCCGCCGGTGCGGGCGCCGAAGAGCACGACCTTGTTGCCGGTGCCCTTCGCGTTGGCGAGGTGCAAGTCCTCGTGCCGCATCACGCCGACCGCGAGCGCGTTCACGAGCGGGTTGGCCTGGTACACCGGGTCGAACCACGTCTCGCCGCCGATGTTCGGCAGGCCGAGGCAGTTGCCGTAGAAGCTGATGCCCGCGACCACGCCGTGCACCACGCGCGCCGTGTCGGGGTGGTCGATCGCGCCGAACCGCAGCGCGTCCATGACGGCCACCGGGCGCGCGCCCATCGAGATGATGTCACGCACGATGCCGCCGACGCCGGTGGCGGCGCCCTGGAACGGCTCGATGTACGACGGGTGGTTGTGCGACTCGATCTTGAAGGTGACGGCCCAGCCCTCGCCGATGTCGAGCACACCGGCGTTCTCGCCCATGCCCACCATCAGGTGCTGCTTCATCTCGGGCGTGACCTTCTTGCCGAACTGGCGCAGGTAGACCTTCGAGGACTTGTAGGAGCAGTGCTCGCTCCACATGACCGAGTACATCGCGAGCTCGGCGCTCGTGGGACGGCGGCCGAGGATGTTGCGGATGCGCTCGTACTCGTCGGGCTTCAGGCCGAGCGCCGCGTACGGCTGCTCCTTCTCGGGCGTGGTCGCGGCGACCTCGACGGTGTCGAGCCGCGCGGTGCGGGGCGCCTCGATGAGCTCGGCGTCGGCCGCGGCCGGGTCGCCCGGCTCCACGGTCTGGCTGGCAGCGGTGGGCGAGGTCTCAGTGGTCACGGGTGGCGAGCTCCAGAAGGTGGCGGCGAGCGGATGCCGCGGGGCGGATGCCGGACCCGCCCAGTCTACCGACGCTGCTCAGGTGAGCAGCCCGGGCCCCGCACCCCTCCCACGTCCGGTGTGGACACTCGTTGTGGGTGCTCTCGCCGATGCACCCGCGACCACGGTCTTCACGACGAGACGACGAGACGGCGAGGCTATTCGGCGCGGGAGAACGCGGACGCGCGGTCGACCTGGTCGCGCGTGAGCGCGACGCCGGTATAGCGCTCGAACTGGCGTGCCGCCTGCAGCGCGATGACCTCGGCTCCCGTGATGACGCGCTTGCCCGCTGCCCGCGCGGCGGAGATGAGGGGCGTCTCGGCAGGAAAGGCGACCACGTCGAAGACGACCGACGCGCGCTCGACGAAGGATTCGTCGAAGGCCAGCGCCGCGGCATCCGCCCCCTGCATGCCGAGCGGGGTGACGTTGACGATGACGTCGAAGGATGGCTCGGGCTCCTCGCCGGCCCAGGCGTAGCCGTACTTCTCCGCGAGCGCCGGGCCCGCCTCGGCGTTGCGGGCGAGGACGGTGAGGTCGTCGAACCCAGCGCCGCGGAACGCCGCGACGACCGCCTTGGCCATGCCGCCCGATCCGCGCACGACGACGCGAGCCGTCGGGTCGAGCCCGTGCTCGGCGATGAGCTGCGCAACCGCCTCGTAGTCGGTGTTGGATGCCGAGAGCCGGCCGCCGTCGTTCACGATGGTGTTGACGGACTCGATGGCCGCGGCCGATTCCTCCACCACGTCGACGAGCGGGATCACGGCCTCCTTGAACGGCATCGACACCGAGCAGCCGCGGAAGCCGAGCGCGCGCATGCCGAGGATCGCGCCCTCGAGGTCGTTCGTCGTGAACGCCTTGTAGAGGAAGTTCAGGCCGAGCTCGTCGTAGAGGAAGTTGTGAAACCGGGTGCCGAGGTTCGACGGGCGACCGGAGAGCGAGATGCAGACCTGCATGTCCTTGTTGAGGATCGGCATGCCGCCATTCTCGCCTGCGGGGCCATGGGGCATTGTTGTGAGAGCGCTCTCTTGTGCCTACGCGGCGGTGAGAGTGTTCCGACCCCGGATGGCGCTCCATCCGGCCGATCGCCCTGCTCGCCAATGTTTGCAACAGGCTTGTGCCGCACGTCACGACCCGTTTAGCCTGTCCGAGACCACCTCGGTCGATCCATCCTCAACTGCAATGGAGCACGAATGGACTCGAAAATGAGAGCGCTCTCACGCCGGAGCGTGGGAGCGCTGGTGGCCGGCGCCGTCGTCGCCGTCCCATTGGCGACCGCCGTCCCGGCATCCGCGGCCGGTAGCGTCGCGGTCATCGCCGACTTCGAGGGCGGCGCGCCCGACGGCTTCTTCTCGTACGGCTCGGCGGGCTTCGGCATCGTCGACGTCGCCGCGGACTCGGCCGAGGCGAAGCCCGGTCAGGCCGAGCCGACGAAGGTCGTCTCGTACGGCTGGGATGTCAGCGCACCGGGCTCGTTCGGCGGCGTCGGGCAGACCTTCGCCGGCTCCCGCGACTACTCGGCCTTCGATGGCGTGAGCCTGATGGTCGACGGTTCCGGCAACGGCGCGGCGTACCAGGTCGAGATCTTCGACGGCGGCCCCAACGCCGACGCGTCCGAGCGGTTCGATGTGACGGTCGTCGACGACACCGACGGCTGGAAGGAGGTGCGCCTGCCGTGGTCGGCCTTCGCCCGGGCGACCGACTACCAGCCGGGCGGCGCGCCGAACGACGGCCTCGGCCTCACCTCGCTGTGGGGCTACGCCATCCCCGCCGTGAACGGCGCCGACACCATCCGTGTCGATGACATCGCCGTGTACTCCGACACCGAGGTCACGCCGTCGGTGTCGTTCACCGCCCCCTCCGCCTCGGCGATCGAGGGCGACGCGCTCGATGTCGAGGTGCGCCTCGACATCGCGTCGTCCGCGCCCGTGACGGTCGAGCTCGGTGCGACCGACGGCACGGCCGTCGCGGGCGAGGACTACACCGACCCCGCGACCACGATCGATTTCGCCCCGGGTGAGACGAGCCGTACCGTGCAGCTCGCCACCACGGGCGACGACGCCGAGGAGCCCACCGAGACGTTCACGCTCGGGCTCGCGAACCCGAGCGGGGCGAACCTCGGCTCGACGGCGGCGTTCGAGGTCACCATCCTCGACGACGACGGCGAGGTCGTCGGGCCGCCCGACGGTCGCACCACGATCGTCGACGACCACGAGGCCGAGCTCGTCGAGGGTCAGGCCGGCGGGGTGCCGGTCGGCTGGTTCGCCGCGCAGGACCCCAGCAGCACGGTCGCTTTCGAACGCACGGATGCCGCGCCCGCCCCGGTTCCCGGCGCGCCCGCCGGCAACCACGCGCTCCGCGCCGACTACTCGGTGTCGTCGTACGGCGTCGTCATCCGCAACTTCACGAACGAGGCTGCCGACGCGTGGACGACCGAGGACTGGTCGACCTACGAGGGCATCGGGTTCTGGATGTACGGCAACGGATCCGGCACCGACCTCTTCCTCGACCTGCTCGACAATCGCACGCCGGGCTCGACGAAGGACGACGCCGAGCGGTTCGTCGTGTCGTTCTCCGACGACTGGCGCGGATGGCGCTTCCTCACGTTCGACTTCGACGAGTTCTCGCGCAAGGAGATCGGCAACGGCGCGCCGAACGACGGGCTCACGCTCACCGAGATGCACGGCTACGCGTTCGGCTCGCTGCGCACCACGACGCCGCAGACCTTCTTCTACGACGACGTGCTGGTCTACGGCGAGGCCGAGCCGCCGGCTCTGGCGCTCGGGTTCGACCGCGCCGGTTACGAGGTCGAGGAAGGCGAGGCCGCCACGGGCGTCGTCCGCCTGAACCGCGTCGCCGAGACCGACGTGACCGTCGACTGGGCCTCGTCGGCGACCGAGGCGCGCACCGCGACCGAGGACCTCTCGGCCACGGCCGACCGCGACTTCACGCCCGCGAGCGGGACCGTCACGATCCCGGCCGGCCAGCGGGAGGCCTCGATCGAGCTGCCCACGCTCGAGGACGCCAAGCACGAGGTCGACGAGACGTTCGTCGTGCGGCTCTCCGAGCCGGAGGGCGCCGAGCTCGGCTTCGGCCGCACCGCCACCGTCAGCATCCAGGACGACGATCCGGCCGACGCCGGCCTCGTCGACGACTTCGAGTCGACCCCCTGGCGCTTCGACACGACGGGCGACGCCGAGCTGACCACGCGCGAGATCGCTGCGGGCGACGCCGACTCCTACCTGGGCCAGGACGCGTACGAGCAGGTCGCCGACTTCGCGCACCGCGGCACCGCCACCATGTCGCGCGAGTTCGCGGGTGGCGAGGACTGGTCGGACGCCGAGGGCATCAGCCTGATGGTGAACGGCACCGGCAAGCCCACGCGCATCACCGTCGGCATCCAGGACGACCCGGCGCCCGACGCGGGCCCGGCGACCTGGGAGCTCGCGTGGAGCGACGAGTTCGACGGCCCTGCCGGTTCGCGCGCCAACCCCGAGAACTGGACGTACGAGACCGGCGGATGGGGCTGGGGCAACGACGAGCGCCAGTACTACACCGACAGCACCGACAACGCGGCGCTCGACGGCGACGGCCACCTCGTCATCACGGCCCGCGAGGTCGATCCGGCCACGACCGACCTCGAGTGCTGGTACGGGCCGTGCGAGGTCACGTCGGCGCGCCTGATCACCGAGCAGAAGCAGGAGTTCGAGTACGGACGCATCGAGTCGCGAGTGCAGTTGCCCGAGGGCAGCGGCATCTGGCCCGCGGTGTGGTCGCTCGGCACCGACTTCCGCGAGGTCGGCTGGCCGCAGACGGGCGAGATCGACATCATGGAGTACGTCGGCCGGCTGCCCAACGAGATCTTCGGCACCATCCACGGGCCGGGCTACTCGGGCGGCCAGTCGTACGGCGGCATCTACGACTTCGGTCAGCCGGTGCCCGACGGATGGCACGACTTCGCCGTCGAGTGGACTCCCGAGCGCATCACGTGGGAGGTCGACGGCATCGTCTACCACGAGGCCGACCCGGCCGACGTCGCCCCGAACGAGTGGGTGTTCGACCACCCGTTCTCGCTCATCACGAACGTCGCCGTCGGCGGCAACTTCGGCGGCACGCCCGGTGACGACCTGGTGTTCCCGCAGTCGCTGACGGTCGACTACGTGCGCGTCTACCAGGCGCCCGACACCGCCGAGCGCTTCACCGCGAGCGTCGTCGACCGTCGCGCCGGATGGCACGAGGTCACGATCCCGTTCGACGCGTTCACCCGCGCCGACGAGCAGCCCGCCGGCGCGCCCGACGACGGGCTCACGCTCACCGACGTGCGGGGCTACTCGCTGACGTTCGGCGGCAAGGGCACGACGACGCTCGACCGCGTGCGAGTCGAGTAGCGGATGCCGCGATCGGGGCGGGTGCACGCCATCCGCCCCGATCCGGCGTCCCGACGAGGGTCAGGCCTCGCGTCCGCCGGGCGGGCCGACGATGAGCAGCGCCGTGAAGACCGCCGCGACGCCGACCACGCCGAGCACGGTGAGCAGCACCGGTCGGCCGAGGCCCCAGCGCAGCAGCCGGTTCACGACGTTGCCGTCGGCGGGGTGGTCGCCCGCCTCGCGGCGCCAGTCGCCCTCGAGGCGACCACGGCGCACGAGCCAGAGCTCGAACGGCACCGTCGCGTACGGCACGATCGCCGTCACGACGCCGAGCGCCATGAGACCGATGCTCCAGCGCTGGTTCACGCCGACGAGCAGCACGGTCGCGGCGTAGGCGAGGAACACGAACCCGTGGATCGAGCCGCCGACGACGACGGCCACGTCGAGGCCGACGGTCGCCCGGAGGATGAGGCCGGCGATGAGGAGGGTCCAGGTGATCGCCTCGGCGATCGCGAGGCTGCGGAAGAGACGCTGGGGTGACACGATGCTCCTGGGGGTGGGGGTGCCTCCATCCTCGCAAGCGCGGTGGAGCGCGGCATCCGTCGAACGATGGAGGCGGCGGCCGACGGCGCGGTCGGATGCCGCAGGCCTGGGCATGCGGGAGAGGGCGAGCCGATGCACGACGACGACACGACCGATGCGGCCGGAACGACCGACGCGGCGACGAGCGCTCAGGACGGACGCTCGAGCAAGCCTCACGCCGTGGCGGCGTCCGTGTCCGCCGCGGTGGCGCGACCGGCTCGACTCATGCTGCGCGCGGTCCGGACCGAGTCGGCGATCTACGGCGTCGTGCTCGTGAGCGCGCTCATCGCGGTCGGATGGGAGGACGACACCGACCTCGAGGTGCTGCTGTTCACGCTCGGCACGACAGGGGTGTTCTGGCTCGCGCACGTCTACGCGGGCACCATCGCGCGCGAGGAGGGGCCCGAGTCGGGCCGCCCGCGATGGCGCGCGATCCTCGCCGCGGCTCGTCGCTCGGCCGTCGACACGTCGCGCATGCTCCTCGCGATGGTCGTGCCGACCGCCTTCCTCGGGATGGCGGCGCTCGGCTGGCTCGACGAGTACGTCGCGTACTACATCGCCCTCTGGGCGGGCGTGCTCGTGCTCGCGGTGATCGGCTGGTGGACGGCCGCGCGCCGTGGCGGCCCGTGGGGATGGCGCATCCTGAGCGCACTGGTCACGGCGAGCCTCGGGTTGCTCGTGATCTGGCTGAGTTCGCTCGTCCACTGAGCGCTCGTGCACTGAACGCTCGTCCCCCAAGCCCTCGTGGCCGGGCCTGCGCGAACCGACTCGCTCGTGCGCCGAGCACGGCGATAACCTTGCCGGATGCACGAGTCCGAGGTCCGCGCCCTCGTCGAGTCGAAGCTCGCGACGATCCCCGACTTCCCCGAACCCGGCGTCGTGTTCCGCGACCTCACGCCCGTGTTCGCCGACGGACCGGCCTTCCACGCGCTCGCCGAGGCGTTGACGACGCCGTTCGCGGGTCGCTTCGACGTGCTCGCCGGCGTCGAGGCGCGCGGATTCCTGCTCGCAGGGGCCGCCTCGGCGCTGTGTGGCGCGGGCGTCCTGCCCGTCCGCAAGGCGGGCAAGCTCCCGCGCGCCGTGATCCGCGAGGAGTACGCGCTCGAGTACGGCACGGCAGCGCTCGAGGTGCACGAGGGTGAGCTGCCGCCCGGGTCGCGCGTGCTCATCGTCGACGACGTGCTCGCGACGGGCGGCACCGTCGACGCCGCGGCGCGCCTCGTCGAGCGGGCCGGATGGCGCGTCGCCGGCATCTCCGTCGCGATCGAGCTCGAGGCGCTCGACGGCCGGGCGCGGCTCGGCGACCGCTACGAGATCCGCAGCCTGCTGCAGTTCTGAGCGTCCGCGCGGCCCTGGGCGCACGTCAACCCCGTCGCGGCGCACGCGCATCCTCCATACGATCGCGCGATGACCGATACGAACGTGCCCGACTTCTCCGGCCTCCGCGCGCTCTTCATCAACTGCACGTTGAAGCGGAGTCCGGCGACGAGCAACACCCAGGCGCTCATCGACGCGAGCGCGCGCCTCATGCGGCTGCGCGGCGTCGAGGTCGACACCATCCGTCTCGTCGATCACGACGTCGCGACCGGAACCTCTGCGGACATGCGCGAGGAGGGGTGGCCCGCCGATGCGTGGCCCGACGAGATCTGGCCGAGGGTGCGCGCCGCCGACATCCTCATCGTGGCGAGCCCCATCTGGCTCGGCGAGATCGGCTCGATCACCAAGAAGCTCATCGAGCGACTCGACGCGATGTCGAGCGAGACCAACGACCGGGGCCAGTTCGCCTACTACGGCAAGGTCGGCGGCGCGATCATCACGGGCAACGAGGACGGGCTGAAGCACTGCGCGGGCAAGATCCTCTTCAGCCTGCAGCACATCGGCTTCACGATCGCTCCGGCCTCGGACCCAGGGTGGATCGGTGCCGTCGGTCCGGGGCCGAGCTACCTCGACGAGGAGTCGGGCGGTCCCGAGACCGACTTCACGAACCGCAGCCTCACCTTCGCGACGTACAACCAGCTCCATCTGGCGAGCATGCTGAAGCGCGCGGGCGGTATCCCGGCGTACGGCAACGTCGTCGACGCGTGGGAGCGCGGGGAGCGCTGGGACTACGTGCCCAACCCCGAAGGGCTCACGTCCGACGGGTAGCCCGTCACCTCAGCGTGCGCACCGGAACCCGAGGTTGGTCGTGGCGGAGTCCTCGGCCTGCGCGGACCGCGCCGCCGGACGGTAACGGCGGCAGTACTCGGGCGCGCAGAGGTGCGACCCGCCCTTGGTGACGCGCATGGCCTGCGAGGCCGGGACGCCCGCCAGCAGATCGCGGCGCTCGCCGCGATCGACGGATGCCGAGCCGGGCGGCAGGTGACGGGGCGCGAACGCGTCCGCGGTCCACTCCCACACGTTGCCGATCACGTCGACGAGCCCGTAGCCGTTCGGGGGATACGACCCGACCGGCGACGTGCCGCCCCAACCCTCGTTGCGGTAGGGGAAGTCGCCGAGCCAGGTGTTGGCCAGGACCTCGCCCCGCGGCATCCGCTCGTCGCCCCAGGCGTATTCGGCGCCGTCGAGCCCCCCGCGTGCCGCGTACTCCCACTCGGCTTCGGTGGGCAGCCTCCGACCGGCCCATTCGGCGTAGGCTGCGGCGTCGGCGAAGGAGACGTGCACGACCGGGTGGTCGAGCCGGTCGTCGATCGACGACCCGGGGCCGAATGGATGGCGCCACTGGGCGCCCGGCACCCAGCGCCACCACTGCCGCCAGTCGTTCAGGTCGACGGGCCCGGCGGTGGGCGTGAAGACCAGCGAGCCCGGCACGAGCTCGGCCGGATCGGCGCCGGCGAACTCCGCCGGGTCGAGTTCGCGCTCCGCCACGGTGACGCACCCGGTGGTCTCGACGAACTCGGCGAACTGCGCGTTGGTCACAGGGTGCCGTTCGATCGCGAACGGGTCGACGCGGCGCTCGTGCTGCGGCGCCTCCTCGGGGTAATGCCGGTCGGAACCCATCAGGAACGTGCCGCCCGGCAGCTCGACGAGTTCGGTGAGGCCCACCGGCTCAGGCTACGCCCGATCCCCTCGGGTCAGCCCACCCAGAGGGTGCCGTCGGACGTGCCGTCGTCGGTTCCGTCATCCTGGCCGGGGAAGCCGCGGTCGCCGAAGTCGGGTCGGCCGGGCCCGAAGCCGTCGCCGTCGTCGTCCATCCAACCGGGGCCCGTCGGGCCGCCGGCGGGTACGCCTGCGATGCCGTTGAACAGTGCGGCGGCATTCCCCGCGACGAAGCCGCTCGCGAAGCACAGCAGCGCGAGGATGAGCGCGCCGATGGCGAGCACCCAGGCGCGGCGATACCACGAGGTCCGCTGCGGCTCGCGCGGCGTCGCGGCGGCCGGTGGCACCGCGCCTGCGCCGGTCGGCGGCGAGCCGGGGGCGGGCTGGAACATCGGCGGATGCGCGTCGTCCGCCCGCGGCGGGATCGGCTCGGTCGGGGCGGTGGGCGTGCTCGACGCCGCCGGGGTCGTGCTGGTCATCTCGGTCCTCCGGGCATTCGAGCGAGACGGATGTCCCGCACCCGCAGCCTCGGACGCCCGGCTATGCGCGGGCTTTGGCTGGGCCCGGTATCAACCCGGAGTCGCGGCATCCTCAGTTGTTTTGAACCACTCAAAACAACTGGTACGTTCGAGGCATGACGAGCGACGCCCCCCTCGAGTCGGCCGACGCGCACCTGCGCGCCGCCGGGCTCAAGGTGACGGCGCCCAGGCTCGCCGTGCTCGACGCGGTCACCGGCAACGGGCACCTCGACGCCGATGCCGTGCACGAACGCGTCGTCGCGTCACTGCCCGGCGTCTCGCTGCAGTCCATCTACAACGTGCTCGGCGCGCTCAGCGCGACAGGCCTCCTTCGCCGCATCGAGCCGGCCGGCTCGCCCGCGCTGTACGAGAGCCGCATCGGCGACAACCACCATCACGTCGTGTGCACGCGCTGCCACGTCGTCGCCGACATCGACTGCGTGATCGGCGAGCCGCCGTGCGTCGTGCCATCCGACACGGGCGGCTTCGCCATCCACACCGCAGAGGTCACCTTCTGGGGTCTCTGCGCCGACTGCCAGCGGCAGGTCTCCGGCTAGGAGGCATCCGCTCGCCCCGGCGCCCCGCGCGCCGACCGCCCGACCGAGGCGGTGCTCGTCGTGCCCGCACGTCGCGCGCCGCCGCGGTCGCGGCATCCACCCACCGAGAAGAGAAGGACGACATGTCGAACCCCACGACCCCGCCCGTCACCACGACGCAGACCGGAACGCCGGTGTCGAGCGACGCGCACTCGCTCACGATCGGCGCCGACGGCGCCACGGTGCTGCACGACCGGTACCTCGTCGAGAAGCTCGCGCAGTTCAACCGCGAGCGCATTCCCGAGCGCATCGTGCACGCGAAGGGCGGCGGCGCCTTCGGCCGCTTCGAGGTCACGGCGGATGTCTCGGCGTACACGCGCGCGGCCGTGTTCCAGCCGGGTGCCGAGTCCGAGACGCTCCTGCGCTTCTCGTCGGTCGCCGGTGAGCAGGGCTCGCCCGACACGTGGCGGGACGTCCGCGGCTTCTCGCTGAAGTTCTACACGACCGAGGGCAACTACGACATCGTCGGGAACAACACCCCGGTGTTCTTCATCCGCGACGGCATCAAGTTCCCCGACTTCATCCACTCGCAGAAGCGCCTGCCGGGCTCGGGCCTGCGCGACGCCGACATGCAGTGGGACTTCTGGACGCTCTCGCCGGAGTCGGCCCATCAGGTCACCTACCTCATGGGCGACCGGGGCCTGCCGAAGTCGTGGCGTGAGATGCAGGGCTATGGCTCGCACACCTACCAGTGGATCAACGCGGCCGGCGAGCAGTTCTGGGTCAAGTACCACTTCCGCTCGCAGCAGGGCGACCTGCACCTGGATGCCGCGACCGCCGAGGCCATTGCCGGCGCCGACGCCGACTTCTACCGCCGCGACCTGTACGAGGCGATCGAGCGCGGCGAGTTCCCGAAGTGGGACCTCTTCGTGCAGGTCATGCCCTACGAGGACGCGAAGACCTACCGCTTCAACCCGTTCGACCTCACCAAGGTGTGGCCGCACGCCGACTACCCGCTGATCCCGGTCGGCACGCTCACGCTCGACCGCAACCCGCAGAACTTCTTCGCCGAGATCGAGCAGGCGGCCTTCTCACCGGCCAACACCGTCCCGGGGATCGCGATCAGCCCCGACAAGATGCTCATGGCGCGCGTCTTCAGCTACCCCGACGCGCACCGCTACCGCGTCGGCACGAACTACAACCAGCTGCCGGTGAACGCGCCCCACGCGGCATCCGTGCACAACTACTCTCAGGACGGCGCGTCGCGCTACCACTTCGGTGCGCCGACGGCGCCGGTGTATGCGCCGAACTCGTTCGGCGGCCCGGTGGCGTCGCCGGATGTCGCGGGCGAGGGTGGCTGGGAGGCCGACGGCGAGCTCGTCCGCACGGCGTACACGCTCCGCGCGGACGACTCCGACTTCGGCCAGGCGGGAACGCTCTATCGCGACGTGTACTCGGTCGAGGCGAAGGTGCGTTTCCTCGAGACCCTCTCGGGGCAGGCGCACGCGATCTCGATCGACGAGATCCGCGAGCGGTTCTTCCAGTACTGGACGAACGTGGACGCCGAGCTGGGCGCTGCGCTGCGTGCGGCGTACGCGGCGGGCCTGAACGCCGACGCACCGCAGCAACCGGAGGCCGACGAGGAGGACGCCGCGGCGGCCTAGCGGTCGAGTCACCGGGCGGCTCGGCGGGCGAGCGGGCGGGGTGGAGTGGTCGTTCGATCGCTCCACCCCGCTCGCGTGCGGTTCGGCGAGTGGAGAACGCGCTCCCGGGCCTCCCGCCGAGTCGGGCAGCCGTGCCGTACTCTCGACACAGCCGAGCGGGCGTTGCCTCCTCGTCGTCCGTCGCAGGAGGTCTCACATGGGTGTGCAGAACGTCGCGGGAGCGCTGCGGGACTACCGCATCCACCGGTACGTGAACGCGTTCTGCCCAAGGTGCCACGAGGACGACCCCGATCGCGACCTCGACACCGTCCAGCGCCTCTCCGGCTGGCTGGCGGCCTACGACGACGACTCGGTGTGGCTCGAGCGCGGATGCCCCGAGCACGGGGTCGTGCGCACGCTCTACGACGAGTCCGCCGAAGTGCTCTCGTACCTCGAGCAGTGGACCGCGCCGACCAAGTGGCACGCCCCCGACGCCGGCCGAAACTTCAAGCCGGTGCCGAGCGCATACCTCGACGGGCTCCCGGCGATGCAGACGCAGCACACCTGCATCCTGCTCGAGGACCTCACCGACCACTGCAACCTGCGCTGCCCGACGTGCTTCGCGGAGTCCGGGCCGGCGGCCACGGCGACCGCCCCGCTCGCGGAGGTGCTCGCCTCCGTCGACGACCGGCTGGCGAAGGAGAACGGGCGACTCGACGTGCTCATGCTCTCCGGCGGCGAACCGACGCTCTACCCGTGGCTGGAGCAGCTCGTGGAGCAGTTGGTCGCGCGCCCCATCGTCCGCATCCTGATCAACTCGAACGGCCTGCGCATCGCGAACGACGACGCCTTCGTCGAGTTCCTGAAGCTGCACCGCGAACGCGTCGAGGTGTACCTGCAGTACGACGGCGAGAGTCCCGAGGCGTCGCGGTTCCATCGTGGGGCCGACATCCGTCGGTTCAAGGAACGCGCGATCGAGCGGCTGAGCGCGGCCGGCGTCTTCATGACCCTCACGATGACCGCGGCGAAGGGCGTGAACGACGGCGAGATCGGCGCAGTCATCCGCCGGGCGATGACGACGCCGTACGTGGGCGGCGTGACCATCCAGCCCGTGTTCGGTTCGGGCCGCAACTCCGGTATCGACCCCGAGGATCGCCTCACCCACGGCGGCGTGCTCAAGCGCCTGGAGCCGCAGACGAACGGCGAGATCACCTGGCGGGACCTCACGGCGCTGCCGTGCTCGCACCCGCACTGCTGCTCGGTCGGCTACTTCCTGCTCGACGATGCGAAGGAGTGGAAGTCGCTGACGAGCATCATGGGGCACGACCGGCTCAAGGGCTTCCTCGACCTCAATCCCGACCTCATCGCCAACCGCATCGCCGACAGTGAGGTGAACACGCGGATGAAGGAGGCGGTGAAGCACTCGTTGCTCGACCTGTTCAGCGAGCAGTCGAGCCTCTCGCACCCCTCGATGTCCGACATCTGGCGCGACATCTGCACCAACTGCGACCTCGGCATCGGCACGCTCACGAAGCTGGCGACGTCCGCGCTGCCCGGCCAGCACACGCGGTTGCGCAAGTTCCTCGGCGAGCGCGTCCTCCGCATCACGGTCAAGCCCTTCATGGACATGAACACGATGATCGAGGAGCGACTCACCCAATGCTGCGTCCACGTCGCCACGGTCAACGACGACACCGGAGCGCACCAGTGCGCGCCGTTCTGCGCCCTGCAGGCCTGGGCGCCGCTCTCGCGGCAGCGCCTCTCCACGGCCACGGCCCGCAATGCGCTCGATCGTGCCGGCGATCGGTCCCGCGTGCCCCTCGGGGAGGTCATCCCGGTCGGCGAGCCGGCGTGAGGCGATCGAGATGACGACCGACTCGGGGCTGCGCCGGTACGACGAGCACGTGGGACTGCCGTTCGACCCGCTGCGCCTCTGCGTGTTCGCGACGATCGCGCTGCTCACGTGCGTGTTCGGGCCCTTGTCGCTGCTCGTGTTCGCCGTCATCGCGATCCGCGGGTACGCCCGTGCCCGTCGTGCCGGGCTGTTGCAGTCGCGCTGCAAGCTCGGCGACACCCGCAACGTGCTCGCGTACCTCATCGCGCTCGCGGTGCTCGCCGTCGCGGCCGTGCCGCTCTGGCTCGGCATGTGGATGTCGCTCATCACCCATGGAATCGGCTGACGCGTGTATCCGACGCTCGACTCGTTCTGGAGCGCACTCCCCGCGATCGACACGCATGGGGTCTTCGTCGCCCTCGGGCTGGCGGCCGGCGGACTCGTGTTCCTCGTCGAGCAGCGGCGCCGTGGGGTCGCCGACCCGCGGATCCCGGCCCTCCTCGCGGGGACCCTGCTCGGCGCCGCCGTGTTCTCGCGCCTGGGCACGTGGGCCCAGCACCTCGACCCTCGCGAGAATCTCACGCTCATCGAGCAGCTCGCGCGCGGCAACGCATCGATCCTGAGTGCGCTGGTGGGGGCGTGGCTTGGTCTGCATGTCGCCAAGCGCCTCACCGGGTATCGGGAGCGCACCGGCGACCTCTTCGCGCCGGCCGTCGCCGTCGCCCTCGCCATCGGCCGAGTCGGGTGCTTCCTCACCGAGCGTCCGGGCACGCCGACCGGTGCCGACTGGGGCCTGATCGTGGCGCCGGAGGCGGCCGCCAGGCTCGGCGTGCCCGCGGCGGTGCCGTTGCACCCGAGCTTCCTGTACGAGATCGCCTTCCACGCGGCTGCGTTCTGCGTGCTGTGGCTGTGGTTGCGTCGGACGCGGATCGCGCCGGGGGAGCTCCTGACGCTCTACATCGGCGCGTACGCGGTCTTCCGGTTCTGGGTCGAGTTCGTGCGTGGCAACGACGTGGCGTGGATCGGCCTGACCAGGCCGCAACTGTTCCTCCTCGTGACCATCCCGTTGTTCGTCGCGCGCATCGTGTGGTTGATCGCGCGCGGGCGATTCCTCGAGCGGACGGCGCCCGACCAGGCGAACCACGTGCTCCACCAGCAGCAGGACATCGACGAGGGAAGGACGGTGGGCGGTGCCGGGAACGGATGACCACGACGAGCAGTTGGGGCCGGGCGACGAGGAATCGCGCGACCCCTCGGTACAGCCCGACGCTGAGCAGCGCAATGCCGAGGAGGGCTGGGTCCCGCCCGCTCCGCAACCGGGGTCGGTGCCGGGCGGCGGAGCGACGCCGGCGGCACCGTTCCAGCCGGGTGCGAGGCCGGCGCCGGGAGCGCCCGCCCCGGGTCTGAGCACCGGTGCAGGCATCGGCATCGGCTCGGGCATCGGATGCGGCGCGGTCGCCATCGCATTCGTGCTCGGGGTGCTCCTGGCGGCGGGGCAGGCCACTGGATCCGGCCTGACGCTCGCGATCGTCTGCGCGGTCCCCCTGCTCGTGGGCATCGGCCTGCTCTTCAGCCGCAGGACGCGCAGCGTCGGCATCGGCGTGCTCATCGTGGCATCCGCCGCGTGGATCGTGCTCATCGGACCGTGCGTGGGCGTGCTCGGGTTTTGACGCCGGAACGAGCGTCCGCCGAGCGCGACCGAAGGCAGGGTCGCGTGACTACGCCTCGACGAGGGTGCGTCGCACGACGCTCGTGAAGAATCCCAGCCCGTCGATGCCCGAGCGCATCGCGGCGGCGGTGTCGGGCCCGAAGCCCGGCTCGACCGCGTGCTCGGGGTGCGGCATGAGGCCGACGACGTTGCCGCGCTCGTTCGAGATGCCCGCGATGTCGCGCAGCGAGCCGTTGGGGTTCACGTCGACGTAGCGGAACACCACGCGACCCTCGCCCTCGATCCGGTCGAGCGTCTCCTCGGAGGCGATGAAGCCGCCCTCGCCGTTCTTCAGCGGGATCGTGATCTGCTGGCCTGCGTCGAACTCGCGCGTCCAGTCGGTCGACGCATTCTCGACGCGCAGCACCTGGTCGCGGCAGATGAAGGAGCCGTGGTCGTTGCGGATGAGGCCGCCCTCGAGCAGGTGCGCCTCGGTGAGCATCTGGAAGCCGTTGCAGATGCCGAGCACCGGCATCCCCTTGTTCGCGGCGTCGACGACCTCGGTCATGATCGGGCTGAGCGACGCGATGGCCCCGCAACGCAGGTAGTCGCCGTAGCTGAATCCGCCGGGCAGGATGAGGGCGTCGACGCCCTCGAGGTCGTGCGAGCCGTGCCAGAGGGCCACGGGCTCGCCGCCCGCGAGCCGAACGGCGCGCTGCGCGTCGCGGTCGTCGAGCGAGCCGGGGAACGTGATCACGCCGATGCGCATGCGGAGGCCTCCGGGGTGGGGTCGGTCGGTCAGTGGGTCTCGCCCGCGGGGGCGTCGTAGCCGTCGTGATGGGCGGATGCCGCGCCGACCGCCTCCTCGGCGAGCTCGGCGTTGGACTGCTCGTAGTGGATGCCCACGACGTCCTCGATCACGGAGTTGGACAGCACGTTCTCGGCGAGCGCCGCGACCTCGGTCTTGACGTCGTCGTCGATCGGGCCGTCGACCGTGAGTTCGAACCGCTTGCCCACGCGCACCCCCGAGATCGAGCCGTGGCCGGTGCGGGCCAGCGCGCCGGCCACCGCCTTCCCCTGGGGGTCCAGCAGCTCGGCCTTGGGCATCACTTCGACGACGATGGTGGGCACTGCGGTGCTCCGTTCGATGGGGGAGGTGCGGATGCCTCGATTCTACCGGTGCCGCGGAAACCCCCCCGCTCGTCAGACGTCGCGGCCGTAGACTGCCGCCGTGGCCGGTCCGGTGACTGGGCGCGAGCGGCTCTCGGCGGCCGACGCGTCGAACTTGGTGATGGACGCGCACGACCAGGTGAACGTGTTCCTCATGGCCGGCGTGCTCGGGCCCGGTGGTCCGATCGGCGGAGACGGCTCGCCGGATGTCGCGGCGCTCCGGACCGCGTTCGCGGCGGTCGTGCCATCCGCCCCGCGCCTGTCGCAGCAGATCGTGCCGGATGGCCGGAAGTTCGCGTGGGAGCCGGTCTCACTCGACCTCTCGGAGCACGTGCGGCTCGTCGATCCCGTAGACGGCCTCTCCGGTCTCGAAGCGCTCTGCGCTCAGCTCATGGTCACGCCGTTGCCTCTCGACCGCCCGCTCTGGGAACTCCTGCTCGTGCCCGGCGTCGCGCCTCGACGCACCGGCCTCGTGTTCCGCATCCACCACGCGATGGCCGATGGCGTCGCCGCGGTCCGGCTCATCGAACTCCTGCTCGACCCGGGTGCGATGGAGAACGGGTCGGATGTCGCGGCGCTCGGATCGCCCGCGGTTGCGAAGCCCCGATCCATCGACGAGGCGGTGGTCCAGCCGGCGGCTCGCGTGAGCCCCAGCCTCCGCACGAGATGGCGCACGCTCGCGTCGGGCGTGGAGCGCACGACCGCGGTGTTCCGCCACGCCGTGCCGCGCACCGCGCTGCTCGGCCCGATCGGCCCCCGGCGCGGCATCGCGTTCGTCGACATGCCGCTCGATGCGCTCGGCGCCGGCGCCGTCACCGCCGGCGCGACGATCAACGACGCGCTCCTGACGGCGGTGGTGGCGGCCGCCGAGGGGGCGCTGCGGGCGCGAGGCGAGCCCGTTCCGCAGGTCCTCCCCGCCACCGTGCCGGTCGCTCTCGCCGACCGAGGCCGCTCCGGCAACGCCGTCGGCGTGATGCTCGTGCCGCTGCCCACCGGTATCGCGGATGTCGCAACCCGCCTGCGTCGCGTCGCCGAGCTGACACGGCCCCGCAAGGCGGACGCGCGCGCCCGCGGCACGTTCGAACTCACCCGCACGCGAGTCGGCACGATGCTGTTCTCCCGGTTCGTTCGGTACCAGCGGCTCATCGTGATGTTCGTGTCGAACGTGCGCGGGCCGCGCCATCCGCTCGCGCTGGCCGGAGCCCCGCTCGAGCACGTCTGGCCCATCGGGCCGGTCCAGGGGAACGTGCGGCTCGGCGTGGCGGCGCTCTCGTACGACGGCCTGCTCCGATGCGGCGTGCACGTCGATGCCGACGCGCTCGACGCGGAGGTGTTCGGCGACGCCCTGCGGCGCGAACTCGAGCGGGTGGCCGCGCTCGCCGGGGCGGCGAACGACGTTCCGGGCTAGGCGGGCTGCGCCATCCGCTCGGCTCGATGGCGGCGAAGCACCACGACGAGCAGTACGGCCGCGGCGACCTGGAGCACGACCACGGTCACGATGAGCACGGGAACGTTCCCGTAGAGCGCACCCGCGATCGACGCGCCCGCGAGCGCCCCGACGCCCTGGAACACCGCGAACCAGCCGTACGCCGAGCCCCGCTGCTCGGCCGGCACGAGGTCGGCGACGAGCGCCTTGACCGTGGAGTCCTGCACGCCCGTCGCAAGTCCCCAGATCACGACGCCGAGCACGACCAGCCCGATCGTGCCGGCGAGCGTGAACCCCGGCACGAAAGCGGTGAGCAGCGGCACCGCGAACAGGATGGCGGAGCCCGCCCGGTCGTACACCCACCCCGTGGCGAGCGCGCCGACGGCGGCGGCCGCCATGCCCGCGGCGTAGACGAGCGGGACGCCGGCGACGGGAACGAGGTCGGCGGCCACGAGGTGGAACGACACGACGCCGAAGCTCAGCAGGCCGAAGGTGGTGAGTGCCGCGAAGGTCGCGAACAGCAGGAACGTGGTGCGCACGTGTGTCGGGATCGCACTGAGGCCCGACAGGCGGGAGAGCGCCGAGGTGCGGCGGCGCGGCCGTGCCGTGGCGTCGGAGGCAGGCTCGGGCGTGGGCTCAGCAGCGGGCGTCGGCTCCGTCGCGGGTGAAACGGGGCGGTACACGCTCGTGTCGGGCACGCGCGCCCGCAGCCACGCGAGCAGCACCATCGCGATCACCGCCGGGATCGCGAGCGCGAGGAACGCGGGCCACAGCTCGCCCGTGAGCGCCGCGATCGCGGCGAGGACGAGCGGACCGGCGAACGCGCCGATCTGGTCGAGCAGCTTGTGGACGCCGAACCCCTTGCCCCGCCCGACCACGCCCGCCGCATCGGCCAGCAGCACCGTCTTCGCGGGACCGCGGACCGCCTTGCCCGTGCGCTCGACGAGGATCAGCGTGCTCGCGGCCGCCAAGGAGGCGGTGCCGAGTACCGGCGTGAACGCGAGGAGCGGGACGCTGACCGCGCTCATCGCATATCCGACGATCGTGAAGCCCCAATACCCGGAGGTGCGGTCGGCCCACGGGCCGGTCACGAGGCGCAGCACGAGCGCGATCGCCGTGGCGGCCCCGGTGACGATGCCGACGAGCGCTGCTGACGCGCCGAGTTGCTCGAGCAGCGCGCCCCCGACCGAGATCGCGCCGTCGGACACCATGTCGATGAAGAGGCTCACGAACCCGAGCCCGAGGACCATCGACCACGGGCGCAGGCCGGGGGTTCGCGTCGTCGTCGTGTCCGTCACGCAGTGGAGACTATCGCCGGAAGATCGCCCGGACGACCGCCCCGACGCCGACCAGGAGCACGATTCCGGCCGCTGCGGCGAGCGCGAGGACGAGCCCCGGGTTCTCGCGATACTTCTCCTCGACCCATTCCGCGGCGTCCTCGAGGAGATCCTCGGCATCGTCGAGGGTGTCCTCGGCGAGAGCGCGTGCCTGGCTCGCCGCATCCGCGACCGCCGCGGCGCCCCGGTCGGCGGCGTCGGCCGCGGCACTGCGCATCGCGTCGAGCGCGTCGTCGGCCTCGCCCGCGGCCCGATCGGCTGCGGCCTTCGCCTCGCCGATCGCCTGCTCGACCCGGTCGTCGAGGTCCTCGACGCCGGGGCCGGGTCCGTTCGTCGCATCCGTCATGAGCCCGTCCCTTCGGTGGGAGCGTCTGCGCCGCCGTCCTTCCGGCGGGCGCCGGCGCGTGATGCCGCCATGCTACGCGCGTCGGCGGCCTCCGGGTCGGTCCGAGCGGCGGCCGCGGCGGCCTCGGTGTCCATCGACGTCACGGGCTGCTTCGGGTCGGGCTGCGGAACGCCCGGGGTGCCGTACGAACCGCTCATCGGCGGCGCCCGAGTCCCCGCGCGATCGCGCCGAGGAGGACGACCGCGCCGACGGCCGCACCGATCACGACGCCCGGGCGGCGCCGGTACTCCTCCTTGATGCGCTCGGTCCAGTCGGACGTGACGCGCTTGGCCTGGTCGGCGAACTCGTCGAGGTCGGCGCTCTGCGCCGCCTCGCGGAGCTTTGCACCGGCCTGCTTCGCGGCGTCGGCGGCGGCGTCGGCGATCTTGCCCACGGGTGATCCGGACGGCGCGCCCACCGAGTCGACGGCCTCGCGCTCGCCGGGGTTCACGTCCTCGCCCGGGCCCGCGGGCGAGGCGGTCGAGGTCGTCGAACCGGTCGAACTCGTCGAACTCGTCGAACCGGTCGATCTCGCCGACGCGCCCGAGCCGGTGCCGGACGCCGTGCTCGAGCCGGAGGCATCCGCTTCGACCGCCTCCGAGCCGATCGGCGGGGTCGGCGGCATCTCGGTCGACTTCCCGGAGGTCCCGGTGGACGTCGTGCCCGCGGTCGTGGCGGCGTCGCTGCGTGTCGTGTTCTCGTCGCTCATGCTCGTCGCTCCTTCGGTCGCGGCGCGCCCTCTCAGGTCGAGGGCGTCGCGCTCTCCACGGCAGTCTGACCCGGAGCGTCGCGAGCGTCGAGGGCGTTGACACGCCCGGACCCGGCGCCTAGACAGACGCGCTCGAACCCGGCGCCGACGGCGGTGGCGGCCGGAGCTCAGGCGAGTCCGGCCCGCTCGGCGAGCACCTCGCGCAGGACGACCCGCGTGGCGTCCAGGCCGCGGTGGACCTCCTCGAAGCTCGTCGAGAGCGGTGCGAGGCCGATGCGCAGTCCGCCGACATCGCGGTAGTCGGGGATCACGTCGCGCTGCCAGAGCCGCGCGGTCACCTCGCGCATCGCGGGGTGCTGCAGGATCACGTGCCCGCCGCGCTCCTCGGGATCGCGCGGACTGCCGAGCGTCACGCCGAGCGGCCCGAGCCACGCGTCGGCGAGGTCGATCGCATACGACGTGAGGGCGACCGACTTCGCGCGGACCGCCGCCATGCCCGCCTCCTCGATCATCGCGAGCGTCTCGCGCATCGCGATCATCGCCGAGATCGGCGACGTGCCGCTGACGAACCGGCGGATGCTGCGCGCGGGCACGTACTCGGGTCCCATCGCGAACAGGTCGGCGGTGCCGAACCATCCCTGGATCGGCTGGCGGAGGACGGTGTGCAGGTCGTCCCGAACGTACGCGAACGCGGGGGAGCCGGGCCCGCCGTTGAGGTACTTGTACGTGCAGCCGACGGCGAGGTCGAACTCCCAGCGGTCGGCGTGCACGGGCACCGATCCGGCGGAGTGGCAGAGGTCCCACAGCACGAGGGCTCCGGCGTCGTGTGCGATCCGCGTGAGCTCCTGCGCGTCGGCGATGAACGCGGAGCGGTACGAGACGTGGTTGAGCACGACGAGCGCGGTCTGCGGCCCGACCGCCTCGGCGAGCTGCTCGGAGCTCACGCCACGCGTCAGGTCGACGTCGATCCAGCGGAGGTGGCATCCGGTCTCGTGCGCGATGCCCTCGAGCACGTACCGGTCGGTGGGGATGTTGTCGCGGTCGACGACGATCTCGCGGCGCTGCGGGTCGCGGGCGAGCTGCCCGTCGATCGCTGCCCGGGCGAGCTTGTACAGCAGCACCGTCGTCGAGTCGCCGATGACCGTCTGCCCGGCCTTGGCCGCGATGACGGCGCGGCCGATCTGGTCGCCGATCTCGTAGGGCAGCTGCAGCCACGCCTCGTCCCAGCCCCGGATGAGCCGGCCGCCCCATTCCTCGCGCATGAACCGCTCGACGCGCTCGATCGCGGCCGCCGGCGGGCGGCCGAGCGAGTTCCCGTCGAAGTACACGAGCTCGGAGTCGGCGCCGACGAAGCGCTTGCGGTAGTGCGCGAGGCCGTCGGCGCGGTCCATCCGCCGGGCGTAGGCGAGCAGGGGATCCATGGTCAGCTGGGCTCCAGTTCCTCGGCGGGCAGGATGCGGGCGGTCGCCAGCCATGCGGCGACGGCGTCGGGATCGGCGAGCCGCTCGGCGTCGGGCGGTGCGCCCGGCACGAACGTCGCGATCCCCGCGTCGGTCCATGCCCCGGTCGCGTCGGGCCACGGGTCGGCGAGGGCCGCGATGACGTCGGATGCCGCGAGCCCGGCGCGCACGAGCGCGGCGACCTCCACGGCGTTCACGCCGGGCGCCAGCTCGCCGTTG
The DNA here is from genome assembly GCF_900104685.1 of Agromyces flavus. NCBI lineage: Bacteria > Bacillati > Actinomycetota > Actinomycetes > Micrococcales > Microbacteriaceae > Agromyces > Agromyces flavus. Next base: position 3,402,526 of record NZ_LT629755.1, read on the forward strand.
CCGAAGTCGGTGCCGTAGAGCACACGCCCGCCCGCCGCGCGGAAGCGCCGGACGTTGTCGATCGCGATCGCGGCGACCGCGTCGTCGTCGCGCACGTGGATCGCGAGCGTCGAGATCCACGCCTGGCCGGCCGCCGCGGCGCGGCTGATGAGCGCATCGTCGAGCCGCTCGGTGAACGGCGCGTGGACGAGCACGTCGACGCCCGCGTCGATCGCGAGCTGCGCCATCCGCTCGCCCTCGGCATGCGCCGCGACGGGCAGGCCGCGCGCGTGGGCGGCCGAGACGACCGCTTCGAGCGTGGGCCGGTCGAGCACGGGGCCCGCGACCGAGTTGAGCGCGACCTTGATGACGGATGCCCCGAACGACCGCTGCTCGTCGACCGCGGCCTCGACGGGACCGGCGAGCGCGTGATGCGCGCGCTCCCGCGCGCGCTCCGCGTCGGCGCGGGCGCCGCCGTCGCCGTCGCCGTCGACCGACGGCAGTTCGCGGACGCTCCCCCGGGCCGCCACGGCCGGTCGGACGGGTAGCCGCCGATCGCCGTCAGGAACGCCCCGGCGTACCGCACGTGCGGCAGCCCCTCGGTGCGTGCGATGCCCGCGATGGCGCCCGGGTCGGCGCCGAGGTCGACCACCGCAGCGATGCCGCCCGCGACCGCGTCATCGGCCGTCGCCAGCTGGAGGTGCACGTGGTGGTCGACCAGGGGCGGGAGCATGGTGCCCGTCTCGCCGGGGTGGTCGCCGTTGAGCGACCGACGCACGCGGCGGGCGAGCGGGCCGAGCGCGTCCGTCGCGCTCATCCGGGGATCTCGGTTCGGACGGCGTACAGCTCGGGGAAGAACGTCAGTTCGAGCGCGCGGCGGAGGAACGGCGCGCCGCTCGACCCGCCCGTGCCGGTCTTGGAGCCGATGATGCGCTCGACGGTCTTCAGGTGGCGGAAGCGCCAGAGCTGGAAGTTGTCCTCGAGGTCGACGAGCTCCTCGCAGGTCTCGTAGGCGGCCCAGTTGTGGTCGGGGTCGGCGTAGATGCGGGCGAAGACCGCGACGAGTTCGGGTCGGTAGGTCCACGCGAGGGTCACGTCGCGTTCGAGCACGTCGGCCGGGATGTCGTAGCCGGCCCGCGCGAGCAGTCGCAGGAACTCGTCGTACAGGCTCGGCGCCTCGAGCGCGCGGCGCACGATCGCCGACGCGGCGGGGTCGGACGCGAAGACCTGCATCATCGTCGCGTTCTTGTTGCCGAGCACGAACTCGACCGCGCGGTACTGGTAGGACTGGAACCCGCTCGCGTTGCCCAGTACGCCGCGGAACTGCGCGTACTCGCTCGGCGTGAGCGTCGCGAGCACCGACCACTGCTCGGTGAGGGTCTTCTGGATGTGCTTGACGCGAGCGATGCACTTCAGGGCGGGGGCGAGGTCGTCGGCGCGCAGGAACTCGCACGCGGTCTCGAGCTCGTGCAGCACGAGCTTGAGCCAGAGCTCGGTCGTCTGGTGCTGGATGATGAACAGCAGCTCGTCGTGGTGCTCGGGCCGCGAGATCGGGCGCTGCGCCGCCAGCAGCGTGTCGAGGTCGAGGTAGCCCCCGTAGCTCATGCGGTCGCTGAAGTCGGTGACGACGGATGCCTCGATGCGCCGCGTGTTCGCCTCGACACCGCCGTCGCCGCTCGGCCGGGTTCGAGCGCGCTCGTCGTCGGATGCCACGCCGACAGCCTAGCCAGCGAGCGGAGGCGTGCGTCAGGGTGCGGGACGGGCGACCTGTCCGGCCGCCCGGACGGTCGGCGGTCGCGCGTAGGCTCGCCCGCATGGGGGAGACGTACCGATTCCGGAGCCGGGTCTACCGCTGGGAGGAGCGGGCGACCGACTCCTGGTTCTTCGTCGACGTGCCCGCCGAGGAGTCGGCCGACATCGCCGACCGTCCGCGGATGCCGCGCGGCTTCGGCTCCGTCCGAGTCGAGGCGACGATCGGCGCGACGACCTGGCGCACCTCGATCTTCCCCGGCGGCGAACGGTACGCGCTGCCCCTCAAGAAAGCCGTGCGTTCGGCCGAGGGCATCGAGCCCGACGATGAGGTCGAGGTCCGCATCCGCACGCTCGAGTGACGGTCGGGGATGCGGGCGCGCGGCGGGCGCCCCCCATCGCCCCTGTGCGATGACGCCCGCCGCACCGCCCCCTCTCCCCCGAGAGGCCGGCCCCTCCGAGTGAAACGGAGTACCCACTCCGTATCCTAGTCCATCCGCGCCGGCCTGCTCCACCGCCGGTCCTCACGCGACGCGCGGGCGAACGATGCGGCGCGGCGCCGACCGGGCGTAGATTTGTGAGGTGGGCTCGACCGCGTCGCCGCGCCGCGATGCGCGACGGAATCACGAACGCCTCCTCGTCGAGGCGAGGCGCCTCTTCGCCGAGCGTGGCATCGACGCGCCGCTCGACGAACTCGCGAATCGCGCGGGTGTCGGGGCCGGAACCGTCTACCGCCACTTCCCCACCCGCGACGCCCTGATCCGCGAGCTCTACGACGACGCGGTCGGCGACCTGCGCCGCTTCGCGCCCGAGATCCTCGGCGCCGAGACGGGCTGGGCCGCGATCGAGCTCTGGCTCGAGAAGGTGTCGGAGTGGCTCACCGAGTCGCCGTACCTTCCGGCTGTGATGCGTCGCGTGGCCGAGCTCGAACCCGACCATCGTCCGGGCGCGGAGTTCAAGGAGACGATGGACCAGATCGTCGAGCGTGCGCACGCCGAGGGCACGCTGCGTCCCGACGCGACCGGCGTCGATCTCAGCGTCCTCGTCGACATGCTCGGTTCCCTCGGCCAGTACGGCGGTGCCTACCTGCCGTTCTGGCGCCGGCAGCTCGCGGTCGTGCTCGACGGGCTGCGCGCACGGCCCGACCTCACTCCGCTCCCGGGCGCCGCGCTCGAGTTCGAGGTCTTCCACGACATGTCGCACCAGAAGCGCGCCGCCGACTGACCGGCCTGCGACGGGAGAAGGTCCGTCCCAGGCGAGGCGCAGGACGAACGGCCCCTCGGGCCTCGCCGCCGCGACCTACCGTGGGACGCCGACGGCACCCGTTTCCACGGTGCCGCGAGGGAGGGAACCGACCATGGGAATGGACAACCTGCTGCTGTACGTGGCCACGTACGACACCGCCGCGGCGGCGACCGAGGACTACCGACGCCTGCAGGACGCCAAGGAGGCCGACCTCGAGCTGGTGTCCTCGGTGGTCGTGCACCGGGACGACGACGGCAAGGTCACGGTCGACGAGCACGGCACCGGGCAGGTCGGGAGCGGCGCGCTCATCGGCGGCGCCGCCGGGCTCGTCGTGGGACTCTTCGCTCCGCCGCTGCTGGCCGCGACCGCAGTCGGCGCCGGTGTGGGCGCCATCGCGGGCAAGCTCGCCGAGCGCCACGAGGAGAAGAAGATGGGCGTGGACCTCGAGGAGACGCTCCCGAAGGGATCCTCCGCGATCGTGGCGGTGATCGACGACCGCTACCTCGATCGGATCGACGCCGCACTGGACAAGTCGCTCAAGCAGGTCCAGAAGGCGATCGATCGCGACGACTACGAGGCGTTGCAGAAGGCGATCGACGAGGGCGGCGACGCGGTCGCGAGGGCGATGAGCTCGTAGATCGGGTCGGATCGGCGATCGAACCGTCAGAGGCCGAGCGTCAGCCGCTCCACGAGGGCCCGATAGCGCTCCGCCGTCTGCTCGACGATCTCGGCGGGAAGCGCGGGCGGCTGCTCCGACTCATCCTGGTCCCAATTGGCGGCGAGCCAGTCGCGCACGATCTGCTTGTCGAAGCTGGCCATGCGCACCTCGGGGGTGCCGCCGGTGAGGTATGCCTCGAGATCCCAGTAGCGACTCGAGTCGCTCGTGAGCACCTCGTCGGCCAGCGTGACGATGCCGGTCTCGCGATCGGCGCCGAACTCGAACTTCGTGTCGGCGAGGATGAGCCCGCGCTCCTCGGCCACGGTCGAGGCGTGCTCGAACACGTCGAGCGAGATCGCGCGCAGCTGTTCGGCGACCGTCTCGCCGACGAGTTCGACGGTGCGCTCGTACGAGATGTTCTCGTCGTGTTCGCCCATCGGCGCCTTCCACGCGGGCGTGTAGATCGGCTCGGGCAGGCGGTCGCCGTCGGACAGGCCCTCAGGCAGCGCGATGCCGCTGATCGCGCCGGTCTCGCGGTACTCCCGGTACCCGCTGCCGGTGAGGTAGCCCCGCACGACGCATTCGATCGGGAACATGTCGAGCGAGCGGCACAGCATCGCCCGGTCGGCGAGGTCGGCCGGGATCGGCGGGAGGTCGTGCCGATCGTCCTCGGCGTACGCCAGGTGGTTCGGCACCTGGGGCAGCTGGTCGAACCACCAGCGGGTGAGCGCCGTGAGCAGCGCCCCCTTGCCGGGGATCGTCGGCTCGAGCACCTGGTCGAACGCGCTCACGCGGTCGCTCGCCACGACGAGCACGACGGGAGACGCGTTCAGCGGGTCGCCCGTCCACGTGTCGTCGTCGGTCATCAGGTCGGTGGGCACGTACAGGTCGCGCACCTTGCCCGAGTACACGTGCGTCCATCCGTCGAGGTCGCCGGGGTCGGTCATCCTCGCCCTCCTCTCACTCGCGCTCGGTCGGCGCGGTCGTCGCTCACTCCGCGACGCGCGCGGCGATGTCGGTGCGGTATTGGCCGCCGTCGAGTCGCAGGTGCCCGAGCGCCTCGTACGCCCGCCGCCGCGCCTCGGCGAAATCGCCGCCGATCGCGACCACGTTGAGCACGCGGCCGCCCGTCGCGACGAGGTGCGGTTCCGCGTCGTCGGCGCTCGTGCCGACCGCGGTCGCCGCGTGCGCCACGTGCACGCCCGGCACGGCCTCCGCCGCCTCGAGCCCGTCGATGCGACGCCCGGTCAGGGGCGACTCGGGGTAGCCCTCGCTCGCGAGCACGACCGTGACCGCGGAATCGGGCCGGAACTCGGGCCGAGCGTGCTCGGCCAGCCGGCCGGTCGCGGCCGCGTACAGCAGCCCCGACAGCGGGGTGGCCAGGCGCGGCAGCACGACCTGCGTCTCGGGGTCGCCGAAGCGCGCGTTGAACTCGATGACGCGGATGCCGCGGCTGGTGAGGATGAGGCCGGCGTAGAGCAGGCCGATGAACGGCGTCTGCTCCTCGTCGAGCTGCCGGATGGTGGGCAGCGCGATGGTCTCGATGACCTCGTCGACGAACGCCTGCTCGCTTCCGAAGCCCTCGGCGAGCCACGGCAGCGGCGAATACGCGCCCATTCCCCCGGTATTGGGGCCCTCGTCGCCGTCGCGGAGGCGCTTGTAGTCCTGCGCGGGCGAGAGCGGCAGCACGTTCGAGCCGTCGGAGAGGAGGAACAGCGACACCTCCTGGCCGTCCAGGAACTCCTCGATGAGCACTGGGCCCTGCTGGAGGTAGTGCGCGGCGTGCGCGAGGGCCGCCTCGCGATCGTCGGTGACGAGCACGCCCTTGCCGGCGGCGAGGCCGTCGGCCTTGATCACGTACGGGGCGCCGAACTCGTCGAGCGTCGCGACGACCTGCGGCAGGGAGTCGGCGAGGTTGGCGCGGCCGGTCGGCACGCCCGCGGCCTCCATGATGCGCTTGGCGAAGGTCTTGGAGCCCTCGAGCTGCGCGGCCGCCTTGCCCGGGCCGAACGTCGCGATGCCGCGCGTGCGCAGCGCGTCGGCGACCCCGGCGACGAGCGGCGCCTCCGGGCCGATGACCACGAGCTCGATGTCGTTGTCGAACGCGTAGTCGGCGACCACCACCGGGTCGGTCGGGTCGAGCGCGATGGTCTCGACGCTGCCGCGCGACGACGACGTGGCGGATGCGGCGATGCCGGCGTTGCCGGGTGCGGCGACGATCTCGTGGCCAGCCTCCTCGTCGAGCAGGGCCAGGATGATGGCGTGCTCGCGCGCGCCCGAACCGAGGACGAGGATTCTCACCCCGTCAGGCTACCGGAGGGGCATCCGGCGCTGCGGCGCGTGACGGGGTCCGGGTGGGGGAGGATGGACGCCATGGCACGAGCGCGCATCGCGGACGACCTGGGCCGCGCGGCGGTCGGCGTGGTGGTGCGCGTCGGCGGCATCGACGGCGCCGGCAGCGAGCCATCCGTCGACCGTAGGACGCTCGCGCTCGCGGTGCGCTACACGCTGCAGCTGCTCGCCGAGCAGTCGCCGGGTGGGGCGGTCGAGGTGCGCGTTCCGCCGTTCGGCGCCGTGCAGTGCGTCGAGGGGCCGCGGCACACGCGTGGCACGCCGCCGAACGTCGTCGAGACGGATGCCGCGACCTGGCTCGCCCTCGCGACCGGGTCCCTCGCGTGGTCAGACGCGCGATCCTCCGGTCGCGTGCACGCGTCGGGGCAGCGCGCCGACCTCGAGGGAGTCGTCCCCGTGATCGACGCCGAGCGCGTGCGCTGAGTCCGCCACCGCACGTGTCGGCGAGCTGGGGGAGAATGGTCTCGTGAGCGATGTCCCCAGGAGCCCCGAGCCGATCGAGCCCGAGCAGGAGCCGAGCGAGCCGTCGACGGCCGCGCCGGAGGCATCCGTCGCCCGCCGTGACGATGACGCCGACGCGCCCCACCCCAAGGTGGCGCGCATGGACGTCGATCCCGATGCGCCCGACGCCGAGCACCTCGAGACCGAGCGGACGAACGACTCGGTGTCGGTCCGCCGCGCCCCGCGCTACCCGGCGTTCATCGTCGCGGGCATCGTGCTCGGCGCGGTCCTCGCGCTCGTGCTGACCTTCGCGTATCCCGAGAACGGCGAGTTCGACCGCGGGCAGGTCTTCGGCTTCATCGTGCTCTGGTGCGCCGCCTTCGGCGCGGCACTCGGCGGCGTCGTCGCCCTCATCGTCGACCGCCGTCTCGCGAAGCGCCGCGGCTCGGCCGTCGCCGAGCACGAGTCCACCCACTTCGTGGACGGCGACTCGCCTAGCTGAGCTGGGTTCGCTCCACCCAGTCGAGGTACTCGGGCGTCACGGTGCCGGTGACGTACTCGCCCGTGAAGCACGAGAGGTCGAGCTCGGTGATGCCGGTCCCGTCGGTGATCGCGGCCTGGAGGTCGGCGACCTCCTGGTAGATCATGTGGTCGGCGCCGAGCTCGCGGGCGATCTCGGGGATCTTCTTGTCGTGCGCGACGAGCTCGCGGCGGCTCGGCATGTTGATGCCGTAGACGTGCGGGTAGCGCACCGGCGGCGCCGCCGACGTGAAGGTGACCTTGTTGGCGCCGGCGGCGCGGGCCATCTCGACGATCTCCTTCGACGTGGTGCCGCGGACGATCGAATCGTCGACGATGAGGATGTTCTTCCCCCTGAACTCGGTGCCCATCGCATTGAGCTTCTGGCGCACCGATCGCTTGCGCTGCGCCTGGCCCGGCATGATGAACGTGCGGCCGACGTAGCGGTTCTTGTAGAAGCCCTCGCGGTACTCGATGCCCAGCTTCTGGGCGACCTGCATGGCCGCGGGCCGGGACGAGTCGGGGATCGGCATGACGACGTCGATGTCGCCCTTGTCCATGTGCGTGGTGATCGTGCTCGCGAGACGGTCGCCCATGCGCAGTCGCGCCTCGTACACCGAGATGCCGTTCATCACGGAGTCGGGTCGCGCGAGGTAGACGTACTCGAACGAGCACGGCACGAGGCGCGGGTTGGTCGCGCACTGGCGCGAGATCATCTCTCCGTCGAGCGTGATGAAGATCGCCTCGCCCGGCTCGACGTCGCGGACGACCTCGTAGTCGCCGTTCTCGAGCACGAGCGACTCGGATGCGACGATCCACTCGGTCTTCCCGCCATCCGTCGTGCGCTTGCCGAGGATGAGGGGGCGGATGCCGAACGGGTCGCGGAACGCGAGCAGGCCGTACCCGGCGATCATGGCGATGACCGCGTACGAGCCCTCGACGCGCTCGTGCACGTGCGAGACGGCCTGGAAGACCTGATCGGGGTCGAGCTCGAGGCCGGTGATCTGGCCCTGCAGTTCGGTCGCGAGGACGTTCAGCAGCATCTCGGTGTCGCTCGTGGAGTTCACGTGCCGGCGGTCGATGCGGAACAGGTCCTGCGAGAGCTCGCGCGTGTTCGTGAGATTGCCGTTGTGGACGAGGATGATGCCGTACGGCGCGTTCACGTAGAACGGCTGCGCCTCCTCCTCGCGCTCGGCGGCGCCCTTGGTGGTGTACCGCACGTGGCCGAGGCCCATGGTGCCGAGCAGCGACCGCATGTCGCGCGTGCGGAAGGCCTCGCGCACCTGGCCGCGCGCCTTCGTCATGTGGAAGACGGGACCGTCGGCGGTCGCGATGCCCGTCGAGTCCTGGCCTCGGTGCTGCAGCAGGAGCAGGCTGTCGTAGATCTGCTGGTTGACGGGCTCGGTGGAGACGATGCCGACGATGCCGCACATGCGAGCGATGGCTCCTCGTGGGGTGGGGAAGCGTCCGAGCTGGACGGTCCATCATCCCATATGCGCGCGTGTGAGCCGGCTGGGCGGATGCTGCTGCTCAACTGAGCGGCGGTGGCTTCGACCGCGCACCGACCGTTCGGCTGCATGCGCGATCCCGCACGTCAGCGCAGAACTCGGCAGCCTAATCCGGGAGATCGGAATGTGGCAGGAAGTCTGCGATTCCGTGCGGATGTTCGTCGGTTCCCACAAATCCGCGATCCGGCACTCCCCCCGTACGAGGGTCAGCTGTCAGGCTCTCCCGCATTCCGTTGACGCGGCGCAGGGACCGACTTGGGGGGACCGGCCGCCGGTTGAGAAAGGACCCATCGTCCATGAAGTTCACCTCGCTCCGCGCCGCCCTCACCGGCGCGGCCCTCGTCGCGTGTGGCCTGCTGGCCGTCCCGGCGGCGGCGAACGCCGCACCGCCGTCCGTCCCGCCGGGCGTCGACCAGCACGCCGTCCCCGCCGCCGAGGCCGCGGCCGCCGCCGGCTACTGGACGCCCGCGCGGATGCGGGCCGCGATCCCGGCCGACTCCCTCCTGGCCGGCAAGTCGGCGTCGACGCCGGCGTCGGATGTCGCGGCCGGCGCGCCGGTCACGTACGGCAAGCCCGCCCCCGCGGGCGACATCCAGCCGATGGCCACGGCCGAGACCCCGGTGCCCAACATCGGCAAGGTGTTCTTCACCCTCAACGGCCGCAACTACGTGTGCTCAGGCAACTCGGTGAGCGCGTCGAACGCGAGCCTCGTCGCCACGGCGGCGCACTGCGTGCACTCGGGCAAGGGCAAGTACGCCACGAACTGGGTGTTCGTGCCGGCGTACCAGAACGGCGCCGCCCCCTACGGGCAGTGGACCGCGACCAAGCTCACGGCGCCCACGCAGTGGACCAAGGGCGGCGACATCACGTACGACACCGCGTTCGCGAAGGTCGGACTGCTGAACGGCCGCACCCTGTCAGCGACGGTCGGCGGCACGGCGATCGCCTTCAACCAGGCGCGGGGGCTCGCCTACGAGGCGTTCGGCTATCCGGCCGCGGCGCCGTTCAACGGCCAGACGCTGCAGTCGTGCGCCGGAACGGCGAGCCCCGACCCGTACGGCCAGACGCAGTCGCAGGGCATCGCGTGCGACATGACCGGCGGCTCCTCGGGCGGCCCCTGGTTCCTGGGAACGGGGGCGCAGAACTCGGTGAACAGCTTCGGCTACAACAACATCCCCAACGTGATGTTCGGGCCGTACTACGGCTCGGTCGCCCAGGCGACGTACACCACCGCGGCCACGTCCTGACGCGCTGACCCGGAGCGCCCCGCACCGAGGGACCGGTGCGGGGCGCTTCGTCGTGCGTGGTCAGCGTGCGTGCAGCTCGACGAAGTTCCGGAGCATGCGGCTCGGTTCCGACACGGGCTCGCGCCGCACGGTGTCGATCACCTGCTCGACCTCGTCGGGGGAGAAGTATCCGTAGGTCGCGTACGCATGGATGCGGAGGATGATGCCGTCGAGGTCCAGCTCGGGATGGAACTGGGTCGCGTAGACGTTGGAGCGGACCCGGAACGCCTGGACGGGGGACCCGGGTGACGACGCCAGCAGGACCGCCGTCGAAGGAAGGGAGCGGATCGCCTCCTTGTGACCGACGAAGGCGTGGAAGGTGTCGGGCATCCCGGCCATGAGGGGGTCGTATGCCCCGTCCTGCGTCAGCGTGACGGGAACGACGCTGACCGGCTCGGCGTAGGTGCGGTCGATCGTGGCGCCGACGTGCACGCCGAGCGTGCCGACGCCGTAGCAGGCGCCGAGGAAGGGGAAGTCCCGGGCGACGACCTCGTCGAGGAGCGCCGCGAACTCCTCCTCGACCCGGCGCTGCACGGCAGACTTCTCTTCGGGAGGATCCGCCGCGTTGAACGGGCCGCCGCCCACGAAGATGCCCGACAGCTCATCCAGATCGAGCCGCGGCATCGGCTCCGCCTCGAGCCGCACACGGATCAGCTCGCGCTCCTCCAGCCCGGCGCCCCGAAGGAAGAGCGCGTACTCGCCGTCCGCGGGCTCGTCCTCGGCCCGCGTCGCCAGCAGCACGAACGGCTTCACGCGCGCCACGATACGGCGCCGCCCGGCGCTGCGGCGGGCCGAACGTCCGTCGCCCTGCGAGCCGTCGGCGACGCACGGTATCCCATCGCTGCTCGGGCGCCAGCGTGCCATGTTGGGGTGGCGCAGGGACATGAGCCCGCGCCGACCTTTCCTCCACCGCCCACCCGTAACTGGTCGCACAGCATGTTTCCGTTCGGAGAATCGGTGGAGAAGTATCCGCCGGATACCTTTCCACCGTGTCTTCATTAGGAATCCCATGTCCGGCCGGGCATGGCCCGAGCATGCCGAGCGCGGTCGCCGTGCAGAGCGGAGGTGAGGGCGATGGATGAGTGGGTCACCACCGTCAAGGTGGATCGCGAGACGCATCGGCTCATCGGCGACCTGGCGCATCTGCTGGGACGGAGTCGCAAGGACGTCGTGCGAGATGCGGTGCTGGCATTCGCCGCATGGCGCGAACGAATGCTCGATGACGGGCTCGACGCAGCCGTGCACCGCATCGCCGCTGCAAGCCAGAAGCACGAGATGCGTGCCGCAGCGGGTGGACTGGACGTTACCTCGGCCGAGCGAGTCGAACGCTCGCGGATCGGCGCGGCACGCATGTCACCACGCGTCGAGGCGGCGCTGTCGCCCGCTGAGCTGCTGGAGCATCATCGCCCCGAGATCGAGGCGGCGTTCGAGCGGTTGGGCGCGAGCGAGCCACGGTTCGCGATCGATCCTCGGCGCTACGGCCACTTGGCGGAGCATCGCGTGATCGTCGTCGATCTCGTCGATCCCGCGCGATTCGAGAAGACACGGCTTCAGGCCGCGGCGTTCGACATCATGGCGATGCACTGGTTCGTGGTCCCAGCTGAGTGGGCGACGCCGGGCTGAGGCCGGTCAGTACTGCGACGGCGTGGCGAGCACCGCCATGGTGCATCGCGAGACGCACACGAGGCGCCCCTGCTCGTCGGTGATGCGGATGTCCCACACCTGGGTCGTGCGGCCGCGCGTGATCGGACGCGCCTCGCCGTACACCCAGCCGTCGGCGACCGGGCGCACGTGGTTCGCGTTGATCTCCATGCCGACGCAGTAGAACTGCTCGGGGTCGACCGTGAACGAGGCGCCCCAGCTCGCGAGCGTCTCGGCGAGGGCGACCGACGCTCCCCCGTGGAGGACGCCGGCCGGCTGGCGGGTGCGATGATCGACCGGCATCCGGCCCTTCAGCGAATCCGACGTCAGCTCGGTCATCTCGATGCCGAGCGCACGGATCATCGCCTGCTCGCTGCGCGAGTTCGCCCACTCCACCGAGGGCTCGCCGAACCAGATGCTCATGCGGTCGAGTCTTCCACGCGGACTCAGGCGAGCTCGGCGATGATCGGGTGGATCGCCTCGTCGAAGGCCGCGGCATCGGCTCGCAGCGAATCGGTGACCGCGACGGTCTTGCGCCCGATCCACCAGACGCCGGATGCGGCCAGCGGCAGCACCTCGACGTTCAGCTCGAACGAGTGCGCCCGCCGACCCACCTCGCGCTCATGCTCGGCGATGCTGCCCGCGTAGGCTCGATACGAGTCGCCAGAGCGGACCGCCGACGCCGTCCGATACCGCTCGTGCGCCCAGTCGGCCCACGCGAGCGCGGCCTCGGCATGCGGGCGGATGGCGCCGACCAGCGCCTCGGCGCCCGACACGGGAAGCGCGACGGCCGTACCGAAGGCATCCACGAGTTCGAGCGGTACGGGCGACGGGTGCTCCTCGGGCTCGACCGTCATGGTCCACCACTCGCGCCACTGCTTCTCGAGCGCATCGTGCGCGTCGACGTCGGGCCGACCCTCGGGCCCGATCCGGCCGACGTCGCGCAGGCGCGGCAGTTCGGCCGGGGAGGCGATGCCGAGCACCTCGCGCAGATAGAGGGCGAGCAGCACCGCGGTGCTCGCATTCTCGCGAATCACCCACGACGGCGTCGACCCCGCGTGCATGCCCGGATTGTATCGCCGGCCTCCGTCACCGGGCCGTGAGGCGCGCGCCCGGGTGGGTACCCTTGACGAGTGAGCGCGAACTCGTCCTACGCCGCAGCCGGAGTCGACACCGCCGCCGGCGACCTCGCCGTCGAACTCATGAAGGAGTCGGTCGCGAAGACGCACGGCCCGAACGTGCTCGGCGGCGTCGGCGGCTTCGCCGGACTCTACGACCTCTCCTTCGCGAAGGACTACCGACGCCCGCTACTCGCGACCTCGACCGACGGCGTCGGCACCAAGATCGCGATCGCGCAGGCGCTCGACGTCCATGACACCATCGGCCAGGATCTCGTCGGCATGGTCGTCGACGACATCGTCGTGGTCGGTGCCACGCCGCTCTTCATGACCGACTACATCGCGTGCGGCAAGGTCGTGCCCGAGCGCATCGCGGCGATCGTCACGGGCATCGCGCGCGCCTGCGCCGAGACGGGCACGGCGCTCGTCGGCGGAGAGACCGCCGAGCACCCGGGCCTCATGGGCGTCGACGACTACGACGTCGCGGGCGCGGCGGTGGGCGTCGTCGAGGCCGACCGAGCACTCGGTGCCGAGCGGGTCGTCGACGGCGACGTGGTCGTCGCGATCGAGTCGAGCGGCCTGCACTCCAACGGCTACTCGCTGGTCCGCCACATCCTCGCCGAGGCGAACCTGAGGATCACGGATGCCGCCGCCGACCTCGGCACGACGTGGGGCGAGGCGCTCCTCGAGCCGACCCGGCTCTACTCCGGCCCACTCGTGCAGCTGCTCGCGCACGATACGCTCGGCGGCGCCGTCCACTCGCTCTCGCACGTCACGGGCGGCGGCATCGCCGCGAACCTCGCGCGCGTACTGCCGCGTGGCTCGTGGGTCGAGGTCGACCGCTCCACGTGGTCACCGCAGCCCGTCTTCCGCGTGCTCAACGACGTCGCCGGCACCACGCTCGAGTCGACCGAGGGCACGTGGAACCTCGGCATCGGGTTCTTCGCGGTCGTGGCATCGGATGCCGCGGCATCCGTCATCGCCGAGCTCGCCACGCTCGGGCTCCCCGCATGGCAGGTCGGCACCGTCGCCGTGGGCGAGCGCGACCTCGCCGGCTTCGAGCAGGGTGCGAAGGGCGTCGACGGGGGCGCCGTGCGCCTCGTCGGCACGTACGCGAGCTGATCGTGCGCGCGGCGCTCTCGCTCGGACTGCCCGGCACCACGGATGCCGCGATCCTGCGGGCGCTCGCCCCACGACTCGAACGACTCGGATTCGACTCGCTCTGGCTCAACGACGTGCCGGGCGGCGACTCGCTCGCGGGCCTGCGCGCGGTCGCCGACGTCACGGACCGGCTCGGGCTCGCGACAGGCGTGATCCCGCTCGACCGCCGTCCGGTCGAGAAGCTCGACGTCGCCGGGCTGCCCGCCGACCGCGTGACGATCGGGATCGGGTCGGGCGGCGCGCGTCGACCGCTCGCGCTCGTGGCCCACGGCATCGCCGACCTGCGGGCCCGCACCGACGCGGCGATCGCCGTCGGGGCGCTGGGACCCCACATGCGTCGTCTCGCCGCCGAGCAGGCCGACGCCGTCGTGCTCAACTGGCTCACCCCGACCGCGGCACGCCACGCGATGGACGACTTGCGGCGGGATGCCGGCGAGCGGGCCGGCGCCGTGCGCGGCGTCCTCTACGTCCGCACGATCGTCGACGGCGCGGCGCGAGCGGCGCTCCAGCGCGAAGCCGACCGGTACGGGTCGTTCGGGTCGTACGCCGCCAACTTCGCGCGACTCGGCGTGAGCCCGATCGAGGCGACCATCGATCGCGGCGCGCTGCTCGCGTCGTACGACGTGGTCGACGAGGTCGTGCTGCGCGCGATCACGGTCGGCGGCACGCTGGCCGAGCTCGAGCACTTCGCCGACGAGGCGGCACGCTGGCGGGAGACCGCCTGACGCTCCCGACGGGACCATCGGCCGTCCGCCGCCGGGTCGGCCGACCTACGCTCCTCGCATGAGCGCACCGGAACATCGCGACGCCGCCGTTGCCGCAGCACCGCGGCGATCGGGCGGAACCGCGCCATTCCGGCTCGGCCGGTGGGTGGGCTTCACCGTGCTCGGCGAGAGCCTCGGCTTCCTGATTCCGGTGAGCGGATTCGCCCTCGCAGCGACCCTCGGCCTCGACGCCTGGAGCAGGTGGCTCCTGCTCGTCGTCTTCGGCGCGGGGGAGGGCGCACTGCTCGGACTCGGCCAGTCGACCGGCCTGCGCGGGTCGAGCGCGGAGGTGCCCGCCGGCAGGTGGATCGCGGCGACGGCGGTCGCGGCATCCGTCGCCTGGTCGATCGGGATGCTGCCGTCGACGCTCTCGGACGTGGGCCTCGCGATCGACTGGGCCTCACCCGCGACCTGGGCCGTCGCCGGCGTCGCGGGTCTCGTGCTGCTCGCGACGATCCCCACCGCGCAGTTGCCCGTGCTCGCGCGTGCCGGCGTTCCCGGTGCATGGCGGTGGGTGCCGCTCAACATGGGCGCCTGGCTCGTCGGCCTCGTGTTCACGTTCCTGCCGTCGCCGTTCGTCGACGAGTCGACGCCCGCGCCCATGATGTTCGCCGGGTTCGGGATCGCGGGCGTCCTCATGGCGAGCACGGTCGCCCTGCTCACCGGGCTCGGGCTCAGGCGGATGCTGCGGCGCGCGTGAGGCCGCCCGTGCCGTCGCGGTGATGCGACAGCCGGACGGGAAGGCTGGGACTCAGGAGCGGTGGGTGCCGTCGTCGGGCACGTAGGAGTCGTCGTCGGCGTACTCGGCCCACTTCGACACCTCGTCGTCGTGGTCGTGATGTGAAGCCGTGAGCTCGCGCTCGAGCGCGCTGTAGTCGGTCGCAGGGCTGAAGTACTTCAGCTCCCGCGCGACCTTGGTGTGCTTGGCTTTCTGACGGCCGCGCCCCATGCGTGACCCCCTTACGACGTCTGGCCGGGTGGGATGGTCGTCACCCGGCTCTTTCTGATATGAACAATCCCGGCTGGTAGTTTACCACCGCCGCAGCCCCGACTCGGTTGCCGCGGGGGCCTGTGGAGGCCTCGGCGGCGTGGCATCCGGACCCCTTCGGACATGGTGGGATAGACGGGTGGATGCGATCCCCGACCGCGTGAAGGTCGCGGTGATCGGCGCCGGACAGGCGGGGCTGTCGGTCGCCTATTACCTGCGGCGCTTCGAACTCGTCGCCGACGAGGACTTCGTCATGCTCGACCGCGCTCCCGGACCGGGTGGCGCGTGGCAGCATCGCTGGTCGTCCCTGCGCCTCGGCACGGCGCACCGGGTCAACGACCTGCCGGGCATGGGGGAGCTCGGCCTCAGCTTCGAGACCGCCGACCGGACGCTGCCGGCCAAGGAGGTCGTCGCCGACTACTACGGCCGGTTCGAGGAGCACTTCGAGCTCCGGGTGCATCGGCCGGTGAACGTGCGGCGCGTCTCGAACGACGGCGCCGACCTGCGCATCGAGTACGAGGACCTGAGCCCGCAGCCCGAGGAGGAGCTGAAGACCCGCGGCTTCTTCGGCCGCCGGCGCCGGACGTTCCAGGAGCCCGAGACGGGGGTCGTGCCGCGCGGCGAGGTGCGCACGCAGTTCCTCGTCAACGCAACGGGGACGTGGGGGTCGCCGTTCGTGCCGTTCTACCCCGGCATGGCCGAGTACACGGGCCGGCACGTGCACACGTCCGACTACGTCTCGGCCGAGGACTTCCGCGACCAGCACGTCGTGGTGGTCGGCGGGGGCACCTCGGCGATCGGATTCATGCTCGAGCTCGAGCCCGTGGCAGCCGGCCTGACCTGGGTCTCGCGCCGTCCCATCGACTGGCTCGACCGCCAGGAGCTCGACCTCGAGGGAGCGTCGGCCGCGGTCTCCCGTCAGGACGAGGCCGCGCGGGCCGGCCGCGCACTCCCGTCGATCGTCAGCGGCACGGGCGTGCCCAAGAACCGGCGCATCGCCGCCGGCATCGAGCGGGGGCTCCTCAGGGCACGTCCGATGTTCGACCGCATCGAGGGCGACCGGGTCGTCTGGGATGACGGCTCCTCGGCGCGCGCCGATGCCATCATCTGGGCCACGGGGTTCCGCCCCGAACTGCGTCACCTGGCACCGCTCAAGCTCCGCGAGAAGGCGGGCGGCGTGACCGTGGGCCAGGGTGCCGCGTGGCAGGATCCGCGGATCTTCCTCGCCGGCTACGGACCGCAGGCCTCGACGATCGGCGCGAACCGTGCCGGGCGCATGATCGCCCGGCAGATCATGGCGAT
Source organism: Agromyces flavus (assembly GCF_900104685.1). Classification (NCBI taxonomy): domain Bacteria; kingdom Bacillati; phylum Actinomycetota; class Actinomycetes; order Micrococcales; family Microbacteriaceae; genus Agromyces; species Agromyces flavus. Next base: position 3,419,237 of record NZ_LT629755.1, read on the forward strand.
CCTGTAACCGGCGCGCCGATCGGCGGCCGCTCAGCGGGCGATCAGGTAGCCCGCGACGGCCGCGCCGAGGCCGACCACGAGGGTCACGACGACGTTGAGGATGGCGGCCCGCCACCTCCCGCCGTCGACGAGCTCGATCGTCTCGACCGACCAGGTGCTGAAGGTCGTGAGCCCGCCGCAGAACCCCGTCAGGAGCACGAGTCGCACGTCGTCGGAGATGGCCGCGCGCTCGGCGAGTCCGATGACGACGCCGGCGACGAGCGAGCCGACGACGTTGACGATGAGGATGCCGCCGGGCAGGTGACCCGGCCGCACGGGGTATGCGCGCGACAGCGCGTAGCGGATGACGGCGCCGACGGCACCCGCGACGAGCAGCGCGCCCACCGCAAGCGGGCTCACAGCGTCGCCCCGTCGTCGGTGACCTCGGTGGGCATCGGACGATGGGCGAACGAGGATCCGAGCTTCAGCCCGCCCGCGGCGAGTGCGAGTCCGGCGACGACCGAGACGGCGAGGTACACGGCCGCCAGGGCGACCTCGCTCTCGCGTCCGAGGATCGTGAGCGAGCCCATCACCGCCGAGAGCGTCGTGAACGACCCGATGACCCCCGAGCCCAGGCCGGCCTTGAGCCAGGCCGGCGTGGACGGACGCGTCCACAGCCCGCCGGCGAGCCAGCCCAGCGCGAAGGCACCCACGAGGTTGACGATCAACGTGGACCAGGGGAACCCGTCGTCGGGATGCGGCAGCGCGACGTCGAGGGCGAAACGGAGCCCGGTGCCGACGAGGCCGCCGGCGAACACCGCGAGGTAGGGGAGCACGCGTCGAGGCTACGCGTTCGGGGCGGATACGCGGATGCCGCCGACCTCGGGGGCCGGCGGCATCCTGGTTCGAAGCGACCGAGGTCAGCTGCGGGCGAGCTCCTGCAGGACCTCGGTGCGGACATCGGCGAGCCGCGTGCGCAAGAGCGTCACGGTGTCGCCGTTGACCCGGCCGCGGTTGGCCTGGTTGCGCAACTCGAGCCGCAGCTGCTGGCGGAACTCGGTGATGGCGAGGTCGGCCTCGTGCATCGCGCGCGTCGACTCGGCGGTCGGCTGCGGCGTGGCGGGCTCGGTGCTCGCCGCCTTGCGCGCCTCGCGGGCGGCGTTCGCGAGCTCGGCCCGCAGCGTCCGCATCGCGGAGTCGACCTCGGCCCGCACGCCCTCGGCGAGCCGGCGCACCGAGTCGGTCACGTCGTCCTCGATGGCGTCGAGTTCGTGCCGGCGCGACTCGAGTTCGGCACGACCGGCGTCGGTGATCTCGTACACCGACTTGCGGCCGTCGGTGCGCTTGGTCACGAGCCCCTCCTCCTCGAGCTTGGCCAGGCGCGGGTAGATCGTGCCGGCGCTCGGCGAGTAGGTGCCGCCGAACCGGTCGGACAGGGCCTGGATGAGTTCGTACCCGTGGCGAGGCTGCTCCTCGAGGAGGGCGAGCAGGTAGAGGCGCAGGTTGCCGTGGGCGAAGACGGGCGGGGTCATGCCGTCGCCTCGCTGGAGTCGGCGGGCGCGGTCGCCGCCTGGCGGCGGATGACGGAGATGTTGCCCGAGACGCTGTTGGCGCCGAGGTCCATCCAGGTGCCCACGAGCTCGCCCGTGACCCGTTCGAACCCCTTGCCGAGGGTGCCCTTGATCTGGGTGTCGTCGAGCAGCAACCGGCCGGTGACGGTGTTCACGCGGTAGCGCGCACCGCTGCCGGTGTCGAACCGCAGCGTCAGGTCGCCCGAGACGGTGTTGGTGTCGACGCGGCTGGGCGTCCCCCTGACGTCGAGGATCATGTCGCCCGAGACGGTGTCGGCCTTGAACGAGCCGACCTCGCCGGTGACGGTCACGTCGCCCGACACGGTGTGCGCCGTGACCCGGCCGGTGTGGTCGCCGACCGATACCTCGCCCGAGACGCTCGTGCACTCGATGTCGCCGGCGTGGTTGTCGATGACGAGGTCGCCGGAGACCGAGCTGAACTTGCCGTCGTTGTCGAAGCCCGACACGAGCGCGTCGCCCGACACCACGCCGAGCTTCATGACGATGTGCCGCGGCGCGAGGATCGACACCTCGGCCCTCGCGCTGCCGGTGAAGCCCTTGAAGACCTCGACGAAGTTGTCCCAGCGCAGCTGCGGGTGGTCGATCTCGAGCGAGTCGCCGTCGATCTGGATCATGAGGTCCTTGCCCGTGACGCTGGACACCTCGACGCGCGCTCCGGGCTCGTCGTGCGCGATGACGTCGACCTTGCCGCCGATGAGGCTGACCTTGAGCTTGCGGACGAGTTCGAGGTCGATGACCCTGGTCTCTCCGGGGTTCACGACCCACTTCTCGATGGCCATTCGGTTCTCCTTCGTTCTGCGGCGGGCGGATGGCGCGCCGTGCGCCGATTCGGGCGCCCATCGCGATATATCGCGTCTTCGGATACTCACGATATATCGCGTGTCGGACGGCGTCAAGATAGATCGCGTTCGGGCCTCGACCTGGTCGTGACATCTGGCTTGACCTTGACGTTGCGTCAACTTCTACGGTGTTATTCGACCGAGGCGAACGAGGAGGGAGAGGTCGGTGGATTGGTCAATTCAGGAGATCGCGAAGCTGGCCGGCACGACGAGCCGCACGCTGCGTCATTACGACGACATCGGCCTGCTCGAGCCGACTCGCGTCGGCGCCAACGGGTACCGGTACTACGACCGGGGCGCGCTCGTGAAGCTGCAGCGCGTACTGCTGCTGCGCGAGCTCGGACTCGGGCTGCCGGCGATCGCCGAGGTGCTCGACGGGCAGCGCGACGAATCGCGCGCGCTCGCCGGCCATCTCGCGTGGCTCCGGCAGGAGCAGGACCGGCTCGCCCGCCAGGTCGCATCGGTCGAACGCACCATCGACGCATTGGAGGGAGGTGAGGAGATCATGGCGAAGGAGATGTTCGACGGCTTCGACCACACGCAGTACCGCGAGGAGGTCGAGCAACGCTGGGGCCGCGAGGCGTACGCGAAGAGCGACGCGTGGTGGCGCGGCATGGGCGACGACGAGCGCGCCGCATGGAAGGAGCGCGCGGCGTCCCTGGGACGCGACTGGATCGCGGCCGCCGAGCGGGGGATCGACCCCGCAGGCGACGAGGCCCAGGCGCTCGCGCAGCGGCAGTTCGACTGGCTGCGCGGCATTCCGGGCACGCCCGGCGGCGGCGCCAGCGGTCCGACGAAGGAGTACTTCGTCGGGCTGGCCGACATGTACGTGGCCGATGAGCGGTTCGCGGCCAACTACGGCGGCACCGGCGGCGCCGAGTTCGTGCGCGACGCGATGACCGCGTACGCCGAGCGCAACCTGTAGCAGGCCGGCCAGCTCGCGGCGCGAGCGCAGCGAGTTGCCGGTTCCGCCGGGGCATCCGTCGCGGAACCCGGCGGAACCGGCAACTCACCGAGCCTCGCAGAGGCTGCTTCCGCCGGGACCGCGTTCGCGGAACCCGGTGGAAGGGGCATGTCGACGCCCGGTCAGTCGCCCGAGCAGTCCTCCCAGCGGGCGAAGTCGCCGATGACCGCGCCGAAGCTCACCGGGATGAAGCTCTTGATCTCCGCGATGCGCGCGGCGATCGCACCTGGCTCGCCCACAGCCTGCGGGACGAACGTCTGGCCGACGCACGAGGCATGCGGGCTCACCGGGTTCGGCGCAGCGGTGGCGGGGGTCGCCAGCCCGAGCGTGCCCGCCAGGGCCAGGCCGGCGGCGGAGAGGGCGATGGTGCGAGCGTGCATGTGGGTCCCCTTCCCTCGTCGCGAAGAGCAGCACGGGGTCACGGTGTCCCCGCCGCGCGACACGTGCCGGTCACGGTAGCAGCGCGGTTCCACGACGCGAGACCCTCGAACTGGGGCGAGTCCGGCAGTGGTCAGGCCGGGGTGGGCTCGGTGGCGGGGTGCGGGACGTCGCGGCTTCCGACGCTGCGCTGCGCCGCGCCATCCGCCGGCCGCTTCACCGCGAAGAGCGGGATCGCCCACCCGCAGAGCGGGCCGATGAGCAGTGCGAAGGCGAGCGTGCCGACGCCGACGTTGCCGCCGAGGAGGAAGCCGGTGCCCAGCACGGCGAGCTCGATGCCGGTGCGGACGATCCAGATGCGCCATCCGGTGCGACGGTGCAGGCCGGTCATGAGGCCGTCGCGGGGCCCGGGGCCGAAGTGCGCCCCGATGTAGAGGCCCGTGGCGACCGCGAGCACGACGATGCCGCCGAAGAGCAGGAGGATGCGCGCCCAGAGGTCCAGTCCGGCGGGGATCAACCAGAGCGAGAGGTCGGCGAACGGGCCGACGAGCAGTGCGTTCATCACCGTACCGAATCCGAGCCGCTGCCGAAGTGGGATCCACAGCAGCAGTACGACGCCGCTCGTGAGCACGGTGATCAGGCCGAAGCCCAGGCCGGTCTGCTTCGCGATGCCCTGGGTCAGCACGTCCCACGGCGCCACGCCGAGCTCGCCGCGCACGATCATCGCGATGCCGAGCCCGTACAGGAAGAGGCCCACCACGAGCTGCACGAGCCGTCGGGCGAACACCGGGGCCGGGTCGCTCGTGCGGGTCCGTGCGGCGATCGAGCGAAGACGGGAGACGCGTGGCATGCAAGCAATCCAATCCCGTGATTGGCCTTTTCGCAAAGAGCCAACCGGGCTACAGTGGCTTGCATCATGGATGCCACGATGAGCGCCCGGGCCCTGCAGACGCTGCTCGGCGAGTGGCGGGGCGACGACGGCAGCGCCTACCGGGCGCTCGCAGATCGCATCAGGCTGCTCGTGCTCGACGGCCGGATCCCCGTCGACACCCGCCTGCCGGCCGAGCGCGAACTCGCCGAGCGCCTCGGCCTCAGCCGCACGACCGTCACCGCCGCGTACCGCGAGCTGCGCGACCAGGACCTGCTCCGCAGCGTCCGCGGCTCCGGCAGCGTGGCTCGCCTGCCGGGGGCGCCCGCGTTCCTGCCCGCGCCGCCGGCCGCCGACTACATCGACTTCTCGAAGGCTGCGCTGCCCGCGCTGCCGTGGCTGCCGGATGTCGCGCGCGCCGCCGTCGACGACCTGCCGGCGCACCTCGGCGACCCGGGCTTCGACCCCATCGGCATCCCCGAACTGCGCGCGGCCATCGCGGACCGATACACGGCGCGCGGCCTGCCCACCGGTCCCGAGCAGATCATGGTCACGATCGGCGCCCAGCATGCCATCGCCCTGCTCTCCCGTGCGCTCGTGGGGCGTGGCGACCGCGCGCTCATCGAAGCGCCGACCTACCCCCACGCGTACGAGGCCCTGCGCAACGCCGGCGCCCGACTGGTGACCGTCGCGACCGCACCGCACGACGCCGGTCCCGAGGGATTCGGCGCGACCGACGAGGCGGCCGACCTCGTGCGCGCGATCGGGCACGCCAACCCGGTCGCCGCCTACCTGATGCCCGACTTCCACAACCCCACGGGTCGCTCGCTCGATGCGTCGGCGCGAGAGCGCGTGCTCGACGCCGCCGCACGCCAGGGCACGGTCGTCATCGCCGACGAGACGACCGCCGAACTCGACATCGATCGCGGACTCGACCTGAAGCCGCTCGCCGCGTACGGACCCGCCGTGATGGTCGGCTCGGTCGGGAAGACCGTGTGGGGCGGCGTGCGCGTCGGGTGGATCCGCGCCGACCGTCCGCTGATCCGGAAGCTCCTCGCGGTGCGCTCGCCGGGCGACCTCGGCACGCCGATCCTCGAGCAGCTCGTCGTCGCGCGCCTGTTCAGCCGCATGGACGACATCCTCGACCTGCGACGCGAACAGTTGCGCGCCGGTCGCGACCACCTCGAACGTCTGCTGGCCGACGCCTTCCCCGAGTGGCATGTGCCCCACGTCGACGGCGGCATCGTCACGTGGGTCGGTCTCGGTGCGCCGGTGAGCTCGCAGCTCGCGCTCGCGGCACGTACGCACGGCCTGATCGTCGCGGCCGGCCCGCGCTTCGGCATCGACGGGGCCTTCGAGCGCTTCCTCCGGCTGCCCATCTGCTACCCGGCCGAGGCGACGGATGCCGCCGTGCAGGCGTTGCGTCGAGCGTGGGGCTCGCTCGCCCGGACGCCGGTGCCCGACCAGAACGTGCTCGCCGCGGTCGTCTGAGCGTCGGGCCGCACGCCAGCACCCGCAGGTGGGCATCACTCGCCCGTCTCGCTCACGCGAATCGGCCTACCGTGGGGCCGATTCGCGTGAGTCGGTGGAATCGAGGAGAGGACGGGCGGTGGACCCGACACCACCGCCCCGTCGGGCCGCGCACCAGAAACGGCGCGGCCGGCCGTGCCGCGACCCGATACGCGGCACGGGGATCATGGGGCAACCCGAGGCTGCCGCGGGGCGACCCGGCGCCGGTAGGGCGGCGCCGGGCCGTCACCCGGTCAGCGACGCAGGGCGAACCGCCGGACGCCGAGGAGCACGAGGCCCGTCAGCAGCAGGAGCAGCGCCAGCCGCTCCCAGAATCCCGAGTCGAGCCCGGTCGAGGCGAGCGAAGCCGACGAGTCCGCGACCGTCGACCAGGCCGCCGCCGTGACCGCCGAGCCGGGGCCCGCGGTGTCCGAGCCGCCATCCGGCGTGCCGGGCGTGCCCGGATCGACCGGATCGACCGGGTCGACCGGATCCACCGGGTCGACCGGGTCGGTCGGGTCGGTGGGGTCGACCGGGTCGGTCGGATCCGTCGGATCCACCGGGTTCACGACCGTGGTCGAGCCATCCGTCGTGGAGTCGCCGATCACCGAGACGGCGTTGCCGCCGACGGAGATCGGTGCGGTGACGCCCAGGATCGCCTGGGTGCCGCCGAGGATCGAGTCCTCGCCGGAGGTCCAGGCGTCCGTGCCGGAGCCGTTGCCGGATCCGCTGTCGACGACGGTGGTGGCGTGCTTCGACGTGGAGTCGCCGATCACCGAGACGGCGTTGCCGCCGACGGTGATGGGGGCGACGAGGTCGACGATCGCCTGGGTGCCGCCGAGGATCGAGTCCTCGCCGGAGGTCCAGGCGTCCGTGCCGGAGCCGTTGCCGGATCCGCTGTCGACGACGGTGGTGGCGTGCTTCGACGTGGAGTCGCCGATCACCGAGACGGCGTTGCCGCTGACGGTGATGGGGGCGACGAGGTCGACGATCGCCTGGGTGCCGCCGAGGATCGAGTCCTCGCCGGACGTGGTTGCGTCCGTTCCGACGGTGCCGCTGCCGCTCGTCACCTCGGTGGTGGCGTGCTTCGACGTGGAGTCGCCGATCACCGAGACGGCGTTGCCGCCGACGGTGACCGGCGCCGAGACGTCGAGGATGGCCTGGCTGCCCGACCCGATCCCGTCCTCACCCGAGGTGACGGCGACGGGCGACGAGGCCGGTGCGGCGTCACCGTTCGCGACCTCGGTCCACGAATCCGACGACTCCGAGTCGCCGATGACCGAGACGGCGTTGCCGCTGATCGTGACGGGCAGCTCGATCGCGACGCCGAGCTGCGTGCCCGACAGGATGCCGTCGTCGCCGCTCGTCTCCGAGGCGTGGGCGACGCCGGCGCCGAGGAGCATGAGCCCCCCGGTGAAGAGGGTCGCGTACAGCGCCCTCGTGGCGAATCGCTTCATGATTCCTACTCCTGACTGTTGGGTACCGGCGCTCCCAGGCAGGGAGCGCGAGCGTGTTCCGCCTGCGGGCAGGCGGAGCGGTACCCGTCAGTCAGGGGTGGTGTCGGTCTCGAAGACCGGTGACGACGGCAGCGCGTCGTCGACCGAGCCGAGCACGAGCGACGCGCGGGCGTCGAGCGCGTGCGCGGCGAGGGTCGCGTCGGCTCCGGACCCGAGCCCGGAGCCGGAACCCGCCGAAGCGGAGCCGCCCGGAGGCGTGCCCGAGCCGAGCGGCGAGCCGTGGGCAGGCGAGGATGACGTGGGCGCGATCGCCCCGAGCGGAGCGGGAGCGCCGGGAGGCGCTGGATCGTGCGCCTGTAACGTCCACGCGTCGACCGGCGCGACCACGATGGCGGAGGGGGTGTCGTCGGCGACCGCCGAGACCGCCCCGTCGCCCGGCAGCGGGGCAGATGCCTCGGGGCCGATGCCCGGCTCGGGCAGGGACGGCAGCACACCGTCGGCGGGCAAGGTCGGCAACTCACCGACCACGACATCGAGCGTGTCGTCGGCGAGGTCGGCTACCGGGCCGAGCAGGCCGCCCAGCGTGTCGTCGCCGAGCACCGGACCGACGACGGGCGCCGAGCCCACCACACGGTCGACCGCGTGCACGATGCCGCCCACGGGGGCGCTTCCCGCCAGGTCGCCGACCGTCGAACCCACCCCGGAGACCGCGTCGGCCACGACGACATCGACGACGTCGATCGTGCCGTTCGCAGCATCCGTCGTCTCGTCGACCATGACCGGAACGGCATCGACGATCGGCCGTGCGGGTTCGGGCGCGAACACTTCGACCGCCTCGACCGCTGACGGACTGACGGCGCCGACCACCGGTTCGACGACCTCGTCGACGACCTCGTCGACGACCGCGTCGAGCGTGCCGTCGACGACGCCGACCACCGAGCCGACCGTGCCGAGCAGCCCGTCGGGCCGTTCCTCGGCTGACGCGCTCGCCGGAGACCCGACGAGACTCACGACGACCCACGCGGCGGCGAGTCCGGAGCCGACCAGGGCGGCGCGCAGCAGTGGCCTCGGGCGCACCGCCACGGCCACTCGCATCCGCTCACCCCCCACGACGTGATGGTTCGGAACATACCCCGAACGGGGGTCGCGGGTCCATACCCTTGACGGCACGTCCTCCGTTCGGATGATGGTCGACGGCCGTCGCGCTGAGAGAATCGACTCCATGTCCGTGCTCGCCAAGCTCAGCATGCGGAACCGCGCCCTCATCGCCCTGGTCACCGTGGTCGTCGCCATCTTCGGCGGGATCGCGCTGAACGGACTGAAGCAGGAACTCGCACCGTCCATCCAGCTGCCGCAGCTGACGATCATCACGGCCTACCCCGGGGCCTCGCCCGACGTCGTCGACGCCGACGTCTCGACTCCGGTCGAGACCGCGATCCAGGGGATCACCGGCCTCGAGTCGACGTCGACCACGAGCTCCACTGGCATTTCGCGCGTGACCGCCAGCTTCACGTTCGGCACCGATCTGGCGTTCGCCGAGCAGAAGCTGCTCTCGGCCGTCAATCGCGTCGCGCCCGACCTGCCCGAGGACGTCGAGCCGCAGGTCGTCGCATTCAGCTTCGACGACCTGCCCGTGCTCGCCGTCGCGGTCACGGGGGCCGAGGATCCCGCCACGCTCTCCGACGAGCTCACCCGCACGACGCTGCCCGAGATCCGCGACATCGACGGCGTGCGCGACGCCGCGCTCGTGGGAGACCAGGGGCGTCGCGTGGTCATCACGCCCGACCCGGCGCAGCTCGCGGCGTACGGACTCACGCCCCAGACGATCCGCGACTCGCTGCAGCAGAGCGGGGTGCTGCTGCCCGCCGGCGAGATCACCGAGGGCGATTCGACGTTCGCGGTGCAGGCCGGCACGCGTCTCGGCAGCGTCGACGACATCGCAGCGCTGCCCATCCTCGGCGGAACGCAACCTGCGCCGGTCGAGGGCGTCGACGGCGAGCTGCCCGGCGCGACCGATGGCGAGACGGGCCAGCTCCCGGGTGGCGACGCGGGGACCGATGGCGGCACCGGAACCGACACCGACTCGGAGTTCGGCGCCGAGGCGCCCACCGTCGTGCCCGTCGCACTCAGCATCGGCGACGTGGCGACCGTCGCGCTGACCGAGAACCCGCAGACCAGCATCTCGCGCGTGAACGGCGAGCCCGCGCTGGCGATCTCGGTGACCAAGCTGCCCGCCGCGAACACCGTCGAGGTCTCGAACGCGGTGCGCGACGCGCTCCCCGACCTGCAGTCGGCGCTCGACACCACCAATCCCGGCGCCGAGTTCACGGTCGTCTTCGACCAGGCGCCGTACATCGAGCGGTCGATCGAGTCGCTCGCGGTCGAGGGACTGCTCGGCCTGCTGTTCGCCGTACTCGTGATCCTGGTGTTCCTGATGTCGGTGCGCGCCACCCTGGTGACCGCGATCTCGATCCCCACCTCGGTGCTCATCACGTTCATCGGGCTGCAGGCGGCCGACTACACGCTGAACATCCTCACGCTCGGCGCCTTGACGATCTCGATCGGTCGCGTGGTCGACGACTCGATCGTCGTCATCGAGAACATCAAGCGCCACCTCGTCGCGGGCGTCGAGAAGGCCCCGACGATCGTGCACGCGGTCCGCGAGGTGGCCGGCGCCATCACCGCGTCGACGATCACGACCGTCGCCGTGTTCCTGCCGATCGCGCTCGTCGAGGGCGTCACGGGCGAGCTGTTCCGGCCGTTCTCGCTGACGGTCACGATCGCGCTGCTCGCGTCGCTGCTCGTCTCGCTGACCATCGTGCCGGTGCTCGCGTACTGGTTCCTGAAGCCTGCGAAGCCCCGCGCGGGCCAGACCGAGGCGGATGCCGCGGCCGAGGCCGCCTTCGTCGACGAGGTGTGGCTCGCGCCCGAGCTCCGCGACGCCGACGGCGGCACGGGGTTGCGTCCGAAGCCGGTGCCGGATGCCGCGCCTCGGCCGGCCGCGGTCGCCACCGTCGCGCCGGTCGACGAGCTCGAGCACCCCTCGCGCCTGCAGAAGGGCTTCCTGCCGATCCTCGGCTGGACCCTGCGGCACTCGGCCGTGACGATCATCGTCGCCGTGCTCGTGCTCGCCGGAACCGTGGCGCTCGCGCCGCTCATGAAGACCAACTTCCTGGGCTCCAGCGGCCAGAACACGTTCCGCGTGGTGCAGGAACTCCCGGTCGGATCGAGCCTCGAGTACATGGCGACGGCCTCGGTCCCGGTGGAGGACGCCATCCGCGGCGTCGACGGCGTGGAGGTCGTCCAGACGTCCATCGGATCCACCGCCCGCGGCGTGCTGGCGGCCTTCAGCGCCGGCGGGTCGTCGGTCACGTACAACGTGACGACCGATGAGGACGCCGACCAGGACGCGCTGCAGGCCGAGGTCCGCGCCGAGCTCGAGGACCTCGAGGACGTCGGCGACGTCACCGTCTCGGCGCAGAGCGGATTCGGGGCCTCGAACGACATCGAGGTCGACATCACGGCGTCGAACGCCGAGGACCTCGCCGCGGCGACGGATGCCGTCGTCGCCGAGCTCGGCGATCTCGACTCGCTCAGCCAGGTCACGTCGAACCTCGACGAGTCGCGTCCGTACATCGCCGTCGAGGTCGATCGAGCGAAGGCCGCGGCGGTCGGGTACTCCGAGGTGGCGCTCGGCGGGATCGTGTCCGGGGCCATGCAGCCCCAGGCGGCCGGGTCCATCGTGATCGAGGAGCAGACGCTCACGATCTACCTCGCCGGTGAGACGCCGCCCGTGTCGGTCGCCGAGCTTCAGGCGCTCCCGGTGCCCACGCCGACCGGGCCGGTGCGGCTCGACTCGCTCGCCACGGTCGCGCAGGTCGACGGCCCGGCATCCGTCACCACCGTCAAGGGCCTGCGCAGCGCGACCGTCGCCGCGACGCCCGCCGGAGACGACCTGGGCGCTGCCAGCGGCCAGGTGCAGCAGGCCGTGTCCGCCGTCGACCTGCCGGCCGGCACCACGGCGTCGCTCGGCGGCGTCACGGCCGACCAGCAGGAGTCGTTCTCGCAGCTCGGGCTCGCGCTGCTCGCCGCGATCCTCATCGTGTACGTCGTGATGGTCGCGACGTTCCGCTCACTGCTGCAGCCGCTGCTGCTGCTCGTGTCGGTGCCGTTCGCCGCGACGGGCGCCATCCTGCTGCAGATCATCACCGGCATCCCCCTCGGCGTCGCCTCGCTCGTCGGCGTGCTCATGCTCGTCGGCATCGTCGTGACCAACGCCATCGTGCTCATCGACCTCGTGAACCAGTACCGCGAGCGAGGGATGACGGTGCGCGACGCGCTCATGCACGGCGCGTCACGGCGACTCCGCCCCATCCTGATGACGGCGCTCGCGACGATCTTCGCGCTGCTGCCGCTGGCGCTCGGGATCACGGGCAGCGGCGGGTTCATCTCGCAGCCGCTCGCGCTCGTCGTGATCGGCGGTCTGTTCTCGTCGACGCTGCTGACCCTGCTGGTGCTGCCCTCGTTGTACGACCTCGTCGAGGGGTCCCGCGAGCGGCGGCGGGCCAAGCGCGCGACGAAGCGGGCCGAGCGCGAGGGCGCCGAGGCCGAGGTTGCGCGTGCCGCGCCATCCGGGAGCTCGACGACCTGACAGACGCGTGACGCGAGGGACCATCGGCCCGATCGGACGGTACCCAGCGGGGGTATCCTGACGGTGTCGTCGAAGGAGTCGTCATGTTCCGCCGGTCCGCACATCCCGCCGTACGTCTCTCCGCGATCGCGGCGGGCGGCGCGCTCGTCCTCGCCCTGAGCGGGTGCATCGTCGTGAACCCGGGCGGTGGCGACGGAGACCGCGACGACATGCACGACGGCATGGGCGACGGCATGCACGATCAGTCCTCGGAATGGGAGGACGTGTCACGAGCCGACGTGATGTTCGCGCAGATGATGATTCCGCACCACGAGCAGGCCATCGAGATGAGCCAGTTCATCCTCGCCGACGACGGCGTGCGCCCCGAGGTCTTGCAGCTCGCGCTCGACATCGAGGCGGCCCAGGCGCCGGAGATCGAGCTGATGGAGTCCTGGCTCGACGAGTGGGGCGTGCCGTCGATGGGCGGCGACGGGCGCGGCGCGGCGGGCGGCATGGGCGGCAGCGGCATGGGCGGCATGCTGAGCGACGCCGAGATGGACGAGCTGGAGTCGGCCGACGGTGCCGAGGCCGAACGGCTCTACCTCGAGGGCATGATCGAGCACCACGAGGGCGCCATCGCGATGGCCGAGCGTCATCAGGACCGCGGCGAGGACGACGACGTGCTCGAGCTCTCGGCCTCGATCATCGTCTCGCAGGCCGCCGAGATCGAGCGGATGGAAGGACTCCTCGCCGACCTCGACTGACGCCGTCGCCCGTGGTTCACCGAACCTTCACCTGAGCGACGCGTTCCGCCCACCGCCGGGGCGCGTCGGACTCCGTACGGTCGGAGGCATGTCCAGCGAGGTGCTGCTCCACGAGCGGGTGACGAACGTGCTCCGCGAGCGTATCGGGCGCGGCCACTGGCCGGCCGGGATGCGCCTGCCCAGCGAGGCGGCACTCTGCCGCGAGTTCGGAACGTCGAGGGGCCCGGTGCGTCGCGCGCTCGCCGTGCTCCGCGAGGAGGGGTACGTCGTCGGCGGGCGCGGACGTGCGCCCATGGTCGGCCGCGTCGTTCCCACCCAGCCGTTCTCGACGTTCTCGTCGTTCACCGTGTGGGCCCGGGCGATCGGCAAGACGCCGGGGCAGCGCACGATCGAGGCCGCGAGCCGCAACGCCCCGTCGACGGTCGCCGGCTTCCTCGGCCTCGACGAAGGCGCCTCGGTCGTGCAGGTCGTGCGGGTGCGGATGCTCGACGACGTGCCGACCATGGTCGAACGCACGTCCTTCGCGCCCGCGATCGGAGTGCTGCTCGAGGACATGGACCCCGACCGGGGCTCGCTGCACGAGCACCTGATCGGCAAAGGCGTGGACCTGCGCCGCGCCCGTCACACGATCGACGCCGTCGCAGCCAATCCGCTCGACGCCGAGGCGCTCGGGGTCGGGCATGGCAGCCCGCTGCTGCGCGAACGGCGCATCACCTTCGACTCCGCCCGGCGTCCGCTGTCGTATGCCGACGACCGCTATCGGCCCGAGCTGGCCACCTTCACGATCGAGAACGAGGTCGACCGGCGGACACCGTTGACACGATCCGATCCCACCGCCGATGCGAGCCGACGCCGCTGATCGCGCTCGCCCCGCTTGGCTCAGCCGACGTGCGGACCGAGCGGCGTGCCCTGGTGGAACAGCATGCGGGGACGGCCGTCGCCGATCCGCCAGAGGGAGCTGCGTCGGCTGCGCATGCCGTCGGCATCGAGCGTGTACGTGAGGAGCGCCAGATCCGGTGCGACGAGTTCGACGCGTTCGCCCGTGACGACGGCCGACTGCACGTCGACGGCATCGGGGCCCGTCATGACGTCGATGAGCTCGTCGCGCGTCCACATGCGGCCGCTGCGACCGATCTCGCGGAACGACTCGTGGAGCAGGTCCTCGAGGGCCGACGGATCACGCCGGACCTCGGGCTCCAATAGGCGGCGTTCCGCTCCGGTCACGAGCACGGCGATCGACTCGGCATCCATGGATCGACCCTACGCCGTGGGACGCGTGGCGCGGAGGCGGACCGGACGCGTGCCCGCCCGGTCCGCATCGCCCGGGCTCAGCGTGCGCGCTCGAGTGCCGCCCGGGCCGACGCCTCGGGTCGCAGGTCGAGGCGTCGCAGCAGCTGCGCGTTGGCCGCCACGATGATCGTCGAGAGCGACATCAGGATGGCGCCCACGGACATCGGCAGGACGAACCCGATCGGCGCGAGCACGCCGGCCGCCAGCGGAACCGAGACCAGGTTGTAGCCGGCCGCCCACCAGAGGTTCTGCTTCATCTTGCGGTAGCTCGCGCGCGACAGCTCGATCACCGAGAGCACCGAGCGCGGGTCGCTCGAGGCGAGGATGACGCCGGCCGAGGCGATCGCGACATCCGTGCCGGCACCGATGGCGATGCCGACGTCGGCCTGCGCGAGCGCCGGCGCGTCGTTCACTCCGTCGCCGACCATCGCGACCGAGAGGCCCTCGCGCTGGAGCTCCTGGACCTTCGCGGCCTTGTCCTCGGGCCGCACGCCGGCGAAGACCCGGTCGATGCCGAGCTGCTCGGCGACCGTGCGGGCCACCGGCTCGGCGTCGCCCGTGATCATCACGACCTGGACGCCGACGGCGTGCAGCGCGTCGACGGCCTCGAGCGACTCGGGACGGACCTCGTCGGCGAGCGCGATCGCGCCCGCGACCTCGCCGTCGACCACGATGTGCAGCACCGTCGAGCCGCGCTCGGCCCACGCCGCCGACTCGGGCAGCGGCGCGAGCCCCTCGCGGGCGAGGAGTCCGGGGCCGCCGACGTGCACGGCGCGGCCGACCACGTCGGCGGTGACGCCGACCGCCGCCGACGCCTCGAAGCCGGATGCCGCCTGCAGAACGAGCTCGCGGCGCCCGGCCTCGACGACGATGGCCTTCGCGAGCGGGTGCTCGGAGTCGTGCTCGGCGGCCGCGGCGAGCGCGAGCACCTCGGACACGTCGTGGCCCGGCGCGGCCGCGGCATCCGTCACCGCGGGCTCGCCCCTGGTGAGCGTGCCCGTCTTGTCGAACAGCACCGCCTGGACCGTGCGCATGGTCTCGAGCGCGAGCCGGTCGGTCACGAGCACGCCACCGCGCGCCGCACGCTCGGTCGCGATCTGCACCACGAGCGGGATGGCGAGGCCGAGCGCGTGGGGGCACGCGATCACGAGCACCGTCACAGTGTGGATGACGCCCTCGTCGGGCAGGCCCACGAGCGCCCAGGCGACCGCGGTGATCGCGGCGGCGCCGAGCGCGAACCAGAACAACCAGCCGGCCGCGCGGTCGGCCAGGCGCTGCGCACGCGAGCTCGACGCCTGGGCCTGCGCGACGAGGCGCTGGATACCGGCGAGCGCGGTGTCGTCGCCGATCGCGCCGACCCGGACCCGGATAGCGGTGTCGGTGGCGACCGTGCCCGCGACGACGTGGTCGCCGGGGCCGCGGCTCACGGTGCGGGACTCGCCCGTGATCATCGACTCGTCCATCGCGGCGGTCCCGTCGATCACGTCGCCGTCGGCGGGCACGCGCCCGCCGGGACGGACGATCACGACGTCGCCGAGCGCGAGGTCGGACGGCGAGACGGTCTCGACCCCGGCATCCGTCACGCGTTCGGCCTCGTCGGGCAGGAGGGCCGCGAGCGCGTCGAGCGCCGAGGATGTCGCCGCGAGCGAGCGCATCTCGAGCCAGTGGCCGAGCAGCATGATCACGATGAGGAGGGAGAGCTCCCACCAGAAGTCGAGGTCGTGGGGGAAGAACCCGAGGCTCGAGCCGAGCGATGAGATGTACGCGACGGTGATCGCCATGCCGATGAGGAGCATCATGCCGGGCTTGCGCGCCCGCAGCTCCGACACGGCGCCCGTGAGGAACGGCGAGCCGCCCCAGAAGTAGATGACCGAGCCGAGCACGGGCGGGATCCACTGCACGATCGGGTTGTCTGGCAACTGGTAGCCGAAGAGGTCGGCGAACATCGCGCTGAACCCGATCGTCGGGATCGCGAGGCCGAGCATGATCCAGAACAGGCGGCGGAACTGGCCGACGTGGTCTCCGTGGCCCGCGTGACCGGCGTGCATGTCATGTCCCGCGTGCACGTCATGTCCCGCGTGCACGTCGTGCGTCTCATGTCCCGCGTGCACGTCATGTCCCGCGTGCACGTCGTACGTCTCATGTCCCGCGTGCGTGTCGTGCCCGGCGTGCATCTCGTGTCCCGCGTGCATGTCGTGCCGCGCGTGCACGTCGTGGCCCGCGTGCACGTCGTGTCCCGCGTGCATATCGTGCCTGGCGTGCGTGTCGTGCTCCGCGTGGCCGGCCGCGGCCGTGCCGGCGTCGTGGGGGCGCTGCGTGTCCATGGTGACCTCCGAGCCTGTGCCGTCGAATATACCCCTAGGGGGTATTTCTCCACAACCATGAGGACAACGTCATCATTCCCGCATCACGGCATCGCCGCACCCACCGGGGTGGACCGATCGTTTGCAGGCCGGTGGTGCGGGCCCGGAGGATGGAATCATGCCCGCGATCCCGGGAGCGACGCCCGACGCACTCGACGCCGCGCTCGCCGATCCGATCGAGGTCGCGCGGCGGCTCGACGTCGATCCCGAACGAGGCCTCACCGCCGCCGACGCCGCCACCCGCCTGGCCGCCCACGGACCGAACGAGCTCCGCAGTGCCGGGGGTACCCCGTTCTGGCGACGTGTCGTCGCCCAGGTCGCCGACCCGCTGATCCTGCTGCTCATCGCGGCGATCGCCGTCTCCCTGATCGCCTGGCTGGTGGAGGGCGCGGAGGGCTGGCCGATCGACGCCATCGTCATCTTCGGCATCATCGTCCTCAACGCGGTGCTCGGCCTCGTGCAGGAGTCCCGCGCGGAGCGCGCGGTCGCGGCGCTCGCCGTGATGACCCGCGCTCGCTCCACCGTGCTGCGCGACGGCACCCTCCGCACGGTCCCGAGCGCCGAGCTGGTACCGGGCGACCTCCTCGTGCTCGCCGAGGGCGACCAGGTCGGCGCCGACGCGCGCGTCGTCCGCGCGACCTCGCTGCAGGTGGCGGAGGCGGCGCTCACGGGCGAGAGCACGACGGTCGAGAAGCATCCCGAGACCCTCACCGAGCGCGTTCCGCTCGGCGACCGTCACGACATGGTGTTCAAGGGCACCGCGGTGAGCCGCGGCACCGGACGCGCGATCGTGACCGCGACGGGCATGTCGACCGAGATGGGCGCGATCGCGACCCTGCTCGACGAGACCGTGGCCGAGCCCACGCCCCTCCAGGTCGAGGTCGGACACCTCGGTCGCACGCTCGGCCGCATCGTGATCGGCATCGCCATCGTCGTGATGCTCACGGTCGCGCTCGTACAGGGCGTGCGCACCCCGTCCGAGTGGGTCACGGTGCTGCTGCTCGGCGTGTCGCTCGCCGTCGCGGCCGTGCCGGAGGGCCTGCCCGCCATCCTGTCGCTGGTGCTCGCGCTGGGGGTGCAGCGGATGGCGCGGCGCAACGCCGTCGTGAAGACGCTTTCGAGCGTCGAGACGCTCGGTTCCGCCTCGGTGATCTGCACCGACAAGACCGGCACGCTCACGACGAACCAGATGACGATCCAGCGGATCGTCACGGCGTCCGGCACGGTCGACCTCGGGGGCGTGGGCTACGCGCCCGTCGGCCGGGCGACCGTGAAGGGGCGTCCGCTCGAGGATGGGCCGCTGCGGACCGAGGTCGGGATCGTGCTCGGCGCGGGCTCGCTCGCGAACGACGCGCAGCTCGCCGAGCGCGAGGGCGAGTGGAGGATCGAGGGCGATCCGACCGAAGCGGCGTTCCTCGTCGCGGCGCGCAAGCTCGAGGGCACCACGGTCGAGGCGGCGCGCTACGACCGGGTGGGCGAGGTGCCGTTCAGCTCCGAACGGAAGATGATGTCGACGGCGCACCGGCACGAGCGCGGCGACCTCGTGGTGCTGAGCAAGGGCGCGCCCGACGTCCTGCTCGAGCACTGCACGCGCATCCGCATCGGGCCCGACATCGTCCCGCTCGACGCCGTGCGACGCGCGCGGGCGCTCGCCGACGCCGAGGCGCTGTCCGAGGAGGCGTTCCGCACGATCGGCGTGGCCTACCGACCGGCGCCGGAACTCGGGGGCGGCGACGGCGGGCCGGATGTCACGGGGTTCGACGAGTCCGCGGAGCACGACCTCGTCTACGCGGGGGTCGTGGGCATCATCGACCCGCCGCGTCCCGAGGTGCGGCCGGCCATCGCCGAGGCGCGCGCCGCCGGCATCCGCGTCGTCATGATCACCGGCGACCATCCGGCGACCGCGGCGCGCATCGCCCGCGACCTCGGAATCATCGACGAGGACGGCATCGCGCTGCCCGGCGCGCGCCTCGACGGCATGGACGACCGCCAGCTGCGCGACGCCGTGCGCACGGTCTCGGTGTTCGCGCGCGTCGCCCCGCAGCACAAGCTCCGCATCGTCGACGCACTGCAGGCCGAGGGGCTGATCGTCGCGATGACCGGGGACGGCGTCAACGACGCGCCCGCCCTGAAGTCGGCGGACATCGGCATCGCGATGGGCATCACGGGCACCGAGGTCACGAAGGAGGCGGCGAACATGGTGCTCGCCGACGACGATTTCGCCACCATCGTGCACGCGGTCCGCGAGGGCCGTGGCATCTTCGACGACATCCGGAAGTTCCTGCGCTACCTGCTCTACTCGAACATGGGCGAGGTGCTCACGGTGTTCCTGGGCGTGGTCTTCGCGGGCGCGCTCGGCTTCACGGCGGCGAGCGAGGGGGGTCTCGTGCTCCCGCTGGTCGCCACGCAGATCCTGTGGATCAACCTCGTCACCGACTCCGGGCCTGCCCTCGCGATGGGCGTCGACCCCGAGATCGACGACGTCATGGCCCGCCCGCCGCGCGGCCTCCACGATCGCGCCATCGACCTCGGCATGTGGATCGGCATCGGCGTGACGGGCCTCGTCATCGCGGTCATCACGCTCCTGACGATGGACATGTTCCTGCCGGGTGGAATCGTCCCCGGCGGGACCGACACGTTCGACGTCGCGCGCACGGCCGGATTCACGACGCTCGTGTTCGCGGGGCTGTTCACGGCCTTCAACGCGCGCTCGGCGACCTCGAGCGCGTTCCGCGGCCTGTTCACCAACCGCTGGCTGTGGGGCGCGGTCGCGCTCGCCGTCGTGCTCCAGGTCGCCGTCGTCTCGCTGCCGCCGCTGCAGGTCGCGTTCGGCACCGCTCCGCTCGACGGCGTGCACTGGCTGGTGTGCGCGGGCATGGCCTCGGTCGTGCTGTGGGTCGAGGAGCTGCGCAAGCTCGGCATCCTCCTGGCGACGCGGCGACGTGCGGATGGCGCCGGCGCGCGGTTTCGCGCTGCGTGAACATGCGCGCGCTCGGGTCCGGCGGCATGCTGGGATGACGCCATGGACCTGCTCATCCTCGGTGGAACCCAGTGGCTCGGACGTGCGCTCGCCGGGGAGGCGGTGCGTCGCGGACATCGCGTGACGTGCCTCGCACGCGGCGAGGCGGGTGCGGTCGCGCCCGGGGCCGAGCTCGTCGTCGCCGACCGCGACGCGGCGGGGACCGCTGCCTACTCCTCCGTGGTCGGTCGGCACTGGGACGCGGTCGTCGACCTGACCCGCCAGCCGGGGCACGCCCGCCGCGCTGCGGCCGCACTGGCCGAGCAGGTCGACCACGTGACCTTCATCTCCTCGTGCAGCGTGTACGCGCGACACGACGAGCCCGGTGCCGACGAGTCGGCCGAGCTGCTGCCGCCGCTCGACGCCGACGACTCCGCACCCGAGACCTACGGCGAGGCGAAGGTCGCCTGCGAGGCGGCGTGGCGCGACGCCGCGGCGGAGCGCCTGCTCGTCGTGCGACCCGGCCTCATCGGCGGTCCCGGCGACCCGTCCGACCGGGCGGGCTATTGGGTCGCGCGTGCGGCTCGCGACGACGCGCCCATGCTCGTGCCCGACATCCCGGACAGCGCCGTGCAGGTCATCGACGTGCGCGACCTCGTCCGCTTCGTGCTCGACGCGATCGAGCGCGGGCTCGTCGGGACGTTCAATGCGGTGGGGCCGCGCACCACCTTCGCCGACTGGCTCGCCGCCTCTCGGGAGGTCGGCGGACACGATGGCGAGCTCGTCACGGCCTCCCCCGGCCGACTCGTCGAGCTGGAGATGGCCGAGTGGGCGGGTCCCGACTCGCTGCCGCTCTGGATCGCCGATCCGACCTGGGACGCGTTCCTCGACCGCTCGAACGCGGCCGCGGTGCGCACGGGCCTCGAGCTGCGCCCGATGCGCGAGCATCTCGTCGACGCGCTCGCTTGGGAGCGAGAGGCGGGGCTCGATCGCTCACGCCGCGCGGGACTCGGCCCGGATCGGGAACGCGAGCTGATCGACGCCCTCCGGCGCTGATCGACGCGCGCCGTCCGGGATCGCGGACGGTGCGCGGGGGACGACCCGAGCGGCGCGGCATCCGCGTCGCTAGCCTCGGAAGATGACCGGCCCCGTCCTCTCGCACGACCCGCTCTGGCCACGCGCGGGCGACTGGCCCGCGATCGAGGCGCTCGCCGACGGGGCCCGCGCCGACCTCACGATCCTCGGCGTGCCGGCGTCGCGCTCGTCGCTCTCGCCCACGAACGCGCACACCACGCCGGCAGCGATCCGGGAGGCGCTGCGGCGGTACAGCCCAGCGCTCGTGCCCGACCGGTCGCGCGACGTGTTCGGCCCGCCCGACGCGCGCCCGCCCGGCGTGGTCGACCTCGCGGAGCTCGGGTACGCCGACGCGGGCGACATCGACGAGCCCGACGGCGAGGCCGGTGAGGCGCGCACGCGCGCCCGCGTCGCCGAGGTGCTCGACCGTTCCGACGCGATCATCGCGCTCGGCGGCGACAACTCGGTGACCGTCGCGACCGCGCTGGGCGCGTGGGGCGACGACCTCGCCCGCGCCGGACTGGTGACGATCGACGCCCACCACGACCTGCGGGAGGGGGTATCGAACGGCTCGCCGGTGCGTCGGCTCATCGAGGCCGGCCTCGATCCGCGCCGCATCGTGCAGATCGGCATCGCCGACTTCGCGAACTCGGCCGCGTATGCGCGCCGGGCCGAGGAACTGGGCATCACCGTGGTCCACCGCGACGAGCTGCACCATCGGCAGCTCGGCGCGCTCATGGCCGAGGCGCTCCTGATCGCGGGCGCGGCAGGCGGCCCGGTCCACCTCGACGTGGACGTCGACGCGTGCGACCGCTCGGTCGCGCCCGCCTGCCCCGCGTCGGTCCCCGGGGGCCTGACGGCGTGGGAGCTTCGCGCGCTCGTCCGCGCCGCGGCATCCGACCCGCGCGTTCGAAGCGCCGACCTCGTCGAGATCGACGCGACCACCGATGCGCCCGACGGTCGCACGGTTCGCCTCGCGGCGCTCTGCGTGCTCGAGTTCGCGGCGGGAATCGCGATTCGGAAGGTGCCGCCGCCCGAGGAGGGTGGCAGACTCGGCGCATGAAGACGCTCGTGCTCGTCCGCCACGCGAAGTCGGCGTGGGGCGACCCGACGCTCGCCGACCACGACCGCCCGCTCAACGATCGCGGCCGACGCGATGCGCCCGAGATGGGCCGGCGCCTCCGCGAGCGCGGCGTCGCACCCGACGCGATCCTGTCGAGCACCGCGGTGCGCGCTCGCAGCACGGCCGAGGCGATCGCCGACGAGCTCGGCGCGGCGCGCGGCGTGCTCGCGTTCGACGAGCGGCTCTACGGCTCGTCGCCCGAGACGATCCTCGAGGTCGTCGGCGAGGTCGACGACGAGATGACGACCGTCCTCGTCGTCGCGCACGATCCGGGCATGTCCGATCTCGCGAACCAGCTGTCGGGCGAGATCGAGCACATGCCCACGTGCGGCGTGGCCGAGTTCCGCTTCGCCGCGTGGTCGTGGTCCGAGATCGGCGAGGCCGAACCGCTCGAGGTGCACCTCGACACCCCGCACTGACGGGGCGTCCCGACAGCGAGTCCGAGGGCGACGTTCAGTCGCCGGATGCGGCGAGCATGCGCCGCACGTACGGCGTCGCCGGGTCGGCGGCGAGCTCATCCAACGTGCCGCGCTGCGTGACGCGGCCGTCCTCGAGTACGAGCACGGCGTCGGCGAGCGCCGCGGCGTCGGCGCGGCTGTGGGTCACGAAAACCGTCGCGCCGCCGAACTCGCGAACGTGCGCGGCGAGCTCGGCGCGCATGTCGTCGCGCACCTCGACGTCGAGCGCCGACATCGGCTCGTCGAGCAGCAGCACATCGGGCTCGGCGGCGAGCGCTCGCGCGAGCGCCACCCGTTGCGCCTGGCCGCCCGACAGCTCGCCCGGCAGCCGGTCGGCGAGGGCGGCCAGGCCGTAGCGCTCGAGCCACGGCTCGGCGACGGCGCGGGCGGCGACGCGCGAGACGCCGCGCATCCGTGCGGCGAAGCCCACGTTGTCGCGCACGGTGAGATGGGGGAACAGCACGTGGTCCTGGAACACGACGCCGACGCGACGACGTTCGGGCGGCAGCTCGTCGACCGTCCGGTCGCCGATCCGCACCCCACCCGCGTCGAGCGGCACGAGTCCCGCGATCGCGGCGAGCAGGGTCGACTTGCCGGCTCCGTTCGGGCCGATGACGGCGAGCGGATGTCCCGGCGCGACGTCGAACGCGGCGGCGACCCGGTGCCCGCCGCGCGTGACCGTCACATCGGCCCGGAGGATCGGATGCGCCGACGTCGACGCCTGGCCGGGCGTCATCCGCGCACCCCCGGAAGCCAGCGGTCGCGCAGCCCGAGCAGCACCCCGACGGACACCGCGAGGAGTAGCAGCGCGAGCGCCACGGCCTCGTCGGGATCGGTCTGCATCGCGAGGTAGCTCGCGATCGGCAGGGTGCGGGTGACGCCCGGCAGCGAGCCCGCGAAGGTGATGGTCGCGCCGAACTCGCCCATCGCGCGCGTGAAGCACAGCACGGCCCCGGCCGCGACACCGGGAGCGACGAGCGGGAGCGTCACGTGCCGGAACACCTGCCAGCGGGACGCGCCGAGCGTGGCGGCCGCGAGCTCGGTGCGGCGGTCCGTCGAGCGCAGGGCGCCCTCGACGGCGAAGACGAGGAACGGCAGCGAGACGAACAGCTGCGCCAGGACGACCGCGCCCGACGTGAACGGGATGGTCACGCCGAGCGCGTCGGCCAGCGGACCGCCGAGCAGTCCGCGTCGTCCGAGGAGCAGGAGGAGGGCGATGCCGCCGATCACGGGTGGCAGCACGAGCGGCACCGTGACGGCGGCGCGCAGCAGGCGTCGCGGCAGCGTCGGCCACGTCGCCGCCCTCGCCAGCACGGCCGCGAGCGGCACGCCCAGTACGAGGCTGAGCGCCGTGGCGAGACCGGCCGTCACGACCGACAGCACGAGCGCCTCACGCACGGACTCGCGAGCGATGAGCTCGGGAAGCTGCGCCCAGGGCGCGCGCACGACCAGGGCGACGAGCGGGAGCACGAGCACCCCGAGGCCCACGACCCCCAGCGTCGCGACCGGCCACGCGAGCCGATCGGAAGAGCGGTTCACGGCGCGCCGAATCCCAGGCGCTCGAGCACCGCCCGGCCGTCCGCACCGGTGACGAGTGCGACGAACGCCTCGGCGGCGTCGAGTTGCGGCGCGGTCGCGAGCGCGGCGACGGGGTAGCGATTGACGACGGATGCCGCAGCCGGGACCTCGATGCCCTCGACCGCGTCGCCCGCCGCGAGCACGTCGGTGCGGTACACGAGCGCCGCGTCGACCTCGCCGAGCGACACCTTGGTCAGCACGGCCCTCACGTCGGACTCGAGCGTGTCGGGCGTCGCCACGACGCCCTCGGCGTCGAGCAGCGTCGCCGATGCGCCGCCGCACGGGACGGACGGGTCGCACAGCGCGACCCTGAGATCGGCGCGGGCCAGGTCGTCGAGCCCCGACACCGCCGCCGGGTTCCCGGCGGGCACCACCAGCTCGAGCGTGTTGGTCGCGAACACGGTGGAGCCATCGACGAGGGCGGCGTCGACGAGCGCCTGCATGGGCGGCTCGGCCGCGGCGGCGAACACGTCGGCGGGCGCGCCCTCGACGACCTGCTGCGCGAGCGCCGCACTGCCGCCGAAGTTCAGCACGACCTCCACCGACGGGTTGCGCTCCTCGAAGCGGTCGGCGAGCGCCTCGAAGGCGTCCGTCAGGGATGCCGCGGCGAAGACGGTGAGCGTCGCGGGTGCGAGCCCGTCGGAATCCGGCGCCGCCGGCGTGGAGGGGCCACCGTCGCCGGCGGAGGGCGCGCAGCCGGCCAGCGCGAGTCCAGCGGCGGCGACGGCCGCTGCCACAGCGAGGCGCGACATCCGCCTCACGGGTCGGCCCGTTGCGGCAGCTCGATCGACACGACGGTCGCCTTCGCGCTCGCGGCCGCGAGCATGCCGGGTTCGAGGCCGAGCTCGTCGGCGGCTTCGCGGCTCATGAGCGAGACGATGCGGAACGGGCCGGCACGCAGTTCGACCTGCGCCATCACCCCGTCGCGGCGGACCGCGGTGACGAGGCCGACGAAGCGGTTGCGCACCGACGCGCGGGCGAGGGGGAACGCGTCGGCGAGGGCGCCGCCCTCGGGCTGCTCGGCGAGGAGGCGTGCGAGTTCCGCGCCGTCGACGACCTGCATGCCGTTGGCTCCACGGCCGAGCTCGAGGCGGCCCTGGTCGGCCCAGCGGCGCACCGTGTCATCGCTCACGCCGAGCAGCGCGGCCGCCTCGCTGATACGGAACCGAGTCATGCCGCGTACCGCGACTGCGTCTCCATGACGTCATCGTAGCCGCGGATGCGGATTCAGTGGGAAACCGTCGAGGTGTCTCCATCGCGTCCGCGCAGCGCGCTCCATCGGTCGGCGGTCAGCACCATGACACGCTCATCGCCGTCGGCCGGGACCTCCTCGAAGCCGAGCCGTTCGGCGAGCACCTTCGAGGCCGAGTTGCCCCACGTCATGTGCGCCTCGCAGCGCACTGCGCCCAGCTGCTCGAAGGCGAGCTCGAGCATCGCCTCGGCCGCCTCGCGCGCGTACCCACGACCCTGCCAGTCGGGGCCGATCACCCAGCCGACGTCCACCCGGCGGTCGGCGCGTTCGAGCGAGCGCAGGTGCAGCGACGCGTCGCCGATCAGCCGGTCGTCGAGCAGCACGGCGAGTGCGAGGAAGTCGTCGAGCTGTTCCAGCCGCGTATGCCGCGTGCGATGGGCGAGGTGCACGAACGATTCGGCGCGCGTGCGCAACGGCCACGACAGGTGCTCGACCACGCGAGGATCGGACTGGAGCGCGTACCACGCGTCGGCATCGGCCAGTCGGTGCGGCCGGAGCACGAGCCGCTCGGTGCGGATCACCGGCGAGCGGACGCCGTCGTGGATCCGCGGGCCGCGCATGAACCGCGGCCGCTGCGGAATCATCGACCGCAGCAGGCTCGCGAAGGAGTGGCCGTCGTGATCGTCCAATTCGGGCGGTCCTTCGGTCGTGCGGCTCATGTCGACCCCTTGTGACGCTGGCGCAGTGCAGGTCGCTCGTCGGCGACCCCGTTCGGTCAGGCGCCCGGGTCCGGCTCCGCCTCGGCGATGCCGGCCCGGTGGGCCATGGAACAACGCTACGCCGGAATGCTGAGAAAGGGTCAGGCATTGCGCAGGTATCATCGCGCACGATATGCGGCCGACGGCGGGCCGGGTGCTGCGAGAATCGAGGAATGGCGGCCATCGACCCCGGCGCGCGCCGGTACGCGCGGCAGCGGGTGCTGCCCGGCTTCGGCACGGCGGGCCAGGAGCGCCTCGCGGCCGCGCACGTCGTCGTGCTGGGCGCCGGCGGGCTCGGGTCGGCCGTGATCCCTCCCCTCGCGGCATCGGGCATCGGCCGCATCACGATCGTCGACGACGACCGCGTCGAGGTGACCAACCTGCACCGCCAGACGCTGCACGCCGATGCCGACGTCGGCCGTCCGAAGGTCGATTCGGCGACGGATGCCGCGGCGCTCCTCGCTCCCGATGCCGCGCTGCTCGGACTCATGGTCCGATTCGACGAGGGCAACGCCGACGAACTGCTCGCCGACGCCGACGTCGTGGTCGACGGCACCGACGACCTGCCCACCCTGTACGTCGCGGACGCGGCCGCGGCGCGCGCCGGCATCCCGCTGGTGTGGGGCTCTGCGGCACGATTCTTCGGCCAGGTCGGCGTCTCGTGGGAGGCGCGCGGCGTCTCGTACCGCGACCTGTTCCCCGAACCACCGGCCGACGCGGGCCTCAGCTGCGAGGTCGACGGCATCCTGCCCACGGTGTGCACGGTGACCGGGGGGCTCATGGCCGGCGAGGTGCTCAAGCTCCTCACGGGCATCGGCGAACCGCTCGTCGGCCGTGTCGCGGTGTACGACGCGCTCACAGGTCGGACGCGCGAGATCGCCTATGCCCGCGACCCCGCCCGTGCCGACGCCGGTGGTCACGGGGGAGTCGGCGCCGACGAATCCAGAACCCCGAGCCCCGAGCCGATTCACGCGCCGATCCCCGAGATCGAGGCTCCGGCGCTCGCCGTGGAACTCGCATCCGGCACGCGCCCCGTCCTCCTCGACGTTCGGGAGCCGTGGGAGGCCGACCTCGCCGCGATCCCCGGCTCGACGCTGATCCCCCTGCACGAGCTCGGGGGCCGCGCGGGCGAGCTCGACCCCGCGGCATCCGTCGTCGTGTACTGCCATCTCGGCGTGCGCTCGCGCCTGGCGGCCGAGCACCTCGCGTCGATCGGCTTCGCCCGCGTGCGCAACCTGGCGGGCGGCATCGACGCGTGGTCCCGCGACGTCGACGCGAGCGTGGAGCGCTACTGATGGGCGAGCGCGTCGCCGTCGACGAGCACGCGCGGTTCGTGCGGTCGCTGCTCGCGTCGCTCGGGGCACGGCCCACCGAGCGGGTGCCGCTCGACGACGCGCTCGGGCGCATCACGGCGTCGCCGGTCGAGTCGCCCATTCCCCTGCCGCCGTTCCGCAACGCGCAGATGGACGGGTTCGCGGTGCGCGCCGCCGACGTGGCGGGCGCGTCGGCCGAGTCATCCGTCGCCCTGCCCGTCGTCGGCGAGCTCGCCGCCGCGCCGGGCACGCCCGAGCCGCTCATCGCGGGGACCGCGGTGCGGATCATGACGGGCGCGCCGGTGCCCGACGGCGCCGACGCGGTCGTCCCCGTCGAGGACACGGAGTCCGCACGGGATGGCGCGACGGTCCGGATCCGCCGATCGCGCGCTGCCGGCGAGTACGTTCGCGAGGCCGGATCCGATCTGGCTGCCGGGGCCGACGTGCTCCCGGCGGGGATCCGGCTGGAGCCGCGGCACCTCGCGGCCGCCGCGGCATCCGGTCTCGCCGAGCTCCTCGTGCGCGAGCGTGTGCGGGTCGCGGTCGTCAGCACGGGCAGCGAACTCGTGGCGCCGGGTGAGCGGCTCGCCCCGGGCGAGATCCCCGACGCGAACGGCGTCGCGCTCGTCGCAGCGGTCCGAGCCGCCGGTGCGGTCGTGCGGCACACGGCGCGCGTGCGCGACGACGTCGAACGGCTCCGCGTCGAGCTCGATGCGGCCGTCGACGCCGGCGCCGAGCTCATCCTGACGAGCGGCGGCATCTCGCAGGGCGCCTACGAGGTCGTCCGCGAGCTCATCGAACCGCTCGGCGCGTGGGTCGGCTCGGTCGCGATGCAGCCCGGCGGGCCGCAGGCGACCGGCGTGTACCGCGGCGTTCCGCTCATCGGCTTCCCGGGCAACCCCGTGAGCACCCAGCTGTCATTCGCGCTGTTCGTCGCCCCCTCGCTGCGGGCCATCGCGGGGCTTCCGCCCCCCCGGTCCGAGCGGCTGCCGCTCGCCGAGGCGATCACCTCCATCCCCGGACGCCGGCAGATCCTGCGCGGCCGGCGCACCCCCGACGGCACCGCCGCGCCCGTCGGCGGACCGGGATCCCACCTCGTCGCCGCGCTCGCGGCATCCGACCTGCTCATCGTCGTGCCCGAGTACGTCACGTCGCTCGACGCCGGCGATCTCGTCGATACCGTGGACCTATGAGCTCGCTCACGCACCTCGACGACGACGGCCGCGCTCGCATGGTCGACGTCGGCGGCAAGCCCGTCACCCACCGCGTCGCGATCGCCGAGGGTCGACTCGACACGACGCCCGAGGTCGTCGAGCTCGTGCGCAGCGACCGGCTGAAGAAGGCCGACGTGCTGCCCACCGCCCGCATCGCCGGCATCGCGGGCGCCAAGCGGACCAGCGAGCTCATCCCGCTCGCGCACATCGTGCCGCTCGATGCGGTGTCGATCGACTTCGGCTTCGAGGACGCGGCGGTCACGATCCGCGCGACGGCGTCGACCACCGCGAAGACCGGCATCGAGATGGAGGCGCTCACGGCCGTCGCGATCGCCGGACTCACCCTGCACGACATGGTCAAGGCCGTCGACCCGGCGGCTCGGCTCGGGGGGATCCGCCTCGTCGAGAAGCGCGGCGGCAAGCGCGGCGTGTGGCGGGCCGATGACGCGGCGCCGGGTGCGGCCGAGAACGAGTCCGACGAAGCGCCGACCGATGCCGCGCCGTCGCGCCGCGCCATCGTGCTCGTCGCCTCCACTCGCGCCGCCGCGGGCACCGCGGCCGACGAGACCGGTCCCGTGATCGCCCGCTGGCTCGCCGGGCACGGCCTCGACGTCGACGCGCCCCGCGTGGTCGCCGACGCCGAGATCGCCGAGGCGCTGCGCACCGCGGTCGCCGAGCGGCCCGCCGTGATCCTCACCACGGGTGGCACGGGCGTGAACCCCCACGACCGCACGCCCGAGGCCACGCGCGCCGTGCTCGACCAGGAGCTTCCCGGGGTCGCCGAGGCGATCCGCGCCGACGGTCGCGCCGCGACGCCGACCGCGGCGGTGAGCCGCGCGCTCGCCGGGCTCGCGGGTCGCACGATCATCGTCAACCTGCCGGGTTCGCGCGGCGGCGTCGCCGACGGGCTCGCGGTGCTCGACGGGCTGCTCCCGCACCTGCTCGACCAGGTCGCGGGCGGCGACCACGCCCCGCGCGGCGGGAGGCACCCGCGAGCGGATGCCGCGGTCGAGCCCGGGCATGAGGCGCACGGCGCGTCCAGGCCGGGACCGGCCGCCGAGCGCGAGACGGGGCACGGCGAGGCGGACCGGCTCGAGCACGGGGGTGCCCCGCATGCCTGAGCCCGAGGTCCTCGCCGTCGTCACGAACGAGGTGCTCGACCGCGCGGCCATCGAAGCGTTCGTCCGGTCGCCACAGGATGGCGCGCTCGTCACGTTCGAGGGCGTGATCCGCGACCACGATCACGGCGAGGCCGTCACGGCGCTCGACTACGAGGCCCACCCCGACGCCGAGCGGTTCCTGCGCGAGACCTGTGCCGAGGTCGCCCGCGAGACCGGGCTGCGGGTGGCGGCCGCGCACCGCGTCGGCGCGCTGACCATCGGGGATGTCGCGCTCGTGGCATCCGTCGCCGCCCCGCACCGGGCCGAGGCGTTCGCGGCGTGCGCGCTGCTCGTCGATCGCATCAAGGAGCGCACGCCGATCTGGAAGCGGCAGCACCTCGCCGGCGGCACCACGGAGTGGGTCAACCTCTGATCCCGGGTCGACCGCCCGCTCCCGGTCAGCCGCCGGCGAAGGGCGGCAGCACGTCGACCTGCGCACCGAGCGGCGCGGCCGGATCGCGACGCACGACGCCGTCGACCAGGAACGACCCGTTCGCGACGACGCGCGACATCGCCGGCCCGTAGCGCGCGACGAGCAGGTCGCGCAGCGCGCCGACGGTCGCGGCATCCGGGTCGGCCACAACGATCCGTTCCTCCTCGACGCCCGCGGCCTCCGCCGCCGCGGCGAAGTACCGCACGAGCACCGTCGTGGTCGTCGTCGTCGCGGTGTCAGCCACCGATGCCTCCCATGGTCCGGACCGGTCGCACGAAGTCGAGGTCGTCGATGCCGTGCCCGGCCTTCTTGCCCCACATCGCCGCGCGCCACCGGTCGGCGAGCTCGGCATCCGACGCGCCCGAGCGGAGCATCGCACGCAGGTCGGTCTCGTCGTCGCCGAACAGGCACGAGCGCACCGAACCCTCGGCCGTGAGGCGGGTGCGATCGCACGCGCCGCAGAACGGGCGCGTGACCGATGCGATGATGCCGACCGTGTCGGGTCCGCCGTCGACGAGCCACTCCTCGGCGGGAGCCGCCGGATCCTCGCGGCCGACCGGTTCGAGTGCGAATCGTGCGCCGAGCTCGGCGAGCAGTTCGGCTGCATCGACCATGTTGTCGCGCCGCCAGGCTTCGTCTGCGTCGAGCGGCATCTGCTCGATGAAGCGAAGCCGGCAGCCGTGCTCGATCGCCCACGCGAGGAGCGCCGGTGCGTCGTGGAGCGTCTCGCGCATGAGCACGGCGTTGATCTTGACGGGGCCGAGGCCGGCGCGGAGCGCACCTGCGATGCCGGCGAGCACCGCGGGAAGGCGGTCGCGACGAGTGAGGCGGGTGAAGTGCTCGCGGTCGAGCGTGTCGAGCGAGACGTTCACGCGAGTGAGCCCGGCCTCGCGCAGCCCCTCAGCCCGGCGGTCGAGGCCGATGCCGTTCGTCGTCACCGACAGCTGCGTACCGGGTGCCGCACGCGCGGACTGCCGCACGATCTCGACGAGGTCGGGACGCGTCAGCGGCTCGCCGCCCGTGAAGCGGACCTCGCGGATCCCGAGGTCGCGGACCCCGATGCCCACGAGCCGGGCGATCTCGCCCGGCGAGAGCAATTCGTCGCGCGGGATGACGGGCAGGCCCTCGGCCGGCATGCAATAGGTGCAGCGCAGCGAGCAGGCCGACGTGATCGAGATGCGCAGGTCGTGCGCGACGCGACCGAAGCGGTCGACGAGCCCGGGCACGTCGGGACGTCCGTCGACCGACGGCGCCTCGGAGGGCGACCGCCGCACGGACGGCATCCCGAGCGCGAGCGTGCTCATGTCCCCACCCTAAGCGCCCGCGCCGTGCTCGCGACCCCCGTCGCACGTGTCACAGTGCCGTACCGCCGCCGCCCCCTCCGCGCTGTTCGGCGAGTGCGCCGAGCCGATCCGCGAGCGACTCCACGTCGTCGGGCCGGCCCGACCCGACCGCGAGTCCGAGCAGGAACGTCGTGACGGGCGCCGCGGGGCGTGCCACGCCGTGTGCGGCGCGACGCGCGAGCTCGAGCAGCGTCCCGATCGGCACGTCGGCCGGGTCGAGGCCCAGGAGCGGAGCGGCCTCGGCGACCCACTCATCGAGCACCTCGGGGTGCTGGGATTCGTTCATCGTGGTTCCTCCTGTCGTGTGGCGAGCCTCGGCGAGGTCGCTCCACGTGTCGATATCGCGGGTCGTCCCGTCGTCGGTGACGAGGGTCAGGTGCACGGATGCCGCGAGCCGCCGCATCGCCGTGCCATGCAGCCTCGCGGGGTCTCCGTCGGGTTCCGTCAGCTCATCGAACGCACGCGCGAGCGCCGCACGCGCGTACACCGCGGTCAGCCACTGGGACCGTCCCGACCGGTCGATGAGGCACACGCCGTCGGCCGCGGGCGCGTCGGCCCGCCCGGCGAGGAGCAGCGCGACCGCCGCCTCGGCGTCCGGGAGGTCCGACGCGAGGACGACGACGTCGGCTCTGTGGTCGGCGCCGTCGAGGGCCGCGATGCCCGCGGCCAGGCCCGCCACGGGGCCGCCGAACGGCGGCTCCTCACGCACCACGAGGCATCCGGGCGCCTCGAGCTCGGGCGGGCCGACGACGACGATGCGCTCGCATCCCGCCCTGCGCGCGGCCGCGATCGCGGTGTCGAGCAGGCGCCGGCCGCCGACGACGAGGTCGGGCTTGCTCGCACCGCCGAGCCGCTCGGCGCGCCCGCCGGCGAGGATCACGGCGTTCAGCCGCGTCATCGCGTGACCGTCACCTCGACGAGGTCGCCCGCGGAGACGTCCACGACGAGCTCGGGCACGATCGCGAACCCATCGGCTGCCGCGAGCCCTGCCGCAAGGTGCGAGCCCGCGCCGCCGGGCGAGGCCGGTCGCGCCAGCACCCGGCCGTGACGCACCCTGAGGGCGACGGGCATGTACTGGCGACGACGGGCGGGGGAGGACCATCCGATCTCGGCGATGGCGGGCCAGGTGGGGCGCACCACGTCGTGGCGACCGAGCAGGCGCTGCAGTGCGGGCCTCACGAACGCCTCGAACGACACCGCGACGCTCACGGGGTTGCCGGGCAGGCCGAACACGGGCGTGCCGCCGGGCAGCGTGCCGAACGCCTGCGGCTTGCCGGGCTGCATGGCGACGCGTGCGAAGTCGACCGTGCCGAGGTCCGCGAGCACGTGCCGCACCACGTCGTGCGCACCCACGCTCACGCCGCCGGCGAAGACCACGAGGTCGCACGGCTCACGACCCTCGATCCAGTCGCGCAGGAGCTCGGGATCGTCGGGGAGCCGGAGCCGTTCGGAGACGAGGCCGCCCGCCTCGGCGACGAGCGCCGCGAGCAGGAGCGAGTTGGAGTCGTGGATGCGTCCGCGCCCGAGCGGGCCGCCGGGTTCGACCAGCTCGCTGCCCGTCGCCACCACCGCGACGCGCGGCAGCCCCGCGACCGGCAGCTCGGCCAGTCCGGCCGCGGCCGCCGCGGCGACCCGTCGCGCGTCGAGCACGACGCCCGCCTCGAGGACGCGGTCGCCGGCGCTGAGGTCCTCGGCACGGCGGCGGATGTGGTGACCGGCCTGCGGTGGGGCGCCGATCGAGACCCGCGCGGTTCCGCCATCCGTCAGCTCGATCGGCACGACGGCATCGGCGCCCTCGGGAATCGGCGCCCCGGTCATGATGTGCGCCGCCTGACCCGGGCCGACGACCGGATCCGCATCGGAGCCCGCAGGCAGGTCGGCCACGACGTCGAGCACGACCGGGTGGAGCGGCGTCGCCGTCGCGACATCCGCTCGTCGGACGGCGTAGCCGTCCATCGCCGAGTTGTCGAACCCCGGCAGGTCGACGCGGGAGTCGACGGATGACGCGAGCGTGCGTCCCGACCCATCCGCGAGCGGCACCCGCTCGACCCGTGCGAGCGGCGCGACGCCGGCGAGGACGCGCTCGAGGTGCGCGTCCACCGACACGGAGGCCCCGGCACCCGACGCCGGCGAGAAGGACGGCATGAGCCAACGGTATCCCCGCATGTGGTGACATGACGCGCCCATCTCGTTATCGTCGATTCCGACGGCGTCCGATCCGAGCGGGAGGAGACGGGCATGTCGTTCATCACGAGGGGTTTCACCGGTCGCGGCCGCGAGCGCGATGACCGATTGCCGCCCGGGCAGACGCTCGTCGCGGACTTCCCAGTGCTCTCCGCCGGGCCGACGCCCGACATCGACACGGCGGATTGGGCGTTCACGATCCGCACCGAGTCGGGCACCGATCACACGTGGTCGTGGGATGAGCTCATGGCGTTGCCGATCGAGGACGTCACGACCGACATCCATTGCGTCACGCACTGGTCGAAGCTCGGCACCGGATGGCGCGGGGTCGCCCTCGACACGCTCTTCGACGGCGTCGAGACCGACTACGAGTACACGATGGCGCACAGCTACGGCGGGTACACGACGAACGTGCCGCTCGAGGACCTGCTCGACGGCAAGGCCTGGATCGCGTTCGAGTTCGACGGCGAACCGCTCGACCCCGAGCACGGCGGTCCCGCGCGGCTGCTCGTGCCGCACCTCTACTTCTGGAAGAGCGCGAAGTGGGTTCGCGGGCTCACGATGATGGAGGACGACGAGCCCGGGTTCTGGGAGCAGAACGGGTACCACCTGCGGGGCGACCCCTGGAAGGAGGAGCGGTACTGGTGAGCGCCGACGGGACGGCACCTCCGGTCGCCACGACGGGCGTCCCGCCGAGTTCGGCCCTCCGTGCCGTGCCGCGCGCCGGATGGCACGTCGCCACGGTCGCGGCCACGCGCCGCGAGACGCCGAACGCGGCCCGCATCGAGCTCGACGTCGACGGATGGCCCGGCAACGCGGCCGGACAGCACCTCGACGTCCGGCTGACCGCGCCCGACGGCTACACCGCGACGCGGTCGTACTCGATCGCGTCGTCGGGCCCCTCGACGCGCGTCGTGCTCGCCGTCGACAAGCTGCCCGACGGCGAGGTGTCGCCGTTCCTCGTCGACGCGCTGCAGGCGGGCGACCAACTCGAGGTGCACGGGCCGCTCGGCGCGTTCTTCGTGTGGCGCCCCGCCGCGGAGTCGGGAGAGGACCGACCCGTGCAGCTCATCGCGGGCGGCTCCGGGGTCGTGCCGCTCTACGCGATGGCGCAGGCGCACGCCGACCGCGGTGATCCGACGCCGTTCCGCCTGCTCTACTCGGTCCGCACGCCCGACGACGTCTACTTCGCCGACGAATGGCGCGCGCTCGCCGAGGCATCCGCGCCGCTCGAACTGGACTACGTGTACACGCGGCGCGCGCCCGACGGCTGGTCGACGCCGCCCGCGCGCATCACGCGCGAGGCGCTCGAGTCGGCGGTCGTGCCGGCCTCCGAGCGGCCGCGCGTGTTCGTCTGCGGCTCGACCGGTTTCGTGGAGCGCGTCGCCGACTGGCTCGTCGAGCTCGGGCACGAGCCGCGATCCATCCGCACCGAACGCTACGGAGGCACGTGATGACCGGCCACCTCGACGGCAACGCGCTCGCCGGACCGCTCGCCGACTTCTTCTCGTTCGACGTCACGACCGCGACCGGGCGCTGCCGGGCCTGCGGCACGATCGCTGAGCTCGCGCGCGCAATGGTCTACGTCAGCGGCGCCGGCACGGTGGTGCGCTGCTCGACGTGCGACAACGTCCTCGCGGTGCTCGTCGACACCGGCGACCGCGCCTGGATCGACTTCGCGGGGGTCACCGCGATCGAGGTTCGCCGCTAGGGAGTCCGCTGCTCCTCGGGCGGCGGGAACCGCCACCTTCGTCGTTGCGGCCCGGTTCCGCAAGGCTACCCAACGGCCCGAGGGCTGGGTGGCGACCGGGGACGGTTTCCGGATCCCTCATGTGAGCGCGGCCTCACATGAGGCGGGACGGACACGAGCCGAGCGGAAGCGATCGCCGGTCGAGGCCCCCATGGGACGCGGCCCGACCGTAGTCTGAGCAGGGTCTGCTGAAGTCGCGCAGCGCACACAACGGGGAGAGCGACGAGATGAAACCACTTCGATACTCGATCAACGTCACGCTCGACGGCTGCGTCCATCACGAGGCAGGGCTCGCCCCTGATGAGGAGTCGATGCGCTACTGGACCGCTGAGATGGAACGAGCCGATGCCGTGCTGTTCGGCCGCACGACCTACGAGATGATGGAGTCGGCATGGCGGCTGCCGGCCACGGGCACGTGGCCGGACTGGATGCGGGAGTGGGAGATCCCGTTCGCCGAGGCCATCGACCGGACGAAGAAGTACGTCGTGTCGAGCACGCTGAGCGCGGTCGATTGGAATGCCGAGCTGGTGGGAGACGATCTGGCGGCAACGGTCCGGCGGCT
The DNA here is from genome assembly GCF_900104685.1 of Agromyces flavus. Lineage (NCBI taxonomy): Bacteria > Bacillati > Actinomycetota > Actinomycetes > Micrococcales > Microbacteriaceae > Agromyces > Agromyces flavus. The sequence continues at coordinate 3,454,971 of NZ_LT629755.1, forward strand.
CAAGGAGGAGCCCGGCGAGGGCCTGTCCGTGGGTGGCGTGACGCTCCCTCGGGCGTTGGCGGATCTGGGACTGATCGACGAGTACGTGTTCGTGGTGCAGCCGCTCGTTGCGGGGCACGGCCCGACGTTGCTCGCCGGACTCCGCGAACGTCTCCAGCTCGAGCTCGTGGATCGCCACGAGTTCCGATCGGGAGTGGTGGCCCTGCACTACCGCCCCACGAGCAGCAGCTCGACGTAACGACGTTCTCGCGCCACTCCGAGGGTCAGCCGGCATCGCGCAAACGGACACCGACCTGGCGTCTCGCGCGCCTTCCATCGCGCGACGTGGGAGGCTGACGCCGTGTGGATCGGGTGGATCGAGTTCGACCTGCTGCTCGGCGACGTGCACTCGCTGAAAGAGAAGCGCGGGGTGCTGCGACCACTGATCGCAGAGCTCCGGCGGGCCACCGAGGCATCCGTCGCCGAGGTCGGTGACCAGGACCTGCACCGCCGCGCTCGTCTCGGCGTGGCCGTGACGGCGGCCGGTGCCGATCGCGTGACCGACGTGCTCGACCGGGCCGAGCGGCTCGTCGCGGCGCACCCCGAGTTCACGCTGCTGTCGGCGCGCCGGCGGCTCCATCGCAGCGACGACGACTGACGCGCGCGAGCGGGCACCGCCGGGCTCAGGCGACGCGCGCGCCGTCCTTCCACGTCTCCGCGATGAGCGGTACGCCAGGACGATAGGCGAGGTGCACGTGACTGGGCGCGTCGAGCAGCACGAGGTCGGCGCGCGAACCGGGCCGCAGTGTGCCGACATCCGTTCGCCGCAGCGCCGCGGCGCCGCCGGCCGTGGACGCCCACAGCGCTTCGGCCGGCGTCATTCCCATGTCGCGGACCGCGACCGCGATGCAGAAGGGCAGCGAACTCGTGAAGCTCGAGCCCGGATTGCAGTCGCTCGCGAGCGCAACGGTCACGCCGGCATCGATGAGCCGGCGCGCGTCGGGATACGGCTGCCGTGTCGAGAACTCGACACCGGGCAGGAGGGTCGCGACGGTGCGCGAGCCCGCGAGGGCCGCGACGTCCTCGTCGGCCAGATAGGTGCAGTGGTCGACGGATGCCGCGTCGAGCTCGACCGCGAGGCGGACGCCGTCGCCCTCGCCGAGCTGGTTGCCGTGCACGCGCACGCCGAGGCCGGCGGCGGCGCCCGCCTCGAGCACGCGCCGGGACTGTGCGGCGAAGAACGCGCCGCGCTCGCAGAAGGCGTCGACCCAGCGCGCGTGCGGCGCGCACGCCGCGAGCATCTCGCCGACGACCACGTCGACGTACGCATCCGCGCCTGGACCGTCGGGCTCGCGGAACTCGAACGGCACGACGTGCGCACCCAGGAACGTGACCTCGTCGGTGACCTCGCGCGCGAGGCGGACGAGCCGCTCCTCGTCGCGCACCGACAGCCCGTACCCCGACTTGACCTCGAACGTCGTCGTGCCCTGCCGGTGCAGCTCGGCGACGAAGCCCGCGAGGCGTGCTCGCAGCTCGTCGTCGGATGCGGCCCGGGTCGCCGCGACGGTCGAGCGTATGCCGCCCGCCTCGTAGGCGCGACCCGCCATCCGCGCAGCGAACTCGTCGGCCCGGTCGCCGCCGAAGACGAGATGCGTGTGCGAGTCCACGAACCCGGGGATGACCGCGCGGCCACCCGCGTCGAGCACCTCCACGTGGTGCGGATGCGGGGCGTCGCCCGCCAGCTCGACGTCGGGCGCCTCGGCGGAGGGGCCGATCCAGGTGATGACCCCGTCCTCGGCGAGCAGGGCCGCGTCGCGCACGATGCCCAGCGCGCCGCCCTCGCGACCCGGCTGCGGGTCGTTCGTGACGAGCTCGCCGATCCCCGTGACGAGCAGCCGCGACGACGCGGCGGGATGCGCCATCCGTCAGCCCTCGAGCATGGGCACGCGCAGCCCGCGCTCGCGAGCGACCTCGACGGCGCGGTCGTAGCCCGCGTCGACGTGCCGCATGACGCCGGTGCCCGGGTCGTTCACGAGCACGCGCGCGATCTTCTCGGCCGCGAGGTCCGTGCCGTCGGCGACCACGACCTGGCCCGCATGGATCGAGCGCCCGATGCCGACGCCGCCGCCGTGGTGGATCGAGACCCAGGTCGCGCCCGACGCGGTGTTCAGCAGCGCGTTGAGCAGGGGCCAGTCGGCGATCGCGTCGGAGCCGTCGGCCATCGCCTCGGTCTCGCGGTACGGCGAGGCGACGGAGCCCGAGTCGAGGTGGTCGCGCCCGATGACGACCGGCGCCGAGAGCTCGCCCGAGGCGACCATCTCGTTGAACCTCAGACCCGCGAGGTGGCGTTCCTGGTAGCCGAGCCAGCAGATGCGTGCGGGCAGTCCCTCGAAGTGGACCTTCTCGCCGGCCTGCTCGATCCAGCGGCGCAGGTGCGGGTCGTCGGGGAACAGCTCCAGGATGGCGCGGTCGGTCGCCGCGATGTCGGCCGGGTCGCCCGAGAGCGCCGCCCAGCGGAACGGCCCCTTGCCCTCGGCGAACAGGGGACGGATATAGGCCGGCACGAAGCCGGGGAAGTCGAACGCGTGCTCGTAGCCGCCGAGCTCGGCCTCGCGGCGGATCGAGTTGCCGTAGTCGAAGACCTCGGCGCCGCCGGCCTGGAAGCCGACCATCGCCTCGACGTGCCTGGCCATCGAGCGGCGAGCGAGCTTGGTGAACTCCCCGGGGTCGTTCGCGGCGAGGGCCTTCCACTCCACGAGCGGGACGCCCTCGGGCAGATACGACAGCGGGTCGTGCGCGCTGGTCTGGTCGGTCACGACGTCGACCGGGACGCGCCGCTCGAGCAGCTCGGTGAACACCGTCGCGGCGTTCCCGACGACCCCGACGCTCAGCGCACGGCGCTCCGCCTTCGCGGCGAGCACGCGCTCGATGGCGTCGTCGAGCGACGGAGCGACCTCATCGAGGTAGCCGTGCTCGACACGGCGGCGCAGCCGCGACTCGTCGACGTCGACGATCAGCACCGCCCCGCCGTTCATCGTCACCGCGAGCGGCTGCGCGCCACCCATGCCGCCGCAGCCCGCCGTCAGCGTGAGCGTGCCCTCGAGCGAGGCGCGAGCGACATCCGCCTCGGACTCGCCGCGCTTCACGGCCAGCGAGCGGGCGACGGCGCCGAAGGTCTCGTACGTGCCCTGCAGGATGCCCTGCGTGCCGATGTAGATCCACGAGCCGGCGGTCATCTGGCCGTACATGGTGAGTCCGAGCTGCTCGAGGCGGCGGAACTCGGGCCACGTGGCCCAGTCGCCGACGAGGTTCGAGTTGGCGATGAGCACGCGCGGCGCCCACTCGTGCGTGCGGAACACGCCGACCGGCTTGCCCGACTGGACGAGCAGCGTCTCATCGGCCTCGAGGCCCTCGAGGGTGCGGACGATCGCGTCGTACGCCTCCCAATTGCGCGCGGCCTTGCCCGTGCCGCCGTAGACGATGAGGTCCTCGGGGCGCTCGGCGACCTCGGGGTCGAGGTTGTTCATGAGCATGCGCAGCGGCGCCTCGGTCTGCCAGCTCTTGGCGGTGAGCTCGGTGCCGCGCGCGGCGCGGACGGTGCGGGAACCGGCGGCGGTGTCGGTCGTCGTGGGTGCAGCGGTGGTCATGTTCCGATCCCACACCGTCGACGTGCCGCGCTCAACGGATGTCGCGGGGGTGGCGTCCGGGATACCGGACGAGGTGGGCCGGTTCAGCCCAGCTGCACGCCGCGGGCCGCCATGAACGGCACAGCGTCGACCGCGGTGCCGCCGATCCGCACCTCGAAGTGCAGGTGGCATCCGGTCGAGGCGCCCGTGCTGCCGACCGCTGCGATGAGATCGCCGGCAGCGACCTGCTGGCCGACGCTCACGAGGATCCCGCCGTCGCGGATGTGCGCGTAGCCGGTCGAGACACCGGAACCGTGATCGATGAGGACCCAGTTGCCGTACGTGCCGTTCGGGCCGGCCTCGATCACCACGCCGCCGGTCGCGGCGAACACGGCGGTGCCGCACTGCGCGGCGATGTCGGTGCCCCGGTGGAACTCGTTCACTCCGGCGAGCGGCTTGTTCGGCCGCGGTCCGTAGCCGTCGGTCAGGCTGCCGGCGACGGGTGAGGCCCAGCCCTGCTCGCTGAGCTGACCGGAGTCGGAGGGGAGGTTGTCGAACGCGGCGACGCCCTCGGCGGCGAGCCGGGTCTGCGCGCCGTTGAGCTCGGCGCGGGCGGCCGTGACCGCGCCCTTCGCCTCGGTGACCGTGTTCTCGAGCTGGTCGATCGGCACCGCGTCGACCGCGGCCCACGCGGCAGCGGCGCGTTCCTCGGCCGCGTCGGCCTCGACGTCGCGCAGTTCGGCGATCTCGCGGAGGCGGCTCGAGTCTCCCGAGAGCTTCTGCACGCGCTCCATGCCGCCGAGTCCGGCGAGCAGGTCGTTCCCGGAGGCGAACGCCGCGCTCATCGAGGAGAGCGCGGCACCATCGCCCTCGACGGCATCGAGGTAGACGCCCGCGGCCGTCTCGGCCATGAGCCGGGCCTGGGCGGCGCGCTCGTCGAGCCGGGTGGCGACGGCACGCGCCACGACCACGGTGGACTGCGCGGACTCGAGCGCGGCTTCGGCGTTCCGCAGTTCGGTCGTCGCGCGCTGCAGCTTCAGGCGGAGTGCGGACAGGGAGCTCGACTGCGTGCCCGAGGAGCTCGCCGAGGCCGTCGTGACCATGCGCGCGACCGGGCCGTCACCCACGAGGACGAAAGGCGCCTCGACACCGGGCGTCGAGATCGGCGTCTGGGTCGGGGTCTGGCTGGGGGTCGGCGTCGGCGTGGGGGTCGGCGTCGGAGTCGGCGTGGGGGTCGGCTCGGGCGTCGGAGTGGGGGTGGGGGTCGGCTCGGGCGTCGGCGTCGGCGTCGGCGTCGGCGTCGGTTCCGGAGTGGGCTCGGGCGTCGGCGTGGGCGTCGGCTCGGGCGTGGGTTCGGGCGTCGGCGTCGGCTCTTCGGTCGGCGTGGGCTCGGGCGCCGGAGCCGGCTCCTCAGTCGGCGTGGGCTCGGGCGCCGGAGCGGGCTCGGTGGTGGTCTCGGACGTGGTGGTGTCGGTCGTCGGGACCGGATCGGTCTCCTCGGCCCAGGCCGGCGTGACGGAGGAGAGGGCGATGAGCAGGCCGCTGGTGACCGCCGCGATCGCGACCGAGCGCTTCCGAGCGGGCTTCACTCGGAACGGGTCGGTCTCGTCGATGTCTCGGGCTGGGAACATAGGGCTTCCATCGCGTCCGGCTGCAGCGCCGGCACCACCCAAGTCTTACCGATCATCGGGGGAAGCCACAACCCGACCGTGCGAACACGGGATCCCCCATTCGGGGCGCAGCGCGATCCCGGGTCAGACGAGGGCGACGACGGATGCCGCGCGCCGGACGATCTCGCCGGTGGTCACCGCATCGACCAGCGCCTCGATCTCGGGCGACAGGAACCGGTCCTCACCGGGCACGGAGCCCGTCGCGGCGACCAGTCGCGCGACGGCGCCGGTGGCCGGTCCGGGCTCGAGCGGCGCCCGGAGGGCGAGGCCGCGCGAGGCCGTCATGACCTCGATCGCGAGCACGCGTGCGAGGCCGTCGACGGCGCGGCGCAGCTTGCGCGCGGCCGCCCAGCCCATCGACACGTGGTCCTCCTGCATGGCCGACGAGGGGATGGAGTCGACCGACGCGGGAACCGCCAGGCGCTTGAGCTCCGACACGATGCCGGCCGCGGTGTACTGCGCGATCATGAGTCCGGAGTCGACGCCGACCTCGTGCGCGAGGAACGGCGGGAGGCCCTGGTTGCGGGCCCGGTCGAGGAAGCGGTCGGTGCGCCGCTCGCTCATGGACGCGACATCCGCCACCGCGATGGCGAGGAAGTCGAGCACGTACGCGACCGGTGCGCCGTGGAAGTTGCCGTTCGACTCGACCCGGCCGTCGAGCGTGAGCACCGGATTGTCGACCGCGCTGGCGAGCTCGGCGTCGGCGACGGATGCCGCGTGCGCGAGGGTGTCGCGGGCGGCGCCGTGCACCTGCGGGGCGCAGCGCAGCGAGTAGGCGTCCTGGACGCGCGTGCACTCCGGGCCCTTGTGGCTCGCGACGATCGGCGAACCGGCGAGGAGATTCCGCAGGTTCGCCGCGGACGCCGCCTGGCCGCGCTGCGGGCGCAGCGCGTGGAGGTCCTCGGCGAACACCGCGTCGGTGCCCATCAGCCCCTCGACGCTCATCGCCGCGGCGATGTCGGCCGTGGTGAGCAGGCGCCGCAGATCGTCGATCGCGAGTGCGAGCATGCCGAGCATGCCGTCGGTGCCGTTGATGAGGGCGAGGCCCTCCTTCTCGCCGAGGCGCAATGGCGTGATGCCGGCCGCGGCGAGAGCGGTCGCGGCATCCGTCGACTCACCGGACGCGTCCCGCACGTCGCCCTCGCCCATCGCCACGAGTGCGCAGTGCGCGAGCGGGGCCAGGTCGCCCGAGCAGCCGAGCGAGCCGAACTCGCGCACGACGGGCGTGATCCCGGCATTGAGGATCGCGGCGTACGTCTCGGCGGTCTCGCGGCGCACGCCCGTGCGGCCCGTCATGAGCGTCGAGAGCCGCAGCAGCATGAGTGCGCGCACGACCTCGCGCTCGACCTCGGCGCCCGATCCGGCGGCGTGCGAGCGGACGAGGCTCGCCTGCAGCTGCGCACGGCGGTCCTCGGCGATGAAGGTGGTCGCGAGCGCGCCGAACCCGGTCGAGATGCCGTAGTGCGGCTGCGGGTCGGCCGCGAGGCCGTCGATGATCGCGCGGCTGCGCGCGACCTCGTCGAGCGCGGCCGGGTCGAGCACGACCGCGGCGTCGTACCGGGCGATCGCGACGACGTCATCGATGCCGAGCGGGCCGATGCCGACGGTGACGGATGCCGCGGCGGTCCGGGTGGGCGAGGGCGCGATGGTGCTCATGCTCCGATTCCACACCGAGCACGCGCGCGCGGGAACGTGCGCGACTACGCTGGCGTCCGGGATACCGGACGTGCACCGAAGCGCGGACGAGGGACGGAGGCACGATGCGCAGCGAGACGTCGAAGGTGCCTGCGGCCGACCAGGCGCTTCGGATCCTCGCCCACCTCGCCGCGCAGCGCGGGCCCGTACCGGCCGCGTCGATCGCCCAGGCGCTCGGGCTGCCGCGCTCGACGACCTACCAACTGCTCACCGTCATGCAGGATCGCGGGTTCGTCGTCCACCTGCCCGAGGAGCGCAGGTACGGCCTGGGCGTCGCCGCGTTCGAGCTCTCGAGCGGCTTCAGCCGGCAGCAGCCGCTCACGCGGCTGGGCCGCCCGCTCGTCGCGGGAATCGTCGACCGGCTCGCCGAGTCGGGTCACCTCGCGGTACTGCACGGACGTGACGTGCTCTACCTGGTCGAGGAGCGTGCGCCGCGACGCCCATCGCTGGTGTCCGACGTCGGCGTGCGCCTGCCCGCGCACCTCACCGCGTCCGGGCGGGCGATGCTCGCCGAGCTCCCACCCGCCCAGCTGCGTGCGCTCTACCCCGACCGCGACGCCTTCAGCGAGCGGCATCCGGCGGCCGTCGACGAGGCGCCATGGACGTACTCCCGCTTGAAGGCCGTGCTCGCCGAGACCCGCTCGGCGGGCGTCGCGACCGAGCACGGCGAGGTGACCGAGGGCCTCGCATCGGTCGGCGCCGCCGTGCTCGACCACCTGGGCTGGCCGGCTGCGGCCATCGCCGTCACGTTCGCCGAGGGCTCGCCGCCGGAACTCGTGGCGACCGCGAGCGATGCAGTGCGGGATGCGGCGACCACGCTCTCGCGACGGATCCGCGGCGCACGCTGACCCATCGGGCAGGACTCACGCCCGGTGCGGGCGGAGGCGCCCGGCGACGCGCTGCACGAGGGTCCGCGTGTCGGGGCGGATGTCGCCGGCATCCAGTGCCGCGTGCGCGCGGTCGGTCTCGACGAGGACCGTGAGGTGGATCGGCCCGCCCGCGGCCAGCAGATCGGTCTCGGCGTCCGACAGCCGGAACCCCACGCGCCCAGAGGAGACCCGCGCGGAACGGCGCAGCACGGCGTCGGTCCGCTGCGTGCGCAGGTCGACCGTGACGCGCGCACCGTTCGGCACGCCGCGGAGGCGCAGGCGGATGCCGAGGCGACGGCGAGGGCGACGCAGCCGCACGCGCTCGAACTCGGCGGCGAGCACCTCGCGCGCCGAGTCTCGGCGATGGCGCTCGGCCGCGGCCCGCTCGACCTCCCCCCATCGGGCCACGATGCTCGCCTCGTCGAACCGGGCGGCCGTCGCGCGCGCGGCCTCCCGGAGTGCGCCGCGCTCCTCCGAGGTCATCCGAGCCACTCGCGCGATGGTGCCGGCCAGCGCCCACACCTGGCCGGCGGGCACGAGGAACCCGTTCCGCCCGTGCTCGATGACGTCGGCCGGACCGTACTCGATGTCGTACGCGATCGGGATGCAGCCGCGGCCCATCGCCTCGAGCAGCACGAGCGGGGCTCCCTCGGAGATGCTCGTCAGCAGGGCGACGGATGCCTCGGCGAACGCCTCGGCGCCGTCGGGGCGGTGCCCGGCGAACTCCACGGCCTCCGCGATGCCCTCGTCGCGGGCGACCTCGTGCAGTTCGTCGGCCAGTGGTCCGTCGCCGACGATGCGGAGCCGCACCTGCGGACCGCGGTCGCGCGCGAGGGCCACGGCGCGGATCGCGTCGTCGATGCGCTTGCGCGCCGTGAGCCCCGCCACGACGACGGCCGACGCCGGGTCGCGCGTCGCGTCGTCGGCGACCGGGTCGGTCACGCGCGCGTCGGGCAGCGCGGCCGTGTTGGGCACCACGGCGAAGTTCTCGGGAGCGCCGAGCAGTGTCGCGGCATCCGCCCGCTGTCGCTCGGTGAGGAACACGACCGCATCGAACCGCTCGGGATTCGAGAGCACCTCGGCCCGCGTCTCGCGAAGGTGGCCGATCGGCCCGCCGGGCGCGGCGAGGTGGGCATTGTGCACGACGTGCAGCGTCACCAGGCGAGGCAGGCGGACGTGCGCCATGAACGGCGCCGCGGTCTTGCTGTCCACGATCGCGAAGGCGTCGCCGTCACCGGCGACCTCGGCGATCCAGTCGGCGTAGCACGCGCGAACGGACCGCCACTGCCGCACCGGGCGGCCGTCGGCGTCGAACGCGGTGAGCAGGCGTCGCGGCCGCTCGGATCGCCCGCGCTCGTCGAGCACGGCGAGTGAGCCGTCGGCCCGCAGGTGCGCGACGCGCACGCGTCCGTCGGGCGTCGACAGCTCGACCCGGGCAGCCCCGTCGGGGGCGGTCTCGCGCTCGGCCGATCCGTCGGCATCGTCGAGTCCCGCGACATCCGGTTCGATGGCGATCTCACCGGGAGCCACCGGCTCGGTGCGCAGCCGCTCGTACAGGTTCCGCACGCGCACCCCCGGGGCGGGCTGCCCTCGCTCGGCGAGACGTGCGCGGACCGCCGCGTAGTCGGGTCGCCCGTCGAAGGTCAGCACGTCGACCTCGACCCCAGCGAGCCGGGCGAACGCGGCCGAACGCCGCAGCAGCGCCGCGGTCATCCCGCCGAACCCGTCGGGGATCGACCACGTGATCGCCAGCTGGCGACCGGGCGGCAGCAGACCTGGCCCGCTCATGCGGCCGGGACCAGCCAGCCGCGCAGCATCCGCGTCACCCATGGGAGGACCCAGTAGGTCATGATCGGCGTCAGCACGAGCGTCGTGATGAGCACTCGCAGGGCGAGCGGGACCGCCTCCCACCCCGGCACGAACGCCATGAGCAGCGCGAACGCGAGGTTCACCGGGAAGAAGCCCAGCCAGATGCTGACCGCCTGCTTCCAGCGCGGTGGCGCCGGCGGCAGCGCGACGGGCGTCGACCCCGTGTCATCCGTCACCGCCGGCACCGAGCCGGTGGCCGGATCGTCGAACCACCCCTCGATGCCGGTGCGGCGACGCGCCCGCTCGGCGCGCACGAACCCCTTGCCCATCTCGAGCCACCACGTGCGCTCGGGCGAGCGCTCCCACGCCTCGAGCGACGACTCGTCGGCGAAGCGGTACAGCATGTGCCACACGTCGGAGTCCTCGCCGGCTCGCACCCACCCCGACCCGAGGAAGCCGGGGTACCGGTTGGCGAGGTTCACGCCCGTCTGCACCCAGACGGTCGCCTCGGCGATCCGGTCGGGGTCGACCTCGCGCCGGATCGACACGGTGATCGGTTCACTGCCCATGCCCCCATCGAACCGCACCGGTGTTGCGCACCGGTAACGCTGCGCCGCGTCAACCGGCACCGTCGGGCTCCGCGCCGGGCAGCATGCGTGCCGAGGCCATGATGTCGTGCCGTCGCTGCCGCCGGTTGACCTCGACGAGCCGGTCGTCCCGCAACGGGAGCTTCAGTCGCTCCTGCGCCTCGATGCCCGCGCGGAGCTGGCGCGCCCGCTCGACCTCGGTGTCGAGCACGGCGCCGGCCAGCACGGCCAGGTTCGAGAGCCACAGCCAGAGCAGGAACGCGACGATCCCGCCGAGCACGCCGTAGGTCCGGTCGTAGCTCGCGAAGTTCCAGACGTACGCGCCGAACGCGGCGGTGGTGAGCATCCACACGACGATCGCGACCGCGGCACCGACCGAGAGCCACCGGAGGCTGGGGCGCCGCACGTTCGGGGTCGCCCAGTAGAGGATGGCCAGGATGAGCGCGGCGAGCCCGGCGAGGACGGGCAGCTTGCCCAGGTCCCACGCGAGGGTGAGGTCGTCATCGATCCCCAGCGACCGGGCGACGGATGCCGCGACGGCGCCGCTCACCACGAGTGCGCCGATGATCACGGCGGCGAGCACCACGATGACCGCCGCTGCCGCGAGCATCACGGGGCGCGACTTCCAGAACGGGCGCCCCTCGGGAACGCCCAGGATCCGGTTCATGCCGCGGCCGAACGTGCCGAGGTAACCCGAGACCGTCCAGAGGGTGATCGCCGATCCCGTGATGAACGCGAGTCCGGCCCGCGAGGCGCTGAGCAGCTGCGAGATCGGTTCGGTCAGCGCGGCGACCGTGTCGTCGCCGCCGAGGTCGCCGACGACGCCGAGCGCGCCCTCGGCCACCGGTTCGGCGCTGCCGAACATGCCGATGAACGCGGCGGCGGTGAGCAGCGCCGGGCACACCGAGAGCACCGCATGGTAGGTCAGCGCCGCGGCGAGGTCCCAGCACTGGTGGATGCGGAACTCGTGCGCCGTGCGCGTGAGGACCACGCGCCACTCGGGCCGCGAGAGCTGTGCAGGCGAGTCGGGCCGTTCGCGGCGGACCGCTTCAGTCGTTTCCCCCATGCGCCGAGACTAGGCGCCCGCCGGCCGGAGCGGAGAGGCCTTGCCTCAGCCCAGCCGGGCGTGCAGGAAGGCGGCGACCCGCTCGCGCAGCGGGGCCTCGAGGATGCCGATCGAGTGCGCGTCGCCCGGCACGAGCGCGACCTCGACGGGCACGGCGGAGGCGCGAAGCGTCGCCGCCAGGCGCTCGGACTGGGCGAGCGGCACCACCTCGGCCGCGGCGTGTCCGATGAAGAACGGGGGGTCGCTCGGGTCGACATGCGCCGTCGCGGACGCTTCGATCGCCTGCGGGCAATCGACGTCGGCCGTACCGGGCACGCAGCCCAGGAACTCGCCGACGATCCCGCGCAGCCAGTCGGACGCGCCATCGGCGTCGAGCTCGGCCGCGCCGAGGCCGACCGGACCCGACAGCTCGACCACGGCGGCCACGCGCGAGCCGGCGTCGAGCGGGCCCTCGCCGACCGTGCCGAGCAGTGACGCGAGGTGTCCGCCCGCGGAGCCGCCGAACGCCGCGATCCGCGCCGGATCGATGCCGAACCGCTCGACCTGGTCGGGCTCGCGCAGCCACGCCACGGCCGCCGCGACGTCGTCGACCTGTGCGGGGAACCTCGCCTCGGGGACGAGGCGGTAGTTGACGGATGCCGCGACGAAGCCCTCGCTCGCGAGCCACAGGCACACGTTCCGCCAGTCCGAGTTCGCCTTGTCGCCGCGGGCCCAGCTGCCGCCGTGGACGGACACGACGGTCGGCATCGCGACGTCCATCGCGTCGCCGACGGCCGGTCGGCAGACGTCGAGCGTGAGCAGCGTGCCGTCGTCGGCCACGCCGTACTCGAGGTCGGCGTGGATGCGCAGGCCCGCCGGGGCCTCGAACGTGCGGATGCCGATGACCTCGGTGCCGGCGACCTCGCTCGAGGCCTGCTCGGCCGTCGGGTCGAGCTCGCGCACCGGCTGGTGGAACGCCGAGACGGCGGCGACGACGCCGAGCGCCGCGAGGACGGCAAGGGCGATCCGGGCCGACCGGCGATGCCGGCCTCCGCGACCGCCGGAGAGTCGGGTGGGGGTCACGGGGGCTCCGGGTTCTGGGGTGGTGCGATGCTAACCCAGGTTCGGCCGGACGCAACCATCCGAGCCGGTTTCGCCCCCGACGACCCCGGGCTACCCCGTTTCAGGAGATCGGAGGCGGTTCAGGAGGCTTTCGCAGATCTCGTCCTGAGCAGCCTCCGATCTCCTGAATCGACGAGGCGCGGCGCGCGCCGACAACGTCACCCGAGCACCTCGCCCGACGCCGCGTCGATCTGCACCGTGGCGTCCTCGTACGTCGAGTCGAGGATCACGAGCACGCGCACGGGCCGCGCCCCCGACGCATCCGCGATGAGCGCGCGTTCGACCGACACGATCACCGACGTCGGATCGGTGATTCCCGAGTGCTCCTCGGCCGTGGCGATGTGCTCTGGGATCCTCGAGAAGTCCACCTCGCTCACGTCGAACAGCGCCGCGGCAGGGTCGTCGGGCTGGATGAGCTCAGGACCCTGGTGCTCGGTGCGGTCGTAACGGAACTGGTAGACGTCCATCGTGAGCGCTCCAGGGGCACTCGGCGCGGTCGCGAGCGCGTAGCTGTCGTAGAAGGCGACGCTCACGAACTGCGTACCGCCGGTCTCGGCCGCGAGCGCGTCGACGATCTCGGCATGCCGGTCGCCGAGCACGACGCTCGCGGCATCCGGATTCCCGGACGCGAACGCCTGCACGGTGCGCCCGATCGTGTCGTAGGCCGGGATGAGCACGATCGCAGCGGTCGCGACCGTCACACCCGCGAGCAGCACACGTCGCCACGGTCGCGCGGGCTTTCGAGGCCCGCCGAAGAGCGCCTGCGGCTCCGAGGCCCAGGCCGGCGCCTGCGACGCCACGGGCACGGTGCGGTCGGTGCCGGTGCGCAGCCGCTCGGCGTCGCGCAGGCGCGCCCAGTCGTCGGGCGGGTCCAGCACGAGGTCGACGTTCGCCTTCGCGTCATCCGGTCGTCGCACCACGATGATCGAGCCGGGCTGCACCTGCGGGAGCGCGACGATGTCGAGGATCTGCCGGTGCACGGTCGTGTACGCCTGGCGGAACCGCGGCGCGACGGTGAGCACGAGCTCGACCTGCGGCTGGTCGTTCACGCTGAGTCCCGTGCGGCCGATCCGCTCCACTCGGGCCAGGGTGAGCTCCCCGGCCGGAGGTGCCTGGCTCGCGTCGGAGCGTCCGCGCCCGAACAGGCCGACGGCGCCGAGCCCCGCGAACGTGCCCGCGAGGATGGCGACCGTGAGCGAGATGCTCCACAGGATCGCGTAGCGCGGGTCCCCGGTCGCGATGGCGCCGACGACGCCGCCGATCGTGACGCCGAACGCGATGGCCGAGATGATGGCGAGCATGGAGGATCCTCCGAGATCGAATGGGATGCTCCGAGGATGGCGCGGGCCGCACGCGCGGCGGATGGGTACGCGTTGCTCAATCCCGCGCGGGGTTGCTCACCCGTCGCGCCGCGTTGCTCAGTCGCGTGCTACTCGCCGACCGCGAGCGGCAGGTCGAACGGGTCGTCGTCGATGACGCCGGTGAATCCTACGAGCGACTTCGCCATGCACACGCTCGTCGGCTCGTTCACGTACCGGCCGAACCGCTCCACCCGCCGGTAGCCGTGCTTGGCGTAGAGCGCCAGCGCCGGATGATGAAGACGACCCGCCTCGAGCACGATCTCGCGGAGTCCGCGAGCTGCGGCATCCGTCTCGATGCGCTCGATGAGCGCGCTCGCGATGCCCCGGCCGCGCGCGACCGGGTCGACGTACATGCGCCTGAGCTCGCCGCGGTCGGCATCGAGTCCGTCGCCGTCGACGATGGCCGCGACGCCGAGCGCCTCGCCGTCGTGATCGCGGGCGACGTAGACCAGCGTGCCGGGCGCCTCGAGCTGGGAGGCGTCGAGGAGCCCCACGGGATCCGCCGGGTAGAGCGAGCGCGCGTCGGCACTGCCGGCGTCGAGCAGGCGCTCGATGCCGGCCGCGCGAGGCGTCTCGACGGAGATCGACGGCGGTGTGGTCACGACGTGAGCGTACGCGAATCGGGTTACCGGGTCGTTACGTTCCGCCGGGAGCGGATGCCGCGCCGGGCGGATTCACAGGAGGGTGTCCGGTATCCTCGTGAGGTCGGTTCTGGACACCGCGTTCGCGCGGATGGGTTTGTGAGTCCTGAGGGCCGAAGCCGCGCGCAATCCGCGAGCGGAGATTCACCGTATGTGAACGGCCCCGGTCGACGATGCACCCGGGTTCTCAGTCGTGCTGCGCTCGCGCAGCGGCTGCCATGTACACGAGACAACCCGGAAAGCAGCCATGCCCAAGAACAAGAAGCCCGCCGGCGGTCGACCCGCCCGCAACTTCGACCCGTCGTACGCCGGTGCCCGCAAGAAGCCGGGCTCGCGCAGCCCCGGCCACCGCGGCTACCGCCCCGAGGAGCCCGCGTCCGATCGCGCGCCCCGCTGGTCGCGCGAGGAGCGCGTGGCGTCGGGCCGCACGCCGCACCGCTCCGAGCGCCCGGGTCGCGACCGCGACCGCGACGAGCGCGCGCCGCGCCGCGATCGGGACGATCGCGCCCCCCGTCGCTTCGACCGCGACGACCGCGCGCCCCGTCGGTTCGACCGCGACGACCGCGCCCCCCGTCGCTTCGAGGACGACCGCGCGCCGCGTCGTGATCGTGACGACCGCGCCCCGCGTCGATTCGACCGTGACGACCGCGCCCCCCGCGGCGACCGCGACGACCGCGCGCCCCGTCGCTTCGACCGTGACGACCGCGCCCCGCGTCGCGACCGCGACGACCGCGCCCCCCGTCGCTTCGACCGTGACGACCGCGCCCCCCGCGGCGACCGCGGCTTCGACCGCCCGGGCTTCCGCGACTCCGAGCGTCGCCCGACCTCCTTCTTCCCCGACCGCGACCGCACCGAGCGCTTCCAGCCGGCCGACGATGTCGTGCTGGAGCGGCTCGAGGCCGAGGCCATCCGTGCCGAGGAGGTCGACGGCATCGGCTTCGCCGACCTCGGCCTCGGCGGCAACATCGTGCGCGCCCTGCAGGAGCTCGGCGCCGAGTCGCCGTTCCCGATCCAGGCCGCGACGATCCCGGTCGTGCTCGAGGGCCGCGACGTCCTGGGCCGCGGCCGCACCGGATCCGGCAAGACCATCGCGTTCGGCGCCCCCACGGTGGAGCGCCTCATGCGCATGTGGGCCGAGTCCGGCAAGTCGGGCGGCAAGCGGCAGTTCGGCCGCGCCCCTCGCGCACTCGTGCTCGCGCCGACCCGTGAGCTCGCCCTCCAGATCGACCGCACGGTGCAGCCGATCGCGCGCAGCGTCGGCCTCTTCACGACCCAGGTCTACGGCGGCGTGCCCCAGGGCCGCCAGGTGGGCGCCCTCCAGCGCGGCGTCGACATCGTGATCGGCACCCCCGGGCGCGTCGAGGACCTCGTCGAGCAGGGTCACCTCGACCTCAGCGAGGTCGCGATCACGATCCTCGACGAGGCCGACCACATGTGCGACCTCGGCTTCCTCGAGCCGGTGCAGCGGATCCTCCGCCACACCGCCGACGGCGGCCAGAAGCTGCTCTTCTCCGCGACGCTCGACACCGGCGTGGCCGCGCTCGTCGACGAGTTCCTCGTCGACCCGGCCGTGCACGAGGTCGCCGGCGAGGACCAGGCGTCGGGCACGATCGAGCACCGCGTCTTCGTCATCGACCACCGCGACAAGCGCGACATCGTCGCCCGGCTCGCCGACCGGGACGGTCGCACGCTCGTCTTCGCCCGCACGCGCGCCTTCGCCGAGGATCTCACCGAGCACCTCGAGGACGCCGGCATCCTCGCGGTCGCGCTGCATGGCGACCTCAACCAGGCCAAGCGCACGCGCAACCTGCAGCAGCTCACGAGCGGCCGGGTCGACGTGCTGGTGGCGACGGATATCGCGGCGCGCGGCATCCACGTCGACGACATCGACCTCGTGATCCAGGCCGACGCGCCCGACGAGTACAAGACGTACCTGCACCGCTCGGGTCGCACCGGACGCGCCGGGCGCGCCGGCCGGGTCGTGACGCTCATCCCGCGCCACCGTCAGCGCCGGCTCGCCGAACTGCTCGGCCGCGCCGAGATCGAGGCCGCCTTCGAGGACGTGCGACTCGGCGACGAGCTGCTCGCCGACCTCGGCCCGGTCGCCGTCGACACGGTCTCCTGAGTCGCAGCCGGGCCCGGCGGCATCGACCGCCGGGCCCGGCCGGACTCGTGCGCGGACGGGACCAACGGCACACGCCGACCCTGCCGGCGCGCCGTAGCCTCTCGACGAAGCCGGGCGGCGGAGCGGATCCCGCTCGCGCGGTGCGAGCGGAGGGGACACGAATGAGCGACCAGGAGCCGACGCCGAACGGGGCCACGTCGCCCGAGCCCGACGCGATGCAGCCCACGGATTCTGCAGCGGCTGCACCGCCCGCGCCCCTCACGCGTGGCTGGCTCATCGGCGTCGGCGCCGCTGTGGTGGTGCTGTCGTTCGTGGCCGCCTTCCTGGGCGGATGGCTGGCCCGCTCGAGCACCGCGGAGGACGCGGCCGCGACCCCGCAGCCGACGGCGTCCGCGGAGGAGACGGTGGACTACGAGGAGGCGCTCGAGGAGATCCTGCCGGCCGGCTCGGCGGTGCGTGCCGGAACCGGAGTTCCGGAGTCGGGCAAGGGCTACGAGGGCGATGTCTACATCGACATCTCGACCTCCGACGTGTACCTCTTCCAGGATGACTGGACGCTCGTGGGCAACATCCGCGAGTCGGCCGCCGAGAACCTGACCGGCGAGCAGGGGCCGCAGGGCGCACAAGGCGCTCAAGGCGCCCAGGGCGAGCAGGGGGCCCAGGGCGAGCAGGGCGCGGCGGGCACGCCCGGCACGCAGGTGTCCCTCGGCGTCGGCGCTCCCGATCGTGCGGAGTGCACGGCCGACGGCGACATCTACATCGACACCGAGACCGTCGAGTTCTACGAATGCCGGAGCGGCGACTGGACGCTGTTCGGACCGACGGGCGGAACGCCGCCCACCGCGCCCGAGTCGCCCGAGCCGACGCCGGAACCGACGCCGGAGAGTGAGGGATAGCCCGACCCGTCGGCCCGGCGACGGCCGCTCGACTGGCGATCGCGCCATCCGTTCGGCATACTTACTGACTGAACGGTCGGTTTTGAAATCGACTCCGAGCGGATGCCGCGACCCGCCGATGCGCTGGCGGGCGAGGTTCCAGACGACGCAGTCAGGAGAGACCCATGGCCGAGGCCTACCTCGTCGGCGGAGTGCGGACGCCAGTCGGACGATACGGCGGGGCGCTCGCGGGTGTCCGACCCGACGACCTCGCGAGCCTCGTGGTCGGCGAGGCGATCCGGCGCGCGCGCATCGACGAGGAGGCGATCGAGGCCGGCGCGGTCGACGAGGTCATCCTCGGTGCCGCGAACCAGGCCGGCGAAGACAATCGGAACGTCGCGCGCATGTCGGTGCTGCTCGCCGGCCTGCCCGATTCGGTGCCGGGCATCACGGTCAACCGGCTGTGCGCCTCGGGCATGTCGGCGATCATCATGGCCGCCCAGGCGATCCGGGCCGGCGACGCCGACCTCATCATCGCGGGCGGCGTCGAGTCGATGACGCGGGCGCCCTGGGTGCAGGCCAAGCCCGAGAAGCCGTGGGCCAAGCCCGGCGAGGCCTACGACACCTCGATCGGCTGGCGCTTCCCCAATCCCGAACTGCTCGCACGCGAGAAGGCCACGTTCTCGATGCCCGAGACCGCGGAGGAGGTCGCGCGCGTCGACGGCATCTCGCGCGAGGACGCCGACGCATTCGCGCTGCGCTCGCAGCAGCGCGCGGCCGCGGCCATCGACGCCGGCCGCTTCGAGGCTGAGATCGTGGGCGTCCCGACGGCCAAGGGGAAGGTGCTGGTCGACGAAGGCCCGCGGCGGGACACGTCGCTCGAGGTGCTTTCGGGGCTCCGTCCGGTCGTGCGGGGCGGCTCGGTGGTGACCGCCGGCAACTCGAGCTCGCTCAACGACGGCGCGAGCGCGATCGTCGTCGCGAGCGCGTCGGCCGTCGAGCGCTACGGGCTCACGCCGCGCGCCCGCGTGGTGGTCGGCGCGTCGGCGGGTCTCGCGCCCGAGATCATGGGCCTCGGCCCGGTGCCCGCGACCGAGAAGGCGCTCGAGCGCTCGGGCATCGATCTCGACGACATCGGGTCGGTCGAGCTCAACGAGGCGTTCGCCACGCAGTCGCTCGCGAGCATGCGGCGGCTCGGCCTCGACCCCGAGCGCGTCAACGCCGACGGCGGGGCGATCGCCCTGGGCCATCCGCTCGGCTCGTCGGGCTGCCGGCTCGTCGTGACGCTGCTCGGGCGCATGGAGCGCGAGGACTCGCGCTACGGCCTCGCGACCATGTGCGTCGGCGTCGGCCAGGGCACCGCGCTGATCGTCGAGGGCATGCGATGAACTCGCCGGATGTCGCGGTGTCACCGGATGTGCCCTCGCCGCTGCTCGTCGAACGCCGCGACGATCGGGTCGTCGCGACCCTGAACCGTCCCGACAAGCGCAACGCGATCGACCAGGCCACGATCGACGCGCTGCACGCGCTGTGCGCCGAGCTCGAGGCCGAGCCGCGCACCCTGGTCATCACCGGCGCGGGCGGGGTGTTCGCATCCGGCGCCGACATCGCGCAGCTCCGCGAGCGCCGTGCGGCCGACGCGCTCGCGGGCATCAACGCGAACGCGTTCGTGCGCGTCAACGAGCTGCCCATGCCCGTGATCGCGGCGATCGACGGGTGGGCGCTGGGCGGCGGCGCCGAGCTCGCGTTCGCCGCCGACATCCGCATCGGCACGCCCGACGCGAAGTTCGGCAACCCCGAGACGGGCCTCGGGATCATCCCGGCGGCGGGCGCGACGTGGCGGCTGAAGGAGATCGTGGGCGAGTCTCGGGCGTCCGAGCTGCTGCTCACCGGGCGGATCGTCGACGCCGCGGAGGCGCTCTCGATCGGGCTCGTGACCGCGGTGCATCCCGCCGCCGACCTGCTGGCCGAGGCGCACGCGCTCGCCGACCGCATCGCGCGCAACGACCGCGACGCGACGATCGCGACCAAGCGCGTGCTGCGCGCACCGCGCGTCGACCACCCGCGCGTCGACCTCGAGTCGCAGGCCGTGCTGTTCGAGAGTCCCGAGAAGCACCGCCGCATGACCGAGTTCCTGGAACGCCGAGCGAAGAGGAGTGCCGAGTGACCGACACCGAGACCCCCATCCCGGCCGGCCCGTCCGCGCCCGACCGCGTCGGCGTCCTCGGCGGCGGACGCATGGGCGCCGGCATCGCCCACGCGTTCCTGCTCGCGGGCTCGCACGTGACCGTCGTCGAGCGTGACGACGACGCGGCCGAAGGGGCGCGCGGTCGCGTGCTCGACTCGGTCGCGGCATCCGTCGCCCGTGGCAGCACCGAGGAGACGGCCGACGCGATCGGCACCCGCTTCACCGTGGCGACCGCCACCGATGCCTTCGCCGACGCCGACCTCGTGATCGAGGCGGTACCGGAAGACCTCGGGCTGAAGCTCGACGCGCTCACCCGCGTCGAAGCGGTGCTGGGGGCGGATGCCGCGCTCGCGTCGAACACGTCGTCGATCTCGATCGACGGGCTCGCGGGCCGGCTCGACCGTCCGGAGCGGTTCCTCGGCCTGCACTTCTTCAACCCCGTGCCCGCCTCGGCCCTCGTCGAGGTCGTGCGCGGCGCGCAGACCGACGGCGCGCTCGTCGAGCAGGCGCGCGGGTGGGTCAGCGCGATCGCGAAGACCCCGATCGTGGTGCACGACGCCCCGGGCTTCGCGTCGAGCCGACTCGGCGTGGCGATCGGGCTCGAGGCGATCCGGATGCTCGAGGAGGGCGTGGCGTCCGCCGAGGACATCGACGCCGCCATGACGCTCGGCTACAAGCACCCGGTGGGCCCGCTCAAGCTCACCGACCTCGTCGGACTCGACGTGCGGCTCGGCATCGCCGAGTACCTCGCGGGCGAGCTCGGCGACCGATTCGAACCGCCCGCCCTGCTGCGCCGCATGGTCGCGGAGGGCAAGCTCGGCCGCAAGACCGGCGAGGGCTTCTACCTGTGGGACGCGCAGTGAGCTTCGTTTCAGGAGCTCGGAGGCTGCTCAGGACGGGATCGACCGTTCGATCCTGACGAGCCTCCGTCTTCCTGAAACCGCTTGGACCAATGAGGAGAGAACGATGACCGAGATCCTGCCCAGCTACGTGCGCGACGCGTGGTGGACGCCAGACCAGGCCGCCGTGGCCTCCGCGACGGAGGTGCGCGACGCGTCGACCGGCGAGCTCGTCGCGCGCGTCTCGACCGAGGGCCTCGACCTCGCCGCCGCGCTGGAGCACGCTCGCACGATCGGCCAGCGCTCGCTCGGCGAGCTCACCTTCCACCAGCGCGCGGTGCTGCTCAAGCAGATGGCGCTCGTGCTCACCGAGCGCAAGGCCGAGCTCTACGAGCTCTCCGCCCGCACGGGCGCGACCCAGCGCGACTCGTGGGTCGACATCGACGGCGGCATCGGCGTGCTCTTCACGTACTCGTCGAAGGGGCGCCGCGAGCTGCCGAACGCGAAGGTGCTCGTCGACGGCCCGGTCGAGCCGCTGTCGAAGGACGGCTCGTTCATCGGGCGTCACGTCTACACGCGCCTGCCCGGCGTCGCGGTGCAGATCAACGCGTTCAACTTCCCCGTCTGGGGCTCGCTCGAGAAGTTCGCCCCGGCGTTCCTCGCGGGCGTGCCGACCGTGGTGAAGCCGGCCACGCCCACCGGCTACCTCACCGAGGCGTACGTGCGGATCCTCGTCGAGTCGGGCCTGCTGCCCGCGGGCTCGCTGCAGCTCGTGTCGGGCAGCGTGCCCGACCTGTTCGACCACCTGCGACTCGGCGACCACGTCGCATTCACCGGATCGGCCTCGACGGCCGAGCGGCTGCGCGCGCACGATTCGGTGCAGACCGGCGGCGTGCGGTTCTCGAGCGAGACCGACTCGATCAACGCGTCGGTGCTGGGTACGGATGCCACGCCCGAGACGCCGGAGTTCGACGCCTACGTCAAGCAGCTCGTCGTCGAGATGACCTCGAAGGCGGGGCAGAAGTGCACGGCGATCCGCCGCGCCATCGTGCCCGCCGCATCCGTCGACGCGCTCGTCGACGCGGTGCGCGAGCGCCTCGCCGAGCGCGTGGTCGTCGGCGACCCGCGCGCCGAGGGCACCACCATGGGCCCGCTCGCCTCGACGGGGCAGCGCGACGAGGTGCTCCGACAGGTGCGCCGCCTGCAGGAGGCCGGCGGCGAGCTCGTCATCGGCTCGCTCGAGGCGCCCGAGGGCGTCGACGCCGAGGGCGCGTTCGTGCAGCCCATGCTGTTGAAGTTCACGGATGCCGCCGCACCCGCGGTGCACGAGGTGGAGGCGTTCGGCCCCGTGGCATCCGTCATCGCCTACGACTCGATCGACCAGGCCGTCGACCTCGTCGCGCGTGGCGGCGGTTCGCTCGTCACGAGCGTCGCGACGCACGACCCCGAGGTCGCGATCGCGCTCGCCACGGGCATCGCGCCCATGAACGGACGGCTCCTGTTCCTCGATCGCGATGACGCGCGCTCGTCGACCGGACACGGCTCGCCCGTTCCTCACCTCGTGCACGGCGGACCGGGTCGCGCCGGCGGCAGCGAGGAGCTCGGCGGCATGCGTGCCGTCAAGCACTACATGCAGCGCACCGCGGTGCAGGGTTCGCCGGCGATGCTCACGGCGCTCACCGGCGTGTGGCACTCGGGTGCCGAGGCGCGCCCCTACCTGGAGGCCGGCGAGCCGCACCCGTTCCGCAAGTCGCTGGCCGACCTGCGCATCGGCGACCAGGTCGCCTCGGCGCCCCGGACCGTGACGCTCGATGACATCGAGACGTTCGCGAACTTCACCGGCGACACGTTCTACGCGCACATGGACGAGGAGGCGGCGGCCGCGAACCCGTTCTTCCCCGGACGCGTCGCGCACGGCTACCTGCTCGTGTCGTGGGCGGCGGGCCTGTTCGTGGATGCCGCGCCCGGGCCGGTGCTCGCGAACTACGGCCTCGAGAACCTGCGCTTCATCACGCCGGTGTCGCCGGGCGACTCGATCCGCGTCGAGCTCACGGCGAAGGAGATCTCACCGCGCGAGACCGACGAGTACGGCGAGGTGCGCTGGGACGCGGTGCTGAAGAACCAGGACGACGAGATCGTGGCGACCTACGACGTGCTCACGCTCGTGGCGAAGGAGCCCATGCCGGCGCCGCAGCCCGCGTGACACGCGCAGCCCGTGTGACGCGCGCGTCCGCGTGACACGCGCGGTCGCGGGTCACCCCCGGACCGCGAGGACGAACGGGAGCACCTCGGTCGCGCCCGCCTGGCGGAGGGTGCGCGCGGCGACGCTGAGGGTCCACCGGCTGTCGGCCTGGTCGTCGATGAGCAGCACCCCGCCGGCGGGGACATCGAGGCCATCGGCGCTGAACCGGCTCCAGACGCCCGCGAGTCGGAAAGCGCTGTTGCCGCCGGGCGCGCCCGTCGGGCCGCCGTCGACGGGCGCGAGGGCGCCGAGGTAGGGCAGGCGGCCCACCTCGGCCAGGCCGCGCGCGAGCGAGTCGACGAGCTGCGGTCGCGAGCGCGACGGCACCGAGACGACCGCCACGGGTCGCTCGGCCCACCCCCACTCGGCGAGCACGCGGACGCACGCCGCGAGGAGCTGGGGCGGGATCGGTGCGTCGGGCGTGCCCGTGGCGAAGAGCTCGCGCAGCGTTCCGCCCCAGCCGAGGTCGGTGAGCCGCGAGAGCGCGCGGCCCTCGGCGGCCTGCTCGCCCGACGGGATGCGGCCCTTGACCGGCACGCCGAGCCGGTCGGCGCCGGTCGGCCACGCGCGCCGCGGCTCGATCGGCACGCCCACGCGGTCGAGCGCCCCGGCGGCCGCCTCGGCCGCGCCGTCGGCCAGGCCGAGGTCGTACCATGCACCCGCGCAGTTGTCGCAGCGGCCACAGGGCCGCGCCGTGTCGTCGTCGAGTGTGCGCTGGAGGTATTCCATGCGGCATCCGTCGGTCGTCTCGTAGTCGATCATGTGCTGCTGCTCGGCCTCGCGTGCGGCCGCGATCCGGGCGTAGCGTTCGGCGTCGTACGACCACGGCTCGCCGGTCGCGACCCAGCCGCCCTGCACGCGGCGGACGGCCCCGTCGACATCGAGCACCTTGAGCAGGAGCTCGAGCGGGGTGCGCCTGATGTCGACGCGCGCTTCGAGGGCCGGCGTCGAGAGCGGGACGTCGGAGAGCTCGGCGATGACCCGCCGGGCGCGATCCTCGTCGGGCATCGACGCGGTCGCGAAGTAGTGCCAGATCGCGGGGTCCTCGGGTCCGGGCAGCAGCAGCACGTCGGCGCTGTCGGTCGCACGACCTGCGCGGCCCACCTGCTGGTAGTACGCGACCGGCGACGAGGGCGCGCCGAGGTGCAGCACGAATCCGAGGTCGGGCTTGTCGAATCCCATGCCGAGCGCGCTCGTCGCGACGAGCGCCTTGACCTCGTTGCGCTTCAGCAGCGCCTCGGACTCCTCGCGTTCGTCGGGGTCGGTCTGGCCCGTGTAGGCGCGCACCTCGTGCCCGCGTTCGCGCAGCAGCCGTGCGGTGTCGTTCGCTGCCGAGACGGTGAGCGCGTAGATGATGCCCGAGCCCGGCAGGTCGTCGAGGTGGCTGAGCAGCCATGCGAGGCGCGTCGGGGCGTCGGGGAGGCGCAGCACGCCGAGGCGGAGCGACGTGCGAGCCAGCGGCCCGCGGATCGTCACCACGTCGTCGCCGTGGCCGAGCTGTTCCGCGACGTCGGCGACCACCCGGCTGTTCGCGGTCGCCGTGGTCGCGAGCACGGGCACCGCCGCAGGGATGTCGGCGATGAGCTCGCGCAGCCGCCGGTAGTCGGGCCGGAAGTCGTGGCCCCAGTCGCTGATGCAGTGCGCCTCGTCGACGACCAGCATGCCGATCCGGCCTCTGAGCGCGGGCTGCTGCTGCTCGCGGAACGCCGGGTTGTTCAGCCGCTCGGGCGAGACGAGCAGCACGTCGACGGCGTCGTCGGCGAGACGCTGCTGCACGTCGGCCCATTCGTGCGGATTGGTGGAGTTGATGGCTGCGGCATGCACCCCGGCGCGCTCGGCGGCCGCGATCTGGTCGCGCATGAGCGACAGGAGGGGCGAGACGAGCACCGTCGGTCCGGCCCCTCGACGTCGCAGGAGGAGCGTCGCGACG
The DNA here is from genome assembly GCF_900104685.1 of Agromyces flavus. Taxonomy (NCBI): domain Bacteria; kingdom Bacillati; phylum Actinomycetota; class Actinomycetes; order Micrococcales; family Microbacteriaceae; genus Agromyces; species Agromyces flavus. Next base: position 3,479,574 of record NZ_LT629755.1, read on the forward strand.
AAGTACACGGCCGACTTCCCCCAGCCGGTGCGCTGCACGACGAGCGCCCGCCGCCGGCCATCCACGAGCGCCTCGATCGCCTCGTACTGGCCGTCGTGGAAATCGGCGTCGTCGCGCCCGACGAGCTCGCGCAGGGCGGCGAGCGCCTCGGTGCGCGTGTCGGCGGACGTGACGGACGCGGAGGTCGAGGACATGCGTCCCACTCTGGCCCACGCCGCCGACAGCCGCCCGGCCTTCCCTCGGCATGAAGCATTCGTCCGACCCACCTCAGTCCCGGCGTCCGCGGCATCGCCGCGGATACGGCATCTGCCCGATTCCGGCAGGTCACCTCAGGGAGGAGCGTAGGGCTCATCACGAAGGGGACAGGAATGATGCAGATCTCGGAATTCAGCTTCCCGCACCTGCATGCCGCTCACGAGGAGCGCTTGGCGGTCGAACTCGAGCGCCGGCGCCTCGCAGCTGAGCGTCGAGCGGATGCCGCGGCCGCGGCGCCGTCGGCGGGCCGCACCCGTCGCGCCGTCCGCAGCAGGCTGGCACGACTCGTGTCGAGCGAGTCGGGCGCAGTGCGCACCGGCGAGCCGTGCGCCGCGTGCCCGTAGGGCGCGGCGCGGCAGGGAGTCAGTCCGGCGTCGAGGCGGAGGCATCCGCGACCCACGCGATCGCCTCCGCCTTCCGCGTCAGCGGAAACACCTTGAACTCGCCGGGGACGAGGCCACCGAAGGCGACCGCGAGACCCGTGATCACGTCGCGATCCGTCACGAGCGCCGCGCGCCCCCACACGTCGAGCGGCCGGCCGAGGAACGCGGCATCCGCCATGATCGCGCCGAGCGAGTAGCGGTCGAACCCGTCGTCGATGACGAGCACCAGGTCGACCTTCCCGGATGCCGCGACTGCGGCGTCGATCGCCGGATCCAGCACCTCGCGGTAGTCGTCGGCGGTCACTGTGCCGACGGCGCGGAAGCCGATCACCCCGGGCGGCAGGTCCTGCAGCAGTTCGATCATGTCGTCCCCCTTGTGAGCATTCTGCCCGTCATCCGGGCCGGGGCCCAGCCCATGGGCGTCCTGCGACGCGGTGATCGCGCGGCTCAGGAGCGGGCCGCGGCCGGGACCCGCAGCCCGTCGAGCGCGACGGCGATCACGTCGTCGGCCAGTCGCGCGGCATCCTCGCGGCCGCCCGGGCGGTACCACTCGACGATCGAGTTGATCATCCCGAACAGCAGGCGCTCGACGACGCGCACGTCGATGTCGCTGCGGAGCGTGCCCTCGGCCTGCGCCGCCGACACGAGCTCGGTGACGCGCTTGTCGAAGGCGCGCCGACGCGCGAGGGCCCGGCGCTCGACGTCGGTGTTGCCCCGCACCCGGAGCAACAGCGTCACCGAGGGCAGCTCGGCGACAAGCACGTGCACGGCCCCGCGGAGCACGTGGTCGAGGCGGTCGGCCGCGGTCCCGGCTGAGGCGCCCGCCTCGTCGAAGACCCCCTCGAGGGAGCTCAGGGCCTGGTCGAGCGCGCGGTCGAGGATCTCGTCCTTCGAGGCGAAGTGGTGGTAGATCGCCGACTTCGACAGGCCGAGCCGCTCGGCGAGCACGCCCATCGAGGTGGCGTCGTAGCCGTACTCGTTGAACGCGGCGACCGCGACCGCGAGGATGCCCTGCTGGTCGTATCCCGGCCGCCCGCGTCGCGCCGTCCCGTTCCCGTTCTCCGACATTCCCCTCAGTCTCGCATCCGTGCCGCCCGTCGGCTCAGCGCGGCTCGCGCAGGTCGTAGACGCGCTTGTACTTGCCCTCGCTGCGGGGCAGCGCTCCCGGCTCCTCGAGCTGGACGCGCACCGACGAGCCGATGAACTCCTTGATCTTGCCCGCGAGCACGACCGTCGCGGCCTGGCATGCGTCGACCGGCAGGTCGGGGTGCCGTTCGATCCGCACGGTCATGTCGTCCATGTGGCCGGTGCGCGTGAGCTCGATGATGAAATGCGGCGTGAGGTGCTCGATCTCGAGCACGAGCTCCTCGATCTGCGTGGGGAAGAGGTTGACCCCGCGCAGGATGATCATGTCGTCGTTGCGGCCCGTGATCTTCTCCATGCGGCGCATGCCGGGGCGGGCCGTGCCGGGCAGCAGGCGCGTGAGGTCGCGCGTGCGGTACCGGATGACGGGGAACGCCTCCTTGGTCAGCGACGTGAAGACCAGTTCGCCCTGCTCGCCGTCGGGCAGCTGCTCGCCGGTGTCGCCGTCGATGATCTCGGGCAGGAAGTGGTCCTCCCAGAGGTGCGGGCCGTCCTTGGTCTCGACGCACTCGTTGCCGACGCCGGGCCCCATGACCTCGGACAGGCCGTAGATGTCGACCGCGTCGATGCCGAGCTTGTCCTCGATGCGTCGCCGCATCTCGTTGGTCCACGGCTCGGCGCCGAGGATCGCGACCTTGAGCGACGTCGAGCGCGGGTCGATGCCGGCCTCCTCCATCGCGTCGGCGATCGTGAGCAGGTAGCTCGGCGTGCACATGATCGCGTCGGGCTCGAAGTCGCGGATGAGCTGCACCTGGCGCGCGGTCTGGCCGCCCGACATCGGGATGACCGTCGCGCCGAGCTTCTCGATGCCGGCGTGCGCGCCGAGGCCGCCCGTGAAGAGGCCGTAGCCGTACGCGTTGTGCACCTTCATGCCCGGACGCACGCCGCTCGCGCGGAGCGATCGGGCGATGAGCGAGGCCCAGCGGTCGAGATCGTCGTGCGTGTAGCCGACGACGGTCGGCCGGCCGGTCGTGCCCGACGAGGCGTGGATGCGGGCGACGCGCTCCATCGGCACGGCGAACATGCCGAACGGGTAGGTCTCGCGCAGGTCGGCCTTGGTCGTGAACGGCAGCTTCGCGACATCCGCCAGGGTCTGGATGTCGTCGGGATGCACGCCGTGCTCGTCGAACTTGCGGCGGTACAGCGGCACGTTCTCGTACGCATGGCGCACGGTCCACTGCAGGCGTTCGAGCTGGAGCGCCTCGATCTCGGCGCGCGACATGCGCTCCTCGGGATCGAGCTCCTCGGGTGCGGCGGGCGTGACGCCCGAGACGGTCTCGGTGCTGGGAATGGTCGTCGTCGACACGGTGGCTCCCGGTGTGGTCAGAACGTGCGGTTGGTGGAGATCGAGCGGCCGCGGAACTCGGCGACGGCGTCGCCCTGCTCGTCGACGACCGTCACGTCGTAGAGGCCCGTGCGGCCGCTGCGGGCGCGGCGCACGGCGGTCGCCGTGAGCGTCTGCCCGGCGACCGTGGACTTGAGGAAGGTGATGTCGGCACCCGCAGCCACGGTGACGCGGTGGTCCTCGTTGCAGGCGATCGCGAAGGCCGTGTCGGCCAGGGTGAACACGAATCCGCCGTGGGTGATGGCGAAGCCGTTCGTCATGTCCTCCCGCACGCGCATCGACACGACGGCGTGGCCGGGGTCGTCGCGTTCGACGACGATGCCCATCATCGCGGAGGCGAGGTCGCGCTGCATCATCGAGCGGTTCAGGCGGGCGGATGCCTCGGCATCCGTCGTCTCGCCGGCCGGCTCGGCCGCGTCGTGGCGTTCGGTCGCGACATCCGTCATGCGCTGCTCCTCATCGAGTGCGGGGGATCGCCGCGGGTCCTCGTTGCCGCGACGCTTGACACGAGCCTATACTAACTGAACGATCGGTTGGTAATGCGGATGTCGCGACATCCGTTCCGCCCGATCCCGAGAGCATTGGAGTCGACGATGACCGCACCCGCTGACCTGAGCGTGGTCGAGGATGCCGAGGCGCAGGCGCGCTTCGAGGACCTCATCGCGCAGGACTCGCGCATCGAGCCGCGCGACTGGATGCCCGACGCGTACCGTAAGACGCTGATCCGGCAGATCAGCCAGCACGCGCACTCCGAGATCATCGGCATGCAGCCCGAGTCGAACTGGATCTCGCGCGCGCCGAGCCTCAAGCGCAAGGCGATCCTCATGGCCAAGGTGCAGGACGAAGCCGGTCACGGCCTCTACCTGTACTCGGCCGCGCAGACGCTCGGCATCAGCCGTGAGGAGATGACGCAGCAGCTCATCGAGGGCAAGGCCAAGTACTCCTCCATCTTCAACTACACGACGCCGACCTGGGCCGACATGGGCGCGATCGGATGGCTCGTCGACGGCGCCGCGATCTGCAACCAGGTGCCCCTGTGCCGTGCCTCCTACGGTCCGTACGGTCGCGCGATGATCCGCATCTGCAAGGAGGAGTCGTTCCACCAGCGCCAGGGCTTCGAGATCCTCCTCGAGCTCATGCAGGGCACCGAGGCGCAGCGGCGGATGGCGCAGGAGGCCGTCGACCGCTGGTACTGGCCCGCCCTCATGATGTTCGGCCCGCCCGACGACCAGTCGCCCAACTCGGCGCAGTCGATGGCGTGGAACATCAAGCGCTTCTCGAACGACGAGCTGCGCCAGCGCTTCGTCGGCATGCTCGTGCCGCAGGCCGAGGTCATGGGCGTCACCCTGCCCGACCCGAACCTGAAGTGGAACGAGGCCGAGCAGCGGTACGACATGAGCGAGATCGACTGGACGGAGTTCCACGAGGTGCTCGCCGGGCGCGGGCCGGCCAATGCCGAGCGGCTGCGCCGCCGCCGCGAGGCGCATGAAGAGGGCGCGTGGGTGCGCGAGGCGGCCGCCGAGTACGCCCGCAAGCAGGCACTGAAGCAGAAGGCGGTGGCGTGATGTCGACTCCGGGTGAGATGGGCACCGAGGCCTGGCCCCTCTGGGAGGTCTTCGTTCGGGCCAACCGAGGCCTCAGCCACGTGCATGTCGGGTCGCTGCACGCGCCCGACGCCGATATGGCCGTGCGCAACGCGCGCGACCTCTACACGCGCCGCAACGAGGGCGTGTCGATCTGGGTCGTGCCCGCCGACGCCGTGACCACGAGCGACCCCGACGCGAAGGGCGCGTTCTTCGAGAGCCCCGCGGGCAAGAACTACCGGCACGCGGTGTACTACACGAAGTCCGAAGGGGTGAAGCACCTATGAGCGCCGAGGACCTCGACCACCACGGCGACGTCACCGTCGACCGTGTCGCGCTCGCCGAGGAGCTCGCCGGCTCCGAGGCGACGGCCGGCCACGTGGCATCCGACGACGTGGCCGAGTACGCGCTGCGCCTCGGCGACGACGCGCTCGTGCTCAGCCAGCGCCTCGGTGACTGGATCAGCCGGGCGCCCGAGCTCGAGGAGGATGTCGCGCTCGCGAACATCGCGCTCGACCTGCTCGGCCACGCGCGCTCCTTGCTGCACTATGCGGGAACGCGCGACGGCCGCTCCGAGGACGACCTCGCCTACTTCCGCGACGAGCCCGACTTCCGCAACGCCTGGATCTTCGAGCAGCCGAACGGCGACTTCGCGCACACGATCGCGCGGCAGCTGTTCGTGGCGACGTACCTGCTCGAGCTCTACCGGGCGCTCGAGGGGTCGACGGATGCCACGCTCGCGGCGATCGCGTCGAAGTCCGCCAAGGAGGTCGACTACCACCGCGACCACGCGATCCAGTGGACGTTGCGGCTCGCCGGCGGCACCGACGAGTCCCGCCGCCGCATGGTCCGCGCGGTCGAGCAGACCTGGCCGTACGTCGACGAGCTGTTCCGCGACGACGAGCTCGCGTCCCGCCTCGCCGAGCAGGGCATCGCGCCCCTGCCGTCGTCGCTGCGCCCGGCGTTCGACGCGGTGATCGACGAGGTGTTCGCCGAGGCCGAACTGTCGCGCCCCGAGGGCCGGCTCGCGTTCGTGGTCGGCGGTCGTGGTCGTGAGGGCCAACACACCGAGCACCTCGGCCCGATGCTCGCCGAGATGCAGGTGCTGGCGCGCGCACACCCCGGAGCGTCGTGGTGACCGGGGCGCCCGAGGCATCCGTCGCCCGGCCGGTGCCGAACGACCCGGCCGCACGCGCCGCGTGGGACGTCGCGGCGACCGTGACCGACCCCGAGGTGCCCGTGCTCACGATCGAGGACCTGGGCGTGCTGCGCTCGGTCGCCGTCGACGACGACGGATCGGTGCACGTCGAGCTCACGCCGACGTACAGCGGATGCCCCGCGATGGACGCCATGCGCGACGACGTCGTGCTGGCCCTCACCCACGCCGGATACGACCGCGTCGACGTGCGGATGGTGCTCGCGCCCGCCTGGACGACCGACTGGATGAGCGAGTCCGGCAAGGACAAGCTCCGGAAGTACGGGATCCAGGCGCCTTCAGGCCACGCACCCGTGCGCGACGGCGGGCCCATCCGCCTGAAGATGGCGGTCAAGTGCCCGCGCTGCGACTCCCTGAACACCCGCGAACTCGCCCGCTTCGGCTCGACGTCGTGCAAGGCGCTCTACGAGTGCCTCGACTGCCTCGAGCCCTTCGACTACTTCAAGGTGCTCTGATGGCCGCGATCAACCTGGGCTCCACGGGAGCCCCCGCCCGCAGCGCCGCGGGCACGCTGACGACGGATGCCGCGATCGCCGACGCGTTCCTGCAGAGCGCGGTCGGCGGCGACACCGCCCCGAAGCGCCGCCGTGCCCGGTTCCACCGGCTCGAGGTCGCCGAGGTGCGCCCGCTGACGGATGACTCGGTCGAGGTCACCTTCGCCGTGCCCGACGAGCTCGCCGACGACTACACGTACCTGCCCGGCCAGTACGTCGCGCTCCGCCGCGAGTTCGACGGCCACGAGCTGCGTCGTTCGTACTCGATCTGCCGTCCGCCCGTGCGCGGCAGCGTGTCGGTCGCGATCAAGCGCGACCTCGGCGGGCGGTTCTCGACGTGGGCGAACTCCGAGCTCGCCGCGGGCGACCGCATCGACGTGATGAGCCCGCAGGGCACGTTCACCTCGGGACTCGACTCGCTCGACGGCAAGCACGTGGTCGGCATCGCCGCCGGCTCGGGCATCACGCCGCTCATGGCGCTTGCGCACACCGTGCTCGCGCGCTCCGACGACGCGCGGTTCACGCTCGTGTACACGAACCGCTCCACGCGCGACGTCATGTTCCTCGAGGAGCTCGCGGAGCTCAAGGATCGGTACCCGTCGCGGCTCGCGCTGCACCATGTGCTCTCGCGCGAGCAGCGCACCGCGCCCCTGCTCTCGGGGCGGATCGACGCCGAGAAGCTCGAGCGCATGCTCGACGCCCTCATCCCGCCCTCGACGGTCGACGAGTGGTTCCTGTGCGGACCGTTCGAGCTCGTGCAGCTCGCGCGCGACACTCTCGAGGCGCGAGGCGTGCCATCCGGTCGCGTGCGATACGAGCTGTTCACGACCGACGCCGACCGGGCGACCGAACCGCGCCACGGCCGGCCCGTGGTCGTCGAGCGGGGCGAGGCGACGTTCGACATCGAGTTCACGCTCGACGGCAACTCCTCGAGCGTCGAGAGCCCGGTCAGCGCGAACGAGTCGATCCTCAACGCGGCGCTGCGCGTCCGCGGCGACGTGCCCTTCGCGTGCGCGGGCGGTGTGTGCGGCACCTGCCGCGCCCGCGTGATCGAGGGCAGCGTCAACATGACCGAGAACTTCGCGCTGGAGCCCGACGAGCTCGAGCGCGGCTACGTGCTCACGTGCCAGTCGCACCCCACGTCCGACCGCGTCGTGGTGGACTACGACGTATGACCCGCATCGCGCGAAGGAGCGCCGCATGATCGAGCTCGAGATCCAGGACGGCGTGGCCGAGGTGGTGCTGAACGCACCCGCCAAGCTCAACGCGCTCGACGAGTCGGCGATCGCCGAGCTCGGCGACGCGTACGAGCGGGCGGAGTTCGCGGGCGTCCGCGCGCTCGTGCTGCGCGGCGAGGGGCGCGCGTTCTGCGCGGGCCGCGACATCGCCGGCGTCGACCCGCGCGACGACGACGTCCAGGGCTACCTCGGCGGGCTGGTCGAACCGTTGCTGAAGCGGATGTCGCGGTTCCCCGCGCCGACGTTCGCCGTCGCGCACGGGGCCTGCCTCGGCGTCGGGCTCGGCCTGCTCATCGCGTCCGACATCGTCTACGTCGCCGACACGGCGAAGATCGGCTCGCCGTTCAAGAACCTGGGGGCCACGCTCGACTCGGGCGGGCACGCACTGTTCTACGAGCGGCTCGGGGCCCACCGAACCATGGACCTCATCGTCACCGGGCGGCTCATGTCGGGCGCCGAAGCGGTGGCCGCCGGCCTCTTCTCGCAGGCGCTGCCCGCCGACGAGGTGCTCGAGGCGGCGCGCGCGGCCGCCCGCACCGCGGCATCCGGCCCGACGCAGGCGTTCATCGCCTCGAAACGGCTCATCGCCGACCTGCGGGACCATCGCCTGGGACTGTGGTCGTCGATGTCCGACGAGAACCGCGCGCAGGCCGCACTGTGCGACACAGACGACTATCGCGAGGGGTTCGCGGCCTTCCAGGAGAAGCGGACGCCGGCGTTCACCGGTCGCGGCTGACCGTCCCCAGTTCGGGTGGGAGGCAGGCGCCGCCCGGGGGACCGCGGGCTATCATCGCCGGGTAGGGGGAAGAGGCCCCGCATGAAGGAGCAATGATGAGGGCCCTCGTCGCATCGGTCGCCGCTGCGGTGATCGCGATCGCCGCACTGGGCGCAGCGCCGTCCGTCCCGGCCGCCTCGGCGGCACCGACGGCGAACCAGGCCGTCGCTGCAGTCGCGCCGCCGGCCGTGAACCCGATCGTCGCCGAGAATCGCCTGCCCGGCACGAACGCATGGCAGATCCCCTGGTCCGGGTACTCACTGGCGACCGATCGCGACCTCGCGGTCAAGGCGTTCGCGTCCGAGGTCAGCATCGACCAGGGCCAGTCCGTCGGCATCCACGTGCACGTCGCGACCGCGGGATCGACGCGCTACGACGTGTTCCGGCTCGGCTGGTACCAGGGCCAGGGCGGCCGCCGGGTGACGGGCGGCACGTTCAACGCATCGCCGGCACCCGCCTGCACCACTCAGGCGACGTACGGGACCGTGACGTGTCCCTGGCCGCGATCGTTCACGGTGCAGACCGGAGCGAACTGGACGAGCGGCGTCTACGCGGTCGTGGTGACCCGCGGGACGAAGCAGACCTACGCGTCGTTCGTGCTGCGCGACGACGACGCGTCCGGCAAGCTCGTGCACGTCCAGCCCACCTTCACCTATCAGGCGTACAACAACTTCCCCGACAACGGCACGACGGGCAAGAGCCTCTACACCTACAACTCCTACGGTGCGAAGACCGTCTCCGGAGACCGCCAGGCGGTCAAGGTCAGCTTCGATCGGCCCTACCCCAACTCGGGCGCCTCGCTGCTCATGAACGAGGAAGCGCCGATGATCCGCTATGCGGAATCGCGCGGGTTCGACGTCGTCTACGCCACCAATCTCGACCTGCATCGTGATCCCGGCCTGCTCGCCGGACAGCAGGGCATGATCTCGGTCGGACACGACGAGTACTGGAGCAGCGAGATGTTCACCGCGGCCGAGGTCGCGCGCGACGCCGGCGTCGACCTGGCCTACTTCGGCGGCAACAACATGTACTGGCAGGTGCGGGTGGAACCGTCGGCGTCCGGCACGCCGAACCGCATCATCGTCTGCTACCGCAGTGCCTCGCTCGACCCGGTGAAGGGTGCGACGAGCACCATCCGGTTCCGCGACATCCCACGCCCGGAGCAGCCCGTGATCGGCCAGATGTGGCCCGTGACGGACGGCCTCGGGCTGGTCGGATCCCCGGCGGCGTGGGTCGTGCGAGGGGCGAACCACTGGATGTACCGCGGAGCGGGCTTGCGCGACGGATCCAAGATCCCGGGGCTCGTCGGCATCGAGGCCGACCGCCGGCACGCCGAGTACCCCGCGCCGACCCTGCTCCAGGGCACCACGCAGGCGGTCCTCGCGCAGTCGCCCTTCACCGCCCGGAACGGGGGGACCGGCCTGCACGAGGCGACCCTCTACCAGGCGCCCTCGTCGGCTGTCGTGTTCTCCGCCGGAACGCTGAACTACACGTCGGGCCTGATGGGCGGATACGTGGCCGCGCAGCAGCCGGTCCGGACCATGACGACGAACCTCCTCTCGCGGTACAGCGGTGCACAACTCGCCGCGGGGACCGAGCGAGTCTGGGGGACCGACCGGTACGCGACGGCCGTGGCGCTCTCGAAGCGGGGCTTCCCCGACAGCGGCGTCCCCGTGGCGTACCTCGCCACGGGCGCCGCCTTCCCCGACGCACTCGCGGCAGGTGCGGCCACGGGCGGCGTTGGGCCGGTGCTGCTCGTGCCCGGAACGACCATCCCGCAGTCGGTCCTCACCGAGCTGACGCGGCTGCGGCCCGCGAAGCTCGTCGTGGCGGGCGGACCGTCCGTCGTCTCGGACGCCGTGATGGCCGCGGCCTCGAAGGCGGCCGGAGTGACGGCCGTGCGCGCGTCCGGCACCGACCGCTATGCGACGGCGGCCGACGTCTCGGCGCGCACGTTCTCGCCTGGCGTGCCGGTCGCCTACGTCGCGACGGGCGCCGACTTCCCCGATGCGCTCACGGCGAGCGCCGCGGCGGCGCAACTCGGAGGTCCCGTCCTGCTCACCGCTCCGACGGCCCTCCCGTCGTCCACTCGCGCCGAGCTCGACCGGCTGAACCCCCAGCGCGTCATCGTGGTGGGGTCGCCCGGCGCGGTCTCCGATGCCGTGCGAACGGCCATCACCGCGTACGCGCCTCGGGTCGTCCGCCTCGGCGGCGCCGATCGCTACGAGACGGCGGCGGCGATCGCGCAGGACCTCGCTGCAGCCGGATCCGTGAACCTCGCCGCCGTCGCAACGGGCCTGAACTTCCCCGACGGCCTCGCGGCCGGTCCGGTGGTGGCCTCGCAGGGCGGGGTGCTGCTCATCACGGCGACCTCGCTCACGCCGGGAGTGGCCGAGCAGCTCGTGCGAGGCGATCCGGGCAACGTCATGCTCGCCGGCTCCGAGAGCGTGATCTCGGCGAGCGTCGCCAACGCGATCGCGGGACTGTTCGCGCCGATCGGCACGAGCACCCTCGAAGCTCCGCTGCAGTCCCTCACGAACGACGCGACCGTGCCCGACACGGGTCCGCAGGACGAGTTCATCCCGCCGGGGCTCCAGGGCAAGGAGCTCCCGTGGCTCGACACGCCGGCGGCGGACCGCCGTCCGCCGACGGCGGGCCAGGGGTGACCGACCCGGTCCGCGTCGCCATTTAGGGTCCCGTCGGTCGGTCGTCCGCTGGGTCGGCCGCGCGGCCGACCGACCGGCCTACAGGCCGCGGTGGAGGTCGGCCCGGCGAGGCCCGCGCAATGACCGGTCGTTGGGTCCGGCGGGCTCGGGTAGGGGCGCCGGGGTGCCCGCCGCGCGTGCGTCGTCGAGGAGCACGCGCCGCGCATTCTCGTAGAGTTCCATGGCCTGCTCGGGGGTGTCGCCGACCGCGGTCATGCCCACCCGGCCGTGCTCGGTGAGGGAAGTGATCATGTGGAACACGATCCCCGTCTGTCGCGCGTGGTCGTAGTGCAGTCCTTGGAGCGCGACCGCGTCGAACAGGTCCCCGATCGAGAGCGCGCGGAGCTTCGGCGACTCGAGGTGGTCCGTCGCCACGAGGTGCTTCTCGACGCCACCGGGCGTGAGGAATCGCCCGGTGCCCGCGTCGTATCGTCCGTCGGTGAGGAACTGCAGGGTGAGGAACGGATGCGTCGTGCCTCCCTTGCGCAGGTTCAGCTCGATCGCGTAGGCCGACCAGTCGCCCGCGGCATCCCGGACCACCACGAAGTCCACCGCGAACCGTCCGAGCACGCCCTCGGCGGCGAGCCGTTCGCCGATGGTCATCGCCGGCCCGCTGATGAGCTCGGCGTAGGCCGGGTCGGCCGGGAACACGCAACCGAGGTAGCTCTGCCCGCTCGCGCCGCCGAGCAGTTGGTCGTGCGTGGACAGGAGTTCCACCGTCCCGTCGGGCAGCACGCGCAGCTGCACGCTCGGGCTCACGATCTCCTCTCCCACGATGCGCTCCTCGACGATGCCGCCGTCGGAGGCGAGCCGGGCTGCATACGCGTCGAACACGGCCGCGGGATCCTCCATCCGCATCTCGCGCACGCACGCCTCGATCGCCGCGCGCCGCTCGGAGGCGGGAAGGCCTGCGACACGGTCGAGCTCGACGAGCGCGTTCCCCGAACCCGAGACGCCCTCGTTGAGCTTCACGATGACCTGGCGGAGGTTCGGGCGCCGCTCCATGAGCTCCTCGATCGCCGTCACGACCTCGTCGATGCCGTGCAGGTCCTCCATGCCGACCGGGTGGGGCACTCCGACCTCGGCGAACAGGCGGCGGCAGCCGGTCTTGGTGCCGAGACGCGCGAGCCGGGGATCGGAACCGTACATGGGGATGCCGAGGCTCAGCGCCAGATCGCGCTCGTGCCGCGTGGTGCTGTACGGGATGAGGTGGCAGTGCGCCCGGTTCGGGATCAGCGCCGCGATCTCGGCGAGGAGCTTCGGACGATCGAGGATCTTCTCGCTGAGGGCCCGCGACGACAGGTCGCCGACGGAGACCAGGAACAGCCGTCGCCGGGCGTGGCTCGGGATGACGCCGGGCAGCAGCGCGAGGTAGTACTCGACGATGCTCGGGTCGATCCTCGTCGAGGTGACGTAGATCATCCGCATCCTCGGCTGGCGCAGCAGGAGCAGGAGGAACAGGAACCGCTCCTCGTACGCCTGGGCCAGGGTGCCGCTGCCCGGGAGGAGCCGGGTCGACGAGGGCACGGACGGCACGACCACGACCGACTCGTCGTCGAGGTCGTGTCCCATTGCGTCCCACACCGAGGGCATGCGCAGCTGGAGCTCGGCGAACCGGCGGAAGCGGGCGTCGTCGTCGAGCTCGGCCAGCAGGGTGGGTTCACTCATCCCTCGACCTCCCCGGATGGATCGTCCGCCGCCCGCGCCAGGCCGGTGACGGCGTACGCGCGGACGGGCCGGCTGAATCCCTTCAGCTCGAGCTCGCCGACCGGCTCGCCGACCGCGACGCCGTCGGTCGCGCCGAACACGCGCTGGGCGACGAGGATCTGGCTCGGTGCCGCCGCCGCGCAGAGGCGCGCGGCGAGGTTCGTCACGCTCCCGATCGCGGCGTAGTCCGACCGACCCTCGAATCCGATGCGGCCGAGTGTCGCGTAGCCCTGCGCGATGCCGACGCCGAACCCGAGGTCGTTGCCGCGTCGGCTCCATCCCTCGGCGAGCTGCTCGACGCGATCGCGCATCGCGACCGACATCTGCACCGCGCGCGCCGCCGGGTCCTCGCACGGGATCGGGTCGTTGAAGAACACCATGAGGCCGTCGCCCGTGAACCGCTCGAGGGTGCCCTCGAACCGGTCGATGAGCTCGCCCAGCGCCGCGTGGTACTCGCCGAGCACGCCCATGACCTCCTCGGGTTCGCTCGACTCGGCGAAGGCGGTGAACCCGCGCAGGTCGCAGAAGACGACGACGATCTCGCGGCGATGGCTGCCGAGGAACGAGTCGTCGTCGCCGGTGTCGATGACGAGCTCCACGAGCTGCGGCGGCAGGAAGCGCCGCAAGCGGTTCACGCGCTCGAGCTCGTCGACCTGGGCCGCGACTCGCGCCTCGAGCTCGCCGTTCCATTCCGCGAGCTCGACGGCCTGGCGCTCGATCGTGTCCTGGTAGCGCTTGATCCGGGCCAGGTTCGCGACGCGTGCGAGCAGCTCACCCTGGTCGAACGGCTTGGTCACGAAGTCGTCCGCGCCGGCCTCGATCGCGTGCAGCTTCTCGTGGTCGCCGCTGGCGGTGATCATGACGACCGGGAGGAACTCGAGCCCGGGCATCCCGCGGATGCGGCGGCACACCTCGTAGCCGTCGATTCCGGGCATCACCACGTCGAGCAGCACGAGATCCGCGCCCGAGTCCGGCAGCATCTCGAGCGCCGCCTCGCCCGAGGTCGCCGTCAGCACCCGGTAGCCGCGGGGGCTCAGCACCGCGTCGAGCAGCCGGAGGTTCTGCGGGAGGTCGTCCACCGCCAGGACGGTGATCCGGTCATCCACCATCGCGGCGTCCGTCACCGAGGAACGCGTCGACCTGCGACGGCAGGTCGCGCACGCTGATGGGCTTGCTCAGGTACCCGTCGAACCCGGCCGCGGCGGTGCGCTCGCGGTCCTCGCGCATCGCGAACGCCGTGACGGCGACGACGGGCACGCCGTCGACGCGTGCGTCCTGGCGGATACGGCGCAGCGCCTCGTACCCGTCGATGCCCGGCAGCTGCAGGTCCATCAGCACGAGGTCGGGTCCGCACTCGCCGGCGAGGCGCACGCCGTCCTCGCCGGTCTGCGCCTCGACGATGTCGTAACCGAAGGCCGTGAGCACGTCGCGCACGAGCTTGAGGTTCAGCGGGTTGTCCTCGACGACGAGGATGCGGCGTCCGGCCATCAGCTCGCACCCCTTCCGGGTGGCGTCGAGGCCGGGAGGTCCGCCGCCGGCCCGGTGCTCGCGTCGACCCCGGTGCCGGACGCGCCGACGGCGCCCACCCTGCGGAGCGCGCCCACCAGGTCGTCGCGTCCGACCGGCTTGACGAGGTAGTCGGCCGCACCGTGCGCGAGCCCGCGCGAGCGCTCGTCGAGGATCGAGACGATGACGACCGGGATGTCGCGGGTCGCCTCGTCGTCGCGCAGCGTGGTGAGGACGCTCCACCCGTCCATGCCGGGGAGGCGGATGTCGAGGATGACCGCCGCCGGCGCATGCGCCCGGATCAGCTCGATCCCCTCGTTGCCGTCCCGGCCGAGCACCACCCTGACGCCGAGGCCGTCGAGGTAGGCGGTCATGAGGTCGAGCGACGCGCGGTCGTCGTCGACGACCACGATCACCGGCAGGTGGTGCCCGTCGCCGTCCTGCGCGACCGGCGAGCTGGGAGCCGGCCGGTGCATCGGCACCGAGAAGCCGAACGTGCTCCCCGCGCCCAGCTCGGACTCGAGCCACATCCGGCCGCCCAGTAGCGTCACGATGCGGCGGCACAGCGTCAGGCCCAGGCCCGTGCCCTCCTCGCGCTGCGGACCCCGCCGGCCCTGCTGGAACGACTCGAAGATGCGCTCGCGATCGTCCGGCGCGATCCCCGGCCCGTCGTCGGTGACCGTCACGGCGAGCTCGTCGCCGTCCCGGCGGGCCACCACGTCGACGTGGCCGCCGTCGGGCGTGAACTTGACCGCGTTGCTCAGCAGGTTCACGAGCACCTGCTTGATGCGCAGCTCGTCGGACTCGATGCCGTCCACGGCGGGATCGACCTCGAGCGTCACCGCGATCCCGTGGAGTCCCGCACGCTCCCGCACCATCGAGATGCCGTACTCCATCACGGATCGCACCGAGAACCGCGAGGTCGACAGCTCCATCCGCCCCGCCTCGACCTTCGACAGGTCGAGGATGTCGTTGAGCAGCTGCAGCAGGTGACGGCCCGAGCTCAGGATGTCGCGGAGGTACTCGTCCTGGCGCTCGTTGAGTTCGCCGAACATCCGCTCCAGCAGCACCTCCGAGAACCCGATGACCGCGTTCAGCGGCGTGCGCAGCTCGTGCGACATGCTCGCGAGGAATTCCGACTTGTGCTGGCTGACCACCTGCAGCTCGGCGGTCTTCGTCTCGAGCTCGCGGAAGAGCTGGGCGTTCCACACCGCCAGCGCGGACTGGCTCGCGAAGGTCTCGAGGAACTCCACCGTCTCCTCCGAGAACGCGCCGGGACGCTTGCGGCGCACCACCAGTGCACCGATGATGCGATCACCGCGCAGCACCGGCACGGCCAGGACCGAGCGCCATCCGTCGTCGTGCAGGAGCTTCAGGTGCGGATCGAGGTGCTCGACCGTGTCGAGGTCGGCGACCGCGATCGGATGGCCCTCCAGGGCGGCACGGCCCACGAGCGTGGTCTCGAGCTCCACGCGGATGCCGCGCAGCTTCCGGAGCAGTTCGGCGCTCGAGGCGTAGGCGCTGCGCACCGAGAAGCAGCGTTCCTCCTCGACGTACTCCATGATCGAGCCGCCGTCGCATCCCGAGAAGCGCACGGCGTTCATGATGATGTTCTGCAGCACCTCGTCGAGCACGAGGCTCGAGCTGACCACGGCGCCCACGTCGCTGAGCGCCTCGAGCTGCTCCACGCGGCGGGCGAGCTCGGCGCTGCGCTGCTCGAGTTCGCGGACGAGGTGCGCGTTGCGCACGACGATCGCCGCCTGCGCCGCGAACGCCTCGAGCAGCGCGATCGCCCGGGCGTCGAAGGGATCGACCTCGCTGCGCCACAGCGACAGCGCCCCGACCACGTCGTCGTCGAGCAGCATCGGCGCCGACACCAGGGTTCGGTATCGTGCGATCTCCTGGACGTCCTGCCGGCCGTATTCCGGATCGCTGAGGACGTCTGCGATCTGCTGGACCTTCCGATCGAGCGTGACCCGGCCGATGAGGGTCCGACGATCGCGCTGGAACGGATGCTCGTCGACGTATCGCACGAACTCGTCGGACAGGCCGACCGACGAGGACAGCACGAACTGGTCGCCGTCGATGAGGTACACCTGGGCGGCCTCGCACCGGCACAGGCGCCGTGCGCTCTCCACCACAGTGTCGAGCACGGCGTCGGGGTCGGACGAGGACCTGCCGAGCGCGGTGAGCACCTCGTTCATCGCGACGAACTGCTCGGTGGCGTCGTTGTAGTCGCGTTCGAGGCGGCGGAACCGCTCCTCGTCGACCGGGTGATCACGCTCGCCGACCATCGCCTCCCCCCGAGAGACCGATCGCGTCTTGCGACTTCGGGGTCATTGTCCTCCCGCGCCGGAGCGCGGCGCAATGTCCTCAGCGCGCCGCCGGGTCGTCCTCCTCCTCGTGCTCCGCGATGTCGCGTCCGAGGTCGTCCTCGATGAGCAGGTCGCGGCGGACGTGGTCGGAGCGGTAGGCCGCACGACCGAGCATGTGCGCGGTCATCGGCTGGGTGAGCAGCTGGAAGGTCATGATCAGGACGACCGTCGAGAGCACGCCCCACGTGGGGACGCGCAGCACGATCGTCAGGAGCACGACCGCGAGTCCGAGTACCTGCGGCTTGGTCGCCGCGTGCAGGCGCGTGAGGACGTCGGGGAACCGGAGCACGCCGATCCCCGCGGCCATCGACAGGAAGCCGCTCAGCAGGATGAGGGCGCCGATGCCGAGCTCGGCGGCGTTCACGAGGCGTCCTCCTTCGAGATGAAGCGTGCGATCGCGATCGAGCCGACGATCGCGAAGAGCGCGAGCACGAGCATGACCACGAGGGTGTCGGTGTGGCGGTTGATCGCCATCTCGGCGCCGAGCCCGCAGATCGCGATCGCGAGCAGCACGTCGGTCGCGAGGGCCCGGTCCAGGATCGAGGGTCCGGTGATGATGCGGACGATGGCGGCGATCGCGCCGATGCCGAACATGATGCCGGCGAGCAGTCCCATGACGGCGAGCGGGCTCATGCGTCGTCCTTTCCTTCGTCGTCGAGCGGATGCCGCGTCGCGGTGTGCTCGGGTGCGATCTCACGCGCCACGTGCGGCGGGACCTCCGCGGGCTCGGGGACGACGGGTCGGTCGCCCGTCGCACGCCGGTGCCGGCGCGCCGCCCGGACCGCGGCGGCCTGCTCGCGCGTGCCGATCGCGAGCACGATGCGCTCCTCGGTGCCGAGCACCTGTCGCCGCACGTGCGCGAGGTCCTCCTCGTCGCGCGTGCCGAAGGCGTGCAGGTAGAGCAGGCCGCGCTCGCGGTCGATGTCGACCACGACCGTCCCGGGCACGACCGAGATCGCCTCGGCGGTGAGCGTCGTCACCAGGTCGGAGCGCGTGAGGAGCTGGACCGCGATGATCGCGTTGATCGGCGGCGGCCCGGGCCGCACCGCGGCCCACGCGATCTCGATCGAGGCGCGCACGACGTCGAACATCATCCGGAGCCCGAGCAGGAGCCCGCGCCACGGATCGAAGCGGCCGCTGAGCAGCACCGGGGGGAGGTAGAGCGTGCGCGTGACCGCGATGGCGAGGACGATGCCGGTCGTGATCGTGAGCACGTCGACGTGGTCCCAGAGGAACACCCAGAGCACCACCAGGCCGCCGAGCAACGGCAACTGGCGCCACACCGCCTGCCAGCGCGTGAGCTCGTCGAGCGGGGTGGGCGTCCTCACCGCGGCACCCCCTCGGGGAACACGAGCGATACGTAGGTCGCTGGATCCCGCAGGTTCTCGGCCGCGCGATCGGCGAGCTCGAACAGCGGACCTGCGAACACCGTGAGGGCGACGGTCAGCGCGACCATCGCCGCGGTGGCCGCGAGCATCATGACCGGTGTCGTGCGGGTCTCGACGATCGTCGCGCCGGGAGCCTCCTGCACCGAGTCGATGAGGTGGGAGCGGTAGCCCTCCAGTTCGCTCCGCGGACGCCAGAAGGCGAGGTTCCAGAAGCGGGTCAGGGCGTACAGCGTGATGAGCGAGGTCGCCGCGCCCACGGCGATCACGACCCAGATGAGCCAGTCGGGGCCGGTGGCCGAGGTGCCGAGGGTCTCGGTCGCGGTCTCGCCGTTCGCGGCATCCGCACCCGCGATGAACAGCCCGACCTTGCCGAGGAATCCCGAGAACGGCGGGATGCCGCCGAGGTTCATCGCCGGGACGAAGAACAGGATGGCGAGCAGCCCCGATGCGCGACGGAGGCCGCCGAGGCGCGTGATCGAGGTCGAGCCGCCGAAGCGCTCGATGAGGCCGGTCGTGAGGAACAGCGTGGTCTGCACGCTGATGTGGTGCACGACGTAGTAGATCGTGGCGGCGAGTCCGGCCACGCTCGTGAGCCCGATGCCGAAGATCATGTAGCCGATGTGGCTGACGAGGGTGAACGACAGCAGTCGCTTGATGTCGGCCTGCGTCAACGCGCCGAGGATGCCGATCGCCATCGTGAGCGCGCCGATCACGAGGAACAGCGTGCTGAGGTCGCTCTCGGGGAAGATGACCGTCTCGGTGCGGATGATCGCGTAGACGCCGACCTTCGTGAGCAGGCCCGCGAACACCGCGGTGACCGGCGCCGGGGCGGTCGGGTACGAGTCGGGCAGCCAGAACGACAGCGGGAAGACCGCCGCCTTGATGCCGAACGCGATGAGCAGCAGCAGGTGGAGGATCAGCTGGATGTCCTGGGGGAGCTCGGCGAGGCGCACCGAGAGCTGCGCGATGTTGGCCGTGCCCGTCGCACCGTAGACCAGGGCGATGGCCGAGAGGAAGAACAGCGACGACACGAGGCTCACGATGATGTACGTGACGCCTGCGCGGATCCGCTCGCCCGTGCCGCCGAGCGTGAGCAGCACGTAGCTGGCCGACAGCAGGATCTCGAAGCCGACGTAGAGGTTGAACAGGTCCCCGGCGATGAACGCGTTGAAGACGCCCGCCGACAGGATCAGGTACGCCGGATGGAAGATCGAGACCGGGGTCTCGCGATGCTGGTCGGCGATGCCCTGGCCGACGGCGTACACGAGCACACCGAGCAGCATGAGCGCCGAGATGATGATCATGATCGCCGAGAGCCGGTCGACCACGAGCACGATGCCGAACGGCGGCGGCCAGGCGCCGACCGCCACGACGACGCCGGCGTCGGCGCCGTCGACTTCGGCCAGCAGCGTCGCCGCGATGACCGCGACGGCCGCGAGCACGATCGTCGACACCGCCATCTGCGCGCGCAGGTGCCGCCCCAGGATGAGCGCCGTCGCCGCGCCGAGCAGCGGCAGCAGCACCATCAGGGGCACGAGCGCCTGGTTCATGCGCGACCACCGTCCTCGTCGCTCGCGTCGAGCACCTCCTGGATCGCCCGCTCGTCTTCGGCCGAGCTGCGGATGAGGTCGGCCGCCTCCTCGGCGTCCTCGGCGATCTCGTCCTCGTCGCCGATGAGGTCGCCGGCCTCGCCGAGCTGCGCCAGCCACCAGCTGCGGTAGATGAGCGCGAGCATGAAGGCGGTGATGCCGAGGTTGATCACGATCGCGGTGAGGATGAACGCCTGCGGCAGCGGATCGGACAGCTCGGCGGGATCGACCCCATCGACGAGGATCGGGGCCAGGCCGGGCTCGCCGCCCATCGTGAACATGAAGAGGTTCACGCCGTTCCCGACGAGCAGGAACCCGATGAGCACGCGCGTGAGGCTGCGCTCGAGCATGACCGCGATCCCCGAGCCGAACAGCACGGCGGCGACGATCACGAGGGTCAGCGAGGCGGTCATGCGCGCACCTCCGCGGGGTCCTCGGCGACGGCGTCGGGACCGGCCTCGTCCATGTGCCGGTCGATCTCGGCGCCGAGCGAGCGCAGGATGTCGAGGACGAGGCCCACCACGACGAGGTAGACGCCGATGTCGAACAGCGTCGAGGTGCCGATCGACAGCGTGCCGAGCACGGGGACGTCGGCCTCGAACCAGGACGACTCGAACACCGTCAGGCCGAAGAGGAGCGAGGATGCCGCGGTGCCGGCGGCCAGGAGCAGGCCGGTGCCGAGCAGGGCGCCCGCGTCGACCGGCGCGGCCTCGCCGAGCTCGTAGCGACCACCCGCGAGGTAGCGCGCCACGAGCGCGAGGCCGGCGACCAGGCCGCCCGCGAACCCGCCTCCGGGTGCGTTGTGGCCGACGAAGAGCAGGAACACCGACACGACGATCGCCGGATGGAACAGCAGCCGCACGAGCACCTCGACGAGGATCGAGCGGTTGCGCGGTGAGATCGTGCGGCCGGCGAGGAGCCAGGTCTGCCGGGTGGCCGCGGCCTCGGCCAGCGCGTCGGTCTCGTGCTCGACGTCGGCGAGGCGCCGACGTGCCGCACGCATGCTGTCGGCCTGCTCGGGCACGGGACGCAGTCGCGGGCGGCGGCCCGCGGTGGCCTCGAGCCGCGGCGCGCCGCCCATCCGGCCGGAGACGAAGATCAGGCTCGCGACGCCGGTGGCGACGGCGACGAGCACCGAGATCTCGCCGAGCGTGTCCCACGCGCGCAGGTCGACGAGCAGGGCGTTCACGATGTTCTTGGCATGCGCCTCGATGGCGAGCGGTGTGAGGCCCTCGGCGATGCTCGGCGCGGTGCGCGCGCCGAGGGCCGCCACGCCGACGACCGCCATGACGGCGCCGGCGAGCACGCCGATCGCGATGCGCGCGGGCGCACGGACGATGGGACGGCGGGTCGTCACGCGACGCGGGAGGCGACGCAGCACGAGCACCACGACGACGATCGTGAGCGTCTCGACGAGCGCCTGCGTGAGCGCCAGGTCGGGCGCGCCCGCCATGCCGAAGGTGAGCACCATGCCGTAGCCGGTGACCCCGACGAGCAGTACGGCGGCGATCCGCTGGCGCATGACGACGGCGGCGATCGCGGCGACGATCATGGCGATCCCGACGACCGGCTGCGCCGGGCTGTCGGCGAACCGGAGCTCGCCCGGCCACACGTCGTTCATGATCACGGCGCCGCCGAGGCCCAGGATGAACACCGACACGATGATCGCGAGGTAGCCGGGCAGGCCGCCCGACTGGATGAGCGTGGTCACGCGCGCGGCGGCCCGGTCGACCGCGCTGACGGCGTGGACGTAACCGCGTGCCGATTCGATCGTGTCGGGGACCGCGGCCTGCAGGCGTGCCACGGTCGCCCGGCCCCACACCAGCAGGGCGCCGGCGCCGAACACGAGCGCCGAGATCGCGAGCGCCGGCTCGAGTCCGTGCCAGAGGGCGAGGTGGTACCCGTCGGGCCCGGGCAGCTCGGCGGCGTATGCGGCGAGCAGCGGTTCGATCAGCGGCAGCGCGAATGCGGAGACGAGCGAGGTGGTCGCGAGCAGGGCGGTGGGGAACGACATGATCGCGGGCTCGCGGTGCAGCTCGACCGGCGCGACGTCGAGCTTCGTGCCGAACCCGCCCCAGATGAAGCGCACGCTGTATGCCACGGTGAGCATGGAACCGAGGATCGCGGCGACGAGTGCCACCCACGCCCACGTGTCGCCGTCGGCCCCGGCCTCGAGCTGGGCCGAGAACACGGCCTCCTTGGCGACGAAGCCGAGCAGCGGCGGCAGCCCGGCCATCGAGGCCGCCGCGAGGGTCGCGAAGGCGGCGAGCCACGGCATCCGTCGCCCGAGGCCCGACAGTCGCCGCCAGTCCCGCGTGCCCGCCGCATGATCGACGATTCCGACGGTGAGGAAGAGGGCGGCCTTGAACAAGGCGTGGGCGAGCAGGAGGGTGGTGCCCGCGAGCGCGGCGTCGCGCGTGCCCTGCCCGACGACCATGATGAGGAAGCCCAGCTGGCTGACGGTGCCGTAGGCGAGCAGCAGCTTCAGGTCGGTCTGGCGCAGTGCGCGCCATCCGCCGACCAGCATGGTGAAGGCGCCGAGCCCGATGACGATCGGATGCCACACCGCGAGGTCGGCGTACCCGGGCGCGAGCAGCGCGACGAGGTACACGCCCGCCTTCACCATCGCCGCCGCGTGCAGGTAGGCCGAGACCGGCGTGGGCGCCGCCATCGCCGCGGGGAGCCAGAAGTGGAACGGCACGAGCGCGCTCTTCGAGATGGCGCCGACGAGCACGAGTGCGATGGCGACCTCGCCCGCGACACCGGTCACCGGGTCGGCGACGAGCTCGGAGATCGACGTCGTGCCGCCCGCGACCGCGAGCAGCACGATGCCGACCAGCATGGTCAGCCCGCCGAACGTGGTGACGGTCAGCGCCTGCAGCGCCGCACCGCGTGCCTCGCGCTTGCCGGCGTCGTGCGCGATGAGCAGGTAGGAGAGGACGCTCGTCGCCTCCCAGAACGTGAACAGCACGTACACGTCGTCGGAGGTGACGAGCCCGAGCATCACGCCCGCGAAGGCGAGCAGCAGCGCGGCGAAGCGGCCCAGTCCCGGCTCGTCGTCGCGGAAGTACCACGTGCAGTAGAGCAGCACGAGCGCGCCGATGCCGGTCACCACGAGCGCGAGGAGGAGCGAGAGCGCGTCGAGGCGGAACGACAGGGCGATGTCGAGTGATGGGATCCACTCGATGCGCTCGAACCGCACCTCGCCGCCGGCGATGGCGGGCACGAGCGTGAGCAGCCACGCGAACACCGCCGTGGGCACGATCGCGGCGATCGGGAAGACTCCACGACCTATCGCCCTCGCGACGAACGGCGTGGCGACGGCCACCGCGGCGAACGCCACGAGGGAGAAGATCATCCGCTCTCCCATCGCGCTGTCACCGTCAGTCC
The DNA here is from genome assembly GCF_900104685.1 of Agromyces flavus. Taxonomy (NCBI): domain Bacteria; kingdom Bacillati; phylum Actinomycetota; class Actinomycetes; order Micrococcales; family Microbacteriaceae; genus Agromyces; species Agromyces flavus. The sequence continues at coordinate 3,502,666 of NZ_LT629755.1, forward strand.
GGCTTCCCAGTCTACCGGGGCGCTTCTTCCGGATGCCGTGGCGAAGGGCAGTGGGAGGATGGCGGCATGCGCATCCTCATCGAGCCCGACGAGCTCGCCGCCCTGCTCGGCATCGCCGCGGGCGGCAGTGCTGCGCGCCCCGTCGTGCTCGACGTCCGATGGACCCTCGCGGAGCCCGACGGACGCGAGGCATACCGTGCCGGACATGTACCGGGAGCCGTGTACGTCGACCTCGACGCCGAACTGGCCGACCACGCGGTGACCGGCGAGGGGCGTCATCCGTTGCCGACCGAGGCCGCGTTCACCGCGACCATGCGCCGGTGGGGTCTGCACGACGGCGATCCGGTCGTCGTCATGGATGACGCCGGCGGCACCTCGGCCGCCCGGGCCTGGTGGTTGCTCCGCCACGCCGGCGTCGAGGACGTCCGGATCCTCGACGGAGCGCTGAGCGCCTGGCGCGAGGCCGGCCATCCGCTCGATACCGGCGACGTCGAGACCGAGCCGGGCGACGCGACGGCGCGACTCGGCGGGATGCGGACGGTCGACCTCGACGAGGCGGACGCGTTGGCCTCCTCCGCGCGCGGCGTGCTGCTCGACGCACGCGCGGGCGAGCGGTACCGCGGCGAGGTCGAGCCCATCGACCCGCGGGCCGGGCACATCCCCGGCGCGGTGTCGGCGCCGACGATCGACAATCTCGGACCCGACGGTCGATTCCTCTCCGCCGACGCCTTGCGCGATCGGTTCGCCGCGCTCGGCATCGACGGTGCGCATCCCGTCGGCGCCTACTGCGGTTCGGGCATCACCGCGGCGCACGAGGTGGCGGCGCTCGCCATCGCGGGCATCGACGCCGCGCTGTACCCGGGGTCGTTCAGCCAGTGGTCGCGTCGACCCGAGCGCCCGGTCGTGACGGGCGCGGCGCCGAAGGGCGACGCACCGCGCGCCTGAGCCGGCCGCGCGATCCCGTCGGGCGGCTCAGCGGTCGGGCCCGGGAGCGGGCTCGGACGGTCGATGACCGACGGCGATGAGGACGGTGACGTCGACGGACGAGACGTCGCTCGCCTCGAGGTCGGCGACGAAGCGATCGCGGTCGTCCGAGCGCGCGGCGAGTCCGGTGTGCGTGGCGATCTCCCACGCGAGGTCGGGCGTGACATCCAGGTGCCGGGACACCGTCTCGGCGCGCACGTCGACGAGGCCGCGCTCGGCGAGCCAGTGGGCGAACGTGCCGGCCGTCTCGGCGTGCTCGATCGCGGGCCCGGGCACGCCGGTGCGTGAGGCGTCGGCGTCCGCGTCGGCGTCGGCCGTGGCGGGCTTCGCGTCGAGGAGATCGGCGAGCGGCTCGAGCGCGCCATGCGCCCACACCGTGATGACGACCCGTCCGCCCGGTCGGGCGCACTGCACGAGGTGCTCCGTTCCCTCCTCGACGTCGGCGAAGCGCGAGACGCCGAGGACGCACTGGACGAGGTCGTACCCGGTGTACGGCCACGTGGTCGGATCACCGACGTGCGTGCGCAGCTGCGGCATCCGGTCGCCCGCGCGCTCGCGGAGCCGGGCGATCGCGGCCTCGGACGGGTCGATCGCATCGACGATGCCGCCCGGTCCGACGAGCTCGGCCGTGGGGATCGCGGTCGAGCCGTCGCCCGCCGCGGCATCGAGGACGCGCTCGTCGAACCTCGGGCTCGACCGCAGCATGCTCGCGCGGGCGATCGGATCCCACAGCTCCTCCTCGAGGCGCGCCACCGCCGACGCGTCGCGATCCGTGTCATCCCCCATGCCGTCATTGTGGCCCCGACCAGCGGATCCGTGAAGTCTCAGGGAATCGAGACACGGATCGTGCAGACTGGTCCCTCGACCTCCCTTCCCGATCGAATCGAGACCTCCCACCATGAACCGTGCCCTCCGCCGCGGTGCGCCCATCGCGCTCGTGTCCCTGACGGCCCTGCTGCTCGCCGGCTGCGCGGGCAGCGGCACTTCGCCCGAGTCCACCCCCGAGGCGACCGACGAGGCCGCTGCCTGCCTCGAGGTCGAGGCGGGCGAGCAGAGCGACGCCGTCGAGGTCGAGGGCGACTTCGGCGCCGCGCCGACGGCGACGTTCGAGACGCCGCTCGAGGCCGACGAGCTCCAGCGCACCATCGCGATCGAGGGCGACGGCGACGACACCGTGTCGGGCGACGAGGTGTCCGCGGTCGTGACCGCCTTCAAGGGATCCGACGGCACCCAGGTCTTCTCGCAGCCCGCATCGCTCACCGTCGGCGACGGCTCGCTGTACGAGGGCTTCCTCGCCGGCGTCGACTGCGTGCCGATCGGTTCGCGCGTCGTGACGGTCGCGCCCGCCTCCTCGGTGTACGGCGACCAGGGCAACGAGGGCATCGGCGTCGCGGCCGGTGAGACCCTGGTCATCGTGACCGACGTCCAGGACATCGTCGAGGCCGAGGACCTGCCCACGCCGGGCGAGTGGACCGAGAACGTCCCCGAGGTGGAGTTCAACGGCGAGGAGCCGCCCACCGTCACCATCCCCGACGCCGAGCCGTCCGACGAACTGCTCGTCAAGGTCCTCGAGGAGGGCGACGGCGCCGAGGTGCAGGCCGGCGACACCGTGACGCTGTACTACCAGGGCCTGAACTGGGCGACCAAGGAGATCTTCGACCAGAGCTACGGCAAGGACTCGGGCTACGGCCAGAACGCCGCCCAGTTCGGCACCGCCGATGTCATCCCCGGCTTCGGCGGCGCGCTCGTCGGCCAGAAGGTCGGCACCAAGCTCATCGTCACCATCCCGCCCGCCCTCGGCTACGGCGAGGAGGAGTCGGCCAACGGGCTCGGCGGGCAGACGCTCGTCTTCGTGGTCGAGATCCAGGACACCAAGGGCGCCGGCTCCGAGTAGTCGCGCCGCCCGCGCACAACGCCGCGCCCGCGGCATCCGTTCCCTTCACGGGGGCGGATGTCGCGGGCGCGGCGCTTCTGCATTTCAGGAGAACGGAGGCTGCTCAGGACCCGATCGCCGAGACGATCCTGAGCAGCCTCCGTCCTCCTGAAACGGGGTGGTGGTGCTGCGGGTCAGCCGACGGGCGACTCGAGGCGCAGGCGAGCGGATGCCACGGCGCTCTCGAGCTCGGACTCGATGATGCCGAACGTGTCGTACTCCGCGATGCGCGCGGCCAGCTCGCGGGCGCGGTCGCGGAACGTGCGATCGGCGAGCACGCGGTCGACCGCACTGCCCACGGCCGCGGGCGTCGGCGTGCCGGTCTTGAGCGTGAGGCCGACGCCGCTCCACTGCACGCGCATCGCGACCTCGGGCTTGTCCTCGGTGTCGCCGGCGGCGACGATCGGGACGCCGTGGCTCAGCGCGTACTGGGTTCCGCCGAAGCCCGCGTTCGTGACGAAGACGTCGGTCTTCGGGAGCAACCGGTCGTAGGGGAGGAACTCCGCGGCGCGCGCGTTCGCGGGCAGCTCGCCGAGCTCCCAGACGGGCCGTCCGCCGGTCGCGGCGACCACGAGGACGTCGCGATCCGCGAGCGCGTCGAGCGTCGGGCGGATGAGGCGGTCGAAGTCCTTGTTGTCGATGGTGCCCTGGCTCACGTGCACGACGGGGCGGTCGCCGTCGAGTTCGTGCCACCACTCGGGCAGCTCGGCCGTCGCGGGCGAGCCGGGCAGCACGGTGCCCGCGAATCGGACATTCGGGCTGAGGTCGCTGCGGGGGTACTCGAACTCGGCCGGCGACAGCTGCAGGTACCGGTCGCACATGCGCGTGAAGTCGAACACGAAGGCATCGAGGCGGGGACGGCCGAGGTCGCGCACGATCTGCTGGGCGAGCGCCTGCGTCTTGCGGAAGACGACCTTCGTCACGAATGCGTTGAGCACCCGGTTGCGCAGTCGGCCGAGCGCATCCGACCGGGGGGCGAGGCCGAGCCCGCCCGGCGCGGTGTCCACGCTGAGCTGCACCAGCGGGATGACGCCCACGCCGACGATCGGCGGCCGCGACGCCGGGTCGTCGAGCAGCAGCGGCACGACGCCGGCGAACGCACCCTCGATGAGGATGGCGTCGGGCGCGAGCTCCTCGCTCAGCGCCTCGATCGCGCGGAACTGGTCGCGCACGGGGCGGACGAAGATCGTCTGCACGTCGTACTCGAGCTTCGCGATGCCGCGGTGGCGGTCGCGGTCGGGCAGGTGGTCCTGCATCACGCGGTCGTCGAAGTCGGCGATGCCGCTGAGAGGACGGTGCCGGGCGCCGGCCGCCTCGACGGCGGCGCGGAAGCGCGAGCCGGTGAGGACGGTGACGTCGTGGCCGCGGCCGACGAGGTCCCGCGCGATGGCGATGACGGGAGCGGCGTGGCCCTGGATGGGGCTCGCGCACAGGAGGTACGTGGACATGCGATGAGGTCTTCCGAGTGGTTCCGGGGTCGTCGCGACGGGCGGCGATCGTGCCCTCCGGTCGGTGGCACGACGGCGAAGCTACGGCCGCGGGAATGCGACCGGCAAGGCATTCAGCGCGGAATCAGGGATATCCCCGCCGGTATTCAGGGCGGGCCCGGAGACTTGGGGAATGCCCCGGTCAGCCGGGATGTTGTACCTGTATCCGGGAGCGGAGACTCCGCGACCGGCGAATGGAGGATACGTGGGCATCAGCTACGTCGAGTTCGAGGACGAAGCCGGAATCCTGCGTCGCTACCGCAAGCACGTCAACGGCCGCGGCCTCGTGGCCACGACCGCCAAGGTGGACGCGACGGCGTTCGTCGACCCGACCGCCTACGTCGACCCCGGCGCCGAGGTGCAGCGCGGTGCGACGATCTCGCACGGCGCCTGGGTCGAAGCCGACGCGATCATCGCCGAGAAGGCGACCGTCGGCGTGAACGCACGCGTCGGTCGCGGCGCGGTCGTCGGCCGCTTCGCGGTCATCGGTCCGTACGCGGCCGTCGGCGCGGGAGCGCGCGTGCAGAACGGTGCACGCGTGCCGCGCGAGGCGCACGTCGTCGAGGGCGGCGAGCACCGCGCGTCGGGCGACGACCTGCGCCGGCTCGGCCTCGCGGCCTGAGCGGCCGGCGCGCGACGCGCCGACCGATACCGAAACGGATGCCCCGGGCACGCGCCCGGGGCATCGTCATGTCCGCCCGCACCGCAGCGCCCCGCCACAGGCATCGACGTGCCGCTTCCGCCGGGATCACGCGAGGAGCACCCGGCACGACCGGCAACCCGGGATGAGGGAGACGCGCGCGGGCGGGTGACGCGACGCGGCGTCGGTGCGAGGATCGGCACATGTCGAACGCAGCCGAGCCGCGCCATCCGTCGACCGCCCCCGACTGGTGGAAGTCGGCCGTGGTGTACCAGGTGTACCCGCGCAGCTTCCAGGACTCCGACGGCGACGGCGTCGGCGACCTCCGCGGCATCCTGCAGCGCCTCGACCACCTCGTACACCTCGGCGTCGACGTGGTGTGGCTCTCGCCGGTGTACCGCTCGCCGCAGGCCGACAACGGATACGACATCAGCGACTACCAGGAGATCGACCCCGCCTTCGGCACGCTGGCCGACTTCGACGAGCTGCTCGCGGCGATGCACGAGCGCGGCCTGAAGCTCGTCATGGACCTCGTGGTCAACCACACGTCCGACGAGCACCCCTGGTTCGTCGCCTCGCGTTCGAGCCGGGACGACCCGAAGCGCGACTGGTACTGGTGGCGACCGCCGCGCGAGGGCGCGCACGGCGGCGACCCGGGCGCCGAGCCGACCAACTGGGAGTCGTTCTTCTCGGGACCGACCTGGGAGTGGGACGAGGCGACCGGCGAGTACTACCTGCACCTGTTCGACCGCAAGCAGCCCGACCTCAACTGGGAGAACCCCGAGGTGCGGCACGCGGTGTACGAGATGATGCGCTGGTGGCTCGACCGGGGCGTCGACGGCTTCCGGATGGACGTCATCAACCTCATCTCGAAGCATCCGCACCTGCCCGACGGACCGGTGCGTGCCGGGCGGCGGCACGGCGACGGCGGCGCGTTCTACGTCGGCGGGCCGCGCCTGCACGAGTTCATGCAGGAGATGCATCGGGAGGTGTTCGACGGCCGCGACGGGCTCATCACGGTGGGCGAGACTCCGGGTGTGACGCTCGACGAGGCCATCCTCTTCACGGACCCCGCTCGGCGCGAGGTCGACATGGTGTTCCAGTTCGAGCACGTCGGGCTCGACCACGGCGTGAGCAAGTTCCGCCCGCGGAAGCTCGAACCCGGCGAGCTCGCCGCCTCGCTCGCCAAGTGGCAGGTGGGCCTGCACGAGACGGGATGGAACAGCCTCTACCTCGAGAACCACGACCAGCCCCGGTCGGTGAGCCGGTTCGGCGATGCCGAGGTGCACTGGTACAGCTCGGCGACCGCCCTCGCGACCATGCTGCACCTGCTGCGCGGCACGCCGTACGTGTACCAGGGCCAGGAGCTCGGCATGACGAACGCGCCGTTCTCGGTCATCGACGAGTACCGCGACGTCGAGTCGCTGAATGCGTACGCCGAGGAGGTCGCGAGCGGCACCGCCGTCGCCGACGCGCTCTCGGGCCTCAGCCTGATGAGCCGCGACCATGCCCGCACGCCCGTGCAGTGGGATGCATCGCCGAACGCGGGATTCACCACCGGCACGCCGTGGCTCGCGGTGAACCCCAACCACGATCGCATCAACGCGGCCGCCCAGGTCGGCGACCCCGGCTCGGTGCTCGAGTACTACCGTCAGCTCATCGTGCTGCGGCACGAGCGGCCGGTCGTGGCGCACGGCGACTTCGAGGCGGTGGATGCCGGGCACCCGGCGATCTTCGCGTTCGAGCGCGTGCACGATGGCGAGCGGCTCCTCGTCGTGGTCAACCTGTCGTCGGTCGAGCACGTGCCCGCGTTCGGCGGCGATATCGCCGCGCACTGGGCGACCGGTGCGGGCGAGCCGGGCGACGTGCCGATCCTGACCAACACGATCCCCGACTCGCCCGCGCCCTTCGATGCGCCGCTCGCGCCGTGGGAGGCGCGGGTCTACGCCTCCGGGGACTGAGCTCAGAAGTGACGTTTCCGCGGTGGAGTGCCGGAGTCTCTCGACCTCCACCGCGGAAACCGCACTCGCATGAGCAGCGTCAGGGGCGCGGCGGCATCGCGCCGCCGGGGCCGCCCATGCCGCCCGAGACCTGCTCGCCGGCGACCGCGGAGCCGATGGCCGTGCCATCCGCCGTCACGGTGTAGGTCTCGCCGTTCAGGAGCTCGGGCGTCGACACCGCGAGCGTGGCCGCCGACTTCGTCGTGGCGATGCTCGCGACGACGGTGCCGTCGGGCGCGGTGAGCTCGAGTTCGGTGCCGGCACCCACCTGCTCGAGCGTGACGAGCACCGACGCCTGTGCGGCATCCGCATCGGGCGCCATGGCCATGCCGTTCGACCCGGCGGCGATGAGCGTGCCGCCGCTGATGTCGAACCCGCTGTCGAAGTCGATCGCACCGTTGTTCTGCGCCGTCGGGCCGTTCACGACGACCGTGCCGCCCGACATGGTGATGGCGCCGTTGACGTCGAGCCCGTCGCCGCCGGCGTCGACCTCGAGCTCGCCGCCCGTGATGTCGAGCGTGCTGCCCGCGTTCAGGCCGTCGTCGGATGCGACGACCGACGTGCTGCCGCCGGCGATCGACACCGCCGCCGCCTCGAGGCCCTCGTACGACTGGGTCACGCCCACCGTCCCGCCCGAGATGGTGAGCGCGGCATCGGCGTGCACCGCGTCGTCGCCGCTCGCGAGCGCGAGCGTGCCGTTCGCGAGGTGCACCGTGCTGTCGCTGTGGACGGCGTCCTCGGTGGCGTCGACCGCGACCTCGCCGCCGTCGACGATCACCGAGACGGTGCCCTTGAGGCCCTTCGCAGAGTCGCCGTCGGCCACGCTCGAGCCGCCGCCGGCGCCGCCGCCGGCCGTGACGTCGAGCGAGCCGCCCCAGACGATCACGTCGGTCGCGGCATCCAGCCCGTCGCCGGAGCCATCGATCGTGACGGTGCCGCCCGAGATCGCGAGGTAGCCGCGGTCGGCCTCCTCGGCGTTGTCGGCCTTGAGCCCGTCGCCGCCGGCGGACACCGTGATCGTGCCGCCCGCGATCATGACCTCGTCCTTGCCGCGGATGCCGTCGTCGACCGCATCGACCGTGATCTCGCCGCCCGAGATGGTGAGCCCGTCCTTCGACGCGATGCCGTCGTTGCCGTTGCCCCGCACGGTCAGCGAGCCGTCGCCGGCGATCTCGAGGTCGGCCGCGCTGAACAGGGCGGCGTTCACGTCGGCGCCGTCGGCGTAGCTCGACGCGTCGCTGAGCGCGTTGTCGCTGCCGTCGGCGAGCACGAGCTGCACGCGCTCGGCGCTCGTGACCGCGAGGGCGGCGGTCGTGTCGCTCGAGATGTCGACGCCGTCGAGGATGATGCGGACGAGTTCGGTGTCGGGGCTGTCGACGACGACCTGCCCGGCGAGTTCGCCGCTCAGGCGGTAGGTGCCCGCGGCGGTGATCGTGACGGTGTCGCCGTCGATGCTCACGCCGGCCGCGCCATCCGCCACTGTCGCCGTGTCGCCGTCGAGCGAGATCGCGACCTCGGCGGTCGCGTCCCACGTGTCGTCGCCGTCCTCGCCCGGCGGCGCCTCGTTCTCGGCCATCGCCTCGGCGGCGGTGAGACCGGGGTCGACGGCGGCCGTGGACGCGACCGACACGGTCGAGTCGGTGGTGCCCGACCGGTCGGACGTCGTGGCGGTGGTCGCGGTGCAACCCGCGAACGCGAGCGTGCCGGCGAGCAGCACTGGCGCGATCCGGGCGGCGGCGAGCCAGGGCCGGCGCCGAGGCACCGGCTGCTCGGCGTTCGCGGGACGGGGGATACGGAAGAAGGCCATGCTCGTGTCCTCTCGGGATGGTCGGTCGGCGGTGGGTGGTGGGCTGGGTGGCCGGTCGGATGGCGCGACGCCGGCTCAGTCGAGCGGCTCGGTGATCGCGGAGCTGAAGTGCCGGTCGAGCGCGCGCGTCCATCGATTGCCGGGCAGGCCGGGGCGGATCGCCGCGAGCCCGGTCGCGTACTTCGAGACGCGCATGGGACGGTGACCGATCGCCCAGAGCGCCCGGTCGACCGCGCCGGCCTGCGCGCCGGACTTCGTCTCGACGATCGCGGAGGCGGGTGTGCGCAGCATCCGGCTGAAGCGGCCGTCGACGCCCCGGTCGATCCAGGCGAGGTCGACGTCGATCGTGGCGCGGCTCGCGGGTCGACCCGGTTCACCAGGCAGCAGGAGGGTCGCTCGTCGGTAGGTCGTCGTGAGCACGGGCTCCAGGCGGGCGTGCGACAGGTCGCCGACGCCGGCCTCGACGAGCACCTCGTCGGCGTAGGCGCGCGCCTCGCCCGAGAGCGCGGCGGCGGCCGCGGGGTCGACCGCGATGCGGTCCTTCACGGTGAGCGCCCGGCCGCCCCGGGTCTTGACCTCGAGGAAGCTCGCCGCGGAGTCGACGTACGACCGCGTGCGGATCTTGAACCGCCGACGACGGGCGTGCGCCGCGAGGCGGAAGCTCGTGAGCTCCGGGGTGTCGAAGTAGACGGACTCGTACGAGCTCGCGCGGGTTCCGTCGAGGTCGAGCACGCGCGTCCCGTCGGGCAGCCGCTCGAGCAGCGCCGGCAGCACGGCGATCGGCAGCATGTACTTGCGGTCGACGCGGGTCTGGAGCTCGGCCACGGCGTTCAGCTGCTCGAGGTCGACCCCGTCGAGGGCGTCGATGCCACGCAGCGGCACCGGCGTGACGGATGCCGCGTGACGGGCGGTCATCGTCCCGCTCCCTCGAACGACACGGCGGTGACCGTCGGGGCGGGCCTGCGGAGGGCATCGCCCGAGACGCGCGGCACCTCGTATCGCACCGTCACCGTCGTCGAGTCGTTGACGAGGTCGAGCTGGTCGACGCGCGCCGACCGGATGCGGCCGGCGAGCAGCGACGCGAGGTGGTCGTGCAGTTCGCGCTCGTCGGGGAACGCGCGGTCGAGCACGAGCACCTGCTGCCGCGTGCGGCGGAACAGGGCGGGGTGGTCGCCGACCCCGAGCACGACGAGCACGAGCGCCATGAGCCCGAGCGTGAGCCATCCGTACGTCGCCCCCAGGCCGCCGAGCAGCCCGATCGCGAGCGCCGCGAAGTAGTACGCGACCTCGTGCTGCTCGATCTCGCTCGACCGGAGCCGGATGATCGACAGCACGCCGAACAGCCCGAGGCCGAGGCCCGCGCCGATGGTGCTGGTGCCGAGCACGAGCGCCACGGCGAGGACGCCGACGTTGACGGTGAGGTACGCGACGACCAGGTCGCGCCGCCGATGGCGCGGGAAGTAGAGGGCGAACACGAGGAGGGCGACCGCGACGAGGTCGGCGGCGATGAGGAGGGTCTGATCCATGATGCGGCTCCGAACGGTGGGCTGGGAGCTCCCATCAAGCCCCACCCGCCGAGGTCGGCCCTATGCCGATCCGATGGCCTTCCTATGAGCCGCGTGCGCGTGCGCTGGCAGACGACGGCGCCCCGGGCGGATGCCCGGGGCGCCGTGGAGTGCCGGCCGACGGATCAGTCGCCGTCGGTCTCGTTCGCGTCGTCCGCGTCGTCGTCCTGGACCGCGATGACGTCGAAGTTCTCGTCGAGCGAGACCTCGACCGACTTCCCGGAGTCGAGGCGGACGTCGACCTCGTACGGCGCGTCGGCGTCGTCCTCGCGCTCGGCCTCGGTGACCTCGCCCGCGCCGGCCTCGGCGAGCGCCGCCTCGGTCGCCTTCTCGAGGTCTGCGCCGGTCAACTGGTCGGTGGTCTCCGACTCCTGCGACGAGCCGGCTCGGTCGTCGTCGGCCTCGAATCCGTCGGTCGCGCCGTAGGCGATGGCGGTGCCGCCGAGGGCGAGAGCCGCGGCCGCCGCGGCGGACGTGATCCAGATGGTGCGCTTCTTCATGGTGCCTCCCGTTCGATGGTTCGCCACCAGCGTCGCGGGCGGGTGCTGAAGCCAGCCTGAAGCGCCCTGAAGCCGGCTTCAGGATGGCGCGGTCACGCCAGCTGGGCGGATGGCTCGCCCGGCAGCTCCACGCGCAGGCGCGCCCCGCCGCTCGGCGCATCCTCGACGGCCACGGAACCGCCGTGCGCGCGAGCGATCTCGCGCGCGATCGCGAGGCCGAGCCCACTGCCGCCGGTGTCGCGCGCCCGCGCGTCGTCGAGGCGCACGAACCGGTCGAAGACACGGGCGCGCTCGGCGGGTGGGATGCCGGCTCCGTCGTCGTCGACGGTCAGCACGACGGGTCCGCGGTGACCGTCGGGCGAGACGGCGAGCGCGATACCGGTCCGCGCGTGGCGGGCGGCGTTGTCGACGAGGTTGCGCACGAGCTGCGCGAGGAGGCCGGAATCACCGCGCACGCGCGCCGCCCGGACGCCGCTCGTGTCGACCGCGATGCCCGTGCCGCGCACTCGACGCGCCTCCTCGAGCAGCAGGTCGTCGAGGTCGACGTCCGCCGGTTCCGGCCGGAGCATCCCCTCGTCGGCGCGGGCGAGCACGAGCATGCCCTGCACGAGGCGTTCGAGCCGGCCGCCCTCCTCGAGCACCACCTCGCCGAGCTCCGCGTCGCCGATGCGGTCGGGGTGCGCGCGCGCGACCTCGGCGTACTGGCGCAGCGTCGCGAGGGGGGACTTCAGTTCGTGCGAGGCGTCCGAGATGAATCGTCGCTGCGTCGCCTGGGATGCCTCGAGCCGCGCGAGCATGCCGTTGAGCGTGCGCGCGAGACGCGCGATCTCGTCGTCGGAACGCGGTTCGTCGATGCGGTCGGCGAGCGTGGTCGCGGTCACCGCATCGACCTGCCTGCGCATGCGCTCGACGGGTGCGAGCGAGCGTCCGACCACGATCCAGGTCGTGAGCGCGACGAGTGCGACGAGCAGCGGCACCGAGATCGCCAGGAGGCGGGCGACGGTCGCGAGCGTGTCCTCGGCAGGCTCCGTGCTGCGCCCGACGATGACGGCGAGGTCGCCGGCGTCGTCGTCCGCGTCCTCGCGCGCGATCAGGTACGTCTCGTCGTCGACGCGGATGCTCGTACCGTCGGCCGACTCGGCCGCGACGCGCGGCGCGTCGTCGCTCGCGCCGACGACCGTGCCGTCGCCGCCCACGATCAGCACGATCCGGTCGTCGTCGAGTTCGCCGAGATCGCCGAGCGACTCCGTGCCGCCCGCCTCGACCTGCGAGGCCAGCGCCGCCGCATCCTGTTCCGCCGCCGCCCGCACGCCCTCGAGGAGCGACGACCGCAGGGTCAGCCAGAAGACCACCGCCCCGAGCAGCAGCGCGAGGGCGACGACGGATGCCGCGACGAGCGTGATCCGGCCACGCACGCCCAAGCGCCGCCGGCACGGGCGCCCCGTCGGCTCAGCCACCGTCCGCCGCCAGCCGGTACCCCGCCCCGCGAAGGGTCTGGATGGCCTCGCGCGCGAACGGGCGGTCGACCTTGTTCCGGAGGTGGCGGACGTAGACCTCGACGATGTTCGGATCGCCGTCGAAGTCGAAGTCCCACACCCCCTCGAGGATCTCGCGCTTGGACACCACCTCGCCGACGCGGCGCATGAGGAACTCGAGCACCGCGAACTCGCGCGCGGTGAGGTCGACCACCGAGTCGCCCCGGCGCACGCCGCGCGTGGCCGGGTCGAGCTCGAGGTCGCCCGCCGACAGCACCGTCGGGCGCGCCGTCGCACCGCGGCGGATCAGCGCCCGCACGCGCGCGACGAGCACCGCGAACGAGAAGGGCTTCGTCAGGTAGTCGTCGGCCCCGGTGTCGAGCGCCTCGACCTGGTCCCACTCGCCGTCCTTCGCCGTGAGCATGAGCACGGGCGTCCAGTCGCCGGCGTCGCGGAGCGCGCGGCACACGAGGTAGCCGTTCGTGCCCGGCAGCATGATGTCGAGGAGGATCGCCGCGTATCGGTTCTCGCGCGCGAGCCAGAGCCCATCGGTGCCGTCGGCGGCCACGTCGACGGCGAAGCCCTCGGCCTCGAGGCCGCGCTTGAGCCCCTCGGCGAGGCGCGTCTCGTCCTCGACCACCAGCAGGCGCATCCACCGTCTCCCTCCGCTCCGCCCATCCTGTCGGATGGTGCTGAAGCGGCGCTGAAGCGGCGCGGAACCGGCGGAACCGGCCCCGAGTGAGGTTTCTGCGCCTGAGGCGGTTCGCAGAGGTCACTCCAGCCCGCGAACCTCGCTTGGGCGCGGCGGATGGTGCGGCGCGCGGTGGATGTGAGCGGCGGAGCCGCGCAGGGGCTGCGGCAGGAGCGGGCGGAGCGGGCGCGCGCTTATGCGGAGAGGCGGTCGACGAGCAGCTCGAGCGTGCGGATGCGACCCGGCGCGGCATCCGCCGGCTCGTCGGCCCGCGAGCCCGCGACCGGCGCGACCATGACCTCGTCGATGCCGTGGCGCTCGGCGAGCGCGCGCACGGCCGACGCCGAGGCATCCGCGTCGCCGATGACCCAGCGCGGCCGCATGCGCGCGATCACGTCGTCGGCGTCGGAGTCGCGCGCTGCCGCGAGCGCCTCGTCGACCGTCTCGAGCGGCCGCATCGGACGGTTCAGGCGCAGCCGCGCCATGGACCGCAGTTGGGGCAGCGCCCGCTCGTCCGCCTCCTCGGCCGTGTCAGCGACGACCGCGTTGAGCGTGAGGATCGTCTGCGGCGACGGATGCCGCTCGCTCGGCCGGTACCCGGACCGGTACAGCTCGAGCGCCTGCTCCAACCCCTCGCCCGAGAAGTGGTTCGCGAACACGTACGGCAGTCCGAGCTCGGCCGCGAGCCGCGCCGAGTAGTCGGAGCTGCCGAGCAGCCACAGCTCGGGCACGGCCGTCGCGGCAGGCGTGGCCTGGATCGGGTACTCGCGTCCGCTCGTGAGGCGCAGCGTCGCGCCATCCGGCGACAGCAGGCTCAGGATGTCGGCGACGTGGTCGGGGAAGCGGTCGACGTCGGCCGTCGGGCCCGAGATGCGCAACAGCTGGGTGATGACGGGGTCGCTGCCCGGCGCCCTGCCGATGCCGAGGTCGATGCGGCCCGGAGCGAGCGCCTCGAGTGCGGCGAACTGCTCCGCGACCACGAGCGGCGCGTGATTCGGGAGCATGACGCCGCCCGAGCCGACGCGGATGCGCTCGGTGCGCGCGGCCGTCGCGGCGATGAGGACGGGCGGCGTCGTCGACGCGACCGCGGGCATGTTGTGGTGCTCGGCGAACCAGTAGCGCGTGAAGCCGAGTCGGTCGGCGGCCTGCGCGAGGGCGACGGATGCCGCGACCGCGGCCGCCGACGATTGACCGCTGCGCACGGGCACGAGATCCAGGACCGAGAGACGTGGCGAGAGAGGCATCCCTCATCGCAACCGGACCGGTCGGGAGCCTATTCCGGACGGGACGGAACAGGGGATAACCCTGAGCCGATCGGCGGGATCCTCCTGATCCCCGGACGGTGCTCTCCGAATTGGATGGAACCCGTCGTGAGCGCCCCCGGCCACCCGGGCGGCCGTCGGAACGAGCTTCACCCGCCGCCCGGCCCGCGACCCCCGTACCTCCGAAAGGACCACCAGTGAACTCCCTTGCCTTCGACACCCCCGCCCTGTCGCTTCGCGAAGCCTTCGCGATGCTCGCCGAACGCCTCGACGGCCGGCTCGTCCTGCCCGGCGACCCCGACTGGGACGCGGCCCGCGCGGCGTGGAACCTCTCCGTCGACCAGCGCCCGGCCGCCGTCGTCGTCGCGGCGACGGCCGCCGACATCGCCCGCACGGTCCGCGCGGCCCGCGAGCTGGGCCTCGCCGTCGCACCGCAGGGCACCGGGCACAACGCAGCACCTCTCGTCGAGGGCGACGGCCTCTCGGACGCCATCCTGCTGAAGACCCACGAGCTGCGCGCCGTCGAGGTGCGCCCGACGCAGCGCCTCGCACGCGTCGAGGCCGGCGCCCTGTGGGGCGACGTCGTCGCCGCGGCCGCACCGCACGGCCTCGCCGCGCTCGCCGGCTCGTCGCACGATGTCGGCGTCGTCGGGTACACGCTCGGCGGCGGTGTCTCGTTCCTCGGCCGCCAGCACGGACTCGCCGCGAACCACGTCGTCGCGGTCGAGCTCGTGACCGCCGACGGCGAGTTCCGCCGAGTCGACGCCGAGCACGACGCCGAGTTGTTCTGGGCCGTCCGCGGCGGAGGTGGGGACTTCGGCGTCGTCACCGCCATCGAGTTCCGCCTGTTCGAGATCGAGCAGGTCGTGGCCGGCACGCTCTTCTTCCCGATCGAGCGCAGCGACGAGGTGCTCCAGGCGTGGTCCGAGTGGACGCGCTCGGTGCCCGACAGCGTCACGTCGGTCGGCCGGGTGCTGCGGGTGCCGCCGATGCCCGAGCTGCCGCCGTTCCTCTCGGGCCGGTCGTTCGTCGTCGTCGAGGCCGTCGTGCTCGAGTCGCCCGAGCGAGCGGATGCGCTCCTCGCGCCCCTGCGTGCGCTGCACCCCGAGATCGACACCGTGCACCCGCAGGCGCCGGCCGAGCTGCTCCAGCTCCACATGGACCCGCCCGGCCCCACGCCGGGTCTCGGCGGCGGCATGATGCTCGCCGACCTCCCGGCCGAGGGGGTGCGCGCCCTCGTCGACGCGGTCGGGCCCGACGCCGACACGGCGCTGCTCTCCGTCGAGATCCGCCACCTCGGCGGCGCGTTCGAGCCGGCCGCCGCCGTCGACCTCGCAGCCGAGTCGGGGCTGCCGGAGCCCGGCGCGATCGCGGGGTTCGAGGGCCGCTACCTCGTCTACGCGGTCGGCATCGCCGTGCCGGAGACCGCCGAGGCGGTCGTGGCCTCGCTCGGCCGGCTGCTCTCGCGCATCGAGCCGTGGCGCGCCACGACGGAGTACCTCAACTTCGTCGAGCGCCCCACGACGGGCGAGCAGGTGTTCGGCGACGACGGCCGGCTCGCACGGCTGCGGGCGCTGAAGAACGCCGTCGACCCGACGGGCGTCATCCGCTCGAACCACCCGGTGCGTCGCTGACCGCAGCGTTCCCGTTCACCACTCGAGAGGCCCGGCACGTGCCGGGTCTCTCGGCGTGTCCGGGCGGATGTCCCGGGCGAAAGCGGCTGGCGGACGTCTCGACGCGACGCGCCCGGCCGGCCGCGCAGATCCGAATCAGGGGTGTCGGTCGGGCGCCCAGCTTCCTAGGCTGGAGGGACGCGACGACGTCGTCGCCGGATTCGCGGGAGGGACGAATGACGACCCATTACGAACTGCCCACCACGACCGACTTCGCAGCGCTGGCCGGTGAACATCACCCGGCCGTCACGATCTACGTGTCGACCTCACCCGTCGTGAGCGAACGCGAACGCGCCGAGATCGCGGTCAAGAGTGCGTTCGACGAGGCGCTCGACCGCCTCCGCGCCGATGGCGCCGACGGTGCCGAACTCGATGCGCTGAAGGCCGAACGCGATCGCGTCCTGGCCGACAAGGCGGTATGGAGTTCGCTCTCGCGCTCGCTCGCGGTCTTCGCCGCCCCGGGCTTCAACGAGGTCTACGTCCTGCCGAACCGGCTCGACGACGCCCTGCACGTCGGCTCCCACTTCACGCTCGGACAGCTGCTGCGCGCGCCGAGCCAGGACCAGGAGGCATTCGCGGTCTGCCTGTCCTCGAACGAGTGGACGCTCTGGCACGCGCAGCCGACCGCCCGCGCCGAGGAGATGCCCCTCGACCCCGATCTGCCGCGCAACCTCGAGGACGCGGCGAACCGCGAGCGCGGCGACGCCGGGCAGCGCCGCACGGGCGGGCACGGCGACCGCGGAACGCACGAGGGCGACCGCCGCCCCGAGATCCACGACATCTACGCCAAGCGGGTCGCCGACGCGGTCCGCGGGGTGCTGCAGTCGCACGACCCCGACGAGCGCGTGCCCCTGTTCGTGTTCGCCGCGGAGCCCCTGCTCAGCTCGTTCCTCGAGCGGGCGAAGAACGGGCGTCGGGTCATCGCGGTGCAGGGCGGTGCCGACCGCCGTGGGGCTGCCGAGATCGACGAGGAGCTCCGGCGCCGGCTGGCGCAGCTCAACGTCGACGAGGCGCGCACCGCGCTCCACCAGCTCGCCGACGGCAGCAAGGGCCGGGTCGAACGCGACATCGCGGCGATCGGCCGCCTCGCCATCGACGGGGCCGTCGAGACGCTCTGGTTCGACTTCACCACGTCGGTGAACGGCACGCTCGACGCCGAGTCGGGCGCCGTCGAGTTCGCGACCGGGAACGGCGAGGGCGACTCGCTGTCCGACGGGCGCCACGCCGGCGACCTGCTGCCGCAGCTCGCGATGCTCGTGCTCTCGAAGGGCGGCAAGGTGGTCACGGTCCGCAGCGAGGACCTCGCCGACGACGTGTGGGACGGCCCGGCGATCGCCGAGCTCCGCTTCGCGCTGACGTAGTCGGCCGACGCGGCCGTCGCCTTCGCGCCCTCGTGCGGTCGTGGGTCAGAGCGCGACGGCGGCGCGCGGAGCGCCCACGACCTGCGCGAGTTCGTGCAGTGCGCTGCGCACCGCGGCGGACGCGACATCCGTCATCGCCCGGACTCGCTCGGGCCAGCGGGTGCGCGCATCGCGCTCGTCGCGCACGTCGGAGCGCGTCGCGCGTGCGCTCGACCCGAACGAGCCGTTCGCCTCGAGCACGGGCACCACGACGGGCGGCTGGCACTCGAGCCGGACCTCGACCTCGCGCGTGCGGGAGTCCTCGATGATCGCCTCGAAGCTCACCTTCGCCGACCGCGTGCGTCCGCGGCGTCGCGGCGCCGTGCCGCGCACGCCGAGCGTGATCCGACCCGGACGTGCGCTGCCCGGGAGCACCGGCCCCGCGGGCACGAACTCCACCCGCCACAGCTCGCTCGGGCAGACCGCGACACCCGAGACGTGGATGACTCGGACGCCGCCGGTCGTGATCGCGACGGCCATGAGGTCGTCGGCATGCACGTGCGCGTGGTCGGGCTGGTGGTTCATGCTGCCGACGCTACGGAAGTCAAGGGGCGGGGTCATCAGGGCTGGCGCTGACTGCGCGGTCATAGGCTGACCGGATGCGATTCGGATACTTCATCCCCCAGGGATGGCGCCACGACCTCGTCGGCATCGACCCGGCCGACCACTGGGCCACGATGCACGGCCTCGCGGCCCGCGCCGACCGCGAGGGCTCGCCCTGGGAGTCGGTGTGGGTGTACGACCACTTCCACACCGTGCCCGTCCACAGCGAGACGGAGGCCACGCACGAGGCGTGGTCGCTGATGTCGGCCTTCGCGGCGTCGACCTCTCGCGTTCGCCTCGGCCAGATGTGCACGTGCATGGCGTACCGCAATCCCGCCTACCTCGCCAAGGTCGCGGCGACGGTCGACGTGATCTCGGGTGGCCGGCTCGAGATGGGCATCGGGGCCGGATGGTACGAGCACGAGTGGCGCGCGTACGGCTACGGCTTCCCCGACGCACCCACTCGCCTGCGGATGCTGCGCGAGGGCGTCGAGATCATGCACCAGGCGTGGACGACGGGCCGCGCGACCCTCGACGGCGAGTTCTACACGGTCGACGGCGCGATCGTGCAGCCCCAGCCGCTGCAGGACGGCGGCGTTCCGATGTGGGTCGCCGGGGGCGGCGAGAAGGTCACGCTGAAGATCGCCGCCGAGTACGCGTCGTACACGAACTTCTACGGCAGCCCCGAGGAGTTCAGCCACAAGAGCGAGGTGCTCCGGGGGCACACCGACAAGCTGGGCCGCGACTTCGATTCGATCGTGCGCAGCGCCAACTTCAACACGGTCATCGGCACCGATGAGGCGGATGTCGCGCGGCGCCTCGAGCGCCTCGAAGCGCGGGTCTCGCCGTACCTCGGCGCCGGTGCGACCCGGCGCTTCATCGGCGACTACCGCTCCGAGTCGGCGATCGCGGTGGGCACGGTCGACCAGGTCGTCGAGCGCCTGCTCGACATGAAGGCGCGCGGACTGGGGTACGCGATCCACTACATGCCCGAGCTCGCGTTCGACGATTCGGTGCTCGACCTCTACGAGCGCGAGGTCCTGCCCGCGCTGCGCTGAGCCGGCGCGAGATGACGCGAACGGCGCTTCCCTCGCTCGGGAAGCGCCGTTCGCGTCATCTCGGCCCGAGGTTCGGCTCAGGCGGCGGGCTCCAGAGCGTCGAGCTTGGCGCCGAGCTCGGCGTCGGTCGGCTCGGTGAAGTGGGTGCCGTCGGGGAAGACCACGACGGGGATGTTCGTGCGGCCCGAGATCGCCTTGGCGCGCTCGGCGCCCTCGATGACGACCTCGAGGTCGACGTAGTCGTAGTCGACGCCGCGGCGGTCGAGCAGGGCCTTCGAGCGGCGGCAGTCGCCGCACCAGGCGGCGCCGTACATCGTGATTCGGGCAGGGCTGGATTCGGTGGGGGAGGTCACGTCCACAACCTACGTGCCGCGGCTGGGCGGTATTCCCAGCCTTCCGTGCGCGCGTGGCCGATGGCAGACTCGCGGCATGCGGTTCGAGACGGAACTCCTGCGGACGGGCGAGCGGAACACGGGCATCGAGGTGCCTGCCGAACTGGTCGAGGAGCTCGGCGCCGGCAAGCGGGCGCCGGTCGTCGTGACCGTCAACGGGTTCGAGTACCGCAGCACGATCGCGCCGATGGGCGGACGGTTCCTCATCCCGTTCAGCTCGGACAAGCGCGCCGCGACCGGGATCGACGGCGGCGATGCCATCGTCGTCGACCTCGAACTCGACACGGCGCCGCGCACGGTCGAGCTTCCCGACGACTTCGCCGCGGCCATCGACGAGGCGGGCGCGCGCGAGGCCTGGGACCGGCTCTCGCCGAGCCACCAGAAGGCGCACGTCACGGCGATCGACGGCGCCAAGGCTGCCGAGACGCGTCAGCGTCGCATCGCGAAGGCGGTCGAGGCGATCACGGGCTGAGCGCGGTTCGCGCGCGCTCGGCGGTGAGCCCGCCGGCCGTCACCCGGAGACGGGAACCGCCTCGGGGAGGTCGGCCCCGACGAGGCGGATGAACGCGCTGAGCTGGGCGACGCCGTCGGGGCGGCGTGGCAGTGCGTCGAGCAGACCGGGCGAGTAGAGCAGGTAGGCCGCCCACTTCGCACGGGAGATCGCGACGTTGAGCCGGTTCTTCAGCAGCAGGAACTCGATTCCGCGCGGTGCTGCGCTCGCCGACGATGCGGCGAGCGACACGATCGCGACCGCGGCCTCCTGACCCTGGAACTTGTCGACCGTTCCGACGGGCACCTCGGTGAATCCGGCGCGGTCGAGCGCTTCGCGCACCGTGGTGAGCTGCGCGTTGTACGGTGTCACGACGATGAGGTCGCCCTGCCCGAGGGGCCGGCCGGCCGCGCGGACGGGTCGGCCCGGGGTGTCACGGGCATCGGACCACTCGCGCCCGAGCAGCGACGCGACGAGCTCGACGACGATCTCGGCCTCTTCAGGCGACCAGGTGGTGTTGCCCTCGTGATCGACCGGGATCGGGCGGACGCCGGGTTCGATGCCCTCGAGGTGCCGCGCGGACGCGACGGGGTGAGAGCGGAGCTCGCCCTGGTAGGCGAGCCGCGACACGGGCGCAGCCACCGCCGGATGCATCCGACGACTCTCGGCCAGGAAGTAGCCGTACTCGGGCGGAAGGACCTCGTGGCCGTCGGCCACCCAGCCGAGCGCGGACGCGTCGACCGGCTCGGGGTGCAGGGCCTGGCTCACCTGCGGCAGCTGCTGCGGGTCGCCGAGCAGCAGCAGGTTGCGCGCGGCCACCGAGACGGCGATCGTCGACGCGAGCGAGAACTGCCCCGCCTCGTCGATGACGAGGAGGTCGAGCGAGCCGCGAGGGACGCGCTTCACGTTGCAGAAGTCCCACGCGGTGCCCCCGATGACGTAGCCCGACGGGCGCTCGGCCGTGAACTTCGAGAGGTCGTCCTTCTTGGCGAATGCGGTGAACACGCGTGAGTCGACGTCGGCCGGATCCTTGATGGCCTTGCCGACGAGCGCGGCATCGAGACCCGCGCCCACGACCGCCTCGAGCACGTGCTCGACGACCGAGTGGGACTGCGCGACGACGCCGATGCGCCACCCGTGGTCGGCGACGAGCCGCGCGATGACGTGCGATGCCACGTAGGTCTTGCCGGTGCCGGGCGGACCCTGCACGGCGAGGTACGAGTGCTCGAGCCGGCGCACCGACTCGACGACGGCATCGACGTAGTCGACGCCGAGCACGGGCGCGAGCCCGCCGGCGGCACGCGGCGGCAGGCGCCGCAGCACGTCCATGGCGGGGTTCGAGGGGAGCGCCGGCACGGTCGCGGGGATGGGGGCCGCCCACTCGGCGATCGCCGCCTTGAGGGCACGCGAGTCGGGCGGCCACCCGGGCGTCATCGCCATGGGCAGCGCCGTCCAGGTGGCGTCGGCGACGCCGACCTCCTCGACGAGCACGCCGGTGTCGGTGACCTCGAGGATCGTGCCGTTCGACCAGGCCCGCTGCCCGGGGCGCAGGGTGCTCGACGGGAACGGGGCGGGCCAGTCGTACAGCAGGAAGACGTTCGCACCGACGCCGAAGCGGGAGCCGGGGGCGATGCGCCCGCCCAGCCGTACCTCGCGACGAGGGTGCTGCCGCGTGCCCTCCTCGTACCACCGCTGCTCGACACGCGAGACCCCGGGGTCGACGACGAGTACGTCGCGGTGGTCCTCCCATGAGTCGACGGGCTGGTCGACGCGGAGGTAGTGGGACCACCAGAAGCTCTTCGCCTCGCGGTCGTGGTAGTCGATGGCCGCGGCCGACAGCGCGAGTGCGAGCTCGTCGGGCGTGCGCCCGTCTCCGGGGGCCGCCGGGCCGACCAGTTCGCGAAGCTGCATCGCGAGGGGTGTCGGCTCGTAGACCTTCGCCGCGCCCTCGGCGAGGTAGGCGGGCGGTACCGGCTGGACGCCCTCGCGTCGCGCGATCGCGAGCAGCCAGTCGCGCAGGCGCCGGGTGGACACGCAGTCGTAGCGGTTGTAGTCGGCGAGGTCGTCGAGGATGCGCTGAGCTTCGACGGATTCGGCGGCCCCGCCCGAATCGGCCAGCTGGCGCGCCCGGACGTACTCGGTGATCGAGTCGGCGCCGCTCTTCACGTCGGCCTCGCGCAGCTCGTCGCCCATGTAGAGC
Source organism: Agromyces flavus (assembly GCF_900104685.1). NCBI lineage: Bacteria > Bacillati > Actinomycetota > Actinomycetes > Micrococcales > Microbacteriaceae > Agromyces > Agromyces flavus. The sequence continues at coordinate 3,524,766 of NZ_LT629755.1, forward strand.
GGCTCGAGCTTCTTGATCGAGTAGGAGCGGCTGCCGACGCGCACCGACCGCTTCACGATGGGATACAGATCGACGAGCACCCCGTCGTGGAGGAGCTGGTCGACCTCGGCCTCGCCGACGCCGTGGCGCGCGGCGATCGTCGTGAGGTGCGTGCGCTCGTACGACGCGTAGTGGTAGATGTGCAGGTCGGGATGCACCTGGCGTCGCAGCTTCACGAGCTCGAGGAACTGCAGGAGCGCCTCGCGCTCCTCGGCGAACGAGTGCGCCCAGAGCGCCGTGTACTGCTCGTGCTCGTCGACCATGCCCCACAGGTAATCGAGGTTCCACGACGTGGCGTCGCCCTCGGTGTAGAGCGGATCGCCCTCGAAGTCGAAGAACAGGTCGCCGCGGCTCGGCTCGGGGATCGCGGCGAGGGCGGCCGCCTCGCGCACCTCGACCGGCGGCGCGAGCGGCGGGTCGTCGGCCCGGCGCTCGCCGGACGCTTCGGCGGCCCGCGCGGCGGCCTCGGCGATGAGCTGCAGGCGCGCCTGCGCGCGGAGGTTGTCGACGGTCGAGTCGATGAGGTGCGGGACGGGACCGCTCGAGGCCGCGAGCTCGTCGATCGTGGTGATGCCGGCCTCGGCGAGCGGCTCGCGCTGCGTCACGCGGAGGCTGCCGACGAGCAGCACGTCGCGATTGGCCTGCACCTCGAGCTCGCACGTGGGGCACCGGCCGTCGTGCGTGTAGCGGGGGTCGCCCCAGGCGACCGGCCCGTCGGCGGCGACGCGCTCGTCGACGAGCTGTCGCAGCCGTGCGACGCGCTGCACGTAGACGGGTGTGATGTCATCGCGGCGGTGCTCGCTGCTCGTGCCGTCGCCGAGCAGCAGCTCGACCACGTCGTCGCTCGCGATGCCGATGCGGTCGAGCTGCGAGGCATAGGCGGCGAGCTGGAGCAGCGCGGTCACACGGGCGTGCCGCGCGAGCTTCGAGTCTTGAACCCGGTAGCGCCCGTCGGGCCGGCGGACGATGAAGTCGGCGAAGCCGATGAACCCCTCGTCGGCGAACGTCGCCTGGTACACGACGGGAACGCCCGCCTCGAGCGCGGCACGGGTCGCCTCGACTGCGGCGGCGACCGCCTCGGTGTCGCGCACGTTGGGCTGGGGGATCTCGACGACGCCGGCGCCGAACTGGTCGCGGTAGCGCGCGAGCACGCGCCGCTCGTGCTCGTCGCCCAGCCGCCCTGCGCGCTCGAGCATCGCGTCGGAGACCGGCTCGAACAGCGTGTCGCGGCCGAGCTTGACATCGAGCTCGCGCAGGAACGCGAACTCGCAGTCGGACGCCTTCTTGAGGTCGCTCGCGCTCGTGACGACGGAACCGCCTACCAGGTACATCGGGCTCCCTCCGCCGTCATCGAGACCACGGTAGCCGCGCCATCCGACATCGCCGGCTCAGCGCGTCAGCACGACCTTGCCGATGCTGCGCCCGGATGCCACGAGGGCGTGCGCCTCGCGAAGGCCCGCCGCGTCGATCCCCGCGGTCTCGCGCGTCAGCGTCGTGCGCAGTCGCCCGGACTCGAACAGGGCTGCGGCCTCGTCGAGCAGTTCGTGCTGGCGGATCATGTCGGGCGTCTCGAACACGCCCCGCGTGAACATCGACTCCCAGAGCAGCGCGATGCTCTTCGACTTCAGCACGACCGGGTCCATGTCGGGGTCCTCGTCGATCGCGACGACCTGCCCGAACGGCCGCAGCAGGTCGGCGTACACCGGCAGCCGGCCCACGGTCGACGGGGTGAACACGTGGTCGATGCCGTCGGGCGCGATCGCCCGGACGGCCGCGGCGAGGTCGCCGTGGTGGTCGACGACGTGCTGCGCCCCCATGTCGCGGACCCACTCCTGCGACTCGGGCCGCGACGCCGTGCCGATCACGGTCACGCCGGTCAGCGTCGTCGCGAGCTGGATCAGGATCGACCCGACGCCGCCGGCCGCCGCGACGGCGAGCAGCGTGCCCTCGCTCTCGGCCGTGAGCCGGAGCCGGTCGAACAGCGACTCCCACGCGGTGATGGTCGTGAGCGGCATCGCCGCGGCATCCGCCATCGAGAGGTTCGCCGGCTTGCGGCCGACGAGGCGCTCGTCGACCGCGTGGTACTCCGCGTTCGTGCCCGGCCGGTTGATCACGCCGGCGTGGAAGACCTCGTCGCCCGGCGCGAAGAGCGTGACCTCGGGCCCGACGGCGACGACCGTGCCGGCCGCGTCGTAGCCGAGCACCACCGGCGGCGCGTCGGCCGCTCGCCGTCCGCGCGTCTTGAGGTCGACCGGGTTCACCGATACCGCGGCGACCTCGACGAGCACGTCGCGCGGTCGCAGCTCGGGCAGCGGCAGCTCGACGTCGGCGAAGGCGCGTTCGTCGTCGAGGGAGACGGATCCGGTCGCGGCGACCGCGTGCATGGTGTTCGGGAGCCTCGTCATGGTGTCCCCAACCGTCTCACGACACGCGTTGTTCCGGCGCATCGGGCGGCGTAGCGTGACGCGCATGGTCGAGTGGGATGAGGTGCGCGAGCTCGCGCTGGCCATGCCCGAGGCGACCGAGGCGGTGAGCCGGGGGCTGCCGCACTGGCGCGTGCGCGACCGCGGATTCGTGTGGGAGCGGCCCCTGCGGAAGACCGACCTCGCGTTCCTGGGCCTCGACGACCAGCCGTGGCCCGTGCTCGGCGCGCGCGTCGAGGACGAGGCCGTGAAGCTCGCGCTCGCCGAGATGGATCCGTCCGTCTTCTTCACGACGCCGCACTTCGACGGGTTCCCGGCGATCCTCGTGCGGCTCGACACCGTCTCGCGTCGCCGCCTCGAGGAGGTGGTCGCCGACGCCTGGCTCGCGGTCGCCCCGAAGCGGCTCGCCGACCAGTGGTACGCGCAGCAGGGCGACTGAGACTACGGATGCCGCGGCTCAGCCAGGCGCGGACGCGAGCGCGCCGCGCGGCATCCCGAGCATGCCCTCGACCGCGTGCCCGATGCGCGAGCCGCGGTCTGCGGCGTCCTCCCAGCGCACGAGTGCGTGCGCGTTCAGGCCGTCGATCATGCCGAGCAGCTGCCAGGCGACGGATGCCGCGTCATCCGTCTCGAACTCGCCGGACGCGACGCCCGACTCGATGATGCCCTGCACGAAGCCGCGCCAGTCGTCCATCTCGGTGCGGACGGCCTCGGCGAGCGGCTCGTTGCGCCGGCCGAGCGCCCACGCCTCGACCCAGACGACGGTCACGTCGTCGCGCGTGCCGTCGAGCAGCGTCTCGAGCAGGTGCGCGAGGCGTTCGCGCGGGCTCGGCAGGGCGGCGACGTGCTCGCGCACCTCGGCGAGCTCGGTTCCCACGACGGTGGCGAAGGTGCTCCCCACCAGGACGTCCATGTTCGGCTGGTAGTGGGCGACGAGGGCGGGCGCGACGCCGACGCGCGTCGCGACGGCACGCAACGTCACGGCGGCGAGGCCGTGCTCGAGCGCGATCAGCCGCGCGGCATCCGCGATCTCGGCCGAGCGTTCGGCGGGGCTCTTGCGCGACGCCCGCGTGCGGGTGGGTGTTGACATGGTGCGGCCATTCTATGTAGCCTCGTGCACTATTGATCGCATGATCAATAACAGTTCTTCGGCGAATGACGAGGTTTCCGACCATGACCACCACCCACGTTCCTGACGCGGCCGCCGAGCCGCGACCGCACGGCGCATCCGCGAGCGCGCGAGTCGTCCCGTCCGATCGCGTCGGCCACATCGAGACGCACGGCATCGAGACCGTCCCCCATGCCGACCGCCACGGCCGCCCGTCCAGCCTGTTCTGGGTGTGGACGTCGGCGAACGTCGTCTACCTCTATTTCGTGCTCGGCGGCGGGCTCGTGCTGCTCGGCCTCTCGATCTGGGAGGCGCTCGCCGTCACCGTGATCGGCAACCTCTGGTGGGCGGTCGTCGGATGGCTCGCGATCAGCGGTCCCGCCGCCGGCGCACCGAGCGTCACGATCATGCGCGCGATGTTCGGCGTGCGCGGCAACACCGTGTTCGGCGCCGGCCTCGGCGTCGCCATCGGCCTGTTCTACGAGATCATCAACATCGCCGTGGCGACGCTCGCGGCGAACGCCATGCTCGCGCTGCTCGGCGTCGACCTCGGCCCCGCCGGCGGATGGATCGTGCTCGTCGTGATCGCCGCGGTCAGCTTCGTCTTCGGCGTGTACGGGCACGCGACGATCCTCGCGCTCTCCCCGTACTTCTCGGCCGCGCTCGCGATCGCGTTCGTCGTGCTCGCGTTCTCCGTGCTCGGCGCCGCCGACTTCTCGTATCAGGCGGCGCCGCTGCCCGACGGGGAGCGGTGGGCCATGCTGCTGCTCGGCTACGCGATCATCGCGTCCGGCCCGCTGTCGTGGGGCACCGGGGCCGACTACGCCCGGTACCTGCCGGCGGATGTCTCGAAGGCGCGCGTCGCGTGGTGGACCGCGCTCGGCGGCTTCCTCCCGGCCGTGCTCATCGGCTCGCTCGGCGTGATCGCCGCGACCGCGATCGACATGACCGACCCCCAGCTGACGATCGGCGAGATCGTGCCCGCGTGGTTCACGCCGATCTTCCTCGCGATCGTCGTGCTCGGCAGCGTCACCAACAACGTGCTCGTCGCCTACTCGACCGGCTTCTACGCGCAGGGCCTCGGCGTGCGGATCTCGCGCGCGGGCACCGTCGTCATCACGGGCATCCTCGCGACTTTGGCCGCGGGCTGGTTCGTGTACGTCGCGCCGAGCTTCCTCGACACGCTCAACGCGTCGCTCGAGCTCAGCGTCACGGTGCTCGGGCCGCTCGTCGCGATCTACGCGGTCGACATCGCGCTGCGACGCAACCGCTACGACGCGCGCTCGCTCGCCGACCTGCGACCCGGGGCGCCGTTCTGGTACACGCGCGGATGGTTCGTGCCCGGCACGATCGCGATGGTCGCCGCCACCACGGTCTCCGTGCTCATGGCCAACACCACGCTCTACGTCGGCCCCGTCGCCGCGGCGCTCGGCGGTGCCGACCTCTCGGCGATCGTCGGACCCGTGCTCGCCGGCGCGCTGTACGCGGTGCTGTGGTTGACGACGAACCCGTACCGCGACCGGAGGAAGCGGCCCGCTGCGGCATCCATCGCCCCGACCGCCCCGACCGCCGCGACCGCCCCGGCCGCACCCGCTGCCATCATCGACACGGATGCCGCGGCATCCGCCCGCACCCAGGAGGAACCCGTATGAGCTGGCGCATGCCCGCCGAGACCGCACCGCACGAGCGCACCTGGATGGCGTTCCCGCGCGAGGGGATCACGCTCGGCTCGGAGGCGTCCGAGCGCGAGGAGGGCTACGCGGCGTGGACCGCGGTCGCCCACGCGGTCGCCGAGTTCGAGCCGGTCACGATGGTCGTCGACCCGACCGAGACGGCGCGCGCTCGCCGCATGCTCGGTTCCGACTCCGGGATCGAGATCGTCGCGGCGCCGCTCGACGAGTTCTGGATGCGCGACTTCGGCCCGACCTTCGTGGTCGACGACGAGCGGCCCGGCGTGCTCGGTGCGGTCGACTGGATCTTCAACGGCTGGGGTGCGCCCGAGTGGGCCGAGTGGACGGTCTCGGCCGAGATCGCGCGATTCGCCGCAGCGCACGTGGGCGCCGAGCTCGTGAGCTCGGTGCTCGTGAACGAGGGCGGCGGCATCCACGTCGACGGCGAGGGCACGGTGCTCCTGACCGAGACGGTGCAGCTCGACCCGCGCCGCAACCCGTACGCCGACCGCGCGCGCGTCGAGGCCGAGCTCGCGCGCACGATCGGCGCGCCGCACGCGATCTGGCTGCCGCGCGGGCTCACCCGCGACTACGACGACTTCGGCACGAACGGACACGTCGACATCGTCGCGACCATCCCGTCGCCCGGCCGTCTGCTGCTGCACCACCAAGCCGATGCCGCGCATCCCGACTTCGTGGTCACGCGCGAGCTCCGCTCGCTGCTCGAGGGGCAGGCGGATGCCGCGGGCCGTCGCTTCGAGATCATCGACCTGCCCGCCCCGACGACCCTGCGCGACGACGAGGGCTTCGTCGACTGGAGCTACGTGAACCACCTCGTCGTGAACGACGGCGTCGTCGCGTGCGGCTTCGGCGAGCCCGAGGCCGACGCGCGCGCGGCGGCGATCCTGGCCGACGCGTATCCCGGTCGGCGGGTCGTGACCGTCGACGCGCGCCCGATCTTCGCGCGCGGCGGCGGCATCCACTGCATCACGCAGCAGCAGCCCGCGCTCGCCGCGGCGGCCGCGGGAGGTGCACGATGAACACGCAGCCGCCCGCCGTCTCCGACCGCCCGCTCGCGGTTGGCAGGAGCGACGGCGATTCACAGGACCGGATCGAGGAGGAAGTTCTGCACATGCCCGGATCTCCTGCAGACCAGCCGCTCGACGTCGTCGAGGCGTCGATCGCCGACCTGCGCGCCGCGCTCGAGGCGGGACGGACGACCTCGGTCGAGCTCGTCGAGGCGTACCTCGCGCGAATCGACGCGTACGACGCGCCGGGCACCGAGACCGCGCTGAACGCGGTCGTCGTGCGCAATCCCGCGGCGCTCGACGAGGCGCGCGCGTCCGACGAGCGTCGCGCGCGCGGCGAGGTGCTCGGCCCACTCGACGGCATCCCGTACACCGCCAAGGACTCGTACCTCGTGCAGGGCCTGACCGCGGCGGCCGGAAGTCCCGCGTTCGAGCACCTCGTCGCCCAGCGCGACGCGTTCACGATCGAGCGCCTGCGCGCCGGCGGGGCGATCTGCCTGGGCCTCACGAACATGCCGCCCATGGCGAACGGCGGGATGCAGCGCGGCGTGTACGGCCGGGCCGAGAGCCCCTACAACGCCGAGTTCCTGACGGCCGCGTTCGGGTCGGGCTCGTCGAACGGGTCGGGCACGGCGACGGCCGCCTCATTCGCCGCGTTCGGCCTCGGCGAGGAGACCTGGTCGTCGGGCCGCGCGCCCGCGTCGAACAATGCGCTGTGCGCCTACACCCCGAGCCGCGGCGTCATCTCGGTGCGCGGCAACTGGCCGCTCGTGCCCACGATGGATGTCGTCGTGCCGCACGCGCGCACGATGGCCGACCTCCTCGAGGTGCTCGACGTGATCGTCGCCGACGACGCCGAGACCCGTGGCGACTTCTGGCGCGCCCAGCCGTGGATCGAGCTGCCCGCGGCATCCGCCGTTCGCCCCAGCTCCTACGGCGACCTGCTTCCCGGCTCGGCCGACGGCGGACGCACGGCGCTCGCGGGCGTGCGCATCGGCGTGCCGCGCATGTACGTGAACGCCGACCCGGAGGCGGGCACCACCGAGCCCGGCGGCGGTCCTGTCGGCATCGGCGGGCCCACCGGGCAGCGGATCGAGACGCGTGCGACGGTGATCGAGCTGTGGGAGTCGGCGCGCCGCGACCTCGAGGCGGCCGGCGCCGAGGTGGTGCTGGTCGACTTCCCGGTGGTGTCGAACTACGAGGGCGACCGACCGGGCGCACCGACCATCGCGACGCGCGGGCTCGTGAGTCCCGAGTGCCTGAAGCGCGAGATCGTCGACCTGTCGGCGTGGGCGTGGGAGGACTTCCTCGCGGCGAACGGCGACCCGGCGCTGCGGACGCTCGCCGACGTCGACGGTGCGCATATCTTCCCGCAGCCGGACGGGGCCCTGCCCGATCGGTACACGGGCCTCGACGACGACATCGCCGAGTACCCCGACTGGGTGCGCGCCCACCCGGATGCGACCTGGGACGACATGCCCGAACTCGAGGTGGGCCTGCGCGGTCTCGAGGAGACGCGCCGTCTCGATCTCGACCAGTGGATGGACGACCTCGGGCTCGACGCGGTCGTGTTCCCCGCCGTGGCCGACGTCGCCCCGGCCGACATGGACGTGAATCCGGCGTCCGCGGACCTCGGGTGGCGCAACGGCGTCTGGGTCGCGAACGGCAACCTCGTGCCGCGGCACCTCGGCATCCCCACGGTCACGGTGCCCATGGGCCTGCTGCGCGACATCCGGATGCCGGTGGGCCTCACGTTCGCGGGTCGTGCCTACGACGACACGGCCCTGCTGCGCCTCGCGGCAGCCTTCGAGTCGCTCGCTCCGCGCCGGGTCGCGCCGCCGCGCACGCCGCCCCTGCCCTGAGGAGGTTCACAGCGGTCGCGAGAGTTCGAGCGCCCGTCGGTGAGCCGGTGGGTCGAACAGCTCGAGCATCGTGGTCGAGATGACCTCGACAGGGGTTGCAAGGAGCGCGCTCGCGATCTGCTGCAGCGGCAGATGCGCGGCGCTTCCGTCGGCGGGGTCGGTCTGAGCGAGGAGGATGACCGCGACGTCGTGTCGATCGTTGACCGATTCATCGAGCAGCCGAATCGCTGTGGCGCGCCGTCGCGCGAACTCTCGGATCAGCTCGGTACGTCGTAGCCCGAGCCGTTCGAGCGGTGGGAGTGCGAGCAGCGTGCGGTCGCTCTCCGACGGTGGCCGGTCTCCGAGGTAGGCCGTCCTCTTCTCTGCGTACTCGGCGACGGCAGTCCGCACGACCGCCTTCTTGGTGGTGCGCAGGAAGAACGCCAGCTCGGAGACCGTTCGATCGGTCTCCGCATCCACCTTGATGGGCTTCTCCCGCATCCCAGCTCCCTCGGGCGTCGCGTCCGCGGGGACGCGGACGCTCGATATGGCGTGCGTCGCGGCCGATCCAGACGCAATCCATCTTCCGGACCCGGTACCGAAGTACCGAAGTACCGAAGTACCGAAGTACCGAAGTACCGAGGAGCGCGAGCCTGTGGCTGATCACCCCGTCCCGAGGGGGCAAAGCCTGTGGCTGAGACACCCGAGTACCGAAGTACCGAAGTACCGGGGATCGTGCGACAGGAACATGTTCCGACGGGCGGGTGCGCCCCGGCGCCCGTGGTCGCACCTCGAGCGGGAGATTCCGCAGGGCGGACGCTGGGGAGGACAGGTGGCCCACCGCGCCGGAGGAGAAGGGCGGCGCACGGGATTCGGCGAATGCGCGGAGGGACGCAAGACCCTGTCGGCTCCGGGATGAACATGCGACGGTGAGGGTGCGGTGCGGATGCCGCGGCATCCGCTCGACCGCACCCGACGCAGACCCACACCCGGAGGAGACGGCTCATGGCCCAGTACGACGTGGCGGACCGATCGGCGATCGTGACCGGAGCAGGCAGCGGCATCGGACGGGCCATCGCGCTGCTCCTGGCGGAGAACGGCGCGTCGGTCGTGGTGAACGACATGAACGGCGAGCACGCCGACGGCGTCGTCGACGAGATCCGGAAGGCCGGCGGGGTCGCCGAGGCATCCGTCGGCGACGTGACCGACCCCGAGTGGATCGAGGCGTCCGTCGCCGCCGCGAACGCGCTCGCCCCGCTGCGCATCGCCGTGAACAACGCCGGCATCGGCGGTCCGTCGGCGGTCGTCGGCGAGTACCCCGTGGACGGCTGGGACAAGGTGATCTCCGTCAACCTCAACTCGGTCTTCCTCGGCATGCGCGCCCAGCTGCCGGCCATCGTCGCCAACGGCGGGGGCTCCATCGTGAACGTCGCGTCGATCCTCGGCACCGTCGGGTTCGCGCAGTCGTCGGCGTACGTGACCGCGAAGCACGGACTCGTCGGGCTCACCAAGAACGCCGCGATCGAGTACGCGACCGAGGGCGTTCGCGTGAACGCGGTCGGACCGGGCTTCATCAAGACCCCGATGGTCGACGCCGCCCTCGACGAGGCCACCCAGGAGTTCCTCGCGATGAAGCACCCCGTCGGCCGCCTCGGCACGCCCGACGAGGTCGCCGCGCTCGTGGTGTTCCTCGCGAGCGACGCCGCGAGCTTCATCACGGGCAGCTACCACCTCGTGGACGGCGGCTACACTGCCGTGTGAGCCCGGCGCGCGAGCGCCGCCGCCCGCGTCAGGTCCCGGGCCACCAGGGCAGCGCGGGCAGGATCTGCTCGACGAGGACCGAGAACGCCTGCGTGACCGCGCCCATGACCCATCCGAGCAGGACGCCGACGGCCGTCACGATGAGGCCGATGGTCTGCTCCTGGCGCGTGCCGACGACCCGGCGGCCCTCCTTGTCCTTCTGCGAGTTGGTGAGCGTCAAGACGAGGTCGACGAGCCACCAGATGCCGAACCCGCCGAACGTCAGCAGCTTGAGGATGCCGGTCCCCACCTTGCCGAGGTAGAAGCGGTCGACGCCGATGAAGCCGAGCAGCCACGCGAACAGCCACGTCGCGATGAACGAGCGGCTCGAGATCGCGGCCTGCGATGCGCGGGCGACGTGCGGATTGGGTGCGGCGGGGTCGGGTGCGGCGGGCGGGTACGCGCTCATGGTCGCTCTCCTCGGTGACGGGCGTGCGTGCGTCGAGTGCTGCTTCGAGTCTGCGAGGGATGCCGCGCCCGCTCCGGGGCCGAAGGTCCCTCAGTTCCCGGGGTGCGCGTCGACGAACTCGGCCGTACGCGGCGCGAGCGAGGCGCCGATCTCGGCGGCGGGCCGCTCCGCACCCTTCACCTCGAACGAATGGTTCGCGTCGTCGACCCAGTCGAGCACGGCGCTCGGGCCGATCCGCCGCACGAGGCCGTCGAGCTGCTCGTTCGGGGTGGCGAACGGATCGTTCCGCCCCTGCAGGAACAGCATCGGCATGCCCGACAGCGTCGCGAAGTGCTCGTCGCGCGCCTTCTCGGGCTTGCCCGGCGGATGCAGCGGGTAACCGAGGAAGACGAGCCCCGCGACATCCATGCCGTCGGCCACCGCCATCGACGCCATGCGACCGCCGAAGGACTTGCCGCTCGCCCACACGCGCTCGCCCTCGCGCGCGTGCGACCGCGCGGCATCCGCCGCGGCCCGCCATGTGGCGATCGCCACCGGCGGACGATCCGGGAACCGCCGACCGGCGGCCACGTACGGGAAGTCGAAGCGCAGCGTCGCGATGCCGAGCGCGGCGAGCGCCCGGCAGAACCCCGACATGAACGGATGGTCCTTGCCCGCGCCCGCACCATGCGCCACCACGACCGTGGCCCGCGCACCGTCGGGGCGGGCGAGCACGGCCGGCACTGCGCCGGTGCCGTCCCCGACCTCGATCTCGAGAGGGTGCTCGTCGACGCTCATGCGTCCATCGTGCCCCCTCACGCGGTCGCCGCCGCCTCCTGCCGGAGTCGGTCCTGCCGGTCGGCGCGTTCCATCACGATCGTGCCGATGCGGGCGCCGATCGTCACGACCGCGACCACGCCCGCCGCGATGAGCGCGGCGATGCCGGTGATCCGCGAGGCGGGTTCGTCGGTGAGCCGCGCGACGCCGATCCAGGCGAGACCCCAGCACAGCGACACCATCGGAGCGAGGCGCCCACGGCCGGCCAGCCCGATCGCCACGCCGATGCCACCGGCGACTGCGATCACGATCACCGCCCAGACGATCGGCTCGAACGGACCGCCGTCGAAGCCCGCCGCCGCGAGCACGGCCGTGGCGTTCGCGGCCGTCGCGACGACGACCCAGCCGAGGTAGAGGCCGATCGAGCCGTCGGTGATGATGCCGTCGAGCGCACTGCGCGCGGGCATGCGTCGGAGCTGGAGGAAGATCCAGCCGAGCAGCGCCGCGAGCACGGCGATGACCGCGAGGCTCGCGCCGAGCAGCCCCAACTGCACTACGCCGATCCACAGCGCGTTGAGGACCAGCGAGAGTGCCACGCCGTATCCCACGCGCCGATGTCGCGGCGCCGCGCGCTGCGCCGGGAGCAGCTGCCAGAGCGCGTACGCGAACAGGCCGGCGTAGATGACGCTCCAGATCGCGAAGGCCGGACGGGCCGGAGCGAGCAGCGTCGAGTCGGCGTCGAGCCATCCGCCCGCGGCATCCTGGATCGGGGTGCCGATGAAGGCGCCCGAGCCGAGGAACGCCCCCGCGATCGCGAGCAGCGAGGTGAGCAGCACCACGACCTGGCGCAGCGTGTCCGCCGCTCCGGCGGGTCTCGCGGCGGTCGCGACCGACCCGTCCGCCGAACCCTCGTTCCCCGTGGTCGCCACCCCGTCGCCGCCTTCCCTCGGTGCCGCGTCAGGCCGGTCCGTTGGCCACGCGGGGCTCGTCATCCTCGTGCGGCGACCGTCCGAGGGGCGGCCGGACCGACGCCGGCGCCGCGATGGTCGCGGCGTAGAGCCGACGCAGCCCGGCGTGACCGTTGCGCCGGAACGCCTCCGACTGACGGGCGGCGCCGGTGCCGTCGCGCAGCAGCCGCTGGATCAGTTCGTGCACGGCGGCGCGGTCGCCCGAACGCTCGAGCGCCTCGGCCGTGTACCGCTCGAGTCGACGCAGGAGCTCGGGCGCGGGGAGCAGGCCGCCGGTCGCCGGATCGAACGCGTCCCGCGAGATGCCGGCGTGCGCGGCGTGCACGATGCCGGCACTCAGCAGCTCGGGCGGCAGGTCGGGATCGGGGTCGTCGGCGGAGCGCACCCGCCGGAGCATCGTCCCGTGGTCGTGGCCGGCACGATCGAACTCGTCGAGGGCGCGCTGCACGAGCGCGCGGCAGAGCGCGGTGACGAGCAGGGTGTCATCCGCGGTGAGCTGCGCGTCCGCCATCCGGAACTCGATGGTCGGCAGGTGCTCCGAAAGGCGCACGTTCCACGAGATGAGCGCCAGGTCGTTGGTGCCGGCGTGGCCGAGGAGCTGCCGGATGCGACGGTCGTAGTCGGCGGCGTCGGCGAACCGGGGCGGGCATCCCGACGTGGGCCACCGGCGTAGCTGGATGGTGCGCCAGCTGTCGTACCCCGTCATGTTGCCCCGCCAGAAGGGCGAGTTGCCGGAGATCGCCGTGAGCAAGGGCAGCCATGGCCGCACCGCGTTCTGGACCGCGACCCCGTGCTCGCGGCTCGGGATGCCGACGTGCACGTGCAACCCCGCCATCTGGTGGTCGGCGATGACACCGGCCATGTCCCGCACGATGCGGTGGTAGCGGTCGGTGTCGGTGATGGAGGGGAACGCGTGCGCGTCGGGCGTCGTCCCGATGCTCGCGACCGAGACCGCGTGACGCGCGGCGTCGCGGTCGATCTCACGCCGGAAGGCCACGAGCGCGGCGCCGGCCTCCGCGAGGTCGGTGAACACGGGCGAGGCGTGCTCCACCTGCGACGCGAGGAACTCCTGATGCGTGACGCCGCTCCACTCGGGATCGCTCGAGAGCCGCCGGAACACGTCGAGGGCGACGTCCGCGGGCAGCATCGTCGAAGGGTCGAGGAAGAAGAACTCCTCCTCGATACCGAACGTCGTCATCGCCGCTCCTCTCGCGGCCGTGCACGCCCGACCGCCCCCAGCGGCGCCGCACGGCTGCTGCTGGCAGACTGCGCCGGGAACGCCGCCCTGTCAAGGGCTTTCCCCGCGCGACGCGGAGGAGTCGCTGCCGGCCGCCGTCGCCTCGAAGACCGTGACTCGATCGGCGAAGCCCTTCAGGTCGAGCGGGCCGACCTCGCGGAACGCGATGCCCGGCTCGGCGGCCAGCTCGGCGACCGAGCCCGTGACGAGGGTCTGCCCGGCCGCCGCGGCGCCGGAGATCCGCGAGGCCAGGTTGACCGCCCGGCCGAAGTAGTCGCCGTCCTGCATCACGACCGGACCGACCGCGATCCCCGCGTGGGCGGGCAGGCCGATCACGGGCGCCGCCTCGACCATCTCGAGTGTCGCGCGCACCGCCTGCCCCGCCTGGCCGAAGTGCACCATGACCCCGTCCCCGAGCCACTTCACGGGCGTTCCGGCATGGTCGGCCACGACGCGCTCCACCATCGAGCTCATCCGGCCCGCGAGCCGCGCGCCTGCGGCGTCGCCCTGCGCATCGGTCAGGTCGGTGTACCCCGCGAGGTCGATGAAGACGAAGCTCGGCGGCCGTGCCGGACCGGCGTGCGACCCCGCGGCCTCGAGGGCGCGTTCGATCCCCTCGACCATCCCCGCAGTCCAGCCGCGTTCCTGCTGGCGGCGGTACAGCGCGAACACCATGCGGTCGACGCGGGGCGTGAGGCGCTCGCCGATCGCGGCGGCCCGCTCGAGCGCCTCTCCGTACGTGAGCCCCGACTGCATCAGGCCTCCGATGAGGTACGTCTGGAAGAGCTCGTTCTCGGCCTCCGCGACGCGCCGCATGCCGTCGACGTACACCCGTCCGAGCCGGGTGAGCGCGTCGGCGTCCACCATGCCCGCGACCACCTCCATGACCGAGAAGATCGCCTCGTCGTCTTCTCTCGTGCGGTCGTCTGGCGTGAGCACCCGATTGGCCAACGTCGTGCCGGTCTGCCGGATCAGCTCGAACGGCATGCCCAGGCGGGCGGCGAGCTCGCCGTACGTCTCGGTGCGCAGCTCCGACCATCGGTACTGCGGGCCGTCGAGGAAGTCGAGGTGCAGCCGCCCGCCGGCGACGGCGTCCGCGATCGCCTCGGCGCTCATGCCCGCCCGGTCGCAGGCGTCGATGAGCCGCACCCGCTGGACGTCACCGCGGCTGAACGCTCCATCGGCCCCGGGTGCCAGCACGCCGAGCTCGATCAGCCGGTCCACGAACGCGGCGTCGACGCCCGCGCGCTCGACCACGTCGTCGCGCGTGTACCGGTCGGCCGATCCGTCCACGCGCCCGAGCGTAGACGATGGCGGCGGCGTTCGCCGGGACCTACCAGCCCTCGTCGAGCACCCGGTCGAGCATGTCGACGAAGAAGTCGGCGCTCTCGCGAGTGACCACGAGCGGCGGCTTGACCTTCAGCACGTTCTGGTGGTCGCCGGTCGGCTGCATGATCACCCCGAGCGTCAGCAGGCGGTCGCAGATCGCGGCGGTCTCCTCAGTCGCGGGCTCGAGCGTCGCGCGATCGCGCACGAACTCGACGCCCAGGTAGAGCCCGAGGCCGTGCACGGCCCCGATGAGCGGATGGCGCTGCGCCAGCGCCTCGAGCCGGCCCTTCAGGTACGCGCCCGTGTCGGCCGCGTTCCGCTGGAGCCGCTCGTCGCGGAACGCGTCGAGCACCGCGAGTCCGGCGACGCTCGAGGCCGGGCTGCCGCCCGTCGACGAGAAGAAGTACCCCTGCGTGCGGTAGCGCGCGGCGATCTCGCGGGTCGTGATGACGGCCCCGAGCGGGTACCCGTTGCCCGCGGCCTTCGCGACCGCAATGACGTCGGGCACGACACCCTGCTGCTCGAAGCCCCAGAACCACCGCCCGAGCCGTCCGTACCCGGCCTGCACCTCGTCGGCGATCGCGAGCCCCCCGGCCTCGCGCACGGCCGCGTACACCTCGGCGAGGTATCCCGCGGGCAACGGGATGCCGCCGGCGTTGCCATAGAAGGTCTCGGCGATGAACGCCGCCGGCGGTCGGTCGGATGCCGCGAGCTCGCGGATGCGCGCGGCCGCCTCGGGCGCGTACCGCGCGGCCTCGTCGCCACGGTGGATGCCGCGGAACGGGTTGGGTGCGTCGAGCGCGTGCACCCAGTCGGGGCGCGTCGCGAGCGCGTTCGGGTTGTCGGCGGTCGAGGTGCTCACCGCGTCGGACGCGTACGTCCAGCCGTGGTACGCCTCGAGGAGCGAGACGACGTCGCGTCGGCCGGTCGCGGCCATCGCGATGCGGATCGCGAGGTCGGTCGCCTCCGAGCCCGAGTTCACGAGGAACACCGTGTCGAGCGGGTCGGGCGCGAGCGCCGCGAGGCGCTCGGAGAACTCGACGACCGCGCCGTAGTTGAAGCGCGAGTTCGTGTTGAGCGTGCGCAGCTGCTTGGCGACCGCGGCGGCGAGGCCGGGGTGGCCGTGTCCCAACGGCGTCACGTTGTTGACCATGTCGAGGTAGACGCGCCCGTCGGTGCCGACGAGGTGCTCGCGCCAGCCGCGTTCGATGCGCGGCGGTGCGTCGTAGTAGTGCTCCTGCACCTCGGCGAATGCGCGGTCGCGGCGGGCGACGAGCCGCGCGGCGTCGGCCGCGGCGTTCCCGCCGGTGTTGGCGAGGGCGGACGCCGGGCCGGCGTCGCCGAGCCCGAGCGCGACCGCCGGGTCGGCGGTGAGGCGCAGCCAACCGGCGGCGTACTCGGGTCGCACGAGGTGCGGAATGCGCGGGCCGTCGTCGTCCTCGAGCCGCAGCCGCGCGCGCGTCCGGGCGGGCACGGCGCCGTCGAGGATCAGGGCGCCGTCGGCTCCCTCGACGACGAGTCGCGCCTCGCCGCCGACGGTCGCGACCTGCTGCGCCTGTGCGAACCACACGTCGATGCCCGTCGGCACGGTGACGGCGGACGCGGCGGAGTGGAGTCGGCTGGCGCTGAGCCGGGGCGTGCCGCGCTCGAGCCAGGCGGCGGGCGCCCCTGCGTCGAGCGCGGCGAGCGCCAGGCGCTCCTCGAGGCCGGGGTCGAGCCAGGCGCCGGCATCGACGTCGTCGGACGTGATCGAGACGTCGAGGCGCACGGCGTCCGCCGACGCGATGCCGGGCGTGACGGTGAGCCGCGACGCCGCGGCTGCGCCGATCGGCGCGTCGAGATCGACGGCGAGCGCGTCGGCGATGACGGCGGTCATCACCGCCGACGGCACCGAGACCGCCCGCTCGAAGATGCGCCACTCGCGCTCGACGCCTGCGGCGGCGTAGGCGTTCGCCCCGGCGTCGATCTGCACCTGGTGCTCGCCGCTCACGACGAGCACGGCACCCCGCAGCACGACGAGCGGCCACAGCGCGTGCACCTCGGCCGGCGACAGCGGGCGCAGCGCGTGGAACGCGCGGACGGCGGGCAGCACCGACGCCGGCTCGGCGCCCGCGTGATGCAGCACGGATGAGATGGTGATCGCGAGTTCGGACACCGCCCAACTCGAGGTGACGTCGCCGAAGTCGATCATCCCGTCGGGCCGGCGGATGCCGTGCTCGGTCGTGCACACCACGTTGTCGTCGGTGAGGTCGAGGTGAACGGCCTGGATCGGCAGGTCCGCCGCGACGGCCTGCACGTCGGCCCACGCGCGCGCCGCGGCATCCGTCACCAGGGCTCGCTTCGACGGGTCGGGATGGTGCCGCGCGAGGAGCTCGACGACGCGATCGGCGTGGCGGAGGTCCCACTGCAGCACGCGGTCGAGACCGGGATGGTCGAACCCGGCGAGGGCGAGGCTCGCGTGCCCCGTGAGCTCGCCCATGCGCGCGATCGCGGCCGGGGAGAGGTGCGCACTGCCGGTCAGCGTGCCGCCGGGCAGGTATTCGAGCAGCCGCATGGCGAGCGGCCCCTCGCTCGTGTCGGCGACGACGGCGCGCGGGGTGCCCTCGCCGTCGCGGGTCGTCGTCGCGATCCGCAGGTCGGGTGCGGCGGCGGCGATGCGGGATGCCGCGTGGTCCTGCGCGTCGACCTCGATCGAGGTGAACGCGGGGTTGGTGATCTTGACCACGCCCACCGGAGCGCCGGCCGAATCGCGCGCGAGGAAGTTCTGGTCCTGCTGGCTGCCGAGGGCGTCGAGCACGACGTCGAGCCCCCACCGCTCGCGCACGATGCCTGCGACCTCGTCGACGGGAAGGGCCGGGGCGGGAAGCTCGCCCGCCGCGAAGAAGTCGAATCCGGCGGGGCGGCGTGTCATGGTCGTCTCCTCGGCCGCCGGCGGTCGGCGGCATTGACTCGACGATAGACCGGTGGTGCGGCGGGCCGGGAGCGCCGCCACGTCGAGCGCGGTCGCCCGTGTTCGCCGCTCGGGCGTGCCTCAGGCGCGGTGGCGAGGCGGCCGACGCTCGGCGTCGTCCACGGGCAGTGACTCGGTGCCGCCTGCCGCGCGCCGGCGGTGGATGAGCGGGGTTCCGTTCACCGCGGCGAGCGCGAACAGCATCGCCGCGGCGAGCGCGCTGAGACCGAGCGCGCTGAGGGTGGTGAGCAGGACGTCCATATCGGCACCTCTTCCATGAGCTGTCCCTTGCGACGGTAGGCGGGTCGTCATGGTGGCGACGAGGGTCTTGACATCCGGGCCGATCGTCCTCCATGGGCGCGACGCGCGGTCGGGCTGCGCCGGATGTCGGCGGCCTCGCCTACCGTGATCGCCATGACGAACCCGACGCACTCGACGATCGAGCCCGACGTGCTCGACGAGCCCTGCCTGCGCTGCGGCTCCGCCGCCGTGCGGGTCATCGTGTACGGCCCGCTCGACCTCGAGGTCGAGGCCGACGTCACGGCCGCCGGCCTCCACGCCGAGGCGCCGATCTTCGACTGCCGCGACTGCGGCTTCGAGTGGGGCGAGGCGGTGCGCGACCTGCTCGCGTGAGCCTCAGCGGGTCCGGGCCTGCGCGCCTGCCCCTGCGCGTGCACCCGGCGACGGTGGCGTTGCGACGCTCGGCTCGACGCGCTCCGCCGACGTACTTGCGGGCGGGTTCGACGCGAGTGCCGTGATGGCCGCTCGTCCGACGAACACCGACCACGCCACGATGCCGAGCAGCTTCGCGCCGTCCTCGACCAGCACCGACGCCTGGGTCGGCGCCGCCAGGACGTCGACCACTGCCGAGCCGGCGAAGGCCGCCAGCGCGAGGATGAGCAGGCCGCCGTCCAGCCGCGCCCGGATCAACTCGTGGAATCGCGCCAGGTACGCGACGAAGCCGGCAGCGTACGTCGCCGCGGCCGCGATCCCGGCCCACGGCCCGAAGGCGGCCGACTCGTGCAGCAGCAGCAGGTCGTCGAGCACGAACGCCAGACCGAGGGCCGAGCTCCACGCCAGGAGTGCGGCGACGGGGTCGCCCGTCTGGCGCGAGACGAGCCATCCGAGCAGCGCCATGCCGCACGCGACCGCCATCAGGACGATGCCCACATTCGACAGGACGCCGTACGCCGGGCTGGTCGCGTCGTGCGCCACGGCGACGGCCTGGCTGTCGCGCGTGAGGTCGCTGGGCCGTAGCCAGGGCTGCGTCGCTGCGGCCAAGATCGCCACCATGACGGGCGCTGCGACCGCGGCGTAGAGGAGCGCGGGCGTGCCGCGTCGTTCCGGGTGCCCGCTGGGACGGGTGTCGGGTTGGACCATTCCGGCGACCATACGGAGCTTCGGCGCCTGACGAGAACCCCTTGACAACCGCAGGGCCGGCGTCGTCAGCCCTGCGGGAGGGACGGGTCCTCGGCCTGGAGTTCGTCGCGCATGCGCCGCAGGTCCTCGAGCAGCGAGCCGACCAGGATCCAGTGCTCGGACTTGGGCGCGGCGACCTCGAGCGGGGCGGTGAGCGCCGGGATCGCCGAGGTCGGCGGCTGCGGTTCCACGTCCGCGAGATGCACCGCGAGTCGGATGTCGTGCGCGACGCGGCGCAGCTGCTCGGCGATCGCGCCGACCGTCGGCTCGCCGCCGAGGCCGGCGTCGTAGTGGTCGACGAACGCCCGAGTCATCCCGATGACCTGCGTGACCATCGGGCCGAGGCGGTCGAGCAGGCGGCGCTGCTCGAGGATGTCGCCCCGATGGGCCGAGCGGCGCGGGTTCAAGGTGAGGGAGTCCTCGGCATCGGCGATCGCGCCATCCGCCGCATCGCGCATCGGCCTGAGCAGGCGCGCCTCGATCATCAGGCCGTCGAGGTCGCCAGGTCGTTGCGGGCGCTCGAGCGCACGTGCGAGTCGGTCGACGGATGCCGCGAGCTCGCCGCCGAGCGCCGCGAGCTGGTCGCGCGACGGACCGGCGAGCACCGGCGGCACGATGAGCGCGTTGACGATGATGCCGATGGCCGCGCCGATGAGCGTCTCGATGATGCGGTCGAACGCGTACTCGGGCGCGGTGCCACCGAGCGCGAGCACGAGCATCGCGCTGATCGCCACCTGGTTGGACGTGCCCGTCGTCATCCGCGCGGCCCAGGCGGCGAGCATCGAGACGAGGATGGCGACGAGGATCACCCAGCTGCTCGACCCGAAGACGAGGCCGAGCAGCGACGCGATCACGACGCCCGCGATCACGCCGACGCTGCGCTCGATCGCCTTGCCGAGCGACTGGTTCACGCTCGGCTGCACGACGAGCAGCGCCGCGATCGCGGCGAAGACCGGCAGTGGCCCGGGGATCAGCCAGCCCGCGAGGAGCCAGGCCGCCACCGTGGCGACCGCCGACTTCAGCACTTGGAGCAGGGGCGCCCGCTTGGTCGCGCGGAACCGTTCGGAGAACCGCATGGCTCTCACGCTAGCGGGCGCCTCCGCCGGTCAGCTCGCCTCGGCCGCGCTCCGCTTCGGCAGGCGCCATCCGGGCCGGACGAAGTGGCAGGTGTAGCCCCACGGGATGCGCTGCAGGTAGTCCTGGTGCTCGGGCTCGGCCTCCCAGAACGCGCCCGCCGGCGCGACCTCGGTCACGACCGGGCCGGGCCAGATGCCCGAGGCGTCGACATCCGCGATCGTCTCGATCGCCGTATCGTACTGGGCGTCGCTGGTCGGGAAGATCGCGGAGCGGTAGCTCGTGCCGATGTCGTTGCCCTGACGATTCTTCGTGGTGGGGTCGTGCACCTGGAAGAAGAACTCGAGCAGCTCGCGGTAGCTCAGCTTCGCGGGGTCGAACACGACCTCGAGCGCCTCGGCGTGCGTGCCGTGGTTGCGGTAGGTCGCGTTCGGGACGTCGCCTCCCGAGTAGCCGACGCGCGTGTCGAGCACGCCCGGCAGCTTGCGGATCAGGTCCTCCATGCCCCAGAAGCAGCCGCCGGCCAGGACGGCCGTCTCGGCTCCGGGGCGGGTGGTGATGGTGCCGGGGGTGGTCATGCGCGGTGCTCGCTCTCGGTGGTGGTGAACAGGTGTCGGTACTCGCCGTAGCCCTCGGCCTCGAGGTCGTCGAGGGGCACGAAGCGCATCGAGGCGGAGTTGATGCAGTAACGCAGGCCGCCCTCCTCGACGGGGCCGTCGTCGAAGACGTGCCCGAGGTGGCTGTCGGCCCCCGAGGAGCGGACCTCGACGCGCTTCATCCACAGCGAGCGATCGACGTGCTCGGTCACCGCCGCGTCGTCGATCGGCCGGGTGAAGCTCGGCCAGCCCGAGCGGCTGTCGTACTTGTGCACGCTCGCGAAGAGCGGCTGCCCCGAGACCACGTCGACGTAGAGGCCGGGATCGTGGTTGTTCCAGTACTGGTTGCGGAACGCCGGCTCGGTCGCGTCCTCCTGCGTGACCTTGCGCTGCAGCGGGGAGAGGCGGTCGATCGCCTCGGGAGTCTTGCGGTAGTCGTGTGACACGGTTGCTCCTTCTCCTGGCGGCTCCGGCTGGGCCGCCTTCGGAACCCGCGACACCGGCTGAGCCGGTTACGTTGGGATCCATATGGAAGAACCGCTGAAGGGCGGTATGTGTTCCGCAGGATGCGCCCGCTCGCTGTGGGTTCGCTGTGACTGCGTCGGGCGGTGGTGAAAGGATCAGCCCATGGCCGATCGTCTGATGCTGCTCGACACCGCCTCGCTCTACTTCCGGGCCTTCTACGGGGTGCCCGATTCGTTGAAGCGAGCCGATGGCACGCCCGTGAACGCCGTGCGGGGACTGCTCGACATGATCGCGCGACTCGTGACCGACTTCGAGCCGACGCACCTCGTCGCCTGCTGGGACGACGACTGGCGCCCGCACTGGCGTGTGGAGCTCATCCCGAGCTACAAGGCGCACCGCGTCGAGGAGGTCGTGCCCGGCGGCCCCGATGTCGAGGAGGTGCCGGACCCGCTCGAGGCGCAGGTGCCGATGATCCGCGAGACGCTCGGACTGCTCGGCATCCCCGTCGTGGGCGTCGCGGCGCACGAGGCCGACGACGTGATCGGCACGCTCGCCACCGACGCCGGCATGCCCGTCGACGTCGTGACCGGCGACCGCGACCTGTTCCAGCTCGTCGACGACGCGGCGGGCGTGCGCGTGATCTACACGGCGCGGGGCATGAGCAAGCTCGAGATCGTCACCGACGCCTGGGTGCTGGCGAAGTACGACATCGCACCGTCGCAGTACGCCGACTTCGCGACGCTGCGCGGCGACACGTCCGACGGGCTGCCCGGAGTGGCGGGCATCGGCGAGAAGACCGCGGCGGGCCTGCTCCGCGAGTTCGGCACGCTCGACGCGATGCTCGCGGTGGCCTCCGGCGAAGCGGGCGTCGAGGTCCCGCCGCGGATGTCAGCGACGATGCGCGCGAAGCTCGGCGCCGCGCGCGACTACCTCGCGGTGGCGCCCACGGTCGTGAACGTCGTGCGCACGCTCGACGTGCCCGGCGCCGAGGAGCTCGGCGCGCGGCTCGCGCCCGTCGACGGCGACGCACGCGCGACGATCGAGGCGCTCGCCGAGGAATGGAACCTCGGCGGCTCGGTGCCCCGCGTGCTCGCCGCGCTCGATCGCACGGGGGCGGCGTAGCGGCTGGACTCGGGGCGTCGTCGCTCAGCAGCCCGGGCCGTCCGGCGCGGCGTGGCAGTCGCCGGTCACGAGCACCGTGTCGAACTCGCCGACGAGCACGCTCTGCGGCGCACCCGGGACGCTCAGCGTCCCGTCGATCCACCGCCACACCGATCCGTCGAACCGGTACTCGGCGACGTACACGACCGTCAGGTCGACGGTGTACTCGCCGGATGCCGCGTACGCATGACTGGTCGCCGTCGCCGTGAACTCGGCCTGGCCGAGCTGCTCCCACGTCGCGCCGGGCGCGGAGGCCTGCACGGCCGCGCCGTCGGAGTGCGTCCACCGGTAGCCGACGGGGTGGAAGCGCACCTCGGCCGACCGCCCGAGCAAGGTGCCCGACCGTGTCTGCACGGACGCCTCGGCCATGAAGTTCGCGGGGAGTCCGACGACCGCCCAGCCCGACGGCTCCATCGCGTTCCCGGGCGCGCCCGGACGGAACGACGCGATGTCGCGCATGGTCACCGCGGGTTCGCCCGCGGGAGCCGGCTCCGGTTCGGCACCGACGAACACGCAGTCGGCGAGGTCGAGCGGGCTGCAGAGGTCGCTCGGCGGGGCGGTCGGGCGTGCGGGTGCGTCGGGCTCCGCTTCGTCGCTGTCGAACTCGCCCACTGGTTCCGGGCGGGGCTGGCTCCGCTGCACGTCCCCACGCTCAATCGTCCGGATCACTCCGTCGAGTGTCGTGCCCTGTTCGCTGTTCTCTGGCGTCACTTGGACATTGCATTGCCCAAATGCTGCCTGAGCGGTCGTGCATCGGCCGGGCGCCGCAGCGGCAACTGGCGTGGCCACCGTCAGGCTTGCGGCGACCATCGCGATCAGCAGAAATCGTCGCCGGACCACGTGCTGCTCCCCGCCACCAGCAACGGTGAGGCTCCCTGCTGCTCGAAGCTGATCTGGACGGGAACTCGCTCCTTCCGTTCGGGCGTCACATCGCTCCCGGAAGAATCAACGATGCGCACCCCGCTAATGTCGGAGCACGCGTAGATGCTGACGTGCGTCGCGTCCCCATCCGTGCGCTGCTCTGCGAGTCGCGCAGCATCGATCTTTCCGCGGCCAACCATGCGAAGGGATGACTCCCTGATCGAGCTGTACTGCTCGACCAGTTCCTCGGCGTACTGTGCGGTGGTCACTTCGCGAATGGAATCAAGCTCCGACTGATCCGATCCGGTTATCGATTGCTCGACATCGAGATACGCCTCGTAGGCGGCGACGGCCGCCGCGAGGGCCTCCTCGTCGGAGGCGAAGATGGGTTCGTCGGCCGCGGACTCCACCGGCAGGGACGACGTCGGCTCGGGCTCGGCGGGCGCGCAGGCCGCGAGCGACGCGAGCGTCGCGCCGGCGAGCAACAGCGCCGCGAGACGGCGGGGAGTGCGGGGCATGCGCTCCACCGTAGGGGAAACGTGGGATCGCCTCGGCGATCATCCACAGGTCAGGCCGAAGGCCTGCGCCGAGGTGACGCGAATCGTCGCAACGCCCAACGCGGAAGCGCGTTTCGCGTCACCTCGCGGAGGCGTCAGCCGCCGTCGTCGCGCCGGGCGGCGACCTCCGGGTCCTCCTCGGGTTCGAACGTCGTCGGCTCGCCGGCGCCGACTCCGACGCTGCCCGGCTCGTCGGGAATCGTGCCGTCGGTGCCCCGCCCGCGCTCGCGCTCGTCCTCGTCGCCCGACCCGGCGGGCGGGTTCGTGGTGTCGCTCATGTCCTCCCCTTCCCGAGGGCTTCACGCTGCCAGCGTGGCAGCGCCGCGTCCACGGGCTTGACGGGTGCCCATACGCGATCGAGTTGCCGCAGACGCCGGGTCGCCAGGCCGCGAACCCGGCGCTACCGGCAACTCGAAGGCGACGCGGCGCCGCCCCGGTCCGGGCGCGCCCTGACGCCGGGCCGAGCGCCGCCTCGGTACTCTCCGCGTATGGACTCGAGCCCCCGTGCCATCCGTCACGCCCGCCGACCCCGCCTCGCTCCCGCCGCCGCGACCGCGCTCACTGCGGCCGGCGTCGCCGCCGCGCTCGCCGCGTGCTCGCCGAGCGACACGCAGAACGAGCCCACATCTGAGCCGCCCGCCACCACCCCAGTCGAGACGACCCCGCCTCCCGAGAGCGAGATGCCTCCGGCATCCGACACCCCCACCGGCACGGCCGACCGCGCGCTCGACGCGCTCGACGCCTACGCGCTGTGCCGCGCGCAGACCTACGCCTTCTATCCCGGCGACTTCGCGCTGCTGGAGTATGCACCGTTCACCGACGCGACCGTGCTGCAGCGCGATGACGGCGACTGGTTCGTGTACATCGAGGTCGACGACGGCAACCGCCCGGCCGACCTCGTCGAGTCCGGCGGCAGCGAGTGCATCGTGGGCGGCACGGTCGGCGAGCCCGAGTGGCAGTCGTTCGGCACGATCTCGCGGGATGTCGCGGAGGACTCGATCGCGAACTACAACCGCCCGCCGGCCCAGCCGTAGTGAGCCGCGCGCATCAGGTCGGCACGCCCGGCGCGGCGGGCGCCTGCGGCCCGAGCCAGTAGTCGGGTGCGGGCAGCATCACGCCGCCCGAGGCCGCCCAGATGACCACGAACGCATAGATCGCAACGAGGATCGCCAGCGCGCCGAGCCCCATCGCGACGGGTACGACACGCGATACCGCGACGCCCTCGCGACGGTACCGGGGGATCGCCATCCACGGCACCCACATCGCCGCGGCGCCGAATCCCGCGATCCACACGGTGCGCAGCGCCTGGCCCTCGAGCGGCGCGAAGAGCGCGATGGCGAGGGCGCCCGCGCCGAGCAGCAGTCCGGCCCAGGCGAAGAACCGCGCCATGCCGAGTCCGCCGACGTCGTACTGGTCCTGCCACCAGGGCGTGGGGATGTCGCGCCGCTCGGCGTCGCCGTCGTCGTCGCGCGGTGCGGGATCGGTCATGGGTCGATCGTAGGGCGCAGCCGGCCGGAGACGCCCCACGCCGCCCGGTCGCCGACGAGCCGCGAGGAGTAGCATCCGTCATCGAACCCCGCCCACCGAGGAGGAGCACGATGTCGAAGCGGATCTGCGTCACGGGCGCGTCGGGGCTCGCGGGCCGGGCGGTCGTGCACGACCTGCTGGCCCACGGCTACGAGGTGCTCGCGACCGACGTGGTCGCCCCGTCGCACCTGCTGCCCTCGCGCGAGTCGCGAAACGACCTCGTGTACACGCGGGCCGACCTGACGGACTTCGGCGACACCATCGAGGTGCTCACCGGCGTCGACGCGGTCGTGCACCTCGCGGCGATCCCGGCGCCGGGGCTGTTCACGCCGGCGCGAACGCTCAACGTGAACGACGCGATGAACTCGAACGTCTTCCTCGCCGCGGCGCAGCTCGGTCTCGAGCGCGTCGTCTGGGCATCGAGCGAGACGACGCTCGGGCTCGACTTCGGCCCCGACAACCTGCCGTGGTACCTGCCCCTCGACGAGGACCATTACCCGAGGCCGACCACGACGTACTCGCTGTCGAAGGTGCTGGGCGAGACCATGGCCGAGCACGTCTCCGCGTGGTCGGGCATCCCGTTCGTGGCGCTGCGGTTCTCGAACGTGATCGACCCTGCGCGCTACGACGAGTTCCCGGGCTTCGAGGAGCGGCCCGAGTCGCGACGCTTCAACGCGTTCGGCTACATCGACGTGCGCGATGCCGCCCAGTCGGTCCGGCGCGCCCTCGAGGCCGACGTCACGGGCGCACGCGCGTACGTCATCGCGAACCCCGACACGGTCATGTCGCGGTCGACGAGCCGACTGGTCGAGGAGTTCTTCCCCGGCGTCGAGCTGCGGAAGGACTTCGGCGAGCACGAGTCGCTGTTCTCCATCGAGCGGGCGCGGGCCGAGCTCGGCTTCGAGCCCGAACACGGATGGCGCGGCAACTCGCCGCTCGACTGACCGGCCGCGATCGGGCTCAGGCGGCCACCATGGCTCAGCCCGCCATCCCGAGTTGCAGCGCAGCGGGGATGAACGAGACGGCGAGGATGCCGAGCGCCGCGACGCCGAGCATGAGTCCCGCGGTCGCCGGGCCGCTGGTGCGGTGCCCGCTGCGGCGGGCGCCATCCTGCACGAGTGCGCCGACCACGACGGCGATCACGGCCACGGCGGCGAGCCAGCCGGTCGCGGCTGCCGGCCGGGTGGGGGTGACGAAGGAGGCGGCAGCCGTCGCGAGGCCGAGCACGAGCGACGCGATGCCGAGCACGCGCAGCACGCCGCGCACCGCCGGCGGGTCGGCGGGCGTGCCCGGCGAGGCGGCAGGACCGCGTGCGACGGCCGTCATCGCTTCCCCCTTCCGGCACCCGTGATCGCGTCTCGCCTCAATCCTCCCGCCGCTCGACCCGCGGATCCGGCGAATCCGGGGCGCGGACGGTTGCGATCCGATCACGACGATTGCGATCCGGTCACGACGGTCACGACGAGGTCACGAGCAGGTCACGAGGAGGTCGCGATCACGAGGCAGGGGCCGCGAGGCGAGATGCCGACGATGGCGGCCGGGGTCGGTCAGTCCGTTGCGTCGGGCGGGGGTGCGAGCGGGCCGACGCGGTCGAGTTCGACCACCGGGCGCAGGCCTGGATGCCGTTCCAGGAGCGCGGCGGCGAGCGGCATCGACTGGCAATCGGCCAAGATGAGCGTGGCGTCCTCGAGCAGGGCCACCTGGCGTGGGCGGCCGAGGTCCGGCAGCGCGCGTCGGGCTGCGCCGAGCCCGGCTCGGACGCCTCCCGACCGCGCGGCGCCCACGACCGACGCGGCGACCCGACGTGCCCGTCCGACCAGCCCGTCGCCGCTCGCCGCGTCGACCGCGGCCGGTCGCACGACCGTCACGTTCGTCCCCTGCGTTCCCCGGGGCTCAGCGGCGAGGGCGGCGATGCCCGGGTCGGCGGTGAGCAGCTGGGTCGGCGCGCCGAGCCGACGGGCGGCGTCCAGCTCCGCCTCGACGTGGAATCGGCGCCAGCTCGACACCGCAGCGACGACGATGCGCTCGGGCGGCGTCCGAGTGGCGTCCAGTCCGGGGGTGAGCGAGGGGTCCGCCACGGGCGAGACCGCGCCGTCCACGCCGTACGCACGTGCGAGTCGCTGCCGGACGGCGTCGAGCCCGTACCGTCGGTCGAGCTCGGCCCGCGCCCCGTCGAGGTCGAGCGCGCCGAGCCCGGCCGAGAGGTCGCGCCACGCGTCGACGAGCTGGTCGGGCGACTCCTCGACGTCGACGAAGCGGCCGACGCGGTCCTCGACTCCGGCGAGGGCCTCCTCGGGACCGCCGCTGCGGGTGACGATGACGGGCAGCCCGGCCGCCACCGCCTCGGGAACCGCGAGGTGGAACGTCTCGTAGGTGCTCGGCGCGAACAGCACGTCGTGGCTCGGGAGTTCGGCGAGGAGCTCGCGATGGCCGAGGACCCCGTGCAGGTGCAGCCGGTCGGCGACCCCGGCCTCTCGCGCGATGGCGTCGACCTGGTCGCGCAGCGGGCCGGTCCCGTACATCGAGAGGGTCACCTCGGGGTTCTCGCGAGCGGCGATCGCGAACGCACGAGCGAGCCGGAGGACGCCCTTGCGCTCGATGAGCCCGCCGATGAAGACCCATCGGTGCAGCGCGGTGGGCGGGGAGGTGCGTCGCGGTGCGCCCGCGAAGTCGACGGGGTTCGCGAGCACCTGGACGCGACCGTGCGGATCGTCGACACGGTCGAGCACCTGGGCGCGCACCAGTTCGCTGACGCAGAACACCGCGTCCGCGCGGTCGATCAGTTCCGCGTAGTGGTCGCGCGCCTGCGGCTGGGCGAGCACGTCGCGCAGCGTCGTGGAGTGCTCGGTGGCGACCACGCGGGCGCCCGGCTGCGCGAGGCGTGCGGCGAGCAGTCCGCCGAAGTACCCCACGTGCCCGTGCACGGCGGGCGACGCGAACTCGCCGAGGGCGCGACGGACGTCGCGGACGAGCGCCTCGCCCCGGCGCCCCCAATCGTCACCGCCGACGGTGAGCACGGGGACACGGTGCACGGGTCCGCTTCCGCCGCTCACCCGGGTGCCCGCCGTGCGGCGGAGCGCATCGAGCGTCGCGTCGAACGCCGGACGCAACCGAGCGGCATCCGCCGCGGCCCCGGCTCCCCACTCCTCGCCGTGCACCACCTGCAGTCCTCCGGCGCTCCGGATCCCGTCCAGCTCCGCGGCCAGTCGCGCCTGCTCGGCGACGAAGGAGCCCGCCATCCGATGGTGGTTCGTCGGATACCACGGGGTGGCGACGGTGAGGCCGAACGCGGATGGGGCGGGAGTGGCGGAAGTCACGGGGTCACCATACCCAGCGCACACACAGCCGACCGCTATTCGACAGGTGTAGAATTGCGGGAACGACGAAGTGAAAGGAGCCATCGACATGGCACGCGTCAGCGGAAAGGTCGCACTCATCAGCGGAGGAGCCCGGGGCATGGGGGCGTCGCACGCCCGCCTGCTCGTCCAGGAGGGCGCGAAGGTCGTGATCGGCGACCTGCTCGACGAGGACGGCACGGCGCTCGCCGCCGAGCTCGGCGAGGACAACGCCCGCTACGTGCACCTCGACGTCACCGACTACGCCGAATGGGAGGCCGCCGTCGCCGCGGCCACCGAGGCGTTCGGCCGGCTCGACATCGTCGTGAACAACGCCGGCATCGCGAACTTCGGGCCGATCGAGGACTACACGATCGACGCCTGGCAGAAGATCATCGACATCAACCTCACGGGCGTGTTCTACGGCATCAAGGCCGCCATCCCCGTGCTCAAGGAGTCGGGCAAGGGCTCGATCATCAACATCTCCTCGACCGCGGGCCTCCAGGGCTACGAGGCCCTGCCCGGCTACAACGCCGCGAAGTACGGCGTGCGCGGGCTGACCAAGAACGCGGCGCTCGACCTCGGCCGCTACAACATCCGGGTCAACTCGGTGCACCCGGGCGTCATCCGCACGCCCATGACCGAGGACCTCGACACGCCGCAGAACCACGTCGCGCTGCACCGGGTCGGCGAGCCGATCGAGCTGTCCAACCTCGTCCTGTTCCTCGCGAGCGACGAGTCGAGCTTCTCGACCGGTGCCGAGTTCGTCGCCGACGGTGGCGAGACGGCGGGCCTCGCGCACTACGAGAGCTGAGCCTGCGCAGGTCGGCATGACGATCGACGGGCGGATGTCGCGACCTCGCGTCGCGCCATCCGCCCGCGCTCGTTCAGGGCCTGACGAGACCGAGCTCGATGAGGCTGCGCGCCGAGGCGAGCACCGCCTCCTCGCGAGGGCGCGGCGTCCAGCCGAGCACCCGGGTCGCCTTCTCGTGCGAGGCATCCTTGCGTCGGCCGAGCTCGGGCGCGAGCGATCGCAGGTCTGCGTTGAACGGCGCACCGACGCGCACGACCCAGTCGGGCAGCGTCCGCTTCGTCACGCGGCGGGCGGCCTCGCCGAGCTCGTCGCGCAGCACGGCGGCCAGCTCGGGGTAGGTCAACGCGTCGCCCGACACGGCGATGAACCGTTCGCCCGCGGCATCCGGATGGCGCATCGCGCGCAGGTGCAGGTCGGCGACGTCGCGCACGTCGACCGCGTTGAACGACGCGCGCGGCAACGCGGGCACCCGGCCGTCGAGCAGCATGAGCAGCAGCGCGAGCGAGCTCGACAGGTCTGGACCGATCGCCGGGCCGAACACGCCGCCCGGGTTCACGACCGCGAGCTCGAGCCCGCCGCCCTCGCGCGCGATGAAGTCCCACGCCGCGCGCTCGGCGAGCGTCTTGGAGCGCGCGTACGCGCCGACACCGGCCCGGTCGGGATCCGTCCAGTCCGCCTCGGTGAACCGGTGGCCGGGGTGCGGTCCGTAGCCGACCGCGGCGAACGACGAGGTCTGCACGACCCGCCGCACGCCCGCGTCGCGCGCGGCATGCAGGACCCGGAGCGTGCCCTCGCGAGCGGGACGGATGAGCTCGTCCTCGTCCCTCGGCTGCCGGGTCGGGAACGGGGAGGCGACGTGCAGCACGTGCGTCACGTCGCGTACCGCGTCGGGCCAGCCGGCGTCGTCGAGCAGGTCGGCCCCGACCACATCGACGTCCGAGGGGTCGGCGCCGCCGAGCCGCACGAGCGCGCGCAGGTCGTCGGTCCGTCGGAGGTCGCGCACGGTCGTGCGGACTCGAGCGCCGTCGGCCAGGAGCCGGATGATGCAGTTCACGCCGATGAAGCCGGTTCCGCCGGTGACCAGGATGAGTTCGTCGCTCATGGGCGCCTCCCGGTCGGGACTCTACTCCGCCGCAATCGCGGGTCGAGGGGCGACGCCGTGGGTAGGGTGACGGCATGAGCCGAGCGGATGCGCTGCCGCCGATCGCCCCGGCGGGTGGATCGGCCGACGCGCCGAACGGCGGCCCCGCCGGGGCCGAGGTCGCCGCAACCGCGCCAGACGACCCGCGCCTGCTCCGGACGCGCGCCGCGCTGACCGACGCCCTCCTGCGACTTCTCGAGCGCATGCCGCTCGACGAGATCACCGTCGCCGCCCTGTGCCGCGAGGCGGGCGTGCACCGCACGACCTTCTACGGGCACGCGCCCAGCGTGCATGCCTTCGCGCTGACCGTGTTCACGCAGGACCTCGACCAGCTCACCGCGGTCGCGGCCGAGCCCACCGAGACGCCCGAGCACCTCGCCGAGCGCTACTTCGACTCCCTCACGCGCGTGCTCGACCACGTCGCCGACGAGCGCGTCGGCTACCGGGCGCTGTTCGGCTCGACGAGCCGCGGCGTCTTCCGGGCGGCCCTCGACGAGCGGATGCGGCGACGTGCGCGCGTCGCGCTCGAGGTGTGGCGCGCCAAGCGCGTTCCCGGCGCGCCCGTCGCCGACACGGCCGTCGACCAGGCGGCGGCGTTCATCGCGGGCGGGCTGGTCGGCGCGATCGAGGCGTGGGCCATGGGCGATGAGACGGATGCCGCGGCATCCGCTGCACGGATCGCGGCGCTCATGCCGGCCTGGTGGCCCCGACGCCGCTGACGCACATGCGCGAGGCGCCGGCGGCGACGCGGTGCGCGAAGCTTGCGGCCGGTGGCATCCTTGCCAGATGACCAAGGGCAACCACCGCGTGGCGGTGCTCGTGCTCGACGGCGCCAAGCCGCTCGATGTCGGCATCCCGGCCCAGACCTTCACGACGCGCGCGAGCATGCCGTACGAGGTGCGTGTGTGCGGTGCGCACCCCGGGCTCGTCACGGGCGGGGACGGGCTGTCGTACCACGTTGCCGACGGACTCGAGGCGTTCGAGTGGGCGGAGACGATCTTCATCCCCGGGTACCGCCATCCCGATCGCGAGGACCCGCCGGCCGCGGTCGTCGACGCGCTGCGGGCGGCGCACGACCGCGGTGCCCGGCTCGCCGCGATCTCGACGGGCGCGTTCGCGCTCGCCGCGACCGGGCTGCTGGACGGCCGGCGGGCCACGACGCACTGGCACTACACGCGCGCGTTGCAGGCGCGGCATCCGCTCGTCAGGGTCGACGAGAACGTGCTGTTCGTCGACGAGGGGCAGGTGCTGACCTCGGCGGGCGCGGCATCCGGCATCGACCTCTGCCTGCACCTCGTGCGGCGCGACCACGGCGTCGCGGCTTCGAATCACGCGGCCAGGCGGCTCGTCGCCGCGCCCTACCGCAGCGGTGGACAGGCGCAGTACGTGCCACGAGCGCTGCCCGAGCCGCTCGGCGACGTGTTCGCGGCGACCCGGCAGTGGGCGCTCGAGCACCTGCAGGAGCCGCTCACGCTGGGCGACCTCGCGCGCAATGCCAACGTGTCGGCCCGCACGTTCTCGCGGCGGTTCGTGGACGACACGGGCTACACGCCGATGCAGTGGATCCTGCGGGCGCGCATCGACCTGGCGCGCGAACTGCTCGAGCGCACGGACCTCGGCGTCGAGCAGGTCGCCGACCGGGTCGGACTCGGCACCGGCGCGAACCTGCGGCTGCACTTCCAGCGGATCCTCGGCACGTCGCCGAGCGAGTACCGGCACACATTCGCGGCGTGAAGGGCCGGGCCGGTGCGGCCAGGTGCGCCGCTCAGCGGCCGGCGCGGCTCCCCGTGAGCTCGCCGGTCCGTTGCGTGCTGCGGATGTCGCGCGCAGCCGACGCGGGCTGGGGTTGCACCTCGTGCGACGAGCCGGTGAGCAGGCGCACGGCCGCGTCGACCATGCGCGCGGCGATCACGCCGATGAGCGCGCCGCCGGCGTTCGCGACGAGGTCGCGCGGGTCGGAGATGCGGTCGGCCATGGGGATCTGCACGAGCTCGATGAGCAGGCTGAAGCCCGCCGCCATGATCGCGGGGACGACGAACGAGACGCCGCGCAACGCGAACGCGAGCAGTGCGCCGAACGGCACGAACATGAGCACGTTGAGCATCAGCTCGGACTCGAGCCCGGTGGTCCACGTCGCCCGTTCGAGCCAGAGCTCCCAGTCGAGCACGCCGTTCGGCGACTGGTAGCCCGAGCCCGCCCACGGCACCGGCCCGAGGGTCGCCCAGAGCACGACGGCGGCGTACAGGAAGAGCAGTACGGCGGCGGCTCGGGAGGGACGCATGCGTTCCATCATGTCGATTCCGCCTGAGCCGTGCCTCCGAGCCTCCTTTGTGCTTCCCATGTCGGTGCTGTGCGGTCGAGCGGATGGCGCGTCGCCCGCGTCGTGGCGAGATCCTTTCGCATGCTGTCGCTCAGGCCACTTCCGCGCCATCCGCTCGATCGCCAAGGTTGACGTCGGAAGAAAGGAACCACCCGCATGACTCGCATCGCCGTCAACGGATTCGGCCGCATCGGCCGCAACGTCGTCCGCGCCCTCGTCGAGCGCGACGCCGAGCTCGAGCTCGTCGCCGTCAACGACCTCACCGACCCCGCCGCTCTCGCGCGGCTGCTCAAGTACGACACCGTCGGCGGACGCTTCGGTCGCACCGTCGAGGTCGACGGCGACACCCTCGTCATCGACGGCCGCCGCGTGAAGGTGCTCGCCGAGCGCGACCCCGCGAAGCTGCCCTGGGGCGAGCTCGGCGTCGACGTCGTGCTCGAGTCCACCGGCCGCTTCACCGATGCGGAGGCGGCACGCGCCCACCTCGCCGCCGGCGCGAAGAAGGTCCTCGTGAGCGCGCCGGCCAAGGGCGCCGACGTGACGCTGGCCTACGGCGTGAACACCGACGCCTACGACGCCGACGAGCACGTGATCGTCTCGAACGCCTCGTGCACCACGAACGCTCTCGCGCCGCTCGCGAAGGTCCTCGACGACCTCGCCGGCATCGAGCACGGCTTCATGACGACCGTGCACGCGTACACGCAGGACCAGAGCCTCCAAGACGGACCGCACTCCGACCCGCGCCGCGCCCGCGCCGCCGCCGAGAACATCGTCCCGGCGTCGACCGGTGCCGCGAAGGCGATCGGCCTCGTGCTCCCCAACCTCGACGGCAAGCTCAACGGCGACGCGATGCGCGTTCCGGTACCGGTCGGCTCGATCGTCGAGCTCAACGCGACCGTGTCGAAGGCGGTCACGCGCGACGAGATCCTCGCGGCCTACCGCGCGGCGGCCGAGGGCCCGCTCGAGGGCGTGCTCGAGTACTCCGAGGAGGCGCTCGTCTCGAGCGACATCGTCGGCAACCCGCACTCGTCGATCTTCGACGCCGAGCTCACGCGCGTCGACGGCAAGCACGTCAAGGTCGTCGCCTGGTACGACAACGAGTGGGGCTTCTCGAACCGCGTGATCGACTCGCTGCAGCTGCTCGCGGCCTGACGCGAGCCACCGACTCCGGTCGGTCCGGGAAGCCGGTTCCCGGACCGACCGGCCAAGACGTCGCGCCGGCGGGGGAGTGGAGCCCCCGCCGGCGCGATCGTGTTTCCACGAGGTCGTCGATGCGATGTCGCTATCCGGCAATGACCTCGCGGATGGCGTCGATGACGACATCGGGCCGATCCACGTGGATGTCGTGGCCGGTGTCGTCGACCGCGACGACGATGCCGCGCGTCGATTCGGCGGCGAACTCCCGATGACCATCGCTGATGGCCGCCAGGGTGACCTCGTGGTACTCCGGCGGCAGGCCCGCCAGGTATGGCAGCGGCGGCGACTCGAGCACGATGACCGGGAGCTCGCCGAAGATCGGGCCGGGCTCGTCCAGCAGCGCCGCGATTTCCTCGTCGCACTCCGCGAGGAGGAGATGCTCGGCG
Source organism: Agromyces flavus (assembly GCF_900104685.1). NCBI lineage: Bacteria > Bacillati > Actinomycetota > Actinomycetes > Micrococcales > Microbacteriaceae > Agromyces > Agromyces flavus. The sequence continues at coordinate 3,559,177 of NZ_LT629755.1, forward strand.
TCCTGGGCGGGGTCGAACATGACCTCGTCGAGGTATCGGCGCTCCTCCGCCACCTCCGGTGATTCGTCGGGTGACTCCGCGGGCAATGCGGCCCGTTGGGCGGTACTGAGACGCGGCGTGTGCGGGTCGACGAGCACGATTCCTGCGACCCGTTCCGCCGCCTGGGCCACCAGCCCGACGGCGGGAAGCGATCCGCGCGAATGCGCGACCACGACGACCGGCTCCTCCAATCGCGCACCATCGAGCAGTGCGATGAGGTCTGCCACCTGGTCCGCCGTGGTGCGGCTGGACTCGGGCGGCGGGTCGCTGCTCCCCACGCCCGCCCGGTCGTAGGCGCACAGGTGGTGACTCTCGGCGGCGAACTGACGGGCCATCGGCGCCCAGTACGACAACGGCGGCCCCTGACCGGCGATGAGCAGGACGGTGGGCTCGCCGGCGACCGCGTCGCCCCAGCATTCCATGTGGAGCGATCGGCCCCCGATGTCGACCTGCTCGGAGTAGGTGGTGGGCTCGCTCGGGGCTTCCCACGCGCCGGACGCGTCCGATGGTTCGGTCGTCCGTGACGCATCGCTTCCCGCGGAGCATCCTGCCCCGAGAAGTGCGATCACGACCGCGACCGAGGCGGCGCACCGAGTGCGTGCCTCCATGCGCTTCATGTTCCTCTGCTTGGATTGCGCCCGCAATCGGTGCGTCATCCCGCTCGCCGGCGTGCCTCCTGAGTCGGCGTGTGATGGTTCCGTGCGTGATGGGTTCCGGATGGCTCACACGAGCGAAGCCTCACATGAGGCGGCCTTCACACGAGTCCTCGCCCAGCCCGACCGGAACGGGCATCTCTCTTCCGAATCGGGTGGAAAGGTATCCGGCGGATACCTTTCCACCCGATTCGCGAGAGGACACCATGTCGCGCGTCCGGGCGCAGCTCCTCGAGGGTGTTGCCGGCTCAATCCCGCCGTGAGCAACGTCCTAGCCCTGCGCGAGTCGCAGGGCTTTCTCGGTGAAGTAGTTCACCTCCCCGTCGGCATCCTCGACGCCGAAGAGGAACTTGCCCGACGAAGTCGCCCGGACATCGACGACGGCGCCGCGTCCGCGCGGCGTGAGGACCTCGGCTCCCGGCGTGAAGATGGTTTCGCTCATACGTCAGATCATGCGGGAGAGGTCGGGCGTTCCGCCTCCCTCGGGAGACGGATGGGTTGTCCTCAGTCGGCACGGCCGGCGGCGGGCCGCGTGTACCGGGTGCCCGGCGGGAGCTTGTCGACGGCGGCGCGCAGCGTGGGGCGCGGCATCCGCTCGGCTTCGGCGTCGAGGAAGGCGATGAGGCGCTCGGGGTCGACGCCGCCGAGGTGCCGTAACGCGATGCCGACGGGCTTGGCGACGACGGGGTCGGGGTCGTCCATGAGCAGCGATGCGAGCCGGAGCAGGTCGTCGCGGGCGGCCGCGTCGCCGCGGCGGAGGAAGCCGAGCGGGGCGGTCATCGCCGTGCGGCGGCGCAACGGGTCGGGCGATGCGGCGAGCTCGAAGAGCGGGTCGCGAGGGCGCTCCAGCAGGTACTCGCCGATCACGCGGGGTGCGGCCCGGTCGACCATGTCCCACGTGTCGATCGCGTCGTGCCGCCGCAGGTAGAGCTCGTACCGGTCACGGCGCACGTCGTCGGGCGCACCGCGCACCGCGAAGTCCATGACGCAGAACGCTGCCAGGCGCGGCTCGTACTCGGGCTCGTCGAGCAGCCGGTCGAGCTCGTCGACGGGCATCGCCGCGTACCGCTTCGTGATGTCGAACAACTTGCCCATGCGAACGCCGAGCACGGCGGCGCCACCGCGGTAGTGCTTCTGCGGGTACTGCTCGGGTCGCGCCGCCGCGCGAAGCTCGGCGAGGAGGTCGGCAGCGGTCGCGGACATGCGGTCAGGCTAGCGGCGGAAGACGAGCGTCTCGAGCAGCAGTTCGAGCGAGCGCTGCATCCGGTCGTCGGTCCAGGCGGCCGGGTCCTCGATCGACTTCACCTCCGAACCGCGGCAGTAGAGGTACAGGATGTCGGCGATGCGCGCCGCCTCGGCGCGGTCGACCTCGCCGGCGCCGGTGAGGAACTTCTCGTACGTGGCATCCGTCACCGATCGCACGACCTCGTACGCGCGACGGTTCGCATCGTGCACGTCGGCGATCACCTCGACCCAGAGGCTGCGCAGGACCTGCTCCTCGGGCGACGTCGAGCACATCCAGCGGGCGAGCTCGGCGAGACGGTCGACGCCGACGAGGTCGCCGAGGTGCGCGGCGCGCTCGTCGTCCCATCGGGCGCGGGCGTGCTCGAGCGCGTTCGCCATCAGGTGCGCGCGCGACGGCACGAAGTTCGTGATGTAGGCCGTCGACCGGCCGAGCCGCTCGGCCACCGCCCGCAGCGTGACCGCCTGCGTGCCGCGCTGCTGCGCGACCTCGATCGTGGCGCGCGCGATGTCGGCGAGGCGTTCGCCCTGGTCGACCTCGATCGGCATGTTGACAGCCTGCCACGGGGTGAGTACGTTCTCAAACACTGTTGTAAAACGCTGCTTTCTCATGGAGGATCATGACCACCAACGGCGGGATCTCGTTCTGGTGGCAGCAGCTGGGCGTGCCGACGCCGCGCCCGGCGCTCCCGGGCGATCGCGACGTCGACGTCGCCATCGTCGGCGGCGGATACACCGGGCTGTGGACCGCCTACGCCCTCAAGCGCGCCCAGCCCGACCTGCGCGTCGCCGTGCTCGAACAGCGGTTCGCCGGCTTCGGCGCTTCGGGTCGCAACGGCGGATGGCTCACCAACTCGGTCACGGGCGGCCGCGAGCAGTACGCGAAGACGCACGGCCGCGACGCGGCGATCGCACAGCAGCGCGCGCTCAACGAGACCGTCGACGAGGTGATCGCCGTCGCCGCGCGCGAGGGCATCGACGCCGACCTCCACAAGGGCGGCGAGCTCGAGGTCGCGTACACGCCTTCGCAGCTCGCGCGGCTCCGGGCGTTCGCCGCCTCCGAGCGGTCATGGCCCAAGACGGATGTCGTCGAGCTCGACGCGCGCGAGACGGCCGACCGCATCAACGTGGCCGGCGTGGTCGGCGGGGTGTGGCATCCGCACTGCGCCCGGTTGCAGCCGGCGAAGCTCGCGCGCGGCCTGGCCGACGCCGTCGAGCGCCTCGGCGTCGACCTCTACGAAGGCACGACCGTCACCGAGATCCGCCCGCGCCATGCGCTCACCGATCACGGCACCGTGCGCGCCGAGTTCGTGATCCGCGCGACCGAGGGGTTCACGCCCGACCTGCGCGGCGAGCACCGAACGTGGCTGCCCATGAACTCGTCGATGATCGTGACCGAGCCGCTCGCGGCATCCGTTTGGGAGGAGCTCGGCTGGGATGGACGCGAGACGCTCGGCGACTTCGCGCACGTCTACATGTACGCGCAGCGCACGGCCGACGACCGCATCGCGTTCGGTGGACGCGGCGTGCCGTACCGCTACGGCTCGCGCGTCGACGACGACGGCGTGACGCAGGCGCGCACGATCGAGAGCCTCACCGCGCTGCTGCACCGCTTCTTCCCCGCCGCGTCCGGCGCCGCGATCGAGCACGCGTGGTCGGGCGTGCTGGGGGTGCCGCGCGACTGGGCCGCGACGGTCGGGCTCGACCGAGCGACCGGGCTGGGCTGGGCCGGCGGGTACGTCGGCACCGGCGTCACCGCGACGAACCTCGCGGGCCGGACGCTCGCCGACCTCGTGCTCGGGAACGACACCGAGCTCACGCGGCTGCCGTGGGTCGGGCACCGCGTGCGCAAGTGGGAGCCCGAACCGCTGCGCTGGCTCGCGGTGCAGGCCATCTACGGTGCCTACCACGCAGCCGACCGCGCCGAGTTCCGGGGGCGGGCAACGACCTCGCCGGCGGCGCGCGTCGCCGACCTGGTCGCGGGGCGCTGAGGGCGCGCTGAGCGCGCAGCGTCGTCGGATGGCGGTTCCGTGCTCCGATTCGGCAGCCCGACGGGTCGCGCCGTGTCGGAGGCACCCATCAGACTGAGCGGGTGACTCGTCGTGGGCTGTTCCTGTTCGCTGCGCTCGGCATCGCGTGGGGCATCCCCTACCTGTTCATCAAGGTGGCGGTGAGCGAGCTCGAACCCGCGATGGTCGTGCTGGGCCGGTCGGCGCTGGCCGCCCTGCTGCTCATGCCGCTCGCGTTCTTCCGGCGCGAGGTGTGGCAGGTGGTGCGTCGGTGGAAGCCGATGCTCGCCTACACCGTCGTCGAGATCATCCTGCCGTGGTACTTCCTCAGCTCGGCCGAGCAGCGACTTCCGAGTTCGACGGCCGGCCTGCTCTTGGCGACGGTGCCGCTCGCGGGCGTCGCCATCGCGTTCATCATGGGTCGGCCGGAGCGGCTCACGCGACTGAACTGGCTCGGCATCGCGCTCGGCATGCTCGGCGTCGCGGCGCTCGTCGGGCTCGACATCGCCGGGTCCGACCTCATCGCCGTCGCCGAGATGGCGGTCGTCGTGATCGGCTACGCGCTCGGCCCGGCGATCCTCGCGCGCTGGATGTCCGACCTCCCCGGGGTCGGCGTCGTCGCCGTGTCGCTGGCCGCGACCGCGGTCGTCTACATTCCCTTCGTCTTCCTCACCGGTGCCTGGCCGACGGCGTGGCCGTCCACCGCGGTCGTCGTGTCGATCATCGTGCTCGCGGTGGTCTGCAGCGCGCTCGCGTTCCTGCTCATGGTGGCGCTCATCGGCGAGATCGGGCCGGTCAAGGCGACCGCGATCACCTACGTCAACCCCGCGGTCGCGATCCTTGCGGGCGTGCTGGTGCTGGGTGAGCGCGTGACGGTCTGGACCATCGTCGGGTTCGGCCTCGTCCTGGCCGGCTCGTACCTGGTCACGCGCAAACGGCAGGAGCAGGTCGCCGCCGAAGGCGTCGAGGAGGCGTGCGCCGAGCAGACGCTGAGCCCCGAGCAGCAGCCCTCTGGCGTCCGCGAAAGCTGAGAATTTCTCGTGGAATCCGTTCGCGCCATGCCCTCCGACGTAGCCTGAATGGCGGGGACGGACCGAGTCGGGACCGTCCCCGCCGCCCCCTCGGCCCTCCGAAGACGCGCCATGCGCCCGCGGCAGAGGGGACCACCATGACCGACCGAGCACTCGCCACCCGACCCCGCTCGGCGGCACCGAACAGCGACTTCACCGATCTCGCCCGCATGGTCAAGGCAGCCGGCCTCATGCGCCGGCGCTACGGCTACTACTGGACCAAGCTCGTCGCGCTCCCGATGCTCCTCGCGGGCGCGATCGCGCTGTTCGTCTGGATCGGCGACACCTGGTGGCAGATGTTCACCGCCGTGGCGTTCGCGGTGATCTTCACGCAGATCGCGTTCCTCGGCCATGACGCCGCGCACCGCCAGATCTTCCGGTCGGGCCGCTGGAACGACTGGATCAGCCTCGTGCTCGGCGACCTGATCATCGGCATGAGCTACGGGTGGTGGCAGCACAAGCACACCCGGCACCACGCCAACCCCAACCAGATCGGCACCGACCCAGACATCGACCTCCCGGTCATCGCCGTGACGCCGGCACGGGCGCAGCGGCCTCGAGCGGCCGTCGTGCGATGGACCATGGCCCACCAGGGCGCGTTCTTCTTCCCGATCCTGCTGCTCGAGGGCCTCTCGCTGCATGCGTCGAGCGTTCGTCGCGTGCTGGTGCGCGAGCACGTCGCGAGGCGTCCGATCGAGATCGCGTTCCTCACCATCCGGTTCCTGGGCTACCTCGCGCTCGTGTTCCTCGTGCTGTCGCCCGACAAGGCCGCGGTGTTCCTCGCCATCCAGCTGGGACTCTTCGGGTTCTACATGGGCGCCTCGTTCGCGCCGAACCACAAGGGCATGCCGCTCGTGCCCAAGGGCGCTCGACTCGACTTCCTGCGCCGTCAGGTGCTGATGAGTCGCAACATCCGGGGCAATCGGCTGCTCGACACGATCATGGGCGGCCTCAACTACCAGATCGAGCACCACCTGTTCCCCTCCATGCCGAGACCGCACCTGCGTCGAGCGGCGCGGATCATCGCCGCGTACTGCGCGGACCGCGGCGTCCCGTACACCCAGACCGGGTTGTGGGAGAGCTACGCCATCGTCGTACGGCACATCAACCGGGTCGGGCTCGGTGAGCGCGACCCGTTCGACTGCCCCCTGGTGCAGCAGCGCGCGTGCATCACGGCCGAGCCGCCTGCGCTCGGCAGCCGTACCCCGGTCACCTGAGCCCGGTCGCCATCATCGCGCTCGGTCGCGGTCGGGCGGAGCGGACCGCCTACGTGTAGTGCGACACGCGCGGCGAGAAGTCGATCTCCGATGCCTCCATCAGCACCTGCTCGGTGCGCTCGGCTGCCCGGGTCGCGATCTCTGCGGCATCCCTCGCCTGTGCCGACCCCGTGACCTCGACGCGGTTGCCGATGTCCTCGAGGATGCGGCCGATCAGGCGGGCGAGTCCGACCTTCAACTCGTGAAGGTTGGTGTTGCCGATCATGAGTCGCCGATCGGTCGTACTGAGGGTGACGCGCGAGTAGCCGGCGTCGATCAACTGCTGCGCGACGGCGGGGGCCTGGAGGAGTGCGATCTCCTGCGGGAGTGGTCGCCGCGTGAAGACCGCGGTGACGGTGTACCGCTCCGGGGCCTCGACCGTGCCGAGCGAGGAGGGCAGCTGGTCGACGAGGATGCGGTCGACGGCGAACGGCTGGAAGCGGCCGCGCTGCGGGAAGGAGGTGACGCTCATCGATCGGCCGATCCGGGAGGTTCGTCAGTGGAGTCGGTAGAGTCCGTGGACTCCGTGGGCGTCTCGTGCGGGCGCCACGCTGCCGTCGCACTGTCCATCCAGCGATCGCCCTCGGGCGCGGCGGAATCGAAGGCCGACCAGAACGCGTCGGCGCGCCGGTCGTCCTCGGCGGCCAGCGCGCGGTCGCTGGACGCGTCGGAGCCTGTGTCGGAAGGCTCGGCCTCCGAAGGGTGATCTCTGCTCATCTCCGGAGCCTAGGCCGCCGACATGTGCGCTCTCACAGGTTCGGTGTCGATTCCGACGAGGCCCGTTCGACGTCCAGAATGAAGGCGGATGGCCCGCCCCACCAGACCGAGGAGAACCCCATGCGCACCCTCATCGTCACCGAGTTCATCACCCTCGACGGCGTCGTCGACTCGCCCGGCGGCGGCGACCACCCTCGCGCCGGCTGGACCTTCAAGGAGGTCCCGTTCGTCGAGGAGGCGTACGAGATCAAGGGCCGCGAGCAGACCGAGGCCGGCGCGATGCTCATCGGCCGCGTCAGCTACGACGAGTTCGCGCCGGTCTGGCCGAAGATGGAGGAGTTCGCCGAGTACAACGCGATGCCGAAGTACGTCGTGTCGTCGACCCTCACCGACCCCGAGTGGAACAACACGACCGTGCTGCGGTCGCTCGACGAGGTCGCCGAGCTCAAGCAGGCCGACGGCGAGGGCACCATCCTCGTGCACGGCAGCCCGACGCTCGCGCAGGGCCTCGCCGAGGCCGGACTCGTCGACCGCTACCACCTGCTGGTCTTCCCCGTCGTGCTCGGCGACGGCAAGCGGCTGTTCAACGGGCGCGAGCAAGGCACGCTCAAGCTCGTCGAGCACGAGGCGTACTCCAACGGCGTCGTCAAGAACGTGTTCGACGTCGAGCACTGACGCGCGGCGTCGAGCGGATGGCGCGCCGCGACCCGACTCCAACGGGCGGGCCGCGGTGCGCGACATCCGCCCGGCCTCGGCTCAGTCGGCCGTCTCGCTCGTCGCCCGCCAGCCGACCTCGTCGCCGATGTCGAAGTAGTGGCGGAAGCTGTAGATCGTCGGATGCCAGGCCCGCGGGTCGACGTGGTCGGTGCCGGGAACCACGATCGCGGGGTCGGCGTGCACGCGCACGACCTCGGCCTCGACCATGAGGTAGTCGCCGAGTCCGGGCGTGGCCCGGCGCACGCGTGCCTCGAACTGCAGGCGGCACTCCGCGACGCGCGGCGGCGCGACCAGGTCGGACGGCTCGAAGCTCAGGCCCGACACCGCGAGCTTGTCGGGCTCGAACCGGTACCGGGCGGCCTTCGTCTCGGGAACCGGGTGGCGGCCCGTGACATCGGCCAGCTTCTCGACCGCGGGCCAGAGCTCGGGATGCGGGAAGCCGACCGTGAGCTCGGGCCGCTCGAGGAGGTTCCGCGCACTCTGGCCGTCGGTCTCGAGGCCGAGCACGAGCATCTGCTCGAGCGCCCAGTACGACGACGCGGGCGCGAGGTTCGCCGTGCCGTCGGCGTTGACGGTCGCGACCAGGAAGACCGGGGTGCCGACGTAGAGCACCTTCGGGCGGATGACGACGTGGCTCACGCGGCGCCGACCGATCCTGCCGCGGCCGGCACTCCGGCGAGCAGCTCCGCGAACACGTCGCGCGCGTCGTCGTGCGTCGCGAGCCGTGCGGACTGGCCCATCCACAGCGACTGCAGGTCGCTGCGCCCGGCCTTCTCCGCCTCGGCCCGGAAGCGCCCGGTCAGCCAGTTCTGCATCGGGAACGGCGCGATCGCGCCGGCCTCCTCGATCTCGCGCACGGCGCGGTTCGCCGCGCCCCGCGCCAAACGCCCGCTCATCGCGCGCGTGAGCACGGTGTCCTCGGCGGCGGCCTGCTCGATCGCCCGACGGTGTCCGTCGGTCGTCGCCGACTGCCGGGTGCGCAGGAACGCGGTGCCGACCTGCACGCCCCCGGCGCCGAGCGCGATCGCGGCCGCGACCCCGCGCCGATCGGCGATGCCTCCCGCCGCGATCACCGGCAGGTCCACCGCATCCACGACCTGCGGGATGAGCGAGATCGAACCGACGAGCACCTGTTCCGCTCGCCGCCGGAACGCCACGCGATGCCCGCCCGCCTCGAGCCCGGTCGCGACGATCGCATCGACGCCGCCGTCCGCGAGCGCGACGGCCTCGTCGACCGTCGTCGCCGTGCCGATGAGGCTGATGCCGCGCTCGCGCGCCCCCTCGACGACCTCGGCCGGTGGCACGCCGAACACGAAGCTCGCGACGGCCGGTCGCAACTCGAGCACGGCGTCCCACTGCTCCTCGAACGGCGGGAGGAACCGCTCGGGCGGCGCCTCGGGCACGCGCACGCCGAGCTCGTCGAAGATCGGCCGCACCGCCGCGACGGCGCGCCCGAACGCGTCCGGGGCGGGCGCGGCATCCGTCGCCAGCGGCAGCCAGAGGTTCACGTTGAACGGCGCGCTCGTCGCGGCGCGGATGGCGGCGCCCGTCGCGAGGATGCGCTCGGCGTCGTAGCCGTAGAGCCCGTACGACCCGAGGCCGCCGAGCTCGCTCACGGTCGCGGTCAGCTCGACTGACGACAGCCCGCCGAACGGACCGAGCACGATCGGATGCCGGATGCCCAGCAGCTCGGTCAGCCGCGTCGTCGCATCGGTCATGGGTGCCTCCTCGATCGGTCGCAGTGCGGGCGGATGCCGCGCGCGGCCGACGCACGCATCACTCCGTGCGTCGCGCCCCGCAGTTCCAGCACGTGCCGCCCTCGACGAGCGCCCCGCACTCGGTGCACGTCGCCGCGAGCCAGCACACGTCGCCGGTCACTCCATCCTGCTCCGGTTCGGGCCGCGACTCCGCACCGCGGGTCGCTCGAGGGTCATCCACACGCCCATTGTGACGCCGGAAGACCTCGGGAAGAGAACGGCGCCGCGTCACGTTGGCCCTCCCCATGACGACTCTCGGAATCATCGGAGCAGGCAACATCGGCAGCCAGGTCGCGCGTGCGGCGATCGCGAACGGGTACGACGTGGTCATCGCGAACTCGCGCGGACCCGAGACCCTCGCCGGGCTGGTCGACGAACTCGGCCCGAAGGCGCGCGCCGCGACGGCCGACGAGGCCGCGGCGGCTGGTGACGTGGTCGTGGTGACCGTGCCGTTCAGGGCGTACGACGCGATCCCCGTCGAGCCGCTCGCGGGCAAGATCGTGATCGACACGAACAACTACTACTGGGAGCGCGACGGCCACGTGGCCGAGCTCGACGAGGGACGGGCCACGGTCTCCGGCCTGCTGCAGTGGCACCTGCCCGACAGCCGCGTCGCGAAGGGTTTCAACCACATCATGGCCAAGGACATCACGACCGACGGCCGTCCGGCCGGCACGGCCGGGCGACGCGCGCTCGCGACGTCGAGCGACTTCGACGACGCCGCGGAGTTCGTGACGAAGCTGTACGACGAGTTCGGGTTCGACACCGTGAACGTGGGCCCGCTCGCCGAGAGCTGGCGCGTGGAGCGCGATCAGCCGGCGTACGTCGTGCCGCAGACGCGCGACGAGCTTGTGGCGAACCTCGCGAAGGCCGTGCGAACCGGCGAGGCCGCGGCGTAGCGGCGGCCCCTGTTCTCATCCTTCTTTCGCATGAGAATCCGGTCGATCGGCCCGCCTGGCGCCCCGAACCACGGATTCTCATGCGAAACGGCTGCGGAACGGCACGCGAACCCCGAAAACCGCCCGAAATCCGGCGGGTGCATACTGATCCCGACCGCCGCGACCGCACCCCGAGCCCCGTCGCCCGGCGGAGGCAGGAGATCGGATGAATCGGTTCGTCGGCTTCGACCAGGTCCGGGCGCTCCTCGTCTCGCACGTCGACAATGCGGGCATCTCGCGCGTGAAGGCGCTGCCGCACGGTCGGCTGCTCTCGGCGAGCACCTACGGCGTGACGAACTCGAACAGCGTGGGGTTCCTGTTCTCGGTCGACGACCACCTCAACGCGACGCCGGCGCTCGACCCGATCGTGGGCGACCTGCGCGGGATCGCCGACCTGTCGGCCGTGGCGATGCTCGACGCCGATTCGGGGCTCGCCTGGGCGCCCGCCGACCTGTATGCCCTCGACGGCTCGCCCCATCCGACGTGCACGCGCTCGGCGCTGCGCCGGGTGATCGACGACGCGGATGACTCGCGCCTGGGGTTCACGGTCGGCTTCGAGCTCGAGTGCACGGTCTTCCGAGACGAACCCATGACCACCTCCGGCGCTCCGACTCCGGCCACGACCGGGCCCGCCTACTCGACCCGGTCGCTGCTCGAGGTCGAGTCGTTCGCGCTGGCGGCCGTGGACGCGCTCGAGTTCGCCGGCGTGACCGTGCAGCAGTTCCATCCGGAGTTCGGCACCGGCCAGCTCGAGTTCGCGTTCGCCCCGCAAGACCCGCTTCGCGCGGTCGACGAGCTCGTGCTCGCCCGGGTCGTGCTGACCCGGGTCGCCCGAGCGCACGGCCTGCTGATCTCGTTCGCGCCCGTGCCGATCATCGGCGGCGCGTCGAACGGATGCCACGTGCACCTGTCCGCGGCGCGCGAGGGCCGTCGCAACGTGTTCGCCGAGCCGGCCGCGACGCACGGCGTCTCGGAGGAGGGCGGCCGCATCATCGCCGGCATCCTCGACCGGCTCGAGGAGGGCGTCGCGCTGCTCGGCGGGAGCGTGCTCTCGTTCACGCGGCTCCGGCCGCACTCGTGGGCGGGCGCCGACCTGTGCTGGGGGCCCGCGAACCGCGAGGCCGCGATCCGCTACGTGCCGGGCCAAGCCGGCATGGGCGCCGAGCAGGCGAACCTCGAGGTCAAGCCCGTGGATGGCGCGGCCAATCCGTACCTCGCCGTGGCGGCGATCCTCGCGTCGGCGTTCGATGGGGTCGCGCGCGAAGCGGTGCCGCCGAAGCCGGTCACGGTGGATCCGAGCACGCTCACGGCCGCGCAACGTCGTGGCCGCGGCATCCGCTCGCTGCCCGCTGACCTCGGCTCGGCGCTCGACCGGCTCGAGGCGAGCCAGTTCTTCCGCGGCGTGTTCGGTGACGTGCTGCTCGACGCCTACCTCGCGACCCGGCGCCACGAGTGGGAGGCGTACGGTGAGCGCCCGCCCGAGGAGGTCGCCGAGCTGGTGCGCTGGCGCTACTGAGCCCGATCGGGCGGATGTCGCGCCTCGCGCCCGACGTCCGGTCGTGGTCGGGGGACCGAGACTGCGGGTCGGACCGTCAGCCCTCGCCCTGCTCGTCCGTCGGGAGGCGTGTCGGCTCGCCGCCGATCCCCGCACCTTCGCCCTCGGGAGCATCGGCAGCGGTTTCGCTGTGCCGGGCGACCTCCTCGTCGTCGACCTGCGTCATGGGCAGGTCGTCGCGGTCGCCGTCCTTGTTGTCGCCCGGGTCCTGGAATCCCGTCGAGATGTCGGTCACGATGCGCCCCTTCCGTCGGCGTGTTGCCCTGCCTCCGGGCAACCGTGCCATGCGCACCGGTGCGCCCGGCAGGCGGTTGACACGCGCAACCCCCTGCGGGACCGACCGGCACCGCCGGATACTGGGCGGATGGCGATGCGGGGAGTCGTCGAGCATCCGGCTGGGCTGTCCTATCGAGACGCGCTCATCACGGTCGACGAGGAGGCGGACCTGCTCGAGCGGTTCGCGGAGCTCGAGCTGCGCCCGCTCGTGCTGCACGGCGTGCCATCCCGACGCCTCACTCGTGCGTTCGGCGTGGGCTACGACTTCGAGACGCGCGCGACGCGTGATGTGGCGCCGCTGCCAGATTGGCTGCTCGGGCTCCGCGCGATGGCGGCCGCGTTCGCCGGCGTCGCTGCCGACGAATTCGTCGAGGCCCTGGTCACCCGGTACCCGCCCGGTGCGACGATCAGCTGGCACAAGGACGTGCCGGTGTTCGGCAGCGTCGTGGTCGGGGTGTCGCTCGGCTCGGGGTGCGTGATGCGGTTCCAGCGCACGGCCGCGGGCGGGGAGCGGCGCGTCTTCGAGCAGCCGCTGTCGCCGCGATCGGCGTACGCGATGACCGGCGCCGCGCGCTGGGTCTGGCAGCACTCCATCCCGGCGGTGCCCGACGAGCGGTGGTCGGTGACGTTCCGGCAGCTGGCCGGCCGCAGGGGCTGAGGCGCCGGCGTCGTCGCACCGGGATGCTTCGCATTCCGCTCATGTCGATCCGACCTCATGCGAGGCCGCGCTGACATGAGGGATGGTGTCGTGCACCGCGCACGTCGCCGATGGCAGGTCGGGCCTCATGTGAGGCCGCGCTGACATGAGCCGGCTGGAAGGACTCCGCCGGATGACCGGGGCGCCAGAATCGGGCGCTGGAGCGTGTCGATCTCGCCCGCCCTCGTTCGACGACTGAGTAGAGACATCCGCTCAGGAACGCGACCCGAGGAGACGAGATCATGACCACGCCCCGAGCACTTCGACCGCTCCGCAACCCCGCCTACCGCTGGCTCGCCGCCGCGCTCGTGTCGTCGCTGATCGGCACGGGCGTCTGGATCGTCGCGCTCGTGTGGCAGATCGTGGCGATCGGCGGCGGCGCGGCCGAGCTCTCGCTCGTCGCGGGTGCGTCGGCCGTCGGCATGCTGCTGACGACCCTGCTCGGCGGGGCGCTCGCCGACCGGATGTCGCAACGACGCATCCTGCTCGTCGTCGAGGTGATCCGAGCGGCGAGCGTCGGCATGGTCGCGCTCCTGTCGCTCGCCGGCGCCCTCGCGACGTGGCAGCTCGCCGCGGTCGCGTTCGTCGGCGGCGTGCTGAGCGGCCTCTACTACCCGGCGTACTCGGCGCTGCTGCCGACCGTCGTGCCCGAGGACGAGCTGCTCGCCGCGAACGGGTTCGAGGGGATGGCGCGTCCCGTGCTCATGCAGGCCGGTGGACCCGCGCTCGCGAGCGCGCTCATCGCGGTCACTTCCCCGGGCGCGGCGCTCGCCGTGACCGCGCTGTCGGGGGTCGTCGCGGCGGCGTGCATCCTGCGCGTGCCGGAGACCGCGGGTCGCGGGGTGCAGGCGGCGACGGCCGGGGCCGGGTCCGACGTGCGAGGTGACGCGAACCCGAGTGACACCGAGCCCTCGAGCGCAGACGACGCAGCGCGCCATCCGGCCCTCGCCCTGCTCGTCGACGTGCGCGACGGCTTCGCCTACATGGTGCACACGCCGTGGCTGCTGGGCACACTGATGTTCGCGTCGCTGCTGATCCTGCTGATCATGGGACCGTTCGAGGTGCTCGTGCCCTTCGTGATCAAGGATGTCGCGCGCGGCGGTCCCGAGGAGCACGCGCTCGTGCTCGCGGCGTTCGGCATCGGGGGCGCCGTCGGGTCTGCGGTCATCGCGTCGCTTCGGATGCCGCGGCGCTACCTGACCGTGATGAACCTGCTCTGGGCGCTCGGCTGCCTGCCGCTCATTGCGTTCGGACTGACCGACGAGGTGTGGGTCATGGTGGTCGCGGCGTTCCTCGTCGGCGCGGCGTTCAACGGCGGCGTCGTCATCTGGGGCACGCTGCTGCAGCGGCGGGTGCCCGCCGAGATGCTTGGCCGCGTGTCGAGCCTCGACTTCTTCGTGTCGCTCGCGTTCATGCCGCTGTCGATGGCGTTGGCCGGACCGGCGGGGGAGTCGCTCGGGCTGCCGGCCGTGTTCCTCATCGCGGGTGCGGCGCCGCTCGTGATCGGAGTGGTCGCGATCGTGGCGGCGCGGATGACGCGCGACGAGCTCGCGAACCCGCTCGCGGAACCGCAACCGGAACCGGAACCGGCGACCGGGGCCGAGCGCTCGCCCGAACCGGAGCGCGAGCCGGAATTCGCCTCCGCGACACTCGCGACCGCCTGAGCGATCAGCCGGCACGGCGGAGGAGGACGGGACCTACCCGTCCTTCTCCGCCTTCCGCATGAGCTCCGCCGCGTAGTCGGGCACCGAGTTCGTCCACGACCGGGGCGGCCGCTCGTATCCGCCGGCGGGCGGCCGCGGCGGGATCTCGATCACCTCGGGCTCGACGTGCTCCCACGGCACCTTCGAGAGTAGGTGCGCGATCATGTTGATCCGCGACCGGCGCTTGTCGTCGCTCTCGACCTCGTACCAGGGCGCCTCGGCGATGTCGGTGTGGAGGAACATGTTGTCCTTCGCGCGCGAGTAGTCCTCCCACTTCGTGATCGAGAGCACGTCGTTGGGGCTGAGCTTCCACCGCCGCATCGGGTCCTCGGCGCGCGAGCGGAACCGCTCCTCCTGCACGACGTCGGACACGCTGAACCAGTACTTGAGCAGGATGATGCCGTCCTCGACGAGCATGCGCTCGAAGATCGGCGCCTGATGCAGGAAGCGGTGGTACTCCTCGTTGGTGCAGTACCCCATGACGCGCTCGACGCCCGCGCGGTTGTACCAGGACCGGTCCATGAGCACGATCTCGCCGCCGGCCGGCAGGTGCGGCACGTAGCGCTGGAAGTACCACCGCGTCTTGTCGCGTGCGCTCGGCGTCGGCAGCGCGACGATGCGCGTGACGCGCGGGTTCATGTACTCGCTCACGCGCTTGATGGCAGAACCCTTGCCCGCGGCATCCCGGCCCTCGAAGATCACGACGATGCGTGCGCCCGACTGCTGCACCCAGGCCTGCATGTCAACGAGCTGCGCCTGCAGGCGCTCGAGTTCGGCCTCGTACAGCGCCTTCGGCATCCGTCTGCTCATCGGGCACCCCTTGCTGAAGCCTAGAGCGGATGTCGCGCCGCGGCGCCGCGCGACTCCATACTGAGCGGATGGACGCACCCGCGGGTCTTGGAGTCGTGACCGCCTCCACGGGTGCCGGGATGCTCGCACTGTGGGACACCTCGGCGTTCGAGGACGTCGACGGGTACGACGCGTGGGAGGAGCGCGTCAACGAGCGACTTCCGGACGCCATCCGGGCGGGCGAGCTGGTGCCCGTCAACATCCGATTCGACGGCGCCTACGGCGTCCGAGTCGTGGTCGCCCCCGATGAGCTGACCGAGCGGGAGCAGCGGTACGCGATCGTGACGAGCGACCACTACCTCCTCGTCATCGCGGGCGCCACGGCGTGCCTGAGCGGACTCGAATCCGTCGGAGATCCGAGCGAGGCGCCGCTCAGCGTGCCGCTCGTCGCGGGACGCTACGCCGTCCGGACGACGCTCGTCGCGTGGGATGAGGAGCCGGATTCGAAGGGCCCGGATGGCAGGCCCACCTCGACCGCGCTGCCCGACTTCGTCGTGCGGATCGAGCCGGCGAGTGGGTCGGAATCATTCCGCGTCGCGAAGGAGACCTTCGACCGACCCGCCTGAGGCGCCGCGTGCGCGCTCCGCCCCGAGTTGCGCCATGCCGACACGCCATCGCGCGCATGGGAGGTGCAGTCGTACCATCGGAGGACGCACGGGTCCCCCGCCCGCCGCGTTCGAACCTGAATCCCGATCAGACGACCGTCCGATCCGTCCGCCGACATGGCGGGCGGGCATCCCCCTGGAGTTCGGTTGACCGCCCCCATCGACAACGAGCCCGTGTTCGGGTTCGGCGCGCCCGTGCCGGCCGGCGGCGCTGCGCCCGGCGGTGCCGGCGGACCGGTGATCGGGGTGGCAGCGCGGTCGGAAGGTGACGACGGCGTTCGGGCCGGAGCGCATGCGCAACCCGTCGAGGTTCCGGCGGTCGAGGTGCCGCGACTGCCGTACGGCGACCGGCGCCGCTACTTCCTCAGCAGCCTCGAGCCGAGCGGCGACTTCGACGCGGTCATCGTGGCGGTGACGGATGGCACGCGCCGCCGGTACTTCACGACGCGCGACGGTGCGCGCCTGACCGAGATCGACGTCGCGGCGTTCGACCGCCGCAACGAGGGCGGCGAGCGGTCCTTGCTCGAGCTCGACGAGCGCGAGCTCGGGGAGCTCGAGGCAGAGCTGCGGTTCGTGCGTCCGGTGCGCGGGCGCGACCCGATCGCCGAGGTCGCGGAGGTCGATGAGGCCGATGATGAGGCCGCGGCCGAGTCGCCGGCCGCCGCACAAGCCGGGGTGGCGGTCGAGCCGCCCGACAGAGTCACGCCCCACTCCGAGGTCGAGCCGCCGCACGCGGTGCTCGACCGAGCGGATGCCGACGACGCCGGACACGAGCAGACGAGGTTCCCCGACGAAGCGGTGCCCGAAGGTGCGGTGCTCCTCGACACGGCGTCGCTCGACGAGCCCCAGATCTCGGCGGACCCGCCGCCCCACCCCGAGGAGGTGCAACCGGTGCTCGACCCGATGGACCCGGCGACCGAAGCGACCCCGATCGAGCCGCCGGCGGTCGATCCCATGACCGAGGAGTTCGAGGAGATGGTCGCCTCCGCGCGCCGCTCGACCTTCCGCGAGGCGCCACACGAGACATCCGTCGACGTCGAGCCCGACATCGACGCGCCCGACGTCGACGCCGAGCCGGTGGCTGAGGCCGGCGCCATTTCGGCGGACGCCGACGAGATCTCGGACCCCATCGCTCAATCCGCGCCGGTCCCGACGCACGCGCACACCCTCCGCCCCGCGCCCGACACTCACCCCTCGCCGATGTCGCAGGCCGATGCCCTGGAGCAGGTCGCGCTGGCGAAGGGCATCGCCTTCATCGCGCACCGTGGTCAACTCGACCGCAGCGGCCTGCCCTACATCGACCATCCGGGTCGCATCTCGGAGCGCTTCGACCCGGCGACGGAGCCGATCGAGGCGGCCTCCGCCTGGCTGCACGACGTGCTCGAAGACACGGCGATCACACCCGAGGAACTGTTCGAGGCCGGCGTGCGCCCCGAGATCATCGAGATCGTGCGGCTGCTGACGCGAAGCTCGGAGGTTCCGCCTGAGGAGTACTACGCCCGCATCCGTTCCCACCCGGCCGCACGCCGCGTGAAGCTCGCCGACATCGACGACAACACCGCGAGGTGGCGCCTCCGCCGTCTCGACTACGACGTGCAACTCCGCCTCATCGAGAAGTACCGCCTGGCCCGCCGCGCGCTCGGCTCGCACTGACTGCCCGGCAGCCTCAGCCGATCATCGCCATGAACCGCCGCACCCGATCGGCCATCTCGTCGGGCACCTCGGCGATGGCGAAGTGCCCGCCCTCGTCGAGCCGGTCGAACCAGCGCAGGTCGCGATAGTGCCGCCGCGCCAGCGACTCGGGGTACGTGCCCTCGTGCCGCTGGATCCACACCGCGGCGGGCACGTCGGTCGGGGGGATCGGATCGGGCGTGTCGGCGCCCTCGTAGTACGGCCGGAACGACGACTGGATCGACTGGGTGACCCAGTAGATCATCGCCTCGGTGAGGATGCGGTCGCGCGAGATGCGCCGTTCGACGGCGGCCGGCTCGCCCGGGGGTGTGTCACTCCACTCGACGAGCTTCTCGGCGATCCACGCGAGCAGGCCCGCGGGTGAATCGTTGAGGGCGACCGCGAGCGTGTCGGGCCGGGTCGACTGCACGTGGCCGTAGGCGCCATCCGTCTCGTGCTTCTCGGCGAGCGCCGCGAAGAAGGCATGCTCGTCGGGATCGGTGAGCGCCTCGCGTTCGGCGTAGGTGGGGAAGTGCGAGTGCGTCGCGACGATGCCGGCGACGTGGTCGGGGTGACTGGCGGCGATGAGGTCGCTGACGTTCGCCGTGACATCCTCGCCGTAGGTGATGTAGCGCTCGTAGCAGAGCACCTCGGTCATGAGCCGGTGCATCGTGTCGGCGAGGCGCCGCTCGGTCATCGGGCCGTCGGCGTAGGGCGAGGAGAACGCGAATCCCGGCAGGCTCGCGACCACGACGTGCAGGTCGGGAAGGCGGTCTGCGAAGTCGAGCTGCAGGGCGAACGTGTGCGGCCAGCCGTGCATCACGAGCAACGCCGGCGCGTCGGGTTGCTCGGACCGCACGTGCACGAAGTGCACGCTCGCATCGTCGATCTGCGCGAGGAACTGCGGATGCCCGTTCAGCCATGCCTCGCGCGCACGCCAGTCCCAGGCCACCCAGGAGTCGATGAGCGAACGAAGGTACGCGGCATTCATACCCGAGGGCGGCGTGCGCGGCGAGTCGTCGAGCAGCCGGGTGCGCTCGAGCCGATCGCGTAGATCGTCGAGGACCTCGTCGGGTACGTGGATCGTGAAGGGCTCCGGAGCCGTCATCCTCCGAGACTAGGCGGGGCGACCGACACCCGACGGGGCGCCGAACGGTCCCCGCCGGCATCGCGCCATCCGCCCCGATGGCCGCACGCCTCGGCCGCCCAGAGCGCACCGCGCCCGAGCGCCGATCGTTGCGCGCATCCATCCAATCGCGCGCTGAGGTACCCGGCGATGAACGCGTCGCCCGCGCCCGTCGTGTCGACGACGTCGGCGGGCACGGCGTCCCATTCGAACCACGACGACCCGTCGGTCGCCAGGCCTCCGGCCGCACCGCGCGTCACGATCGCGAACCGCGCACCGCCGGCGAGCGCCTCGTCGGACCACGCTCGCGCATCGCCGTCCTCGCCGACCGATCCGAAGGCGACGTCGAGGTCGGCGAACCCCGTGGAGACGGCGCAGTCCTGGCTGATCACCGGACCAGCACCATCCCGCCCCGCACGCAGGCGCGCGAGTCGATATCGCAGCTCATCGGCGTCGGGGAGCATGCCGACGTGCACCCATCGGGACCGGGAGAGCAGCGCCACGTGCGAGTCGCTCGGGAAGTAATCCGCCGTCACGCCGAACTCCTCGGACTCGAACGACCGCTCTCCGCCGTCGACGCGGATGGTCGTGATCGCCGTGGGCCCCGGCATCGTCACCAGGCCCACGTCGTCGACTCCGGCGCGGCGCAGCGCGCTCGTGATGGTGCGGGCGTGCGCATCGCGGCCGACCGCACCGAAGTACGCGGCCGAACCGCCGTGCGTCGCGATCTGCGCGGCGACGTTGAACGCGTTGCCGCCCGCGAAGTGCACCGATTCGTCGCCCACGTACCGGTCGATCGTGTTGTCGCCGACGGCGGCGATGACCGGCGCGCGGTCGACGCCCGACCCCGAACCCCCAGCCGCGCTCACCTCATGCCCCCGACCCGCGATCCCGTCAGTACTGCAGCTGCCGGTAGTAGCGGCGCGTGGTGAGCGGGTGGTCGCGCAGCACCTCCAGGTGCGCGCTCACCCGCTCGAGTGCGGTCGCGAGCAGCGCCGGAGCGAGCAGGGCGCGCACCTCGGGCGTGAAGCCGAGCAGTTCGAAGTCGGCGGTGTCGATCACCTCGAGCGTGTCGGTGATGCGCGGCACGAATGCCTCGACGCGCTCGACGAGCGCGCGCCCGGCGTCCTCTCCCTTCAGCGCGATGACGCTCACTCCCGGCTCGAGCAGCTCGAGCGTGCCGTGGAAGAAGTCGGACGCGTGCACGGGTCGCGTGCGGATCCACTGCATCTCCTCGAGGATGCACATGCCGTAGTAGAACGCCTCCGGCCAGCTCGCGCCCGCGCCGGTGATGATGTGGTAGTCGGATGCCGCGATGATGCGTGCGAGCTCGGCCGCCCGCTCCTCGAACCCGCGCTTCACGCCGAGCAGCGCGTCGGGAAGCGTCTGGAGCTGGGCGAGCACGTCGTCGTAGGCGTCGAATTCGCCTCGGGCCCGCATGACCGACAGGGCGATGAGCAGCGACTGGATCGAGAAGGTCTCGCTCGACGTGTCATCCGCGGCGAACGTCGTGAGGTTCACGTCGGCGGCCTCGGCGAGCGGGGTATCGGCGTGGCCCGTCAGCGTGAGCACGGTCGCGCCGCGCTCCTTCGCGTACTCGAGCACCCGGATGCTCTCGAGCGTGGTCCCCGACAACGAGGGGATGACGACGATCGAGCCAGGACCGAGGTGCACCGACCCGGCCTCGACGAGCTCGGCCGGCATCTCGAGGAAGGTCGGGAACGTCGAGCGCGTCTGGAGCAGGCGGGCAGCGGGCTCCATGAGGATGCCGGCGCCGCCCGACCCCACGAAGAAGAGGTTGATCGCCCCGGCCGCGAGACGCTCGCCGATGAACGCGTCGATGCGGTCGGCGAGGGCGACCGCGCCGGCCTGGATGTCGAGGAAGCGCTCCTCGTCGAAGTTGAGCATGGTGGTCCTTTCGGTCTGGTGGGAGGTGAGGGGATGGTTCAGGCGGTCGCCGCAGCGACGAGCTCGCGCTCGACCGCGGCGAAGCACCGTTCGAGCGCGAGGCGAGGGTCGAACGCGTAGGTCCCGTCGCCGAAGAGCTCGAACGTGAGGCATCCGTCATACCCGCGCCGGCCGAGCGCCTCGAGGTACGAACCCAGCGGCAGCTCGCCGTCGCCCCAGGCGAGGTGTCCGTTGGGCCTGCCGTCGATGAGGTGCACGTGACGGATGCGGTCGCCGAGCAGGTCGAAGTAGGCGTCGACGGTGTCTCCGGCCACCGCCATCGCGACGGTGTCGAGGGCCGCGCCGAGGTTCGGCGCCGCGATCTCGTCGAGCATATGCGCGAGCGTCGCGGCGTCGTTCACGAGGTTCGACTCGACGCGCTGCAGCGGCTCGAGCACGCACGAGACGCCGAGTCGGCCCGCGTAGGCCGCGATCTCGCCGATCGCATCGACGGACCGGCGCCACGCGGCATCCGTCGCCTCGTTCTCGAACCCGCGGCCGGGCGTCAGGAACAGCAGCGGCGCCCCGAGCTCGACGCAGAGCTCTGCCGCCCGCCGGAACATGCCGATGCTGGAGGCCCGCAGCCACGGCGACGGCGAGGCCACGTTGACGGGGTAGATCACCTGTTCGGGCGTGAGGCACTGCACGGCGAGCCCGCGCTCATCGATGCGACGGCGGATGCCGCGCGCCTCCTCGTTCGAGAGCTGCGGCACGTGCAGCTGCGGCGCGGTGCCCCAGAGCTCCACCCGCTCGCGGCCGAGGTCGACCATGTCGTCGAGGAACCGCTCGAACGGCAGGTGCTGGTACGAGAAGTTCGAGCCAGTGAACTGCTCGAGGCGGATGGCGCTCACTTCCCGATCCCGTCGGCGAGGCCCTTCACGAAGTACCGCTGGCACGCGAAGAAGAGCACGACGACCGGCAGTGCGGCGATGACCATGCCGGCGAACACGACGGGGTAGTCGGTGCCGTGCTTGCTCATCAGGCTCGTGAGGCCGACGGGCAGGGTCTGCATGTCGGTGCCGCTCGTGAACACCATCGCGAAGAGGTACTCGTTCCACGCGAAGAGGATGTGCAGGATGACGACCGAGATGATGATCGGCCGGCACATGGGCAGGATGATGCGCCAGAACGACGTCCATCGGCTCGCGCCGTCGACCTCGGCCGCCTCGTCGACCTCGCGCGGCAGGTCGATCATGTACGCGCGGATGAGGAACGTCGTGAACGGGATGCGGAACGCGGTGTAGAGGATGAGCAGCGCCCAGAAGGTGTTGTAGAGGCCCATCGCCTGGAACATCTTGACGAGCGGCACGAGCGCGACGGTCGGTGCGAGCATGAGGCCGCCGAGGATGACGGTGGACCACGTGCGCGACCAGGGGATCTCGACGCGCGTCAGGCCGTACGCCGCCCACGCGCTGATGAACACCGTGGCGATCGTCGACGTGACCGTGACGAGGATGCTCGTCGTGAGGTAGTTGCTCACGCCGCGGTTCCACGCGTCGGCGTAGTTGTCCCAGCCCCACTGCAGCGGCAGGGCGAACGGGTTGCCGAACAGCTCGGCGTTGGACTTGAAGCCGTTGAGCACCATCCACGTGAGCGGGTAGACGACCACCACCACGAGGCAGAGCAGGAACGTCCACATGAACACGCGGCCGATGGCCCCGGTGAAGGCGAGTCGGGTCACCATTCCACCCTTCTGCGACGGTTGATCCAGAGCTGCACGAGGGCGATCGCGAGCGTGATGACGAAGATGACCGTCGCGATCGCGGCCGCGTAGCCGAAGTCGTTTCGCACGAAGCCGTTGCGGTAGAGCCATGTGCCGAGCACCTGGGTCGAGTTGTTGGGCCCGCCCGAGGTCATGACCATGACTTCGTTGAAGACCTGGAAGGCACCCGAGATCGTGACGATGATCATGAGTCCGGTCATCTCGCGCACGAGGGGGAGCGTGACGGTGAAGAACCGGCGGACGGGTCCGATGCCGTCGATCGCCGCCGCCTCGTAGAGCTCGGACGGGATGCGCTGGATCGCGACCGCGAACAGCAGCGTCGAGTAGCCGAAGCCCTGCCACTGGCTCATCACGATGATCGCCATCATCGCCGTCGACTCCTGCCCGAGCCACGGCTGCGCCCAGGCTCCGAGGCCCACGGCGTCGAGCGCGTGGTTGAGCAGGCCCAGGTTGGGCTCGTAGATGAAGTAGAAGAGCAGGCCGGCGACCGTGAGCGAGATGGCGGATGGCACGAAGTAGATCGCGCGCAGCCCGCGACGCCACCGGTCGTGGCGGATGCTCTCGATCACCGCGGCGAGCACGATCGCCCCGAACACCTGGAAGACGAGCGAGACGACGGCGTAGAGCACGTTGTTCCACAGCGACGACCAGAAGATCGGATCTGCCGCCAGTCGCTGGTAGTTCTCTGCGCCGATGAACTCCTGGCTGCCGCTGTAGATGTCCCACTCGAGCGTCGAGAACCCGAGGTTCTGCACGAGCGGCAGGTAGACGAACACCGCGAGCACGACGACGGCCGGGAGGATCCAGGCCAGGCCGAGCAGGCGCCGGATGCCGCGGCGCCGCGGTGCCCGAGGGGGCGGGGCGACGGTGGTGAGTGCCACCGTCGCCCGCGTCTCGGTCCTATCGAGCTGAGTCAGAAGCATTCCGCACGCTCTCGAGGATCTCTTCGGGCGTCGAGCCGCCGCTGATCAGGGCCTCGCCGCCGGCGAGCCAGGCGTCCGCGACCTCGGGGACGGTCACGGTGTCGAGCCAGATGACCATCTCGGATGCCTCGTTCACTTTCGTGATGCCGTCGAACACCGGGACGCTCGAGGTCTCGGGGGTCACGGCGCCGACGATCGTGCTCGGCTGGCCGTACGGCGGCGACGAGAGCGTCGTCGCGCTCTCGAGCGTCGTCGCGAACTTCATGAAATCGACGGCGAGAGCTGCCCGCGGCGACTTCGCGTTGATGAGGTAGCCCTCGGGCGAACCCTCGATCGCTCCCGGCTCACCCTCGGCACCCTCGGGGACGGGCAGCTGGAAGATGCCGAACTGCTCGGGCGTGAGCGCGTTGCCCTCGGCGGTCACCGTGTCGAACTCGAGGATCTCCTGGTAGTACATGGCCGCGCGGCCGCCGGCGAGCGCCTCCTGCGCGGTGGTGTACAGCACGCCGTTCGTGCCGGTGCCCGTGTCGGTGCACTCGTCGACCAGTGTCTTGAACTGCTCGAGCGACGCGAGGTACCCGGGGTGGTCGAGCTCGGCGGTCTCGGGCGAGAAGTCGGCCTGCAGGATGTCGCTCGGCACGTTGTAGGCGAAGAGCTGCTGCAGGTAGTGCAGGGCGGGCCAGCCGTCCTTGTTGCCGAACGCGATGGGCTCGTAGCCGGCCTCCCGGATGGGACCGCAGCTCTCGATGAGCTCTTCGAAGGTGTTCGGCACGTCGATGCCGACCTCGTCGAAGATCGCGGTGTTGTACCCCATGAACTTGCCGTTGTTGTAGAGCGGAACGCCGTAGTACTTCCCGTCGACCTCGAACGCGCTGAGTGAGGCCTCGCCGAACGTGTCGCCCCACTCGGTGCCGGGGGCGATGACCTCGCTCAGGTCGGCGGCGAGGCCGCCGTCGATGAAGTTCTGGGCCCAGTTGCCGGTCCACGTGAAGTAGATGTCGGGCAGGGCGCCCGAGGCGGTCAACGTCTTGGTCTTGTCCTTGACGCTCTGGTCGGTCTCCTGGATGAGCTCGACCGTGACGTCGGGGTGCAGCTCCTCGTACTCGGCGGCGAGGTCCTCGAAGTACGGGCCGAGCGGCTCGCCGCCGAACTTCGTGAGGATGCTCAGGGTGCCGGAGTACTCGGGCTCGTCGGTGATGTCGGCGGCCGGGGCGGCGTTGCCGCCGGCGCAGCCGGCCATCGTGAGAGCGGATGCCGCGGCGAGCGCGGCGAGTGCGGTGATTCTCGGTGCGTGCATGGTCTTCCTTCGACTCGGGATGGATGCCGGACCGGACCGGAGGGGTGCTCCGGGGATCCGCCGTCGGATCGGAGTGGCGCTGGTGCGTTGGTGGGGCACGACTCTACACAGAAACTGATACCGGTACCAGAGTTTTCCGAGATCGACTCCGGATGGAGACGCATTCGAAACACTCAGCGCAAGTCGTGATGCGCTCTGGAGCATGGGAATCGCGCGGAAATCCGAGCAACACGGCGATCCCAGACCGATGCTGACGTCGAGCGGTGTTGACGCCTCCACGACCGTGTGTCAGCATGATGCCGACCTGATACCGGTACCACATGCCGCATCATCCGAGCTCTCCGTTGGAAGGACCATCCATGCTCGAGACCACGATCCTCGGCTTCGACGAGGCGACGTTCCGCACCCAGACCGCGAGCGCCGTGGCGCTGCGTCCGCAGATCGAGGAGGTGGTGGATCGCCTCCAGGAGCAGGGCTTCGCGAACCTCTTCCTGATCGGCGCGGGCGGCACCTACGCGGCCATGTGGCCGTACGAGCACCTCGCGCGGCGCGGCTCGACCCTCCCGGTGCGATCCGTGATCGCCGCCGAGCTCATCGAGTCGGGCGACGCCACACTCGGCTCCGACTCGGTCGCGATCTTCACCTCGGTGTCGGGGACCACCGACGACAGCCTTCGCGCGATCGAGTACTGCAAGGCCCGCGGCGTGACCACCATCGGCTTCACCGGATACCCCGAGTCGCCCATCGCGCAGGCCGTCGACATCCCGCTCGTCTCGGAGCCGAAGACCTGGCCGTTCGACACGCAGCTGCTGCTCTTCATGACGAAGCTGCTCTCGGAGCGGGGCGAGTTCGAGGGGTACGAGAAGTTCGCCGACGAGCTGGCCGGCCTGCCCGACATCCTCGTCCGCGTCGCCGAGCAGGCCGAGCCCGTGGCATCTGCCTTCGCCGAGGCGCACGCCGACGCCGACTACCACTTCCTCGTCGGCGGCGGGAACCTGTGGGGCTTCACCTATCTCTACTCGATGTGCATCCTCGAGGAGATGCAGTGGCTGCGCACCACTCGGGTGCACAGCGCCGAGTTCTTCCACGGCTCGCTCGAGCTCCTCGAGCCCGACACGAGCGTCATCGTCTTCCAGGGCGAGGACGAGACCCGCGCCCTCACCGACCGCGTCGAGCGGTTCGTGAAGCGCGTCTCGAACGACGTCACGGTGTTCGACACGAAGGACTACGAGCTCGAGGGCATCAGCCCCGAGTTCCGCGGGCTGCTCGCCCCGCTCGTGCTCGACACGGTGATGGGCCGCGTGTCGAAGCACCTCGAGCGCGTGCGCGACCACTCGCTCGACCTGCGTCGCTACTACCGCGTCGTCGAGTACTGATCGACCCAGGCGTCGAGTGAACGGATGGCCCCGTGCCCGCCGCGCGCGGGACGGGGCATCCGTCGACCCTTCCTTCCCTACACTTCCCGTCATCAGGAGGCGGCAATGCGCGTACTCGGCTTCGGCGACAACATCGTGGATCGCTTCCTCGATCGCGGCCTCGACTATCCCGGTGGCAACTGCGTGAACGTCGCGGTCTTCGCGCACCGGCTCGGCGCCGAGGCGGGCTACCTCGGGGTCTTCGGGGATGACGCGGCCGGAACGCTGCTGCAGGAGGCGATCGCAGCCGAGGGCGTCGACCTCTCGCGGAGCGTCGTGCGGGCGGGGGAGAGTGGGGTCTCCGCACTTCGAGTAGACGACGGCGAGCGCACGTTCCTCGGCTGGAACGGCGGCGGCGTGACGGTGCGGTCGCCGCTCGTACTGGATGACGCCCTGCTCGAGTACGCCGCCGGGTTCGACCTCGTGCACTCGAGCGTGTACTCGCGCAGCGAGGCGGAACTTCCGAAGCTCGCGGCATCCCGGGAGCTCGTGTCGTTCGACCTCTCGAGCGAGGACGAGTTCCGCACGCCCGAGTACCTCGATCGCGTGGCGCCGCACGCCGATCTCGTGCTGCTGTCGTGCTCGCACCTCGACGTCGACCAGACGCGGGCGCTGCTGGCCGAGGCCGTGTCCCGCGGGGCATCCGTCGCCCTCGCGACCCGCGGCACCGACGGCGCGATCGTGACCGACGGCGCCGTGACGGTGTCTGCGCCGGCCCGACTCGTGGCCGATCCCTCCACGATCGTCGACACGATGGGCTGCGGCGACGCGTTCCTCGCCGGGTTCGTGGTGTCCCTGCTCGGGACCGGCTGGCGCCGTGACGCGCCGCCCTCGAACGAGCAGTTCGCGGTGGCGCTCCGAGCCGGCGCCGACGCCGCGTACGACCAGTGCTTCGTCGAGGGCGCATTCGCTCGCGCCCGCCCGTCGGGGGAGCCCGTCGCCCTCTCCGAGGAGTCCGCCGCCGCTAGCATGGCGTCTGTCCAGGCGCACGGGTGAAGGGTCGGCACAGGGGTATGGCGGAACGCGAGCGGCCCTCCAGCCCCCCGACGATCTCCGAGGTCGCCGCGGCTGCCGGTGTCGGCCGCGCTTCGGCCGCCCGCACACTCGGCGGGTACGGCTACGTCAGTCCCGAACTCCGCGAGCGAGTCCTCGCGGCCGCCGAGGAGCTCGGCTACCGGGCGAATGCCCTGGCCCGCAGCATGTCGACGGGCATCACCCACACGCTCGGCGTCATCGTCGCCGACATCGGCAATCCGTTCTTCGCGGGCGTGGTGCGCGGCATCTCCGACACGTCGCGCGAGCGCGGCTTCGACACGATCGTCCTGAGCACGCACGAGTCGCTCGACGAAGAGATCGCCGCGATGAACGTCCTCATCGACAAGCGCGTCGACGGCGTCATCGTCGCGTCGGCGGCCGTCGAGCGAGCGGATGTCGCGCACCTCACGGCCGCCATCGAGCACGGCATCCCCGTGGTGCTCGTCGACCGTGAGGTCTCCCACCTCGACCTCGACGCCGTCGTGATCGACAACCGGGAGGCCGCGCGCGAGGCGGTGGATTCGCTGATCCGGGCCGGACACACCCGCATCGGCTTCGTTTGGGGCCCGACGACCGACACGCGCCCGGCTACCCGCCGTGAGCTGCTCGCGGCCGCGGCGAAGAACCTCTGGACCGACGCCGAGCGCCTTCGCGGCTACCTCGACGCGCTCGACGATGCGGGCATCCCGTTCGACCCCGACCTCGTCATGGTGGGAGTGAAGACCGAGGAGCGCGCGATCGACGAGGTCGCCCGCATGCTCGCCCTGCCCGACCGGCCGACCGCTGTGTTCTGCACCGAGACCGACGCCATGACCGGGTCGCTCCGCGCCATCCGCGCTGCCGGCCTCGCCTACCCGGGCGACGTGTCGCTGATCGGGTTCGACGACAGCTCGTGGGCCGCCGTGATGGACCCGCCGCTGACGATGATCGCGCAGCCGATGCACGAGCTCGGCGAGACGGCCGCGGCGACCCTGCTCGCGCTCATCGACGGCGAGCCGACGACCCGGTCGCGCCACACGCTCGAGACGACGCTCGTGTCGCGGGCGTCGGTCGCGCCGCCTGGGGGCGCCCGACGATGACCGCCATGCCCGCCGCGCGGTCGGCTCGAGCCCCATGGCGAAGCCTGCTCGGCATCGTGTTCATCGCGCATGGCGTGATCACGCTCGCTGCGGCCGTGGTGCTCGCAATGCTGCCGGCCGCGATCCCGGCGACGGTCGGGATCGAGCTCGGCCCCGACGGCTACCTGCTGTCGTACTTCCTGGCCGCGGCCGAGTTGGCGATCGGCGTGCTCTCGCTCGGCGCGGCGCGGCTGACCGATCCGACCGCCGTGGGTCTCATCGTCGCGACGTTCGTGGTGTTCCACCTCGCGACCGCGCTGCTCGAGTTGGTCTTCCTGTTCTCCGCGGCGCCGAGTGCGGTGCTCGTGGGCAACCTCGTGGTGCGCCTGGTCGCGGCGGTCGTGTTCGTCGTCGCCTGGCGGTTCTGGCGCCGGCGCGCGGCATCCGCTTCGGCCTGACGCTTCGCGCACGTCGATGTCGGCCGGGTCGCGGCATCCGCCCCGCTCTGGTAGCCATGTGCTCATGACCGCCGCTCGGGGTACACCGCAGGATGGCGCGCGCAGCGGTTCGCGGTTCGTCGCGCTGTTGCGCGGTGTCAATGTCGGGGGCCGGAACGCGATCAGCATGGCCGATCTCGCCGCGAGCTTCCGCGACGCCGGGTACGACGACGTGAGCACGTACCTGCAGAGCGGCAACGTGCTGTTCACCGCCCGTCGCCGAACGGGCGCGGCACTCGAGACCGAGCTCGAGGCGATGCTCGAGCAACGGTTCGGGATCCCGCTGCTCGTCGTGGTGCGGTCGCGGGACGAACTCGCCGCGACGATCGACGCCGCGCCGCCGGATCACGGATCGTCGAAGCTCCGCAGCGAGGTGATCTTCCTCAAGCGCCCGCTCACCGCTGCGGACGCCCTCGCCGAGTTCCCCGACCTGCGCGACGGCGTGGATTCGGTGACGCCCGGTCCGGGCGCGATCTACTTCTCGCGCGTGGCGGCGCGCGCGACGAAGACGCGCATCCAACTGGTCATGGCGATGCCGATCTGCCGGCAGATGACGATGCGGACCTGGCGGACGTGCACGGCCCTGCTCGACAAGCTCGACGCGTCGTGAGCGCGATCGGCGGGCCGCGCGTTCGGCGCGCTGCGACATCCCGCCGCCTCGACGGGAGTACGCTCTCGGCCAGCGACGGCGCCGGAGGCGACCGGTCGCGAGGCGATCGGCGGCGATGGCCGCGACGAGGAGGCGGAGATGGTCCCCGAGATCAACTACTGGGCGGTCGTGCTGGCGACGCTGTCGAGCATGGCGGTCGGCGCGATCTGGTACGCGCGCCCGGTGTTCGGCAACCGATGGGCGAACCTTGCCCGGGTCGACATGGATCGCGGCGGAAGCGCGGTGATGCCGCTCATCGTGACCCTCATCGTGAGCTTCGTGTCGGCGTGGGTGCTCGCGGGCGCCTCGACCATCGCGTGGCACTTCTACGGCGGCAGCTACCTCATGTCGGCGCTGTTCACTGCGCTCATCCTGTGGGCCGGCTTCACCGCCGCGCGGTTCATCACCCACGACGCGTTCGAGGGGCGTCCCTCGACGCTCACGATCATCAACATCGCGCACGAACTGGTCACGTTCGTCGTGATGGGCATCATCATCGGGGTGTGGCCGCCGGCCGGCACGGTCTGACCGGTGGCCCGGGAGCCGGGTGTCGCGACATCCGCTGCGCGCCGGCGTGCAGGATGATCGGTGGCGCAGGTCGAGATCGATGGCCGCGACCGGC
Source organism: Agromyces flavus (assembly GCF_900104685.1). NCBI lineage: Bacteria > Bacillati > Actinomycetota > Actinomycetes > Micrococcales > Microbacteriaceae > Agromyces > Agromyces flavus. The sequence continues at coordinate 3,589,223 of NZ_LT629755.1, forward strand.
GCGACCGTGATGGGCGAGCGCCTTCTGGACGGCGTCGCCCCACCGGGCCGTCGCCGCGCTGCGAAGCCTACGAGGCGACCCGTGGAACGGTCAGCTCCGGAGCATCGCGATGCCGAACGGTCGAGCGGCCGGATGGATGGCGCGACCATCGTCATCGGTGAGACCCATGGCGGCGAGCAGACGCTTGGCTCGATTCAGTTCGGCGTCACCGAGTTCGCGTCGTCCACCCCGGCGCTTCGCCTCGTCGAAGGCGAACCGTCGCACGTCGCGCCCGCAGAGGCCGTGATCGCGCTGGTCGCTCAGCACGAGCTCGATCGCGAGTTCGGCGACCTCAGACCGCCCGAGGTAGGAGGCGGAAGACCCAGGCCTGATGAGCCGCTCGGCCAATGTGCCCCAGAGCGCCGCGGGATCGTCGAGCAGGCGTTCGCGGACCGCAGCGAGGGTGAGCAATCGCCCCTTCTGAACGCGAGCGAAGCGAAGCACCCTGAGGTCTTCGCCCAGTGCCCCAGAGGCGGCCAGGTCGATCCCCTCGGGCGATGCGGCGGAGCGCAGGAGATCGCGGACCGGCGCGGTCGTAGCGGCCATCTGGGCGTCATCGACCTTCGCAGGTTCGAGCACCCCGAGTTCGATGAGATCGATGCGAAGGGCGCGTCGAGCCGCGTCGCTCGCACCTTCGGTGGCGGCGTCGAGTGCTTCCCATCTGTCGCCGGTGGGGTCGCGCAGGCTGTCCGCCAGCGCGGGGAAGGCGGATTCGAACAGGTGGTCCATCGCCTGACGCGACGTCGGGTCGGCCAGCTCACCGTACGCGCTCTCGGTGCCGACGCGCGGCACGGTGCCGGCGCCGCCGAGTACCGCCACGCGAGCCACGGACGAACGCGACGACGCGGCGTCCGGTTCGGTGACCGCGATGCGATGGCGCCATGTGGGGCCGGGCTCGCCCAGCACGCCATCGAGTTCGAGTTGCCGGTACTCGAATTCGAGGCCGTCGCCGAAGCGGTCGGCGATTTCGCCGATGGTCCACTCGCGACGGCAGGCGGGTTCGGGTTCAGGCTCCCACCATTGGTCGTAGTCGGGATGCATTCGGTGGTGCGTGGGGCGTGCCGGGGTGAGGGCGCGACACCCCCACGCGTCTGCTTCACGCCCCCACCACGGGGTGTGCGCCGTCCCGAAGCGCCATGTTCCGGTGCCGGTCCAGCCGAACGCGAGCACGATCGCCTCCGCCAGGGCGGAGAGGCCGAGCCCGGAATCGAGGATCAGGGAGCGCCAGGTGGGCCGGTCGACACCGTCGAGGTCGATGCGGAGCGTGATATGTGCGCGTGGGGCGCTCGTTCGCCATGACATGGGGACATGGTCGTCGCGCGGAGGTCTCGAATTCTCCGTCTTGGGCGAGCTGTGCGCGATGGACGGACTCGACGCGTTGTCGAGGAGGAATCGTGACGGTCGTCGACCCTGCCGCTCGCCCTCAGGCTCGCCCGTCGTGGTTTCCGCGGTGGATGCTGCCCGAGCGGCGACGTCGCAGAGACGACATACCGGCCCGAGTCGTACGATTCGTCGGGTGGGGCACGTCGCGAAGGGCGGCGGCGTGACTCCTGCACGCGCTGGCCCACGCAAGGCCTACGCGGCCGGCTGGAACGCGGGCAGCGCGAAGCGCGCTCGGCCGCCGAGTCGCGGTGTCTGCGCTGGGTCGACGTGGGGCGGCGGGGTGAACCATACTTCGGATCGGGTGGCGCAAACCTCCCATCCATCGCGGTGGATCCGTTGGTGGCAGAAAGAACAGAGCATGACGCCGTTGCTCAAGTCGGTCGGGCCGATGTCGCGTTCCCACCACCTGATGTGGTGCGCGTCGACGTAGGCGATGTTCTGGCCGCATGACGCGCATCCGCCGTCGCGCTCGGCGAGTGCGATTCGCTGGGCGCGGGTGAAGAGCCGGGCCGAGCGGCCCAGGTCGAGCGGAACGCCGTCACCGCCCATGACCGTCGGGATGAGTTCGGCGTCGGCCGACAGCCGCCGGGCTGTGGTTGCGGAGATCGGTTGATCGATGCCGTCGATGCGCGCGTGCCCGAGACCTTCGACGAGGGTGTCGTAGTCGAGGCGCACCACGACGGTGGCCTTCGCGAGCGGAGCGAGCGTTTGTTCGCACCCCAGCGCGTGGCGTGCGATCGCGGCCAGTGCGTCGGCTTGGACCTGGGGGATCGAGCGATGGTCCTCGACGACCGGACCCGGGCCCGACGCCGGCTCGCGACGTCGCAGTGCGTCGCTCACGATGGCCTCGATCGCGGCCTTGATCGGTGCCGCGGTCTCGGGGTCGAGTCGGGCGTGCAGGTGGACCATGCCCGAGGAGTCCTCGCGCATCGTGAGGGAACGCTCATCGCGGAGCTGCTCCTCACGCGGTTCGACGCCGTCGCGGTCGAGCCTGGCCTCCGCCTCACGCACGCCGCGCGTGAGCAGGTCGAGCGGCACCCGTGCGGCGAGGTCGACCAGCGCGGCCTCGGCGGCGTCGGCCAGCCCGGGATCGGCACGCACCCGCACGCGTTCGAGCATCGATGTGATCGTGGAAGCCGCATCGATGCCGATCAGGGCGGACGCGAGCGCCGCGGCGACGTGCGGATGCCGCGACGGCAGCCGAGCACCGTCGAACGTCTGTCGTTCAGCAGTGGCGGTGCCGACCGCGATGAGCTTCGCCGCTTCGCCCCGTGACGCTCCGGTCGAGGCGGCGATCAGCCGCACCGGGTTGTGGAACCCCTGCGCCCTCGCCAGGTTGCCTTCGGGCCGCTCGGCGCTCGAGCGCGTGGACACCTCGGCGGCGACGCGCGCGAGCAGGGCTTCAGCGTCTCGACGTACTCGGGCGAGCGCGTCGGTCACGCGCACGAGCCCGGCGTCGCTCATCTGCGCCACCTCGACCTGAGCCGGGCCGTCCATCATTCCGAAGGCCGGCAGAGCGCCGCTCCACGCCGCACGCAACTCGGCGACGTCGCGTGCGAGTGCATCCAACGGCTGATCCATGTCTCCATCCTGCATGGACCCACTGACACTCCAGCGGCCGTGAAAGGACCTCTGATCAGCCGAATTACCCTGTGGAGGAGTGCGAGCTCCGCGCTCCTGTGGAGGAGGGGTGGCCGAGGCAGTAGCGGCCGTCGAGTCGCCGTCGCCGGCCCCGCCGACATCGCCCGCTCCGGCAGCCGAGGGCAACGCAGGTCAGCCCGAGACTCGACCCAACAGCACCTCGGCGAGCGCGATCGCCGTAGCCTCGTCGTTTGCCGACACGTTGATCCAGTCCTGGCCGACCGCGAGGTCCACCGCGCAGGTCGTGCCGTACCGTTCGTCGCAGCGGATGGATGCCACCTCGCCTGAGGCGAGGCCGTCGAGCTCGATCGGAGTGGACGTTCCGGCTTGGAGCATCCGCTCGTACGCCCAGCGTCCGTCGTGGAGGCGGTCCACCCGCGCCACCTGATTCATGTCGTCGACGCCCCAGCCGCAGCCCCACGCGTCGGCGTACAGCCGGGCCTCGGCCCACTCGCTCCACCCGCCGGCCCCGATCATGACCTGCGCGCCGGGCGTGGCCGTGATCGATCGCGCCTGGTCGAGCGGGATGAGTGCTTCGCAGTCCTCGGCAACCGGCCACGACATCCGCTCGGGCGTCGTCGCCGGGGCGGCCGGTCCGGCTGCACCCACCGTGGCGACGACGGCATCGACGAGCGGTGACCACCCCGACGCATCCGCGGCGAACCCGCCGCCGGCGAAGGCCGAGACCGTGACCCAGGCGTCACCGACGGCCGAGCTGGCCCAGCACGAGGTCGCATCGCACTGACGCTCATCGGCCGGCATCCCGTGCTGGTTCGCGTACTGGCTCCATCCCGCGGCGGCTCTCGGGACGACCGAGACGGTCACGCCCACGTAAGCCGGCTCCGTGCCGTACTGGTCGTTCATCGGCACGCCGTTCGACCACTCGCACACGCTGCCGCCGACCGCGAGGATCGCCGCGCGCCTCGGGATCGCGATCCCGACGCCGGACTCCGACAGGATCGGATCGATCGCGGCGACGTCCGTCGTGAAGACGCCCGACACGAGGGCAGGATCGACCAGGCTCCCGCAGTCCAGGCCGTAGCGGGAGGCCGGCTGCGCCGTGATCGGGGGAGCGGGTGCCGGCGGTGGCGGCGGCGCGCTCGAGGGTGTCACCGAGTACTCGGTCGTCGGCGGGCTGGTCGGCGTGCTCGCCGGCGTGTCGGCGACCGGGCTCGCCGCGTCATCCTGCGGCGCGGACACCATGAGCGCCACTGCGGCTCCAGCGCCGACGCCGAAAAGCGCGACCACGCCGAGACCGAACCCGAGGAGGCGGCGGATCGACGTCTGCTTCGCGGGCACCGGTTCGAGGGCGGCCCGCTCGAGCACGTTGCGCTTCATCGATACGAGGAGGCGCGTCAGGTCGTCCCCAGTGGGAGGTCGAGTCTTCATTCGAGGGTCACCGCCTTCTTCAATCGGGCCCGGCTTCGGGACACGCGTTGCTTGATTGCGCCGACGCTGAGGTCCAGCCGCTTCGCCGCCTCGGCGTAGGACACGCCTTCGACCAGGCAGAGCTCGCACACCTGCCGGTCGATCGGTTCGAGTCGTTCGATCTCGTCGAGGACCCAGCGCAGGTCGTCCCGCGCCGCTTCCGCATCGTGATACTCGCGGACGACGTCGGAGCGGCGTGCCGTGTCGTCGAACTGCTCCGCCCGATTGCGGGCCGCCTTCCTGACGGCGTTCAATCCGAAGTTGCGGCACGTGACGAGGAGCCACGGCAGCAGCGACGTCTCGACGAGAATGATGTCGGCTGCCTTGCGCCACAGCGTCAGGAACGTGTCCTGCACGATCTCCTCGACATCCATCCGGCCCGGCGCCAGCGCCCACGCGTACCGCATCACGGCCGGGGCGTGTCGATCGAACACGGCGGCCAACGCCCGTTGATCGCCGCTCGCCACGCGCTGCAGGAGCTCGGCGTCGGTGCCAGTGCCCTCGTTCACGTGCACACCCCCCTTCACTCTAGGAATGTCGGAAGGCGAGCAGAAGTCACAAGTCGGGGTCGAATCGGTATCGGACGGTGCGGCCCCATGCGTCCGCGATGACCGGGTGTCGGGCGCCTCGGAGCGCCAAACGAGCGTCGCGAGATTTTGGCGGCCGCCAACAGTTGACGGATCATCCCGACCGCGTCTACTGTCTGATCAAACGTTTTGGCAAAACGTTTAGGCACCGCCCCCAACATTTCCCGCCCACCAATCACAGACACGAATGGAGTCGAAGTGATGAAGCTTCGCACCCGCACCATTGCGCCCGCCACGCGCCGTCTCACCCTCTCGCTCGCCGCCGTGAGCGCCGCCGCCCTCGCGCTCTCCGGCTGCGGCGTCGGCGGGGGCGAGAACGCGTCGGGCACCGACGAGCTCACGGTCGTCGTCGAAGGCGGCGGACTCGCCGAGCTGCAGCCGATCGCCGACGCCTACAAGGAGGAGACCGGCACCAAGGTGACGCTCGTCGAGCTGCCGTACGACGGCCTCTACGACCGCATCTCGTCCGAGCTGTCCTCGGGCCAGGTGTCGTTCGACGTCGCGGCGCTCGACGCGATCTGGCTCAGCGCCTTCGCCGACGGCGTCACGCCGCTCGACGACCTCTTCACCGACGATGTGAAGTCCGACCTCTTCCCCGGCCTCGTGAGCGAGGCGCAGGTGAACGACGCGTTCGTCGGCATGCCCGTGTGGACCAACTCCGAGATCCTCTTCTACCGCACCGACCTCTTCGAGGATCCGGCCGAGCAGGCGGCGTTCCAGGAGAAGTACGGCTACGAGCTCGCGCCCCCGACCGACTGGGAGCAGTACCGCGACGTCGCCGAGTTCTTCACGCGCGACACCGACGGCGACGGACAGGTCGACCTCTACGGCACCGACGTGAAGGGTGCCGTCGAGACGGAGTGGCTCGCGACGGTCTCGCAGGCCGGCGAGGAGCACATGGTGCTCGACGCCGAGAGCGGCGAGGTCACGATCGACGACGCCGAGCACCTCGAGGCGCTCGACTACTACACGAGCCTGCTGCCCTTCGCACCCTCGGGCGCCGCACAGCTCGACTGGGCCGGCGCGCAGAACCTCTTCTACCAGGGCCAGCTCGCGATGATGCGGTTCTGGGGCCACGCGTACACGGGCACGCCCGAGGACTCGGTGGTCAAGGACAGCATCGGCGCGGCCCCGATGATCGCGGGTCCCGGCGGCATCGCGGGCGTTCCGGGCGCCTGGTACCTGTCGGTGCCGACGGCGACCGACAAGCAGGAGGAGGCGAAGGACTTCATCGCCTACGCCTACGAGCACAACGAGCTCTCGATGGACTCGTGGCTCGGCCTCGCCGCGCGCATCTCGGCCTTCGAGTCGAAGCAGGGCGAGGAGGGCAAGGAGCACTACGCCGCCCTGCTCGAGACGCTGAACGCGCCGCAGACCCTGGCCCGCCCGGCGACGCCGCAGTGGCAGGAGATCGTCGACACCGTGCTCACGCCGCTGCTGCAGAAGGCGGTGGAGCCGGGCGCCGACAACGCCGCGCTCCTCGCCGAGGCGAAGGCCCAGATCGAGGCGATCGTCGAGTAACGACATGCGCACCACGATCAGCACCACGCCGGCCGGGGCGGAACTCGCCGCCCCGGCCACGGGGTCCGGTTCGCCAGCCACGGAGGTCGTGACATCCGTGGCCCCCGGCGACCCCCAGACCGACATCGGCGGTCGGGGCGGGCGGATGCCGCGCATCGCCGCCCTCCGACCCCGCCGCCGCCCGACCGGCCTCAGCGACCGCCGCTTCGCACTCCTGCTCATGCTCCCGGCCGCGATCTTCCTCGCGGTGTTCGTGGGCTGGCCGCTCGTGAAGTTCGTCACCGACAGCTTCTTCGAGATCTCGCCGATCGCCGGCGGGCCCCGGGAGTTCGTCGGGTTCGAGAACTACGCCACGGCGTTCGGGTCCGAGGCCTTCCAGGAGGCCGCGTGGCGCACGGTCGTCTACACGGTCATCGTCGTCACGGCGGAGTTCGTGCTCGGCCTCGCGGTGGCACTGCTCTTCACCTCGCTCGGGCGCCGGTCGAACGCCTTCCGCACGCTGTTCATGTACCCGCTCATGATCGCGCCGGTCGTCGCGGGCCTGCTGTGGCGGTTCCTGCTGATCGACAACTTCGGCATCGTCAACCAGCTCCTCTTCGAATTGGGCATCATCCAGAGCCCCGACCAGATCCAGTGGCTGAGCGACCCCGACATCGCGCTGTTCTCGGTCGCGCTGCCCGACATCTGGCTGACGACCTCGTTCATCACGCTCGTGCTGTTCGCGGGCCTGCAGAACATCCCCGGCGACGTGGTCGAGGCCGCGCGCATCGACGGTGCGAACTACTGGCGACTGCTCGTGAGCGTCATCATCCCGCTGCTGCGACCCGTCATCGCCGTCGCGCTCATCGTCCGCGGCATCGACGCCGCGCGCGCCTTCGACATCATCCTCATCCAGACGGATGGCGGGCCCCAGGGCTCGACGACCACGCTCAGCCTGCTCATCTACCGCACGCTCACGCGCTTCGGCGACCCCGGTCTCGCGAGCGCGATGGGCACGGTCTACCTCATCGCGATGCTGGCGGTCTCGATCGCCGCGATCGCCCTGATCTGGCGCCCGGGAGGGAACGCACGATGAACCCGCTCGAGACCCGCGGACGCGTGAGCCGCGTCATCCTCTGGGCCCTGCTCGCCTTCGCGATCGTGCTCTACGGCTTCCCGTTCGCGTACCTGCTGCTCACCTCGTTCAAGACTCCGCTCGACGCGATCGCCGTGCCGCCGACGGTCATGCCTGAGGTGTGGACGCTCGAGAACTACGTGTCGGCGCTCAGCCGGCAGGGCGTTCCCGCGGCGCTCGTCAACAGCGTCATCACCGCCGTGATCTCGACCGTGCTGTCGCTCGTGCTCGCGGTGCCGGCGGCGTACGCGATCACCCGCTTCCGCACCCCGAGCGGCCGCGTGTTCATCGTCGCGGCCCTCGTGACCCGGATGGTGCCGACGATCGCCGTGGGCGCGCCGCTCGTCGAGGTCATGCGTAACCTCGGCCTCACCGACACGTCCTTCGGCCTGGCCCTCGCGCATACGACGATCTCGCTGCCGCTGTCGATCTGGCTCATGGCGAGCTTCTTCGAGGCGGTGCCCGACGAGCTCGACGAGGCCGCCAAGGTCGACGGCTGCTCACGGCTGCAGGCGCTCTGGCGCGTCGTGATTCCCGTCGTCACGGGCGGTCTGGCCGTGACCGCGATCTTCGCGTTCCTCGCGTCGTGGAACGAATTCCTGTTCGCGCTGCTCCTCACGAGCGTGCGCGCGCAGACGACGCCCATCGTGATCGCGAACTTCCAGACGCAGTTCGGCCTCGACTGGGGCGGGATGACGGCGCTCGCCGCGGTCTACTCCGTTCCCGTCATCCTGCTCACCCTGCTCCTCCAGCGCCACATCGTCGCCGGGCTCACGCTCGGCGCGGTCAAGGGCTGAGGAGACCGAGACCCGAACGGAGCACCGATGCTCAGCAGAAACACCTACGACGTGACGGAATGGCCGCACGGCGACCCCTACGACGACCTCGGCGAGGTGATCAACAGCATCATCGCCGACGTGAAGCCGCGCCAGGCCGAGTCGCACGCCGACGGCCGGGGCAAGCCTGGCGCGGTCATCCACATCCCGCCCGGCGACTACCGCCTGCGCACGCAGGTGCTCATCGACGTCAGCTTCCTGCGGATACAGGGCTCGGGGCACGGCTTCGCGTCGTCGAGCATCCGGTTCAATGTCCCTAAAGGGGAGTGGCCGGGGCTGCACGAACTCTGGCCGGGCGGCAGCCGAGTCATGGTCGACCTCCCCGCCGACCAGATCGAGAGCGAGGCGGATGGCGCGGCCTTCCGCGTCGCGCGCAGCGGCAGCCCCCGCATCAGCTCGGTGGAGTTCGTCGACTTCAGCATCGACGGGCTGCACTTCACCACGGACCATCCGGAGACCAGCCCCGGCGGCAACCCCGAGAACTCCTACGCGAACGGCAAGACCGGCATCTTGGTCGAGACCGCCAACGACTCGGTGCGCATCACCGGCATGGGCTTCGTCTACCTCGAGCACGCGCTCACGATCCACTACGCGGACGCGCTCTCCATCCACGACAACTTCATCGCGGAATGCGGGTCGTGCATCGAGCTGCGCGGCTGGGGGCAGGCGTCGAAGATCACCGACAACCTGATCGGCGCCGGTCCGCACGGCTCCTCCATCTACGCCGAGCACCACGGCGGCCTGCTGATCACGGCGAACAACGTCTTCCCCCGCGGCGCGAGCAGCATCCATCTCCACGGGGTGCAGCGTTCGAGCGTGACCGGCAATCGCCTGCACTCGTTCTATCCGTGCATGGTCGTGCTCGAGGACAGCTCCGAGAACCTCGTGGCCTCGAATCACCTCCTCCGCGACCACGAGCCGTGGACGCCCTTCGTGGGAGTCGACAACGGCCTCGACGACCTCGCCGGGCTGGTCAGCATCAGCGGCAGCGGGAACTCGGTGATCGGCAACCACGTCTCCGAGGTCGTGGAATCGCGCCGTATCCGGCCGGCCGGTGCGAGGCCGGTGATCATCCGACTGGCATCGGGAAGCGACAACTTCATCTCCACCAATCACGTCGTGGCCACGGATGTCACCGCCACGGCGAGTGACTCGTGCTTCGAGGCACAGGTCGACGCCCTCCTGGCGACCGAAGGGTCGCAGCCGCTCGAGGTGACGACCGTCCTGGTGGACCCTGCGTCGACTCGCAACACGATCCTCGATTCCGGCCGGGCCGACCAGGTCATCGTGGACACCGCGGTCAACGCCTTCCGCCCGATCCCCTCCGTGGGAGACCACGCGCGCGCGGGCTCCGCGCCACTCGTGCAGGCACTCCGGGAGGGCAGCCGATGACGAGCGGGGCCGGCCGGCGGCGTGGCGGCGGCGCTGCCGCCGGTGCGGGCCGGTTCGAGATGGTACGAAGGGAGGCGGTGAGATGAGGACGGGGAGAGGGATGCCTCGCAAGCACGTCGGGATCCGCGATGTCGCGGCCGCGGCCGGTGTATCGGTGACGACGGTCTCGCACGTGCTCAACGACACGCCGCACACCCGCACGAGCGACGAGACGAAGTCGCGCGTCCGTGAGGCCGCGACTCGGCTCGGCTACCAGCCGAACCGGCTCGCCCGCGGCCTGCGCACCCAGGCCTCGGGTATGGTCGGCCTGCTCACCGAGGAGATCGCCACGACCCCGCACGCGGGTCGCATCATCCTCGGTGCGCAGGAGGAGGCGAGCCGCCACAACCTCACCCTCGCGATCATCAACTCGCGGCTGCGGTCCGAGCCCGATGTCGAGCCGACCGAGGTGCAGGCGTTCCTCGACCGGCAGGCCGACGGCATCATCTACGCCACCGTCTACCACGACGAGGTCGTGCTGCCCGAGCACATGCACGCCGTGCCGTCGGTGCTCATCGGTGCGCGCGATCGCGATGGCGAGGTGCCGTCGATCATGCCCGACGAGCGCGCCGGCGCGGCATCCGTCGTCGACCTGCTCGTGCGGACCGGCCACCGGCGCATCGCCTTCGCCGCGACCTCGGTCGACGTGCCCGCCACGCGCGGCCGCCTGCTGGGCTACCGCGACGGCATGCTCGCCGCCGGGCTCGACCCCGACGCGAACGTCGTCGAGGCGGAGTCCGAGGCGGCCGGCGGCTACGAGGCGACCATGGCGCTGCTCGACCACGGGCGCTCGCCGGAGGACCGGCCCACCGCGGTGTTCTGCTACAACGACCGCATGGCGATGGGCGCCTACCGCGCGGCCGCCGAGCTGGGCCTGTCGATCCCGGCGGATGTCTCGATCGTCGGCTTCGACGACCAGGCGCCGATCCCCGCGAGCCTGTACCCGGCGCTGTCCACCGTCGCGCTGCCGCACTACGAGATGGGCGCGTGGGCGGTGAGGACGCTCGCCGGTCTGATCGAGGGGAGTGGCGAGCCGGATGCCGCGTCCGCTGTCGCGACCCTGCTGCCCTGTCCGATTGTCGAGCGCGGGTCCATCGCCCCGCCCGCTCGCTGACCTGTTCTTCCCGCCGATGCGACGGCGCGACGGCGCGTCCCGCATCCGGCCCCTACGAAAGGCTCCTCCGCACATGCTCCGACTCGCCGCATCCTGGGTGTGGGACTTCTGGTTCGCCGACGACGGCGACCGGTTCCATCTCTTCTTCCTGAAGGCGTCCCGGGCGCTGCACGACCCCGACCGTCGTCACTGGCGGGCGACGATCGGGCACGCCGTGTCGACCGACCTCGTCGAGTGGACCGAGGTGGCTGACGCGATCGTGCCGTCGGATGCGCCCGCGTTCGACGACCTCGCGACCTGGACCGGTTCCGTGGTGCGCGCCGACGACGGCACCTGGCGCATGTTCTACACCGGCGTCGACCGCGCCGGCAGTGGACTCGTCCAGCGCATCGGCGTCGCGACATCCGACGACCTCATGACCTGGTCGACCACCGGCAGGGCTCTCGTCGAGCCCGACGCCCGCTGGTACGAGCAGCTCGCCGACGGCGGCTGGCCCGACGAGGCGTGGCGCGACCCGTGGGTGTTCCGCGACCCGTCGGGCGAGGGGTGGCGGATGCTGCTGACCGCGCGTGCGAAGGTCGGCGAGCCGTCGTCGCGCGGCGTGGTCGGTACCGCGTGGTCGGCCGATCTCGTCGAGTGGCGCGTCGAGCCGCCGCGGTCGACGGTCGGCTCGGGGTTCGGGCAGCTCGAGGTGCTGCAGCTCGAGCAGGTCGACGGGCGGTGGGTGCTCCTGTTCTCGTGCCTCGGCTCCGAGCTTTCCGCCGATCGCCAAGCCGCGGGAGAGCGCGGCGGAATCTGGGCCGTGAACGTCGATGACCCGGCCGCGCCGTTCGACATCGCGAGCGCGTACCGTGTTGCTGACGAGCAGCTCTACGTCGGGCGGCTCGTGCGCGACCGCGCTGGGAGGTGGCAGATGATGGCGTTCCGCAACACCACGCCGGATGGGTCGTGGGTCGGGGAGATCACCGATCCGATGCCGGTCGCGTGGGTCGACGGGCGGTTGACGGTGGCGGCGGATGTCGCGGGGCGTTTCGTTACGCCGGTTGCCGGTGCGAGCCCGGCGGGGGTGACGGCCGATGCCTGAGCGCTCGGGCGCGCTCGTCATCGGCGAGGCGCTCATGGACCTCGTCGACGACGGCACGTCGATCACCCGGTCGCCCGGCGGCTCGCCCGCCAACGTCGCGCTTGGGTTGGCCCGTCTCGGCGTCGAAACTCGGCTTCGCACGGCGCTCGGGCCGGATGACGACGGCCGGGCGATCCTCGAACGGCTGGAAGGTTCCGGTGTCGGTGTCGATCCCGAGTCGCTGAGCCTGGAGCGCACGTCCACTGCGCTGGCGGTGCTCGATGCGTCGGGTGCGGCCATGTACGACTTCGACATCGAGTGGCGGCTGCCCTCGCCCGTGGCCGCCGACTCGGCGGCCGTGGTGCACTCGGGTTCGATCGCGCTGTTCCTCGAGCCCGGGGCTTCCGTGGTCGCCGATGCGCTCGCGTCGCGACCCGCCGACGTGCTGGTGTCCCTCGACCCGAACATCCGGCCGGCCCTCCTCGGCGAGCGCTCCGAGGTGCGCGCCACGTTCGAGTCGCTCGCGGCCACGGCCGACCTCGTGAAGCTCAGCGACGAGGACGCGGAGTGGCTCTATCCCGGTGAGCCGCTCGGCGACGTGCTCGATCGCCTGCTCGACCTCGGCGTCGCGCTCGCCGCGGCGACGCGCGGCGGCGACGGCGCGATACTCGCGACGCGTGCGGCTCGGGTCGAGGTGGAATCCCTGCCAGTCCAGGTCCGTGACACGGTCGGCGCGGGCGACACGTTCATGGCCGCGCTGATCGCGGGCGTGCTGCAGCTCGACGGTCGCGCGGCCCTGGCCGAGCTCGGCGAGGCCGACCTCCTTCGGCTGGGTCGCTTCGCCGCTACGGCCGCCGGCGTCACTGTCAGCCGCGTCGGCGCCGACCTGCCGACCGCCGACGAGGTCGCCCGAGCGCAGCAGGCGGCGGCGGTCGACCGCGGCACGACGGGGGCGGCGGGCACCGTCGTCTGGTGACGGCTGCGGTCGTGACCGTCATCGGGTGACCCTTGGCAGGGCTCAGCTACATCCGCTCGAGAAGCCGTTCGACCGCGGCCGCGAGCCGCGGGATGTCGTCGCGTGCGGTGGCGCTCACGATCGCGTGCGACGTGTCGAAGTACCGGTGCGCGAGTTGATCGCGCATCCTCGCTATCTCAGCCCACGGGATATCAGGTTCCGACGCGATGAGCGAGGGGTCCAGGTCTTTCACCGCCTCGCCGATCTCGATGAGCCGTACACGGATCGCATCGAACACGATGCCGTCGTCGCCCGCCCGTGACGCATACTCCGCGATCACGATGCATGCCGCCTTGACGTCTTCGAGGCGAGCGCGTGGGGACCGGCTCACACGGGCCTCGCCTCACGCAGCGCTGCGTCTGCGACGTCGGGCTTCAAGCTCGATGCCGGCACGATGTCGACTGGTGCGTCGAGGATGCGCTCGGCTGCGCTTCGCATGCTGCCCAGCCCGAACATGCCGACGTCCTCAGTCAGGTCGACGAGCAGATCGATATCACTCGTCGCCGATTCGTCGCCGCGCGCGACGCTGCCGAATACGCGGACGTTCGAGGCCCCGAGCCGGCCCAGCTCTGTGAGCAGCTCCTCGCGATTCGCATTGAGCCGAGAGCGGAGCGGTCGAACGCCGGCTCCGGGGGCCGTTGCCAGACGTCGTGCGGTCGCCGCCACCCCGACCTCGAGCTCGGCGTGGTGTGCGTCAATGAACTCGCGAACGGCCGCGGAGACGATGTCCTTCTTGGTTCGTCCGAGGATGTGCGCAGCGTCGGCGACCAGGCGATCGGTCGCCGGATCGATCTTGATCGGCGTGAACGTGGCCATGAGGTCCTCCTGGTACCAGAGTACCATCTGGTACCAGTCGAGAGGCCACGGGAGCGCCTGCGATCGTGGACTCAGAACCGCTCCAGGAACTGCGCGATCAGCCCCGCGCTCAGCATGTCGGCCATCTCGGCCATGTGCGCCTGCGCCTCGTCGAATGTCGCGATCGCGGACTCGTAGTCGCCGGCGAGCACGGCGGCCGCGTAGGCGGTGGTCTGCGTGATGTGGGTCTCCATCATGTCGCGCAGGTCGCGCTTGGCCCACGCGTGGTTCGCGGCGGCGAGGAAGTCGGCGATGTCGCGCGCGTTGGCGTACCAGTCGTCGAGCGCCGCGTCGAGCGCATCCGTGTCGCCGGCCTCGGCTGCGGTGAGCACGGGGACCGCCAGGGTGATGTGGGTCTGCAGCAGCTCGGTGAGCTGGGCCGCCGCGTCCTCGCCGTAGAACGGCGCGATGGCGTCGCCTATGTCGGCCTGGTTGGCGAGAAGGCGCGCGATCGTGGGGTCGAGCGCGGGCGAGTCCTCGGCGAACGCGACGACGGTCGACCAGGTCCATGCCATGTGCTGGTCCCACAGCGTGCGCATGGCTGAGTAGAGGCTCGCCTCGGCTGAGGCCGCCGGAAGGTCGGACCCTTGGCCGGCGTGCGAATGCGCCTGCGACCGCGTCGACAGCGCGACCGGGTCGGCGACCGCGCTCGAACTGCAGGCGGTCAGCAGGCCGCCGGTCAGTGCGAAGGCGGCGATCAACGGGACGGCGGCGGCGCGGAACGACGCCGTGGATCGGGTGGACATGATGGTTCCTTCCTGGTCGGCCCCGTGCCGACCGGCGGATGCATCGCGCTCCGCGAGCTCGACGGCAACGGTTTCTCTCCCTGTTGGTGCCGCCGCATCGCGGGGTCTTACCGGCCGGATGGAACTGCGCACTGCTCGGTAAGATGTGGCGCGTTTCCGACACTCACCTCGTATGACCAGTTCCGACGCGATCCGCGGCATCCCGGTGCCCGAGCGCTCGCAGCCGCGCGGGCGCTCCCTGCGGTGGCGACGCGAGCAGCTCATCGCGGCCGGGCTCGACGAGTTCACGGCCCATCGCCTCGCCAAGGACGCCGCGGTCGACGTCCACGCGATCATCGTGTCGCGCGAGCGCTCCCGCGCTGCCGAAGCCGGGCGCGGCGGGGACGGGCGGTCTCGAGGTGAGTGAGGTGGGCGACGTCGACCACGCCGCGGTAGCCTACGGGCATAGGGATGTCGCGTCCCAGCGCACCGAACGTCGGCGAGCGGATGTCGCGCCTCGCGACACCGACTGGGTCACCCGCCTGTCGGCCACCGGGCATGTGCGCGACGCGGCCGTCGGCGACCTGCATGAGTTGATGCTGCGTGCGGCGCGGCACCAGGTCGGGCGGATGCCCGAGGCCGTCGGGCTCGGCGCGGTCCGCCGAGACGAGGTCGTGAACTCGGCCGCCGATGAGGCGACCGTGTCGGTGCTGTCGCGATTGACCGCGTTCGAGGGGCGCAGCAGGTTCACGACCTGGGCGTACAAGTTCGCCATCCTGCACGCCGGTGTCGAGGTGCGCCGCGCCTCGTGGCACGACCGCGAGATCGAGCTGCCCGAGCTGGCCGAGCGCGGCGACGCCGCCATGTCGTCGCCCGAGGCGCACGCCGAGCTGAGTGAACTGGGCCGGGCCGTCCGCGACGGCCTCGCCGAAGCGGTGACGCCGCACCAGCGACGGATCATGCTCGCGGTGCTCGTCGACGGCGTCCCGATCGACGTGCTCGCCGAGCGGCTGGGCACGAACCGCGGGGCGCTCTACAAGACGCTGCACGATGGTCGCCAGCGGTTGCGCGCGTACCTCGCCGAGCGCGGGCTCCTGGCGGAACGGAGTGGCGGCCCGGCATCGTCGGAGCGCGGCGCCGCGCCATCCGGAAGCCCGAAGGAGGTGAACCCATGACCGAACCCACGTCGCTGACCCCCGACGCAATCGAACGGCTGACAGCGGATACCGAGCCCTGGCTCTCGTGCGACGACTGCTTCGAGCAGGTCGATGCCGCGGTCGAGGGCCTCCTCGGCTCGAGCGCGCCGCTGGCCGAGCCCCTGCGCGTGCACCTGAACGGGTGCGGCGCGTGCCTCGAGGAGGCGCGGTCGCTCGCGGCGTTGATCGCTGACGAGCAGGAGCTGACCCCGACCGATGCAGTGGCGCGCCTGGATGGCGAGCTCGCGCGGTGAGCCGAGCCGCGCGACGCGCGCCGCCTACGGCGTGCCATCCTCGTCGGTGTACTCGTCGACGACGCGCTTCGTGAACTCGTCGGCCATGCGCCGGGTCTGCTCGCTCTTCGCGGCCGCGTCCTCGGGCGTCTCGGTCGTCGTGGCCCAGAGGTCGGCGATGCGGTCCTCGAGATCGCGGACCTGCGCTCGCATCGCCGCATCGGTGCGGAGGCGCGCCGCTTCCGTGGCGTCTCGCACGACCCGCACGGCGGTGTCGACGATGCGGCGCTCGAGCAGCACCACGATCCCGACGAGCAGCAGCGTGGCGCCGACCCCGCCGAGCACTCCGGCGAGGTAGGCCGCGCGGTCGGCGGCGGGTGCGGCGACGAGCCCGAGCAGGATTGCGGCGAGGCCGAGCACGATGCATCCGACGAACCAACCCCAGCGGATGCGGAGGGGCGACGGCACGCTCGATTCGGTCATGCCGTCAGCGTAGGGGGATGGCGCGGCGCGCCGGGGTGCGGGCGCGCTTAGGATCGGGACATGACCGGGTTCCGGGTCAGGCGCCGGCGGAGCGCGCATGAGCTCGAGGTCCCCGATGCCGACGTGGCGAGGCGGGCCGGAGCGGCGCTGTTCGCGGCCGATGAGCGCATCCGCGTCGCGGCCGAGGAACTCGACTTCGCCGAAGCCGAGCTCGGTCGGGGCTCGACGAAGGAGCTGAGCGAGGCACTCGTCGCGGCACGCGCCAACCTGGGCGAGGCGTTCCGGCTGAACCGGCCCACTCCGGCCGCGGCACCCGCGACCGCCGCCGACGTGCGGACACGCCACCTTCGCATCCTGGAACTGTGCGAGTCGGTGGACGAGCTGCTCGATGAGCACACGGGTGCGCTCGCCGAGCGCGTCGCGCGCGCTCGCCGTGCCCCGCAGGTCCTGGCGGGGGTCCTCGGTGACATCGAGATCCTTCGCACGCACATCCCGCAAGCCCGCCAGACGCTCGAGCGACTCGCCGCCCGGTACGCCCACGACGCGCTCACCCCGATCCAGGGCAACCCCGGCGAGGCCGAGCAGCTCGTCGCCTTCGCCGAGCACAGCGCGGGCGTGGCCGAGCGACGTCGCGCCGCCGGGCAGCGCGAGCAGGCGCACGTGGCGCTCGAGGCGTCCGCCGAGGCGGTGCGGCAGGCGGCGAACCTGCTCGACGCGGTCGAGACGTTCGAGCTCGAGGCGCTCCGGGCCGAGGCCGGGCTCGCCGCGCTCGTCGAGGACGCCCGTCGCGACCTCGCCGGCGGGCTCGAGATGCGGCCGCGGTCGCGGGCGCTCGCGAGCGCGATCGGCGAGCTCCAGGCGGCCCTCGCTGACCTGCCCGCGGCCGGCGTGAACACCGATCCGATCGCGCACGTGACGCGGCTGCGCGATGCGACGGCGGCGCTGGATGCCGCGACCGCCGCGGTTCGCGAGCGCGCGGGTCGTCCCATCCCGTCGCTCGTGCAGGTGCAGCGGGCGATCGACGACGCGGATCGGCAGCTCGACGTCGCCCGCGAGGTGATCGCCGGCCACTCGGGATGGATCGGCCCCGAGGCGCTGAAGCGGCTCGCCGAGGCCGAGCGCATTCGCGTCGACCTCGCCCTCTTCCTCGGCAACGCGGAGACGACGATCGCCAGCCGGGACGGCGAGCATCGTGCCCGGGTCGTCGCGATGGCCGGTCGGCTCGCCGAGCTCGCGGCCGAGGCCCTGCGCCTGGCGCGTCGCGACATCCGCGATGCCCGATCGCCGAGCCTGAGCCATCCACAGCCTGCACGCCAGCGCCAACCCTAGGATCGGAGGCATGGCCGGGTTCTGGGGCAAGCGCAAGCGTGAAGAGCAGGAGCAGCTGGCTGCGCAGGACGCCGATTTGGCGAAGCGCGCCGGCGCAGCACTGGTCGCCGCCGACGAGCGCATCCGCGTGACCACCGACGAGCTCGGCTTCGCCGAGGCGGAGCTCGGGGCCGACGCGACCCGGCCGCTGAGCACGGCCCTCACGACGGTGCGCGAGCACCTCGGCGAGGCGTTCCGGCTGAACCAGCTCAATTACGACCACATCCCCGACACCGCCGAGGAGTTGCGGACGCGCAACGCGCGCATCGTGCAGCTGTGCGAGTGGGCCGAGGACGTGATCGACCAGCAGACGGCGGCGCTCGCCGACCGGATCGCGCGGGCGCGGCGTGCGCCCGAGATCATCGCCGGCATCCGCGGCGACATCGTCCTGCTTCGCGAGCGCCTGCCGAACGCGCGTCAGACCGTCGACCGGCTCGCGGCCCGCTACGCCCCCGAGGCGCTCGCCCAGGTCGAGGCCAACCCGGCGCAGGCCGAGCAGTTGCTCGGGTTCGCCGAGCACGGTGCCGGCGTGGCCGAGCGGCGCCGCGAGGCCGGCCAGCGCGAGCAGGCCAACCTCGCGCTCGAGGCCGCGACCGAGGCGGTGCGTCGTGCGGCGACCCTGCTCGACGCGGTGGAGACCTTCGAGGTCGAGGCGCTGCGAGCGGAGTCCACGCTCGCGGCGATCGTCGAGGACTCCCGCGGCGACATCGCCGTGGCGCTCAAGGAGCCGCACTCGCCGACGGTCGCGGCCGCGATCGACTCACTGCAGGGCGCCCTCGCCGCCCTTCCGGCAGCCGGCGTCAACACCGATCCGTTCACGCACCTCGACCGGCTGCGCGAGGCCAACGCGGGGCTGGATGCCGCGATCGCAGCCGCGCGCGAACGTGCGGCACGACCCATCCCACCGCTCGAGCACGTGCGCCACGCGATCGACGATGCCGACCGCCAACTCGCCGTCGCCCGCGACGTGATCGCCGGCCACCGCGGATGGATCGGCGCCGACGCGCGCACGCGGCTGGCCGAGTCCGAGCGCATCCGCCTCGACCTCGACCAGTTCCTGGGCATGCCGGCGTCGACGGTTCCGACGATCGCCGAGGACCATCGCGAGCAGGCGATGGGGATGGCGCGACGCGCCGCCTACCTCGCGGGTGAGGCGCTGCAGCTGGCGCGCCGCGACATCGACGCGTCGCGGCCGCAGGGCTACGACCAGTGGGGCGGTGGGCCCGGCTGGGGTGGGCCGGGCTGGGGCGGCGGACGGCGCGGCAGCGGCAGCGGCGACGTCATGGGCGGCATCCTCGGCGGCCTCGTGATCGGCAGCATCTTGGACGGGTTCTTCGACGGGTAGGCCGCCGCCCGATCGCGGGTCTCGCAGCCGCAGGCAGCCGCTCTCGTGCGCCGACTGTCGCGGGCTATCGCGCCAGTATCGCGCTGAGCATGTCGGGTATCGCCGATCCGAGCGCGATCGCGACCACCGGGATGGAGGCGACGATGGCGAAGATCCAGGCGCCGCGGCGTCGACGGGCCCGGCCGACGGCTGTCTGCAGCCGGTCGAAGGCCTCGTGGTCGACCGCATCGGGCTCCGGCATCCGTCTCCACGCCGCCGGCTGCGCCGCGACGGCGGTGAGGTGCTGCACCTGCTCGGGCGTGAGGGTGACCGGATGTCGCTGCAGCCAGCGCACCAACTCGTGCTCGCGCAGCACGACCACATCCGTCGGGCGCTCGCACAGCGTCATCCGCTTGGCTCCGACGATCGCGACGATCGGCGTGACGTCGACGAGCATGCGCGCGGCGACCGAGAGCAGCTTCGACGTGCGCGTCGCCTCGTACTTCGCGATGCGCAGGTGGTCGGTGCGCTGCCCGTTCACGAGGATGCGCTTCGCGCCCACCCACACGTTCTGCCCGCGGTGGTGCTTGGTGTTGATCGCGAACACCCCGCCCGGCCCGATCACGACGTGGTCGAGATCGCTCGACCCGGTACCGACTGGTACCGAGTGCAGCACGACCCACCCCGGCCCGAGCCCGGCGAGCCGCCGCCCGACCTCGAGCTCGTCGAGCGCGCCGAGGTACCAGGGCTCGGCCTCGCGCCCGAGCGGCGAGACGCCGAAGAAGCGCTGCGCGGCGTTGCTGTGTGGAACGGTCGCTTGCACGCGCAGGCACTCGGCGATGACCGATGTCGCGGGGCGGCGGTGGCGGAGGGAATCGGCAGAGGCGTGCGCAGCGCTCACGGGTGGGTCCTCGTTCGGGCGGTAGGCTCGCTCGATCCTGCCAGTGGCGGGTTGATGAAGGGGAGTCCCCGAACGCGGGGTCAGGCCCTGCGGCGTGTTCGGCAGTTCCACCGTGTGCTACTTTCCTCGGCCCGCGATCGTGGCTGGCCACAGCCGCGGTGCACAGCGGCGGACAGCAGGGGGAGGGACGCATTACTGTCAGACTGTCCGTTCCCGGCGCCCGTCCAGCCATCCGTCCGCAGGACGGAACGTGCGTCTGTGGGCTGGACTCAGAGGGGTGCTCGGATGATCAAGTGGGTCTGCTCGGCCAGCGTTGCGGTGATGGTCGCGGTGACGCTCGGCGGTTGTGGGGGTATCAGTAATCAACGCGAGGTCGATGACGCCGGGACCCCTGCCCCGGCCTCTACACCTTCATCCGGCGCGACGTGTGCAACGGCAGCTTGGGATGCGACTTGCGCCTTCGGCCAGACAGCGATCTATTCCGCCAGCACACGCGACGGCGAAATGCGGCTGGAGATTACGGTCCTGCATCCTGTGGAGTTCACGCTCAGCGGCGACGCCATGGTTTTCGATAATTTCGCCAACCAGCAGGAGGCGAAGATGATGAACGTCTACTTTCCAGTCACAATCAAGAATGTCTCGCCAGAACTGACGCGAGACGACAATTTCGTGTTCACGCGCGCGACGAATGTCGATGAAGGCGAGTACGACGTTCTGAGCGTATCCGACGAAGAGATCGACAGTGTCGTACAGTTCGAGGATCTTGCACCAGGTCAGTCCGTCGAGCTGAAGAGCGGGTGGAGCATGTCGACGCTCGATGCCGTCCAGTTTGAGGTAGACATCGACGGGCTTTCCGGTTACTCGATCACATTCGAGCAGTAAGTTTCTCAGCTTTCGGTCGCCTTGGCCACGATGAGGCATTTCGATCGACGTCGTGCCCGTAATCGGCATCGCCGTCACGCTGCGGCGCTGCGCGTCGAGTTGGTCGAGGTCGCGCCAGGGTCAGGCGAGAGTCTTGCGAAGGCTTTGAGCCACGATGTCCGCGAACACCTGATATATCTCCACCCTGAAGCCGGTGCATCCGTCGACCCTTCGTCCCACGAAGTCGAGCGCGCCCTACATCAGGATGATCCGACCAAGAGTGACGGACGCCTGTTAACGCAGATTGAGGCACATCACCGCACCCTCGGCAGATCAGGCGACGGCCGAATCGGTGTAGCACGACCCGGCGTTAGCCGGCTGCCGTGGCAAGGGGCCCGTGGAGTGCCCGCGAACTCGAAGGTGAACGCACTGTGCTCCTTGAAGACCAAACCTAGGCCGGCGTCGAGGAGGAGGTCGCGAAGGTCGGCGCTCGGTCGTGCTGGCAGGAGGACCGAGCAACGGAGGTCTGCTACCTCGATGTGACGCCGATAGTCGTACAGCTGGCCGACCGCCATGCGTAAGTCTGACCGCCCCGCGATGGCCTTTGCCTCGTACAAGATGCGATCACGCTCGTCGTAGACATCGGTGAGCAGCCGTGTACGCTCCGCCGGCAAGTTGATTGCCCACCGACTGAACTCCCGATCGGGTTGGCTTGAAAGAAAGGATGTCACGAGATCGGACTCGCGCCTCACGGCAATCTGACCGGGGGTGCCTGCAGTTTCGAAGAACTCTGCCGAGTTGATCTCCGTAGGAACTTCGATGGCAAACGGTTCGCTCGGGAGTTGGGAGCGACCGGCCACATCGACGAGCTGAGGGGGCAGCTCAGTCACCGGCAGCAACCGAAAGACGAGAACGGTGCGTGCTTCCTTACCGTCCGCGCTGTGGGCTGGCATGCGTTGGACTGGTTCGCTTGGATCAAGCACGAACTCACCGATGTAGCGCTGCCGCTTGGTTCCGGTGCCCGCAATGAAGCCGTCGGCGGCGAAGAGCTGAATTGCACTGCCGCGTTGAGAGGCCTTCGCGATCGGAGCATTCGAATGAGTCAGGACCTGGTCACCGCTCTGTCCCGCACCGGTGTAGTAATACGCGGACCCATCATCGGCGAAGCCGTCGTACACATAGCCGAACTGAGATCCGTGGGCCGGGTCAGTAAACAGGAAGACCATATTCGACTGTCGACTCGCGACGATGCCACCTTGCGTACTTCCGCCGTACTCGATCGCGAGGTCGCGCCGAGTGACAAAGTCGCCGGGTGTAAAGCGAAATGGCGGAGAGCTGGTCACATTCACAACCTAGCGGGCTCGATGCCACGCGACATGGCCTGCGTCAGAGCGTGCCGTCCTCGGATCGTGGCCCTCAGCTCGCCTGATTGGTGTGCCGAGCAGCCAGGACGGCGGCGGCCGGTACGTCGGGGTCCGCCCAGTCCACTTGTCCCAGTTGGTGGGGCTGGAGCCACTCGAGCAAATCGTGGTCAGTGCTCTGGAAGGGCTGAGGGCCGAGCAGCCGCGCATCGTACGTGGCGAGATCAATCGTCAGGTCGCCCACCCGTGTCTCTGTCCTGTCGATGAGCTCGCCAACTTCAACGTCGATGCCGAGCTCTTCCCGCAGCTCTCGCTTGAGCGCTGCCCGCGGATCCTCTCCGGCTTCGACTTTGCCGCCTGGAAACTCCCACCGACCTTCCGCAGCCTTGCCAGGAGCGCGTCGGCATGCGAACGTCAGGTCCCCATCACGAATCGCCGCCGCCACTACTTCGAGCTGCTTAGTCACGCTCTGAATCTACTTGCACTCCGTCGCACGGACGATGGCAGATGGATCATCCTGCGTACGATCGGGACAGCCGGCGAGCACGAGCACGAATCCAAGCATCAGCACGGTTGCGGCGGATTGGGCGCTGACGCCGCCGACCGCCGGCACCCCTTGCGCCAGCGCAGGCAAGGCCCCCTAAATGGGGGACGGCCGGCTCCCCGGCGCTCTACGCCTGCCTATTAGGCTGCATACGTCCGGGCCCTCACCTCGCGATCGATCTGGAGTTCCGAAATGGCAATGCGGCACAGCGGAGTTACTCGCTGATGCGCATTATCGACAACCTCAACGAGCTGCTCGGCGACGACATTAAAAGCGAGATCAAGCCAGGTTCGAAGCTGCGGATTGCAGCCTCAACGTTCTCGATCTTCGCGTACGAGGCGCTCAAGGTGGAGCTGTCGCAGATCGATGAGCTCGAGTTCGTGTTCACCGCCCCGTCATTCACCGCGGCGACGGCGACCGACAAGCCGGCCGCGGAACGCCGCCAGTTCTTCATCCCGAATGACCCTCGCCGGGATGCGACCCTGTATGGCTCCGAGTTCGAGATCCGGCTCCGGAACAAGCTCACCCAACGCGCCATCGCGCGTGAGTGCGCCGAGTGGGTGCGCCAGAAGGTGACGTTTCGCTCGAACCACACGGGCGCGCCGATGCAATCGTTCGCCGTGGTCGACGACACCTTGGCCTATGCGCCCTTGCAGGGCTTCACCACCGCGGATCTCGGCTATGAGCGTGGCCCGGCGCTGTCGAACATGGTGCATAAGATCGACGATGTCCCGTTCACACAGCAGTACATCCAGCTCTTCGATCAGATCTGGCACAATCCCAACCATGTCGAGGACGTGACCGAGGCGGTTCGCGACCATATCGCGAGCGTCTACGCGGAGAACTCGCCGCAGCGGGTGTACTTCCTCATCCTCTACAACCTCTTCAGCGAGTTCCTCGACGACATCAGCGACGATGTGCTGCCGAACGACCTGACCGGGTACCAGGACACCGAGGTCTGGAAGGCGCTGTACAACTTCCAGAAGGACGCCGCGACTGGCGTGATCAACAAGCTGGAGACCTACAACGGTTGCATCCTCGCCGACAGCGTGGGCCTCGGGAAGACATTCACCGCCTTGGCGGTGATCAAGTACTACGAACTGCGGAACAAGACCGTGCTCGTGCTTGCCCCGAAGAAACTCGCCGACAACTGGACGAATTACAACTCGAACTACACGACGAACATCTTCGCGAAGGATCGATTCAACTACGACGTGCTCGCCCACACCGACCTGTCGCGCGATCGCGGCGAATCGCTCGGCAAGCGGCTCGACTTGATCAACTGGGGCAATTACGACCTAGTCGTGATCGACGAGTCGCACAGCTTCCGCAACGCCGACTACGTCCAGGAGCGAGAGACTCGTTACCAGAGGCTGATGCGCAAGGTTATCCGAGAAGGCGTGAAGACCAAGGTGCTGATGCTGTCGGCGACGCCAGTGAACAACCGCTTCAACGACCTGCGCAACCAGCTTGCGCTTGCCTACGAGGGTGACTCTAAGCAGCTCGCCGCGAAGCTGAACATTCAGACTTCCATCGAGGAAGTGTTCCGCCAGGCGCAGCGGGTCTTCAATGAGTGGTCCGACCTGGCCCCGGAAGCTCGCACGACCGACGCGATCCTTAACCGGCTTGACTTCGACTTCTTTGAGGTGCTCGACGCAGTCACCATTGCCCGCTCGCGCAAGCACATCCAGGCCTTCTACGACACCACGGAAGTTGGAGCGTTCCCTGAGCGGCTGAAGCCCGCGTCGCTCCGTCCACCGCTGACCGATTTGGCCGGCGTTCCGACGTTCAACGAGATCTTCGAGCAGCTTCAACTCCTCACCCTCGCCGTCTATGCGCCACTGGCGTACGTGTTCCCAAGTCGACGGGAAAAGTACGAGCAGCTCTATGGCGCCGGCGCGGGCCAGAACGTCATGGGCGGGCAGACGGCGAACCTGGGAGCCGCCAGCCGTGAACAGGGCATCCGGAAGCTCATGACGGTGAACCTGCTCAAGCGTCTTGAGAGCAGTGTCGAGGCGTTCCGGCTCACCCTGAACCGACTGGAGTTCACGGTCGCCGAGGCAATCGAGGCCATCGACAACCATGCCGCGAGCATCGCGGACGTCGTTGCGTCGTTCGCGGATGTCGACGCCGAGGACGACGACTTCGAGTTCCCGACCAGCGGCACGGTTGGCAAGAAGGTCCGGATCGACTTGTCCGACATGGATGTCGAGTCCTGGAATCGCGACCTCGTCAATGACGGCAAGGTCATCCAGCAGCTCCTCGCCTCGATTAGCAGCATCACCCCCGAGCACGACTCGAAGCTCGGCGAACTGCGCGCCGTGATCGCGGGCAAGTTCCAGCAGCCGTTGAACCCCGACAACCGCAAGGTGCTGATCTTTTCCGCGTTCGCCGACACCGCCGAGTACCTCTATAAGAACCTCGCCCCAGCACTCAAACAGCACGGCTACGACAGCGCCCTCGTCACCGGGCAGGGCAACCCGTCCACTACCGTCGGCAAGGGCTACGGCTTCCAGCAAACCCTCACGCTATTCTCGCCGCGGTCGAAGCAGCGCCACCTCGTGATGCCGCGCGAGACTGGCGAGATCGACGTGCTGATCGGCACCGACTGCATCAGCGAGGGTCAGAACCTCCAGGACTGCGACTTCCTGGTCAACTACGACATCCACTGGAACCCTGTGCGGATCATCCAGCGCTTCGGCCGCATCGACCGCATCGGCTCGACCAACGGGCGCATCCAGCTGGTGAACTTCTGGCCCGACATCTCCCTCGACGAGTACATCAACCTCAAGGAGCGGGTCGAGAACCGCATGGTCATCGCCGACCTCGCTGCGACCGCCGACGACAACGTGCTCACCCAGGAGGCCAGCGACGCCGCATTCCGTAAGGAGCAGCTCCGCAAGCTCCAGGATGAGGTCATCGAACTCGAAGACGTCCGCACCGGGGTGTCGATCACCGACCTGGGCCTGAACGACTTCCGCATGGACCTGCTCGGCTACATCAAGGAGTACGGCAACCTTGCCGGCGCGCCGAAGGGCCTGCACGCTGTCGTGCCCGCGCAGCCCGACAAGGGATTGAAGCCCGGTGCGCTGTTCGTGCTGCGCAACATCAATGCCGACGATCACCTCAACCGCGGCAACCGACTGCATCCGCACTACCTTGTCTACCTCGACGACCGGGGCGAGGTGATCGCCGACCACACCGAGGTCAAGCACCTGCTCGACCTGATCCGGGCTGGATGCCGCAACCGCGACGAACCCGCCTGGGAGGTGTGCCGGATCTTCAACGCCGCCACCCGCGACGGCGCCGACATGGGCCAATACAGCCACCTGCTCACCGAGGCGATCCGCTCCATGATCGACGTTATCGAGGAACGCGACGTCGAGAGCCTCTTTAGCCACGGCCATACGACCGCGCTCGTGCAGACCATCGCCGGGCTCGACGACTTCGAGCTGATCGCCTTCCTCGCCATTGTCGAGGAGCCCGTCGATGACTGAACCCGTCCTGTTCCGCTGGCCCGCGAACGCCGCGCTCGGCCGCACCGTGTCGAAGACGAAGTTCTATGAGTACGGAACCATGCGCGCCGCGCTTCGCGAGAAGTTCGTCGAAGAGGTCCAGCGCATCACCTGGGCGTACAAGCTCGCTGACGAAACTCTCCGCCTGCGTGGCACGCCGGCGGTCCCCGAGATTCAGGTCTTCACCGTCGAAGCTAAAGGTCAGAACGTTTCCAATGACGTCCTCGCCGCCATGGACAGGGCAGTGCACTTCCCGATCATTTTCGAGATCGAGAGTCGTGGCCGCGTGCGAACTGTCGCGGCACAGAAGTCGGTCGTCAGCAAGATCCCGACCATCGGTGCATATTTCACCACCGACTGGCAGCCCACCGACGCATTGCGCCGCCCGCTGCCTACTACGCTCGATCTCGCTGGCCTCTACGAGGCGATTCTCGCGGCGTTGCTGCCGGTCGAGACGCGCGCCGGGGAGACCGTGTCGGAGGCGACTGACAGGCTGGGCAAGGCCCGAAAGGTCCAGCGCGAGATCGCCGCGCTGGAGAGGAAGCTGCGCACCGAACCGCAGCTCAACCGGAAGATCAGACTCCTCAGGCAGATCAAGGAACACACCGAAGCGCTCACCGCGCTGACTGACTCCGCCCCGAGCAACAAGGAATGACCGTGGACAAACTCAAGATGCACTCGCCGGACCTGACGAAGCGCAACATCGACGCGATCGCCGAACTGTTCCCCACAGTCGTCACCGAGACTCTCGACGGCGTGGGCAACCCCGTGCGCGCCATCGACTTTGACGCCCTTCGGCAGGAGCTCGCCGATAGGGTCGTTGTAGTGGAGGGCGCCCAGGAGCGCTATCAGTTGGACTGGCCGGGCAAACGTGCCGCAGCCTTCGCAGCCAACACACCGATCGCCAAGACGCTACGCCCTGTGCGTGAGGATTCCGTCGACTTCGACACGACGAAGAATCTCTTTATTGAGGGCGACAACCTTGACGCCCTTAAGCTGCTCCAGGAGTCGTATCTTGGCAAAGTCAAGCTCATCTACATCGACCCGCCGTATAACACCGGTAGTGACTTTATCTATGAGGACGACTTCGCCGAGACCACTTCTGAGTACCTTCAGCGCTCCGGTCAAACAGGCATCGATGGCTCTCGCTTCGTATCCAATTCAGAGTCGAACGGCCGATTCCATTCCGACTGGCTGAGCATGATGTATTCACGTCTGAAGTTGGCCCGGAGTCTCCTAAGTGAGGATGGTGCGATCTTCGTAAACATCGACTTCAATGAAGCCCACAACTTGAAGCGACTTATGGACGAGGTCTTCGGAGAGAAGAACTTCCAGCGTGAGATTATCTGGCGAATCGGCTGGCTTTCCGGATACAAGACGCTCGCCAACAATTTCATTCGGAATCATGACACAATCCTTTTCTATTCGCGGAACGCGGATTCCATGGAATTCAGGAAGAAGTACATAGAGAACGCGAATTTCAAGCCTCTACTTAAGCCCGACAAGAATCTGACGGAAAAGCTTGATCAGCTTGGGTTGTCTGGGGCGGCACAGGCGGACCTCCTGAAATTCATCAACCACGGCAACCGGCCAGACCGCTATCCGATCGAAGACACGTGGAACAGCAACGAGTATGACGACCTGAATAGCATCGCAATTGTCTCGTTCTCCGGCGAAAAGGTCTCAAAGCTAATCGGTGTTGGCGAGGATTTCAAGGGTCAGAAGTCCATTCGCATGATTCAGCGGATCCTCGAGGCAACCACAAGCGACGATGACATTGTCATGGACTTCTTCGCTGGGACAGCCTCGACGGCGCACGCGGTAATGCAGTTGAACGCTAACGACGGGGGGCGGCGTCGCTTCGTCATGGTGCAGTTGCCTGAAGAAGTCGCGCAGGATTCCGCCGCCCATCAGGCTGGATATCGCACGATTGGAGACTTGGCGCGCGCGCGCATACGCGTGGTTGGTGAGAAGATCAAGTCAGATCTCTTTGGTGCGCAGCTTGACACGGGTTTTCGCTCTCTAGTAGTCGACACCACAAACATGGCCGATGTGCTGCGCACCCCCGATGGGACAGACCAGCAAACGCTGAGTCTTGTCGAAGACAGCATCAAGGCCGATCGCACGGATGAAGACCTAGTCTTCCAGGTTCTCCTCGATTGGGGGCTAGACCTCACAGAGCCGATCGTCGTCCAGAAGGTCGCCGGCCGCACGGTGTTGGCCGTAGCTGATGACGCGCTTATTGCCTGCTTTACGGGCGACGTGACGGAGGACGTTGTCAAACTGATCGCTGAGCGGCACCCACTCCGCGCGGTATTCAAGGATTCCGGTTTCTCGGGTGACGCTGCGCGGATCAACGCTGCGCAAGTATTCCGTGAGATATCTCCCGAGACTGAGGTAAGGGCAATCTGACTCAATGAAGATCCAGTTCAAGGTTCAGCAGTACCAGACCGACGCCGTGAATGCAGTGGTCGACGTGTTCGCCGGGCAACCGTACGCCGACGGGGTGAGGTACCGAATTGACCCCGGTAAGGACGCTGCGCCTACGCTGGTGGAGGATGCGGGATTCCGCAATACTGAAATCGCGCTAACGCCGCCGCAGCTCTTGGCGAATGTGCACGGCATACAGCGGGCCCGGGGTCTGGCGCTGTCAACCGATTTGAAGGATCCATCTAAGGTCTCGGCGGCACCGCTGAATCTCGATATCGAGATGGAGACGGGCACTGGCAAGACCTACGTGTACACGAAGACCATTATGGAGCTGCACAAGCGGTACGGGTGGTCCAAGTACATCGTGGTCGTTCCGTCGATCGCGATCCGCGAGGGCGTGAAGAAGTCGCTTGACATTACGGCCGAGCACTTCCAGCGGCTCTACGGCACCAAGCCTCGCACGTTCGTATACAACTCGTCACGGCTGCATGAGCTGGAGCGGTTCTCGTCCGACGCGGGTGTGCAAGTGATGATCATCAACACCCAGGCGTTTAACGCCAGGGGTAGCGATGCTCGGCGGATCTACGGCATGGAACGCACACTCCCGACTGGCAAGACCGTGATGGAGGGCCTGGACGACTTTGGCTCACGCCGACCGATTGACATCATCGCCGCCAATCGGCCCATCTTGATCATCGACGAGCCGCAGAAGATCGAGGGCGACGCAAAGAAGCCTTCGAAGTCGCTGCAGGCGCTTGGAGATTTCAATTCGTTGGTCGCGTTGCGCTACTCTGCGACGCACAAGATCGAGCGAACCAGGGTACATCGCCTCGACGCGGTCGATGCGTACAACCAGAAGCTGGTCAAGAAGATTGCCGTGCGCGGCATCGCCGTCAAGCATCTGGCCGGGAGCACCGCGTACCTCTTTGTGGATGGGCTCGAAATCGGCAAGGGCCCGGATTTCCCGAAGGCGCGCGTCGAAATCGAGGTGCAGACCGCTCAGGGGATCAAGCGGCAGGTGAAGCGGCTGTCGCAGGGCATGAATCTGCACGACATCTCAGGTGGTATCGAGGCGTACAAGGGGCTGTTTATCCGGGACGTCGACGCAAACCGCGACATCATCGAGCTGAGCAACGGCGACGTCATAAGCGCCGGTGAGGTCACCCAGGACGTGACGGACGGCGCGAAGCGGCGCATCCAGATTCGTGAGGTCATCCGCGCGCACCTCACCAAGGAGCGGGAGCTGTTCGCGCAGGGGATCAAGACCCTCTCATTGTTCTTCATTGACGAGGTTGCCAGGTACCGAGATTACGACCGTGAGGATACGCTCGGCGAGTACGCGCGCATGTTCGAGGAAGAGTACGAGGCCCTACTGGCCGAGCACCTCGCTCAGCTGGACTCCGACGAGGCCGCCGAGCGGTACCGTGAGTACGTCGAGGCGATCGAGGTGCGACGGACCCACGCGGGCTACTTCTCGATCGACAAGAGGACCGGCCGCTCGGTCGATGGCTCAGTGAAGAAAACCGGGGAGACCGCCGGCCAGTCTGACGACGTCGACGCGTACGACCTGATCCTGAAGGACAAGGAGCGGCTGCTTTCGTTGGACGAGCCAGTGCGGTTCATCTGGTCCCATTCCGCGCTGCGTGAGGGCTGGGACAATCCAAACGTGTTCGTGATGGGGATGCTCAAGAAGAGCGACAACACGACCACGCGGCGCCAGGAGATTGGCCGCGGCCTGCGACTGTCGGTGGACCAACACGGCGAGCGGATGGACAACCCCGTCACCGTGCACGATATCAACGAGCTGACCGTCGTCACCGATGAGTCCTACACGGAGTTCGTCACCGCGCTCCAGAAGGAGATCGTAGAGTCGCTGTCGGCGCGGCCTCGGAAGGCGACGACGGAGTTCTTCGTTGGGCGCGCGGTCGAGCACCCCGAGACGGGCGAGAAGGTCGCTATCACAGTCGACCAGGCCAAGCAGTTGCAGCACTGGCTCACTGTCAATGGATTCATCGACTACGAGCAGCACCTCACCGAGAAGTGGCACGGTCGCGCCGAAATCGATATCCCACCTATGCCTGCCGGGCTCGAGCAGTACCACTACCAGGTCGCAGAACTCATCGACTCGCTTGCCCTCGACGTGCCGGCCCCGACCGACGGGCGCAAGCCGAAGAAGATCCCGTTCAACGAGGTCAACTTCATGAAGCGTGAGTTCCAGGAGCTGTGGGGTCGGATCAATCACAGAGCCGTCTATCAGGTCGCGTTCGACTCCGCCGAGCTGATCGCCAACTGCATCCGTGTGCTGGACACGTCGCTCAAAGTCACCGTTATGCAGTACCTCGTGGAGAGCGGCACGCAGGTCGTCGGCCTCGAAGTCGAACAGCTCGAGGCCCGGGCCGGTTTCAAGCTCGCGGAGACGAAAGTGGAGCACTCCGCAGTGTCTGCGGGCTCGACCGTCAAGTACGACCTGCTCGGGGAGATCGCCGAGAAGACGCAGCTCACCCGCCGGACCTGTGCGGCGATTCTCACCGGCATCAATCCGGACACATTCGCGAAGTTCAAGCAGAACCCCGAGCAGTTCATCACAGAGGCCGCCCGGCTCATCAACGAGCAGAAGGCGTCCGTGATCATCGAGCACCTCACATACGATCCGCTTGAAGGTCGCCACGACTCGTCGATCTTCACCGAAAACCAGACCGCCCAAGACCTATCGAAGGCCGGCGACAAGCTCACCAAGAGTGTCTATGACTACGTCGTCACTGACTCGAATGTCGAGCGGTCGTTCGTCGAGAAGCTCGACGTGAGTGAAGAGGTTGTCGTCTATTCGAAGCTGCCGCGCGGGTTCTTCATCCCCACCCCGGTTGGCGACTACAACCCGGATTGGGCTATTGCGTTCCGCGACGACAAAGTCAAGCACGTCTATTTTGTCGCCGAGACCAAGGGCTCCATGTCGACGCTGCAGCTCAAGGGCGTTGAGGAAGCCAAGATCGCGTGCGCCCGCAAGTTCTTCGCCTCGCTCAACAACAAGGCCGGGAACGACGACGTCAGGTATGACGTCGTTGACAGCTATGACGCGCTGCTCCAGATTGTCAGTGCGTAATGGTGGATCGGTGCTGGCGTGAACGAAACTCCGACGCTTAGGACCTAAACGAAAGAGAGTCTGCCGAACAAAGCCTGCAAGATTCACCCCGCGTGAGGTGTTCGGGGCTGCTGCATGGGTCTTGACATCCGAGATCGCCTGCCCTGGTGGGCAGGCTGGAAGGATGTGTTCGTGCCCGAGCCCGACCCCGTGAGTTCCGTGAGGATGTCCCCGTGTCAGGGGCAACGCGCCCTGGGCATCCGCTCGGGTTGTGCCGCAGTACCGCAGCTCGACGAGCTTAAGCACTGCGGCGGTCATCACCTATGCAGCGGACGCGATGTCGCCGGGCGACGTGCCGCTGCTCCGGACTAGTTGAATGCGAACTCCCCGGAGACCGCCCGCGCGTTCCGGATCCCCGTGTGCACGAGCAGCCGCCCGACGACGTTCGCCTCGCCGATCAGGCCGAAGAACGCGCCATCCAGCATCGCGCGCAGCTCACCCGCCCCGTCGATCGAAGCCGGGAACCGCAGCGCCGGCCGATCCGGCCAATCCGGCGCCCAGACGGCGAGCGCGCCGACTCCGCTGCTCAGCGCGTCGACCGCCCCGTCGATCGACGTGTACACCCGGGCCGTCACGATCTCGCCCTCCCACGCGACATCCTCGAACCACACCCGACGCCCGGCCGTGAACGACAACCCTGCGCCGAAGCGCTCGTGCGGGGTGGGGCACTCGCTCTCGGCGGGCGGCTCCAGCCACGAGGTGAGCGCCACCTGGGCCGGGATCTCGATGAGCGGGACCTCGGGCCGTTCGATGAGCGACCCGAGTTCGGGGTCGCCTGCGACCGACTCGTAGGCGAGCGGGATGGCGGCCGAGCCGCCCGGCGGGAGGGCGAGCCAGGCGTGGCCGACGTAGATGCGGAACAGGTTGCGGGTCTGGCGGACGCCGAAGAAGTGCGTCGTGTCGCGCTCGAGCGTGTTGTCGAAGCCCATCACCGTGCGGATGCGGTCGGACGGGGAGCCGTTCGCGACCGACTCGGTGGTGAAGTTCGACTGGGCCCAGTTGTCGACCACGACGAGCTCGTCTTCGCCCGGATTCAGCGGATTGCGGAAGCGATCGACGCGGGCGTTCACGCAGAAGTGCTCGACCTCGACGTCGTTCAGCTGCAGCGAGGCCGGGGGCGTCCACGGCACGTCGATCGTCACCTGGCTCTTCGCCGCGATGACGGGGATCCTCGGCGGGTCGGGCAGCGGGTTCCACGCGCCCGGCGCGGTCGTGAACGGCAGCCATTGCACGTGGGTGGCCACGTCGGTCGCGGCGAGCGTTCCCTTGTTGTGGATGGTGAGCCGGATGGAGTGGGGCGAGCCCTTGACGACGAACTCCTCGCCGAAGGGTTGCGCAGCGTGATGTCGGGGCTCTTGAAGTTCGTGCCGCCGGGGGCGGGACGCAACTGCAACTGCGGGCGGTGCGCACTCACGAAGTGCACTGTCACACGCGCGCGGTTCGGGTCGGCCGCGTCGATCGAGTCGAGCGAGACGCGGAAGTCCCACATGCGCATCGGATCGGTCACGTCGTTGTCCTCGAAGTCCTCGCCGGCGACATCCAGCACCGGGCCCTCACCGTCGCCGTCGACCGGCAGCAGCAGGATCGGCGGCCGCTTCGGGATCTCCGTCGAGGGCGTGACATCCGTGCCCAGCACGAGCGCCAGCCCCGGCTCGTCGGTCAGCTCGTCGAGCTCCTTGTCGCCGACCGTCGTGGCTGCCTGTCGGCGGTACTCGAAGACGTAGCTCCTCTGGTCGTCGATCGGCGGTGAAGAACGCGGTCAGTCGATGGCCGCAATCGACTCCGGCAGGTCGCGATCGTCCGAGGCCGCCGTGATGTGCCTCGTCACGAATACCCTCTGACGGGTCGGGAATCCTCGCCGGGTCGTTCGGGCGGAGAAGTTCCGCTCCAGTTCGAAGTCGAGCGGCTTCGGCGCGGCGAGCTCGACGTCTTGGATCTCGTCCTCCAACCGAATGCGTAGGGCTTCGGCGAGGACCTCGACCTTCTCCAGTACCGCGTGGACGAGCCGCACGAACTCATCCGTCACGTCGGGTGGCAGCCATTGGCTGATCGTCGGAGTCCAGATGCAGCGACGGCCGGGTTCTTCCGAGGTCGTCACGACCAACGGCCAAGTCGTCGACAATTCACTCTGCGAATGCGCGACGGTCGTATTCCGGTAGGCCCTGATCCGTTCGTGAATGTCGACGAATGCGCTCGGGATCTCGATGTGGCGATCGAGCGTCGAACGCACTTTGGATGGCACGAAGGCACGGCAGTAGGCCACGACGGCCGCGTCGACCAGGAAGCCCGCCATGTCGATCTCGTCCGCGTCGCGGCAACGCTCGGCCAACTCGAGCGCACTGGCAGCGGGAGACAGGTCACCGCCGGCGAAGTGCATGAGCTCGAGGTACCGTCGCGTGTCCGGCGTGTCGAGGAGCAGCGAGAAATGCGGGGACCATGCCTGATCGGATTCGTCCGCGGTGCTCACGGGATGAGCATATGGTGACGCGGCCGTGATGTCCGGCCGAGTGTTCCTCTTCGGTGACGTTCGACACTCCTTTGAATGGAGGCCTTCTCCCTATCCGTTTGTCACTAACCAGGTGACCCAATACACCTAGCGGCGGGCAGTCGGCTTCTCTCGCCGAATCAGTGTCGGCCCTGATGCGGCCCGCGACGATGGCTGGCGACATTGAGGCGTTCCATTCGCTCGGGTTGCACGCCGAGATGGCGTCGCGGCCGACGCAAAGGGGGCCACCATGGTCCAGACAATCGAAACGGTGAACAGGCATCCCTCGAGGGCGCCCCTCGAGATGGCACGCCTGCGATATCCGGCCGAACCCTCACGACTGGCGATGGCCGTAGTGAGTGTGGCGAGTGCGCTGGTGGTGTTCGTTGCGTGGCTCGCGGTCAGCGACCTGTCCCTCCTTTTCGCCGGCGGAATCGCTCTGGTGGTTGGAGGCTTCTTCATCTGGGTGGCATGGCAGTTCGGGCGCGTGCACCTGCTCGGCGACGCGATCCTCGTCAGCGCGGAAACGTTCCCAGAAGTTCAGAACGCGGTTGACGAAGTACGCGCGGCGCTCCAGTACGACCGTCGAGTCGACATCTTCGTCATCCCGAACCTCTCGCCGCGAATCCAACTCAAGAGCTATTTCGGAATTCGCGCACTGTTGATCGAGGGCGGGGCAATCGCCGATATGACCACTCCGGCCAGTCGGTCGCAATTGCTCTTCCTTCTCGGCACGTACTTCGGAGCATTCAAGGCGAAGCACGATCGCTCAGCGGTGGTCGAACTGACTCTCGACAGTGCCGGGATTCGCAGGCTCCTTGCGCCGTTCGTGGCACCGTGGTTGCGCACGACCGTATACACCGGAGACCAGATCGCGTATGCGTGCAGCGGTGATTTCGGGGCGAGCATCTCAGCTGTCCACCGTGTGCTGGTCGGGCGCGAGTTGAGTCCCCAGCTCGCCGCCGCCGGTCTCATCCTTCAGGCCGACCGAGTGTCCAAGTCCTGGGTCCTGCGTGTCGCGGAGATGCTGAGGCCCGAGCCGCATGCGACGAACCGCTTCCTGAATCTGGTGCGATTCGCCCAACAGGTCGATCCCGAGTCCGTTCTCGCGTTCCGCGCAACATTGTCGCCCGAGATCAACGGCAAGCTCGATGAAGCGCTCGAGCGGATGTCCCGCGCCGGGCGGCGGAATGCAGGCGTCGCGCTGGTCACTGTTGGCGTCATCGTACTGAGCGCGATGCTCCTGTTCGTGCCTCTCCGAGCGGTCGTCGGCGGCTCTCAGGCGGACGGTGATCCAGTACCCATCGAGACGGCCGTCCCGGAAACGCCGGCCGTGCCGGAGGATCCTGAGCCTGTCGCGCCTGAGCCCACTGCGGCTCAAGTACTCGCCGCCACTGTGCCGGCGACTGTCGGTGAAACCTGCACCGATCTCACCCCGCCTGCGCCGGAGCTTTCCGACGGGTTGCTCGCGGCCATAGAGTGCGACGGTCCCGCCGACCCTGGCGTCGACGTCATTCAGCTCTACGCATACGACTCGCACAACAGCGTGCTCTCTGCAGGTGCGACCGCGACCGTAGGCCTCTCCGAAAGTTCGTGCGTTGACCAGGGTTGGAATCTCTGGACCGACGGCAATGGCGACATCGGTGGTGTCCTCGGCTGCTATTACAGCGAGGACGGCGCGACCGTCGCCGCCTGGACCAATTACGCGAGCGACGTTCTCGTCGTGGCCTGGGATGAGAATGTGGAAATGTCCGTCGACGACATCTACGTCTGGTGGCAATACGCCGCCCCCGCGCTCGCGTTGAACTGACTCGCGGCACGCACGAACGAGGTAGGCACGCCGTCCGCATACGCCGTCCCCGTGACAGGTTGATCAGCCGCGAATGCGGTCGAGCACCGCTCGGAGCTCGGGGAAGCTGCGGGTGACGGTCACCCAGAGTGCGTCGGCGTCGACGCGGTCGTAGTGGTGGACGACGAAGTCCCGATTGCGCGCGGCCTGCGACCAGATCGGGTCGGCGAAGCGCGTGGGGTCGGCGGCAACGAGGCGCTTGGCCAGGTCGCCGACGCGGTTCGACAGCGCCTCGAACGCGAGGGGGATCGCCGGATCGTCGTCGAACGCATCGCGTCCGCGAGCAGCGACGGCCGCGGCGGTGTCGAGCGTCGCCGTGAGGTCATCGAGCCATCGGTCGACGCGGTCGGAGGGCTTCACAGTTCGACGGCTTCGTCGAGCACGGCTCGGTCGCGTTCGGGATCGAGAGATCGGCGCGAGACCACATCGACGGGGCGGTCGAGCAGCGACTCCAAGTCGAGCTCGAACTGGGCCAGGTCGAACAACGAGGCATCCGCTTCAGGGTCGACGAGCAGGTCGACGTCGCTCTCGGCCGTCTCGTCTCCCCGCGCCACGGAGCCGAACACGCGGACCGACCGAATGCGGTTCGCGCGTGCCAACCTCTCGATGAGCGGCTTGCGCCGCCGGAGGAGCTCGAGCGCCGGCGAACGCGAGCTGGGGCCGCTGGAAGAGAGCGACGCGAACTGCTCGAAGGGGACGAGCACAGCCTCGGGCCGGCGATGCGATCCGATGATGACGGTCTCGGCATCCTTTCCTCGCGCCCGGAAGCCGCGGAGGATGCGCGAGAGACCCGCGCGCGCCTCGGCAACCGGCACCACCGGCGCGGTGCCGAGGGGATGGGACGTGTCGGCATCCATTCGGCGATTCTAGCAAATACGTACATATTTCTGTACATAACTGCAAGGCCCCCGGCGGCGTGCGGCTCCGACCGCCCGCGCCGCGCGACGCCCGTTCCGCCACAGGAGTATGAAGAGATCCATGCGCAGACTCCACACCGCCGCGCTCGCCCTGTCGGCGGCCATCGCGTTCTTCGTGGGCGGGTGGGCGTTCTTCGCGCCGCGCTCGTTCTTCGACTCGTTCCCGGGCGTGCTCGGGCGGTGGGTCGCGACCGACGGGCCGTTCAACGAGCACCTCGTCCGCGACGTCGGGGCGTTCTACCTCGCGCTCGGCGTCGCGAGCGTTGCGGGGCTTGTGTGGCGCAGCCCGGTCGTGTTCCGCATCCTCGGCCTCGCGTGGACGATGTTCGGCGTGCTGCACCTCTGGTATCACGTCACGCACCTCGACCACCTGCAGGCCGACGCCGCCGTCGGCACCGTCGTGTCGCTTTCGATCAGCCTGGCGCTCGGCGTCGTGCTGCTGATTCCGAGCAGAGCGGATGTCGCGGACCCGACGGATGCCACGGGCACCACGTCGCGCGCGGGCGGCGTCGGCTCCGCGACATCCGACCGCACCACCACGAAGGGGGAGACCCGATGAGGATCGCCGTCGCAGGAGCAACCGGCAACGTCGGACGCCACGTCATCGAGTCCGCGACGGCGCGCGGGCACGACATCCTGAGCCTCACGCGCCGCGCCGGATACGACCTCGAGAAAGGGACCGGACTCGCGGGCGCGCTCGACGGCGTCGACGCGGTGATCGACGTGGCGAACGTGGTGTCCACGTCGACGCGGCGCTCGCGCGAGTTCTTCACGGCGGTGACGACGCACCTGCTGGCGGCCGAGCGCGACGCCGGTGCCCGGCACCATGTCACGCTTTCGATCGTCGGCATCGACGGCGTCGACGCGGCGTACTACGCGGGCAAGCTCGCGCAGGAGCGGCTCGTCGAGCAGGGCACCGTGCCGTTCACGCTGTTGCGAGCGACGCAGCTGCACGAGTTCGCGGAGCAGGTTGTCCACAACACCTCGGCCGGGCGGTTCACCCTCGTCCCGAAGGGACTGGTGCGGCCCGTGGCGGCGCGCGAGGTGGGTGCGCGGCTCGTCGAGCTCGCCGAGGCGGGCCCGGCCGGACGCGCGGGCGACCTCACCGGCCCGCGCGAGGAGCGGCTGGCCGACCTGGTGCGCCGCATGGTCGCGTTCGATGGTGTCCGCCGAAGCGTGATCGAGTTCCCGCTGCCGGGCAAGTTCGGGCGGGCCATGCGGTCGGGCCAGCTCCGCGGCGACGCCGACGCGGATCGGGGCACGATCGACTTCGACGCGTGGTTGCGGTCGCCGGATCACACGCGCACCGGCGCGGGCGAAGGCCGCGGCACCGCGACATCCGATCGACCGGACCGCGAGGGACCGGCCGGCTGACCTCAGGACCCGAACGCGCTCGGCGGCGGGATCGCCCGAAGCGCCGCCCACCGCGCCACCACCCACGCCGCCCCGTCCGTCACGCAGGAGAATCCGGGTCATGACCGCTCCAGCGGACGCATGACCCGGATTCTCCTGCAAACGTGCAACGGCGGGCGGGCTACTTCAGCCGCTTGAGCTTGCCCACCGCCTTCTCGACGAGCTTGGTCGCCTCCTTCACGTCGGCTGCGGTCGCCCGCGAGCCCGCGAGCACGACCTCGCCCACGGCGACCGCCTCGTCGAGCGCCGCCACCGAAGCGTCGGTGTAGAGCGAGCGGTCGACGGATGCCGCGACGTCGAGCGCGTTCGCGAGGCGCGACGTGTCGACCGGCTCGGCACCCGTCACGGCCACGAGACGCACGTCGTCGAAGACGCCCCACGCGCCGGCCGACAGGGCGAACTCGGCTGAGATCTCGACGACCCCGTCGGCTCCCACCGTCACGGGCACGGTCGCCGTGTGGAACTCGTTCCACGCCGTGAACGACAGCGGCGCGCTCGCCGACCCTGCCGACGTGGTCGCGGTGAGCATCCGAGAGTCGCCGGCGGGCGAGCCCGTGCCCTGCGTCGTCGCCTGCAGCTGGTACGTTCCGGCGGGCACGCCCGTGAGCGTCTGCGTCGCCGAGGCCGTGTACGCGGTGCCGCTCCAGAAGGTGACGGCGTACGAGCCGTCCGCCGCGTCACCGGTCTGCGTCCGAGCGGCCGGTCCGGTGAGTGCCCACGCGCTCAGGTCGGCCGACTCGAACGATCCGTTGCGCGCCAGGTTCTCGGCGAGCACGGTCACCGTCGCGACGACCTCGAGCCCCTCAGACGTGCGGCCGGGGATCGAGTACGACCCCGGGCCGCGGATCCAGTCCACCGCACCCGACCAGGTCACCGATTGCGGCTCGACGGTGCCGTCGTTCCAGGTCACGTCGATGGTCGCGGGAAGCGTCACGGGCGCGCCATCCGTCACCGACAGCGATGGCTGCTCGACCGAGACCACTTCGAGCGGCGCGACCGCGCCGGTGTGCACGTACTCGAAGGTCCGCAGCGACTCGAGGGGCGTGCCATCCCACGCGAAGAGCGACTGGTTGTCCCAGGCCGAGCCGCCGTACCACTCGCCGACGTGCACCGGGTCGTAGTCCGACGCGGCCGAGGTGGCCCATCCCGACCCGAACTGCTCCCACAGCCCGCGGTTCTGCTCCAACTCCGAGGGCGGGCCGACGGGCAGCCACGCGGGCTCCCAGTAGTAGACGCCGATGCCGGCATCGCCGACCGCCGTGACCGCCGCGATCACGTCTCGCAGCTCGGTCGCCTGTCCCTGCACGCTCGCGGGATAGGCGTCGCCGATCGTGCCCGAGCCGATCACGTTCGAGTAGCCGTCGCCGTCGTCGAGCGTGTGCGCCCACGACGTCTCGGCGACCATGACCTCCTTGCCGTACGTGGTCGCGATCTGCGACAGCACCGCGGTGAGGTTCCCGGTCATGCCGTGCCAGTACGGGTAGTACGAGCTCGCGAACACGTCGTAGTCGACGCCGAACTGGGCGAGCCCCGCGGCATAGGTGGCGTAGCGACCGGATGTCTCGGGGTTCGTGAAGTGCACGGCCACCTTCGCGTCGGGCAGCACCTCGCGCACGGCCGACGTGCCGGCCTGCAGGAGCGCAGCGAAGGGCGCGTCGATCTCGCGGCCGGGTCGCGCATAGCCCGCGATGCCGTTGTTCGTCTCGTTGCCGACCTGCACCGTGTCGACGTCGACGCCCGCGTCCTCGAACCGCTGCAGCGCATCGACGGTGTAGTCGTGCAACGCGGTCGCGGTGTCGGCGGCGGAGAGGCCTGCCCAGGCCTTCGGCGCGAGCTGCCGGGCGGGGTCGGCCCAGAAGTCGCTGTAGTGGAAGTCCACGAGCACGCCCAGGCCCGCGGCCGTGGCCCGCTCGCCGATCTCGACGGCCCGGTCGACGCCGACGTTGCCGCCGCCGTACCCGCGACCCGTCTCGTCGAACGGGTCGTTCCAGACGCGGACGCGCACCGAGTTCACGCCGTGGTCGGCGAGCACGGCGAACAGGTCGGATGGCGCGCCCGACGCGTCGCGGAACACCACGCCGCTCTCCTCGAGCGACAGCACGGTCGAGACATCCACGCCGCTGATGAAGTCGGGCGAGAGCCCCTCGACCTTGTTGACGAAGATGCCGGCCTCGACCGGGCCGTCGCCGGGCTCGACGGCCATCGCCGCCCCGGCGCCCGTGGGCACCGCGACCGCTGTCGCGAGCGCCGCCGCGAGTGCGACGGAGCCCGCCCTTCCTGTCCTGCGTCGGATCGCCATGATCCGGTCCTCTCGATTCGGCAGCCGGGCGGCCGCCGCCCCAGGGGTGCGGATCCGCGTCGCTGCGGGTGGGTGGTGCTGGTGGCTGGTGCTGGTGGGTGGTGCGGTCTTGGCGTGACGGCTCAGGCGAGGCGGATGATGCGGCTCGCGCCCGCCGGGACGCGCGCCGCGCCATCCGTCGTCTCGCCCGTCGCGACATCCGTGCCGCGCGCGTCGATCGCGACATCGGCAGCCGCGTGGTTGATCGCCACGACGTAGCGCGTGCCGTCGTCGGCGACGCGCACGACCTTCTCGAGGCCGGACGGAGGCGGAACGACATCGAGTCCGGCGTCGCTGAGCACGTCGTCGATGAACGCACCGAGGTCGGCCCCGTCGAGCCGGGTCGAGACGTACCAGGCAGCACCGTCGCCGATCGCGTTGCGCGTGATGGCGGGCATCCCCGCGGCGGGGCCGTCGATGTAGTGCTCGACCGCGTCGGCGCCCTCGAGCGTGATCTCGTCGGTCCACACGGTGCCGGTCGTGCTGCCGGTCACCGCGACATGGCCGCCCTCGCGGAGCGGCTGGAACTCCTCGATCGCAAGGCCCAGCACATCCCGCAGCATCCCGGGGAACGGCCCGCGCGGAACCGTGTCGTGCTCGTCGACGATGCCCGAGAAGTACGACACCGCGAGCGTGCCGCCGCCCTCGACGTACGCGCGCAAGTTGGCGGCCGACGCGTCGTCGAGCAGGTACAGCGACGGGGCGAATACCGCCCGGTACTTCGAGAGGTCGTGCGACGGGTGCACGAAGTCGACCGTCACGCCGAGCTTCCAGAGCTCGGCATAGAACGCCTCGACGCGCTCGCGGTGCGAGAGGTCGACCGACGGACGCCACTCGAGATCCTGCGCCCAGAACGATTCGGTGCTCCAGACGATGGCGACGGATGCCTCGACCCGGCTGCCGCGCAGCTCGGACGCGGTGCCCAACAGCTCGCCGAGGCCGACGACCTCGCGCCACACGCGCGACGTGCG
Organism: Agromyces flavus; assembly: GCF_900104685.1. Classification (NCBI taxonomy): domain Bacteria; kingdom Bacillati; phylum Actinomycetota; class Actinomycetes; order Micrococcales; family Microbacteriaceae; genus Agromyces; species Agromyces flavus. The sequence continues at coordinate 3,631,303 of NZ_LT629755.1, forward strand.
CCCGGCGTGGGGGAGCATCGCCGAGTGGAACTTCTCGGCGCCGAAGCGGCTCGCGCGGAACTGGAAGAAGAGGATGCCATCGGCCCCGCGCGCGAGGTGGGAGAGCGAGTTGCGCGCGAGCTCGCCCGGGCGCTTCGCGACGTTCCGGGGCTGCCAGTTCACGGCCGACGTGGAGTGCTCCATGAGCACCCAGGGCTTGCCGCCCGCGAGGGAGCGCGTGAAGTCGGCGTCCATCGCGAGCATCACATGCGCGTCGAGCCGTGATGCGGTGAGGTAATGGTCGTTCGAGACGATGTCGACCTCGGGCGCCCACTTCCAGTAGTCGACCGACGGGCAGCTCGTGGCCATGAAGTTCGTCGTGATCGGCTGCGAGGCATGGCGTCGGATCGCGTCGCGCTCGAGGATGAAGCACTCCAGCAACGCGTCGGACGAGAAGCGGGCGAAGTCGAGGCGGTGCGCCGGGTTCGACACGCTCGCCGAGGTGCGCGGGGCGTCCACTTCGTCGAACGAGCCGTACAGCTGGCCCCAGAACGAGGTGCCCCAGGCCCGGTTGAGCGCGTCGATCGAGCCGTACCTGCGCTCGAGCCATCCGCGGAAATTCAGGACGGATGCCTCGTCGTAGCTGTCGCTGACCGGTGCGCCGTACTCGTTGTGGACGTGCCACATGACGACCGCCGGGTGGTGCGCGTAGCGCTCCGCGAGCTTCTCGGCGATCGCCGACGCCGCACGTCGGTACTCGGGCGAGCTCGGCGAGACGATGCCGCGCGAGCCGAACCCGAGCGGCACGCCGTCGCGTGTGACCGGCCGGGCGTGCGGATACGCGTTCCAGAACCAGGCGGGCGGCACGGTCGTCGGCGTGCCGAGGTCGACGTCGATGCCGGCGCCGGCGAGCAGGTCGAGCACCTCGTCGAGGAACGAGAAGTCGTACTCGCCCTCTCGTGGCTCGAGCAGCGCCCACGAGAAGATGCCCACGCTCACGAGGTTCACCCCCGCCTGCCGCATGAGCTCGATGTCCTCGAGCCACGTCTCGCGGTCCCACTGCTCGGGGTTGTAGTCGCCGCCGAAGCGGATGGCCGAGGTGCCGGGAATCCAGCCGCTTCGCGGCTCAGCGGCGGGCGCCGCGGCGGGATCGGCCGAGGGTGCGGAGGCGACCTCGTGATTGGTCGGCGCGGGGTGCGAGGGCATGGAGCGATCTCCCTTGATGACTGTGTGCGCTCACAGTTCTAGCACACCATGCGCGTCCCGCAACATCGCGAGATGAGGCCCAATTCCCGAGTTGACAGTCGGACCGGCCGTGTGCATTACTAGGAGCGCTCACAGGCACACCGTCGTCCACCCGGTCGAGCGGCGAGCCCAGAGCATCCCGCGATCACAGCTTCCACAGCTTTCGACAAGGAGGACGAATGCGTGCAGCATTCCGCACCGGGGCGCTCGCCTCGGTGGCCGCGGCGGCGCTCATCCTGACCGGCTGCGCAGCCGGCAGCGGCGAGACCCAGGGCAGCGCCGACGACCCGATCGAGCTCACCTACTGGGCCTGGGCGCCCAATCTCGACAAGGTGGTCGACATCTGGAACGAGGAGCACCCCGAGATCCAGGTCACCGTCAACAAGCAGGACGGCGGCGACCCCGCGATCACCAAGCTGCTCACGGCCATCAAGGCCGGCAGCGGTGCGCCCGACCTGATCCAGGCCGAGTACCAGAAGATCCCGACGCTCGTCGCGTCGGACGCGCTCGCCGACCTCGGCGGCACGATCGACGGCGACCTCGCCGGCCAGTTCCCGGAGGGCGTCTGGCAGTCGGTCACGCTCGGCGGCGACGCCGTCTACGCGATCCCGCAAGACACCGGCCCCATGATGTTCTACTACCGCGAGGACATCTTCTCGGACCTCGGCCTCACCGTGCCCACCACCTGGCAGGAGTACGCCGAGACCGCTCGCGCCCTCCACGCCGCCGACCCGTCGAAGTTCCTCGGCACGTTCTCGGCCAATGACGCCGGATGGTTCGCCGGCCTGTCGCAGCAGGCGGAGGCCGAGTGGTGGTCGATCGACGGCGAAGCCTGGGGCGTCGGCATCGACGAGGAGCCCACGCAGCGGGTCGCCGAGTACTGGGGCGGCCTCGTCGAGGAGGGCGTCATCGACAACAAGCCCATGTACACCCCCGAGTGGAACGCCGGCCTCAATGACGGCACGCAGGCCGGATGGCTCGGCGCTGTCTGGGGCCCGGGCGTGCTGAGCGGCAACGCCGCCGACACCGCCGGCCTCTGGAAGGCCGCGCCGCTGCCCACGTGGGACGGCGAGGATTCGAACGGCAACTGGGGCGGCTCGTCGACGGCGGTCACCACGCAGTCGAAGCACGTCGAGGCTGCGACCGAGTTCGCGACCTGGCTGAACACCGACCCCGAGGCGGTGCAGGCGCTCGTCGACACATCGGGTATCTACCCGGCGGCGACGGATGCCGCGGCATCCGCCCTCACCGAGGCGCCCGAGTTCTTCAGCAACCAGCCCGACTTCTACGAGGTCGCCGCCGAGGCCGCCGCCGCGGTCGCGCCGTTCCAGTACGGCCCGAACGTGAACGTCGCGTTCAGCGCGTACAACGACGAGTTCGCCAAGGCCGCCGAGGCGAAGTCGAAGGCCGCGTTCCTCGAAGCCGTCGGGGCGATGCAGCAGATCACGGTCGACGACCTGGAGTCGAGCGGCTTCACGGTCGCCGAATAGGTCGCCCACGCGGGTCGAGGAGCCGCGAAGCGGCGTCTCGAAACCCTCCTCGGTTTCGAGGCGCCGCAGCACCGGCTCCTCGACCCGCACCGGCACGCCTGAAGGAGTCATGCATGACCACCGCCGCCACCGCCTCCACGCGCCCCGCGACATCCGCTCGCCGGGGGCGCCGCCGCACCCTCACGCCGTGGGGGATGCTCGCTCCGGCCATCGTGCTGTTCACGCTGTTCATGGCCGCGCCGATCGTCTACACGGTGATCCTCTCCTTCCAGAAGGAGGTCGTGAACGGGCTGGGTCTCGGCTCGGGCGCGCGCAGCCGACAGTTCGCCGGGCTCGAGAACTACGTCGCGTCGCTGACCAGCCCTGAGTTCCTCGCGAGTGTCGGGCGCGTGCTCGTGTACGGGCTCATCCTCGTCCCGACCATGCTCGGCCTCGCGCTCCTCTTCGCGCTGCTGCTCGACGCGCGGCGCACCGGCGCCAAGGGATTCTCACGCGTCTCGATCTTCCTGCCGTACGCGGTGCCGGCGGTCATCTCGTCGCTGCTGTGGGGCTTCCTCTACCTGCCCGCCGTGAGCCCGTTCTACTGGGTGTTCGAGCAGCTCGGATGGGACGTGCCATCCCTGCTGTCGCCGGGTCTCGTGATCTTCGCGATCGCCAACATCGGCCTCTGGGGCGGCGTCGGCTTCAACATGATCGTGATCTACACGTCATTGAAGGCCGTGCCGCAGGAGATCTACGAGGCCGCCCGCATCGACGGTGCGTCCGAGGCGCAGATCGCCTGGCGCATCAAGGTGCCGATCATCATGCCGGCGCTCATCATGACCGCGCTGTTCTCGATGATCGCGACGCTGCAGGTGTTCGCCGAGCCCACCACCCTGCGGCCGCTCACGAACAGCCTTTCGACGACGTGGTCGCCGCTCATGCTCGTCTACCGCGACGCGTTCACGCGCGACGACATCTACAGCGCCGCCGCGACCTCCGTCATCATCGCGGCCGCGACGTTCGCGCTCTCGTTCCTGTTCCTCCGCGTCGTGCAGCGGCGCGCCTTCGGTCAGGAGGACTGACCCATGACCGCCACCCAGCCCGTCGGAACCGAGACCCGCGCGGCCGTGCTGCCCGAAGTCGCACCCTCCGGTCGCGGCGGCCGCCGCGACCGTGCCCGTCGCGACCGCGACCTGCGCCGCGCCCCCGCCTCGAGCGGGGAGCAGCGGATGCCGCTCGCCCTCGGCTCGACGGCCGTCCTCCTGCTCGGGGCGCTCTACTGCCTCCTGCCCGTCGCATGGGTGCTCGTCGCGTCGACGAAGGACGCCGCCGAGCTGTTCTCGACGTTCACATTCGCGCCATCGACGCACCTGTGGGACAACATCGTCGAGCTCACGGCCTACCGGGACGGCCTCTACTGGCGGTGGATGCTGAACACCGCGCTGTACGCGGGTGTCGGCGCCGTCGTGTCGACCTACGTGTCCGCGATCTCGGGCTACGCTCTCGCCAAGTACTCGTTCGCGGGCAAGGGCGTCGTGTTCAAGGTCCTGCTCATGGGTGTGCTCGTACCGGCGGTCATCCTCGCCATCCCGCAGTACCTCCTGCTCGCGCAGGTCGGGCTCACGAACACGTACTGGTCGGTGCTCCTGCCGCAGCTGATCAGCCCGTACGGCATCTACCTCGCGCGCATCTATGCGGCGGCGGCCGTTCCGACCGATGTCGTCGAGTCGGCCCGCACCGAGGGTGCCCGGGAGCTGTACATCTTCCACCGCATCGCCCTGCCGATGATGGGACCCGGCCTCGTCACGATCTTCCTGTTCCAGTTCGTCGCGGTCTGGAACAACTTCATGCTGCCGTACATCATGCTCGGCAACGACGAGCTCTTCCCGATCACCGTGGGCCTGCACGGCCTGCTCAACCAGGGTGCATCGCTCCCGGCGATGTACACGCTCGTGATCACGGGGGCGCTGCTGTCGGTCGTGCCACTCATCGCCCTGTTCCTCGTGCTCCAGCGGTACTGGCGGGTCGACCTCGCGGCCGGTGCCGTGAAGGCGTGAGCGAAGCGGATGCCACGGGTCATGCGGCGCGGCCGGCGCCGCGCGACACCGGTCGCGGCGCACGACACGGCCGCACCGCCCGCACCTACACTGGCCACGTGAACGAGCATGTCCACCGCAAGCGGCCCACCATCGAGGATGTCGCCCGCGAGTCGGGCGTGTCCCGGGGCACGGTGTCGCGCGTGCTCAACGGGGGACACTGGGTGAGCGACGAGGCCCGGGTGGCCGTGGAGCGCGCGATCAAGAAGACCGGCTATCGCATCAATCCCCACGCCCGGAACCTCGCGACCGCGCGGGCGAACTCGATCGCCTTCCTGCTCACCGAGTCGCAGGACCGGCTCTTCGAGGACCCGAACTTCTCGACGCTCATGCGCGGCGCCGCCGACGCGCTGGCGGAACGCGACATTCCCCTGGTGTTGCTCATGGCAGGCTCCGACGACGAGCAGCGTCGCGCGACCGACTTCATCATGGCCGGGCACGTCGACGGAGCCCTGCTCGTCTCCTCGCATCGAGGTCGCGAGGGCTTCCTGAAGACGCTCGTCGACGCCGAGGTGCCCGTCGTCTCGTGCGGCATCCCCCTCGGGTACGAGCGGCGCATCGGCTACGTCGCGGCCGACGACCTCGACGGTGCGCGCGATATGGTCGCCTACCTTCGCGACGTCGCCGGACGCTCGCGCATCGCGACGATCACCGGTCCGCAGGACACCTCGGGCGGCCTCGGCCGGCTCGAGGGGTACCGCGCCGAGCTCGGCGACGCGTTCGACGAGCGGCTGGTGGTCGCCGGCGACTACTCCCGTGCCTCGGGGGTGCGGGCGATGGAGGAACTGCTCGAACGGCAGCCCGACCTCGACGCCGTCTTCGTGGCGAATGACATGATGGCGGCCGGAGCGGTCGACGTGCTGCGCGCCGCCGGCCGTCGGGTGCCCGAGGATGTCGCGGTCGCGGGCTTCGACGACGCGCCCATCGCGACGCGCGTCGAGCCGCAGCTCACGACGATGCGGCAGCCGCTCGAGCGCATCGCGCATGAGATGGTGCGCATGCTGCTCGACCTCGTCGATGGGCGCCCCGCAGCACGGATGACGCTGCCGACGGAGCTCGTTCGGCGCGCGTCGGCGTAGCGCCGGCGGGCTGACTCCGCCTTACCGGTGCACGTGCGACGGCTGCCCCGTCACGCTCGTGATGTCCCGCTCGGCGCGGTGCAGCAGGCGCTCCGACAGGTTGCCCAGCGCCCGGCCGACGGCGAGCTCGTCGCCGATCTCGGGCACGCTCGGGTCGTTCGGGTTGCGATTGGACCGGCCGACGCCGGTCACCTCCACGCCTCCCGGCGTCCGCACGCTCACGTTCGCGACCGTGTTGTTCTCTTCCTCGTCGATGTCGACGGTGATATTCCACTGCGTCGTGGCATCCATGGAACTCGCCACCCTCCCCGGTCTGGTTCCACCGACAGGGTAGCGACCTGCGACCAGTGCGGCGAGGGCCGGATGTCACGTGGCTCAGGGCGTCGGAAGTGTGCTCCGTCGGGGTCGAACGCGGAGGAGACGCTCGGCCAGGCGGTACCGACGAAGACCGTCACGGCCGTCGGTCTCCATCGGACCGCACGGGGATGCTCGCACGACGGTCATCCGCCCCTGCGAGCTGAGCACCGACGACGCCGAGACCAAACGGATACCACTGCGAGGAACGTCGATACCGAACCCGACTGGTCAGGAAGGACGATGACATGTCCACCCGCTTCGCCGGCCGCGCGGCATCCGCCTCGGTCGCGCTCATGGCCCTCACCGTGCTGCTCACCGGGTGCTCCTCTCCCGGCTCGCCGACCGCCGAAGAGCGGCAGCCTGCGGCGGAGTCGTCTGCGCCGCCGTCGCCCTCGCCCAGCCAGACGGGCTGTCCGAATCCGTACGGCGGGAGCTGCCTCGGGCCCGTGGACGCCGGCGAATATCGCACGACAACCTTCACGCCGCGGATCACCTACACCGTTCCCGAGGGCTGGACGAACTTCGAAGACCTCATCGGCAATTTCGCCCTGTTCCGGCAGGAGGATGCGGACGGCCAGCTCACGCCTCGCGGCGGCAGCTTCCTGGGCATCTTCAGCAACGTCCACGCCCCGGCGATCGACTGCCGAGAGGCCTGGCAGGAGGGTGTCGGGACGACGCCTGCCGAGCTCGTCGCCTGGTACCAGTCACTGCCGGGCCTGATCGTGGCGGAGCCCGTCGAGGTGACCGTCGGCGGACTCGAGGGCCTCCAGGTCGACCTGGAACTCGAGGAAGGCGACGACACGTGCACCTTCGACGGGAACGACGGCATCCCGCTGATCATGGGCGACGGCGTGTCGAGCCTCCACCACGTGATCCTCGACGAGATGGACATCCGGCTCGTCCTGCTCGAGTGGGGCGACGGCGGCAACATCGCCCTCGAGATCACGAACACGCGCGAGCAGCACAACGCTGAGGAGTTCCGCTCGCTGGTGCAGCCGATCGTCGACTCGCTCGTGTTCGAGCAGTGACCCGGCTCGTCGCTCAGTGTTCCACGACGATCGCGAACGCCATCCCATCCCACTCCTTCGCGCCGACGGTCCGACCTGGTGTCGCGATGCGTCCTGCGCGCCGAGCGCCGACGCCGCTGCGGAAGGTCGTCTGAGGTACCGGGCCGGGACCTGAGGTGGCGCGCCGTCCGACTGAGGTAGGAGCAGCCCCAGAAGATACGGCACTCGCCCGATACAGCGGGGCCCCCTCAGCGAGGAATCTGACTGCAGGCGCCCGAACGGGCCCGAAGATCTGAAGGGATCGATCATGAACCTCGCAGCCGGCTACATCGCCCAGACGCTCCGAGCCCACGACGAGCACCTCGCCGGTCGAGTGAACGAGCAGCGCCGGATGGCGGCCGAGGGTACCGAGCACCCCACGCTCCGTCACCGCATCGCCGGACTCGTGCTGCACCGCAGCCACCACTCGGCGTCGGCGCTCGCCGCCCACTGACCCGACCACTGCCCCGGCAGCGGCATTCGCGGGAGTGGCTCGTGGCACCGGCATTCGCTGAAGTGCCGTTTCTGCGGAGGAGTGACCTTCCATTCCCGACCTCGGGCGCAGAAACGGCACTTAGGCGGGCGTGGGTCGGATGCCGGGCCGGCTGATGGCCCGGGATTCTGCGATCCGCCCGCCGTTCCACCGCCTGGTCCGATTGTCAGGTCCGATTCCCGCCATCGGTACCGGCCCACCGGGCACGTCGACGCGCGAGAATCAAGGCATGCTCCGCCGCCACGCCAGGCTCGGCACGTCGATGGGCGACCTGCTGGTCGTCGCCGACGACGGCGGGCTCACCGGCATCTACTTTCCGAGCCACTGGCATCCGCCCGCCGCGGGCTCGCTCGGGATCGACGTCGACGCCCGAGGTGACGCCCTCTTCAGCCGGCTCGGTGTCGAGCTCGACGAGTACTTCGCGGGACGCCGCATCCGCTTCGACCTGCCGCTCGCGCCGGTGGGCGACGAGTTCCAACACGCGGTGTGGGCGATGCTGCGCGACATCCCCTTCGGCGAGACCGTCACGTACGGCCAACTGGCCGAGCGGCTCGGCGACCGGAACCTCGCCCGGCGCGTCGGCGGCGCGGTCGGGCGCAACCCGATCAGCATCCTCGTGCCGTGCCATCGCGTCGTCGGTGCCGACGGGTCCCTCACCGGTTATGCCGGCGGACTCGACCGTAAGCGGCAGTTGCTCGAGCTCGAGGGCGCCGAGGTCGTCGCCCAGCGGCGACTGTTCTAGGCGCGTCATCCGCTCAGCGCGCCGTCGCCGCCGCCGACCGGCACGGATGCATGAGAATCCCGGACATGCCAAGCCTGAGGCGCCCTTGTTCCGGAGTCTCCTGCGTTTCGCAGCGTTGCACCGTCGCCCCCGCCCGCGCGCCGCGCGCCACGCGAGTATGAAGGATGACGCGAGTCAGGCCGCTCGTACGTCACCCCTGATGCGTCCCATCCTCCGAACTCGAGCACGCAGCGAACGCTCGCGGCCTCGGGCGCGGAACGACGGCGAGCTGGTGCGGAGTGACTCGATCCGTCACGCACCCGCCTCCCGCAGCAACCGGAACTCGTGGCGGCGCAACAGCGTGAGCAACCACGACGCCGGCGGGCCGAACGCCCGCCGACCGGCATCCGTCGGCATCGGCTCGATCGCGCCGATCTCGAACGGCCGGCCCTTCCAGACGACCGTGCCGCCGCCGGCGGCGACGAGGTTGCGGTACCAGTTCACCTCGGGCCCGTATGTGAGCTCGGCGACGAACCCGCCCGGCACGCGCGCCAGGATCAGCGGCGTCTCGAACGTGCGGCCCGACTTGCGGCCTGTGTGCCGCACGAGCGCGAACGGGCCGGCGCCGCGGCGCGCCATCCGGAGCGTCAGCGGGTTGAGGGTGCGCTGCAGGACCCGAAGCCAGGCACGCTTCACCCGCCCCATCGCCATGGGGCCAGCGTACGGTCCGTCAGGTCCGGTCCCTCCCATACGCGGCGAGCACCGCGAGGATGATGACCCCGTAGATGAGGTTCTGCATCGTCGCGCCGAGGTTGAACACCGCCACGAGGGTCGCGACCTGTCCCAGCACCAGCGCGCCGACGAAGGTGCCGACCATCGAACCGCGACCGCCGAACATCGAGGCGCCGCCGACGATCACGGCGGCGACCGAGCCGAGGAGGTACGGGTTGCCCATCGTGGTCTCGGCCTGCGAGTAGTAGCCGACGATGACGATGCCGGCGAACGCGGCGAGCAGGCCGGAGACGGCGTACCCCGAGATGCGGATGCGGGCGACGGGCTGGCCCGCGAGCCTGGCGGCGTCCTCGCGCGAACCGACGAGGAAGAGCGATCGACCCCACCCGGTGTAGCTCAGGATCGCCTGCAGCACGAGCATCAGCACGAGCGCCAGCGGCAGCACCGCGGCGATCGACAGCCCGAGGAACTCGATCTGGTTCGAGGTGATCGACTTCACCAGGTCGGGCACGACCGTGAGCTCCGACAGGGGGAAGTTCAGCAGCAGCAGGCCGAAGAGCAGGCCGTTCATGGCGATCGTCGTCACGATCGGGGTCAGGCCGACCTTCGCGACGATCACGCCGTTCAGGATCCCGATGACGAGCCCGCTCGCCAGCGCGAGGGCGAGCGCGACGACGGGGCCGAAGGACGAGTTCCAAGTGAGGAACCCGAGGGCCGCGAAGGCGATCGTGTTCGGCACCGAGAGGTCGATCCCGCCCTGGATGACGGCGATGGTCTGCCCGTACGACGCCACGGCGAGGATCGCCGCGAAGGTCGCCGTGCTGATCAGCCCCGGCATGCTGAAGAGCGACGGCCGGAGGAGCCCGCCGATCACGAAGAGGGCGAGGAAGATCAGGATGCCCCATCCGGCCCGCGGCATCCGCGACAGGACGCGCGAGTACGCGCCCTGCCTCGTGCCCGGGGCGTCGGAGACATCCGTCTGCTCATTGACGACGGTCTGCGTGTCACTCATGGTGGCCCCTTCGCAGTGCGGATTGCCGGATGAAGAACTGGATGATGCGGGGGATCACGACGACCGCGAGGATGATCAGCGCGCTGATGACGTACTGCCAGTACGAGTTGATCCCTGCGAAGAACAGCAGGTTGCCCACCATGCCGAGCACCGCGGCGGCGATGATCGTCCCCAGGATGCTGCCGCGTCCGCCGGCGAAGGCGGCGCCCGAGAGCGCGACGACCGCGATGGAATTGAGCAGGTACGGGTCGCCGCTGCGGGGATCGCCCGTCATCGTCGAGCCCGAGAGCAGCACTGCGCCGAGCGACACGACGGCGCCCGACACCATGAACGTGACGAGGATCGTCAGCCGCGGCTTGAGCCCGGCCGACTGCACGGCCGCCCGGCCCGATCCGACGCCGTACACCTGGCGCCCGAACGCCGTGCGCTGCAGGAAGAACCAGAGGCCGACGGCCACGAGTGCGAGCCAGACGAGGGCGATCGGAACGAACGGCATGAGCTCGCCGCTCGTGGCGAGGTAGATGTCGGCGCTCAGCGCGCCGCCCGGACGATCGAGGATCTGCCTCGCGAGGGCCGCGTAGATGAACGCCGTCGCGAGGGTGACGGCGATCGCCGGCAGGTTCGCGTAGGCGACGAGCACCCCGTTGATCGCTCCGCAGAGGATGCCGGTCAGGATGCACAGCGCCAGCGCGCCGGGCGCCGACAGGCCGGCGATCTGCGTTGCGAAGACGACGTTGCACAGGCTCGTGATGGCGCCGATCGAGATGTCGATGCCGCCGATCAGCACGATGAGCAGCTGGCCGAGAGCGATGAGCGCGAGCGGGGCGATGAGGTTGGCCGCGGACTGCAGCTGGAAGCGCGTGAGCAGGCCCGGGTTGATGACGACGTAGACGCCGAAGAACACAACGAAGGCGAGCACCGGCGCGAGAGCGCCGTCGTAACGGAGCCGGCGTACTCCGGTGCCGACCCGGCCGGGTGCCGGCGCCGCGGTGGCGATGGTCGTGGTCGTGGGGCTCATGCGGTGCCCACCGCCGCTCCGACGATCGCATCCGGCGTGATCTGGTCGCCTTCGAGCACGCGGGCGACGCGCCCGCGATACAGCACGGCGACGCGGTGGCACAGGTGCACGAGCTCCTCCACTTCGGTCGAGAACCAGATGATCGCGACCCCCGACTTCGCGAGCTCGAGCATCGCCGCGTACAGCTCCTGCTTCGCTCGCACGTCGATGCCGCGGGTGGGATCGTGCAGCAGCAGCACCGAGCGGTTCCGGTCGATCCAGCGACCGAAGACCACCTTCTGCTGGTTGCCGCCCGACAATGCGCCGACCGCCTCGTTCGGCCCCCGGGTGCGCACGCTCAGGCTGCCGAGTACGCGGTCGACCCAGCTCCGCTCGCGGCGGAGCTGCACGGGTCCGCCGGGTGCGATCGGTCGCAGCCACGGGGCGAGCAGGTTCTCGCCGACGCTCAGCGTCAGCGCGAGCCCCTCGGTCTTCCGGTCCTCGGGCACGAAGCCGACGCCGCGACGCACGGCGCGCGTGGGCGTGAGGTGCCGGGCCGGTCGGCCGCCGATGGTCCACTCCTCGGCCAGTGCCGGTGTAGCACCGAACAGGCAGCGCAGCAGCTCGGTCTGCCCTTGGCCCTGGAGACCGCCGATCCCGACGATCTCGCCGCGGTGCGCGGTGAGGTCGACGCCGGTCAGGGCCTCGGAGCGGAGGCCGCGCACCTCGAGGGCGAGCGGTGCATCGGCCGCGGGCGCGTCGGGCCGGTCGGGGAAGTGGCGGCGCGCGGTACGCCCCGCCATCTGCGAGACGAGGTCGTCCTCCGACCACGACCCTCTGGTGAACTCGCCCACCGAGGCGCCGTCGCGGAGGACGGTTCCGCGATCGGCGATCTCGGAGATCTCGCCGAGGCGGTGGGACACGTAGATGACGCCCACCCCTTGCACTGTGAGTTCGCGGATCCGGGCGAACAGCCAGCTCACGCCGGTGGGGCTCAGAGCCGACGACGCCTCGTCGAGGATCAGCAGCTTGGGATCGGCCGCGATCGCGCGGACGATCTCGATCACCTGACGGTCGGCCAGGCGCAGGTCGCCGACGACGGACGACGGATCCAGGTGGGTGACGTCGAGACGGGCGAGGAGTTCCTCGGCCTGCTCGCGCGCCTTCCGCTGTGAGAACATGCCGCGCCCGCGTCGTTCGGGCAGCATCAGGTTCTCGGCGACGGTCCAGTCGGGCACTAGCGCGAGTTCCTGGAACGCGCACGCGACGCCGCGTTCGCGGGCCTCGGCGATAGATGTCACGTCGAACGGCTCGCCGTCGAGCGTGATCCCGCCCGACGTCGCCTCGGTCGCTCCGGCGAGGATGCGGGACACGGTGCTCTTGCCCGCGCCGTTCTCGCCGACGAGGGCGAGCACCTCGCCCGGCATGCAGCTGAAGCTCGCTCCGTCGAGGGCGCGGACGGCGCCGTATCGCTTGGTGAGATCGGATGCCACGAGCAGTGGCTCCGTCCGGAGCACCGCGTCGGGCGCGGTGCTCCGGAGGGTCAGGTTGTCCACAACGTCTCCTCGATCGTCGGGCCGCGACTACTTCTGGTAGAACGCGAGCACTTCGTCGACGGTCAGATCCAGGCCCGGGAAGTCGTAGCCGAGCTGGAAGTTGTCGGGCTGGTCGGGAAGGCAGAAGTCCTCGGCGTTCTCGTTCGTGATCTCGAGCGGCGGGAAGAACTGCTCCTTCTCGATCTCCTCGCCGTCGAGCAGCGCGACGGCCTGCTCGAGGCCCTTCGCGTAGATCGCCGGCTGGCCGAACACCATGTTGCCGACCAGGCCCTCGTCGGCGTGCTCGACGAGCGTGCACGCCTCGCCGTTGTAACCCGAGCCGCCCACGACGGGCACGAAGTCGATCCCCGCATCGGCGAAGGCCGTCGGCACTCCCTGGCCGCCGGTGAGGAAGGAGTAGACGCCGCCGACGTCGGGGTTCGACTGGAGGATCTGCGCCATCGCCTTCTGCGCGTCGGCCTCGTTCCATCCGTTCGTGCCTCGAGCGACGATCGTCGCCCCGCCCTCGGTGAGCACGTCCTCCACACCGGGCATCGATCCGTCGTTGAGCGGGACGCCCGCGAGGCCCTCGAGCACCGCGACATCCGTGTTGTCACCGAGCTGGTCGACGAGCCACTCGGCGCCCACGGTCCCGGCGCTCGCCCAGTCGGTCGACACCGTGTAGACGTAGTCGTTGTCGTACGGGCCGCCGTTGGCGAACACCGGGATGCCGGCCGTCTCGGCCTGCGCGATGGCCGCGTCGGCGCCGGTCGCCGAAGCCGGGTCGAACAGGATCGCATCGACGCCTTCGGCGATGAGGTTCTGGATTGCCGCGTTCTGCTGTGCCGCGTCATTGTCGTTCGTTCGCACGATCTTGACTTCGACGCGGTCCTCGTACTCGGGACGCGCGGCGAGGGCCTGCAGCGACGCGAGTCCCATCTCGCGCCATGCCTGGCCGCCGAGCGGCTGCTGGAAACCGATGACGAACTTCTCGGAGCCCTCGGCGGCGGGGGCGGCGCCCTCGGCCGGGGCCGAAGTGCAGCCGGCGAGGACGGTGGTGAGGGCGACGGCGGTGGCCGCCGCGGCGGTGACGATGGCGCGCTTCTGGGTGCGTGAGGACTGCATTGCTTCTCCTTTGAACATGCATGGGGGCGGCCCCTCGGGCCGTGTCACCGCCGATGTCGGCGGCTCCGGGACACTCGCCGCACGCTGTGTTGACGAATGCTGCGGGGGACATTACCGTAACTTTGACAGCGCTGCCAGTAGCGCTATCAGAATCCCGAACGAGGCGTCGCCGAACGCGTCGCGCTGCCGGGACGACCCCCGCCGGGACGACCGGCGAATCGCAATGACGCGAGGAGAGGAAACCCCATCACCATGGCTTCACTGGAAGCGCAGACGTTCGCCCCCGACGTCGAAGTGCGCGAAACAGGGCTGCGGATCGGCGCCATCGGCGCGGGCATGATCATGGCCGACGTGCACCTCGAGGCCTACCGTCAAGCCGGCTTCGAGGTGGTCGCGATCGCTTCGCGCACCGAGTCCAAGGCGGGCGCGCTCGCCGAGCGCTACGGCATCCCCACGGTGCATTCGACGCCGCTCGGGCTCATCGCGGATCCGAACGTCGACATCGTCGACATCGCCTTCCCGCCCGACCAGCAGCCCGCCCTCATCCGTGCTGCCCTCGCCCAGAAGCACGTCAAGGGCATCCTCGCCCAGAAGCCGCTCGCGCTGACGCTCGACGAGGCAGTGGCGCTTCGCGACGAGGCCGCGGCCGCCGGCAAGGTGCTCTCGGTCAACCAGAACATGCGCTTCGACCAGTCCATTCGCGTGCTCAAGCAGATCCTGGACGGCGGCGAGCTCGGCGAGGTCGTGTTCGCGTCCATCACCATGCACGCGATCCCGCACTGGCAGGGCTTCCTCGAGGAGTACGACCGACTGACCCTCGCCAACATGAGCGTGCACCACCTCGATGTGCTGCGGTTCCTCTTCGGCGACCCGGAGGAGATCTTCACGGCAACGCGAACGGATCCGCGCACGCAGTTCGAGCACGAGGACGGCATCGTCGTCTCCACCCTGCGATTCCCCTCGGGAGTGCTCGCCGTGTCGATCGAGGACGTGTGGTCGGGTCCCCGCGAGGAGGGCTACGACTCCGACGCGTCGATCACCTGGCGCGTCGAGGGGACGAAGGGCGTCGCGAAGGGCACGATCGGCTGGCCGACCGGCGAACCGTCGACCCTCACCTACTCATCGACCCTGACGACGGGCGGCCGCTGGGTGAGCCCGGAATGGGACACGCACTGGTTCCCCCACGCCTTCATCGGCGTGATGGAGCAGCTGCAGTACGCGCTCGCGACGGGCACCGAACCCAAACTCACCGTCGCCGACAACGTCCGCACGATCGCCCTGATCGAAGCCGGATACCGGTCGATTCTCGAGAACCGCCCCGTGCGGATCGACGAGATCCCGGCCTGACCGACCACGAACCGACACCCACTGCAAAGGAGCACCCATCATGATTCAAGTCGGCATCTTCTCGGGATACTTCCCGTACGACCTCGAGACCACGGCGCGCAAGATCCGCCAGCTCGGGTTCAACACCGTGCAGCTCGACCTGCACTTCACCGACATCGACCTGAGCGCCGGGCAGATCACCGACGAGAAGGCCAAGCGCGTGCGCGACACCTTCCGCGCGAACGACCTGCCGATCTGCGCCATCTCGGGCTACACCAACATCGTCCACCCCGACCTGGACGAGCGGAAGCGGCGCGTCGACTACCTCAAGGAGATCATCCGCAACGCCCGCAAGTTCGGCACGCCCTACGTCATCTCGGAGTCGGGCACCTTCAACAGCGAGAGCGACTGGGTGCACGACGACAAGAACAAGACGGCCGAGGGGTTCGACACCGCCCTCGAGGTGCTGCAGGACCTCGCCCAGACCGCCCACGACCACGGCGCGACGTTCCTCCTCGAGACCTACGTCAACAACGTCATCGGCTCCCTCGAGGAGACGCAGCGCGTCTTCGACGAGATCGACCGCCCGGGCATCGAACTGCTCATGGACCCGACGAACTACTTCGAGACGCACAACATCGACAACCAGCGCGAAGTGCTCGGCGACGTCTTCGACGAGCTCGGGCACCGGGTGCGCATCGCCCACGCCAAGGACGTCAAGCGCTCGGGCGACGACAAGACCGAGAAGCACGCCGACATCGGCGATGAGAACGCCCTCGAGTCGCACACCTTCCGCGGCGTCGGCGAGATCGAGCTGCCCGCCGCGGGACTCGGCGAGCTCGACTACGAGTTCTACGTCCAGCGACTCGCCGAGAAGAGCCCCAACGTGCCGCTCATCATCGAGCACCTCGACGAGAGCGACGTGCCTCGGGCCAAGCGGTTCGTCGACGAGGTCCTGACGAAGGTGGGTGTCTGACGATGACGACGAACCCGTCGGCACCCCGCGGCGCCGCCCTCGTCACGGGGGCGGGGGGTGCGCTCGGTCGAGCGATCGCCCTGCGCCTGGGGGCCGACGGGTTCGCCATCGGCGTGCTCGGTCGTGAGAGCGATTTCCTCCGTGAGACCGCGAGCCTGCTGCAGGCGCAGTCCATTCCGCATCGCGTCCTGCCGGTCGACCTCAGGGATGGCACGTCGATCGATTCGGCGCTGACCGAGGTCGAATCCGAGCTGGCGCCGCTCGCGGCCGTCGTGAACAACGCGGCCATCTACCCGGCGACCCCGTTCCTCGACATCACGCAGGACGAGTACGAGGACGTCGTGCGGGTCAACCAGACCGCCTACTTCCTCACCGCCCAGGGCGCGGCCCGCCGCATGGTGGACCGCGGGGCCGGCGCGATCGTCAACATCGGCTCCATCACCTTCCACGGTGGCTGGGCCAACCTGGCGAGCTACGTCTCGACCAAGGGCGCGTCGGTCGGACTGACGCGAGCGCTCGCGCGCGAACTCGGGCCTTCGGGCATCCGCGTCAACGGCGTCTCGCCCGGCGCGTTCCCGACGAAGGCCGAAGAGATCCACGAGAACCCCGCGGAGTACAACCGATTCGTGATCGACCGCCAGTCGATCAAGCGTCGGGGCACCGACGCCGAGCTCGCCGCCGTCGTCTCGTTCCTCGTCGGTCCGGACTCCGCGTTCCTCACCGGGCAGACGATCAACGTCGACGGCGGATGGATCATGGAGTGAACCAGATGGCCACGAAGAACACGCCGCCCACCGCCGAACTGCGCCGTCGTACCGGCGATCTCGCGGCATTCGCCGGCATCCAGGAGGTCGTCCTCAAGAACGGCCGCGAAGAGGGGGTCCGCGCACTCCTGATGCGCAACGCCGTCGGGCTCGAACTCGAGGTCCTCATCGACCGCGCGTTCGACCTCGGGTCGGCCCGATTCCGCGGCACGCCGTTCGGCTGGCGCAGCGGCAACGGGTTCCGCCATCCGGGGCTTCATGAAGCCGACGCCGAGGACGGGCTGTCCTGGCTGCGGGCGCTCGACGGCCTGCTGGTCACGGGCGGCCTCGACCACGCGCTGTTCGGCGGCGAGTACGACGCCACCCACTACGCGTACCCGCCCAAGCAGACCGTGCGCCATGGGCTGCACGGCCGGCTGACCGCGATCCCGGCTCGCCTGCTCCGCGTGGAGGAGGACTGGCAGGAGGAGGGGGGCAGCCTGCGGGTCGTCGGCGAAGTCATCCAGGCGACCTCGTTCGGCGAGCACCTCCGCCTCACCCGAACGATCGAGCTGGACCTGTTCGGCACGTCCGTCCGCGTCCACGACGTGGTCGACAACCTCGGATTCGAGCCGACGCCGCACATGTTCCTGTACCACCTCAACATCGGCCATCCATACGTCGACGAGGGGACGCAGTTCGTCGCGGCGATCACCCGTCACGAATGGGCGTCGGATTCCACCTCGCAGCAGGGCGTCGCCTACGACGTGCTTTCCGCCCCGATCGACGGGTTCGTCGAGCAGGTGTGGGAGCACGCGCTCGTCGCCGGGCCCGACGGGCGCCATCGCGTCGCCTTGCACGCCGCCGACGGCGCCCGTGGGGTCGAGGTGACGTGGGATGCCGCGACCCAGCCGTTCTTCTTCGAATGGCAGAACCTCCGATCGGGCCAGTACGGCATCGGGCTGGAGCCGTCGAGCAATCACGTCACGGGAGAAGCGGCGGCGCGGGACGACGGCACGCTCACCTGGCTGGCCCACGGCGAGCGGCGCGAGTACGACCTGACGATCCGGATCCTCGACGGCGACGACGAAGTGCGCGACTCGCTCACCGCCATCCGCGCCCTCGGCGACCAGCCCACCGGCTCCTGACCACCCACACCGCGACCCCGCACGAGAAGGCTTGAGATGACTGACACCCGACCCGACGCCCCCGGCATCCTCAGCGGCTATCGCGTCCTGGACTGCTCCATCGCGATGGCCGGGCCGTTCGCCGGCCAGCGCCTCGGCGATCTCGGTGCCGACGTCATCAAGGTCGAGCCGACCACGGGCGAATGGCAGCGCCATGCCGCCGCCGGCGGGGCGAAGGGCAACCGGATCAACGTCTCGTTCCTCTCCCTGAACCGGAACAAGCGATCCCTCGCCGTCGACCTCAAGGCGCCCGAGGGCCGCGACCTGCTGTATCGCCTCGTCGCCGAGTCAGATGTCTTCCTGCAGAACTACCGTCCCGGCGTCGCGGCCCGCCTCGGGGTCGACTACGCGACGCTTCAGGAGATCAACCCGTCGCTCGTGTACGTGTCGATCTCGGGCTACGGCGAGGACGGCCCGTACCGCGACCGGCCCGGCCAGGACCTGCTGCTGCAGGCGCTGAGCGGCGCCATGCTCTCGGCCGGTGCCGCCGGTTCGCCGCCCCAGCCCGCGGGCCAGTACCTCGTCGACGCGGTCACCGCATCGACGGCGTTCGAGGCGGTGCTGGCGGCGCTCCTGCACCGCGAGCGCACCGGCGAGGGCCAGCAGGTCAGCGTCAACATGCTCGACGTCATCACGACCCTCCAGATGCAGGAGATCTCGGTGTTCACGATGGGCGGCGTGCCGCAGGAGCGGAGCTCGCAGCCGCACGCGCACGTCTACATCCGATCGCCGTACGGCGCGTTCGCAACAGCCGATGGATACCTCGCCCTCGCCATGCCGCACCTGCCGACGCTCGGGGAGTTGATCGACGAGCCGTCGTTCGCCGACTACGACGGCGAGGTCGACGGATGGACGCGCCGTGACGAGATCTACGAGAAGGTCGCGAACCGGCTGCGGACCCGCACGACGCAGGAGTGGTTCGACCTCCTCTCCGCGGCCGGCGTCTGGGTGGCACCCGTCAACTCCTACGCCGACGTCGTCGAGGATGCGCAGATCGCCCACAACGGCACGTTCGTCGAATACGACCACCCCACGGAGGGTCGCGTGAAGACGCCCGGATTCCCCTACCGGTTCTCACGGACGCCGGCGCGCATCGACCGAGGCGCGCCGCTCGCCGGCGAGCACACCCGGGAGATCCTCACCGACCTCGGCATGACGGGCGACGACATCGACCGCCTGCTGGCCGACGGTGTCGTCGCGAGCGAGCGGGCGTGAGCGGCGTGGCGCAGTACGTGGGTCTCACCTGGGACCACCCCCGCGGACGGGCGGCGCTCGAGGCCGCCATCCCGTTCGCGGCGGAGGGCGGGGCCGACCTCCGATGGGAGGTGCACTCGCTCGAGGGCTTCGAGTCGGCTCCTCTGGAGCAGCTCGCCGAGCGCTACGACCTCATCGTGCTGGACCATCCGCATCTCGGCGATGCGCTCGCGAGCGGATGCCTCCAGCCCATGGAGTCCGTCATGGGCGATGCGTACCTCGCCGATCTCGCGGTGCGGGCGGTCGGACCATCGCTGGACGCCTACCGGCTCGGCGGGAGCACGTGGGCTCTGCCGTTGGATGCCGCGACGCAGGTCAGCGCGCGCCGCGCCGACCTCGTGGACGTCGATCCCCGCACCTGGGACGACGTCGTGGAGCTCTCGCGTCGAGTGCCGGTCGCCCTTTCGTTGTCTGGCCCCCATGCCTACCTGACCTTCGCCTCGGTGTGCCGGAGCCTCGGGGCTCCCCTCTCCGACGGCGTCGCGGCGGAACTGGTCGACCACGTGACCGCGGAGCGGGCGCTCGACCTGCTCTCCGAACTCGCGGGCCGCGCACCGAACGCGACCGACGGGCAGAATCCGATCGCGCTCCTCGAGCGCATGACCTCCGGTGATGACATCGCCTACATCCCCCTGGTCTACGGCTACGTGGGGTATGCCGACCGGAGACTCCAGCGGCCGGTGAGCTTCGGAGCGAGTCCCGTCGGCCCGACCGGGATCCTCGGTTCGACGCTCGGCGGTACCGGGATCGCGGTGACCCGGCGCGCCGACGTCACCGACGCCCTGCGCGGCCACCTGGCCTGGCTGCTCTCCGATGAGGTGCAGGCGACCTTCATCCCGCGGCATGCGGGACAGCCCGCGATGCGCGCCGCCTGGGAGAGCGACACCGTCAACGCGCCCGTGGGCGACTTCTACCGTCGCACCCGATCGACGATCGAGGCGGCGTGGACGCGACCTCGCTTCGCAGGGTTCACCTCCGCGCAGTCGGCGATGTCGCGCGTCATCCGCGACGGGCTTCGCGAACATCGAGCGGCCGCGGACGTCATCGCCACGCTCACACGCCTGCAGAACGCGGCCGCCGACGCCGCGGCACGAGAGGAGATCCCCTCATGATCACCGGTCAGCTCGACGAGGTGGCGGTCGAGGTCGACGGCCACGTCGCCGTGATCACGCTCAACCGTCCGGAGAAGCTCAACGCGGTCACGCCCGCCATGTCGAAGGAGCTCACGAGGCTCGCCCACGCCTGCAACGACGACGACGCCGTCCGCGCCGTCGTGATCACCGGCGCGGGCGAGCGGGCCTTCTGCGCCGGATCCGACATCCGCACGCTCGACGACTATGCGACGCCGTGGGAGTTCCGCAACCGCGTCGACTACTGTGACGCGCTCCGCGAACTGCGCAAGCCGATCATCGCGGCGATCAACGGCTACGCGTTCGGCGGCGGCGTCGAGACGGCCATGATCTGCGATATCCGTCTCGCCTCGGACACGGCGCAGCTGGCGGCATCCGAGATCAAGCTCGGGTGGATCGGGGGCGGCGGGATGAGTGCCTTCCTCGCGCACTCCGCCGGACCGAGCAACGCCGCGATGATGCTGCTGACCGGCGACCCGATCGACGCAGCGACGGCCAAGGCGTGGGGTCTCGTCTCCGAGGTGCATCCACGGGCGGACCTGCTCGATCGCGCCCGGCAGCTCGCCGCGGTCATCGCGTCCCGCCCGCCGATCGCGGCGCAGACCGCCAAGGCCAACCTGCGTGCCGCATTCACCATGCCGTTCGACGACGCCATGCGCTACGAACGCGACCTGCAGACCATCTGCTTCGCGACCGACGATGCGGCCGAGGGTCGCGCCGCGTTCGCCGAGAAGCGGACCGGCCGATTCACCGGCCGCTGAGCAACGAGAGGGTCTTCGATGAACTCCACGATGTCCTGGTTCCCCCCGCTTCGGGACAGCCTTCCCGTCGACGCGTCCGACGCGTTGCTGATCGGTCGCGTGTGGCAGCCGAGGGCCGGCGGCCCGACCCCGGTCCTCGTGGACGGCGACGTCCTGCGATCGCTCACCGGGGGCTACGCCACCGTGAGCGAGCTCCTGGAGGAGGCCGACCCCGCTGCCGCGGCTCGTGCCGTCGCCGGCGAGGTCGTCGGCACGCTCGAGGACGTGTACGCGAACACGGCCTTCGACGAGCGCGACGTGCGTCGGCCGTGGCTGCTCGCGCCCCACGACCTGCAGGCGGTCAAGGCCGCTGGCGTCACCTTCGCCGTGTCGATGATCGAGCGGGTCATCGAGGAGCGTGCACGCGGCGACCTCAACGCGGCATCCGACCTTCGCGACCTGATCGCCGCGAAGATCGGCGGCGACCTGCGCGGTGTCATCCCGGGCTCGGAACGGGCCGCCGAGCTCAAGCAGTTCTTCATCGACGAAGGCCTGTGGTCGCAGTACCTCGAGGTCGGGATCGGGCCGGACGCGGAGATCTTCACCAAGGCGATGCCGCTCTCGGCGCTCGGAACGGGGGAGCAGATCGGCGTGCTCTCGACGTCCACGTGGAACAACCCCGAACCGGAGGTCGCCCTCGTGCTGTCCTCCGCGGGAACCGTCGTCGGTGCCACGCTCGCGAACGATGTCAACCTCCGCGATATCGAGGGGCGCAGCGCACTGCTGCTGCCCAAGGCCAAGGACAACAACGCGTCGTGCGCGACCGGCCCGTTCATCCGCCTGTTCGACGAGGGGTTCGGCATCGACGACGTGCGGACGATGGCCGTCAGCGTCGACGTCCACGGGGCCGATGGGTTCGCGATGCATGCCGAATCGGACATGCGCCAGATCAGCCGCGACCCCCTCGACCTCGCTCGGCAGCTCATCGGACGCCACCACCAGTACCCGGATGGGGCCGTGCTCATGCTCGGCACCCTGTTCGCCCCGATCGACGATCGCGACGAGCCCGGCATGGGGTTCACGCATAAGGTTGATGACGTCGTCGTGATCCGTTCGGCGCGGCTCGGCGCCCTGGTCAACGTCGTCCGTCACAGCGAGGAGTGCGACCCGTGGACGTTCGGAGTCACCGCGCTCATGAGGAACCTCGCGGTGAGGAACCTGGTGTGATCGACGTCGAGGTGCAGCAGCCTCAGAAGGTCACGCGCCGCGCCACCGGTACCGTGACACTCGACGAGGTCGCCGCACTCGCCGGGGTGTCGCCGTCGACCGTGTCCCGAGCGATCCGCAGTCCCGATCAGGTTTCCGTGGCCGCGTACGAGGCGGTCATGCGAGCGGTCCGGGCCACCAACTACGTGCCGAACCGTGCGGCGAGCAACCTGGCCTCGAACCGCAGCGGCACCGTCGCCGCCGTCATGCCGGCGATGTCGTACTCGGTCTTCGCCGACACCGTGCACGGGCTCGAGGCGGTGCTCTCCGCGGCCGGCATCCAGCTGTTCCTCGGCACCACCGGGTACGACGAAGCCCGCGAAGAGGAGGTGCTCCGCGCGTTCCTCGGCCGCCGACCCGACGGCATCGTGCTGGTCGGCGCCTCGCACACCGACGGCACCCGCGAGCTGCTGCAGCGTTCGCAGATCCCGATCGTGGAGACGTGGGACTGGACCGACGACCCCATCGATTCGCTCGTCGGCTTCTCCAACCGGGACGCCTTCTCCGCCATGACGCAGTACGTCGTCGATGCCGGGTACCGGCATCCCACCTTCGCCGGATGGCTGACGGGTGCGGACTCGCGCGCCCATGCTCGTCGCGACGGCTTCCGCGACACGATCTCGCGGCTGCTTCCCGACGAACCCGTCCGGATCCTCGACACGGGAGCCCGCGGGATCAGCGTCGACGCCGGCGGCTGGCTGCTCGAGCAGGCCCGGGAGCGGCACCCGGAGACCGACGTCCTGGTGTGCGCGAGCGACATCTTCGCAACCGGGGCGCTGCTGGCCGCTCACCGCCGAGGGATCCACGTCCCGACGGAGATCGCCGTCACCGGCTTCGGCGACTTCGAGATGAGCAGGCACCTGCCGCCGCCGCTCACGACCATCCAGACCCCCAACGAGAGCATCGGCCGGCGAGCCGGCGAGCTCATCCTCGAGCGCATCGCGGATCCGCACGCAGAGTCCGTCTCGATCGACCTCGGGTTCACGTTGATGGTGCGCGAGAGCGCCTGATCGCGCGACGCCGCCACCGGAGCTCCACCGGCGCGCCCCTCCCACCGCGCGGCCTCACCGCCGCCACCGACTCCACCAGAACTGCGAGGACCCATGTCGAGCACACTCTCCACCACCGACCCGCGGACCGGCGTCCGCTCCGACACCGGCATCGAAGCCACGAGTGACGAGGCGGTCGACGCGATCGTCGAGCAGGCGCTCGGCGCCGCCGAGCAGCTCGGGCAGCACGACCGGGCGTGGCGTGCCGACCTGCTCGACGCGCTGGCCGATGCGCTCGAGGAACGACGCGCCGAGCTCGTCGCCACCGCCGAAGCCGAGACGGGGCTGACCCCGGTGCGGCTGAACGGCGAACTCACCCGCACCGTGTTCCAGTTCCGGCTCTTCGGCCAGGCCGTGCGCGAGGGCGGGTACCTCGAGGCCGCGATCGACCACGCCGGCGAGACGCCGATGGGGCCGCAGCCCGACGTGCGCCGGATGCTGGTGCCGATCGGTCCGGTCGCGGTCTTCGGCTCGAGCAACTTCCCGTTCGCCTTCTCGGTACCGGGTGGTGACACCGCGTCCGCGCTCGCGGCGGGGAATCCTGTCATCGCCAAGGCGCACAGTGCGCACCCCCTGACGTCGAGGGCGTGCTTCGAGGCCATGCGCGACGGGGTCGCCCGCGCCGGCGGACCGGCCGGGACCATCGGCATCGTGTTCGGGCAGGCGGCGGGGTCACGACTCGTCGCGCACGAGGGCGTCGCCGCCGTCGGCTTCACGGGCTCGTTGGGCGCTGCCGAGCATCTTCGCGCCATCATCGAGCGTCGCCCGCGACCGATCCCGTTCTACGGCGAGTTGCAGAGCGTCAACCCGCTCATCATCACCGAGGAGGCGCTTCGCGTTCGCAGCGAGGCGATCGCCACCGGCCTGGCGGGATCCATCACCGGTTCGGCCGGGCAGCTGTGCACCAAGCCCGGTGTTGCCTTCGTGCCCGCGGGCGAGCGCGCCGCTCGATTCGCGACGCAGCTCGTCTCAGCGGTCGGCGCGGCCACGCCGGGCGTGCTGCTCAACGATCGCGTGGTCCGATCGTTCCGGGCCGCTGAGCGCGAACTCGAGCAGGCCGGTTCGGTCGAGTCCCTGCTCGGCACGGGTGGCGACGGCGCCGAGACCGCCGAGGGGTTCGCCGTGGACGCGCGAGTGCTGCGGGTGCATGCGGCTGATCTCTCTCCCGAGCACACCGTCGAGGCGTTCGGACCGCTCGTGCTGGTCGTCGAGTACGACGACACCGACCAGCTGCTGGCCGCGCTGCGAACGGTTCCGGATTCCCTCACTGCGACACTGCACCTCGAGGACGCCGATCAGTCGGCGGTCGCGGGCATCCTTCCGCAGCTCGCCGCCGCAGCCGGCCGCATCGTCTTCAACGGGTATCCGACCGGCGTGAGGGTGTCGTGGGCGCAACACCACGGTGGTCCCTGGCCGGCGACGAACTCGTTCCACACCTCGGTCGGCATCACGGCGATCCGCCGCTTCCTCCGTCCGCTCGCATGGCAGAACGCGCCGACGGCGCTCCTGCCCACGGAGCTGCGCGACGAGTACCGGGGGATTCCGCGGCGCGTCGACGGGGTGCTGGAGACGGCATCGGCGGAGTGAGGTGAGGACGGTCCCGCGGTTCAGCGCCGGCCCGTGACGAGATGCCCGCTCGAGTGCCCGTCATTCGCCTCGGCGGAACCGGCCGAGATCGGCACCATCCGCGCCCCGGTCTCCGAGTCGATGCTGTCGGCGAGGTACCAGCGCGAGAGCCGCGCCTGCGCCCGCCGGGCGAGCGTGAGCCGGCCGCGCTCGTCGGGACGCCGCACGATCACGACGCGAGGCTCGGGCCGGGCCATCCGCACCCGCTCGACCTCGCCGATGGGCCGGTGCACCTCGATGTACTCGCCGCCGGGCAGGCGCACGATGCGGCCGGTCTCGTATCCGTGGTGCAGGATGTCGCGGTCGCGTCGTTGCAGGCCGAGGCACACGCGGCGCGTCACCACGAACGCGATCGCCGGGCCGACGACCAGCAGCGCCTGCAGCACCGCGATCACGCCCTCGAAGGTCACGCTGAACTGCGTCGCGATGAGGTCGGCGCTGCCCGCCGCCCACAGCACGCCGTAGAAGACGATGCCCGCGACGCCGATGCCGGTGCGCGTCGGCGCGAGGCGCGGGCGCTCGAGCAGGTGGTGGTCGCTGCGGTCGCCCGTCGCCCACTCCTCGAAGAACGGGTACGCGGCGACGGCGACCAGGAACGCGGTGACGACGGCGAGGGGCACGAGCACGGCGAGCGTCCAGGTGCGGTCGAACGCGACGAACTCCCAACCGGATGGCACGAGGCGCAGCGCCCCGTCGAGGAACCCCGTGTACCAGTCGGGCTGGCTGCCCGCGCCGGCGTTGCCCGAGTCGGCTGGGCCGTAGAGCTGGATGGGGTTGATGGTGACGGTCGCGGAGACGAGGAGCAGCACGCCGGTCACGAGGGCGAACAGGCCGCCGGCGCGGGTCGCGGCCGTCGGCACGAGCGGCACGCCGACGCCTGCGCCCGGGAACCGCGCCGGGCCGGCCCGCCAGGCGGCCGCTGCGCGCAGCACGAGCAGCACGACGAGCACGGCCGGCACGATCGCGACGTGCAGCGGATACAGATGCTCGATGATCTCGCCGGGGAACGACCCGCCGAACAGCAGCGACGCGATCCACGTGCCGACCACCGGGATGCCGAGCGCGATGCCTTCGGTGATGCGCAGCCCCGTGCCCGACAGCATGTCGTCGGGCAGCGCGTAGCCGCTCCATCCGCCCGCCAGCGCAGCGACGAAGATGCCGAACAGCAGCACCCACATGCCGCGCCGCGGCCGCCGGAACCCGCCCGTGAAGAACGTGGTCAGCAGTTGCATGATGATCGAGGCCGGCAGCAGCAGCGCCGCCCAGTGATGCGCCTGCCGCACGAGCAGGCCGCCCGGCAGCTCGAAGGTGATGCGCATCGTCGAGGCGAAGGCCTTCGAGACCTCGGCGCCGAGAAGCGGGGCGTATGCGCCCTCGTAGGTCGTCGCGTCGCTCGAGGGCGTGTAAAGGAACATCAGCCAGAGGCCCGTGACGGTGAGCACGACCAGGCATGCGAGGGTCACGACGCCGAAGAGGTTCGTCCAGTGCGTCGGTGCGGTGCGGCGGTGCAGCTCGGCCCGGATGTCGCGAAGTCGCCGGCCGAAGATGGTTGCCGTGTCGACGCGGGCGGCGAGCCGGTCCGTGGCGGAGCGGCGACGCGGGCCGCCTGGCCCGGGTGCCGGCGGCGGCGGCGCGGCCGCCGGCGTGCCTGGGGTTCGTGCGTCGGGTGGTGCGGTGCGCATGGTGTGCTCCTCACATGTCCTCACACATGGAGACACCGCGCGGGGCCGATCTGTGACATCCGCTGGCCATCGAGGTGACGCGAATCGTCGCTGCGCGGACGAACTGCAGCGATTCGCGTCATCTCGAGCGGCTTCTCGGGGCCTTCCCCGCGGCCGAGTTGCCACTTGTGCGGGGTCGCGCGCCGGAGCACCCGGCGAAACTGGCAACTCGGCCGGGCCGAAGGCCGGCCTACACCGCGGGGTCGAGCGTGTAGTGCACGCTCGCAAAGCCCCACGTCGTGCGCAGCCACGGGGGCACGAACGAGTCGAGCTCGAATTCGAGGGTCGAGCCCACGAGGTCGTCGACGACCCACCAGGATGCCTCGGCGTCGTGCTCGTCGTGCGGGTCGATGTAGACGCAGCCCACGAGACGGGTCTCGTCGGCATTGAGAACGGCGTAGTTGAACGTCTCGTGCGCCGCGATCTCGCGCTCGTGGCGGGCGAGGTCCTCACGGTCGGCGTCGTACGACATCGTCGCGGGCGGCCAGCCCCACGCGTCGCCGTACAGATTCCACAGTCGATCACGCGAGCCCATCACGGCGGGGTAGTCGATGTCGACGTCGCTCTCGCGGATGGGGCGCAGGTGGTACCCGCTCGTCAGCTCGACGCGCTCGGGGTGCGCGAAGCCGTCGGGCAGCCAGGCACGGGGCTCGATGCGATCACTCATCGCTCCATACTGGCGGGTCGCGACATCCACCCGCCGCCCCCGCCGCTCGGAGTCGCCCCGCCGGAGTGCGGTTTCTGCGCTGGAGGTCGGTTTGAGGGTGACCTCCAGCGCAGAAACGGGACTTGTGCGAAATGCGGTTGACCGCGCGCGTTTCCGCGCGGCGGATGGCGGGCGAAGCCCGGACGCGCCCGCACGCAAGAGCGGGACGGACAGCGCATGAAACGTGGGCTGCGCCATCCGCCCCGCAGCTCTCGGCGAGCCGTCGAGGAGGACTACTCCTCGACGCCCGGGTCGCCTCCCTCGAGGCCGCCGTCGGTCGAGTCGGTCATGGGCTCGTCGCTCGACGGCGCGCCCGGGGCGTCGGGGCCGGTCTTGCCGGCCTGCTCGGTGCGCTCGTCGGCGCCGCCGCTGCCGGCGTCCGCGGACGACAGGATGTCGTCGGACTGGTTCGGATCGCTCATGGTCGCTCCTTCGCTCGCGTTCGGTGAGTCAGAACGGATGACGCCGCCCGCGCCTACTCCTCGGAGATCTCGGCGACCGTGCGCCCGGTCTCCGACGCGGACATCTCGCGCGCGACATCCGCCTGGCTGATGATGCCGACGAGGTCGTGCCCGTCGATCACCGGGAGGCGGCGCACCTGGTGCTCCTGCATCACGCGGAGCGCCTCGTCGAGCGAGTCGTCGGCGCCGATGGTGACGGGCTTGCCCTGCGCGAGGCTGCCCGCCGTCGCCGTGTTGGGGTCGCCGCCCTCGGCGAGGCACTTCACGACGATGTCGCGGTCGGTCAGCATGCCCTTGAGGCGGTCGTCGTCGCCGCAGATCGGGAGGGCACCCACGTCGAGATCGCGCATCATGCGCGCCGCCTCGACCAGCGTCTGGCCCTCCTTCACGCACGTGGGGTCGGGGGTCATCAGGTCGCGTGCCACAGCCATGGGTATCGTCCTTCTCTCCTTGATTCGTGTTCTCGGATCGATGGGTCGAGCCGGGGTTCCGGCCCGGTCGTGGCAGGTTACCGAGGCGTCGCGCTGGCCGCGCGGGGGTTGACGGATGGCGCGGGGCGAGCCAAGAGGCATCCGTCGCGGCCCGGTCGTCACGCCGCGCCATCCCGCGCCCATCGAGATGCCGCGAACTGCTCCACCTGGGCGAGTTTCCAGCGATTTGCGGCATCTCGATGCTCCGGAGTCACCGATCGGCAACCCCCGTGCGCGGGTGGGCGGACCGACGTAGCGTGAGCGGCAAGGCGAGGACGAGGAGAGACGACATGAGCGGTTCCACGGGACGCGGCGCCGACGGTCAGCGGGACGATCGCGACTTCGCCGACAGCGCGAACGAGCAGGCCCGCCTGAAGGCCGAGCACGACCGCGAGCTCGGCGTCGATCCGTTCTTCGAGGGCGCGAACATCACCGAGAGCGACGGCCCCGACCTCGAGGCGGGCGACGACCTGGACACCGGCGGCGGATATCGAACGCCGCGAGAATAGGCGGCGCGGCGCACCATCCGCTCGCTCACCGCAACGCGAACGCATGAGAATCTGGTCATGACCTCGCTCGGGGGACCCTGACCCGGATTCTCCTGCGTTCGTGATTGCCGAGGACGCGTACGACCTGGCGCCCGTTCGAATATGCAGGATGACGCGACTCACGGGTGCCGGATGCCATGTCCGAGGCGTCTCATCCTGCGAACTCGACGGCCGCAGCCAGCAAGCTTCCGCCGAGGTGACGCAAACCGTCGGGCGGGCGGGCGTGATCGAGCAGTTCGCGTCATCTCGGGGGCGGCGCGAACCGTGGACGCGCGGGCACGACCCCGAAGCGGCGCCGAGGTGACGCGAACGGTCGGCCGGCGGGCGTGATCGAGCAGATCGCGTCATCTGGGTGGCGCGAAACCGTGCAGCCGCGGGCACGCCGCGGCGCGCACCGCAATCCCCGCCGGCGCGGCGACGCGCCGCAATAGCATGGCGGGCATGGACGAGTCGGCCGCCCTCGAGGTGACCGCGGCGCGCGCCGTCGAGACCGGGGACCGCGACCGACTCCTCTGGACCGACGCCGATCGCCAGTGGGCGAGCCGCGCCGCCGCGACGGTGGTGGGGGAGCGCGCGAGCCGCGAGGAGTTCCTCGCGCGGCGGGCTCAGCTGGTGCTCGAGCGGATCGGCACGCGCCAGCCGTCGGTGCGGCGGGCGGTGCGCGCCATCCGGTGGCGACCCTGGGTCGGCGTGATGGTGGTGGTCGGCGCGTTCGTGCTGGGCGTGCTCGTCGACCGCATCGGCGGCGGGTCGAGCATCAACCTGCTCGCACCGCCGGTGTTCGCGCTCGTCGCGTGGAACCTCGTCGTCTACGTGTGGCTGCTGGTTCAGCCGCTGGTGCTGCGCGGGAGCCGCGTCGGCCCGGTGCGCGGCCTGCTCATCCGGCTCGCGGCAGTGCGCGGCCGGGTGGGCGAGGGGCAGACGGATGGCGCGACCGCCGCGCGTCGGACGGTGCTCGCCGCGCTGCCCGCCCAGTGGGCACGCGTCGCCGCACCGCTGTACGGCGCGCGCGCCGCGCGCGTGCTGCACCTCGCGGCGGCCGCCACGGCGCTCGGCGTGATCGCCGGCCTGTACACGCGCGGGCTCGCGTTCGAGTACCGCGCCTCGTGGGAGAGCACGTTCCTCGGCGCCGAGCAGGTGCACGCGCTGCTCGCGGTCGCACTCGCGCCGGGATCGTGGCTGACGGGCATCCCGGTGCCGGACGTCGCCGCGATCGAGGCGATCCGCGCGCCCGAGAGCGAGAACGCCGCGAACTGGCTGCATCTCATGGCCGGCACGGTCGCGGTGGTCGTCGTCATTCCGCGGCTCGTGCTCGCAATCGTCGCGGGACTGGCCGAGCGGCGGCGCGCCCGTCGCGTCCGCCTGCCGCTCGACGACCCGTATTTCCGTCGCCTGGTGGGCGGATGGGTCGGCGAGCCGACCCGCGTGCGCGTCATCCCGTATAGCTACACGCCGGCCGACGACGCACGCGCCGGGCTCGACGCCGTACTGGCGCGGGCGTTCGGCAACGCGGCGCCGACCGTCGATGCGCCCGTCGCGTGGGGCGACGACGAGGCGCTCGCCATGGTGACGGATGCCGCGGCGACCGCCGAGGTCGCACTGGCGCTGTTCAGCCTCGCGGCGACACCCGAGGAGGACGCGCACGGCGCGTTCCTCGATGCGCTGCGCAAGGGCGGCGGCGCGCCGGTGGCCCTCGTGGACGAGTCCGCGTTCCTCGCCCGGTGGTCGGGCGACGACCGGCGGCTCGAGGACCGGCGCGCGGCCTGGCGCGAGCTTGTTGCCGCGCACGGCGGCGCGGTCGTGTTCGCCGACCTCGGTGCGCCCGAGGCAGCGGATGCCGCGGAGCAACTCGCGGACGCGACATCCGCTGATGCCGACCGAGCCGGCGGGAGGCGCGGATGACCGCGGGCGAGGGTCTCGGCACGGCCGCGACTCGACCCGCGCACGTCCCGGGCCTCGACGCGGGCGCGGTGTCGCTCTCGCTCATCTCGCACACGAACGCGGGAAAGACCACGCTCGCGCGCACGCTGCTCGGGCGCGACGTCGGCGAGGTGCGCGACGCGCCGCACGTCACCGCCGAGGCGACGCCCTATCCGCTCGTGCAGACCGCGAACGGCGATCTCCTCACCCTGTGGGACACGCCAGGATTCGGCGACAGCGTGCGCCTCGCGCGGCGGCTGCGGCAGGACCGCAACCCGATCGGCTGGTTCCTCTCGCAGGTGTGGGACCGCTACCAGGACCGCGCGCTCTGGCTCAGCCAGCTCGCGGTGCGCAACGTCGCCGAGCAGGCCGACGTCGTGCTCTACCTCGTGAACGCGGCCGAGGCACCCGCCGACGCCGGCTACCTCGCACCCGAGCTCGAGGTGCTCGAGTGGATCGGCAAGCCCGTGCTGGTGCTGCTCAACCAGACCGGGCCGCCGCGCGATCGCGCCGCCGAGGAGGCCGACGAGGCACGCTGGCGCGCCGCGCTCGCGGACGCGCCGCACGTGCGCGGCGTGCTCACCCTCGACGCGTTCGCGCGCTGCTGGGTGCAGGAGTTCACGCTCTTCCGCGCCATCCGCCCCCTCGTCGCCGACGACGACCGAGCCGCGTTCGCGCGCCTCACCGACGAGTGGCGCGAGCGCCGCATGGACCAGTTCGACCTCGCCATGGACGCGCTCGCCGAGCCGATCGCGCACGCCGCGTGCGACCGCGAGGTGCTGCCGCCCGAACCGCTGCCCGCGCGGATCGGCGGCTCGCTCGGGCTGCCTCGTCCGACGCGAACACAGGCGCGAGCGGATGCCACGGGGCAGATGGCGGCACGGCTGCAGGACGACCTGCGACGCAGCCTGGACCGGCTCATCGCCATCCACGAACTCGAGGGCCGCGCCGCCGAGGAGGTGCTCGAGCGCGTCGCCGACGACGTGCACGTCGACGCACCGCTCGACGAGGGCCGCACCGCGGCCGTCTCGGGCGTGGTGTCCGGCGCGCTCACCGGGCTCGGCGCCGACCTCGCCGCGGGCGGATTGACGTTCGGTGCGGGCATGGTCGCGGGCGCCATCATCGGCGCGCTCGGCGGCGCGGGCGTCGCCCGCGGCGTCAACCTCGTGCGCGGCCGCAACGACTCGACCCTGCGCTGGGAGGAGGCGTTCCTCGACGGGCTCGTGACCTCGGCGCTGTTGCGCTACCTCGCCATCGCGCACTGGGGACGGGGCCGCGGCCGGTGGACGCAGGGCGAGTACGCGCCCTTCTGGCGCGAACTCGTCGTGGAGTCGGTCGTCGAGAACCAGGAGCGCCTCGCCGCGATCTGGTCCCGCCGCGCCGACGGGGAGGACGCCGTGCAGCGCGAGCTCGAAGAACTGCTCGAGCGGATGGCGCTCGGGCTGCTCGATCGGCTGTATCCGGGGGCGCTCGGCGGGGAGTAGCCTCCGCTCATGGAGACGAGCCTCGGATCGGCGCTGCTGCCGCTCATCGCGCTCGCGGCCTCGCTCGTCGCGGCCGTCTCGGTCGGATCGCTCGTGGTCGCGTGGCTGCGCAAGCCCGGGCCCGACCAGACCGCCGCGATCACGGATCCGCGGACCGCGGGGATGCTGGCGGTCGGCTTCGTCTCCGGGGAGGCGACTCGACGGTGGCTCGTCGCGACGGTGCTGGAGCTCGCGGAGGCCGGCGTCATCGCGATCGACGACCGGCGCGGACTTCGCGACGGCGACGAGGGTCGAGCGCGCGACATCCATCTCGTCTTCGATGCGGACTCGTTGATGGTGGGCGCTTCGGCCGATGCCGGAGATCCCTCGACCCAGGTCGTCGCGTCGGTCTTCGCTCCGACGCAGGCCGGCGGCTCCGATCTGGTGTCACGCGGGGCGAGTATCGAGGTCGACCAGGTCCTCATCCGCAACCGCCCGCTCGCCTGGCTCACCCGCGATCGGCTCCTCGACGCGGCCGGCTGGTATCGCGAACGCCGTCCCGTCTCCCGGTTCCGGGCGGCCACGATCGGCGGCGTCATCGGCGTCGGGCTCGGATTGCTCTCGCTGCCGGGCCCCGAGGACGATTCGATCGCGTGGATCGCCGTCGTCGTGGGCGCGCTGGCGATCGGGCTGCGCGTGGTGCTCAGCTCGTGGGTGCCGCTGAACGCGGCGGGACTCGAACTGCGCGAGCGCGCGATGCGCGTGCGCGAACAACTGGCTCTCCCGAATACGAGGACGGCGGCGACGCTCCACGGAAGCGTGCTGCCTTGGGCCGTCCTCTTCGGTGAGTCCGGTGCGATCGAACGCGCAGCCGAAGCGGCGGAGCGCTTCCGCACGCCGCCCGACTGGTACCGATCGAGCGCGCCGTTCTCGTCGGGCCGACTCGTCTCCTGCATCGCGCTCGTGAGCGCGCAGCTGTCGCAACCGATCCGGCTCGGCCCCAGGCCGGTGGTGACGCCTGAGAGCCGCTTCGGCGTGCCCATGGTCGCCGACCACAGGGGATGGGGCGGCGCGTACTTCGACGCCAACGGAGCCGGTGCGGTGCACGGCGGACTCGGCCACACCGGCGACTTCGGCGCCGGTACCGGCGGAGTCATGGGTTACGACGGAGGGGGCTTCGGCGGCACCGCCTACGACGGCGGGAGCTTCGACGGCGGCGGAGGTTTCGACGGCGGCGGAGGCAACTGAGTCGCGCTCAGGGCATGACGAACCGCCGGCCGTAGAGCGCCTCGGCGTTGCGCCAGGCCATGAGCTCGGCGACGCGGATGGCGTCGTCGGCCAGCCAGTCGTGGCGGTCGACGTAGTCCGCGAGCACGCCGGTCGCGGCATCCCGCCAGGCGGCGGCGCCGACGAGGACGCGCTCGGGCGCGCCCCAGGCATCGGTTGAGAACAGGACCTTCGAGAACGGCGCGAGGTCGAGTGACTCGCGGAGGACGACGTCGGCGTTCGCGCCGACCTGCCCCAGGGCGAGGCCGGCGTCGAGGTGCACGTGCGGGTACAGGTGCGCGAGCATGCCCGCCTCGCGGACGAACGGGTAGCAGTGCAGGAGCACGACGCGTCCGCCCGTGTGCTGCGTCGCGGCGAGGAAGGGCTGGAGGAGGAACGGGTCGGCCCGGTCGAAGCGCAGGTCGCCGTCGCCGAAGCCGACGTGCACCTGGAGGACCGAGCCCTGCTCGAGCGCCCACCAGGCGAGGTGGCGGATGATCGTGGCATCCGCGAGGCGCGGACGCTGCGCGGATGCGGCGCCTGCGGCGAACCACGCGTCGGCGGCCGCGGCGACCTCGGCCGCGGTCGGCCGAGCCGGATCCAGCGCGAGGCCGACGCGGTACGCCGCGATCGTCTTGTACCCGACCGCCCGCGCCGCCCGCGTCGCGAGCGCCGCCTCCAGGCGCTCGAGGAACTCGTCGCCGGATGACGCACCGGCCATTGCAGTCTCGGCCAGGGTCTCGAGCCGCACGATCGGATACGACCGCGCGCCGGCGAGGCGCATCATTCGCTCGTCGGGCAGCAGGCGCTCGGGCGCATGGCCGTCGTCGATGAGGTACGTCGTGATGCCCGACGCCCGGAGGATTCGGCTCGTCGCTTCGTCAAACCCGAGCTCGCTGCGAGTGACCAGGTATTCGGCGGCGTCCGCGAACGGCTCGAGCCCGAGCGCCGGTGCACACCAGCGGCGCACCGCGAAGCCGAACTGGCTGTCGAACACGGCCGTGCGGTCGGCCTGGTCGGCCTGCAACATCGCGTCGAGCAGCTCGGCCTCGACGAGCGGATCGGCGAGCATGCCGTGCACGTGGTGGTCGACGAGCGGCATCCGCTCGATCGCCTCGGCGACGCGCTCGCGGTCGCCGCGCTTCGCGGTCATGACGCGATCCTCTCGCGAAGCGGCGGCACCCACCATCCGCCGTCCCCCGAGGCGGCCCGGAGACCCGTTCAGTACAGGCCTGCCGTGCAACCGGGGGCGCTCCGGATGTCGCGTCACGACCGTCGCGCGATGGTGGACGCACCCAGGCAGGCCCTATCCCGCCGAAACGAACCACACTCGGAGGGACGAACCCATGGATCTCGCATTCCACCATCTCGCTCAGTCGACCCACGCCGACGACGTGCGTCACGCGGAGCGCGTCAACGAGTACCGACGGATCGCCGACGAGCAGCGTCCAGCAGCGCGCCCCGTTCGCGAAGTCGTCGAACCGCGCCCGCACCCGGTGTGGTCCCGCCTCGTCAACGCCCTGGCGGTGAACCAGATGCGCTTCCACCGGCACGCGCACTGACACGCGCCGAACACGCGAAGCGGGCCCGCCCCCGAGGGGACGGGCCCGCCGCGTGTCGCGATGCGTCAGCCGAGGCTGCGGATCACTGCGGGTTGTTGACGCTGACGGTCATGCTGCCGCCGGTCGTCTGCGAGTTCACGGTCACCGTCACGCCGTGGCCGGCGACCATGACGCCGCCGAGCGGGTTGGTCGAGCTGAAGTACGCGTCCTTGACCTTGTCCGAGAAGGTCGCGGTCTGCAGCTCGTTGCCGTCGGAGCCGACCGCCTCGAGCGTCTTCACGGTCTGGCTCTTGCCCGAACCGCTCAGGACCTCCTTGTGCAGAAGGGTCTCGTCGATCGGCTGCAGACCGAACGTCGCGTCGAACGGCTGGCGACGGTTGCTCGGCGCAGTGCCATCGGAGTAGGTGAACTTCACCGGGTCAGCGTCCACGGGAAGCGCGAGGCCATGGCCCTCGTGCTCGATCGTGTTGTTGTCGCTGTAGGCCTCGTCGATCGCCCAGACGAGCATGCCGTCCTGGAACTTGAAGTGCTCGACGTGGTCGGGCGCCGTGTACGCCTTGTCGAACTGGTACGGACCCGACTCGAGGGTCGCGTCGTAGTCGACGTAGGTGCGGTTCTCGACGAGGTAGTAGCGGTCGCCCTCGCTCGTCTCGGTGCCGGTGCTGATCTTGAAGCCGCCCGCAGCGGTCCAGCCCTTCTCACCGCTCTCGACGTCGTCGCTGAACAGCGTGGTGCCGCCGTTCTTGATCGAGATGTCGTCGAGGAACGCGCCGGCGTAGTGCACGCCGCCGTCGGTCTGGTAGCGGAACCGGAACTCGGTCGGCGCACCGCCAGGCACGCTGAACCGGACGGTCGACCACTTGCCGCTCGTCGAGCCGTCGATCGGCGTACCGATCTGCTTCCAGTCGGTCGTGCCGACCGGACGGTACTCGGCGTAGAGGTAGTCGTAGCCGGCCTCGATGTCATACCAGGCCTTCGCCGTGACGGTGGCCGAGCGGATGCCAGTCAGGTCGAGGGTGCGCGTGAGCGTCGTGTTGAGGTCGTCGGCGCTGCCGGTCCACCAGGCGTTCGAACCCGATGCGGGCGTCGTGTAGGTGGTCTCGATCTGCTGGTCCGGCACGTCGACGACGAGCGCCTGCTCCTGGTCGGCGACCTGCCGGGCGGCGGGGCTCAGCGTGAAGTCGCCGCTCTCGCCGGGCGAGACGACGGCGTAGTCGAGCCAGCCGAGCTGGAGCTTCTCCCAGGGGCCCATGTAGTTGGGCTTCGTTCCGATGTCCTCGGACGTGCCGCTGCTGAGCCATGAACCGCTGGACATGAGCGTCCAGAACCCCGTGGAGTTCTCGCCGCCCGCGGTGTCGTAGAAGTCGGGGAGTCCGAGGTCGTGCGCGTACTCGTGCGCGAACACGCCGAGTCCGCCGTTCTCGGCCTCGACGGTGTAGTCGCCGATCCAGTAGCCCGTGTTGCCGATCTGGGCGCCGCCGAACTTCACCTGGGTGCCGTCGACCGTCGGACCGGTGGTGCCGTAGTCGGTCGAGTTCACGTACCAGCGGTGCGACCAGATGGCGTCCTCGCCCTGCGCGCCGCCGCCGGCGTCCTCGCCCTCACCGGCGTGCACGGCCTGGAAGTGGTCGAGGTAGCCGTCGGGCTCGTCGAAGTCGCCGTCCTCGTCGAAGTCGTAGCGGTCCCACACGTCGAAGGTCGCGAGCTCGGCCTTGATCTCGGCGTCGGTCTTGCCGGCGGTCTTCTGCGCGTCGTACCACGCGTTGCCGGAGTCCTCGATGAACTGCCAGGCCCCGCCGTAGTCCTCGACGCTGTTGTCGCCATAGGTCGAGGCGTTGCCGGGCACCTGCACCCAGTCGCTGACCTCACCGTCGACGGTGTAGTTGCCCGACGACTGCTTCGTGTAGAAGTCGGCGAACGAGTCGCCGTCGCCGAAGAACAGGTCCTCGTAGTACGGGGTCTCGAACTCGGGGATCCAGTGCGTGCTGTTGTTGACCGCGCGGTCGGGCTCAGGGATCTCGTTGTGCAGCGGCCCGGGCACGGTGCCGAGCTTTCCGCTGCCCTGGTCGCCGAACTCGGACAGGATCGTGAAGAGGCGCCCCGTGCCCGAGACCGCAGCCTCGTAGTACTTGTCCTCGGCGAGCTGGACGACGCCGTCTTCGCTCGGAGACGCCTGGCCGGACAGGATGAGTTCCTGCGCCGCCTTGCGGCGCTCGTTCTGCCGCTCGGTCAGGGGGCCGGGGCGGTTGTCGGGGCGGGCTGCGGCGGCTGAGGCCGAGCCGGTGTTCGGGTCGTTCACGGGTGCGGCGATGGCGGCCTGGCCGAATGCGGCCCCCGCGATCATCGTCGCGCTCGCTGCAGCCATTGCGAGCATCCCGCGCGTGCGTCGGTTCACTGGTTCTCCTAACAGGGCTGAGGCCCGGGGTTGCCGGGCACAGTGCGGAAAAAGCTACACCCCTTCGAGGGCCATGGGAATCCCCCGAGAATCTCGTCACGGTCACGTTTCTCCGGATTCGGCGCAACTCGTTCGACGAAGCTGCGCAGAGCCGAGAGATCCTCGAAGGAACTGCGAGGGATCCTCAGACCCAGGCTCGGCGCACCGCCTCGGCGCCGAGCTGGATCCGGGTGGTGACGCCCGCACGCTCCATGAGCTCGGAGACCCGACGCTGGACCGTGCGAACCGACAGGCCGAGTTGCGCGCCGGCCGCGGCATCCGTCAGCCCGAGGAGCAGCAGCGACAGCAGTTTGCGATCGATCGCGCCCTCCTCGGGCTCGCGCACCTCGCCGTAGGCGGCGAGCAGTCGGGGCGCGTCGCGCCACGCCTCTTCGAACATCGCCAGGACGAGGTCGAGCAGCCCGCTCGGGTGCACGAGCAGTGCGCCCGACACCCGGCGCTCACCGTGCGAGTACATCGGCAGCAGCGCGAGCGACTCGTCGGCGATGAACAGCCGCGTGGGCAGTGTCGGCCGCACGCGCACCTCCTCGCCGAGCGGCTCGAGGTCGCGCACCACGTCGACGAACCCGGGACGCTGGAGGACCGCGGTCTCGACGACCACGCGGTAGCGGACGCCGCGTGCGAGCGCGAGATCCTCCTCGGTGTTGTCGGCGCCGCTCAGCAGCGCGACATCCTCGAGCACGAACGCGCTCACCTGGCGCTCGGCCGACGCCTGCAGCTGCCCGATCCGCTGCACGACCGCCTCGGGACCGAGCACGACGTCGACGACGTCAGCGGCCGTGCGCTGCGCCGCGCCCTCGCGGTACAGGTCGCTGAGGTGGACGAGTGCCTCGTGCGCCTCGGTCAGCCGCCGCTCGCGCTCGAGCAACATCGGCCGCAGGGCGACCGACGGCGGCGATGCCACGACGCGATCGGGTGCCGAGGCCTGGCGGGCGATGAGCCCGAGGGCTTCGAGGTCGTCGAGGATGCCGCGGGCATCGCGGACCCCGAGCGAGGCGTGCCGCGCGACCAGCTCGGCGTCGGCCGACGGCATCCCGAGCAGGAGGCGGTAGACCGCGGTGTGCTGCTGGTCCAGTCCGATCGCGTCGAGCACCGGGTCCCCTTCGTTGGCGGATGACGGCCATGGCGTAACTCCGCCAACACTGTAGCGGCGTTGCTGTGCGACCTTGCTTTCGACCCCCGTTCCACCGCGAGAGGCGCATCCATGCCACGACGCACCACCACTCCCGATCCACGACGCAGACGTCCGATCGTCGCCGCCCTCGGCGGCCTGGCGATCGGCATCGCCGGCGTCGGCGCCGCCCTCCCCGCAGCCGCCGACCCGGCCGGCGGCGACGGCGGCGCCCCTGCAGCGCCATCCGTCGCCGCCCCCGCCGCGCCGACCGGCCAGCATCGCGTGACCCTCATCACCGGCGATCGCGTCACCGTGACCGACCTGGCGGACGGCATGCACGCCGTCGCGGTCGAACCGGCGGCGCCCGGCGCGGGCTTCCGCACCGTCACCGCCGGCGACGAGGTCAGCATCATCCCCGCCGCAGCGGAGGCGTACCTGGCCGCGGGCGTCGTCGACCCCGACCTGTTCAACATCACGCGGCTCATCGAGTACGGCTACGACGACGCCTCGGTCGACGCGACACCCGTGATCCTCGAGCTGGAGGCGGCGCCGACGTCGCGTCGAGCCGAACCCGCGCCCGCGCCGGCCCTGCCCGAGCTTCCCGGCGTCGCCGTCGGCACGCCGCTCGAGAGCATCGGCGCGGCCGCCGCGTCCGCGTCGCACTCGGATGCCGCGGCGACCTGGTCCGCGCTCACCGGCGCAGCGCCCGACGATGCCGCCGGCCCGCGCACGTTCGGCCCCGGCCCCGACCCGGCCGCCGTGAAGCTCGGCGGGGGCATCGCGGCCATCCACCTCGACGGAAAGGTGCAGGCGACGCTCGACTCGAGCGTGCCGTGGATCGGCGCGCCCGAGGCCTGGGCCGACGGGTTCACGGGCGCCGGCGTGACCGTCGCGGTGCTCGACACCGGCTACGACGACACGCACCCCGACCTCGCGGGACGGGTGCTGCCGGAGTCGGCGAGCTTCGTGCCCGACGAGGAGGTCGCCTGGGACCCGAACGGGCACGGCACGCACGTCGCCTCGACGATCGCCGGCACCGGCGCGGCGAGCGGCGGCGCGCACCGCGGCGTGGCCGACGGTGCGAACCTGCTCGTGGGCAAGGTGCTCGACCAGTCGGGATACGGGCAGGACTCGTGGATCATCGACGCGATGGAGTGGGCGGCGAACCGCGCGCCGATCGTGTCGATGAGCCTCGGCTCGATGCAGGCCTCCGACGGCGAGGACCTCATGGCGCAGGCGCTCGACGACTTGGCCGAGCAGACCGGCACGCTCTTCGTCGTCGCGGCCGGCAACTCGGGCGCGCCGGAGACGATCGGGTCGCCAGGCTCCGCCGAGCACGCGCTCACCGTCGGATCGGTCGACGACCCCGACGGCTCGCTGTCGTGGTTCTCGAGCCAGGGTCCGCTCGTGCGGACGGGCACCCTGAAGCCCGATCTCGCCGGGCCGGGCAACGACGTCACCGCCGCTCGCTCGGCCGACCGCGCGGGCGACGGTGCATACCTCGCGATGAGCGGCACCTCGATGGCGACGCCGCACGTCGCGGGCGCTGCGGCGATCGTCAAGCAGCAGCACCCGGAGTACACCGCGGCGCAGCTGCGGGCCGCGCTGCTCAGCTCGGCCACCGACGTGGGGCTCACGCCGTACCAGGTCGGCGCCGGGGTGCTGGATGTCGCGGACGCCGTCGACGCGGCGGTCGTGGCATCCAGCTCGGGTGACTTCGGCATGCTCGCCTGGGGCGAGGAGCCGACGCCCGTCGAGCGCACGATCGAGTACGCCAACCGCACCGACAGCGAGGTCACGATCGAGTTCGAGGCGGCGCTGGCCGACACCACGCCCGGCGTCGAGGATCCGCTGTCGGACGATGCGGCCGGCGAGGCGTTCGCGCTCGGCGACGACACGCTCACCATCCCCGCGGGCGAGACCCGCGCGGTGACGCTCACCGCCGATCCCGCGAAGGTTCCCGCCGGGCGTCAGCTCTCAGGCGCGCTGGTGGCCTCGATCGACGGTGAGCCGGTCGCCCGCACCGCGCTCGGCGTCATCGCCGAGGGCGAGCGGTACGACCTCACGATCACCGCCACCGACTTCGACGGCGAGCCCGTCGAGACGTACGGCGTGCTCTACAACCACGACACCCAGGCGTACGACCTCATCGGCGTCGCGGGGGAGACCACCCTGCGGCTGCCCGCCGGGCGCTACTCGGTCATGACCGTGCTCGAGCTCGACCGCGAGGCCGACACCGTGGCCGACGTGCTCGTGGGCGACCCCGACCTCGTGCTCGATGGCGACGCGTCGGTCGCCTTCGACGCACGCGAGGCCGAGCCGGTTACCGTCGACGTCGGCGAGGACGGCCTCGAGGCGACCGTCCGCCGGATGGACGTCACCGCCGACGGCTTCGAAACCGGAGTGCTCGCCCCGGTGTGGACCGACGAGCTCTGGGCGGAGCCCATGACCGCTCCCCACGTCGAGGCGTTCGACTTCGTGACGCGCTGGCGCCTGCAGGAGCCGCGCCTGGATCTGAAGGCCGGGAAGGAGCAGCTCGACGTCATCCCGCAGGCCGGGTCGATGCGGTTCGACGGCGACCTCAAGGTGCGGGCGGTCGCCGCCGGCACTGGCAGCGCCGCCGAGTTCGCCGCGATCGACGCGGCCGGCAAGGTCGCCGTGGTCACGCGCTCCGACGCCGTCTCGCCGTCCGAGCGCGCGGTCAACGCGCTCGCCGCCGGCGCCACCATGCTGCTCGTGGCCAACGACGCCGACGGCGAGCTCAGTGAGTGGGTCGGCGCCGACGACGGCTCCGACGTCGCCATCCCGGTCGCCACGATGAGCGGCGTGCAGGGACGCCGGGTCTTCGACGCCCTCGGTTCCGCGAAGGGCGGCATGACGATCTCCGGTACGGGCGTCGCCGACGCCCACGAGATCTGGGACATCGCGCGCTACGACGCCGACGCCATCCCGGCGGACCTGCACTACGCGCCATCCGACCTCGCCCGCATCGACACCTGGTACCGCGGCGAGGCCGGCGACCGGCTCGCCGAGTTCCGCTGGGACCTCGCGCCGAACGGCGCGTACGGCTTCGGCTTCCCGATGAACGCGGTGCGCGGCATCGAGCGGACGGAGTGGGTCAATACCGACGTCGACTGGTACCAGGACGCGACGGTGCTCGATGTGGGCTGGCAGGTCCGTGACGTGCCCCGGTCGTACGAGCCCGGCGAGCACGTCGAGACGAGCTACTTCGGTCCGATCGTGCGTCCCTACGTCGGCGAGGGCTACTTCGCGCCGTACCGTTCGGCCGACTGGATGCAGGTCAACCTGCCGTCGTGGGCCGATGGCGGCGATGCCCGGCACACCGGAGCGTTCGACGTGTTCGCCGGCCACCCGGGTGTCTCGCAGAACACCGACTTCTACCTCGACGGCGAGCTGCTGAAGTCGGGGCCGTTCCAGGGCGTCAACGTCTGGGACCTGCCCGACGGCGATGCCGAGGTGCGGGTCGTCAACACGGCGACGCACGATGGCTCGGCGCTCGCGTCGTCGACGAAGACCCTGTCGGAGTGGACCTTCACGACGAGCGGGTCGCGCGACGACTGGTCGTTCCAGTTCCAGCCCATGATTCAGACGGTGTACGACATCGAGACGGATGCCGCGGGCATGGCCGGCGTGGGACGCAAGAAGGGTGAGGCGGTGCCGCTCTCGCTCGAGCTCGGGCACGTCGCCGGCGCGGTCGGCTCGGGCGCCATGACAGAGGCCACGCTCGAGGTGCGCGTCTCGGGCACGGACTGGAAGCCCGTGCCGCTCGAGCTGCTGTCGGCCGACGACTCCGGCCCGGGCGAGGCGCCCGGCGGGATCTTCGCCGAGGGTCGAGCCTGGGTGAGCGGCTACGAGGCGTCGCTGCCGGTGCCCGACGCGGGCGCGTGGCTCGACCTGCGCGTGACCGCGACGGATGCCGCGGGCAATACGTTCTCGCAGGAGATCGAACGTGCCGTCCAGGTCGCGCCGGTGAACCACGGCGCCGTGAAGGGCGGCCCGACGCCCTTGACCTGAGCCGCGCAGGGAAGAGGCCCGGACGACGTCGCACGTCGTCCGGGCCTCGACCGCGTCGGACGCGGCGTCAGGCGGCGGCGCGCTCGGTCTCCACGAGCTCGCGCAGCGCCTCGACGAGTGGGGTCGTCGGACGGCCGATGAGGCGCGAGAGCGTGCCATCCGACTCGGCGAGGTCGCCGCGCGCGATGCCCTCGTCGATGGCGGCGACGAATCCGGCCGTGCCCTCGTCGAGGCCGACGGCGGTGAGCGACGCGATGCGCTCGGCCGGGGTCTGCGCGACGAAGGCGACGTCGCGACCGAGTACCTCGGCGGCTGCCGCGGCGAGCTCGGCGAACGTCCACGGCGCGTCGCCGCCGAGTTCGTACACGTTGCCGACGTGGCCGTCCTCGAGCAGCACGACGGCGGCGGCCTCGGCGAAGTCGCGGCGCGGTGCCGAGGCGACCCGACCGGCGCCCGTCGCGGCGGCGATCGTGCCCGTGGCGGCAGCGGTCGCGACATCCTGCGCGTAGTTCTCGGTGTACCAGTTGTTTCGAAGGATCACCGCCGGGACGCCGACCTCGGCGATGACCTCCTCGGTGCCGCGGTGCTCGGGCATGAGGACGAGTTCGCTCGTCATGGCCTTGGGCCCGCTCGTGTAGGCGAGCTTCGCCACGCCCGCCGCCTTCGCGGCCTCGATCACGTTGCGGTGCTGGGCGACACGGCTGCCGAACTCGGTGCCGGAGATGAGCAGCACCGAGTCGACGCCGCCGAGGGCGGGCGCGATGGTCTCGGGGCGGGCGTAGTCGAGCTCGACGACGCGGATGCCGCGGCTCGCGACATCCGCCAGCTTCGACGTGTCGCGGGCGCCGGCGACGATCTCGGCGGGTGCGGCGCCGCGGTCGAGCAGCGCGTCGAGGACGCGTCGGCCGAGGTGGCCGGAGGCGGCGGTGACGAGGATGGTCATGGGGTATCCCTTCGGTCGGTTCAC
The DNA here is from genome assembly GCF_900104685.1 of Agromyces flavus. NCBI lineage: Bacteria > Bacillati > Actinomycetota > Actinomycetes > Micrococcales > Microbacteriaceae > Agromyces > Agromyces flavus. Next base: position 3,675,177 of record NZ_LT629755.1, read on the forward strand.
CGAAGCCAACCCGCCGACCGCGGTCTACCTTCCCGCGCGCTGGTACCCACTTTTCGGTAAGGTACCCACATGACGGTAAGTCTCGCGCAGATCCGCGAGCGGTCCGGCGAGGTCTTCCTCGAGGGATGCCCGACCCGGGTCGTGCTCGACCACATCATGAGCAAGTGGGGCGTCCTCGTACTGCTCGCCCTGACCGACGGCACGCTGCGGTGGGGCGAGCTCCGCCGCGAGGTCGAGGGCATCAGCGAGAAGATGCTCGCCTCGACGCTGCGCACGCTCGAAGCCGACGGGCTCGTCGTGCGCACGTCCTACCCCGAGGTTCCGCCGCGCGTCGAGTACGCCCTCACCGACCTCGGGCGCGAGCTCATGGAGCGCATGCTGCCGCTCGTCGACTGGGTCGCCGAGCACGCCGGCACGATCACGGGCCGGCCGGCCTGACCGCCGACCGACCCGATGCCCGGCTCGTCGGCCTCAGCTGACCGCTGACGCCACCAGCTCGGAGTATCGCTGCTCGACCGCCGGCGTCCACTTGACGACCGCGAACGACGTGGGCCACATGTCGCCGTCGTCGAGGTTCGCCTTGTCGTCGAAGCCGAGCGTCGCATACCGGGCCTTGAACTTGACGGCGGGCTGCATGAAGGCGACGACCTTGCCGTCGTCGTTCGCGAACGCCGGCATGCCGTAGTAGGTCTTCGGCATGAGCTGCGGCGCGACGCTGCCGACGACCTTGTAGAACCCCTCGGCGATCTCGCGGTCGTTCCCAGTCATCTCGTCGATCGCGGCACGGATCGCCTTCTCGCCCGCGGCGCGGTTCTTGCCCGCCTTCGCTTCGGCGCGCAACTCCTTCGCGCGGTCCTTGACGGCCTCGCGCTCGAACTCCGACAGGCCCTCGGTCTTCTCGGCCATGATCTCCTCCTCCAGGTCGGTGAGCCCCTGATCGGCTCTGTTCGTCACGGTACGCGGATGATGCGGCGCGCGCTTCTCGATTCCTGCTCGATGCGCCATCCTGAGGTCATGGACCGGCCCGACCCCGCGGCACCGCGCACGGCCGCGGCATTGACGGCACTCGTCGACCTCGCGCGCGACGAGCTCGCCGCGGCATCCGGTCATCGCGTGCTGCTGGGCATCACGGGCTGCCCAGGCGCGGGCAAGTCGACGCTCGCGACGGCGCTCGTCGAGGCCGTGAACCGAACGGATGGCGCGGGGCTCGCCGTGCACCTGCCCATGGACGGCTTCCACCTGGCCAACGCGACCCTCGACCGTCTGGGGCTTCGCGATCGCAAGGGCGCGATCGAGACGTTCGACGGTTGGGGCTTCGCCGGACTGCTCGAACGCGTCCTCGCCGAGACCGAGCACACCGTCTACGCGCCCGGCTTCGAGCGGTCGGTCGACGAGCCGGTCGCCGCCGAGATCGCGATCGAGCCGTCGGCGCGCATCGTGGTCGTCGAGGGCAACTACCTGCTCGTCGACGATGGGCCGTGGGAGCGGGTCGGCGACCTGGTCGACGAGGCGTGGTTCATCGAGGCGTCCGAGGAGGAACGCGTGCGCCGGCTCGTCGAGCGCCACACCGCGTTCGGGCGCACGCCCGAGGCGGCGCTCGCGTGGGCGCACGAGGTCGACGGCACGAACGCGCTCGTCATCGCGCCCACGGTCGCCCGCGCCGACCTCGTCGTGTCGGGCACGACGTGGGAGGTCGAGATCGGCGCCTGAGGCGCGGGCCTTCGGCCCTCGCAGGAAGGGCGCCCCCGCACGCGGGGTGCGGCGAGCCTTGCCAGCACGCCGACGCGGTCGTAACGTCGCGCGCAGCACCATCCGTCGCCGACGATCGGAGCACCCATGGCCGCCACCGCCTTGCCGCCCAGCGGAGACCCGCCCGGATCGGGTGGCCGGGGCTCGAGCGGCACCGGCCCCGCCGCCGGCGCCCCGAAGACCTGCGACGCGCGCGGCATGGTCGAGATCCACCGCATGTACCGCGCGTCGTTCGGCGAGGGGCCGACGCTCGTGCGCGGCGTGGCCGAGGCGGATGACGCGCACGCCGACGTGGTCGGCGACCACCTCGCGATGATCTCCACGAGCCTGCACGCGCACCACGAGTTCGAGGACGAAAACCTCTGGGACACGCTCGACGACCGCGCGCCCGCGTGCGCCGGCCATGTCGAGCGCATGAAGGAGCAGCACGCCGTGATGCTCGTGCACCTGCGCGAGCTCGACGCCGCGCTGCCTGCGTGGCGGGCGAGCGGTCGGCAGGCGGATGCCGCGAGGGTGCTGGCTGCGCTCGACGGCATCAACGCGGCGCTCGCCGTGCACCTGCCCGACGAGGAGGCCAACATCGTGCCCGTGATGGAGACGGTCCTCACCCAGAAGGAGGTCGACGCGGCATCCGTGCACGGCCGGAAGGCCACGCCGAAGGGCAAGACGTGGCAGCAGCTGGGCGCGATCCTCGCGGCGCAGCCCGATGGCGGGGACGAGTGGCTCCGCTTCCACCTGCCGCCGCCCGTACGCGGGGTCTGGCGGCTGATTGGCCGGCGCAAGTACCTCGCGAATCGCGCGCAGCTGACCGGCACGAGATGAGGGGATCGCGATGGCCTACGACGTGCAGGTGACCCTGGTGCCGCGGAAGGACGCGGCAGTCGTGCGGACGCGGACGACGTTCGACGAGATCCCGGAGTTCATGCGTTCCGCGTTCGAGCGCGTCGCGTCGGTCCTCGGGCCGCGCGGCCTCCTGGGCGACGGCCCCGCGATCGGCCGCTACACCGAGATGGACCCGGCGTCGGGCTCGTTGAGCGTCGCCGGATTCATCATCACGTCGCCGATCGAGCCCGAGGGCGAGGTCGTGCCCGACGAACTGCCCGAGGGCGAGGTCGCCAGCACCGTCCACCTCGGCCCCTACGCGACGATTTCCGAGGCCTACGACGCGATCGCCGCCGCGATGGCGCTGCACGGGCGCGAGATCGACGAGTCGACCATGTGGGAGGAGTACTGGAGCCCGCCGGGCATGCCCGACGAGCAGGTGAAGACCGTCGTGTTCTGCCCGCTGAAGCCCGCCGGCTGAGGGTTCGGCTCGGCCTGTCGGCGGCGCATGCGAGCATGGTCCGCATGCCCGCCGATCCGCTGCCGCCCGCCGGGGCGGCGCGCGACTGGCGCAGCGCGCTTGCCGCAATGGGCTCGCCGGCAGACGCGTCGCCGGTGAGGCGAGCGGATGGCGCGCCCGCCGACGAGCGCACGACGACGCGTCGACTCGGTCTGCAGTTCGAACTGCGGCGCCGGGTGCAGCGGCGCAACGGCGAGTGGCGCGGCCCGCGCGACGAGCCCGCTCGGCGCGCGGTCGCCGTCGACCGGCTCGCGGTGCGTCCGGTCACGCAGGGCTCGCGGGGCGCCTGGATCAAGGGCGGACTGACCTGGCAGAACATCGGCTTCCAGGCGTCCGCGGCCGGCGTCGACCCGGCGCAGTCCCGCTGGTTCGCCCAGTTCGCGATGCTCAAGGGGTCGGGCCCATCCCTGCAGGTGTACGGCTCCGAGTGGATCACGGTCGACGACTTCGAGAGCCCGCTGCTCTGGGCCCTCCTCGACGAGGCGGGCCGACTCGGCATCGCACTCGTCGGGTCGGATGCCACGCCAGAGGTCGCGCTTCGCGGCGGTGCCGTCATCGGGCTCGACGCCGCGGCCGGAGCCGACGGGGCGCTCACGCTCACGCCGATCCTGACGCTCGACGCCGACGACCACGCGCTCGAGCACGCTCGGCCGGTCGCCGGGCACGGCGTGTACCGCTTCGACTTCGACGCCGGGCTCATCGAACTGGCGCCCTACGCGGGTGGGCTGCTCGGGCCGGCCGAGGCGGCCGTGCTGTCCGCGCCCGAGCCGATCCGGGTGCCCGCCGCCGAGGTGGCCGACTTCGCGACGTCGCACTTCCACGCGCTCGCCGGTTCGATCGCGGTGACGAGCCGCGACGGCAGCTTCGCGCCGCCGCCCCGCCCACCCGCGACCCTCGTGCTCGACGCGCGGTTCGAGTCCGGCGACGTGCTGCGGCTCGCGTGGCGGTGGGAGCACGCTGACGGGCGCACGACCGAGGTCGACCCATCCGCCGCCGTCGACGACCCCCAGCTCGACGACGACCTGCTCGCGCGGGTCGGCGACGAGCTCGGCTGGGTGCCGCTCGACGCGATCGTGCTCCGCGGTGTCGATGCCGCGCAGTTCACGGCCGAGCGGATGCCGCGACTCGAGGCGCTCGCGGCGCGCGCCGCCGGCGCCTCATTCCGCATCGACGTGCGCGGCGAGCGCCCCGACTACCGCGAGGCCACCGAGCGTCCTGAGGTGCGGGTCACCACGGTCGAGACCGACCAGCCCGATTGGTTCGACCTCGGCGTGGTGATCACCGTGAACGGACGGCCGGTGCCCTTCATGCGGCTGTTCCGAGCGCTCGCGAAGGGGCAGAAGCGCATGCTCCTCGTCGACAAGTCCTACCTCTCGCTCACGCAGCCGATCTTCGCCGAGCTGCGCGAACTCATCGAGGAGGCGGGCGACCTCGCGGAGTGGGAGACCGGGCGCCTGCCGATCTACCGCAGCCGCACCAGCCTGTGGGCCGATTTCGAAGACCTCGCGGATGTCGCCGAGCCTGCGGTCACGTGGCGGGCGACGGTCGCGGCACTCGAGGGCGGACGGGTCGAGGAACTCGCGCCTCCCGAGGAGCTCGCGCTGCCACTGCGGCCGTACCAGCTCGCGGGGTTCCGCTGGCTCGCCTACCTCTGGGCGAACCGCCTCGGCGGCGTCCTCGCCGACGACATGGGGCTCGGCAAGACCGTGCAGTGCCTCGCGCTCATCCAGCACGCCACCGCCGCGCGGACCTCGGCTGACGGGGTCGACGGCGCGCCCTTCCTCGTCGTCGCGCCGACCTCGGTCGCGTCGAACTGGATCCACGAGGCCGCGCGATTCACGCCCGGGCTCCGCGTCGCATCGGTCAGCGGCACCCAGGCGACGCAGCGCCGACGCCTCGCCGACGTGGCGGCCCGAGCCGACGTCGTGGTCACGACCTACGCTGTGCTCCGCCTCGAGGCCGACGCCTTCGCCGAGCTCGACTGGGGCGGGCTCATCCTCGACGAGGCGCAGTTCGTGAAGAACGCGGCGACGAAGGTGCACGACGCGGCACGCGCCATTCGGGCTCCCTTCCGGCTCGCGGTCACGGGCACGCCGCTCGAGAACCACCTCGGCGATCTGTGGGCGATCCTGCGCATCGTCGCGCCCGGACTCTTCCCGTCGCGTCGTGGGTTCGACGAGCGGTATCGACGACCCGTCGAGGACGACCGCAACGCCGAGCGACTCGATCGGCTGCGTCGTCGCATCCGCCCGCTGGTACTGCGACGAACGAAGGAAGCCGTCGCGCCCGAGCTGCCGCCCAAGCAGGAGCAGGTGCTCGAGGTCGAGCTCGCACCCGAGCACCGACGCCTCTACGACGTGGTGCTGCAGCGCGAGCGGCAGAAGCTCCTGGGTCTCGTCGACGACCTCGACGGCAACGGTTCATCGTGTACCGCTCGATCACGCTGCTGCGCATGCTCGCGCTCGACGCGACCCTCATCGACGCCGAGCGGCACGCCGGCATCCCGTCGGCCAAGCTCGACGCGCTGTTCGAGCAGCTCGACGACGTGCTCGCCGAGGGGCACCGCGCACTCGTGTTCAGCCAGTTCACGTCGTTCCTCGGCCGGGTCGCGGCAGGCTGGATGCCGCGGGCGTGCCGTACGCGTACCTCGACGGCTCGACGACGGCTCGCCGCCGCGACGACGAGATCGCGCGCTTCCGATCGGGCGCGGCATCCGTGTTCTGCATCAGCCTCAAGGCCGGCGGGTTCGGACTGAAACTCACCGAGGCCGACTACGTGTTCCTGCTCGACCCTGGTGGAACCGGCGAGCGAGGCGCAGGCGGTCGACCGTGCGCATCGCATCGGCAGAAGCAGCACGTCATGGTGTACCGACTCGTCGCGGCGGGCACCATCGAGGAGAAGGTCATGGCGCTCAAGGCGCGGAAGGCGCACTCGCGGCATCCGTGCTCGACGACGGCCTCGGCAGTGCGCAGCTCGACGCCGACGACCTGCGCGAGCTGCTCGAGGGGTGACGCGGTCGCGTTCCCGAGCCTCGCGTGGTCCGCCGCCGCGCCGATACTCTCGGACGGTGAATCCCGAACGCCCGCGCGTCAGGCTGATGCAGCCCGAAGACGCCGAAGAGCTCTCGGCCGTGCGCACGCGCGAGCAGGAGTTCCTCGCGCCGTGGGAGCCGGTGCGCCCCGACGGCTTCACGACGGTCGCAGGCCAGGCCGACATCATCGCCGCGTCCTTGCGGCTGCACGAGGCAGGTCAGTCGTTCCCGCTCGTCATCCTCGACGACGACGGCGCGATCATCGGCTCGATGGTGCTCAGCGGCATCATCCGCGGACCCTTCCTCTCGGCGAACCTCGGCTACTGGGTGGCGTCGTCGGCGAACGGGCGCGGCTACGCGACCTCGGCCGCGCGGGCGACGCTCGCGCTCGCGTTCGGCGAGCTCGGCCTGCACCGCGTGCAGGCGGCGACGCTGCCGCACAACGCCGCCTCGCAGCGGGTGCTCGCCAAGAACGGGTTCGAGCGCATCGGCTACGCGCCCCGCTATCTGCAGATCGCGGGCAGTGGCAGGACCACGTGCTCTTCCAGCGCATCGCCGACGACGACTAGCGAGTCCCAGCCTGGGGCGGCCGTGCATCCGCAGCCGCGCGGGTGTGGAATGGACGCGGAGGTCGACGATGATCACGCACGAGGTCGAGAAACCAGGCGCCGCGCGGGTCGGCGTCGACGAGTACGCCGAGAACGTCGCGCTGGTCGAGGCGGTCGCCCGATGGGGCCGGGCGCGGATGCCTCGGCGCAGGGGCTGCACGAGATCGGCGAGCTCGCCGGCTCGGCGGGCTTCCAGCGCGACGCCGAGCGCGCGAACACGCGCACGCCCGAACTGCGGACGCACGACCGGTGGGGCCACCGCGTGGACGAGGTCGACTACGACGACGCCTACCACCGCGTCATCCGCTCGGCCGTCGGGCGCGGCGCGCACACCGGCGCGTGGGCCGAGCCTGGCCCCGGCGCGAACGTCGATCGGGCCGCCGCGTTCCTGCTCTTCGCACAGGTCGAGCCGGGGCACGCCTGCCCGGTGTCGATGACGCACGCCGCGGTGCCCGTGGTGCAGCAGGCCGCGCCCGGCCTCGTCGACGTCTGGATGCCGCGACTGCTGAGCCGCGAGTACGACCCGCGGCTCATCGGCGGCCCGGCCAAGCCGTCGGCGCTCGTCGGCATGGCGATGACCGAGAAGCAGGCGGATCCGACGTGCGGGCCAACACGACCCGCGCCGAGCCGACCGGCGACGACGAGTCGTGGGGACGGCGGTACCGCCTGACCGGCCACAAGTGGTTCTGCAGCGCGCCATGAGCGACGCATTCCTCGTGCTCGCGCAGGCGGCAGGCGGGCTGTCGTGCTTCTTCGTGCCGCGCGTGCTGCCCGACGGCTCGCGCAACGTGTTCCGGATCCAACGGCTCAAGGACAAGCTCGGCAACCGGTCCAATGCGTCGAGCGAGGTCGAGTTCGACGGCACCGACGGATGGCTCGTCGGCGACGAGGGGCGCGGCGTTGCCACGATCGTCCAGATGGTGACGCGCACGCGGCTCGACTGCGTGCTCGGCACGGCGGCCGGCATGCGCCAGGCCGTGGCCGAGGCGGCATGGCACGTGCGGCACCGCCGCGCGTTCGGGTCGCTGCTCGTCGACCAGCCCGCGATGACGGCGGTCGTGGCCGACCTCGCGCTCGAGTCGGAGGCGGCGACGATCACCGCGATGCGCCTCGCGCGGGCCTACGACGACGACGCGTCCGACGTCGAGCGCGCGTTCCGGCGCCTGGCGACCGCGGTCGCGAAGTACTGGGTGTGCAAGCGCGGGCCCGAGCACGCGTACGAGGCGCTCGAGTGCCTCGGCGGCAACGGCTACACCGAGGGCTTCCCGCTCGCGCGCCGCTATCGCGAGCAACCGCTGCTGGCGATCTGGGAGGGGTCGGGCAACGTGATCGCCCTCGACGTGCTGCGCGTGCTCGAGCGAGAGCCCGATGCCTTCGAGGCGTTCTTCTCGTGGCCGGCGAGGCCGAGGGCGAGCACCCGGCGCTCGACCTCGAGCTCGCCGAAGCGCGGTCGGTCGTGGCCGAGATCGGGCGAGCGGATGCCGCGACCGCGGCCCTGCGCGCCCGCGAGCTCGCCGAGCGACTCGCGCTCGTGCTGCAGGCGTCGCTGCTCGTGCAGCATGCTCCGCCCGCGGTGGCGACGCCTTCGTGCGCTCGCGGATCGAAGGTCGCGCGGGGTCGCTCTACGGCTCCTTCCGTCGGGCGTCGACCTCGCGGCGATCCTCGCCCGCGCCTGACGCGCCGCGCCGGGGTGGGCCGACGACGCGGCGACCGCCCGCGGACGGCAGAATGGGCGGTGAGGGATCGCGCGAACTGGCTCGTGGTGGCGCAGTTCGTGCTGCTCGCGGTGCTGGTGGTCCTCCCGTTCGCCGTGCCCGTGGCGCCGCTCTGGGCCGGACAGCAGTCGACCGTGCTGGCCGTGTTGCTCATCATCACCGGGCTCGTGCTCGCGGGCGCGGGGGCCGTTGCGCTCGGGCGCGACCTCGTGGTGCAGGTGGCGCCGCGCGAGGGGCCGCGCTGCGCACCACAGGCGCGTACCGGTTGACGCGCAACCCGATCTACGTCGGCCTGCTGATCGCCGCGTCGGGCTGGGTCGTCTGGTTCGCGCGCGTCGACCTCATCGTCGTCTGGGTGCTGCTGGCCGTCGTGCTCGTCGCCAAGGCGCGTGTCGAAGAGCGTCGCCTGGTCACGCGGTTCGGCGACGATTACCGCGAGTACGCCGCGCACACGCCGCTCATGCTCTGGCGTCGCGGCATCCGCTAGCCATCGCGGCCTCGGCTCGAAACGCAACCCCTCCCGCCGCGACACCGCAGCCGTAGCGTCGAATCGGAAGGAGGCATCATGAGCAGCTTCACTGATCCGGTCGATGAGCCGATGCGGCAGGAGCGCGGATTCCCCATCGACACCGACGACGTCTCCGCCAACGAGGACGCCCGCTCGACCAGGAGGCGAACGAGGACGCCATCGACTCGGCCGAGGCCGACCGACGCGCCGCGGAAGAGGCACGATCGGCGACGACCGAGTCTGACCCTGAGCCTTCCGGCTACGGCGCCGACGCCTGCAATGGTCCTGCGGCCAACAGCTGCGTGATCGCGCGAAGCGGGATCGGCGCCCAGTCGGGACGGTTGCGCGTCTCGTAGATCGCCTCGTACACCGCCTTGTCGAGCTCGAACGCGGCGAGCAGGTCACGGTACTTGCTGAGATCGGTGCCGGATGCCGCGATATAACCGTCGATGAACGCCTGGCGGGCCGAGGCGGCCCACGTCCGAGCCTCGGCGGCGCGCTCGGGTGCACGATCTCGGTCGCGCCCGCGACGTAGTCGAACGAGCGCAGCATGCCCGCCACGTCGCGCACCGGCAGGTCGGGACGGCGACGCTCGGCCATGGGCCGCATCGGCTCGCCCTCGAAGTCGAGCAGGAGCCATCCGCGCTCGGGGAGAGGATCACCTGGCCGAGGTGCAGGTCGCCGTGGATGCGCTGCAGCTGCGGCCACGCTCCCTGCGTCGCGCGTGCGTAGTACTCCGCGATCGCGGCGCGGTGCGGCTCGAGCGCCGGTACCTCGGCGACGCCGATGGTCAGGCGCCGCTGCCACGCCTCGTCGATCGCCGCGATGAGCTCCGCCGACGCGCGCTCGCGCGGGAACGCGCCACCGAGCGAGCGGTGCACCTCAGCGACGGCGACCCCGAGGGCGCGTGCGTCGTCGGCGAAGTCGCGGCCGCCGGCGGCGGCGAGGAGTGCCACCCGCCAGGCGTCCTCGACGCCCGGCAGGAACTCCTGCGCGAACGCCAGGTGGCCGCGCGCGCGTCCGTCGGGGCGGCCGACGTCGTCCCACTCGCCGACCACGTCGCCCACGCTCGGCGGCACATGCGGCGAACCGGATGCCGCGAGCGCCGTCTGCAGCGTCACGTCGGGGTTGTCGCCGTGGTGGAGCTGGCGGAACACCTTGCAGATGAGGGGCGCCGCGCCATCCGGCCGGTAGATGATCGACGTGTTGGACTGCTCGCCGCCGAGCACGCTCGCGGGCACGTGCGGACCCGGCCGCGCGGCATCCGGAGCACCCGAGTAGTGGCCGACGGCCGTGGCGCCGTGCGCGACCGCGCGCCGCTCGTGCACGATGAGGTCGAGCAGCACGTCGGTGAAGGCCGCGTCGTGCGGGCCGTCGTAGAGGTGCGTGCCGTCGTCGAGGGCCGCGATGAGGTGAGCGGATGCCTCCGGCGCGGCCGCCGCGCGTTCCACGACGGGAACCTGGTAGAGCACGGGCGGTTCCGTCGCGTCATCCATGAGCAGCATCGACCACACGCGGACCCGGACTCGGCTGACGGCAGCTCCCACTCGCCGATGCGGCGCAGCCGCGGGGCGTGGCCCTTGCCGCCGTACCAGCGTTGCGCCGGCATCCACTCGGCGATCGCGGCCACGGCGCTGTCCATGGTCTGAACAGTAGGGCCGCGCATCAGCGAAGTCGAGGAACGACGCGGGTCATGACGCCTCGTGGCGTGGGCGCGCGGCCCGGCGGCGAGCGCGCGGCTCGTCGAGCCCCATGACGACGCGCGTGCGCTTGCGCTCGACCACGATGAAGAGGGTGCCGATCAGCCACAGCGGACCTGGGTGAGGAACGCGATGCGGAACGCGTCGAGCGTGTACGTCGCGGGCGTGCCGGCGCCCTGCGCGTCCATCGCGATGCCGATGAGGAGGATGGCGAGGAGCGCCGCGAGGAATCCGCCGACGTTCGTGATGCCGTCGCCGTGCTCAGCCGGTGGCTCGGGTTGAAGGTGCGTGCGTGATCGAACCCGATCATCGACCCGGGGCCGCCGGTGCTCATCGCGAAGGCGAGCACGAACAGCAGCCAGAGCGGGGCCGGGCCCGGCCAGGCGATGACGACGAGCCATGCCGCGACCTGGATCCCGATCACGGGCAGCACGAGCAGTCGCGAGCGGCGATACGGGTGCCGGGTCGAGAGCGCCCCGATGACCGGTCCGACCAGGATGCCGAACACCACGTAGACCGTGAACAGCAACGACGCCATCGCGGTCGTCAGCCCCTCGCCCACGGTCAGGAAGGGGAAGCCCCACAGCAGTACGAACGCCGTGCCCGAGAACGGGGTCGTGAAATGCGACCAGAACGCGAGGCGCGTGCCCGGGTGGGCCCACGACTCGCGGAACCCCTGGCGCAGGTCGGCCGACGAGCGCACGGCATGGATGGCGCCGGTCGTCGTGTCGACGGAGACGTCCGCGGTTCGGCCCGGCGGTCGGTTGCGGATGACCGCGAACGTGAGGATCGTGAACAGCGCCCCGAGCCCCGCCAGTGAGCCGAATGCGACCGACCAGCTCGTCGCGTGCAGCAGCGCCGCGAGTGGGAGCACCGCGAGGATCTGCCCCGACTGGCCGATGAGTCCCGTCAACTGCACCAGCAGGGGCGCCTGTCGTTCGGGGAACCAGACCGCCACCACGCGCAGCACGCTCGGGAACACGGCGGCGTCGCCCGCGCCGAGTAGCATGCGGGCGGCGATCGCCCATGCGACATCGGGGGCGAACGCCAGCGTGAACTGGCCGATCGCCATGAGCGCCATGCCGATGGTGATGATCGGGCGGGCGCCGAACCGGTCGAGCAGCAGGCCGACCGGGATCTGCATTCCGCCGTACACGGCGAGCTGGATGACAGCGAACATCGACAGCGTCGAGGCATCCGCGTCGAACCGCACCGCCGCGTCGACGCCGACGGCCGAGAGCGACGAGCGGTTCGTGATCGAGACGATGTACGCCGCGACCCGACGCCCCACACAGCCACAGTCGCCACGCGGGCGTGCTGGAGATGGGGCAGGGATGGTCACGTCACTTCGAGGCTACCGTCTGGCTCGTGCGCGGCTGACCCGTTGACGGGAGGCGGGGCGAGACACGGGGCGTTCATGGCGTTGACGACGATCGCCCCGTCCGCCGACCTGCGAGGGGGACGGCGATCGGGGCGATCGGAGTGCGCGAACCGCCCGATCAGGCCAGCGGCGCGTCGGTCGCTGCCGGCTCGCTCGCGACGACCTCGCGCGGGGAACGGCCCTCGACGGCCGCGGGGTCGCCCTCGGCGCCGAACTCGGCGTCGAGGTCGTAGGCGCCTGCTCGAACTGCGAGTTGTTCGGCACTGATCTCGTCGATTCGCAGAGCTGATCAGTGCCAAGGGCGCTACTACCGCTGTACAACTCGCAGTTCGAGCAGGCCGCCTACGACCTCGACGCCGAGTTCGGCGCCGAGGGCGACCCCGCGGCCGTCGAGGGCCGTTCCCCGCGCGAGGTCGTCGCGAGCGAGCCGGCAGCGACCGACGCGCCGCTGGCCTGATCGGGCGGTTCGCGCACTCCGATCGCCCCGATCGCCGTCCCCCTCGCAGGTCGGCGGACGGGGCGATCGTCGTCAACGCCATGAACGCCCCGGATCTCGCCCGCATCCCGTCAACGGGTCAGCCGCGCACGGCCGACGGAGCCTCGAGTGACTGACCATCCGCCCCTCCAGCACGCCGCGTGGCGACTGTGGCTGGGTGGGCGTCGGGCTCGCGGCGAATCGTCGTCACGAACGCGTCGCGCTCGCCGGCGGGTCGACGCGGCGGTGCGTTCGAGCGGATGCCTCGCGCTGTCGATGTCGCTCCATCCAGCCTCGCCGTGTACGGCGGAATGCAGATCCCGGTCGGCCTGCTGCTCGACCGGTTCGGCGCCCGCCCGATCATCCCATCGGCATGGCGCTCATGGCGATCGGCCAGTTCACGCTGGCGTTCGCCCCCGATGTCGCATGGGCGATCGCCGCCGCATGCTACTCGGCGCGGGCGACGCGCCGTGTTCCCGAGCGTGCTGCGCGTGGTGGCGGTCTGGTTCCCCGACGACAGGCGCCCCTGCTGGTGCAGTTGACGGACTCATCGGCCAGTCGGGGCAGATCCTCGCGGTGCTCCCACTCGCGGCGCTGCTGCACGCGACGAGCTGGTCGGTCGCATTCGGCTCACTGGCGGGGCTCGGGCGCTGTTCACGATCCTCACGTTCGCGGTCATCCGGCAACCGACCGCCGGCCGAACCGCGGACGTCTCCGTCGACACGACGACCGGCGCCATCCATGCCGTGCGCTCGTCGGCGACCTGCGCCAGGGGTTCCGCGAGTCGTGGGCCCACCCGGGCACGCGCCTCGCGTTCTGGTCGCATTTCACGACCCCGTTCTCGGCACGGCGTTCGTACTGCTGTGGGGCTTCCCTTCCTGACCGTGGGCGAGGGGCTGACGACCGCGATGGCGTCGTTGCTGTTCACGTCTACGTGGTGTTCGGCATCCTGGTCGGACCGGTCATCGGGGCGCTCTCGACCCGGCACCCGTATCGCGCTCGCGACTGCTCGTGCTGCCCGTGATCGGATCCAGGTCGCGGCATGGCTCGTCGTCATCGCCTGGCCGGGCCCGGCCCCGCTCTGGCTGCTGTCGTGCTCGCCTTCGCGATGAGCACCGGCGGCCCCGGGTCGATGATCGGGTTCGATCACGCACGCACCTTCAACCCGAGCCACCGGCTGAGCACGGCGACGGGCATCACGAACGTCGGCGGATTCCTCGCGGCGCTCCTCGCCATCCTCCTCATCGGCATCGCGATGGACGCGCAGGGCGCCGGCACGCCGCGACGTACACGCTCGACGCGTTCCGCATCGCGTTCCTCACCCAGGTCCCGCTGTGGCTGATCGGCACCCTCTTCATCGTGGTCGAGCGCAAGCGCACGCGCGTCGTCATGGGCTCGACGAGCCGCGCGCTCGCCGCCGGGCCGCGCGCCACGCCACGAGGCGTCATGACCCGCGTCGTTCCTCGACTTCGCTGATGCGCGGCCCTACTGTTCAGACCATGGACAGCGCCGTGGCCGCGATCGCCGAGTGGATGCCGGCGCAACGCTGGTACGGCGGCAAGGGCCACGCCCCGCGGCTGCGCCGCATCGGCGAGTGGGAGCTGCCGTCAGCCGAGTCCGGGTCCGCGTGTGGTCGATGCTGCTCATGGATGACGCGACGGAACCGCCCGTGCTCTACCAGGTTCCCGTCGTGGAACGCGCGGCGGCCGCGCGGAGGCATCCGCTCACCTCATCGCGGCCCTCGAGACGGCACGCACCTCTACGACGGCCCGCACGACGCGGCCTTCACCGACGTGCTGCTCGACCTCATCGTGCACGAGCGGCGCGCGGTCGCGCACGGCGCCACGGCCGTCGGCCACTACTCGGGTGCTCCGGATGCCGCGCGGCCGGGTCCGCACGTGCCCGCGAGCGTGCTCGGCGGCGAGCAGTCCAACACGTCGATCATCTACCGGCCGGATGGCGCGGCGCCCCTCATCTGCAAGGTGTTCCGCCAGCTCCACCACGGCGACAACCCCGACGTGACGCTGCAGACGGCGCTCGCGGCATCCGGTTCGCCGCATGTGCCGCCGAGCGTGGGCGACGTGGTCGGCGAGTGGGACGACGTCGGCCGCCCCGACGGACGCGCGCGCGGCCACCTGGCGTTCGCGCAGGAGTTCCTGCGGGCGTCGAGGACGCCTGGCGGGTGGCACTCCTCGCCGCCGCCGGCGGCCGCGACTTCGCGACGACGCACGCGCCCTCGGGTCGCCGTCGCTGAGGTGCACCGCTCGCTCGGTGGCGCGTTCCCGCGCGAGCGCGCGTCGGCGGAGCTCATCGCGGCGATCGACGAGGCGTGGCAGCGGCGCCTGACCATCGGCGTCGCCGAGGTACCGGCGCTCGAGCCGCACCGCGCCGCGATCGCGGAGTACTACGCACGCGCGACGCAGGGAGCGTGGCCGCAGCTGCAGCGCATCCACGGCGACCTGCACCTCGGCCAGGTGATCCTCTCCCCCGAGCGCGGATGGCTCCTGCTCGACTTCGAGGGCGAGCCGATGCGGCCCATGGCCGAGCGTTCGCCGTCCCGACCTGCCGGTGCGCGACGTGGCGGGCATGCTGCGCTCGTTCGACTACGTCGCGGGCGCGACCGAGATCGTGCACCCCGAGCGCGCGCCGAGGCTCGGACGTGGGCCGCCTCGGCCCGCCAGGCGTTCATCGACGGTTATATCGCGGCATCCGGCACCGATCTCAGCAAGTACCGTGACCTGCTCGCCGCGTTCGAGCTCGACAAGGCGGTGTACGAGGCGATCTACGAGACGCGCAACCGTCCGACTGGGCGCCGATCCCGCTTCGCGCGATCACGCAGCTGTGGCCGCAGGACCATTGCAGGCGTCGGCGCCGTAGCCGGGAAGGCTCAGGGTCAGACTCGGTCGTCGCCGATCGTGCCCTCTTCCGCGGCGCGTCGGTCGGCCTCGGCCGAGTCGATGGCGTCCTCGTTCGCCTCCTGGTCGAGCGGGGCTCCTCGTTGGCGGAGACGTCGTCGGTGTCGATGGGGAATCCGCGCTCCTGCCGCATCGGCTCATCGACCGGATCAGTGAAGCTGCTCATGATGCCCTCCTTCCGATTCGACGCTACGGCTGCGGTGTCGCGGGCGGGAGGGTTGCGTTTCGAGCCGAGGCCGCGATGGCTAGCGGATGCCGCGACGCCAGAGCATGAGCGGCGTGTGCGCGGCGTACTCGCGGTAATCGTCGCCGAACCGCGTGACCAGGCGACGCTCTTCGACACGCGCCTTGGCGACGAGCACGACGGCCAGCAGCACCCAGACGACGATGAGGTCGACGCGCGCGAACCAGACGACCCAGCCCGACGCGGCGATCAGCAGGCCGACGTAGATCGGGTTGCGCGTCAACCGGTACGCGCCTGTGGTGCGCAGCGCGGCCCCTCGCGCGGCGCCACCTGCACCACGAGGTCGCGCCGAGCGCAACGGCCCCGCGCCCGCGAGCACGAGCCCGGTGATGATGGCAACACGGCCAGCACGGTCGACTGCTGTCCGGCCAGAGCGGCGCCCGGGCACGGCGAACGGGAGGACCACCAGCACGCGAGCAGCACGAACTGCGCCACCACGAGCCAGTTCGCGCGATCCCTCACCCGCCATTCTGCCGTCCGCGGGCGGTCGCCGCGTCGTCGGCCCACCCCGGCGCGGCGCGTCAGGCGCGGGCGAGGATCGCCGCGAGGTCGACGCCGACGGAAGGAGCCGTAGAGCGACCCGCGCGACCTTCGATCCGCGAGCGCACGAAGGCGTCGGCCACCGCGGGCGGAGCATGCTGCACGAGCAGCGACGCCTGCAGCACGAGCGCGAGTCGCTCGGCGAGCTCGCGGGCGCGCAGGGCCGCGGTCGCGGCATCCGCTCGCCCGATCTCGGCCACGACCGACCGCGCTTCGGCGAGCTCGAGGTCGAGCGCCGGTGCTCGCCTCGGCCTCGCCGGCCCGAGAAGAACGCTCGAAGGCATCGGGCTCTCGCTCGAGCACGCGCAGCACGTCGAGGGCGATCACGTTGCCGACCCCTCCAGATCGCCAGCAGCGGTTGCTCGCGATAGCGGCGCGCGAGCGGGAAGCCCTCGGTGTAGCCGTTGCCGCCGAGGCACTCGAGCGCCTCGTACGCGTGCTCGGGCCGCGCTTGCACACCAGTACTTCGCGACCGCGGTCGCCAGGCGCCGGACGCGCGCTCGACGTCGGACGCGTCGTCGTCGTAGGCCCGCGCGAGGCGCATCGCGGTGATCGTCGCCGCCTCCGACTCGAGCGCGAGGTCGGCCACGACCGCCGTCATCGCGGGCTGGTCGACGAGCAGCGACCCGAACGCGCGGCGGTGCCGCACGTGCCATGCCGCCTCGGCCACGGCCTGGCGCATGCCGGCCGCCGTGCCGAGCACGCAGTCGAGCCGCGTGCGCGTCACCATCTGGACGATCGTGGCAACGCCGCGCCCCTCGTCGCCGACGAGCCATCCGTCGGTGCCGTCGAACTCGACCTCGCTCGACGCATTGGACCGGTTGCCGAGCTTGTCCTTGAGCCGTTGGATCCGGAACACGTTGCGCGAGCCGTCGGGCAGCACGCGCGGCACGAAGAAGCACGACAGCCCGCCTGCCGCCTGCG